>CAWJWP010000017.1:0-507427 GCA_963846495.1 Thermoanaerobaculia bacterium | reverse complement strand
CGCCAGCCGAGGCAACCGGGATCTCTATGATCACCTGATAAAGCTTCTCATCAAGAAGGGTCGCGCAGCGGAAGCGCTCAGTTATCTCGAGCGGTCTAAATCGAAGGCTTTGGTTGATGCGCTCGCGGGCGCAAACATCCAGGCGAAAGATCCGGCGGTGAGTGCACTGCTCGATCGTGTGAGTGAACGAACCGAGGCGCTGCGAGTAGCGGAACGCGAGCTCGCCACCGAACTTGCCAAGCCCGAAGCAAACCGCGATCAGGCGAAGATTGCCGCCGCGCGCGCTAAACTTAACCAAGCGCAGACGAATTATCTCGGCGCAGTGGAAAGCATCAAGCGCGCGAATCCGTCGTACGCCAGTCTGGTGGCCGTCAATCCAACTGACTTGGTGAAAGTGCGCAAGAGTTTGCCTGAAAAGACGCTGCTGCTGGAATACTTTCCGACTGACAACGACCTGTACATCTTTGTGGTGACGCGCGATGCCGAGCCGGCGGTTCGCACTGTGCCAATCAAGCGCGCGGATTTGGCGCGGCTCGTCATTCAGTATCGCGAAGCTTTGGACAGTGCGAGCGAGCCGGGCGTCCTTGAGCGTTCAGCGCGCGGCCAACTCTGGAAGGATGACGGTCAAGCTGACTTCAAAACACTCGTCGCGCCGATCAAGGACGCAACGCTCAAGCTCTACGACGCGTTGATTAAGCCCGCCCAAGCCGAAGTGGATCAATCCGAAACGCTGATCTTCGTTCCCGCGGCAGAACTTTATTACCTGCCGATGCACGCGCTGGGGCGGGCAAACCCGGATGGCTCACTCAGTTTTCTAATCGAACAAAAACGGATTGCGTATCTCGCGTCAGCGGATTTGCTGAACACCGTGGTGTCGGCGGTGAAAACGAATAGTAGTCAGAGCACTCGGCCATTATTGGCGCTCGGAAATCCGGACGGGAGTTTGCCGGCGGCGAGCGAAGAGGTCTCGACGCTGGGCAAAATGTTTGTGAACGCCAACGTCGTCACCGGCAAAGACGCAACTATGGCGTTGGTCGCGCGATCGACCGCGGGCACGTCTTACGTGCATTTCGCGACGCACGGATTCATCAACAGTATGGAACCGAAAGAAAGTCATCTGTTGCTGGCCGGCGACCCAGGGCGGTTGTCGGTGAAAGATCTCGTGGAAGACAACTTTAAACTTTCGTTCGATGGGACGCGGCTGGTAACGCTTTCGGCGTGCGAAACGAATCTTGGCGGATTCGATCCCAGCGCCGTTTACAGCAGCCTCTCGCGCGCATTTGCGAAAGCGGGCGCGCCGACCGTGATTGCATCGCTGTGGAGTGTCAACGACGTTTCGACAAAAGAGACGATGCAGGTTTTCTACAGAGAACTCGTGGCGGGACAATCAAAAGCGGAAAGTCTGCGGCGTGCTCAACTCGCCGTTATGCGTGATCCGCGCTTCGCGCATCCGTACTTCTGGGCTCCGTTCGTAGTGCTGGGAGACTGGCGCTAAACGCAGAAGGCAGAAAGCAAAAGGCAGGAAGCAGTCAGAACCGCCTGCGGTAGCGGGCCCAGGCCGAAGGCGGATTCAGGATGCGTTTCGGTATTCAGTTTTTCTGGGTTCTGCCATCTGCCTCCTGCCGTCTGCCTACTGCCTTTTGCCTACTGCCTTCTGCTTTTTGCCTACTGCCTTCTGCCTTCTGCTGACTGCTCACTGACAAGGATTCTTACTTGCCAGGCCGACAGCGGTCGCGTCGCGCTTCGCCGCGAGTACGCTTTGAATTCCGGATGGCAATTCGGAAAGCAGATCATGTCCGGTGGCCGTTTCGACGTTCTTTGTTGTTGTAATAAATGTATGCCAATCATCGGATCTAATTTGGGTTTTGTTCGGCATACAGACGGCTATCACGCGGGTGCTCGCATCTATCCGGCTGAGGTCGTTTGAGCCTTGCTTTAGGATTACCATTACCTTCCAGAACGTCTTGGGAACCGTGATCTTGCCCCCGGCAATCGTAGTCGCATTTACCAACTTTTTCGTCTTCCTCCCCTTGACCTTTACCTCCCCGGTGCCGCCTTTACCGAACGCACCGGCCACGATGTAAAGTTCGTTACCTTGCTGTGCCAATTGTCGTTCGAAGTTTTCAAGCCGCACCCACGGACCCTGATTATTACCAGGGCCCTGAGGGAGTATGTTAGTCAACAAGAACGTTGCATCGTTATTCTCGCGCGTGTCAGTTCGATCTTTCGAATTGCAAACATGGCCACGATCAAAACCGGAGTTTGTATAGTCTGATGTAACTACCCGTTTGAATCCGGCGGGCAAAGTTGTATCAGGGCTAAAGGTTGGAGCCCGATCTTGGTCTCCGATGTCCGTGGCTTGAAGGTGCCAGCTAACCCAATTCGGGCCACCACGAGAGTTATTGAACGACAGCGCATATTGATCTTTGACCATCAAGAAATTGTCTTTGTTGCTTGTGCTAACGGTAGCGCCGCTCGGATTTCCCAGTGTCAGGGGATTGCTCACCGACTCTTGAACAACCGGAGGCGCTATTTTGGAACTGGATGGAAGCGCCGCAAAGGCAGCAATGGTTAACAGAGACATTACAGCCAACAAGATTTTGATTCTTCTGTTTTTCATAGCGTGAGTCTCCTTAGAGGTCTTAGGGCTTGAAACGTGAGGAACGAGAGGCTTATATCACCGGGAGATTTCAGCGGTCTGTGCGGTAACTCACTTATAAAAAACGCCATGCTAAGGCGGACATTTCTCTACTCGACGCCTCACATCATCACGGAGAGGAGACTCCTGATGGGCAAGACCCGAGACAAGCCAAGAAAACTGGGACGGAAGTTCGCTAACACCAGGCGCTATCTGGGCCTCTCGCAGGACGGAGCCATTTACTAGTGATTGCTCTTTCCGAAAGAAGGCATAGAAGAGCGCACCCCAGAAAGCACAAGTCTGCTTCCGCCCTTGAAACTTGAAACCTGAAACTTGAAACTAAACCCTATGAACGTAGAACTGGATGAGAGTCCGCGACCCGAAGACTTCCAGACGCTGGTCGACGGCGTGCGCTTATTCAATCGCGATCAAACGGCAATGAGTGGCCGCGGCCGGCGGCTCTCTATCTTCGTGATTCGGAGCGGCGGATTATCGCAGGCGTACAGGGAACTTTGTGGGGACGCTCGATGCACATTGACGCGCTCTGGGTTGATGAGCCACACCGCGGCAGCGGTTACGGTTCGAAATTGATGACGGCAATTGAGGACTACGCGGCCGCACACGCGCACCCGCTGGTCTATCTCGAGACGACCAGCTTTCAGGCGCTACCTTTCTATGAAGGTCTAGGTTATCGAATCTTCGGCGAGCTGCCGCGGATCAGCGAAGGACACACGCTGTATTTTCTGGCTAAGGAATTGAAGTCGGCAGATTGAGGTCTCTTGGCTGGCGAGTGCCTTCTGCCTTCTGCTCACTGCTCACTGCTTCCTGCCGTCTGCCGTCTGCCGTCTGCCTTTTGCTCACTGCCTACTGCTCAGTGCCTCGTACACTGCTTTTGCGATCTTCGCGATCACGCCTTCGCGCGTCGCTTCATCCGCCGGCGAGTCTGAAACGAAGACGGCAATCGCCACGCGTTTTCCATTTGGCAGAGTAATGATGCCGATATCGTTCGTCGCCGCGGTCACTCCTTTGTCCGTGCCCGAAGTCCCCGTCTTGTGCGCGACCGCCGTGCCCGCCGGCAGTAATCCCTTCAAGCGCTTCTGCCCCGGCTTCGATTCCGTCATGAACTTCAACAGCAGGCCCTGGGATGATTCCGACAATCCCGCGCCGTTCGTGCAGCGCGCGCAGCAGCGCGACCGACGCCTCCGGCGTGGCCCAGTTGCGATACCGCGCCGTCGTGTTCTGAGTAAGAGTCACCTCAGTGTCGAGCACGATCATGTCTTTGATGGACAGCTCAGTCAGATAAGCCTGCACCGCACCCGGCCCACCGGCGAGCTTCATCAAAGCATCCGACGCCGCGCCATCGCTTTCAGAGATCGCAAAGCGAAGAAGCTCTTCGACTGTCAATGTGGCCCCGTTCGGGTGTCGGAGGCGCATCGGCGAGTGGGCCACGCGTCCGACCAGATCATCCTTGCTGATAGTTATTTTGTCCGTGAGCTTTATCTTTCCCGCATCGACGTGCTTCATCACCGCCATGCTAATCGGCAGCTTATAGACGCTGTGCATGGGAAAATGCTCATGCGGATTAAGCGACACGTCACAGGTCTCGCCGTGTTTCCACCGCCGTCTTCAGCACGTCGACGCCGACCTTACCCTTTGCCTCTGCCGCGATTTCTTTGATTTGATTTTGGAGTGCTTCAGAGTGCGCACTTGAGACTTGTGGTTTGGGAGTTGAGTCCGCGGTTCCGGAATCTGAGACTCGCGTATTCAGCGTCGCATTTTTCGACGTGTTACCGGACTGCGAGCAGCCGGAAGCTGAGAACGCTACGCACAATGCAAATGAAAGAAATGATTTCATGATTTGGACTTTGGACTTTGGACTTTGGACTTTGGACTTTGGACTTTGGACTTTGGACTTTGGACTTTGGACTTTGGACTTTGGTCTTTGGTCTTTGGTCTTTGGACTTTGGACTTTGGACTTTGGACTTTGGACTTTGGACTTTGGACTTTGGACTTTGGACTTTGGACTTTGGACTTTGGTCTTTGGACTTTGGTCTTTGGTCTTTGGTCTTTGGGCTTAACTCGAAACTCGAAACTTTGTTTCGTTCGCCTTCTGCCTTCCGCCTTTTGCTTTCTGCTTTCTGCTCACTGCCCACTGCCCACCGCTCACTTCGCGTCACTCATCACTCATCACTCATCACTGTACTGGAGAGCATCAGCCCCGCAATATAAAGCCCCAGCGTGAAGAAAGAAATATAGCCAGTAGCTGGTGCAAACATTGGCGCATCGAGCGTGCCGAGAGAAACTCCCTGCGCCAGCGCTCCGGCCAGCCGCTTGAGCCAACCTCCGTCCGGCGCATAAAGACTGGCCAGCAGCATGTGCTTGAGGACGAATGCGGTTCCAAAAAGCACTACCAGGCTGCGTAACAGACGCCGCGCATCGAAAGATGAAAACTGGTTGTTCCAAAGCGTCCAAAGAAAAAAGAATGAGAAGAGCCAATGTAATAAACCACGTTCCGGCAGACACCGAATTGAACGCCTGCGCCGACGCGAAAAAGAGAGTCAGCAGAAGCCAGATGTGGCTTACATTCCGGAGTGGTGGATTATCGCGCGGCTATCCACGAACGCAACTCAATCAAGCCACCGCGTACAAACAGCAGCATCAGGAGGACGGCCAGAACGAGTGTAATCAGCGGCGGCGGAAAAAAGATAAACGCGTGATCGTCGGCGCTGACACGCAAGCCGCCCAACAGCGCCACCGTCAGGAAAATAAGCGGCAAAGCCCAATAGCTTACGAGCGCCTGATTTCTCGACGCGTGATCGCTGAGCGGATCTCGCTACGCATCACTTATTGACCATCGCTACCTCTGAACGAACATCGTTAAGCTGAACTGGTGTCAAAGCCTGCCAAGGCACCGCACTCCAAATCGAGTGCCTGGTTTCTCGATCTGCTTGTTGGCGGTTGTCATCATTTATCACTAATCATGTCCTCCGAACGCACATCGTTCAGCTGATCGGGGCCAAAGCGGTGCCGAGGCACCGCACTCCAAAAATGAGTGCCTGGTTTGCTCGATCTGTTGCTGGCGGTTTCATCATTTATCACTAATCATGTCCTCCGAACGACATCGTTCAGCTGATCGGGCCAAAGCGGCTGCCGAGGCACCGCACTCCAAAGGGGCCAAGATCACTTTCTCGTTCCTCAGAACCTTCAGCGGATTCACGTCTCCCCAGGTGCGCTCCGTCCCTTGTTCCAACTCCGCCTTTAACTCTGCGGCTGTACGCATCTGCAGATTCTCATCCGTCAACGGTGAGCGGCGCCGGCGAGAACGCAATGGCCCGATTGACTGCTTCAAGACCTTGCTTGAACAAATCCTGATCGTAGTAAACGCGCCCCCAACCTTCACGATAGAAGGAGTAGGCGATGTAAAACTGTGTCTTTGGATCACTTTGGGCCGAGTCAGCGCGCTGCCACTCGTCACGCGCGGCGCGAAATTGCTCGCGCCGAAAGAGCGTGAGCGCGGCATTAAACTTTTCCTGGTCTACCTGGTAAGTGCCGGCCGCAACCTGAGCGCCGGTTGCGACTTCCTTGAAGCTGCGCGGCTCCGTCGCATACAGCCAGATGATCACGCCCGCGTAAACCGCGGTGACCGCCAGCCCACTAATTTGAATTAACCTCTGCCGCATGTCTCAACAACACTTATTACTCATCACTCATGACTACTTTAAATCTATTCACCATTTACAATTTACGATTCACTCGTTTTATGACTGAGTGGTTTCTTCTTCCGAGTTTGAGGGGGGATTCAAAACCTCCTGCGCAGTTTGTACTTCGCAGTTGGCGTTAGAGCAGAGCATTCAGGAATTGGTTGAGTTCCTGTTCAACTCTTTGCATCGTTCCTTCTGAATCGGAGACGAGTGCCGCCATCTTAGCCCACTGCAAGTGAAACGAGTACGAATAGCGCGAGACGTGCCGAAATGACAGATATTGATCTAGAGCAACTCTCAGTTCAGATGAAATAACCGCCTGGTCGCCCGCTCTTTACCCGCTACGACGTCGAGAAGCTTCCGATGCCACGCATCGCCTTGGGGCAAACCTCCGTCGAGTTCAACCGCGATGCGCTTGAAGATGTTCTCGATACCGGAATAAAAGGTTTCCAGGAAGAACGCGAGTGCGGACAATTCTATGTCGGTGGGTTGTCGAGAGGCGCATTCCTTTATCAAAGGTTGATGCACCTCGATCAAACGTCTGAGCTGCTGGCGTTCTACTTCGATCTGCTTGCGGAGTTTATCCGACATGCTGAAGTTCGCCTTCTTCTTTGAGGTAGCGCGTAAAAGGAGTTACTTCATCCAAATCAATCAGGTGGATGGGTCTATCAAATAGGCCGCTTGCAAGACTGAAGGCCGTAAAGAATTTGTCGGGCGGTAAACCGGAAACGGCAAAGTCGATATCTGAGTCATCGCGCATCGTGCCCCTTGCTGCGGAACCAAAAATGTACACCGCCTCCGCGCCCGACAATTTGAGTTCGACCGCCGCCCGTTCAATTGATTCTCTGATAGTGGCGCTCATCTCCGACGACTCCTTTCGAATTGCATTGCATTTTACGCCATCACGCGTCGCGCATTTGTGGGAGGTTTATACGGTTTCGAGGATCTTTAGTCTGCCTGCTTCAATAACCGCAATCGCCTGGTCGCGCTTTACCGTCGGAAAGGCTTCGAGGAAGTCATCAACGGATTCGCCACCCTCAAGGAAGTCAACCAGATTCTGCAATGGAACGCGCGTACCTGCAAAAACGGCGTCCCTCCCATGATGTCCGGGTTAGATTGCACAATGCCTTTTAGTTCGTCTGCGTTCATTCGAATTTCACTATACCAAGGCAAGCCCTTTTCGTCACTCAAACTGCCTTCCTGTCGTCGGCTTCCGCCTCCTGCCTTCTGCTTACTGCTTACTGCTTACTGCTTACTGCTTACTGCGTTTATACGGTCGAATGACGATTCTCCCGCCGCATTCTCTTTCTTGTTCTTGAAGATCTTGGGCGTCGGACGTTTCTCGATTGTGGCTTTGCAAATCTTATTATCGTTTTCGATCAGCCGGAGCTTCTTGCCAATAGACCCTCGAAATCTTCCTTGCAGCGCATCGAGAATGTCTTTGAGACGGTTATCTACATCGTGAATGTCATGCCGTTTCCCACGATCCATGTAGAGGATCACTTCAACTGCAAACAACTGTTCGGGCTCGTATTCAATTCCCTTCTCCTCTTTGATCCGACGAACACTAAGAAGAATCTGCTTACGCCATTTCTGACGATCTTTTTGATAGGTGGGAAGGACCGCGCGGATGGTTTGGCGGGTTTTAGCCATCACATTGGCTTTGCCCAAAAGCGAGGGCGCGCGAGCGAACAAACTCGTCGAGCTGCGAAGCAGCGGTCTTAGCTAAGCCCAAGGCGAGGCTCTGCGAGCCTTGGGAAACCAAGCCCATTTTAGATCAGCGGAGCCCGCGAAGCGGGCGACATCTCACTCTCATGGAGTGGCTATTCGTCGCCGCTCCGTGGCTCCCGCAAATTTTTTCACTGGTAACCCAAGGCCTCGCAGAGCCTCGCCTTGGGCTTAACTACAAACCGCTGCTTCGCAGCTTCGTCGAATATTGTCGGCCACGTCTCCCATGATGCGAAACTTTGCGGAGCGCGTCAGAGAGACTGACTACCTCTGACTTCGTCCACAGTCCACTCGATAATTCTCAGAAACTGGGCGAGCCCCTCGTGATTAGTCAAAGCTGAAAGCGGGACGCTCGGCCGGCGAGCAATCCCGTCTTCCGGCAGGGAGACGTTCGGTATCTGATTCAGCCGCTGAAGCAATTCAAGCCGCTTCTCGTCCGCGTCGAAAGGCGGATGCCTTATCTTCATGCGCCGGAACATGATTTCCGCCTTGCCGTAGGTGTATACAATGAAAGGAATGAAGAAGTAATCGGCCTTGAAATCAAACACAGGCGAAAACGAACCATCGTTCGCGCCCTTGCCCCAATTCAAATGCGAGGCGTGCTCTTTAGACCATTGGATTAGTTGTCTCGCAACTTCGGCTTCGGCCTGCCCTCGCTTCTCTTCTATTAACTGCAGCACCGACGCTTCGTCCCATTGCCTTTCAACGCGAGGGCCAGACGCTTTCGCCTGTTGTGCTTTCGCAGTTTGTCCAATGACTCTTGGCACAAGACTGCGAGACCTCCCTCGCTGACAAACTGCTTGATTTCAATCGCGAGTACTTCAGTCTGATCCATCTGATCGTTTAAGAACTCGACAATGCGTTGCAACTCAGGCGGTATCACATCAGCGACAAAGAGGAGGCGAAGCTTGCGTGCTTTCAAGTTTCGATCCGCGTTTTCCCAAAAGGACTCGGGATCGATTTCATCTCCCAGGAAATCTTTCAGCCTCTCGTCCGGATCGACATTTCCGCGCTCGCAATTCGCGGCGAATCTCTCGCGCATGTATGCGGCAGGCCAATGAGCCGCGGCATTGGCCGCATAATCCAGCATTTGCCCAACGACCTCGCGGCGAATACGCGTGTCGACACTTCGCTTCACTTCAACGATGGTGGGAATGGCGTCCTGATCGAGGAATAGATGATCGATAGCCCAGCGCCCGGCACCGCCTTCTTCCGAAGGCACAGAGCATTCGCCTTCGATAAAGAGCCACCTTCGCGGCGTCTGCGAATCTATCTGATTACCCACTAGCAAATCCGGATACTTCGCCAGCCAGTCCTGCAACAACTTCTCAGAGTTATATCCCTGCTCGTTCATCTCAACGAGCTCGTCTTTGTCGTTAATCAGGAAGATTCCGGGATTCATTTAATCGGTTTCGCTGCCCGTGCGTTCTCAATTACAATCACTCCTAATATCCGAGCTAACCCTCGAAATTGATCAGGAAGAGATGATTCAAGTACTAATAACGACTTAATCTCTGAAGGAATCGAGTAGCTACCGGCTTGAGCCATCGCTCTTAATAAAGCCCCATACTTTATGGATTGATATAAACCTCGCACATAATCGTCGGGGAAAAGATCAGATCGGGATGATTTCACCTCTACCGCAATGCACCCGTCGCGGGACTTGAATAAGACATCAATCGTATCGTTAGAAGGTAATGAATATTCTTGAAATCGCTGGAAATTACTCCCAGCACCCACAAGTTCAGGATGGTCATGAATGTATTGCTTGAACGCTTTGTGCTCGATCGATTCACCGCCGCGTCCATACGGGAAACGCCGTGGCAATTGTTCTTCGGTAACTTCGGGTAGTCCCAGCTTGTCTAACACGTCATTCCAACGGCTGCCGAAATCAACTATTCGTTTATGCTCGACACTGACACGGTTTCGCTTCTCCGCGCGAGACATCTTTGGGTAGTCAGGCCAGAACTCTCTTATACCTTCATCGGGCAAGCCCTTATCCGAGCCAGTCTTCTGAACGACCAAGCTCTGAATATGCGGCACAGGTTCACCCCATTCGTCCTCGATTCCCTGTAAGAGGTGTCCCATTTTTCCGAGGACATCGCCCATTCCGTGAGCATGACCTACGCCATGCTTGTTTGTTCGCTCAATCCACGTTGCCAGTGTTTGGTAAGTGATACCCTCAATAAGTCCGTCTCGGTGTTCGAAAACGTATTCAACCAGCTTCAGTAGGCTCCTACGTGGCTGATCCAGACTTTGCTTTGTAATTGCGACGTTGGTAAGCGTAAGGTTCCGCGAATAACCTAAAAGAAGGTCCCCGTCTGCCCCAGAGAGTTTGCGTGGTGATTGAAGGGTCTTTCCAATCTTGGTGCCTCGAAATCGAATTCTATTCCCGCTTGCGAATTCGAGCCTTCGAAGTAGGGGGGCAAAATCAGATTGGGAGAGAACATCGAACCGTTGATTACCTTGCGGATCACCAAGGACTTCATAAGGCCAGTCGGCGTCCCAATTCGTTCCTTTGCGGCGTGCAACGATTCGTTGAAGCAACCGCCATTGAGCGGGACGACGACTGCCGCCTGTTACCACAACCCATATTCGATCACCTGGTTTGATTTGTTTGAAAACGGATTCTCGGGCTGTACTCCAATCCTCGCCGACATTGTTCGGATCGTCGCGAGTTTCCCGCCAGAAATACTTCCAGTACACGAGAAAATCAGCCATAGAAATCTACTAGCCCAAATCAAATACCTTTAACACTTCGTCGCCATAGTGATTGATTACCTTGATTGCGATCTTTCCCGTGGACGGTGGTGCGAATGGGCGACTTACGGTCGAATAGAGTGTTGACCAGGCGGACTCGTCAACTTCAGCGCGAAGGGCGCGCTTTAGTTTCTCGTAGGGTTCGTCGACACCAAGAAAATAAGCATGACGAACGAAGAAGCTTTCGCCGTTGTAGTTTGTGTCGATAAACCAGCAGGCGAGATCGTCCGTTGAAGAGGAGCGGATTTCTCCGGTTGTTGGATCGTAGATGTCGAGGCCCTTGATTTCGACGGTAATCTTCCCGTCTTCCGAATCACGAATATCGACGTCAGGCTCTCCGAAAACCATGAATAGATTTCCTGCTCCTGTTTTCTTTAACAGCTCGTCGCCCATTGCGAGATCGGGGTTCATTCGTGTCGGGAGAACGGTGAGCTTGCCGTACCGTTTCGCTTCCTCAGCCACGTGTGGATCGAACGCGAAACCACAAACGACCAACAACTCGAAGCCAATCCCCTGCACGGCTTCCTTGGCCGCCTCCTTAACTTGTTGAGGCCCAACGGTGCCATGCTCTGGCCCAAGGGAAATCGCCGCCCGCTTAACCTTGCTGTCACTGTCAGTGAACGTACCGATCGCATTTATCCATTGGCCGGCAAACGGCTCGATGGCGTCAAAAACGAGACGTTCTTGCTTTCGAGTATTTTGGACGCCGGCCTTTTTTAAGTTGTCGAGAATCATTGAAGCGAAGTCTTGCTGGCGTTGCGCTTCCTGCTCAGAGACTGTGCCATCGATGTTTTCGTCGGCAGCCAGTACACGATGGGGTGAGAGACTCTCTACTGTGAATGGCCCGGTGACTCGAATGCGTTTGTTGTCTTCGTAAGGCTGGTCGTAAAGGAATTCGGTATCGGCATGGCGAGCGATTGCCGCATCAATTTCTTCCCGCGTCATCCCTTCTTTGATGTCCGGATTGTTGGCGATTGATTTAAGAGTGACATGCGGGACTCGCTTATAGATGAAACCTTTCTTGATGTCGCTATCGGTCTTATGTTCCGACGGAATTCTTCCGGTTAGTTCCGCTTCTTTCTTTATTCCTTCGGGCGAATCAGCGAGCACATAGTAAGGAAATCGGGCAGCCATCAGTCGCGTGCGTGCTAATGCGACGGACACTCGGCTGGTATCGCAAGTAATCCAACGTCGCCCCCACTGCTCCGCTGCAAATGCCGTGGTTCCGCTTCCACATGTCGGATCGAGCAGTAAGTCGCCTGGATCTGTTGTTAGGAGTGCCATCTAGAGACAACGTTAATGTTGGTTTGAACCACGTAAATCCGATCAGAGCTTCCAGCGGTGTCTGTCCAGTTATTGTCCAATTCAAAGGCCGCGAAGTCGTCGAGATACCGGATGAAGGCAAGCCGGTCCCCTTGAGCAATAATTCGACCGGCGGCGATCAGCCGTGACATGCCATCCCTTGTCGTCGACCAACCTCGTGTGCCAGGAGGAAGATAGGCCTTCTTTCCGAGGTTTACCGGAAAGTACATCGCGGTACCCTCGCCAGAAGGCCTGCCAAGTCTTTGTGAGGTCACATCTCCAAGACGAAACGGTCGTGAGTTCTCGGGTAGCGTTTGTGTTTTCTTAAATTCGTCACCTGACAATCTCCTCCGAGAACCATCTGCCTCCTCTAAGTACTGATACATACTGCTTCCCTCTTCGCCCAACTTCTTTTCGGCGTAAATAGGTCGATACTTTACCGCGTCGTAGTTCTTCGAATACCAATGTATATAGTCGGTAGTTACAGAAAGGTACTTCGACGTTTGTCCCGAAGTTTTTGTGTAGCTGATCGTGGCTATGAAATTTTCACTACCAAAGACTTCGTCCAAAACGGACCGTACGACGTGAACATTTTCATCGCCGATTTGAAGGAAGATGCTGCCCGTTTCGGTAAGGAGCTCGCGTGCGACTATCAGACGATCGCGAAGGTACGCCAAATATGAATGAATTCCGAGTTTCCAAGTATCTCGGAAGGCACGGACTTGTTCAGGCTGGCGGGTCGCATCTTCCGCCTTGTCTCTTACATCTCTTTTTCGCGTTGAAACCTGCCAGTTGGATCCAAACTTGATTCCGTACGGCGGATCGAAATAGATCATTTGAACTTTGCCGCGCAGACCCTCCTTTTCAGCCAAACTCGTCATTACCATCAACGAGTCGCCAAGGATCATCCGATTCGACCAGTGCGGCTGGCTTTCAGTCTCGTGACTGTAGAAGTCAACTTTGCGCGCAAAGTCCTCTTCGAGCCCGTTGAAATCGCCAAAAAGATTCGATTGAAATCCAGTTTGTTCGGCAGCACCCGCCTGCTCCTTCACCGTTGCTTGCGCGCGAAAGTCCTCGATCAAAGCTTGAGGGTGGATCTTTTCCTGAATATAAATTGGGACTATCGGAACCGAGAGATCATTTCGGTCCTGTTCATCTTTCCCTTTCCAAACTAGTTGCGGATCAAGTGATGGGTCTCGAGGGTACAGCATCTGCTTTGGTTGGGCTTCGTCTTCGGCAACGAAGTCGCGCAATTCTTCCGTGGGAATGTTGGCGCGCCGATCCTTGTGCTTGATTGAATCGACTTCAGTGCGCTTTTTCTTCGCTGCGGGCTTCGTCGCGCGAGGTTTGCTCATGAGGCCTGCTCCAATCCAAGCTCTTTCCGGATAAGATTCTTTGCATCCCAGGGATCTTGTATTTCAACAAATTGCCAGCGCCCGAAGCCGCCGTGATTGTTAACCGAGGGAACCCAAAGAGTCTTAGCCGTGCTGACCTTTGCGGCTTTGTCTTTCTTCGGTTCTCCTGAAACCTCGATGATTACATTTAATAGATTCTCTGAGCCTTGGCCATCATCAATAACGGCGATGAAGTCAGGCGTGTACTTATGCTCTTCGCCATTGATTGTGTACGGAATCGTAAAGTAAAGGCGCTCGTTCTTTACATAACGGACGACTTCCTTCATTTCTTCCAAACTCTCGGCCATCTTCTGTTCCCATGACTCTGTGTGAGCAACGACGTGCGAAACATGGCATTTATCAGCGTGCGTGGCGAAAGTCGGCCTGATCGTATCGAAGTCTACGTATCGAGTTGAGCCGATTACATCGTAAGGCTGAAGAATGGGCTTGAGCGTCGGTGCGCCGGTCTGAGCGCTGACGATAGCTTTGTAAATTCGATCAGCAGCATCATGACTGAACTCCGCCAACAAGAGCAGTTGTGGAAAGGTGTTGTCCTTTAGCGTCAGGCACTGGGTTTTCCAATCCTTGGAAATCTTCAACAACTGCGGGAAAAGCCACGGACGGTCATTCCCTTCATCGTCTCGGAAGTACTTTTCCAGCGTTCGCTTTGCCAGTACAAATGTTACTTCGTTCTCGCGTCGCTGCTTCAGGTCGTCGAGTGTATGAACGCTCTTCTCACCGACAATCGGATCAAGGTCAACACGCGTCGGAATATCGGCAGTTGATATTATCAGCTTCGATTGTTCCGAGAAGGTCGCCGTTAGCGTCTCTCCCGGAATGTCATAGCGATAGCCAGCGACTCTGGGAAAAGTAATCTCGCATTCGATTCGATCTTCTAAAGCGCGAACGCGGGTTGGCACCGGACCCGGTGGCGGATCGGTTGTGCTGCCACTCGTTGGGATGAATGAGAATGGAACGCCGTAGACTTCTGCGTATTCCGGAGGGAACGCGTCAAAAGTCACTGAGTGACCGTTCACCGCGAGAGTTTGACTCTGTGTCGCGTAACTGCGACGGCGCAATCCCCGGCCGACGACTTGTTCACAAAGCAACTGAGTACCAAACGCACGAACGCCGAGGATGTGGGTGACCGTGTTCGCATCCCAACCTTCCGTCAGCATCGAAACGCTAACTACGCATTTAACGTGTTCGCCGAGCCGGCCTTGTTTGCCGACCGTATTCATGACTTCGCGCAATAAGTCCTCGTCAGTGAGACTGTCCGTGTCGCGTCCGGGGAAGCGAGCTCGATACTCACTCTTAAACTCTTCAATTTCCCGAGCCGCTACTTTCTTGAATTCATCGCTCATCGCTTCGCCCGATTCTAGTTGCTCGCTGTCCACCAAGATCGTATTCGGTCGTTGCAGCCAACCGCCTTGACCGTCGTCATTTCGGAAAATTGGAAGAGCCCCGGCCTGAACAAGAGTTTTTTCAGCGATCGGTTTTTCCCAACCGGCAATATAGTCATAAACAACCTTCGAAACATTCGTGTTGTTGCAGACGACGATGAAAACCGGAGGAGTAACGCCCTTAGCCCGCGCTTCTGCATTCTCTTCCCACTTCGCGTAATACTTTTGATAGTTGCTGTAAAGACTATGGAGTGCGCCCTGTAGCTCGACGGGCAGTTTTGGTTCACCGGCTACCGCCTCGGTCCCGCGCCCCTTTTCGAGGTAGTTGGTCGCGAATACGAATCCAAAGATCGCGATACGTAGGTTGCTCCCCAACCATTGAGTCGTCGGCAACGGGGACGCGCGGAACTTTGACGACGCCGGATTCAATTGCGTCGATTAGTGAGAAATCAGAAACGACCCAAGGAAAGAGCGTCCCTTCAGGCCAACCTGAGCCTCTCAGGAAGAAGGGCGTCGCGGAAAGATCATAAATTGCCTTCACTCCGATCTTTGACTTGACGGCCTCAACACCCGATATCCAAACACGCGCCTCGGCATTTCGTTTCTCAGCTTCGCGCCGATCATCACCTTTTAGTTTCTCGTCGTCTGTTTCTGGTCTGCGGCGATAACAGTGATGGGCTTCGTCATTCAAGACAACGATGTTCTTCTTGTTTCCCAGTGCCGGCATACCCGGCGCACCATTTGATCCGGCGTTTCGGTGAAGGTGCCAGTTGCGCCATTTGAGAGAATTGCTTTGGTCACCTTCGGGGCCTTGATTGTTTCGCGCAATTGGAGCGCGTGGAAATTTGTTATGACGATCTTGCATTGCTGAAGTTGCTCAAGTTCCTCGGCGGTCACCAAAGCCATTTTTCTGTAGTAGGTATCCGGATCGTTCGGAAGCAGGACTCGCAAACGGTCTCGAATCGTAATACCCGGACTGATTATCAAGAACGTATCAGTGAAGCGTGCGTCTTGATGGGTCGCCATCTTGTTGAGCGCTTGCCAAGCAATGATCATCGCCATGACTACGGTCTTGCCCGAACCCGTTGCCATCTTTGAAGCGATGCGAGGCATTCCGGGATTGGACGAATCATTTGCCGTTCGAAGATGATTTGCGATCCAGGCGTCGCCGTGTTTGCTTGCTACTTCACTTACATAGATAAGCGTCTCCAAAGCTTCGATTTGACAGAAAAAGAGCTTTCGCTCTCGCGTTGGATCGCTCCAAAAATCCAAGAGTCTGCGAGTGGTTGCGGTGATTCCTATACGACCGCTCTTTCGCCAAAGCGCCAAACGTTCTCGGACATCGTTAACGAACTTGTTCTGTTCAACTCGATCCTGAGTCCATTCGGTGTCGAGGATTAACTGCTTGCCTTTCTTCTTTGTTTTAGCTATCGGAATGAAATAAGAGCTCGAACGACGCGCTTCGATTATTCGGTTAGTGATGCCTTCATCAGAGAACTCGAAATGACGATTAGGCTCCTCGAACGGGGAGTTGATAATAGGGTTTTCGATTACGACTTGTTTCATATTGAGGCGCAGTTGGGATGAACGGCGCAATATTAAAGCTGCAAAGGGGAAAGGGCAAAGGGACGCTCATCAGTGAGCGGTGAGCTGTGAGCAGTGGGCAGTGAGCGACTGACGCGGGGAGAAAGCAGAAGACGGCGGGAGGCAGACGGCAGACGGCAGCTTAAAAAATTGCGGATTGCGAAATTCGAATTGCGGAATGAAGAGTCAGGGATCAGAAGGCGGGAGGAGGAAGACAGAGGTCAGTAGTCAGTAGTCAGTAGTCAGTAGTCAGTAGTCAGTCGATGGCATTCTTACTCGGTAATCGGTCATTTCTTGCGCGCATGTTGCGAGCGCAGCTTCAAGCCAGAATCCTTGTCGCCACCACGCTTCGCGCGAAAGCCAATCGCCCGCGCCTTCTGGGTCGCAGGTTCGGTCATCCTTCGAAGCGTCGTCAGAATTGAAACAATCGCCCGGCCGTGAGTTCCGACCTTGCGCTCCAACTCAGTTAGCTTCTCGGCCAGCTCCTGGTGCGTTGCTAACGTCTCGCGCAGCTTCACGAACGCACGTACAACGAAGACGCTCATTTCGACGGCTTGTTTGCTGCTGAGCACGTTCGCGGCCATGATCGCGCCATGTTCGCTGAAGACATTAGGTAAGTACTTCCGGTGTTGACCTCGCTTTAAGGTCACAGTTTGTGACCTTAAAGAACCGGTCGCAATTTGCGACCTCGAATTTGAGATCACAATTTGTGATCTCAAGTCATCGAACTCCTCATGAGTCAGGCGGAATGCGAAATCCTCAGGGAATCGTTCGGCATTTCTTCTTACGGCCTGATTCAGTGCCTTAACTGCCACGCCATAAATCCGCGCCAGATCCGAATCAAGAATCACGCGCTCGCCACGAACTTGATGGATGAGTGGTGAAATCTTCTGAAGTGCCAGACTGTCGCTGCTGACGTTCTTTGCTTTGTGGGGCAAGGGCAACTCCGAAACTCTGAGAGTCAGATGTACGGGGCACATTTTGCCACAGGGAGACCAAAGTAAAAGGATGTTACAAGAGACAGGAGTCTGGAATCGGTTAAAACAGTGAGCAGCGAGCAGTGAGCGGTGGGCGGACAAGCCGGTGATGAGTAATGAGTGATGAGCAGATAAGACAGAGGTCAGATGTCAGAGGTCAGAGATCAGAAGTCAGAGCGCAGACAGCAGACGGCGGGAGGCGGAAGCGACTGACGCGGGGACACGGGGATAGGGAGACGCGGGGAGAAGGCAGCAGACCGCCCGCACCGCAGGTGGTTCTGACTTCTGTTTACTGCTCACTCCATACCCAGCGCTGAAGCGCTGGGCTATTAAAAAGAGCCCGCCCGCTAAAGCTCCGCTCCCTCACCCCGACCCTCTCTCAAGGGGAGAGGGAGAATACGCACTGCTTATTGCGCGGGTTTGTCTGAGTTGAAGATGTCGCGAATCATCTTCCAGTTGCGCCCTTCGCGACGCCACACGACGACGTACTTCCCTTCGTCAGTAATCGTAGCGCCTCCGGCCGGAATGGTGCTGACGTACTTGCCGGTCTCGACGAGCAGATTACCCGCAGGCGTTATCGTCGTCGCCGTTAGCGAAGTCAGTTTGAGACCTGCGCCAATCGCGCCCTGCCAGAACGCCTGAATATTCGCGCGGCCTTCGACAATCTTGTCGTTCGGCGGCAAGAGCTGTGCGTCGGCCGCGTAAAATTGCGCGACCGCGGCAGCGTCGCCTTTATTAAAAGCTTCGACGAAAGACTTGGCATTTGCTTCGATGGCTTTGCGCGTGGCCGAGGTTTGACTGTAAGTGACGGCGGTGCACGCCACGATTACCAAGGTCGCCAAAAGGATTCTTCTCATGTTGGTGAACTCCTGAATTGCAGTGTTAAGACGCAACAGCTTTTATGCGATTAATAACGAGCGTGTCAAATGAAAGCAGTGAGCAGTGAGCGGTGAGCAGTGAGCGGTCAGTTGCTCAATGGGAGGAGGTCAGAGATCAGGGATCGCTACTGACCCTGTCGCGTTAAAAAATCTTACTCCGGCATAGCCGCAAGAATCGTCACGTGAAAGGCTATGCCAGTAATAGTTGCCTGGTTATTAACGCCGCTCAACAACACCGAAACGTCAATTCTCAATTCAACCTGGCCGGACTCGTCATCCTGATCGGCGTCGGTGGCGGTGACTTCCCACGAGAAATCAAACGGAGGTCGCTGTACTCGCAGACTTGTTTTCGCTAGCGATGCCGTGCAGATTGCCCGTAAGAACTGTTGCCTTGTGAAGACTGGGCCGACCAGCAGGGTGAAGGTTTCGTCCTGCTGCGAGCTGTTAGCGGATAAGACAACCTCAAACTGTCCGGTTACCATAAAGATGCGGTTCGCGCCGTCGGGTCCGGCAACCACCGCTTCGATCTGCTGCAGGTTCCGAACGTCTGCGGGGGGAATTCTAGCGGGCATTGTAGTTTCCTTTCATCTTTCAAATTATGAAGTCTTCACACGCTGGCCTAACCTGGAGAATGAAACTCGTCCGCGACTCGCACTGAACAAAGATTCGCGCGGCACTCTATCTCGTTTGCCCAGCAACGACAAACAATAGGAGGACTATCCACAGATTACGCCGACTACACAGACGAAGAAAAGGCAGAAGGCACCCAGTTAGCTGATACGCTTTGCCTGGAAGTCGGCGTTGTTGAGGCGCACGATGGCGTGAGTTACCTGGCCCTGCCGGTTTCTCATGAAAGTTATCTGCGCATTGGTGCCCTTCAGGAAAAACTGTGACTCGGACTCAGGAAATATCTCCATGGGAGCTCTTCGCTTGTCGTCGGGTATCGCCCGCAGCCGATCGCCTTCACGGACGACGCTGAACGTCATGATCGCGCTGTCATACTTTCCGACATAGTCATCGTAAATCACCGGATCAACCTTGATCGCCGTACGCTCGCCCGGAATCGTGTCCAGATGCTCTGACAGTAGTTGCCACTGACATAACGCCGCGGATTTTGTGCTGTCTATAGCCTCATTCGGGGCGGGACCCTTCGCGCATCGCTTTATGTAGGTGCGGGTGTAACGCGCGTAGGCGGTGCCCCAGGCCTTGTTGCCGGGGTTTTGCCTTTTTTCCACGCGCTTGCCGACCACGATGGCGGTGTCGCCGTTGACCTTTACCCGGACGTCCTCTGCGGTCAGAGTGAGTGTCGGGTCGGCAGGTTCCTCACCCAAGAAATAAAGGAGAGTACCTTTGTTGCCGCGCCCTGACGGAGTGTTCATGACAAATTCGTCAGCCACTAGACGCTCGGTAGTTTTTATGTCGCGTTTCAGATAGGCATCTCTCTGTTCGCGCTCAGTCCTGAGGATCTCTTCTTCGGTCGACGTTTTTTGGTTCACTTGCGGGTTCGGCGTTTGGGCCAATGCCGATGTGGACAGAGCCAATGCTAACAGCACCGCAGAGAAAAAGGATTTCATATTTGAATAGACCTCCGGGAAGACTTTTTTGGAGCTTTGGGTGGTTAGATACCGAAGGGCGGGAATTGTTCCAGCGAAGAGATCAGAGATCGGAAGGTCAGTAAGCAGACGGCAGGAGGCAGGGGACAAAACGCCGAGGGCGGTGAGCAGTGAGCAGTGAGCTGAAAAACAAGGATGAGGGCGGAAGGATGAAGGATGAAAAAGTCCGAGCAGTCTGGGGCTAGGTCTCTTTTGTCCCTTCAACCTTCCAAACTTCTCCGCGTTTAACCGAATCGAGTGAAGCGAGCAGTTCGGGAACCAGCGGTTTCAGATCAGGATAAGTGGTTCCGTGGGATATTGAGATTATAACTGCGATTTCGAGCCTGGCCACATTTTGCTGAAAAGGGAGATTGCGATCGACGGTGATCAATACGTCAAAGTCTGCCGAAGCTGCGCTTAATAGAGCGCCGTTCTTCAGTCCTCGAAAACCAGCTTCGGCAACGGTCTTTGCTTCGTGACCGAGCAAGTCGCGCTTGAGTCGCCGCGTCACGCACTCATCAAGCAGCAACTTCATACTGATTCAATAATGATTCTTTAGATAGTTCGAGCGCCGCAAGCGCCTGTTCGCGAGATACGGTTGGAAACTGGTCGAGAAACTCATCAAGTGTCTCGCCACTCTCAAGGTATTCGAACAAGTGTGCGATAGGCACACGCGTTCCCGTGAAACACGGTGCGCCGCTCATCCGCTCAGGGTCCACATTTACTACGTCTTTGATATCCATCAGTAAACCTCGGGATATTCTAACGCTTTCGTTCAGGAAAGCTCCATCCAAATCACTAAGCAGTGGGGTCAGCGCCAAACAAAAAGAAATGCCGCGACGTTTAATCGCGGCACCTTCAGGTGGGGAGGTGTTGGTTGCTTTGGTAGCTCTCAGGGCCGGCCAAGGATTACGCCCAGGATGTCACCGATGCCCACACCGGTATTGCCCGTTCGGTTGTAGCCACCATTGTTGTCGTAGCCACCGTTGTTGTAACCAGCATACTGGCGAAAGCCTGCGTCATAGCCCCGCACGAAACCTTCTCGAAAAGCCTGTGAGTTCGCATTCTTGTAATGGCGTGAACGCTGCGGACTGTAGCTCTGCCGACGTTGCGCATCACTGGAGCCAGTGTTTATGCCCTGCTTGGTATCCCTGGTTTAGCTCAATCTGATTCTGGTTGTTGTAGCCGCCATTGTTGTAGCCACCATTGTTGTAGGTACCGTTGTTGTATAGTAGCCGTTGTTGTAGGTGCCGTTGTTATAGGTACCGTTGTTGTACGTGCCGTTGTTATAGGCCGTTACGATTGTAGCGATCGTTGCGCTGGGCCTGTCGCTGGGCTCTGCGCTGGGCAATAATCTGGGCTTCACGCTGGCGCAGGGCTTCCCGGCGCGCGCGAATCTGGTCCCGATCGCGATCACGGCGCTGCCATTGACCGTTATTGCGGCCCTGCGCCTGAGCCGTCACGCTCATCATGATTCCGAATCCAAACATTAAAGAGAAAGCTAAGACAGCTCTTCCCACTCTTCCGTTGTAGTTGATTGTTTTCATCCTCTAATTGTCTCCTCGATGAGAACAACAACAAGCGGTATGCCGCCGGATTGGCAAAGATGAATAGGGTTGTTCTAAAGCGTTTACGCTGAGAGCCGGCCGGGCCAGGCTCTCATATAGTGCAGAGGAGGCGCAGATAGCAGTGGGCGATGGGCAGTGAAGCAGTAATGAGTGAGGAGTTAAGAATTGAGTGATTGAGGATTATGAGTAAATGCCAGGTCAGATTTAGTAATGAGTGATGAGTTACCGAGTTGATGGGTTCAGTGGGCGGTGGGCAAACGAGTGGTTAATCGTGATATTGTAAATCGTGAATTAGATCGAAGGCAGTGATGGGTTGATCAGTTTTGAGTGATGAGTGATCGACGTGATGAGCGTGAATTCTGGCAGAAGGCTTAGTAGAGCGCAGTGGGCAGAAACGCTTCCAACGGTCTTTGTTCGATGAACGTCATGCCCAGGGTAACGCCGCTCGCGATATCAGGCCCGCCACCTCTAAATTCAACGCTGAAGGTGTTGACAGTTCGACGCTGCGGCCGTTGTCCGAGACGTTGATTGGCAAGAAATTCACGTATTCGACCCTTTCAAGGTTTGGCAACGACTTTCGCATCTATCCCAGCGGTGTCGCTCGCCATCGCTCGCTTACCCCTGACCTTGCGTCTGCCGTCCGCCTCCTGCCGTTCTCGCCGTCTGCCCACTGCTCACTGCCCACTGCTCACTGCCCCCTCACGTCCCCGCCGTCAGGAGCATCAGGCCGGTGGCGTCGCGGACTAAAACATCTGAGCCGAGCAGCACTGGGACAGCCCAGGTTTCGGCATCGGCGACGTCGTAACGCTTCTCGACGGTGAACTTGTCAGCGGCGCGTGGCGCCACTATCAAGTCCGCACCGTTCGTCAGAAAAACAACATGACGCGGCGTCAAAAGCACTGAGGCGTGATCGCCTTCACGGCCTTCCGTGGCCCAGCGGACAGCGCCGGTCTTTACATCGAGCGCGAAGAACTGTCCTTTCTTCTTCGACGACATGCCGTAAATCAAACCATCGCCGTAAACCGGCGAGCTCATGTACATCGCTACGTCGGCATTCTTCCAAACCTCAGTCGCTTGCCATTTGCCGGCAGTCTGACTCAGGGAAAACGCGTGCGTGCCCTGACGCGTGCCCGAAACGATCAGGTGCGTTCCGGTCCAGACGGGAGTCACAATGTTCTCGTGCCATTCGTCAGGAAAAGGCGCCGTCCAAAGTTCGGCTCCCGTCTTTGCATCAAGGCCGACGATGGAACCATTCGTCATCGTCACAATTTGTTGCTTGCCCGCGATCTCAATGATCACCGGCGAAGCGTAGCCGGGTCCTGGTCCTTTCCATTCCCACGCGATCTTTCCGTTCGCCGGATCCAGCGCGACGATTTGCCCGCCGTGAATGTCGCTGCCGGTTTGGACGACCACGCGCCCGCCTGAAGCAAGCGGGGATGCGGCCGTGCCGCAAAACATTTTCGAGGTATCGATAGTCCCGGAAAAGTCTTTCGTCCAGAGCTGCTTGCCCGTCGCTGTGTCCCACGCGTTGAGGATGCCGGTCACGCCGAGCGTGAAGAGACGATTGCCGATTAAGAGCGGAGTCGCGTTTGGCCCTTTCGCCATCTTCACGGCGTACTGGTTCTTCTTGAAGTCTGCCGAGTACTCTTGCTGCCAGAGAATTTTGCCGTCGGCGAGATTAATCGCGACGACGACTTCTTCGGGATCGCGGCGCGCGTGCAGGAAAACTTTGCCGTGCGAAACCACGGGCGAGGAATAACCTTCGCCGATCTCTACGCGCCAGGCGCGACGCAGCGATGCCGGCCAGGACGCAGGCGTATTCGCAGCGGGCACGACGCCGTCGCGTGAGGGTCCGCGCCATTGGGTCCAATCCTGAGCAAAGGTTGTTTGCGCGATTACGACAACGAGAATGGCAATGGTTGGAAAACGCGTAATCATGCGTCGCATTGTAACAGTGAGCAGTAAGCAGTGAGCAGTTGGCAGTGGGCACTGAGCAGTTGGCGGTGAGCAGTGGGCAGTGAGCAGTGAGCAGTGAGCAGGACGACGAGGACTATCCGCAGATTACACAGATTACGCAGACAGGAACAGTGGTAAAGACCAACGACGTCATCCTTGCGGCTCTGCCGCAGCACCTAACGGAAAGGCTCTGCCTTTCCCGAACGCCGAAAGGCGTTTGCAAATTCCAGCCCAGGGCAACGCCCTGGGTAGCCTCGTGGATTGTAGGGGGGATTCTAAAAGAGTGGGCCAAACCGAATTCGTGATTAAAACAAACGCTCGGCAACTCCTTCAAAAAACAGCCGGCAAGTCCCTGGGGATGGACTCGCCGGCTTCAGTGTTGATGGTGGTGATTTGGATTACGCAATGCGCACGCGACTGATCAGAGTCGTCTGAGTGCGGCCGTTCGGTAGTGCTCTAACCAGATAGGTCTCGCGGTACGTCCGGTATCCATAACGCACGACGCGCGATGTGCGATAGGTACGCACGCGGCTGCGATTTCTCCGGTTACGCCAATTGCGATTTTGCCACTGCGGCGCGGCCGAGGCCGTCTCGAATGTCACGGAACGAGTTGCCGCCGACGCCTGCTCGCTAAATCCCATCACCACAAATGAGGCCAACGTCAAAGTGATTGCTAATAGTTTCTTCATGCTCTCTCTCCTTGTTCCCTTGTACTCTTTGTACTCCTCGCGCGGCCTTGAAACGCCGCGAGAAGTGTGTTCTCACCCCTGATACTGCAAAATAAATGCCGCACAGTCAGATCATTACGGATGCTAAAAAACCGCAGCGAAGCTGTGATCAAGTTGAAACGATTAACGGCGATAGGCATGGATGTTGAAATTCCGCAGCCTTTCTAACGGCGAATCAAATAATTGGTGACTGACGATATGGAATTTGGATTACCGAATTGGTCGGCACCCGGAGCAGAAACGCCAACGGCGTTCGATAACTCCAGCCCAGGGTAACACCCTGGGTTTAAGCACAAGCCGAATTGTCCAACGCTGAAGGTGTTGGATTGTCCCGACGTTCCATCCACGACTTGTGTCCGCCTATTCAACCCTTTCAGGGTTCGAAGCATGTCTTGTTGCCGTGATCCCAGGGTAACACCCTGGGTTTGAGCGCAAGACAAATGATCCAACGCTGAAGGTGTTGGATATCCCAACGATCCATCCACCAGTGTTCACCTATTCAACCCTTTCAGGGTTGAAACATGTTTCGTTGCCGTGCTCCCAGGGTAGCGCTACGACACCCCACGCGGGATGCCCGCGTGGGGACCCCGGTTCGCGCAACCCTGGGCTGAAGTTTGCGAACGCCTTCGGCGTGAAGAAAGGGGTGCGTGACGAACGCGGAACTCGATCCTCAACCGCGATTACCTTTTTCCTTTTACCTTTTTACTCTTTCCCTGGATTAAGCCGGGGCGAATCCGGTGGCAGTTCATCCGGCTCACCTGCGGCCGCGCGCGCCGCCTTCGCGCGTGCGCAGCAGATCGGGATTGATGTTCTTCAGCTCGTAGAGCGTCTTGTAAATGCCTTCCTGTTGCAGCAACTCTGCATGCGTGCCGCTCTGAACGGCCTGGCCCTTGTCGATCACGATGATGCGATCGGCAACCAGCTGGACGAAATTCATGTCGTGACTGAAATGATGATGCACGTGCGCTTGTTCTCGCCCTTCGCGTAGTTATGAATAAACCGCGCCATCTCAATCCGATTTGTTTCGTTTAGATTTTCAGTCGGCTCATCCAGCAGAAGCACTTCCGGCTGCCGAATCAGGCAACGCGCGAACGCAATCAGACGTTTCTGGCCGCCCGACGGCACTTGATCACCGACGGTGCAATCGTAGCCACCGGGAATTTCATTGACGATCGTGTCGTGGATGTTGCGCCAGACGGCACGCCTGCTTCGACCTCGGCATCGGTGGCGCTCGACGCGGCCGAGCCGTACGTTCTCGCGAATACGTGTCTTTCAGGAAGAACGGAAACTGCGACAGTTTTGAAACCTGCTCGCGCAGCGAAGCAAGCGTGACCTCGGTGATGTCCTCGCCGCCAATCGTGATCTTGCCCGCGTCCTGTTCGAGAAAGCGGAGCAGCAGATTCATGATCGTGGACTTGCCACAACCAATCGCGCCGACAAACGCGACGATCTCGCCTTCGCGAATCTCGAAGCTGACGCCGTCCAGGATTTTCTTGAAGGGCGTATAGCCAAAGACAACGTTTTCGAATTTGATGTCGCCATGAATATCGCCAAGCTTCCGCGCATTTGGTTTTTCCACCACGGTCGGCTTGGTATCCAGCAGTTCGTAAGTCGCGACGATGCCGGGCACCAGCGACTTGTACGTGCTGTAGGAAGTGATGACGCGCTGCACGGGCGCGAACATATTGGGAATGAACAGCGTGAAAGTGACTAAGGCGCCGAGCCCTAACCCGAATCGTCGGTCCGTACTGAATACCGACCAGCAGCACGAGCGCGGTACTGAGGGCAACATAAATCAGCGAGTTGCTGTTGCTCAGGTGCATCCACATGAACAGCTTCGCGGTTTGATTCGCTGTCTCGTGAGCCAGGGTCGCGAATCGACCGCTGCGCTTTTGCTGCGCATTGAAGATCTGAATGTCGGCCATGCCGGTCAGCGATTCGTTCAACTCAGAGTTCAGGTCGCGCGACACTTCCATCATGTGGTTCGCGGAACTCTGCAACTTGTTCATCGTGACGCGGAACAGCCAGAACGCCACCGGCCCGAGCGCAAACGACACGAGAGTCATCTGCCAACTCATCCCGAACAGGTAAAGCAGCGCCACAATCAGAACAAACACGTCGAGGATCGGCGTCAACAGGACTTGCGTGATCAGCTTCTGGACGTTCTGTGATTCGTTCAAGACGCGCTGCATCAAGCCGCCCGTCTTGCCGCCGGTGAAAAAGTCCAGGGAAAGTGTCTGGAGATGGTCGTAAACCTTGCCCTGGATCTCGGCGACGATTTTCTGTTCGAGGTTCGACGTCATCCACATCTGCACGAAGCGCAGAGCGGCCGAGCCGATCGTCGCGACAGCCCAGATGATGAAGATCGTACTAAAGCTCAACGGCGTCGCCAGCCACCCACGAATGCCCGTCAACTGCGCGGTGCGGCCGTAAGTTCAGCACCCGGCGGGGGCAAGGGCTTGTAGAGCGAGCCGGTGAGTCCCCAGACATTGATCCATGCCAGCTGCCTCGGGCAGCGTTCCCGAGAATTTCAAGTAACGGACCGAACGAAGCGCTGACGACAAACGGAAGTAACGCGCCGATCAAAGTCAGGACGGTTGACCAAATGACCGCGCTCTTGTGGTGCGTCAGGAAGTTTCAGCGATCGCTTGATGTAGGGACGCGCGTCTGGCTGCTTGGGCTTCGGCATCATGTTCTCTGGCACCGCGCCGCCTTGCGGCATCGAGCCACCTTCCGGCAGTGAGGCGCCAGCCGGCAACGAAGCCGGTTTCATCATGCCGCCGTCAGCGGGAACTTCACCCGGCGGCGGCATCGGTCCCGGCGGAGGCATCGGCCCACCTTTCGGCATTGGCCCTCCGGGGGCATCGCTCCACCTTGCGGCATTGGACCACCCGGAGGCATCGGCGCACCTTTCGGCATTGCGGCCCCGGGTGGTAACGAAGCGGCCTTCATCATTCCGCCTTCCGGAGGCATACCTTCCGGAGGCATTGGGCCACCTGGCGGGATCGCGCCTGGCGGAACTGGCCCACCGGGAATTTGACCGGGAAAGGGCTCGTCGGAAAGTTCGTCTGGCGCGGGTGAAGCGCCACCTGCAACAGGCTTCATGCCTGCTGGGAATTTCGGATCAGATTTTTCTGGCATCGTTATATGACGTTCATTGAATGGAATAGATTGGTTCGAGCGTACTTTCCGATTTGAAACGAGGTCAGTACCAGCCGCGTCAGAGGCTGGATTAAGGACGGTCTTCTTTATCGCCACCCGCTGACGCAGGTGGTACTGACTTCATTCCTCAGTCGGCGATTGCGAAAACGGCGAGATTATACAGATCGGTGGAATGACTGAGAAGCGAGATCCATCGCGAGTGTCGTGGCACAGACCGTCAGTGCTGTGACTTCCGATGAGAATCCACAGACTGAAGTCCTGCCTGACGGTCGAGGCGATGCCCCGCGACAGCACTCAGAAAAACAAACGGAAGTTCGCGACAGCGGCAACGCTTATCGACGAACTTCCGTAGTTTAGTTGAAGCGCTAAACGCCGGCTTACGGGCAGTGCTGCCAGCAGTACTGATAGCGATAATACAGAACGCCGCGCCACCAGAAGTAGCAAATGCAGATGTTGCCGTACGCCTGCACATCTTCTTTGTCGATTTCGACGCCGCCGGCGAGTTGAGTGCCGCCGCTGACCGTGTCCTTAGCCTGGTCGTAGGGCTCTTGCTTCGCTTCGACAGCTTCGTACTTCGAAAGATCGCCTTCAGGAATGTCGTAAACTTTCGGTTCTTCCCCTCCAACTCGGGACGGTAGTTACCAACGCCATAACTTTTTTCTCCTTGTTAGTGGTTGAGCGGCGAACGAATCGCCGAATTCTTCAGCGCGTTGCGATTTGCAACAACGGACTGAACTGCTGAATTGAAACGGGAAGTTCGCAACTCGGATAATGCGTGGATCTTGTGAGCGCGAACTTCCCATTCGGTTTGAGTTTAACTTCGTGGTTACGGACAGCTTTGCCAGCAGTACTGGTACCTGTAATACAGGACGCCGCGCCACCAGAAGTAGCAGATGCAGATGTCGCTGTAGGCCTGCACATCTGCTTTGTCGAGGTCCACGCCCGCGCCGAGTTCTTTACCACCGGCGATCTTGTCCTTCGCTTCGTCGTAGGTCGCCTTGGTGCCTTCTACGGCTTCATACTTCGCAAGATCGGCATCGGGAATGTCATAGACCTTAGCCTGTTGCCCCTTCTCGGGCATAGTGCTTACGAGAGCCATAAACTTCTCTGTTCTCCTTTCAAGATGTGGGGACTAAACCCCTCTGTTGATTCAGTGTCGCTTTTCTTTGCCAAGTCACGTTTGCCTGGCTGCGAAACGAGAGAATCCCAAACGCTGACTTTCTTAGCAGATGCGCTTTCGGTTCTCGATCGCCTAAGACGGAGTGCCGGTACAGTTTTGCGGAAGTGGAAAACAATTCCCGCAAAGGCCGTTGGAACGGCCGCCCCACCGATATGTTTCCGGCCCAACCGCTGGAAAGGCGTCTTCCGGCAGCGACGTATGACGCTTTATTAGCTGAAGACTGCGGTTTGAGCGCGGGCATCCTATCAACAACCCGCGCGATTTACAAACGGATTTCCTGTGAAGTTAGTACCGCGAGCAGTGGCACGCGCATCCTTCGCGTGATTCACGGGCGGGACGCCCGTGCCACTCCTCTCTATGCAAGAGAATCGGCAAGCGCGCGTTTGAAATTCTCTTCGTCAGGAGAAAAAGCGAACGAGCGAACGATGCCGGCGCGATCGATTAACGCGAGCATCGGCAGAGCAGTCGCGCCGTAAGCCGACTGAACGCTTTCGTCTTCGGCGACGCCGACAGGAAATTCAAGGCTGTGTTTTTCTGCGAATTCGCGAACCAGGGTCATCTCCTGCGCCTGCGCCTCAGGAGGCCCACCGTAGGCCATGAAAAATCGCGTCAGCGCCAGCACTCGGAGGTTGTCCTGCGCATGCTGGGCGTGCAGCTCTTTGATTCGCGGAAACAGTTGTTCGCAGGGTTTGCACCAGGTAGCCCAGAATTCGAGCAGAACGACCTGGCCTTTCAAGTCGGCAAGCGTCAATGGATCAGTGTTCAGCCACTCTTTCATCGACAGTTCAGGGGCCGGCTGTCCCAGTAATCTGAGCCGCGTGTGCAGATCCTTGAGTTGAACAAGTCCGCGAAAAGCAGTTCGCTTGTCATCTTCTGTGCCGGTCGCTTTGATTCGTCTGAAAAGCTTCTTTGGCAACTCCAAATTCCTGCGCGAGCCTCGCGACCGCGCCTTCAGAGTTGCCGGCGCTGACTGAAAACTCAGCAATAGCCATCGTCAGACTTACGCGATCCTTGAACTGCTCGAATTCGGAACCCGCCGGAATGTCGGCGAGCGTGCGCTCAATGCGTTGAATGGCCGATGCGTGGTCGCCGTCGGTTTGAAGTTGCGTCGCTTCTTCGATTGCCTGGGTCGCCTCAGGTCGAAGATGCGAAGGCATCGATGGATCAGGTGCTGGTGTGCTGGTGTTGCTGGTGTAGCTGGATTCATTTGAATGTTCGGATGATCAAGTTAAAAGAGCATCGCACATCCTACTGACGCGATCATTGACAGTCAAAAGCACTGTGCGCCGTCGCGATGAAGTCGGTACCGGGAGCGGTAGCGACCGGGTCGTACGCTCTTTCAACCAGCTGCGAAGCAGGGGCCGTAGCTAAGCCCAGGGCGAGGCTTTGCGAGCCTTAGGTCACGCGCCCAACAACATTGGAAGCCGCGGAGCGGCGCTAGAGAGCGTCAATTCATCGAACAATTGAGCCAACACGAACAGTCCGCTGAGATGTCGGTCGCCGCTCCGCGGCTCCGGCAGATTTTTCTACCATCACCCAAGGCTCGCAAAGCCTCGCCCTGGGCTTAGCTATGGCCGCTGCTTCGCAGCTGGTTAATTACGCCGACTTAAAGTGAGCTCTTCTCAAAAAAATAACAAAGCGTCTACTGCATCAAAAGAACCAGTCCTCATCGCCACGATCAATTGCAGAAAACGTCTCTGTCTGTATAATTCGACCTTCGCTTTTCACAGGACGAATCTAACGATGCCAGACAATTCAAATCCCGAGACACCTGAAGACGCCAACGCGGCGAAGATTCGTGACTCGCTCGACAAAGTCGACTTGTCGAACTCGTTGTCGAAGCCTATTCGTCAGGCCATTGACGACTTGTTGAAAGTTGCGCAAGAGACAGTCGGTTCAGCCGACGCGTCGGTTTTAGTGCGCGACGGACGCGAGGGCGGGCTGAGATTTCTCGTCGCGGTCAGCGAACTTGAAGAAGCGTTGTTGAAGATCAGAATTCCGCCGGGCAAAGGCATTGCCGGTCTCGTCTTCTCGAGCGGTCAACCGATGGCGGTCAACGACGTCAGCTCTGAAGGTTCATTCTGGTCAGGCGCCGACGAAGCGGTCGGATTCAAAACGGTGACGCTGTTGGCGACGCCTTTGCGCACGGGCAACGAAACAATTGGCGTGCTGGAATTTGTGAACCGGCCCGGTGAACCGCCGTATCCGCCCTTCACGCCGGAAGAAATGGATGATGCGGCGCGCTTTGCCGACGCGATTGCGCGGCTGGTCGATTCGTACGAAATGGCGTCGCTGGTTGAAGCGATGTTCCTGCATTCAATCAAGACCGGTAATGACGAAGCCGGCAGCAGCGATCAAACTGAATGGCTTAAGGGTTTGGACGCCGCGCCTGAGCATCGCGACCTCCTGTTGCTGGGCGTCAGGTTGCGCGACGTAGTTTCGCAAGGCGACGCTGAACGCGAAATGGTTCGCGACATTCTTGAGACGCTCGCGCGATTCGCCGAGAAGCGTTCATCCGGTTCCGGCTATTTCAATTTCTAGACATGTTCCTGGCAAGGAGATAAGCATGGCGCAGTCCGAATCTGCTGTCACAGTTGATAACGATCTGATTGACCTGTGGTCGCAGATTCAGCCAGAGGCGCTTTGGAAAGGCCGCACGGGTCGCGGTGTGCGCGTTGGCGTCGTCGACAGTGGCATCGATACCGAACATCCGGAGCTCGCCGGCAAAATCAAAGCGTCATATCAAGCCGTCAATGAAGGCGGTCAAATCGTTTTCAAGGAATCGACCTCGGGCGATCAAGCCGGTCACGGAACTGCTTGCGCCGGCATCATCAGCAGCGTCGCGCCCGACGTTGAAATCACGAGCATCAAAGTTCTCGGTCCGACCGGTTCCGGCACTGGCGAAATGTTTCTGATGGGCGTGGACTTCGCCATCAAGCAGAAACTTCAAGTCGTAAATCTTTCGCTGGGCACAACCAAACGCGACTTCTGGATGCCGATGCGTGAACTGTTGGACAAGGCGTACCGGGAACGCGTGATGCTCGTGGCGGCCGCGAATAACCTTCCCCAACTCAGCTCGCCCTCTATTTTTTCCTCATCGCTGGTTTCCGTGGTCAAGCGTGCCGGTGGAGATCCGCTCAACTTCGGATTCCAGTACGGCGAAGTCATCGAGCTGGTGGCCCCGGGCGTTCAGGTCGAAACAACCTGGCCGGGCGGTGGACGACGACAAATGACCGGAAACAGTTTTGCTGCGCCTTACGTTACCGGCGTCATCGCGCTCTTGCTCGAGGCGCGGCCCGACCTGACACCTTTCCAAATCAAAACCATTCTCTACGCGATTGCCCAAAAGAATCAGGCGAAGGCGGCCGCTGAAATCAGTGGGCAGTGAGCAGAAGGCAGTGGGCAGTAGGAGTAAAACCGGCTGCGCCCCTACGGGACGAAGAACCACATTGCTAGCGACGGAGAATGCCAGCCTGAACTACGCCCTCAGAATTCGTCCCATCACGACCAGCGCGCCGAGGTGATACGAGTTGTGATCGGCGACGAGCAGTGCTTCCCGCAAAATCGTCTGACCCGTGCCGTGCGGAATTTTGCCGAGTAGATCGGTTGAAGGGTCGGCCACCAGATTCTCCATCTGCTTCAGATCGTTCCGGAACGTGCTGACAGATTCTTGCCACGCGTCCGCCGTCCCAAGTTGATCCAGTGGTGGCCAATAACCCTCTGGCCATTTCGGCGAGACATGTTTTGAGTCGCGGCTAAACTCGAGAATGTCCCATTGCGCGATACGCATGTGCTCGAGCACCTGCCACGACGTGTACGGCAGCCCTGACACGCGGTTGCCGCAGAGTCCAGCCGGAAAGTTCGCGACGAAAACTTCGAATGTGATGTGCGCGCCTTCACCGCGAAGGACGTAGAGCACGTGATCGCGCAGGGATTGATCAGATTGATTCATTTCTTCATTGGCTCAATGATCCAACGGATCAGTGAATCAATTCCTCTTCCGGTTGATTCGATACGTATCGTAGCGGCAAACCGCCGAATGATCACAGAACTTGCACGTCTTCTTCCCTTCCGAAGGCCTGACGCGAAAGTCGCCCGCGCGCATTCCGTCGATGAATTGCCACACGCGTCTTGAAACTTCATTGCGAATCCGCTGCCACTGCACGTCGTCTACCATCACGCGTCCGGTTACGTCCGTGCAATCGCTGAACATCTGGCGGTACAGCCCCTGATTCAAACGTTTTCCGCGACCGCGCAAGCGATAGTAACCACCGCCCGCCAGTTCAAAGCCCGGCACGAACAATTGTTCCAATGCCGCCAGGTAAATGGGAATCTGAAGGTGACGGCCCGCGGACATGTCTTCGATCCGCGCGCCCTGCGACAGTTTGTAATCGTACGCGACAATGCTTTGACCCGATTCGCTCACATCGACGCGATCGATTTGTCCCTGGATCGACGCCGCTTCCGATGATGCGTCGCCGTGGCGGTGTATCTTCAAGTAATCCGATTTCGAAGATGGATCGCTGGCTTGAGACGCGCGGCCGAATGCCAACTCGAAATATGTGGGAAGCATTCCCCGCGGCTGAGTTCGCTGTTGCAGGCGCAACTCATGCAGCAGGACCTGTTCGAGAATCAGCTTGCGAATCTCGCAATCGATTTTCCAAATGCGTTCGTTTAGCGGCGGAACCAGGCGCTCGTGTTCCTTGAACACTTCATCGGCGACGGCGTTGATTTCGACGCGCAACGCTTCGCGATCAAGCGAAGGCAGATACTGCTTTCGATGCCTTTCGAAAAATCTGCGCAGCACGTCGTGCAGCAGCTTGCCCGCATCGATCGCCGGCAGGTCGAGCGCTGCTTCATTGCGCGGCTCGAGTCGCAGCACCCGCGCCGGCAAAGAACTTGAACGCGCAGTTGCCGTATGCACTCAACCCGCTGGCGCTGTAAACGTACTCAGGACCGAAATGATTGCCGAGCAATGCGCGCAAGTCGCTATTCGTTATCTGTCCATCGTATGGCCCAAACGCATCTCCGCTGCGCTGCATTTCGATCGCGACGCGCCGCAGCAGCGAATCGGACAGGTACATCTCTTGACGAGCACGAGACACCAGTTCCGTAGCCACGACCGGTGAGAACCCCGACTGCGTCAGTTCGCGTGCGTTGCCCGTGTCCGGCTTTTTGCCGAACGAGCTTCGCCGCTAACTCTGCGCCGCTCGAAATCGATCTGCACATCGTGGCTGTCGATGTCACTGCGAATCTGCTTGCGCTCTAATTCAGCCGGCGCAATCGCGCGGCGCAATTCTTCGATGTAGTACGACGGCACGGTCTCGATGCCGTCATCGGCCGCCAAAGGCCGCGTCAGGTACAGACGCTCAGTCGCGCGGCAGGCGCATTGATAGAAGTAATGCTCTTCTTTCAAAAGCGTCTCAGTCGAAATGTCTTCGAGCACGAGCCCATGCTTCTTGAGTCGTTCGCGTTCTTCATGCGGATACAGCCAGTCACGCGAGGCGCGCAAAGGAAAGCTGCCTTCATTCATGCCGGCGATGAACATGGCGCGAAAGCGCAGGCCGCGAACATCAGTCGCTTCGAGCACGCGCAAGCCGTCACGATCGCCGGCGGAGATTGAAAGCGTCTGGGATTTCAGACAGCGTTCAAGTTCATCGATGAATGCTGACAGAGAGACCTGTGTCAGAAGCCCGACCGACCGGGGTTGTAGAAGCCCGACTGCTGGGGAGGGTGCCTTTTGAGATCTCAAATTTGAGATCTGAGATTTCAACGCCCTCCCTGACGGTCGGGCTTCTCGCCACCACTGCGTTGGCGACATCGAAGCTGCGGACCGTCGCGGCGAGCGCGCGACGCAAAGCTTCCATGCCGCGCACATTTAACATGACCTGCGGCACGTCCGCCGGGCTGTGCAGTCTCGTCAGCGGTACTTGAACCTCGGCCGCAAACTCGAAAGCGTCCAGTAAAGACATCAACGCGCGTCGCAACTCATCGGTCGTACCCTGCTCTGGAGTTTCGCGCAATCGTCTCCCGCAGATGTTCAATCACCAGCATCGTCCAGGCGATTGCCGCCGGATGGATCGGCGAGGGACGCTTTGTCTTTTCCTTTGGCGCCGGTTCATCAGGAGCCGGCGCTTCGACTTCGAGAGTGACCGCAGCGTCTTCTCCGTTGGGGTCGGTCGCGCCGATGAACGAACGCGCAGCGTCCCGTGACGGCAGAACGCGAATCAACCGTTGCAGCGCGATCCAGCCACGCGCGCACCCGCTGTTCGCTGCCGACGTACGCGATTACATTTTCGATCACGTCCGGCGCCCAGCGACCGATGCCCAGCCCAAAACGACGGCTCGCATTGCGCTCATCTTGATCGGAAGCGTCGAGCAACGTCGCATAACGCTCGTCGAAAACCTTCGTCAATTCCTGCAACTGCTCGTCTGAAAGACGGAAGTAATCAGTCTTGATTAGATGTGCGAGATCGCTCGCCTTTGGATTCGTAACGTGCTCGCGCTCAGGATCTTTCAGGATCTGAAGAAGCTTTGCCGTGGCGCGAATACAGGGAATGTCATTGGCCGCCACGCGTCTTTCCAAATTGCAGGGCACCGATTCTGCCGCGAACACGCGCAAGATTAAGTCGGCATACGCGGCACGTTCGCGCACCACCAGCGCCATGTCGGCAAGCTTGTAATTCTCTTCACCGATCAGCCGCTTCATCTCTTTCGCTATCGAGCGAAGCTCAGTTTCGCGATCGCTGCATTCGAACAGTTGGAGCGCAGTCGGAACGCACGCATCCGGCGTGCGGGCGCCTCCCGAGCGACTACCCCACGCGGGCTGCCCGTGCGGGGACCCCGGTTCGTCGGGCTACTGCCCCGATCGTACTCCGCATTGAACAGCCGCTCGCGCAGGGGAGCCAGGCCACTGCGGATTTCGACGTTGTCGCCTGCCGAGAGAACTTCGAAGTCAGCAATCGACTTCAGTTGCTCAATCGTCGATTGAAACGTCTGAAAGATTTGTGGGTTCCGATCGTCATAGTTGATATTGACGATCACGTTGGGAATCCGCTGGATGAGTAGCCGCAGCATCTCGCCCTGCACCGGCGTGAAATCAAAGAAGCCGTCGAGCACCAGCAGATCGATGTTGTCGAGCCAGGGAAGCGTGTAGCGTAAGTTGTTAACTTGCGCGTCTTTCTTCGGACGCAAATTATCAACTTGCGCTACATCTCCGCGCAGGATGTGTAATGCGCTAAGTTGATCGGCGTCCGCATCAGTGAGCCCGAAACGTTTGAGCGCTTCCTCGTATTTCGAGTAAATCAGCGCGACGTCGCGGTCGAAGTCCGCCTGACTTCCGAGACTTTGGACTTTGGACGTTGGACTTTGGACTTCAGACTCGGCGGCTCGTGACTCGACGATGGCCGTGAACTCCTCTGCCGTTTTTCCCGCCCGTTGCAGCTCCCCAATCAGTGTCGCGATTGTGTTGACGCACCCATCACGATTCGCCAGACGCTTGATCGCCGGCAGTTGGTCGGCGTCCGCAAGTTGCTTGATGATTTGGGAAATCAGGCTGTGGCGCAGCGGCAGTTCTTCGCGATCGATCGGAACGCGTGGAGCCAGTGTGACCGTGGCACAGACTTCAGTCTGTGTTTCATCGGTTAATTCACAGACTGAAGTCTGTGCCACAGCGCCGGACAGCACGCGCCGCACGAATCCACGAAACAGATAAAACGGAAACTCGCCCCAAACTCCTTGAGCGTTCTTTCCATCCAAGACTGTCTGTGTAGCGAGGTCCAGCAGCGGATGTGAGGCCGCGATGTAAAGCAGCCGATCAGTTTCGCCTTTCGCGACGTACTCGGCGCAACGCGCGAGCAGTCGTTCGCGATTCGTCCCGAGGACCGGCCCTAACCAAATTTCTTTCGACATGAGGTTATCCGCAGTTTCACAGATTTCTGAATGAGCTTCAGGCGCTGAAGATCCTGAGCCATCGAAGATGGCGGCAGAGCCCCGGGCGTAAGCCCGGGTGACATCCAAAGATTGAGCCCGCGAAGCGGGCGACAGACTTGTAACTGCGATCTGCGCCCTACGGGCTCGGACATTTTGGCGAAACCCCGGGCTAGCGGGCTACCTGCCGCCCGCTAGCGGGCTCGTTAACTATCCTGTCCCGGTTGCGCTCTTTGAAAAGGGCAGAGACGGCGTGGGTTCGTCTGGGATTTCCTCTTCGGGCGCAACCAATTCAGGAAATAGTCCGCCCTCGTCCAGCGTCAGGACGCGCGTTGATTTATCGACTGACTCGATAATCTCAACTTCTTCACCGGCAATGGCGCCGCGTTCTTTGAACTTGCGCGCAGTCACCATCACGCGCGCTTCGAGCGAGCCCACGCCTTTGTTGTACGACTCAAGCGCGCGATCGAGATTGCGGCCGATGTCTGCGAAGTAGTTGACGAAGGTGCGCAGCCGGTCGTAAAGCTCCTTGCCGAGCTTCCCGACTTCGTCCGCATTGGCGGCCCGCTGCTCCTGTTGCCAACCGTATGAGATTGCTTTCAAAAGCGCGATCAGTGTCGTTGGCGTGGCGATGATCACCCGCTGATTGATGCCATCTTCGATCAGTTTCGGATCCTGTTCGAGTGCGGCGCTGTAAAAGTTTTCGCCGGGCAGGAAGAGCAAGACAAACTCCGGCGTTGGCTGAACGCTTTCCCAGTATGATTTCCGGCTGAGGTGACCGATGTGCGTCCGCACGAGGCGCGCATGCTCCTTTAGTCTTTCAATCCGAATCGCATCGTCGGTGGCTGAGATAGATTCATAGAACGCTTCGAACGGAACCTTTGCGTCCACCACGATGCACCTGTTTCCCGGCAGACGCACAATGACATCCGGTCGAATACGCCCGTCTTCCGTCGCGACGTTTGCCTGTTCGTTGAAGTCGCAGTACTGGACCATGCCGGCAAGTTCGACGACGCGCCGCAGTTGAATCTCGCCCCAGCGGCCACGTATGTGGGGAGTGCGCAAGGCCTTCACTAAATTTCCGGTTTCCGCCTGAAGCTGCAACTGTGACGTGGCCAAGCCGCGCACTTGTTCGCGCAACTCGGCGTAAGCGCCGGCCCGGGCTTTTTCGATCTCGCCAATCTTCCCGTCAACTTTTTCGAGCGACTCTTTCAGCGGCTTGACCAGTTGATCGATCGCCTGTTGCCGCTGATCCAAATCGCCTTTCGCCGTCGCCTGAAACTTTTCCAGCGTGGCGCGCGCGAGGTTGAGGAATTCCTGGTTGTTGTCTTTCAAAGCGTCTCGCGAAAGCGCCTTGAATTTTTCGGCAAGTTCTTCCGTGACGCGCTTGAACGATTCGGTTCGCTCCTGCGCGGCGCGGCGCTCGCCTTCCAGTTCAGCCTGCAAACGAGAGTTGTGTTCGCGCAGTCCGCCGCTTTCGCTCACTTCGCCTTCGAACGCCTGCTGAAGTTTCAGTAACTCGTTGTCTTTTGAAACCAGACGCTCATGAAACGTCGCGAGTTGGGTCGCGCTTTCATTCTTTCCGTCTTCGAAGGCGCTGTTCGCTTTTGCGCGGAAGATCAGCCAGGCAATGACTGCACCAAGTGCCGCACCGGCGAGAAGTATGAGAACGGGGATTACATCGGTCATGGAAGGTCAGTTTAGCAGAAGTGTTGCAAACGTGAAACAGCGTCGCGGCCGCGGGCTTGTGATGCAGAACCTGACAGTCCTGGTGATTCCAAGTTAGGCGTCAGCTGAACCCACAGACGGTCGGGTTTCTGCCACGTACTATCCGCCGAAACACGCGACCATGCGTTCGTAAACTTTTCGCGTCACGCGCACGTCGTTCAAATTGTATTCGCGAATCTCGGCGAGTTTGCCGGCCTGGTAAAGCTCGAACACTCTACTTCCTTCGACTTCGCCAGTCTTGCTCGATTCAAATCCTAACGTCCAGGCAAGATCGTCCAGGCCGACGCGACTGCGTCGATCACCGAGCCACCAGGCGCGCATCGTGTCGTAAGCGCCGCGCACGTGGAACTCGCCTAAGTCGATGAACGGCTTGACCGGGATATTGTTCGCGAGACATCGCTGAAAGATGAACGGCAGATCGAAACTAATGATGTTGTGACCCACAACGAGATCGCAGTCAGGATCAAAGTCGGACATCAGCAGCAGAAAGCCTTTCAACGCTTCCGCTTCTTCCTGCAGGTTGCCATCCGCATCAATGCCGAACACGTGCTCGCTTTGATTCGACGTTAGCCCGGCGATCTCAATCCCCGGTACCGGCCCGACGTGAACGGCGATAGAGAGGATTCGCCCCGAAGTCGCGTTCAGCGAACCGAGTTGATAGACACGCTCTTCTTCGGCCGCGATATCTTCCAAATAGCGCTGCTGTTGTTCCAGGCGCATGTAGCCCAGCCGGTAATCGCGCTCGAGCTTTGGGCCAACCCGGTCGCGAAAGCCCGGCAGCGCCAGCGTCTCGATGTCCAGAGTGAAGGCGCGCGGCATCAACGGATCGCAGCCGACGTACTCGCGATATTGTTCAATTGTGATCGGCTTGTATTCAGAAACGACGAACTGCGTTCGATCCTGAAATGATTCGAGTTTGCCGGTGACGCCCCACAAACCAGGACGCAGATCCTCGCGGCCTTCCAGCACTTCGCCCCAGATTTTCAACAGCAGATTGCCGGTCGCATTGCGCGCGTTGGCGTCGCGAAACGGTTTCCCTTGTTGCGTGCGACGCTCGCGCACAGAGGTCACCGCAACCATCAACCACACTTCTTCGGCGAATGGGAGTTCGGGGATGGGGATATTGCCTTTCATCTTTCAATTAACTGACAAATTCGGTGATGAGCTCGTCGAAACCCGGCCGAATAAATTCGCGCACTCGCGGGAATCGCGCCTCCAGCGATCGCCGCAACTGATCCAATTCAACTAAGAGCGGTTGTATTGTATCGGATTTTTCAGGGAGCGAGATTTGCAACGACCGCCACGCCGCCGTTGAACGAGCAATGGCAACCAGCGCTACTTTCGCTGAGCCGTGCGAATCCATTTTCGCGCTTCTCGTGAGGACGGCATCGTAGTCAACATCTTCGTCATCTCCGGCTTCGTTACTGATACAGTCAAATGACAGCGCTTCGTCTTCGACCTCCCGGCCGGCAAAGCGATTACTGCCGCTGATAGCCCGAAAGGTTTTCACTGCGATAAAAAATTGATACCAGCGAATCACGTCTATGGCGTCCGCAACTGTTATGTCGTCGGCTGCTGATTCTGAAGCGCCGGCGGTGTCGTCGTAAATTGAAGTTTCTATAATAAATTCGTTTTTGAACCAGTCCCCGACCGAATCAGCGTAAGCGTGCGCGGCCTGCGACAGTTCGTCTCGTTTAGCCTCTTCCACCTCGCGATCGTGTTCCGCGACGGCCTCTTCACAATCCAATGAATCGAGATCAACGCCGTTCTTAGCGGCCCAATCAGAGATCATGTCAGCGGTAAGCTGGAATATCTCGTGCATCTTTCGCCAAAACTTTTCATTCGTAATATCGCGCGTTTGAGAATCGTCAATGTCTGGGTCCGCCTGTTCGATCGCGTACACGGCGCATCTCGAAGTGAACTGGCAACGCTCGCACCAACGATCGCAGTAGTTATGAATGCCCGAGATGAAATTCGGGTTATCGGCTAGCTCCATGAATTCGTCTTTTTTCATGACGATAAAAACGGTTCGAACGCCTGCCTTTTACTTCTTCGCCGCGCATTGTAATGTAATATCCGTCGCGTCACCATGAATCTTTAGTGCTCGTTCAGTTTAAGAGCGTCTCTCATTCTCGCCGTCGCTTTAGCGCGGCGATCAGGTCGGGGATGGCGTGGGGAAACCGTTTAAACGGTTTCCATTGCATGGCCGCCGGCCGACATCGGGCTAAAGCGGCGATGTGAATGAGAAGGTGCAAAATGAACCAGTACTAAGTATATGCAGCTAATACGCGTCTCTAACTAATGCCAAAACTCTCCAGTGCTGCTCCGACTTTCGCGGTCGCCGATGTCGGCGAAACGATTCGCTGGTATCAGGAGCAGCTCGGCTTTACGACCTATCCCTTTCCCGAGACACCGCCATACGCCTTTGCGATCGTCAGCCGCGACATCGTTGAAATAATGTTTCAGCACGTGCCGGATTACGCGAAGCCCGACCTTTACAGCCGGCGCCGAGGTGGCGTATGGGACGCATACATCAGAATGGAAGGGGTGAAAGAATTCTACGAGTCGATCAAAGACAAAGTCGAAATAGTGCTGCCGCTGCGAAAGCAGCCCTACGGCGATTGGGAGTTCGAAGTGAAGGATCCGAACGGATACATTCTGGTTTTCAGCGAGTTGATTGATTAGAGGCCACAACCTCGCTCCGGGGACTGGCCAAAACGCACGATCTCCTCGGCATTTCTGTGGTAAAGTTACTCCGCCCCGAAGGCTTGTTCCCCCCAAGAACGCGTCGCAAAGATCCAGACAATTTGGTGGTACTACTATGAGTCTAGCCCGACAATCTTTCGGCGAGTCCCAACCGGCTTTTCTCTTCCGTCGAGCTGCTCCTGACATCAAAAGCAACCCAGTGTTGTACGTGCTGTCGATTGTTTTGCTCGCAGCAGTCTATTTCGCGGCGGGCAAGTTCGGCCTGTCGTTGGCTTCAGTTCACACCAACGTTTCCCCGGTTTGGCCGCCGACAGGGATCGCACTAGCGGCAATCCTGATACTCGGCTACCGCGTATGGCCGGGAATCTTCCTCGGCGCGCTGCTGACCAATTTTTTAACTCCGGTACCGATGGCGACCGCTTTCGGGATTGCCATCGGAAACACGCTCGAAACAGTCGTTGCGGCGCGGGTACTTATGGCGATCGGATTTCGCCCCGCCATGGATCGCGCGCGCGACGTTTTCAAGTTCGTGGTCGTGGCTGCGGCCTGCACAGCGATCGGCGCAACGCTCGGAAACCTGAGCCTTTATTCGGGCGGTGCGTCAACCTTGGCGAATTTCGGTTCGCTCTGGATGACGTGGTGGCTCGGAGATCTTACCGGCGCCGTGACGGTTGCGCCTCTCATTCTCACCTGGAGTTTGGGTACGGGTCATTGGCTGCCGAAGAACAGATATCTCGAAGCGACGCTTCTCATTCTGCTTCTATCCGTCAGCGCCATCGTGACGTTCGGCGAGAAAGCGCCGACGCCGGTGCATTACTATCCGCTAAGCCTCTTGATGATTCCGTTTCTGCTTTGGGCGGCGTTCAGATTAGGCCGAAGAGGCGTAACGGTCGCGGTGGCAGTTATCTCGGCGTTCGCCATTTGGGGAACATCGCACGGCTTAGGCCCATTCGTCACCAGCGATCCGAACCAATCGCTGATGATGTTGCAGCTTTTCATTGCTTTTAACGCCGTGACCTTCCTCTTTCTCGTCACCGTGGTTGAAGAGCGGCGACTGGCAGAAGCAAAGCGCGGTGAAGACCAAAGAAGGCTGGAAGCAAATCTCGCGGTTACACAGATCCTTGCCGAATCGCCGAAGGTAGGCATTGCGCTCGAACGGATCATGCCGACGGTTGGGGAATCGTTGGGCTGGGGATTTGGTTGTGTTTGGATGCCCGTAAGCAATGGGCAGGAGCTGCGCAGCGTCGCCACCTGGCAGAAGACGCCGAAACCGCAATTCGAGGCGATCTGTCGCGCCCGCACATTTGAATCGGGCGTAGGTTTACCGGGCCGCGTCTGGGCCAATCGAGAACCCACATGGATTCGCGACGTCGCTCACGACGACAATTTTCCGCGCATGTCGATCGCGATCGAAGAGGGCCTACATGGAGCGTTCGCCTTCCCCATCACGTTCAACGAGAAGTTTCTCGGAGTGATGGAGTTTTTCAGTCCGGAAATCCGGCAGCCTGACGAACAACTGCTCGCCATGTTTGCCGGCATCGGCAGTCAGATCGGCCAGTTCATCGAACGCAAGCGCGCCGCTGAGGCCTTGCGTGAGAACGAGAGCCGGCTGCGCCTTGCAACTACTACGGGAAACGTCGGCATTTGGGATTGGGACATCGTCACCAATCGTGTTTCGTGGACTGACTCGCTTTACGAGATTCATGGAGTAGGCAAGGAAGATTTTGCCGGCACCGTTGAAGCATTCGCTGCGCTCATCCATCCGGATGATCGAGAGCGAGTTTCAAAAGCTATCGAAGACACTTTGCGCCACGATGCGCCGTATCAACTCGAAATGCGTATCGTGCGGCCCGACGGCGAGGTCGTTTGGATTTACACCAATGCCACCGTGCTACGCGAAAACGGCGAGCCCGTGCGGATGCTGGGGGCTCGGTTAATATCACCGGCATTAAGCGTGCGGAGCTAGCTTTACGCGACAGCGAGCGAAGGTACCGCTCAGTGATTGAAGCTTTACCTGCTGCCGTTTACACGACCGATGCGGCACGGCCGAGTCACCATGTTTAATCAAGCCGCCGTCGATTTCTCTGGCCGCCAACCTGAGGTCGGCAGCGATTCGTGGTGCGTGACGTGGAAGCTTTATCACCCCGACGGTACGCCGATGCCGCACGCGGAATGTCCGATGGCGGTCGCTCTGGAAAGCGGCGACCCAATTCGCGGTCACGAAGCCGTCGCGGAGCGCCCGGACGGAACACGCGTGAACTTCATTCCTTACCCGACTCCTTTACGCGATGGCCAGGGAAATCTGGTTGGCGCCATCAACATGCTCGTTGACATAACCGATCGAAAGAAAACGGAAGAGACTTTAAAGCGCAGCGAGCGAGAGCTTACGGAATTCTTTGAGAACGCCACCGAAGCCATCCACTGGGTTGGCCCTGACGGCACAATCCTGCGGGCAAACAAAGCAGAGTTACGCATGCTGGGTTATTCGGCAGATGAATTCGTTGGCCGAAATATCGCTGAGTTTCACGTCGATCAAGATCTGATTCAGGGTGTGCTCGCGCGCTTGTGCAAGGGCGAAACGCTTGAAGAGTATCGCGCGCAAGTGCGCTCCAAGGATGGAACGATCCGTGATGTCCTGATCAATTCGAGCGCCTATTTTGAGAATGGCGAATTCGTCCACACGCGCTGCTTCACCCGCGACATAACCGAACAACTCCAAGCTGAGAAGGCCTTGCGTCACCTCGCGGCCATTGTTGAAACGACTGATGACGCGGTTATCTCGAAAGACCTGAACGGAATCATCACCAGTTGGAACCCGGCGGCGGAACGGCTCTACGGGTACAAGGCCGAAGAAGTCATCGGCAAACCGGTTTCCATCCTGATTCCGGAAGAGTGGCCCGACGAGGAGCCTAAGATTCTCGCGCGTATCAGACGCGGGGAACGCATCGATCACTACGAAACAATTCGCGTTGCCAAGGACGGCCGGCGTTTGCCCGTGTCGCTGACGGTGTCTCCGATCCATGATGCCACCGGCAAGATACTCGGTGCCTCGAAAATCGCACGCGACATCACCGATCAGAAGCGCACTCAGGAAGAGATCGCGCGGCTGCTCGCAGCTGAACGCGCCGCCCGTCAGGATGCGGAAGTTGCGAGCCGCACAAAAGATGAATTTCTTGCGACGCTCTCGCATGAGTTGCGCACGCCGCTGACGGCGATGCTGGGCTGGCTCACGATTCTGCGCGGTCACAAACTCGATAAGACGACGACTGAACATGCCATCGAGACGATCGAACGAAACGCAAAGGCGCAGGCACAGTTAATCGAGGATCTCGTCGATATCTCGCGCATCGTCGGCGGCAAACTGAATCTGGAAGTTGTGCCGACGGAATTGATGCCCATCGTGGACGCCTCCATTGAAGTTGTGCGGCCGGCCGCCGACGCTAAAGAGATCACGATCGACGTCAACTACGACGCCAGCGTCGGACCCGTGGCGGGCGACGCCTCGCGCTTGCAACAGATTATTTGGAACCTTCTGTCGAACGCCGTGAAGTTCACTCCGAAAGGCGGCAAGGTATCCATAGACTTCCGGCGTCAAAATGGATTTGCCGAACTTGTCATAAGCGACACGGGCATTGGCATTTCGGCCGACTTTCTACCGCATGTGTTCGAACGCTTTCGCCAGGCAGAATCAACCGCGACGCGATCTCATCGCGGAATGGGATTGGGCCTCGCGATCGTGCGTCACCTTATTGAGTTGCATGGCGGCACGGTGACCGCGGCGAGCGACGGCGAGAACCGCGGATCCACCTTCACGATTCACTTGCCGTTGGCCGCGATCGAAAAACGGCGCGCGGCGAGCGCGGCATCACAAAAGACGAACGGCGACCACGGTCACGAGCTGAAAGGCTTGCGCATTCTGTTGGTTGAAGACGAACCTGATGCGCGGGAGCTAATCGCGATGGTGTTGCAAAGCTCAGGCGCAGAGGTCGAGGCCGTCGATACGGCGAAGGGGGCATTTGAAAGTTTGTCGCTGGCCGCTCCTGATGTTTTAGTCAGTGATATCGGTCTGCCGCTCGAGAGCGGTTACGACTTGATTCGCAAGGTGCGCGCGATGGCTTCCGACACAAAGAAAGTTCCGGCGATTGCTTTGACCGCGTTTGCGGCGGAAAACGATCGCAAGCAGTCGCTTTCCGCCGGGTTCCAGGCACATCTTGCGAAACCGGTCGAGCCAGGCGACCTGCTGAAAGCGATCAAGGGCGTAATCAACGGTAAACATCATTCGGGGCAGTAGCCCGATGTCCCCGCGTGGGCAGCCCGCGTGGGGTGGTCTATTCGCTAGGGAGGGCTCCGTCCAATTTGAATTCCCCTGCCACACCAGCCCGCTGTCAGTGGGCAAAGACTCCGCTATCTATCGAGTATCACGATCGTGAATGGGGTGTCCCGGTGCATGACGATCGGACACTGTTCGAGTTTCTGATTCTCGAAGGCGCGCAAGCCGGCCTGAGCTGGGAAACGATTTTGCGGAAGCGCGAGAATTATCGTCGCGCTTTCGACAATTTCGACGCGCGAAAGGTCGCGAAATACGATCAGCGCAAAGTTGATAAACTGCTCGCCGACGAAGGCATCATTCGTAATCGCTTGAAGATCGCGGCGGCGATTCAGAATGCGCGCAGCTTTCTCGCTGTACAGAAAGAGTTCGGCAGTTTCGACGCGTATGTCTGGCGATTCGTGAACGGAAAGCCTTTGCGGCGCAAGCGCGGCGCGCCGGTTCCCGTTACGACCACCACAGCCGAGGCGTTGAGCCGCGACCTCTTAAACCGCGGCTTCAAATTCGTCGGCCCGACAATCTGCTACTCGTTCATGCAAGCGGTCGGCATGGTCAACGATCACGACGCGTCGTGCTTTCGATTCCGACAAATCAAGTAAGCCGACGATCTTGCTTGCTTTTCTAAGTTCATGCAGAATCAAACCATGGAAATTGTCTTCAGCGTTTATCAGGAAACTGACGGTGGATTTGTCGCGGAATGCCTTTCTCACGACATCTTTACTCAAGGCAATTCATGGGACGAACTACGGTCCAACGTGCAGGAGGCGGTGAGTGGCTACTTTTTCGATCAGCCTAAACCGGAACGAATCCGATTACACCTGGTTCGTGACGAGGTTCTCGCCTGCGCATGAGACTGCCGCGCGATCTCAGCGGAGCCGACCTCATCGCAGTCTTGTGCCGTGAATTTGATGATCAGCGCGTACATCAGGTAGGAAGTCACGTAATTCTTCAGCGCGAAGACCCTCATCATCGTATTTCTGTACCGGATCATAATCCACTGAGAGTCGGGACACTCAACTCGATTCTTCGCGCGGTCGCGACAGCGCAGAACATAGACAAGAAACAAATTTTGCATTTTCTCTAATTCGGCGACCTGTTTTATTTTGGAAGATGAATTTTGTGAAAACACTCAGCGTTCTTTCCCACGTCAAGTTAAATAAATCAATCTTTGAAAAATAAAACACATGGAACTTTGACCAGAAAATTTGTTTTCGGTATAAAGCATCACCGTCACGACGGTCACGGCCATCGAGACCAACGAGAGGACGGCGAACGGAGTCGCGAGACTCTGAGAGAGAGCAAAGGCAGAGCGGTTTGCAGTTGCTATGACGCCTTTCGTTGAGACCGAAAGGTCTGCCAGGGAGAGTCGAAAGACTTTCCTGAGCGCCCGGATAAAAACGGGTAGCAACCACTGGGAAGGACCCGCTAGTGGTGAGCTATGTCGCTCGGAGAAATCCGAGCCTCGTTGCCGGAACGTAACCGGCGGTGGAGGACAGCCACCAAAAAAGACTACCTAACGGCACCACGTTGATACCGACTTGTCGGCGTTGATGTGAGATTTGCGGAAACAGATTTTGCGGCTCGCAAGGGACGCGAAGTTAACTGAAGCGAATCGTGTGCTGACCGGGAAGCATCGACCGCCGATTGCTTACCGGTATACAAATGGCGGCTTGCGCCTGACGAGGACAGGCTGCCATCTTACGAATCGCTTCGGTGATTCATAAGACTTCGAGATTGCGCTGCTATGCATCTTCGGGTGAAAGCAGCGCGATTTCGTTTTTAGGGAACCCGCGCCCTCTCTCCTTCCCCAAATTCACAACTTTTTACAAGCTCTTCCCCGATTTCGGCGCTTAGATAAATCTGTGCCGCGACTGGCCGATTGTTTAGAGGCGAGTCTCCGCCGCGCAAACCGCCATCATTAAACAATCGCGACACCTGCAATTCAAAGGAGATACACGTAATGAGCGAAACCGCAGCAGCGCAAACACAGATGGAACACGCACCCGGAACTTTCTCTTGGATCGAACTGGCCACTACCGACGGGCCAGGAGCGAAAAAGTTCTACACCGACCTGTTCGGCTGGGAAGTCCAAGACAATCCCATGGGGCCCGACATGGTCTACACCATCTATAAAATCAACGGCAAAGACGTCGCCGCGTCGTATCAAAAAGGCGCCGAGATGGAACAGGTCCCGACGCACTGGGCCTGTTATGTCGCCGTCACCAGCGCCGATGAAACCGCCGCGAAGGCGAAATCACTGGGGGGCACAGTCGTCCAGGAGCCGTTCGATGTGATGGATCACGGCCGGATGGCGGCGATCACCGATCCAACCGGAGCAACCTTCTGCATCTGGCAACCGAACCAGCACAAAGGCGTCGGCATCAAGAATGAAAACAACAGTCTGTGCTGGAACGAGCTGATGACGAAGGACAGCGAGAGAGCAAAGGATTTTTACACGAAGCTCTTCGGCTGGAAGTCCAAGACTGATGGCGACAAAGGGATGCCCTACACCGAATGGATAAACGGTGAAGAGCACATTGGCGGGATGATGCAAATCCAACCCGACATGGGCCCGATGCCGCCCAACTGGGGAGTCTATTTCGCGGTTGATGACTGCGATGCGATGGTGCAAAAAGCCACGTCGCTCGGCGCACGCACGTACATGCCACCGACAGACATTCCAAACGTCGGCCGCTTCGCCGTGCTGGCTGATCCCCAGGGCGCCGCGTTCAACATTATCAAGTTGGACATGCAACATCACCAGAACAAGTAGTCGCGTGTTCCGTACGGCTTCGCCGCCTGATGTGCGGAAAGGCTCTGCCTTTCCGGCGACGGAATCTCCATGCTTTTCATGCAGTTGGGTTCGAGGCGCCGCCTCGAACCCAACTGCAAAAAACTTCAAAGCGACCGCGCCGGTAAGGCGAAGCCTTACCGCACATCGGGGCGGCAAAGCCGCCGTTTGACCATTCAATTTTCCTCACGTACAACTCAATAAATGAAAGCCCGCATCGTTTGGCTGATCCTTTGCGGCATCTGGGGATCGACCTGGCTGTTCATTAAGATCGGCTTGCGCGATCTGCCTCCATTCACTTTTGCCGGTCTGCGTTTCGTCCTCGCCTCAGCAATTCTCGGTTCGCTTATCCTGATTCGGCGCGCGCGTTGGCCGCGCACCCGTAGCGAATGGTACTTGATTGCCGTCAGCGGGCTCCTGCAATTCACCCTGAACTACGGGCTGGTTTTCTGGGGCGAGCAATACATCTCCTCTGGTCTGGCCGCCGTACTGCAATCGACGTTTCCGCTCTTCGGGTTAGTCATCGCGCACTTCTATCTTCCCAGCGAACGAATGACTACTTTAAAAGTCGTCGGCGTCCTGCTCGGAGTGTTCGGCGTCGCGGTCATCTTTTCCGATCAACTAACGATTGCCGGTTCGATGGCGCTGCTGGGCAGCATCGCGCTGGTGGTGAGCGCTCTCGTTGGATCGTATTCGAATGTTTTGGTGAAAGCCTACGGCGGCAAAATCGATCCGCAGATTCTGGCCGCTTCGCAAATGGTCTTCGGTTTTGTGCCCTTGCTGGCCGCTGGATTCGCGACAGAAGGTAATCCGCTGCGATTCAATTGGACGGTCTCATGCGCTGCTGGCCCTCATGTATTTGGTTATTGTCGGTTCAGTGATTGCTTTCGCTCTTTATTACTGGCTGGTGCGCAACATGGACGTGACCAATACGATGCTAATCGCGCTGGTGACGCCAGTCGTCGCGGTCATTCTGGGGATGTTGGTCCTGCACGAGCAACTCAACTGGCGTCTGGTCGCCGGCACGGCATGTATCATTCTCGGCTTGGGGCTGATTGTATGGCGCAGGCAGCACAAGACTGTGGCGATTCCCGCCGCTGACGCCGGCGCGGTATCCGACTCTGATTAGCGTCGTTATAATCGCAACATGCCGATCGCATCGATCAATCCGGCCACAGGCGAAGTTCTGCAAACCTTCGATTCGCTGAATCAACCACAAATTGAAGAGAGGTTAAGTCGCGCAGCGGAAACCTTCCGCGACTATCGCCGCACGACGTTTGCGGATCGGGCCGAGAAGATGCTGCGCGCCGCAGAGATCCTCGAAACTGAGAAGCAGTCATTCGCGCGCACGATGACGCTCGAGATGGGAAAGCCCATCAATGCCGCGGTCCAGGAAGCCGAAAAGTGTGCCTTGGTTTGCCGCTATTACGCTGAGAATGCCGAACGGCATCTCGCAGACGAAATCATTCAAACGAATGCGACGAAAAGCTATGTTCATTTTCAGCCGCTCGGCATCGTTCTGGCGATCATGCCGTGGAACTTCCCTTTCTGGCAGGTTTTTCGTTTCGCCGCACCCGCTTTGATGGCCGGCAACATCGGCCTGCTGAAACATGCTTCGAATGTGCCGCAGTGCGCGCTGGCAATCGAAGACATTTTCCGCCGCGCAGGGTTTCCGCAAGGCGCGTTTCAGACTTTGTTAATCGGAACAGACGCCGTGCAAGGGGTGCTGGAAGATGCGCGCGTCGCGGCGGCGACTTTGACTGGCAGCGAGCGCGCCGGCCGCAGCGTTGCGAGTATCGCCGGCAAGAACATCAAGAAGGTTGTGCTCGAGCTTGGCGGTAGCGATCCTTTCATCGTCATGCCGTCGGCGAACTTTGAAGAAGCAGTCAGCACCGCGGTCAAAGCACGCACGATTAACAACGGGCAATCGTGCATCGCGGCCAAGCGTTTCATTGTGCACGACAGACATTTACGATCGATTCGAAAGTGAGTTCGTCGCGGCGATGAAAAGCCTGCAGGTCGGCGATCCTTTGGATTCATCTATCGACATCGGGCCGCTCGCGACCGAACAAATCCTGACCGATGTGGAAGATCAGGTGAAGGCGAGCGTCGCCGCGGGCGCGAAGATTTTGACTGGCGGTCAGCGAGTGAAATTCGAGGGCGATCTCGCGCGCGGAAATTTTTACGAGCCGACCGTGCTGGCGGACATTCCGAAAGACTCGCCGGCGTATCGTGATGAGATTTTCGGCCCGGTCGCTTCCCTATTTCGCTTCAGCACGATTGACGAGGCGATCGATCTGGCAAACGCCACCTCGTTCGGACTTGGCTCGGCCGCGTGGACGAACGACGAGAACGAGCGCGCCCACTTCATCGACGAGATTGAAGCCGGCTCAGTCTTTATCAACGGCATGGTCGCTTCCGATCCGCGTCTGCCATTTGGCGGCGTGAAGAATTCCGGCTACGGACGCGAGTTGGGTGAGTTCGGAATTCGCGAGTTTGTGAATATCAAAACGGTGTGGATTAAATGAATTGCTGTTCTTTGTACTTCGTACTTTGTGCTTTGATGTCTATTTTCAGTGCTACGTTAGACTCTCAGCGTCAACGTCGAAAGGACAGCAAAGTACAAAGTACGAAGCACCAAGTACAAAAAACAATTATTGTCGACTCTCACGAGCTAACAATTTCTTTTTTCTTTCCAGCCCCCAACGATATCCACCCAAACTCTTATCTTCCCGGATCACTCGATGGCAAGGGATTACCAACGCCAAACGGTTGCTCGCACACGCGCTCGCCACCGCGCGCACCGCATTCGGTTTGCCGATCGCTTTCGCAATTTCCTGATATGAACGAGTTGAGCCGAACGGAATGCGGCGCAACTCTTCCCACACGCGTCTTTGAAATGCAGTCGCTTGAACGTCCATCGGCAACTCGATCAAACGAGATTCGCCGTTCAGCGAATCCAAAACTTTCTGCAACCAAAGATTCAGTGAAGGGCTGATCGAAGTGTCTTTCGAGTCGATCGCCGCGTTCGGATACTCGGCAAACAATCTACGCGTTAAATCCGCATCTGAGTCGCCAATCGTCACGGCGCAAACGCCGCGTTCAGTCGCCGCGACTAACAAACGACCGAGCGGTGACTTGGCAATCGTGAAGACGATTCGCATTCCCTTCCCACCGCGGCCATAGGTCGCCGGCGTCATTCCTAACTGCTCGGAAGATTTTTCATAGAGCGCCCGGCTGGATCCGTATCCGGCGTCGTACATCGCGTCAGTCACCGACGCGCCTTTCTTGATGCCGGACTTGAATCGTTCAAGCTTGCGCGACTCAGCATATTGTCTCGGCGTAATTCCCATCACCTGCTTGAACGTGCGTTGTAAGTGATGAGCATTGACGCCGGTTGATGCGCTCAAGCTTTCCAGCGTTGCGCTCTCTTCCTCGTGCTCGTCAATCACGTGACAAACCTGACGCACCAGCTCAATTTGCGGATCGTTCGCGCTCGCGCGGCGCGGATGACAACGCTTACACGCGCGAAAGCCGGCTTGCTCTGCTGCTTCAGGCACGCGAAAGAAGCTGACCTGCTCGCGTTTCGGACGGCGCGCCGGACACGACGGCCGGCAGTAAATCCCCGTAGAGCGCACCGCGAAAACGAAACTGCCGTCGCGCGAAGCGTCTCGCTCCAGGACTGCATTCCAAAGTTCGGGATTTGTCATGACCACCGGCGTTGTTGATATCGACTGCAACATCTTACTTCACCTCTCAGTATTTGATGAGCAGATGATACGCAGTCGACGATAGCGGTTCTATCCGATGTTTGCGGTCAAACTCTGAATTTGGAGTAGCGGGGCTTTCGGCAGGATAGTGACGCCGACTTTGCGCTTTGCGTTTTGCTGAAAGCCTGCAAAAGCGTGGTCACGAAGGCCCAAGTCGCAAGAAACGCAAAGAGGACTTATTCTCAGCGACGACAAGGCGGCGCTCCAAATTTACATCTGCGGTTGCGGCACGGCCTGCGGATGAGAAAAGGCGGGAAGCGGCGTTACGGCTTTGCCCGAAGGAACACATAGAACCGGGCACGGTGAATTCCGCACGACGCGTTCGATTTCCGAGCCCAGCGCCGGCGCGCCGCCGAAAAGCGACGCATGCACTGTCATCCCGATGACGATCAAATCCGCATCGATCTCGGCGGCGATCACTGCACAATCTCAGCGTAGGGCCGGCCTTCGGCAATATGAGTCGTGACGCTGCCGTTGCCTTCGCCCTCAAATGATTGCATGCGCTGCTGGACTTCCTGGCGCATGCGCGACAATGCCGAGCTTCCGCCTTCGGGAAACATGACGGAAATCTGCTCGAAGTAATCGCCTATTACGTAAACGGCGTGCAGCTCTGCGTGGTGCGTTCGGGCAATTTCGCGCGCCATGCTGGTCGCCGGAATCGAAGACGGGCGGAAATTTGTCGCCAACAGAATTCTATTGAGACGAATGTCGGTTGAATTTCCGCGATGCTCGACGAAATCATGTTGTGGTGGACGAATCGTCAGCACGGGACAGGGCGCCTCGGCGATGATCTCTTCGGCGGTCGATCCGAACAAAGCGCGCGCTAGTCCGCGCCGGCCATGCGTGACTACGGTGACCAGATCGATGTCGTAGTCGCGGACTGCTTTGGCGATTTCGGAAGCCGGCTCGCCTTCCACGATGACCGGCTCGACTTCAATTCCGTCGAACAGTGGATCGGCAAGGAGCTGATAGACTTCGCGGCGCAGTTGCAGCAGCCACTCATTCTCCTGCTCCTGGAGCACACGCTCGGGCAGGGTCATAAGATTCGCCGGCACCTTGGCGCTTTGAACACTAAAAAGCACAACCCGGCCACGGCCATCGCGCGCAAACGCCGCCGCATACTTTAACGCCGAGCGCGCGTGCGCCGTGAAGTCAGTTGGGAAGAGGATGTTTCGGAAAGACATGGTCAGTTGTCAGTTGTCCGTTGTCAGTTGTACATCAGTCAGCTCCATAGCGGGATCAACAACTGACAACTGACAACTGACAGTCTTTAAAGAACTTTCGTGGCCGCAATCCGGTCGAGTTGTTCGCTAAATCCGGATCGCGCCAGCGCCTCGCTGTGCTTTCGCGCAACGCGCGCCAGTTCAAGTGCGATTCGTTCGCGCGTGCGGCGCTCTCGCTCACCGGTCGCGATCTGATCGACAACGCGTCGCAAAGCTTCACTGACGCCGGCGACATAGCCTTGCGGTTGTGATTCCCCATTCATAGTTACCGACGAATTTTCATATCGCATCTGACCGCTGATCGGATCTAAAAAGGCGTAATCATCCGCCAATGAGATCCGCGTCTCGCGAAACAGCAGAATGAAGTCAGCCCCGAGGGAAGTTGCGGCCCGCTCGACGCCGGCGATCAATTCACCGCTGACTCGCATAGTCTCGCTCCACTCATCGGCGTTTGAGTGCCTGACCACGGTAACCGTATCCGTAGCCACCACCGTTTCTTCCTCGTCTTTTCCGGCGCTCGACTCAATCGCTTCCGGAGTCGCTGCTTCGGGTTCGGCCACAGATGTAATTTCATCGGGCGGTGGGGACTCCAGGGCTGATTCAGTCTGAGGCGGGATGGATTCTGAAACGCCTTCGTAGACGTTGATCGACCCGGATGCTTCGCGCACACGCAGAACCAGGCGATGCAACGCCGCCTCTTCAACCACGTCCGTGCCGGCGCCCCGATCAATTTCGTGAACCATGGGCGTTTCACTGCCATTCACGAAAACGTCGGCCGAGTAATTCTCGAGCTCCACGTGCACGCGGCCGACGAACGAGCGCTGCGACAAATACCGCAGCAGCGCCCAAACATTCACAAAACTCGTGTCAAGATTCTCGTAAAGAACCCGCGTAGGCTTGGTTTCAGAAGTCATTTCGGCTCAGAATGTAATTCAATCGAAGTCTAAAAGAGCAAAGCGGAAAGAGCAAAGCGGAAAGAGGTCAGAGCTTAAGCGCGAAGAGGTAAGAGGTAAGAAACGGAAGCAGCTGCGTAGTCGCTTTTGCGCCTTACCCTTTGCCCTTCGCTCTTCGCCCCTTGGCTGCTCTTCGCTCTTGGCTCTTAGCTCTTTGCTCTTTGCCGTTTTTGGTTTCTTTGTTATTCTCCGCGCGACTTTCATCGCGATCGTATTTAAATCCGGCTGAAGGAGACGACGAACCTTGCTGCGCGGAATCTTTCGCACGAAAAATCTGGACGACATTTTGGCGGCCGCCGGCGGGCCACAGTTTTCCTTGAAGCGGACGTTGGGTGCTTTGGACGTCACGCTAATCGGCATCGGCGCGATCATCGGCGCAGGAATCTTTGCGACGGTTGGAACGGCGGCGGCCGGCGAGAAAACTCTCGAAGGCCTTCTGGTAAGGCCCGGCGCCGGCGCGTCGTTGATGCTGTCCTTCGTAATTACGGCCGTCGTCTGCGGCTTCACCGCGTTGTGCTACGCCGAGCTTGCGTCGATGGTGCCGATCTCCGGTTCGGCTTACACATACTCGTACGCGACTCTGGGTGAAGTCGTCGCCTGGATTATCGGCTGGGACCTCATCATCGAATACGCCATCGGAAACGTCGCGGTGGCGATTAGCTGGGCCGGTTACTTCAATGAGTTCCTTAGGACAATAGGCATCACGCTGCCTGAATGGCTGGTTAACAACTATCGCACGGCAACTCCTGAAGTGCTTGCGGCGGCGCCGAACTTATTTGGGTACTCAATCGTTTTTAATGCGCCCGCCTTCGGCATCGTCGCCCTGGTCACGATCGTGCTCGTGTGGGGAATCAAAGAGTCCGCCAACTTCAACGCCGGGATGGTCGCGATCAAGATCATCGTGTTGTTGTTCTTCATCACCTTGATGCTCTATTTCGTCTCGCCGTCGACGATGGTCGAGAACTGGAAGCCTTTCCAGCCCATGGGATGGTCAGGAACGTTCACTGGCGCCGCGGTCGTTTTCTTTGCCTACATCGGATTTGACGCGGTTTCGACCGTGGCCGAAGAAACCAAGAACCCGGCGCGTGATTTGCCGATTGGGATTATCGCCAGCTTGATCGTCTGCACCGTTCTGTACGTTGCGGTCGCCGCGGTGTTCACCGGCGCAGTGCCTTTCGAAGCTTTAAGCACTTGGTCCAAGGGTGACCTCGACAAATCACTGTCCGTCGCGCTGACTTCAGTAGCGCCCAACGCTCGTTGGCAGTCCGGTGTGATCGCGTTCGGCTCAGTGGTCGCGCACACCGCTGTTCTGCTGGTGTTTCAGTTGGGCCAGCCGAGAATTTTCTTTTCGATGGCGCGCGATGGCTTGCTGCCTTCAGTTTTTGCTTCCGTCCATCCACGTTTCAAGACTCCGCACGTAACGACGATACTCACCGGCGTGTTCGTCGGCGGCATCGCAGCGTTCGCGACCGTCGACGAGATGGTCAGCCTGACAAACATCGGGACGCTCTTCGCTTTCATTCTGGTGTGCGTCGGCGTGATCGTTCTGAGGTATAAAGATCCGCATCGCCACCGGCCGTTCAGAGTCCCCCTGGGGCCATGGCTTCTGCCGGGCCTCGGCGCGGTGACATGTGCGTTCTTGATCTACTACCTGCCCGGCGGATCGTACTGGCGCTTCATCGCCTGGCTGGCGCTGGGCTTCGCGGTCTATCTGTCGTACGGCTACTCGCACAGCGAGATTGGCCAGAAGATGGGCCGGGCACGGATCACGTCTTCGTGGCTGATGCTGATGGCGTTCGGATCTTTCTTAATCGCAACGGGGTTAATGATCGTCCCTCACGACGCCGGACCGGCCGAGTGGATTCGGTTAGTCGGTACCGGATTCGTGGAAGGCACCCGCACCATCATCGGCTTCGCTTTCATGGGAGTTGGATTGTTGTTCGCTGCGATTGGCGCCGTGATTGGAATGTCTAAGGAGAGCGCGGCGTAGGATGTTTTCATCGCTCCGTTAGGAGCGAGATGTTTATAGAACTCGCAACGCTTTGAGGGTAAGCAGCCTCGCAAGAAGCGACACATCGCTTCTTGCGAGGCTAAATTATTTTGCGGTCGTGTGACTATAGACATTTCGTCCCTAGCGGGACGAAGGGCTCTTTGCCCTTTGCTCTTAGCTCTTATTTCAAGTCCTTCAGAATCTCGCGACTCGCATTCAACCCCGGCGCGCCCGTCACTCCGCCGCCGGGATGCGTTCCTGAGCCGCACAGGTAAAGCCCTGCGATTGGTGTTCGATATCGCGCGTACCCAATCACGGGCCGGAACGCAAAGAGCTGATCAAGAGACATCTCGCCGTGGTGAATGTGGCCACCGCTGAGCCCGTACGTTCGTTCAAGATCGAGTGGCGTCAAAACTTGCCGGCCAACGATCAGCTTCTTCAGGTCCGGCGCATAAGCCGACAGTACGTTGACAATCACATCACCCAGTTCTTCCCGGCGAGAATCCCAGTCCCCCTTTCTCAACTCATACGGCGCGAACTGTGCATGAATCGACATCACGTGGGCACCGTTCGGAGCTAAGGACGAATCGGTTAGCGTCGGAATCGTAATATCCATGTACGGCTGCGGTGAGAACTCACCATACTTCGCGGCGTCGAAAGCGCGTTCGAGATAGTCAATCTCCGGACCGATGTGAATTCGTCCGGAGAGCTTCTCGACACAGCCATTCTCAAATTCCGGCAGCGCCGACAGCGCCAGATGTACTTTTGCGACTGTTCCCACGGCGCGATAGTTCTGAATCTTGTTTCTGAAACTGGGTTCCAGCTCGCCCGGATCCATCAACTCAAGAAAGGTCACGCCAGGATCATGCGAAGATACGCAGGTCCACGCCGGCAACTCTTCGCCACTCGAGAGCACAACTTTCGACACTCGGCCATCGGCAACTTCGATTCGCGCTACTTCCGTGTTGGTGCGAATTTCCGCTCCGGCTTCGGTGGCTGCTTTCGCGAGCGCCTGTGTCAAAGCGCCCATGCCACCTTTGACGAAAGCTGCCGGGGCGATGGCGCTGCCATCGTTCGCGGCCTGTAACAGAACTTGGCCGCACGTTCCCGCCGACCAGGGACCGGCGAAGGCGCCGAAAATTCCGCGGGCGGCGACGATCGCTCGCAACGACTCAGTCTCGAACCATTCGGCAGCCAGGTCGGCAACCGCCATCGGGCCGTAACGCAACAGCCGATATTCATCTTTCTTTCCAAGCCCGCGAACTGCCCAGCCAAGTTTCCCAAGATTCCACAACTCGCGCTTCGAAGGTGCGTCGATATTCGGCGGCGTCAGAGTCAGTAAAGGTCTGAGCGCGCGACCGATGCGCTCAAACGTCGCGACGAATTCCGGATACTTCGCCGCATCGCGCGACGACACCGACGCCAGTTCTTCGCTCGTGCGTCTGGCGTCTTCATAAATGCTGATCGCCGGCCCGTTCAGATTCAATGCGCAAACTTTGACGGTAGGTTTGATGAACTCGACGCCATGCTTTTGTAGTTCGAGGTTATCGACGATCTCAGGCAGAAGGGGCCGGCGCTGCCGGCCAAAGTCGAACAACGAAAGCCCGGATGAAATTCTTCAGTGACGCATGCGCCGCCGATCGCTTCACGGCGCTCCAACACTAAAGGTTTCAGTCCTGCCTTCGCGAGGTAGTACGCGGTGACAAGCGCGTTGTGGCCTGAGCCGAGAATGATGACTCTTTGGAGTGCGCCGGCAGAGCGAAGCGGCGACGGCGCTTTGGTTTCAGTCATGCCGTTGGTCCTCGAATCATCCAAAGCGGCGTCGCGCTAACGCTTGCCGCCGCACTCCAAACTTATTTGTCCTTCAAGATCATCATCGCCGCATTCCGGCCGTTCGCGCCCATGATGCCGCCGCCCGGATGCGTTGCCGAGCCGCACATGTAAAGGTTCTTGATTGGCGAACGATACTGCGCCCAACCCGGAGCGGGTCGGAGGAAAAAGAGCTGCTCAAGAGTCAGCTCACCTTGAAAGATGTTTCCTTCCGACAATCCAAATTCGCGCTCAAGATCGAGCGGCGTTACGACCTGCCGGTGCAGAATGATGTCTCGAATGTTCGGGGCGTGCTCTGCGATTGTGTTGATGACGGTGTCGCCGAACTCTTCGCGCTTCTCGTCCCAGTTCCCTTCCTTCAAATTGTACGGCGCGTACTGCACGAAACATGACATGACGTGCTTGCCGGGCGGCGCAACCGAAGGATCAGTGAGCGACGGAATTACCATGTCGATGTAGGGCCGTCTTGAGAAGCGGCCGTATTTCGCATCGTCGTAAGCGCGTTCCATGTATTCGACGCTCGGCGAAATTGAGACTGCGCCGCGCAGATGCGGCCCCGCGCCGGGCATCGCTTTGAAATCCGGCAATGCATCGAGCGCAAGATTCACCTTGCCGGACGAACCGCGAAACTTATATCGCTTGATGTCCTCGACGAAGTCTTCCGGTAGATGCTCTTCGCCAACCATCTTCATAAATGTCAGACGCGGATCGACGCTGGATGAGATAACGTCGGCGTAGAATTCATCACCGTTCTCAAGCACCACGCCTTTCGCTTCGCCGTTCCGCAAAAGAATTTTCGCGATCGGCGTTTCGGTTCGAATCTCCCGGCGATCGTCACTCCGATCTCGTTCCAGTACGGCCAGACGTAGTCGTAGGACGTCTGCGACGCCTTTCAACACGCCGCTCTCGTCCAACGGGCACGTCACCGCTCGTCAGCCAGTCGAACAGCGGTCCGGGCTGGTCCTCCCGCGTCAGCGATGAAGCCATCCACCGACACCGTGCTGTACATGACGACGTTGCCCATCGGCCCTCACTCCTCCACTCGGGAAGGTCCATCGTCGTGTGTCCGGACAGGCACGGTCTTGGTAGGGAAATCAATCGGCCGGAAGCGGTGCCCACGTACGAGCACATGAGCCGGGGTGCTCGCGCATGAAGCGTCGCCGAAGGCATCGAGGTGCAGGGTCGGCGTAGGCCCCAGTGAAGGCCACGGAGATCGTGAGCCGAAGTGAGGCCTGGTCGTAGACCCCGGCGCGGTGCGCGACCTCGCTCCAGTCGACCGGGCCGGCCGCGTCGATCGCCCGCACGGCGGCCGCGAAGCGGTACGTCCGCGCGAGCCGCTTCGGCGTCAGCCCGACGACCTCCGTGAAGCGCTGCGCGAGGTACGTGCGGCTCACGCCGGCCGCGGCGCTGAGCTCGCCGATCGCCACCGCGCCCGCCGTCGCCGCGAGCAGCGCGCTCGTGTGGCGGACGAGCGGGAGCCCGGCCGTCGCGCGGACCGTCGCAGCAACTCGTCTTCGAGCAGCGTCAGCATCTCGTGCGGAGACGTCGCCGCGGCCAGCCGCTCGCGCAGCTCGACGCTCGCCGGCGGCCCCAGACGTTCTCGACCGTCATAGGCCGGTCGCGCAACTCGGCCCGGGCATCGGTAGGAACGCCGCCGGCCCCCTGCCTTGAGGTGCACGCCGACTGACCGCGTCCCTGGCGGGTAGCCGAAATCCAAGGCTTGGGTTAGCGTGGTGATCACGACGCCGTCGGCGTACTCGGCCGCCTCGATGTCGGTGCTGGCGCGGACGCGGAACGGCGCCCCGAGGTTCACGATGAGCACCGCCGACGGCATCGGTGGGAGTGTCAGCCGGCAGTACGGCGGCGCGCCCTCCAGTTAGTAGAGGTCGTCGATCAGCCCGTCCAGCGGTGGTCGCGGCACTCTGGACACGTACTCCATGCGTCACAGCATCGCCGACGCAAGGCGGCCGCCGCCGCCAGGTCGTCGTACACCGTCAGTCACTCGGAACTGCGTCGGGCTGGGCCCCGGCCAGACGGATCGGAAGGCGTCTCCCATCGCTGCTCCGATTGTCTGACGCAACAAGCGCGGGCGCCGATGAGAATCGGCGCCGGCAGTCGTCTGAGTACGGTCCGGTGAACGCGCGCGCGCATCAAGGGAGAGCAACGAGATGAGACCACTTCGATACTCGATCAACGTCACGCTCGACGGCTGCTGCCACCACGAGGCAGGGCTTCCCCCGGACGAGGAGTCGATGCGCTACTGGACCGCTCAGATGGAGCGAGCCGATGCCCTGCTGTTCGGCCGGGTGACCTACGAGATGATGGAGTCGGCGTGGCGGCAGCCGGCCTCGGGCACGTGGCCGGACTGGATGGGCGAGTGGGAGATCCCGTTCGCCGAGGCCATCGACCGAGCGAAGAAGTACGTCGTGTCGAGCACGCTGAGCGAGGTCGACTGGAACGCCGAGCTGGTGCGAGGCGACCTGGGGCAGGCGGTTCAGCGGCTCAAGCAGGAGCCGGGCGAGGGCCTGTGGGTGGGTGGCGTGACGCTCCCCCTGGCGTTGGCAGATCTGGGGCTGATCGACGAGTACGAGTTCGTTGTGCAGCCGGTCCTCGCCGGACACGGGCCGACGCTGCTCGCCGGTCTGCGCGAGCGCATCCAGCTCGAGCTCGTGGATCGCCACGAGTTCCGGTCGGGGGCGGTCGCCCTGCGATACCGGCCCATGCGAGCTCCGGCCTGACGTGATCCGCCTGACACGGTGGCATCCGATGTGGCTCTCACGCGGCAGACGCAGCGCCGGGATCGCCGAAACCGAGCGGACGTCCATCAGCCGCTCGCAGGACAACGGTTCCATGACCAGGCGCAACCCGGGTCTGACCGTCACTTCCATCGCGTCGATGACCCGACGCCGATGGCCTGGTGGGAGGCGGTCCGACCTGCTCGCGGCCGGTTCCGCGGCGGCTACATGCCCATCGGACGAGGGCGCATCCCACACGACCAGGCCGCCAACTCATCCGTGCTAACCGCGCCGCCGACCGACTCGCCCGGTACTGGGACGATGTGCCCGACGGCGGCACGCTCACGGTCGATTGGCCGACCCTCGAGGTGTCCGAGACCACCAGCAGCTGAACGAGCTGCGTCTGTCCGGGATCGCCGCAACTCCGGCGGTGATGAGCGTCCGGTACAACACAGCCCCGTTCAAGAGGGGAGTTGTCAAGGCCGGCACTCGTGGATCCCGGCCGACGGCCCTCCGACCGTCAGCTGGTCTCGACCGGGCCGAGGCTGTCGGCGAGCTGCGGACGTTCGCGCAGCGACCGCTTGAGCTCGGCGACGCCCGGGAACGTCGCCACCTCCCAGACGGCGTCCCACAGGCGCAGCGCCTCGGCCCCACGTGGCACGCTGCTGATCACCGGCCCGAAGAACGAGTGCATCTCGCCGTCGCGCCGGAAGCTGATGATCGGCGTGCCGACGTCGCTTGCCGGTGCGGCTCAGCGCCTCGTCGGTCTCGGCCTGGAGCACGGCGTCCCATCGCTCGTCGTTGGCCGCGCCGACGTAGGCGTCGGCGACGCCGACCGAGCGCAGGTAGTCGGGGAACCCGGCCTCGTACGTCGCCGACGATCTCCTCGCGCCGGCCGCGGACGTGGATGTCGCCGCCGAACTGCGTGTAGAGGTCGCCGATCGGGTCGCGGCCCTCGGCATCACGCACCGCGGCGGCGACGCGCAGCAGCTTCTGGCCGCTGCCGTGACCGGCGATGTAGCCGGCCGGGAAGTCGCGCTCGTAGTCCTTCGCCGCGTTGAGCAGGCGCAGGCAGATGAAGCGCCAGTCGACGCGCAGGTTGCGCTGGGCGGCGACCTCGGCCACCCACCGCGACGTGAGCCACGCCCATGGGCAGACCGGATCCCAGAAGAACTCGACGTCGTACTCGTCGGACATGCGCGGGAACCTAGCGCTGCGCCCGGAGGGCAGGTCGTCCCGGCGGCGAGTCCTACGCTGCCGGCGACGAAGGGGGTCGACATGGACGAGCACACTGCGGTGGACGTCGGGCTGGTCGCCCGCTGGGCCGAGACGTTCAACACCGACGTCGAGCGCATGATCACCGAGCTCTACGTGCCCGACTGCAGCTTCAGCGGCGTCCAGCTCGGCCACGAGAAGCTGCGCAAGTTCGAGCTGCGGGTCCTCGCCGCCGCGCCCCGGCGCACGATCCGCGTCGAGCAGACCCACTCGGCCGGCGACGTCGTCACCGTCGAGGGCGTGTTGCTCGACCCCGACCGTGGCGACGAGTGGCGTCTGCCGTTCTGCGCCGTGCTCACCTGGCGTGACGGCAAGGTCGTGCGCGACAACACGTATGCCGACATGTCGCGCTGGCCCGGCGTCAGCTGACGATCGCGAACCGGTCCCGGGGTCGGCCACCGCTTCATCCTGACGTGATCGCAAGACGGCCCACGTATGCCGATCGACTGTCTGGCGGCGATGCCGAGCAACGCGATCAGCACCGTCCTCGAACGCCGCGAGGGTGGGCTGAGTCTCAGCAACGGAGCTCGGCCGACTACTCCCTGGCGAACAGCCCAGCAATCTGGGATGGCCCACGTGCGCCGTTCGCTCGAACGTGGACGTCATGCCGGTGTGCGACGTAGGGCGACCAGTCACGGCGACGGCAGCCAGGGTGCGGGCGCACGCCGACGACTCGGCCCCGCGACGGCCGACGCCCAACGCCGTCCTGTCGAACGGGACCCCGCACGGTTCACAGCTCCGGCGCGACGAAACGATGAAAGGCGACGACATGTACAAAGCACTGATCCGTTCCCAACTTCGACGGAACGTCGCCAAACTCAACGCCGGCGACCACGTCCCGCTGCGCCGCGCCGCAGCACCCAATGCAACGCTCCGGTTCCCGGGCGACAACTCGTGGTCACGCCAGTTCGGACGGGTCACGAGCGGAGTGGACGGGACCCCGACCCACGTTGGGGCCAGCGAGCTCGAAGCCTTTGCCCAACGCTTCGTCGAGGCCCGACTCCGCATCGACATCGAGGACATCCTCGTGAACGGACCACCTTGGCGGACCCGCACCTGGATCCGCGCCACCGACCACACGGTCGACTCCGCCGGACACGAGGTCTACGCCAACCGACTCGTCATCTGCATCGACGCTCGTTGGGGCGTCATCCAGCGCTGGGAGGACTACCTCGACACGACCCGCGTCCACGAGTGGGACATCCGGATCGCCGCCGGTGCTTCGTCTCTCGACGCTGCGACAGCACCGGCATGACTCGGGACTCGACTGGCGACGTCTCGGCGCGGCGGACTTCGCAGCAACTCCCGGCAGGGAACGGTGTCGAGGTTCCGAGTGGGCGAGGATCGGCGCTGGCGTCTCGATTCCCGACCGAGCTGCGACGTTCGCGCACGGCCCAGCGGATCAGCCAGCTGGAGTCGGCGATACGAGCGGATACGACCCAGCGGCACGTGAGCTTCATCGAACGGGGCCGCTCCCGACCCGGCCGCAACATCGTCGTACGGCTGGCGGAGTCGATGGACCTGACGCTGCGGGAGCGCAACGACCTGCTCCTCGCGGCCGGCTTCGCCCCGGCGTTCCCGGAGCCACCACTCGACGATGCCGCACTCCGGCCCGTCCCCTCTTCGCGAGGAGCAGCACGACGACCACGTTGACACGTCGAACAGGGAGGCCGCAGGACGCGCGACTCCGCGTCCTGCACATCACGCTCTCACGAGCCCATGCGGAGTGCCGGTACCGCCGGTCGGGCACATTGGATCAGGTGTCGAGGGCAGCGTTGATGACGTTGTAGGCGAGGGTCTCCAGGTCCTCGACGGCGTCCTCGTCGACGTTGGCCAGGAACACGGCGGTGGTGTCGGTGGAGGGGCGGTAGCGCGAGATCACGAGCACGCCGGGATCTCCGCCGTCTTTGCCCCAGACGCCGTCGGGTCGCAGGTCCATGCCGTAGCCGACCTGCCACTCCCCCCATGATCGGGCGCGCGGCGTCAGGACGTCTGCCGGTTCGAGGTGCCACACCCCTCCGCGCTGCACGGCGCGCAGGAATCGCTCCACGTCCTCGGCCGTGACGACCGCGCCCCCGTCGCCACCACCGACGGGCGGGACGGAGTAGATGTTCGTTCGCCACGGTCCGCCGTCTTCCAGGGGCGGCAGATAGTTCTGGGCGACGTCGGCGTGCACCTCGTCAAGCGCGGGGTAGCCGCTTGCGGTCATTCCCGCGGGAATGAAGACGCGGGTCACCACGGCGTCAGCGAACGGCATGCCAGATACCTCGGCGAGCAGGATGCCGAGTAGCACGTAGCCGGCGTTGCTGTAGTGAAAGGCCTCCCCGGGTGGGCACACCGGGGGGAGGTCGCCGAAGACCGGGGAGCAACGCTGCGTAGTCGCGAAGCCGGTGGAGGGGAAGGTCCTCCCACAGCTGCTCGTAGTCCTCGCGGTAGCCGGGGAGGTCCTCGTCCTCCTCGAAGTAGTCGGCGATGCCCGACGTGTGCGAGAGGAGGTGATGCACGGTGACGTTGTCGCGTAGCGTGGACGGCCGCTTGTCAGGAGGGAGGACGTCGACGACGGCTTCCTCGAGGCCGATCTCGCCGCGGCCGGCGGTCGCGTCGGCCGAGGAGCTTCGGCTGCTCTTCCTCCTGGATGAAGCGTGAAGCCAGGTAATCGGGGCTCACCAGCAGCAAAGCGAGGTCGCATCTGCTGAGGGCGTCCTGGATGGCCTGGTTCCATTCCTCGCCAGGCTGGATTTGCCTGTCTTCCCAGGCGTCGATGACACCTCGGCGCTGCAAGCCGGCCAGCATCGTGACCAGCTCATCCTTCAGCGCTTCGTCTTTGTGCGAATAACTGATGAACAGTCTCAGCGCCGGATCCGCGGCGGCGCGATCCTGACCCAACGTCTGCTCCCACTGTCCGTGCAGGTCCTTCCGCAAGGGGGCGAAACCGGCGTGGGCAAACGGAATGGCATAGAGGTTCAGCACCAAGTCGAAAAGACTCACCGGTTCGTGGGTTTCGTCGTAGAAGCTTCCCGGCTGGCAATGCTCGAAGTCGTGCGCCCGAGGCTGGCCTGTCAGCGCTAGCGAGATCAGTTGACGCCCGCCGAGCCGCGCCTGGACGAGCGCCGCGTCAGTAGCCATCGTGGGGGTACGGAATGCCTCCTGATAAGCCGGCGTATCGAGGACGACGACGAAGTCGGTCGATTGCACCTGATCTGCTCGCTCGACGACGTACACCCGCGCGTCGCGCAAATTACGAACCAGCTCGCGCGCGCGGGCCTCTTGGTCTGGATGATGACTGACGTAACAGCGAGGTATGGCCCAGTCGCGCCGGTAGCCCTTGACCCTTGTTAGCTGTGCCTCATACGCGCTGCGCAACCGCGCCGCCGCTTCCTCACGCTGCAGCCACGACGAGGTGCTGATGCCGATACCCTGGGGTTGGTCGAGATGGGGCAGCGCGATCTTCTCGCCGCACTCGTCGCAGAACATGAACGGCTTGCGATCGCGCACGCGGTCGATGACGGTGGCGCGCTTTTGTTGGTGGCCGTTGGCGCACCGCACGGGCGGGAACCGTCTGACCTCGACGTCGCGCTGATGAAGGAATTGCTCGAACAGCTCTTGAAACTTGACGCGGCCGGAAACGGGCATCCTGTCGCCGTAATAGAGCACCAGCTCGATCTCGCCTTCGCGATCTTCGATCACGCGGAAGCCACAGATCTCGCGCTCCGCCGTCTCGTACTGCGCTTGGTTCTGCCATTGATTGATGCGGGTGAACGAAGGGGTATAGCCGAGCAGGACCACGAGTGAGGCGTAAAGGTTCTCCACGCGGCCGCGCACGACATACGAGATGTCGTCGCTCGAAGGTGAGTCGTCCTGCAGTGGGCGCTTCTGCTTGATGAGACCGGGAAAGATGAGCAGGGTCTCCTCGCCCAGCGTCTCGCGGAAGCAGATGCTGTGCTGCAGGAAGCGCAGGATGGCGGCGTCGAGGAGAACCTGGCTTTCCGTGGCGGACAAGCCGGCCAGCTCGTCGAAGGGGTAGAGGCGCTGCAAGAGCTCGTTCTCGTTCACCGCACCCAGCTCGCGCGGGTGCTTGTCGGCGAGCAACACGATCGAGGACGCCAGCGTCACCAGCAGCTCGGGGGTCAGCAAAACGTATTGCTCGCCCGCCGAGCTGCGCAAGACGGTGACGTAACCGTGGGTCTCCAGATGGCCCACCGCCGCCATCAGCTCGGCGTCGCTGAAGCGCCACTCCCGGTCGGTCGCCTGCAGCTGCTCGCGTAGCGACAGCGGGTCGACCAGCACACCCTCGCGGTCGGGCTTCTCCTTGAGCGCCAGGACGTAGTCCTTGATGCGCTTGAAGGTGACCGTGGTCACCGTCGTCGTCATCTCGTCCCAAGGGATCTCTGTCTTCAGCCTCTCCAGCAGGGCCGGAAGGCCTTCACCGTTCCTGGCGCTGGTCCCGATGTAGCCGCCGCGAATCCCATAGCGTTGGCAGAATTGCTCGATCTCCTCACGCGCGAGGGCGGGCGCGCCGCGGTCCACGCGCGCACCGACCAGCACGGCAGGTGGCAGCTGGCCCTTCCCCTTGAGCTGCTCCAGCCAGAACTGCACGCCCTTGAGCGGCTCCTGGCGATTGCCGGGGTCGAAGAGCACCAGCGCGGCGGCGACGTTGTCGAGAAAGATGGAGTGGATCTGACGATAGACGTGCTGGCCCGCCAAGTCCCACAGCACGGCCTCGCACTCGGTGCCATCTGCTCGCTTCAGGCCAAGCTCGGGGATGGCCCAGAACTGCTGACCGTGGGTGGAGGCGTGCTCTTTGAACTCGCCATGCGCGAGCCGCCAGCCCAATCCCGTCTTGCCCACGCCCGAGTCGCCGACGAGGACGAGCTTGGCAGTAGTGTAATGAACACTCTCTTGGGCTTGGCCCAGCAGCACCGTCTCGTCCAGCTCCCAGATGCGAATGATCTCGTCATCTTCGCCCAGGGTCGCCAGCAATGGCCGGTGAGGATGAAAGGCCAGTCCGGTAACCCAGACGTCACTTGAACTCTCCTTCAACATGGCCACGCAGGCCCACGTGTCGCAGCGCCAAATGCGAACGCCATCGCCTTTGGACGCCGCAAAGCGGCCGTCGGGAGAAAAAGATATTGAGGTCACGGATCGAGAATGACCTTCCAATATCTGTAAAGGCTGGTCGGTTTCGGTGGCCCAAAAGCGAATTGTGTTGTCCGCAGATGTAGAGGCCAGGCGGTTCCCATCGGAGGACCACGCAACGCTTAAGACTGGACGGGTATGCCCCTCGAGTGTGGCCTCGTGCTCGGCCTCCCACACGCGGACAGTCGAATCCGCGGAAGCCGATGCGAGGCGTCTACCATTTGGCGACCACGCAAGTGCGGTGACCGGGCCGCGATGTCCAGTGAGCGTTCTCAAGCGTTGATATCCTTGCGTCTCCCAAAGGTAAACGGCCGAATTGGAAGAACCCGAGGCCAGGCGCCCACCATCTGGCGACCAAGCTACGCTGTAGATGAGTTCCTCGGGATCTTTCGGGATCTTCAGAGACTCGCCGCTAGCCGCCTCCCATATTCGAAGTCCGTCGTCCCCAGCTGAAGCGACGCGCCGCCCATCCGGTGACCAAGCCACGCTATTCACTTCCTCGGTGTGCCCCGTCAGGCTTCGTACGCACGTCCCCGTTGCGCGAGTCCCAGATTCGCACCGTTTGATCATTAGAAGGAGAGGCGAGCGACGCGCCATCGGGCGACCAGGCGATGCGGCCGATCCAGCTCTCATGCCCGCGCAAGACTGCGCGCAAAGTGAGGCCAGGAACAGGGGAGCCGCCTACTTCAACAAAAGTCGACACTCGCGACGGTTTTCCCCGCGGTGTCGACCGGAAAGGTGATGTTGTTGGGTCCTTCTTACGTTTGGCCATCGTTGTTTGCGATGAGCTGACGCCCGCCTCAGACCGCAGGCGGACCGAGCGATACGGTGGGCAAGAACTGCGGCGGCCGTCGCACCTTCGTCGCCTGCTCGAACGCGTAGGCGAGGCGTATGAGCGTCGGCTCGCTCCAGGCGCGGCCCATGAACGAGATGCCGAGCGGCAGCCCGCGCGCCCAGCCCGCTGGCACGGTGACGTTGGGGTAGCCCGAGACGGCGCACAGCCGCGAGCTGCCGCCGGTGCCGGAGTCGCCGTTGACGAGGTCGATGAGCCAGGCCGGGCCGCCGCTCGTCGCCACGATGGCGTCGAGCTTGTGCTTGTCGAAGGCGGCGTCGAGCCCGTCCTTGCGCGCGAGGCGCAGGCAGGCGGCACGCGCGTCGAGGTAGGCCTTGTCGGTGAGCGGCCCCTTCTTCTGCGCGAGGACGAAGATGTCCTGGCCGAAGTAGGGCAGCACGGTGTCCTTGTGCGCGTCGTTGAAGGCGATCGCTTCGGCGAGCGACTTGACCGGCGCGCGCTCGCCGAGGTCGGCGAGGTAGCGGTCGAGGTCGGCCTTGAACTCGTAGAGCAGCACCTCGTACTCGGGCTCGCCGATCTTCGAGGTGTCGATCTCGACCGGGTCGACGATCGTCGGCGCCCTGCGCCTTCATCGCCGCGATCGCTTCGCCGACGCACGCCTGCACGAAGGGGTCGTCGGCGAGCGAGCCCGGGCGCAGCACGCCGATGCGCGCGCCGCGCAGGCCGTCGCGGTCGAGGAAGCGCGTGTAGTCGGCCTCCGCCTTGCCGCGGCTCGCGGCGGTCGCCTCGTCGCGCTCGTCGACGCCGGCCATGGCGCCGAGGAGCGCCGCGGCGTCGGCGACGGTCCGCGTCATCGGCCCGGCGGTGTCCTGGCTGTGGGCGATGGGGATGATGCCGGCGCGGCTCAGCAGGCCGACGGTGGGCTTGAAGCCGACGATGCCGCAGCGCGAGGCGGGCGAGACGATCGAGCCGTCGGTCTCGCTGCCCACCGCGCCGGCGCAGAGGTTCGCCGAGGCCGCCACCGCCGAGCCCGGAGCTCGAGCCCGACGAGTTGCGGTCGAGCGCGTAGGGGTTGCGGCACTGGCCGCCGCGGCTGCTCCAGCCGCTCGACGAGCGCTCGGAGCGGAAGTTGGCCCACTCGGAGAGGTTGGCCTTGCCGAGGAAGACGGCGCCTGCCGCGCGCAGCCGCGCGGCGACGAAGGCGTCGCGCGCCGGAATGGAGCCGGCGAGGGCGAGCGAGCCGGCGGTCGTCGTCGTGCGGTCGGCCGTGCCGACGTTGTCCTTGAGCAGGATGGGGATGCCGTGGAGCGGACCGCGCGTGCCTTTCTCGCGCCGCTCGCGGTCGAGCGCCTCGGCGACGGCGGGCGCGTCCGGATCGAGCTCGATGACGGCGCGCAGCTCGGGGCCCTGCGCGTTGAGCTCGTGGATGCGCGCGGTGTAGGCGGCGACGAGCGAGCGGGCGGTGAAGCGGCCTGAGGTCATCCCCTCCTGGAGGTCGGCGATGGTGAGCTCCTCGAGCTCGAACGGCGCCGGCGTCGTCGGCGGCGGCATCGGCGCCGTGGCTGCTGCAGCGGCGTCGGCGAGCGTCGCGGCGCCGCCGGCGAGCAGCGCGCCGCCCGCGAGACCCGACTTGACGAAGGCCCGTCGCGACAGCGCCCGCGGATCGCTCGGCTCGTCCACCGTCACGCTCCTTTCCGTCGTTGGGCGCGACGATCATAAGGCGAGGCGGACGTGAGGCGCGAAGCGCTGGATGCGGCGAAAGCAGCGGGAGCGGCGCCATCGCCGCTCCCTTGTTCGGCTCGGGATGCGAGTCGCTCTCTCAGCTGTCATCGCGAGGCCGCGGAGCGGCCGTGGCGATCTCGATCTTCAACGCGCCTGTTGCGCGTGCCGGATCGAGATTGCTTCGTCGCTGCGCTCCTGCGGAGAAACTCCTTGGCTCAGAGTGATTGTCAGGCCGCGTTTCTTACCTCCACTTCGACACCTAGGGTGTTGAGGCGTTTGAGGAGACGGTGGACGGTGCGCCGCCTGGCCTTGGAGGTGAGCTCTGGGGTCGAGGATCTTCGTACGGGGTGGAGCGGAGCAGTACGTGGTAGATCGAAGTGAGCAGAGAGGCTGCCACGGCGACGACGGCTTTCTTGGGGCCGCGGCGGGTCTTGACGTTGCGATAGAAGCGTTGGTGGTAGCCGTCCTTCTTCCGTGCGGCCGCCCAGGCGACCTGCACGGTGGCTGTTTTCAGCCAGCGGTTGCCTCGACGCAGCCGACGCGATCGCTGCTTGCCGGCGCTCTCATCGTTCTTCGGACACAGCCCAGCCCAAGAGACCAGATGAGCAGCAGTGGGGAATCGCCTCATGTCAGGGCCGATCTCGGCGAGGATGACCGCCGCGGTGTGCTCACCTATCGCCGGCACGGTCCTCAGCAGCTGGTACTGGGCTCGAAAGGGCTCGATCTGCTCCGCAATCCTCTCGTCGAGCTTGGCCAGGGCCGCGGCCAGCCCGTCGATCTGCTCGAGGTGCAGCTGCAGCAGGAATCGATGGTGATCCGTGATGCGCCCCTGCAGCGCTGCCACCATCTGCTCACGCGTCGCCTTGATGCCCTTGCGGCGCAACTCGACGAGCTGCTCCGCGTCGGTGGTACCAGCGATCATTGCCTCGATGATGGCGCGGCCAGTCGCCCCCAGGATGTCGGAGAGGACGTTGGTCAGCTTGATGCCCGCGTCCTCCAAAGTCTTCTGCAGCCGCAATGTGTGGCGAGTCAGCTCACGGCTCAGCTGCGTCCTCGTCCGCGTTAGGTCCCGCAACGCTCGCTGCGGCGCGGGCGGAACGAAGCTGCTACGAATCAACCCGTGGGCGAGCAGGTCCGAGAGCCAGTCTGCATCTTTGACATCGGTCTTGCGCCCCGGCAGATTGCGCACCTCTTGGGCGTTGGCCAGCACCAGCACCATCTCCCCCTCGAGAACACGCCAGACCGGCTTCCAGTACACACCCGTCGACTCCATGACCGCCGCTTCGCAGCGGTGACCCTGCAGCCACTGCAAAAGCTCCGTGAGCCCTTGCACCGTGGTCGCAAACGTCCTCACCTCCTTCTCCACCCGCGCCCCCTGCAGCCACCGCATACAAGCCACTACCGTCTTCTGATGCACATCCAGTCCGGCACATCGGCAGTACAACACTCGCATCAACCACCTCCTCTCGAATGGAGGTCGGCGAGGACTCTCGTATCCTGCCAATCTGCGGAACGTCCTCCGAGGTCGCCTACAGGCCGCCCTCGGGAAACACTGCGGGGTCCGCTCAGAGTCCTGGGTCTCACTCGCAAACGGGCACGTAGCACCATTGAGCGTACCGACCTCGGCGCCAACCTCTCCCCTAACTCTAAGACTCGTTTCATCCCTCGGGGTCGACGAAGTCGGTGAACACTCGCAATGACGGCGGAGGTGTTCGCTGCGGTCGAGAGCCGTGACTGCTCGGTCTCGTGCTCAATCGCCGTCGTGCTCGCCCTTGATCGTCGCCGCGACGATCGAGCCGTCGGCCTGGCGGTTGCCGCGGCCTTCGACGCGGGGGTTGAGGCCGGCGGCGAGGGAGCCGCTGATGTCGGCGAGCGAGAAGAGGTCGCCGCGGGCGTTCCACTGGGTCTGGCCGTTGACGAGGATGCGCTGGCCGGTGGCGAGGGTGATGGTGTTGCCGTTCACCGACTGCACGGCCGCCTCGAACTGCTGGCCGGCGCGCGGCGCCTGCGGGGTCGGGGTCGGCTGCGGCTGGCCCGGCGTGGGCGTCGGCTGCGGCTGGCCGTTGCCGCCGCGGCCGCGGTTGCGGTTCCGGCGCTGGCGGTTGTTGTTACCGTCGTCGTTACCGCCGCGGCCGCTGCCGCTGTTGCCGCTCGCCGTGCCGTCGTCGTTGCCGCCGCGGCCGCTGCCGCTGTTGCCGCCGTTGTCGTCGGCGCTACCATCGTCGTCGCTGCCTCGGCTCTTGGCGGTGTCGTCGCCGGCGACGGCGCCGAGGTCGCCGGAGGCGGTCATCGCCTTGGGGTCGTCGAAGCCGAAGGAAGGCTCGGTGGGGCTGTTCGAGCCCTGCGAGCAAGCGCCCAGCACGGCGGTGGCGAGGGCGGCGGTGGCGAGGAGCAGTAGCGGTCGATGCGTGGCCATGGGATCTCCTTCCGGTTCAGGCGAAGGCCCGCAGGCCGCTCGCCGGTTCTGCTGTTCACTCGGTTGAGACAGGCGAGGGGGGCGACGGGAACATCGCGGCGAAGAATTGGCCTCGCGCGGATTGCGGCGCTGATGCCGCTAGCACTCGCGATTGCCGCCGGTGCCGGCGCGCAGACGTTCGACAACGCGCTGCGGCTCCACACCGAAGGGCAGTCGCGCGAGGCGCTCGCCGCCTACCGCGCGGTAGCGCGCTCGTCCGCGCCGGCCGAAGACCGCGCGGCGGCGCTCAACAACGCCTGCGTGCTCGCCGGCGAAGTGGGAGAGCATGCCGCTGCGCTCGCCGCCTGCGAGGAGGCGCTGCGGCTACGGCGCACGCTCGGCGACGACGCGGCGGTGGCGGAGACCGCCAACAACCTCGGGCTCGCGCTCGAGACGTTGGGCCGCGCGCGCGAGGCGGAGGCGCGCTACCGCGAGGCGCTGGAGTTGAACCGCCGGCTCGGCGATGAGGAATCGGTGGTCGTCAACCTCGGGAACCTCGGCGCGCTCGCGCTCGGCGCCGGCCGCTACTCGGAAGCGATGCGGCTCTATCGCGAGGCCGCGGCGCTTGCCGCCGCGGCGCGCGACGCGCCGTGGGCCGGCGAGCAGGTGCGCATTGCGCGCATCAACGAAGGCGTGGTGCTCGAGAAGGTGGGTGAGTACCGGCAGGCGGTGGCGCTCTACAAGCAGTTGCTCGCCGGCGACGACGGCGACGGTGCCGATCCGCGGCAGCGCGCGAGCCTGCTCGTCAACGCCGGCGTCATCTACCGCAACCTCGACGACGCGGTGAGCGCACTGGCCGCCTTCGATCAGGCGGCGGCGATCTATCGCTCGCTCGGCGACGTCTCGGGGCTGTCGAACGCCCAGCTCAACCGCGCCCTGGCGCTGCACTTGAACCTCGGCCGCCCGCGCGCCGCCGAGGCCGCCTACCGCGAGGCGCTGGCGCTCGCCGAGCGGAGCGGCGACCGCACCGAGCAGGTGCAGGACCTCTTCTACCTCGGCCGGCTGCTCCTCGACGAGGCGCGGGGCGCGGGCGACGGCGCCAAGCTCGCCGAGGCCGAGGCGCTCTTCCGCCGCTGTCTGGAGGTGGCGCAGAGCAGCGGCTCGGCCGAGGGGCGTGGTCCGCGCTCGAAGGGCTGGGACGCATCGCCGCCGCGCGCGGCGACTTCGAGGGTGCGCTGCGGCAGCTCGAAGCCGCGCTCGCCGAGATCGAGCGCGTACGCGCGGTTGGTGCAAGCGCCCTGGCGCGCCGGCTACTTCGGCGACAAGCGCGCGGTGTACGCCGCCGCCGTCGACGTGCTGGCGCGGCTCGCGGCACGGCAGCCGAACGCCGGCTTCGCCGAGCGCGCCTTCGCCGTCGTCCAGCGCGCCAAGGCGCGCGACCTTCTCGACCTGCTCGGTCCAGGCCGCCAGCCGGCGCCGCCGCACACCGCGGCCGAGATCGACGCACGGCTGGGCGGCGACGTCGCGATGGAGTACTTCGTCGGCGAGGGGCGGCTGCATCGCTGGGTGCTGCACGACGCGACGCGTCGAGCTCGCGGACCTCGGCGAGGTGGCGACGGTGCTGGAGGCGGTGACGCGCGTACACCGCGCCCTCGCCGGCGGACGCGAGCCGGACGCGCGCGACCTCGCTCGGCTCGCCGGCACGCTGCTGCCGTCGCCGCTGCCACTGCCGGAGCGCGGCGGCGAGCTGCGCATCGCGCCCGACGGCCTGCTTCACTACCTGCCCTTCGAGCTGCTGCCGGCCGGCGGCGACGGCGGCGAGCCGCTCCTCGAGCTCGCCACCGTCTCCTACCTGCCGAGCAGCTCGACGCTGCTGCGCGCGGCGGGCAGGCGCGCGCGATCGCGCGAGCGCTTTGCAGCTCGCCGCCTTCGCCGCACCCGACGTCCCCGCTGCCGCGCGCGAGGTGCGCGCCATCGCCGAGCTACTCGGTGGCGCGCGGCTCCTCTACACCGGCGACGCCGCCAGCGAGGCGAGCTTCCGCGCCGCGGTCGCGCGCCGCCCGGCGGTGCTCCACCTCGCCACTCACGCGGTGGTGGAGGAGCCGCCCGGCGCGCGGCGCCTCGATCCGCCTGCGCGCCGCTGGAGCCGACGACGGCCGCCTCACGCCGCCGGAGATCGCCGCGACCGGCGCGGCGACGCGCTTGAGCGTGCTCGCCGCCTGCCGCACCGCCCTCGTCTCGCCGCGCGACGAGGGGCGCACGCTCGCCTCGCTCACCGGCTCGTTCCTCGCCGCCGGCAGCCCGGCCGTCGTGGCGACGCTCTGGGACGTCGGCGACGAGGCGACCGCCGCGTTCATGCCGCAGCTCTACGCGCAGCTCGCCCGCGGCGCTCGCGCCGGCCGAGGCGCTACGCGCGCGCCAAGCAGCGGCTGCGCGCGGACCCGCGTTGGAACCGGCCGGCGCTTTGGTCCGCCTACGTGCTGGTGGGCGATGCCGGGCCGGTCGTCGACCTGCCCGCGTGGCGCCGCGGCCTCGGCGGCGCGATGGGCGGCCGCGCGCTGTCCGCGGCGGCGGCGCTCGCGCTGCTCGCGATCGCCGCCTTCGGGCCTCGGGGGCGCTGCGGCCGCGCCGAGGCTAGTCAGCTTGCCCAGCGCGAAACGCGCCGGCTGGTGAAGCATTCTCGCGCGGCGCGCAGGTCGCGCCGCGCGCGGCTCACTCGAACTCGATCTCGCCCGCTCTCGAAGCTGACCGCGAGGCGGCGGTTCTTCTTCGCCAGCAGCCAACTCCCCGCGCGATCGATGGTGACGGCCGAGCTGGTGCCGATGGGCGCCGACGGGTTGGTGGGCAGCGCCACGTCGAGGATCCGCCCCGGCACCGAGTTGAGCATCCCGTTCGGCGACTGGAAGGTCACCACCAAGCAGACCCGGCGCCAAGGTCTCGACGAGGAACGTCGACTTGCCGTAGCGGGGGTCCATCGTCACCTGCGGCGGCCCGCTCTGCACAGCGGGTCCCAACGCAGCGTGATGCGGCCGCCGAAGATGGCGAAGGGCTCCTTCGTCTCGACGCCCATCTCGACGGTCTCGCCCGGCTCGACCTCGTCCCCCTCGGCCTCGAGCTCGAACGGCGCTTTCGGCGCGCGCACGCGCAGCTCGGCTTCGATCGGCTCGATCGCCAGCGGCGCACCGGCGGCGTCGGTCAGGCCGGTCGCGGCGGGATCGATCTCGACTTGGTAGACGCTGCCCGGCGCGACGCCGCGGTCGAGGCGCATGAAGATCACCGCGAGCGGTCCGTCGCTGGCGTTGATCCCCGCCGAGCGCGAGCTGAAGTCGAGGCCGACGCTCTGCGCGTCGACGCCGTTGGTCGCGCGGGCGGTGGAGACCGCGTCGCTGTTGCGGCTGAAGACCATGGCGCGGAGGAAGGTGAGCGGCCGCGCCGGCTGCGTCACCGCGTCTGCGGTGAAGCCGAGCGCCTTCGACGGCGCCTTGCGCACGCGCACGGTGATGCGGCCCTGGCGGATCGGCCGCGCGGCGTAGGTGCGGACGACGAGCGCGACGAGGCCGCCGGGCTGGCCGATGGCGTCGTTGAGGCGCAGCTTCAAGCCGTCGTCGTCGCCGCCGCCACCGCCGTCATCCCATCGCCGCCGCCATGCCACCGCTGACCGCCGCTGCCGCCGCCGTATCGCCGCCGCTCTTCTGAATGCCATGCGAGCTCCAAGCGTTGCCGGGCCCGGACAGCGTCAACAGCAACGCGCATAGCGCCAGCACGGCGAGTAGCCCGCGATTCGTCCTGATCGTCATCATGTTGCTCATCGCGTTCCCTCCGTTGCGGCCGGCTCGGGCAGCGCGCGGATGCGGAAGCGCGCCTGCGCCGACCTCGCGAGGACCTTGCCGTCGGGCGCCTCCGCCTCGACGGTCCAGTCGTAGCTCACCGCCCGGTGCAACGTCGCGACGACGGCGGGCGGGATCGCCGCCGGCGGCGCCATTGCTCGATCGTCCCAGAGCGGATCTCCGTCCACAGCGATCAACCTCACTCGATAGCGTGCGGCGCCCTCGACCGGCCGCCAGCGCAGCTCGCGCGGCGGCTCGGCGATCTCGCCGATAGGAGCTTGCACCTCGACCTCGCCGCCGCGCACCACCCCGCCGCGCGGCGGCTCGGGCAGCCCCGGCGGGCGGTCGTAGGCGGTGAACAGGGCGAGGCCCGCAGCAACGACGAGCGCCGCCGCGGCGGCGAGCCGCGTCCATGAGGGCGCGGCCGGCCGTCTGCGCAGTGGAACGACGCGACCCCCGGGCGGCATTCCGCCGGCGGGCTCTACCGCGATAGGCGGAGCGGCCGCCGCGGATCTCGTGTCCTTGCGCGCGGCGGCGGAGGCGCCGTCGCGCCCCGCCGTCGCGCCGCGCAGGCGCGCCACCACCCACTCGACGTCCTCGGCCGCGGCGCCCGCCTCGCCTTCGTCGAAAGCGCGCGCCAGCTCGCGCTCGGCACGGCAGGCGGGGCAGCCCTCGACGTGCGCTTCCAACGTCCGCCGCTGCTCCGGCGTCAACGCCGCCAGCTCGTCGGCGAGGAACGCCTCCGGCGGCGGACAGCCCGCGGCACCATCGGCGTAGGCGTCGCGCAGCCAGTCGGAGAGCGAGCGGCTCACCAGAAGCCTCCTTCGCGCGCCAGCCACTGGCCGAAGCGGCGCTCGAGCTTGCGGCGGCCGCCGACGATGTACGCCTTGGCGCCCGAGCGGTTGTCGAGGGCGAGCAGCTCGGTGATGGCGGGCAACGTCATCCCCTCCACGTAGTGCAGGTAGAGGACTTTCGCCTCGAGCGGCTCGAGGTCGTGGCGCATCGCTTCGCGGAACGCGGCGAGCACCTGCTCGCGGCCGGTCGTGGTCTCGGCGTCCGGCTGCGGGTCGACGGGCTCGGCGGCGAGGTCGTCGAGACCTTCGGTGCGCCGGCGCCGCGAACGCTTCGCCGCGATTGATGGCGACGCGCCGGGCGACGGTGTAGAGCCAGGTCGAGAAGCGGCTCTCGCCGCGGAACGAGCCCAGCCGTTCGTGTACGCGCAGGAAGACTTCCTGCGCGAGATCGGCTGCCTCCTGCCGGTCGCCGCAGAAGCGCAGGCACCAGCCGGCGACCTTGGCGTGGTAGCGGCGGAAGAGGACGTCGAGCGCTTCAGCGCCGTCTGCCGCGCCGTCGCCCGCCTCACGCGAGCGAGCGATGAGCTGCTCGTCGCTGAGGTCGTCGAGGTGCATCGAGAGAGCAGCTCCGCGCCCGGAGGATAGCGGAGCCGCCCGGCGGCGGCGGATGTTCGCATGCCGAGTGAGACAGCTCACACCAGCCGCGGGAACAAAGAATGCGACCCGCAGGCGAGCCTTCGTGTCGTGGCGCGGTCGGGCGCAACGCCCGGCCGTGGAGCAACAACAGCTTGCGTTGCGAACGGGTGACCACCCACTCGGCGAGAATGGTCACGTGCGGCTTCTCCACCTGGCGCCGGCCTCGAAGGAGCGGGCGATCCGCCGCGCCGGCCTCTCCGGTCGGCGCGCACACGTGCGTGACGAGGCCGGGGCCGTCCTCGCCTTGCCGCGCGCGATCTTCGCGATGCCGGTCGTGCCCAGCTTCTGGACCTCGCACCAGTGGCTGCGCGAGCTGCGCCGCTGGCGCGACGAGCGGATGGTGGCCGTCCACTTCCGGCTGCCCGACGACGAGCCGGTGCACGTCGGCCGCTTCGGCGAAGCGCACCGCCTGCTGCCGGCGGCCGCCGCGGCGCGCTGGGTGATGGACCATCCGGACGGCGCGCAGGTCGTCGTCGCGCGCAGCATCGCGCGCCGCGACGTGGTGGCGGTGCGCGCGCCGCCGCAGCTCGTCGGCTGGACCGGCAAGCCCGACGGCGACGGCATGGGCTCCTGCGTCTGCGCCGTCTGCCTGCCGCCAGGCACGCGCGAGCTGATGCGCCGCGTGCGCGGCGTCTTCCGTACCGCCGTCGAGCGCGCGCGCCGCGCCACCGAGGAGGCGGAGCTGCGCGACGCGCTGTCGAACCTCCAGATGCCGCTCGAGCGGGCGCGCGGGCGCTTCCCGGTGGCGCCGGTGCTCGCCTTTGCGGAGGACGAAAGCGCGCGCGTGCGGACGACGGTGGCGGAGCTGCTCGGCTTCTACCGCCGTCGCGAGGCGGAAGCGCCACTCGTCGCCCTCGTCGCCGACGAGGACGACGGCGTGCGCGACGCCGCGCTGTGGTCGCTCATCCACACCAGCGGCGCCCGCCGCGCGGGCGAGCTGCTGCGCGGCGCTTCGGCCGAGGTGATCGCGAGCCTCGACGAGCTCGTCGAGCTCGACTCGAGCGGTCCGACGCGCAAGCGTCGTCGCCGCTGAGCGCGCGCACGGCGCGCCGCTCGCCGCGTCGCGCTTACAACAACCGCCGCGGTGGGATGACCACGTTGGCGAGCAGGATGCCGGTGGCGAGCGCGATGGCGACGAGCGTGGTGGTGAAGGCGGTCTGCACGCCCGACAGCACGTCGCGCTCGAGCAGCGCGGCAAGGCTGCGGACGCCAAGGCTCCCCGGCACCAGCACGATGAGGCCGGGCACCTGGATGACCGCCGCGGGCCGGTGGAAGAGCCGCGCGTAGAGGTTGCCGCCGATCCCCACCAGCAGCGCGCCGACGAAGGCGCCGAGCTGCGGGCCGAGCAGCCCGCTGCCGAGCCGCACGCCCTCGATGGCGAGCACGCCGGCGAGCAGCACCCAGCCGAGGTCGCGCGGCCGCGCCCGCAGCAGCACGGTGAAGGAGAGGCCGGCGGCGACGAGCGCCGCCCAGCGCCAGAGCTCGCCCAGCGGCAGAGGCGCGACGGCCGCCGGATGGCTGCCGGCGAGGCGGGCGCCGAGCTCGGAGCCCACCGCCACGCCGAGCACGATGGTGAAGAAGACCGCCACCGCGCCGGCGAGCCGCGCGCTTCCCGACACCAGCTGCCGGCTTGCCAGCTCGCTGATCGCCACCGTCAGCGTGAGGCCGGGCACGAGCACGATCAACCCGGCGAGCGTCACCAGGAACGCGGAGAGCGGCGGCAGCATCACCGCCGCGATCGTCGCGACGAGCGAGGCGAGGAGCGCCGCCAGCGGCTCGAACAATCGCGCCGACGGCGGATGGCTCGCGCAGCAAGCGATGCGAGCGCGCCGGTGAGCAGCCCCACCAGCGTCGCCGCCGCGAGCTCGCGCACGCCGCCGCCGAGGAACTGCGCCGCGGCGCCCGAGGCGAGCGCGAACGACACCGTCGTGAGGAGTGCGCCGTAGCGCGCCTGCGCGCCGTCGAAGCGCCGCAGCTCCGCTGCTGCCTCGCGCGGCCCCAGCGCGCCGGCGGCGAGGCGGCCGAGCAGCTCGTCGAGCTGAGACATCCGCTCGAGGTTCACCTCGCCCGGCTGCACGCGCTCGAGGATGGTGCGACGGACGCCCTGCTCGTCGGTGAAGGAGGCGAAGAGGGCGGTCGGCGTGGAGAAGAACTGGCCGGCGATGCCCAGCCGTCGCGACGCCGCCTCCATCGCGTCCTCGATGCGCTGCGCCGAGCTGCCGGCGGCGTGGAGCGCGCACCCGAGCCGCATCACCAGCTCGGGTGGCTCGGCGCTCGTATCGCGTGCCGCGTCGCCGCCGCGCGCGCCGCCCAGCGGCGACGGCGGCGCGACGAGCGCGCCGAATGGAGTGTCGTCGACGGCCACGAGCTCGCTCGCCGGGACTCTGCTCTCAGCGCGACGCGGTGACGGCGTCCCAGCGGCGGTCGAGCGCCGCCTCGAGCTTCTTGCGCTCGACCTCGGGCAGCTCCTCGCGGCGCGCGCCGATGTCGCGGCCGAGCGCGGCGAGCTCCTGCGGCTCGAGAGCGCCGGCGATCCGCTGCTGCAGCTCGTAGTAGGCCGGCGATGCCTCGCCGCACAGCTCGTGGAGGAAGGCGTAGCTCTGCCGGTGCACCGGGCAGGGCCCGTGGCGGCGGATCGCTTCCTGGTGCTCGGCGGTGGCGTATCCCTTGTGCCGCGCGAAGCCGTACGCCGGGTAGGCGCCGTCGAGCTCGACCATCAGCCGGTCGCGGTGCACCTTGGCGACGATCGACGCGGCGGCGATCGAGAAGTTGATGCCGTCGCCCTTGTTGAACGGGTTCTGCGGCATCGGCAGCCCCGGCACCTGCCGCGCGTCGACGAGCACGTGCTGCGGCACCATCGGCAGCGCCTCGACGGCGCGCCGCATGGCGAGCAGCGCTGCGTGGTAGATGTTGATGCGGTCGATCTCCTCGACCTCGGCGGCGGCGATCGCCACGCCCTCCGCCTTCTCGTGGATCTCCACCGCCAACCGCTCGCGGGTCTCGCGGTCGAGCTTCTTGCTGTCGTCGACGCCGTCGATCTCGACGCCGGGCGGGAAGACGACCGCCGCCGCCACCACCGGCCCAGCGAGCGGGCCGACGCCGACCTCGTCGACGCCAGCGATCCAGCGCACGCCGGTGCGCCAGAGCACGCGCTCGAAGTTGAGCAGCGCGTCGAGGTGGAGGCGGCGCTGCTTCTCGCCGTTGGCGCGGCGGCGCAGCGACTCGTAGAGCCCACGCACGCCGCGGCGCGGGTCGCGGCTGATCTTCTTGAGCGCCTGTGCCGAGACGAGGCCGCCGCGCTTGGCCACCCAGGCGCGCAGCTCGCCGAGCGACATCTTCGCCGGGTCGAAGGCCATCAGCGGGTCTCGCGCTTCATCAGAGAAACGGCGTCAGCATGCCGGCGAAGCGGTCCTTGAGGCGGTGGCGCATGCCGCGGCGCCGCCACTCCCAGGGCTTCACCTCGGTGCTGTCGCGCAGGTCATCCTCGAAGATCTTGGCCAGCGTGCCGCCCACCTCCTCGTCGAAGGTCACCACGTTGCACTCGGCGTTGAACTGGAAGGAGCGGAAGTCGAGGTTGGTCGAGCCGATGACGGACACGTAGCCGTCGGCGACCAGGGTCTTGGCGTGCAGCAGCGCGCGCTGGTACTCGAAGATCCGCACTCCCTTGCGCAGGAGGCGAGAGTACCAGCCGTGTCCGGCGTGGAGCAGGATCTGCACGTCGGTCTTGCCGGCGAGCAGCAGCCGCACGTCGACGCCGCGGCGCGCCGCGTGGCCGAGGATCGCCACCGCCTTGCGGCCGGGAGCGAAGTAGGCGTTGGTGAGCCACAAGGTCTGGTTGGCGGCGGCGGCGATGGCGGCGAGGGTGGCGGCGGTCTCGACGTGGCCGCGCCCGGGCCGCGAGTCGAGCACCAGCGAGCGCGCCGGCTCCTGCCCGTCGACGGGCGGCGGCGGGGTCATCGGCAGCTTCTTGCCACCGACGTGATCCCAGCCCTCGGCGAAGACGACGGCGAGGTCCCAGACGATCGGCCCCTCGACGCGCATGTGAGTGTCGCGCATGGCGCCGGGCGCGATGTGCTTCTTGCGCCGCGAGAAGGTGGAGTACTCGTCGGCGATGTTCATGCCGCCGGTGAAGCCCACCTTGCGGTCGATGACGAGGATCTTGCGGTGGTCGCGGAAGGCCTGCCACCAGAGGTCGGGGAAGAGGCGGTGGAAGAGGTGCACCTCGATGCCGTCGGCCTCCATCTGCTTCCAGAACGTGGCGGCGGTCTTGAACGAGCCGATGGCGTCGGCGAGCACGTACACGCACACGCCGCGCTTCTTCGCCCGGGTGAGCGCCTGCGCGAAGCGCTTGCCGGTCGAGTCGTCGGTGAAGATGTAGAACTCGACCAGCACCTCTTCGCGCGCCGCGTCGATGGCGGCGAGCATCGACCGCGTCGCCTGCTCGCCGTCGCAGTACACCTCGTAGCGATTACCGCCGCGGATCGGCGCCCCGCCGTCGATGCGCGACAGCAGCGCCGCGAACCCGGGATCGCGCACCCCGCCCGGCAGCGCCCGCGCCAGCCGCCCCACCTTCAGCGGCTTGAGCTCGCGCGGCAGCTTCCGCCCGGGCAGCGGGCGCAGGAACGCCTTCAGCGAACGAGGCTTGGGCGTCGCGGGCGGAGGCTCGGAACGAACGGGCAGCGCGGACACGCGCCGGGACTGTAGCAGCCGGATCGCGTCCGCTCCGCGCCGGCCGAGCAGGCCTAGAACGGCACGCGCTGCCCGTGCGCCGGCAGCTCGGCGCTTTGTAGGTTTCTTCGTATTCGAGCCAACCCGAAGGGGACTCAAGGGCCGCGAGAGCCCAGATCGCATGGCGCGTATCTTCATCAGCCATTCGAGCGTGAATAACGCCGAGGCGTTGGCGTTGCGGAACTGGTTGGTCGCGCGCGGCTGGGATGATCTCTTTCTCGACATCGACCCGCATCGCGGCCTGGTTTCGGGACAGCGATGGCTTGACCGCCTTCAGCAGAGCGCCCATCGCTGTAAGGCCGTCATATTCGTCCTCTCCCGATCCTGGCTCGCGTCGCGGTATTGCACTGCCGAATTCTCGGAGGCACGCAAGCAGGAGCGTCCTCTCTTCGCGTCGTCATCGACGACACGGCGGTCGATGAAGTACCCGCAGAGATGCGGGGCGTCTGGCAGCTCGCCTTTCTCACCCGCGGCTCGCGCTTCGAGACCTATTCGGTGTCGCCCCCGCCCGACTATGCCCCCACGGAGGTCCGCTTCTCGCACGAGGGGCTCGAGAGCCTGCGGCTCGGGCTCGCCGAGGCTCGGCTGACCAGCTTCGACACGCGAGCTTCCCCTGGCCGGCCCCAGGCTTCGCGCACGAGGCGGACGGCACGACGCCGCGCCGGCCATACCGCCGCTTGAAGCCGGTCGACGTCCCCGACGCCGGCGTCTTCTTCGGCCGCGACGCCGACTTGGTGCGCGCCGCGACCATCTCGCCGATCTGCGCGACCGCGGTGGCCGGTGCATCGTCGTCCTCCTCGGCGCCTCCGGGTCCGGCAAGTCTTCCTTCCTTCGCGCCGGCCTCCTGCCTCGGCTTGCCCGCGACGACCGCCGTTTCCTGCCGCTGCCGGTCCTCCGGCCGCGCGAAGCGGCGATGTGGGGCACGAAGAGCTGCTCCACATGCAAGGAGACGGCGCACCGAAATGCCGTCTTTCCGTCTCGTGCGCCGCTGCTTCTTCGTCTATCTGGAGGCGGGTGGCGCCGGTTTCCTCCGTCGGCTGGCCGACCTCCGCGCGGTCGCCGCGCGGGGCCTGCCGGAAGGCGCCAAACTGCCCACCCTCGTCCTGCCGGTCGACCAAGCCGAGGAGCTGTTCACGACAGTCCGCAGCGACCGCCCCGGCGAAACCAGCACCGCCGAAGCCAGCCTCATTCTCCTCCGGCTCGCGGAGGTTCTGCGTCACGGCCCCGAGGCGCTCGCTCTGGTCACCATCCGTTCGGACGCTTATGAGCCGCTACAGCCGCCGGAGCGCTGGCCAGCGTGCCGCAGATCCCGTTCAACCTGCCGCCCTTCGCCGCGGCCGACTACCACAGCGTGATCGAGGGACCGGCCGAGCGCGTGAGCGAGGCCGGCCGGCCGCTGGCCCTCGAAGCCGGGCTGATCGCTGCCCTGCTCGCCAACGCCCAGAGCGTCGATGCGCTGCCGCTGCTCGGCTTCACCCTCGAGAGGCTCTACAACGAGCACGGCGGCGACGGCGCGCTCACCCTGGACGACTACATAGCGCTCGGCGGTGTGCAGGGCTCGATCGAAGCCGCGGTGGCCGAGGCTTTTGCCGCTCCCGAGGCCGCGCCGCGCATTCCCGCCGATGGGGCCGAGCGCGAAACGCTCCTGAAGCGTGCCTTCGTGCCGCACCTGATGGGCGTCAACGAGGCCAACGGAGAGCCGGTGCGCCGCCTGGCGCGGCGAGCCGACCTTCCAGAAGCGGGACGCGGGCTGATCGACCGGCTGATTACTCAGCGTCTGCTCGTGGCCGACCGGCGTGGCGAGGAGACGGTGATCGAGGTAGCCCACGAAGCGCTGCTCCGCCGCTGGCCGACCCTGCGGCGTTGGCACGACCAGGAGCGCGCGGCGCTGGTGACCCAGCAGGAGATCGCCCGTGCCGCCTCCGCTTGGAGCCAGAACGACCGCGGCGCCGATTGGCTCGCTCACCGCGGGGCCCGTCTCGCAGAGGCCGAGAAGGTCGCCCGCCAGGAGGACTTCGCTGCGGCCTTCGAAGGCGCTCCGCGCGCCTATCTCGAGGCTTGCCGATATGCCGAGGATGCTGCGCGCGATGCCGAGGCGCAGCGTCTGGCTCGCCAGCGCGTCATGCAGCGTCGGGTCGGCATCCTCTTGACGACGGTGGCGATCGTCACACTCGTGGCGGGCTGGTTGGTCGTGGCTGGCCGTCGGGATCTAGCGCAACAGAGGTCGAGATTGATCGCCGGCATTGCCAAGGATGCGTTCGAAGATGATCAGCATGACCGGGCCATGCGGCTCGCGCTGGTGGCGAGCCAGGGTTCGTGGCTCCTTCCCTCCTCCGTGGATGCCGGTATTCTGCTGGGTCACGCGGCGCATTTCTCCCGGTTTGAAGCTCAGCTCACCGGTCACGATGGCTCGGTAAGGTCTGCGGCCTTCTCCCCGAACAGCGACCGCATCGTCACCGCATCCGACGACAACACCGCCCGCGTGTGGAGCCGAGCCAAGGACAGCTCCTGGAACAGCGTCCTTCTCCAAGGGCATCGAAACTCCGTCAACTCGGCCGCCTTCTCGCCGGACGGTAACGTCATCGTCACCGGATCGATCGACAGGACCGCTCGCGTGTGGAGCCGAGGGCCGGACGGCCGCTGGCGCAGCGTCGTCCTCCGAGGGCATCGATCCGACGTGAACTCGGCGGCTTTCTCGCCGAGCGGTGACTGCATCGTCACCGCATCCAGAGACAACACTGCCCGCGTGTGGAGCCGAGGCCCGGACGGCTCCTGGTACATCGTCCCTCTCCAAGGCCACCAAGACTCTGTCTATTCGGCGGTCTTCTCGCCGGATGGCGACCGCATCGTCACCACATCCAGCGACAACACTGCCCGCGTGTGGAGCCGAGGCTCGGACGACTCCTGGCATAGCGTTTCCCTCCAAGGGCATCTCGATTACGTCGACTCGGCGGCCTTTTCGCCGGACGGTGAACGCATCGCGACCGCATCCGACGACAAAACAGCGCGCGTGTGGAGCCGAGATCAAGACGGCTCCTGGCACAGTGTGTCCCTCCAGGGGCATGAAGCACACGTTTTCTCGGCGGCATTCTCACCGGATGGCAACCGCATCGTCACCGCATCCGTGGACAAGACAGCCCGCGTGTGGAGCCGAGACCAAGAGGGCTCCTGGCATGGCGTCCCCCTTCAAGGGCATCGAGAAAACGTCTTCTCGGCCGCCTTCTCGCCGGATGGCGACCGCATCGTCACCGCATCTTTGGACGGTACCGCCCGGGTGTGGAGCCGAGATCAGGACGGCTCCTGGAGCAGCTTCCCCCTCCAAGGACATCAAGCAGCCGTCTTCTCGGCGACCTTCTCGCCCGACGGTGACCGCATCGTCACCGCATCCAGGGACAAGACCGCCCGCGTTTGGAGAGGAGGCCAAGACAGCTCCTGGCACAGCGTCGCCCTCGAAGGGCATCTCGGCACCATCGATTCAGCGGCCTTCTCGCCGAACAGCGACCGCATTGTCACCGGGTCCAGGGACTTCACCGCCCGCGTGTGGGATCAGGGTCAGGACGGCCGTTGGCACAGCGTCGCCCTCGAAGGGCATCTCGGCCCCGTCGATTCGGCGGCCTTCTCGCCGGACGGCAACCGCATCGTCACCGCATCCAGCGACACCACCGCCCGCGTTTGGAGCCGACGACGGGACGGCTCCTGGAACAGCGTCCTCCTCGAAGGGCATCAAGAATCGGTCTACTCGGCAGTCTTCTCGCCGGACGGCGACCGCATCGTCACCGCCTCTGCGGACAACACCGCCCGTGTGTGGAGCCGAGGCCAGGAAGGCTCTTGGAAGAGCATCCCTCTCGTAGGGCATCAAGACCCCGTCTACTCAGCGGTCTTCTCGCCGGATGGCGACCGCATTGTCACCGCATCCCCGGACAAGATCGTGCGTGTGTGGAGCCGAGGCCTGGACGGCTCCTGGAAAAGCGTCCCTCTAAAGGGGCATCTAGGCTGGGTCGGCTCGGCGGCGTTCTCGCCGGACGGCGAGCGCATCGTCACCGTACCCAGAGGGACGAGGCCGCCCGCGTGTGGAGTCGAGGCCACAACGGCTCCTGGCACAGCATCTCCCTCCAAGGGCATCAAGACTCTGTCTCTCTCGGCAGCCTTCTCACTGGACGGCGACCGCATCGTCACCGCATCCCAGGACAAGACCGCCCGGGTGTGGACCCGAGGCCTGGACGGTTCCTGGAACAGCGTCGTTCTCCAAGGGCATGGAGGTTGGGTTAGCTCGGCGGCCTTCTCGCCGGACGGCGGCCGCATCGTCACCGCATCCCAGGACCAGACCGCTCGGGTGTGGAGCCGAGGCCTGGACGGTTCCTGGAACAGCGTCCCTCTCCAAGGTCATCGAGGCTTCGTGAGATCAGCGGTCTTCTCGCCGGACGGCGGCCGCATTGTCACCGCATCCGACCAGACGGCCCGCGTGTGGGACGTCCGTTGGCTGATGGGACCGGGCGATTGGGCGAAGGCGGAGCCGCTCTCACTGCCCGAGACGGTTTGTCGGGAGAAGCTCCAGGGCTCGTGGGTCACGGCCGAGACCCGAAGACAGGCCGCAACGTCCAGCGCATTGCCGCGCGTCTGCTAACCCCAGCCGACGTCCAAGCGGCGCCCCTCCTCGCCAGCCGCGAGGGCGAGGACGTGTGCGCACCGTTCGTCGAGCCCAAGCCGTGGTGGTCGCACTTCGCCTTTTGGCGCTGACGCATCAGCAGCCCGCACGACCAGGAACGGCTCCGATGCGTATGTCGCGGTCGTGAGCTTTCGTTCCCGGCGCCGCCGGCTTCTGCTGCTGCCTCGGCCTCGGCGCGGCGATCACTCACCCCCACGTGGTGTGGGGGTGACCATCTCCGTCGGAGCAATGGGCTCCCGCTGCGTCGATCCGCTAGAACGGCACGCGCTGCCCGTGCGCCGGCAGCTCGGCGAGGGGCCAGCCGAGCTCGGTCTGCAAGGCGCGGGCGAGGGCGGCGCGGGCGGGGTCTTCGCCGTGGTTGAGGAAGACGCGGCGCGGCGGGGCGGGGAGGGCGCGGCCCCAGCGCAGCAGCTCGTCGCGGTCGCCGTGGGCGGAGAGCATCTCGAGGCGCCGCACTTCGGCGCGCACGGGCACCGCCTGGCCGTGAATGCTCAGTGTCTGCGCGCCGTCGAGGAGGGCGCGGCCGCGCGTGCCGGCGGCCTGGAAGCCGACGATGAGCACCATGTTGCGCGGGTCGGGGAGGCGGTGCTGCAGGTGGTGGAGGATGCGGCCGCCGTTGACCATGCCGCTGCCGGCGATGACGACGATCTGCTCGCGGTGGTTGAGCGCCTGCGACTCCTGGCGTGTGCGGCAGCGGCCGAAGCGCTCGAGGGCGAACGGGCTCTTGTCGGCGTCGACGAGCGCCGCGAGGTCCTCGTCGTGCTCGGCGGGGAACTCTTTGTAGAGGTCGGTAGCGCCGAGCGCCATCGGGCTGTCGAGGAAGACGCGGTCGGCGGGCAGCTTGCCGGCGTCGGCGAGCTTGGCGAGGTGGTAGAGCAGGTCCTGCGAGCGGCCGAGCGCGAAAGCGGGGATGAGCACGACGCCGCCGCGAGCGAAGGTCTCTTCGATCGCCGTGGCTAGCGCCGCTTCGGCGTCGCCTTGCGGATGCAGGCGATCGCCGTAGGTCGACTCGAGGAGCACCGTCTCCGGGAAGTCGAGCGGCGGCTCGGGGTCGTGCAGGATGGGAACGCCGTAGCGCCCGACGTCGCCGGAGAAGCACCAGCGGTGGCGCTCGCCGTCGCTGCCCTTGGCGGCGAGCTCGACGCTGGCGGCGCCGAGCAAGTGGCCCGCGCGGCGCAGTCGCACCGACACGCCCGGCAGCGGCTCGAACGCCTCGTCGAAGGCGACGCGGTGGATCTGCTTCAGCGCCTGGCGGGCGTCCTCGTCGCGGTAGAGCGGCTGCGGCTCGGCGTGGCGGCTGAAGCCCTTGCGGCGCGCGAAGCTCGCTTCTTCTTCCTGCAGCTTGGCGGCGTCGCGCAGCACGAGGGCGGTGAGCCCACGCGTCGGTTTGCTGCAGTAGATCGGGCCGCGGTAGCCGCGCAGCGCGAGGAGCGGTAGCCGGCCGCTGTGGTCGAGGTGCGCGTGAGTGAGCACCACCGCGTCGAGGTCCTGGGGCTCGAAGGGAAAGGGCTCGCGGTTGCGCTGCTCGAGGTCGAGCCCGCCCTGGAACATGCCGCAGTCGACGAGCAGCCGCCGCTCGCCGATGCTGATGAGCGTCATGCTGCCAGTGACGGTGCCGCAGGCGCCGAGGAAGGTGACGTCGGTCATGAGGGGCATCCTAACCGGCTGCTACAGTTTCGCGGCCGATGCTGCTCGAGCGCTTCGAAGACCGCGGCTTGTCGCAGTACTCGTATGCCGTCGGCGACGAAGCGGCGGCGAAGGTGGCCGTCGTCGACCCGCGGCGCGACGTCGACGTCTACGTCGACTGGGCGGCGGCGCGCGGGCTCGCGATCACCAACGTGCTGGAGACGCACGTGCACGCCGACTTCGCCTCCGGCGCGCGCGAGCTCGCGGAGCGCAGCGGGTGCGAAGCTGCATCTCTCGGCGCACGACGAGGGCGAGCGCTACGAGGTGTCGTATCCGCACGCGCCGATGCACGAAGGAGACGCCGTCGAGCTGGGCGCCGTGCGTCTCGTCGCGCTCCACACGCCGGGGCACACGCCCGAACATCTCTCGTTCCTCGTCTACGACGCGACGCGCTCCGCCGCCGAGCCGATTGCGGCGCTCACCGGCGACTTCCTCTTCGTCGGCTCGCTAGGTAGGCCCGACCTCCTCGGCGAGGAGGCGAAGCACGAGCTCGCCCGCACTCTGTTCAGGAGCGTGCGCGAGAAGCTCGCCGGACTGCCCGACGGGCTCGAGATCTATCCGGGCCACGGCGCCGGCTCGATGTGCGGCGCCGGCATGAGCAGTCAACCGTTCTCCACGCTCGGCGCTCAGCGACTCGGCAATCCTTACCTCGCCCCGCAGCTCACCGAGGAAGCGTTCGTCGAGCGCATCCTCGCCAGCTCGCCGCCCTTCCCGCCCTACTACCTGCGTATGAAGGAGCTCAACGCGAAGGGGCCGCCACTGCTCGGCGGGCTGCCCGGTTTGCACCCGCTGCCGGCGCCGCGCTTCCGCGAGCTCGCCGAGGACGGCGCGCACGTCGTCGTCGACCTGCGCGATCAGCTCGCCTTCGGCGGCGGCCACGTGCCCGGCGCGCTGGGCATCGGCGTCGAGGGCGGCTCGCTATCGACGTGGGCCGCCTGGCTGGTGCCCTACGACCGGCCGCTACTGCTCGTCGCCGACGCCGATGAACAACTCGAGCCGGCGGTGCGCGCGCTCGTGCGCGTCGGGTTCGACCGCGTCGAGGGATATCTCGAAGGCGGCATGCAGCGGTGGATCGAGCACGGTTTCCCGCAAGCCACGCTGCCGCAGCTCTCGGTCGCCGAGCTCGCGACGCAGGTCGCGAGCGCGAACGGCGACACGCCGACCGTGCTCGACGTGCGCGCCGCGAACGAGTGGGCGCAGGGGCACGTCGCCGGCGCGCACCACCTCATGGGCGGCCTCGTCCCGCAGCGCCTCGACGAGCTGCCACCCGGCCCGCTGGCGATAACCTGTGGCGGCGGCTACCGCTCGACCGCCGTCGCCAGTTTCTTGCAACGCGCCGGGCGCAACGACGTTCTCAACGTGACGGGTGGCATGGGCGCCTGGAAGCGCGCCGGCCTGCCGCTCGAGCATCCCTGACCGCGACGCACAACGCGAACGCACACACCACGACACGCACCGGAGGAACGATGAAGCAGCTCACCGCCTTCGCTTGCTCCGCTCTCGTCGCCGCCGCGCTCGCCGCGCCGGCGCAGGCCGGCATCCACTACCGCGCCACCACCAAGACCGACGCCGCGCAGGGGCAGGGACAGTCGATGGAGGTCGAGGCCTGGGTCGACGGCGACAACGCCAAGGTGACGTTCGCCGAGAGCGACAACCCGATCCTCGGCGAGGGCACCTACCTGCTCACCAACGACGGCGGCCAGACGCTCTACCTCGTCAACCCCGACGAGAAGACCTACTCGCCCTTCGACCTCGGCGCCGTCGTCGCCGGCGCCGGCGCCATGCTCAAGGGGATGGGCGCGATGGTGAAGATCAGCTTCTCCAACCAGAAGGTGGAGAAGCTCGGCGAGGAGGCGGGGCCGGCGATCCTCGGCTACAAGACCACTCACTATCGCTTCCGCACCGCCTACGACTCCGAGATCAAGGTGATGGGGATGGGACAGTCGAGCCACAACGAGACGGTCACCGACACCTGGGCGACGACCGAGCTGAGCGACCGCGGCTTCGGCGCCTGGCTGCGACGCGAGCCGCCCAGCACCGGCATCGCCGACCTCGACGAGATGATCGCCAACGACGTCTCGAAGTCGATCCAGGGCGTGCCGCTCAAGGTGGTGACGGTGACGAAGAGCAAGGACCAGCGCGGCCGCGAGACGACGGCGACGACGACGATGGAAGTCACCGCCATGAAGGAGGAGGCGGTGCCGGCCGCGGCCTTCGCCATGCCCAAGGGCTACGAGCGCACCGAGCTGGTGCCGGCGATGCCGGGGATGCCGGGGACCGAGTAAGGGCTGGCCGCGGCGAGGCCGCCGCAGTCGGCGAAGTGTTAGGCGGCGGCCGCAGATGTGGCCTCGCCGTTGGCCCGTTGCTTGCTGTTCGCTCCGCGGATGGTTCGAGGCAACGTGCCTCGGTGAGGTCGTGTAACGGCGGGCCGACCGTGCCGCTGCAAGGGTGCAGCGGCGGCGGCTGCCAGGGGAGGTGGAAACCATGTTGCGTTGGGCCCTGATCTTCCTCGTCATCGCGCTGGTCGCGGCGCTCTTCGGCTTCGGCGGCATCGCTGCCGGCGCCGCGGGCATCGCGAAGATCCTGTTCTTCATCTTCCTCGTCCTGTTCGTCCTGGGGCTGCTCGCGCACCTCCTGCGACGAGCGTGATGCCGGCCCCCGGCGGGGGCTGGTTGCCATAGCGGGCGAGGGTCGGATCCCCTCGCCCGTTCACTGTTCATGCGGGCGAGGGCCGGATGCCCTCGCCCGTTGCTCTTCTTCTCACCTCTTTCGGTACAGTCCGCCCTTCGGACAGCGCCGGCGGGCGGAAGAGGTTTCCTTTCCGTCCCGTCGCGGCTCCAATAGGGTGGGATGGAAGCTTCGACCTACGGCGGCAGCACGGCTTCCGGTCCGCACCCAGGCGCCGGCGTGCACTTCGGAGGAGGCGCGGCGATGGGCGAGGCGGACGAGTCAGCGCCTCTGCTGGCGGCGCTCTCGCGCGGCGAGCGCGCCGCCGCCGAGCGCCTCGTCGAGAGCAGCTATCGCCAGATCTACGCCGCCCTCTTCCGCATGTGCGGCGGCGACGCCGAGCTCGCCGCCGACCTGACGCAGGAGACCTATCGCAAAGCCTGGGAGGCGCTGCCGCGATTCGAGGGGCGCTCGCAGCTCACTACCTGGCTCTACCGCATCGCCTACAACACCTTCCTCCACCACGTGCGGCGGCCGCGGCCGCTGCAAGAGCTGACCGACGAGACGGCGGAGCGCCTGGCCGATCCCACGCCCGCCGTCGCCGACACGCTTGCCGAGGGCGACGAGGCCGAACGGTTGCGCCGCGCCGTGCTGGCGCTGCCCGAGGACCTCCGCTTCACCGTCAGCGCCCACTTCTGGAGCGAGCTTCCGGTCTCCGAAGTGGCGCGCCTGGAGGGCATCACCCCCGTCGCCATCCGCAAGCGGCTCAAGCGCGCCTTCTCGGCGCTCCGCCTCGCCCTCGAGGAGCCTTTTCCATGAGCCGATTCGACGATCGCCAGTTGGAGCGCAAGCTCCGCCCCGATATCACGCCCGAGCCGCCCGCCTGGCTGCTCGACGAGCTGCGCCGTCAGATCCCCGCCGAGATCCAGGCCCCCGCGCCGGATCGCCTCGGCGAGAGACCAGGCGAGAAACCAGGTGAGAAACCAGGGATCTTGCTGCCGTTTCGCCGGCCGCTGCCGCGCAGCGTCTGGCTCGCCGCGGCTTCGGTGACGATGCTGCTCGGCGGCGGCGCGCTGTCGTACCTGGCGGTGCGCCACGGCGTCGGCGAGCCGATGCCGGCGCCGAAGTCGGTGGCGGCGCTGCACGAAGAGGATCAGTCCCCTGCGGAAGCGCGCGAAGGATCGGCTGAGGCGATGCAGTCTCGGGACCTCCGCGCGTTGGGGTACGTCGGAGCGGAGCGGGCTGCACGGCCGGCCACCGCTCCGACGTACCCCGGCCGCTTTCCGTCCGCCGGCGCCGATGCGGCGCGCGAGCGGGCGGCGGCGCCGCAGGTGCCGAGCGGCTTGGCGTGGCGGCTGCAGGAGCAGGCGGCGGCGCCCGAGCCGACGGCTGCCGACGACGAGGCGTCCACGCCGCGGACAGCGGTGACCGGCGGCGTGGGCGTGTCGGGCCGCGCCGGCATCGTGGCGCCGCCGCCGGTGAGCCAGGCCGGGAACGAGACGGCGGCGAGCGCGCCGAGCCAGGTAGAGACGCGCGTGGCGGAGGGCGACGGCGACGGTGCCGGCGCCGCGCCCGCGGACCCAGAGATGCAAGGGCGGAGGTTCCGGCTCGAGTCCTCGAGCGAGAAGGCGGACGCGGCCCCCGCCGGCGTCGAGCTCGACGAGGTCCTTGCCGCCGAGGAAGGCGAGGTCGCGGACCAATTCGAGTCGGCGCGGCGACAGGCGCCGCCCGCTGCGGCCGCTCCGCAACCCGCGACGGGGACGCAGCCGGTGCCGCCGCGTGCGCCAGCGCCGCAACCCGTGGCTCCGCCGCCTCCTGCTACGGCCGAACCCGCTCCGCCACCAGTGGCAGCGCCGCAACCCGCTGCGCCGCAACGCACGGCACCGCAACCGGCCCCGCCACCGTCGGCACCGCAGCGTCCGGCGGCCGAGCCAGCGCCAGCGTTGGTCATCCCGCCGCCGCCACCTGCGCCGCCTCCGCCGTCGCGGAGCGTCGCCGGCCAAGCCGCCGTCGCTCGCGAGCGCGCACAGCCTCCCTACGTCGGCAGCGAGGAGGCGCGGGTCTCCACCTTCGCGCTCGACGTCGATCGCGGCTCCTACAACGAGGTGCGCCGCTACCTCCGTCAAGGGCAGATGCCGCCTGCCGAAGCCGTGCGCGTCGAGGAGCTGGTCAACGCCTTCGACTACGGCGACCGGCCGCCTGCCGAAGGCCCGGTGGCGCTCGTCGTCGAGGGCGCGCCCGACCCGTGGGCGCCGGTGCCGGGCGGCCGCCACGTGCTGGTGCGCTTCACCGTCGTCGCCCGCGAAGGCGGCCTGCCGCCCGGCGCGCGCGCCGAGGTCGAGGTCGATCCGCGCTCGGTCGTTCGTTGGCGGCGGCTCGGCGCCGCGAGCAGCGGCGGAGCGGGCGCGACGCTCCACGCGCCGCCGGTGCGCGCCGACACCCTGGCAGGCCAGGGCGCCGTGCACGCGGTGTCTGCCGTCTACGCTCTCGAGCTGAAGCCCGGCGTCTCCGAGGGCGCGACAGTGGCGATGCTGCAGCTGCGCTGGCGGCCGGCGGCCGGCGGCGAGCTCCAGCAGGTGCAGCGGCCGCTGAAGCGCGGAGAGCTGGCCTCGCGCTGGGAGGCGGCGGGCCGCGGCTTCCGCCTCGCCACCGTCGTCGGCCGCTTCGCCGAGCTGCTGCGCGGCGCGCCGCAAGGCGAGCGCGCGGGAGCCGAGCTGGGCGAGCTCCGCAAGCGCGCCGCCGCCGTGGGCGGCGACGCGCAGGTCAAGGAGCTCGTGGACTGGATCGACAAGGCGCGCGACGCGGACCGCTAGCGCCGCGCGCAGATCGAGTGCCCCTGCTCGCGCTGAGCAGGGGCCTCGCTCCCTTTGGTCGCGTCAGCGCCGGCGCCAGAACGCCACGGCACCGACCAGCGCAACCGCGCCGGCCGCTACGATCGAGGCGGCCACCGGCCGCTTGCGCACCGCGTCGACGGCGGCGCGGCCGCGGCGCTTCGCCTTCTCCGTCACGGCCGCGCGCGCTTGCGCAACGATCGCCGACGGCTCGAGGCGGCCGCGCAGCTCGGCGAGCCGCAGGTCCATGCGCTCCCGCTCGCGCGCGATGTCGGCGCGGATCTCGTCGGCGCTGCGGCGGTCGGGCTCGCGTTGGTCCGCGGCCGATGACGGAATCGAAGAGGGAGTCGAAGACGACGGTGGCGGGGTCAGTGCGGGTTCTGGTTCCATGACCGCTCCTTCGCCGGCTCGCGGCGAGCCGTTCTGCCCGTGATGGATTGGACGAAAGGGCGCTGCCGCTCCGCCTCCCCGTTGCCCTCGCCGTCCGACGAGTTCCCCTCCTCTGCTCGGCGCGCTCCCAGCGCTTCGCCGACGGTGTCCGCCATCTGGGCGCCGCGGGCGCCCAGCGGCTTCGGCGCGCCGGTCGTGGAGTCGCGCGCGGTCTGATGCTCGATCTCGGCGTTGAGCTCGGCGCCGAGCAGCGTGACGTAAGCGGTGATCTGCAGCCAGAGCAATAGGAGCACGCCGCCGGCGAGCGTGCCGTAGGTCTCGTTGAAGCTGCCGAAGCGCGACGCGTACCAGGAGAAGCCGGCCGAGGCGAGCAGCCACAGCGCGGTGCCGACGACCGAGCCCACCGACACCCACTGCCACTTCGGGTGCTCGCGTGAAGGCCCGAAGCGGTAGACGACGGCGAAGCCGAGCATCGCCAGCAGCGCCAGCAGCAGCCAGTTGACGAGGAAAGTGACACCGGTGGCGAAGGGCCCCAGCGGCAGGCGGTCGAGCAAGTGCGGCAGCGCCGCGATCGTCGCCAGGCTCAGCGTCGCCAGCACGACGAAGCCCACCGTGAGCAGCAACGCCATCGCCGTGCGCTTCCACCACGGTCGGCGCTCGCGCTCGTCGTAGGCGACGTTCAGGCCGGCGATGAGCGCCTTGGTGCCGTTAGCGGCGCTCCACAGCGAGATGACGGCTGCCACGAGGGCGCCGATGCCGGCGGTCGTGCCTTCGGCGGTCGAGATCTCCCCCAGCTGGTCGACGAGCAGCTTGCCCGCATCGACGGGCATCAGCCGCACCAGCTGGCCGGCTTGCTTGGCGACGGTGCCGGGGTCGGCGACGGCGCCGTAGACCGAGACGATGGAGAGCAGCGCCGGGAAGATCGCCAGCATGAAGTAGAAGGCGACGCCGGCTGCGACGAGCGACAGCTGGTCCTCGCCCACCTCGCGCTTGGTGCGTAGCAGGATGTCCTTCCACCCCGGCGGCGGCACCTCCAGAGGAGTGTCGGCCTGACGGCCGCGACCGGGCTCCTGTGCCCGTTGCACGTCCTGCGGGCCGGTGGGACGCTCCTCGCTCGCCGGCTTGCGCTTGCCCCCGGCAGCGGCGCCTAAGCGGGAGAGCAGTGGACGGTGCGGCCTCGCCATGTGCGGGCGGGAGCTTCAAGATGCGTGCCGCGGCACCCGCGAAGGCTCGCGTTGGCCGAGCGTAAACCCTGCGCTGTCAGCGCAATCCGACGCCGCGAGCGATCGTCAGAGCGCCGCCAGCTCGGCTTCGAGGCGACCCACCAGCCGGTCGAGCTCGGCGACCACCGCTTCGACCGGCTCGGGGCTGCTCAGGTCGACGCCCGCCGCGAGCAGCTGGTCGATGGGGTAATCGCTGCCGCCCGAGCGCAGCAGGCACAGGTAGCGCTCGACGATCTCCTGCCGCGCCCCTTCGCCGGCCGCGGAGCGCAGCGACTGCGCGATCTCGGCCGAGGCGGCGAAGCTGGTGGCGTATTGGTAGACGTAGTACGGGCTCTGGAAGAAGTGCGGGATGCGCGACCAGGTGATGCGGTAGAGCGGATCGAGCTCGATGGCGTCGCCGTAGTAGTGCTGGAGCAGCGCGAAGTAGCGCTCCGACAGCGTCTCGGCGGTGATCGGCTCGCCGCGCTCGGCAGCACGGTGCGCCTCGAGCTCCCACTCGGCGAACAGCACCTGCGTGTAGAAGGTGCCGGTGATGCTGTCGATGGCGTGCTGCAGCAAAAGCGCGCGCTCGCGCGGATCGTCGCTCTTGGCGAGCAACGCGTCGAGCAGCAGCGCTTCCGACAGCGTCGAGGCCACCTCGGCGACGAAGATCGTGTAGCTCGCGTAGGCGAACGGCTGCGCCTCGTGCGACAAGAGCGAGTGCAGCGTATGGCCGGTCTCGTGGGCGAGCGTGAAGAGGTCGTCGAGGGTGTCGTTGTAGTTGAGCAGCATGTACGGGTGGACGCCGTACACGCCCGCCGAGTAAGCGCCCGAGCGCTTGCCGGCGTTCTCGTAGACGTCGACGCAGCGCCCGGCGAAGACCTCGCGCACGCGGCGCTGGTAGTCGGCGCCGAGGGGAGCCGCCGAGTCGATCACCCAGCGCACCGCTTCGTCGTAGGGGTAGCGCTTCTCGCCTTCGAGCAGCGGGATCGAGGTGTCGTAGAGGTGGTAGCCGGAGACCTCGCGGCCGAGCACGCGGTGCCGCAGCCGGTGATAGCGCTGGAGCGGCGCCACGCCGGCGCGCGTCGTCTCGATCAGCCGCTCGACCACCTCGGTGGGGATGCGGTTGCCGTCGAGCGCCGCCTCGAGCGTCGTCTTGTAGCGGCGCGCCATGGCGCCGAACCAGTCGCGCTGGCAGACGCCGTTGTAGAGCGCGGCGTAGGTGTTGAGGCTGCGCTCGAAGGTCTCGTAGAAGGAGGCGAAGACCGCGGCGCGGTCGCGCTGCACGCGGTGGGTGGCGAGCAGGGTGCGGTACTGGCCGTAGCTGACGGTGACCTCGCGGCCGTCGGCGAGGCGCACGTTGGGGTAGCGGATGTCGGCCGTCGACAGCGCCGAGTAGGCTTCGTCGGGAAGGTCGGCAAAGCGGCTGGTGAAGGAGAGGACGCGTTCGCCCTCCTCGCCCAGCACGTGCTCCTGGCGGCGGTAGAGGTCTTCGAGCTTGAAGCGGTAGAGGGCGAGGCCTCCGGTGGGATCCGGATCGGGATCCTGGTCCATCCACTGCCGAACGGTCTCGAGCGGCAACTGCAGCAGCTCGGGCTTGAACCACGCCCCCGCCTGTTCCCAGCGCGCGAAGAGCACCTGCACGCGCTGGCGCTTGGCGTTGACGGCGTTGTCGCGCTGGTCTTGGTCGTAAGTAAGCGATGGGTAGTACCAGACGCGGTGGGCGAGCTGGCCCAGCTCGTCCTGCAGGCGCAGCACGGCGAGCAGCGCCGTGGCGCCCTGCGCGAGCGTGCCCTGGAGGCGCGCTAGGCGGTCCACCAGCTCGCCCATCTCGTCGCAGGCGACCTCCCACTCCTCCCAGCCGGCGAAGATGGGGCGCAGGTCCCAGCGGTAGCGGAAGTCGATCTCCTCGCGCACTCGCGGGCGCGGCGGCGCCTCCGCCTCCACGGCGGCGGCCGCGGGCGGGCCGCTGTGGCCGTCCGACGGCGGGTAGAGAGCGAAGGGGTCGGGGCGGTCCATCGCGCGCGCTCCGGCGCCCGCGATCTTATGCCGCCAGCCGACGCTACGCGCGCCGCGGGTGATCCTCGCCGGACGATGGCGGCTCGGCGGCGCTCGCGGCGGCGTCGGCGGCCAGAACCTGCCGCACCATCTGCCGAAGCTGCTCGAGCGTGAACGGTTTGCGCAGCCAGCCATCCGGCTGCGCCGTCTCGTCGGTCTCCGTCTCGGGCCCGGCGTAGCCGCTCATCAACACCACGCTGGTGGCCGGAGCGCGGCGGCGGACTTCGCGCAGGACCTCCCTGCCGCCGAGCTCGGGCATCACGACGTCGCAGACGACGAGGTCGAACGGGCCGCTGCTGTCGAGCAGCTCGATCGCCTGGCGACCGTTCACGGCGGTCGTCACCTTCATGCCCAGCAGCTCGAAGTGGCGCCGGGCCAGGTGCAGCACGGCCGGCTCGTCCTCTACCACCAGCACCCGCGACCGCGGCGGTTGCTCGGCCGACGACGGCTCCGCTTCCGGCGGGGCCATCGCCGGGCCTTCGGCGTCGTAGCCGAGGACCGGCAGCAGCAGGCGGATCTCGGTACCGACGCCGACCTGCGACTGGAGGTGCACCGTACCGCCGTGCTGAGCGACGATGCCGTACACCTGCGACAGGCCGAGACCGGTGCCTTGCCCCGCCGGCTTGGTGGTGAAGAAGGGGTCGAACACCTTCGCCTGCAGCTCGAGCGGGATGCCGACGCCGGTGTCGCGTACGACGATCCCGACGCGCTCCTCGCCGCTCGCCGTCGGTGACGCCAGCGAGACCGCGACGTCCAGCGTGCCGCCGTTGGGCATGGCGTCGCGGGCGTTGAGGACCAGGTTGGCGAGCACTTGGTGCAGCTGCACGGGGTCGGACGACACCATCACGTCGCCGGCGTCTGGCGCGACGGTGAAGTCGAGTCGGATGGTAGGCGGCAGCGCGCGCCGCAGGAGGTCGAGCGCCTCGCGCAGCGCGGCGATCAACCCGATCGGCCGCGCCGCGCTCTCGGAGCTGCGGCTGAAGTCGAGCACCTGCCGGATGAGCTCCGCGGCGCGCTGGTTCAAGCTGAGCAGGGTGTCGAGGTCGCCCAGCGCCTCCTCGGAGACGACCTCCGGCCGCAGCAGGTCGGCGCACATGCCGATCGCCTGCAGGACGTTGTTGAGGTCGTGCGCCATGCCGGCGGCCAGGCGCCCCACCGCGGCCAGCCGCTCCTGCTGCTGGAGCTGGCGTTCGAGCTGGCGCTCGGCGGTCACGTCGCGCAGCACGACGAGCGTGTCCGGCGGCTCGTCGTCGGAGCTGAGCTGCCGCACGACGACGACGAAGACCCGGCTGGGGGGACCGTCGAGCACGAGCTCCTGCCAGTCGTAGAGCTCGGCCAACGGGCGCCCGGCCAACCGTCGCAGCGGACGGTCGCCGCCTTCCCCCAGCGCCTGCAGGTAGCCGCGGGCGAGGCCGTTGGCAAGCTCGATCCTGCCCGCCGCGTCGACCAGCACCACGCCGTAGGGCGAATGCTCGACCAGGCCCGCCAGCCGCTGGTGCTGATCGTCGAGCCGCCGCGCGCTCTCGGCGAGATCGGCGAAATGGTGCTGGAGCTCCTCGGCCATGGCGCGGAAGGCGCTCGACAGCTCGTGCAGCTCCGTGCGGCCGCCTCTGGGAAGGTCCAGGTCGAAGTCGCGATTGGCGACGCGGCGGGTGGCCTCGACCAGCTGCCGCAGCGGGTCGAGGGTGTGACGGATGACCCACGACGCCGCCAGCAAGACCGCCAGCAGGGCCAGCACCACCACCTGCACGAAGCTGGTGCGGAACGCCGCCACCGGCGCCAGCGCCACCTCCTCGGGCAGGAACAGCGCCACCGTCCAGTTGCCGGTCCCGAAGTTGCCGGCCATGGGGATGGTCCAGAAGGTGGCGACGTAGTCGACGCCGCCACCGGACCACTCGAAGTTTGCCGAGCTGCGCCGGGACCAGCTCTCCACCACTCGGCCGTCGATGCGGCCCTGCAGGCGGCCGCTGTCGATGAGGCGCGTGCCGTCGGCGGTGACCAGGAGCAGCTCGACGCGCGGGGGTACGGTCGAGCCTCGCTTCCACAGCTCCTCCGGACGCACCCAGCCCCACAGGTAGCCACCGCGCGGGTCCGGCACGAGGAGGACCAGCTGCGGCGGGCCGCCGCCACGGGCGTTGACGACCACCGCCGAGCGTCCTCTCGCGAGCCGCGCGCGAGTTGCCAAGCCGAGAGTCGGAGCGGTGGCGGCCCCTGTCCACAGCACGCCGCTGCCATCGGCCGCGACGCTGCCGGCGGCGACGAAGCTGCCGTCGAGGCGGCGCACCGCCGTGCGGTCGGCGGTGGCGGCGACGAGCAGCTCGCGCTCGAGCAGGTCGAGGCGCTCGAGCACCGCCATGGCGAAACTCTTCGCCTCCAGGCGCAGGTAGCCGGCCGTCTGCAGGCGCTCGTGGCGCGAGACGCCGCGCAGGGTGAGCACCGCGAGCAGGCTCACCGGCACCATGGCGCAGAGCACGAAAATGAGGAGCAGGCGGCGGCCGAGCCGGGTCTGCAACAGCGCCGCGGCCAGCCGCTTCATCTAGTAGTCCTCGGCGCGGCCGACGAACGCGCCGTCACCGGCGCGCACGATGTCGTCGCGGCTCATCGCGGCGGTCAGCGGTGGCCGCGACCTGCCGTCCGGCCCCATGCTGTAGAGGTCGTAGTCGGAGTTGAGCGGGTTGAGGAAGCGGTCCTTGCGCCACTCGCCGCGATTGGCGCTCTCGATGCGCAGGTAGACATAGGGGCGCCCCCAGGGATCCAGCCGGGGCGGCCTGCCCAGCTCCGCCAGCGAATCGGGAAACTCCTGTCCGCCGCCCCAGATGCGGATGTCAGCGTCGAGCAGGCGGATGTCGAGGATGGCGCGATCGACCCGGCTGCCCCGCAGCCACTCGACGAAGCCGGGGACGAAGATCAACACCAGGGTGGCGAACACCGCGAGGGTCGCCACCAGCTCGAGCAGCGTGAAGCCTTCCTGGCGGGCAGAGCGCGAGCGCAAGATCATCCGCAGGCACGGGAGTCGTGTGGATCCTACGAGGGACGGTCCATAGCTTCGCCGCATTGCCAACCACTCTCTAGGTGACGGCCAGCGCCGGCAGCTCGATGCTCAGCCGCGCCCCTCGCCCGTCGGCTCCCTCCTCGCAGCGGATCGATCCGCCGTGGAGGGCGACGAGCTCGCGACAGAGATAGAGACCGATGCCGGTGCCACGCCGCTGCCCCTGCGCCTCCGGCCGCAGGTGCTCGACACGAAAGAACTTCTCGAAGATGCGCTCGCGCAGCTCGGCGGGAACCCCCGGGCCGTCGTCGGCGACGCTGAGCAGGATCCGCGGCGCGACGCCGTCGGCTGCAGCCACTTCGACCTGCACGCGCTCGCGCGCGTATTTGAGCGCATTGTCGAGCAGGTTGTCGACGACGATGCGCAGGCGCGTCGCATCGGCGCGGACCGGTGGCAGGCCGCCAGCCACGCGCACCGCCAGGCTGAGGCCTTCCTCCCTTGCCCGCTCGCCGGCGGCGGCAGCGGCATCGCGCCCCAGCTCAGCGACGTCCAGCAGGTCGAGGTTGAGCCGCAGCTTGCCGGCCTCGATCTGTGTGACGTCGAGCAGCTCGTCCACGGTGCCCGCCAGCTGGTCGACGCCGAGGACCGCGGTGTCGACCAGCGCCCGCACGTGGGCCGGCAGGACGGCTCCCGACTCGCGGAGCATGAGCAGGGTCATACGCAGGGTGGTCACCGGCGTGCGCAGCTCGTGGGAGGCGACGGCGGTGAGCTCGGCACGCATCGCGTCGAGGCGCACCAGGTCGGTGACGTCCGAGAGCACCGCCACCACCCGCTGCCCGGCGGGCTCGTCGCTGGCGGTGGCGACGACCCGCGGCAGGATGTGCCGCACCTCGTTGCCGCGGCGGACGGCGGTCGCCGAGCCGAGGTCGAGGGGGGCGCTCGAGGCTGCCGGGCCCGCGGAGGCGAGCCGCTCGCGGGTGAGACCGAGCGGTGTCAGGTCCACGAGCGGGCCGGGCTCCTCCATTCCCACGTCACACAAGAGCGCCCACGCCCGGGTGTTCATGGTGATGACCGCCCCACTCGGCTCGAGCAGCAGGACGGCGTCGGGGAGCGCCTCCAGCGACGCCTCGAGGAACCGCCGCGAGCGCAGCACCTCGGTGAGGTCGGAGCGCCGGAAGTGCGCCACCTGCTCGGCCATCTCGTTGAAGGCGGTGGCGAGGTTGCCGAGCTCGTCGCCTTCGGCGAGCGACACCCGCGAGTCGAGGTCTCCCGAGCGGATCGCCACCGCCCCCGCCTCGAGCGCCCGCAGCGGGGCGACGACCATGCGGGCCAGGGCCAGTGCCACGAGCGCGGAGGCGACGACGGCGACGAGGGTGATCGCCACCACCAGCGTGCGGGCACGTCGCACCTCGTCGCGGGCGAGAGCGCTGGCGAGCTGCGACTGCTGAAAATGGCGATCGCGCACGGCGGCCACCTGTCCGGCCGCCTGCCGCAGCCGCGGGTTCACTTCGGCGTGGTAGCGGAGCAGGCCACGCGTCACGTCCTCCTCGCCGGCGACGCGGTCGGCCGCGAGGCGGTAGCTGCGCACCATGCGACGCAGCTGCGCCGCCATCTGCGGCTCGCCCGGACCCGTGAGCAGGGCAGCGAGCCGGTCGAGGACGCGATCGGTTTCCCGTCGCTCGTAATCGAGCGTCCGCCGCGCCCGTGGGTCGCGGGCCAACACCAGCAGCAGTGCGTCGTTCTCGCGCTCGAGGGCGCCGGCCATGCCGGCCGTGGCCGCGGTGGTGGCGTCGCTGTCGCGGACCATGGTGGCTGCCGTCTCACCCAGCCGCGACAGCGTGGCGAGCGTCCACAGGCTGGCGATCGCACCGGCACTCACCAGTGCGGCGCAGGCAAGCAGGAAGCGGGCTCGCAGGCTGAGCCGCCGTGGGCTCATACCAGGTCGTAGCGCCGGCGCTTGCGCTGGAGCGTCGTCGGGTCGATGCCGAGCACCCGCGCCGCGGCGTCCAGGGTGGGTGTCCGCGCCACCACCTGCGCGATGTGCTCGCGCTCGAGGCCGTCGAGAGACACCAGCTCGCCCACCGCGACGGCGCCCGGCCGCGCCGGGGCCGCCGGACCCGCCGCTGGAATGCCGAGGTCGGCGGGAGCGATCTGGCCCTGCGGCGTCAGGATCACCGCCCGCTCCACGGCGTTGCGCAGCTCGCGCAAGTTGCCCGGCCAGTCGTAGCCGGTGAGCGCCGCCTCGGCCGCGGTGGAGAGGGCGAGGTCCTGCCGGTCCTGGCGCACGGCGAAGAAAGCGAGGAATCGCCGCGCCAGCGGCAGCACGTCTTCGCGGCGGCTGCGCAGGGAAGGAACGACCAGCGTCAGGACGTCGAGACGGTAGAAGAGGTCTTCGCGGAAGCGCCCCGCCGCGACGTCGGCGGCGAGGTCACGGTTGGTCGCCGCGATAAGCCTGACGTCGGCGCGCCGCTCGCGGGCCTCGCCGACGCGCTCGTATCGCTGGTCGTTGAGGAAGCGCAGCAGCCGCGCCTGCGCGTCGGCGGCAAGCTCGCCCACCTCGTCGAGGAACAGCGTGCCTCCCGCTGCCTCCTGTACCTTGCCTGGCTCGTCGTTCACGGCACCGGTGAAGGCGCCGCGCTTGTGGCCGAAGAGCGCGCTCACCATGAGGTCGCCGCCGAGCGCCGGGCAGTTCACTGCCACGAACGGCCGGTCGCGGCGCGGCGAGCGGTCGCGCATCCAGTGCGCGAGCACGTTCTTGCCGGTTCCGCTCTCGCCGCGCAGGAGGACGACGCCCTCGGATGCCGCGGCGCGCTCCGCCGTGCGCAGGAAGGCGCGGTACTCGGCGCTCTGGCTCTCGAACGAGATCTCCGGATCCGTCGTCGCCAAGCGCTCCTCGAGCTCGCGGACCCGCTGCCGCAGGCGGCGAGCCTCGAGGACGCGGCCGGCGGCGTGCCGGACCTGCTCGGGGGTGAACGGCTTGGGCAGGTAGTCCGCCGCGCCGCGGCGCATGGCCTCGACCGCGCTCTCGTAGGTGGCGAAAGCCGTCACCACGACGACCTGCACGTCGGCGCGCCGGCGGAGGACCTCGGGGAGCGCGTCGAGGCCGGACGTCGAGCCCAGCCAGAGGTCGAGGAACACGACGTCGTAGTCGGAGCGCTCGAGGGCCTCGAGCGCCGCGCCGACGCCACCGACGCCCAGCACGCGCGCGCCGGCGGCTTCGAGGCAGAGACGGATCGACTGGCGGACCCCGGGGTCGTCGTCGACGACGAGGGCGCTCCAAGGGGCGGCGTCGGTGAGAGAGAGGCTCGGCGCAGCGGTAGGGAGGCTCATGCTGGCTCGCCGGGGGCGTTCGCCGGGGGCGGCGGACGACGAAACCTCATGCCGAGGGCGGCATTCTAGATCAGGCGCGGCGAGGCGCCGGTCGCTCGCATCGCATCCACGCAATCTGCCGTCGCCTCCCTCGTCCTCAGCCGTGCAAAGTGCCGCCACGAGCTTTCTGCGCCGGCTGGCCTTCTCAGCCAAGACGAAGCGAGTCAACGGGTTGGCTCGCGGATGCCGGCTGGCATCGAGACTGCTCTCGGCGCTGACATGCAAGTGCGCCGCCCAGGCGACCACAGGTCAGCGGGATTCACCCTCCTCGAGGTGATCGTGGTGACCGCGATCCTCATGATCGCCGCCATGATCGGGTTGCCGGCGTTCTTCAACGCGATGCGTCGAGCCAAGGTCGAGACCTGGGTGACCCAGGTGGCCGCCGAGGCCCGCGCGGCCCGCCTCGAGGCGGTCAAGGGCAGCGTCCGCGTCTACCTCCAGGCCGACCTCCCCGGCAGGCGGGTGGTCGTCTTTCGCGAGACCGAGGTGACGCCCGGTTTCGACGCGGCCACCGACGAGCAGGTGCGAGAGATCGTGCTGCCCCAGCAGGGGCTGGCGTTCTGGGGGCCCGGCGACGTCGGACCGGCCGGGCCTGAGGCGACCTCCCAACTATCCTCCGACCGCCACCTCACCTTCTTCCCCGACGGCACCACGGATGCGGCCGGTGAGATCCGTTTCGGCGACGGTCAGGGCAACTTCCTCGCGGTCAAAGTCGGTCCCATCGCTACCGGTCGGGTGCAGATCCTGAAATGGGACCAGACCAGCACCACCTGGCGCCCGAGGTCCGAGTGGAAGTGGTCGTGAAGGGAGGCGGCGGCATGAGCGAGCGGCGCCATCGGCGCGAGGCGGGCATGAGCTTGGTCGAGGTGCTCATCGCCGTGCTGATCATGGTGGCGATCGCACTCGGCCTGCTCCCCCTGTTCACGCGCTCCATTCGCCAGAACCGCGAAGGCGCGAACTACATGAACCTCACCAACGTCGCCCGCTCCACGCTCGAGGGCTACAAGCAGCTCGGGTTCGACGACCCGCTGCTGGCGGTTCCCGTGGGAGAGAACGTCCTCGAGCGCCACGAGTATTGGGACGAGGACGACAGTACCTGGAAGCCGATGGCCGATGCGGAGACGCTGCCCGCCGGCAAGAACGTCCGCTGGCAGCGCACCATCGAGGTGCAGCAGTTCTCCTCCGGCGACTTCGTCGACGACGGCGAGCTCGACAACCCGCTCGACGGCGGCTTCTCTCCGGAGTTCGTGCAGCTCAAGGTGGTGCGGGTGTTCGTACGCCCTCGCTGGCTCGCGGACTTCGCCTTCGGTCGCCCGACGCCGGTGGCGCTCGAGATCATCAAGGCCATCTGAGGTCACCTCCACCATGAACGAGCTCGCCTCCGCCATCCAACCGCGCCCGGTGCGCGAGCCGGCGCGCGCCGCCGGGTTCACGCTCGTCGAGCTGGCGGTCACGCTCATCATCCTGCTCCTCGTCATGCTCGGCGTCTTGTCTCTGTTCGACATGGCCAGCCGCATCTCCCGCGTCCAGGTCGACGTCGCCGAGATGCAACAAGCGCAGCGCGCCGGGCACTACGAGATCGCGCGCATGGTGCGCACGGCCGCCCGCGGCAGCCTGCCGCTGCAGAGCCCCGGGTCCGGCGGAATCTGGAAGCCCCTCATGCTGCCCAACGGGCTGGCGTTGGCGATCACCGACGACGTGCCGAGAGACACCTTCATCGACGCGCCGACCGACCAGCACGAGATCCTCGAAGGCACCGACGTGCTCACCGTGCGCGGCGTCTTCTCGACGCCCGTCTACACGGTCGTCGAGGACAGCTTCACCCTCAACGCGGCCACCGGCCGGGGGACCTTCCAGGTCTCGAGCCTGGCACGGCCCGGGATCCCGATCCCTCAGGAGCTCGATGCCCTGGTCGAGGCCTTCGATCCTCCCGACGGCGTCGCGCCGGTGCAGGAAGCCCTGGTCCTGGTGAGTGCCGTCAGCGACGCGATCTATCACGTCGTCGAGCTCGACCCCGCTGCCTGCAGCGGGCCGGATCCCAGTGCGGACGGCGGCTCGGTCGTCACACTAGGGTTCCGCTCGCGCCCGGCCGACGGCACGCGCACGGGGGCCTACTGGAATCTCTCGGGAGGCGGCTGGGACGTCCAGTTCTCCGACCCCAACACGCAGCTCGCCTACGTCGGGATCCTCGAGGAGTACCGCTACTACGTGCGCGACGTGCGCGAGGACCCCAACGACGACAAGAGTGGCGTCAAGCCGGTCCTCGTGCGAGCGCGGCTCTTTCCGGGAACCGCGGAGGGCGACCCCCCCATGGCCCCCGCTCAGCAGGTCTACGCCGGCGACGCCGACAACTGGGCAATGGCGATCGCCGACGACGTTGCTGACCTCCAAGTCGCGCTCGGCATCGACCGCGACGACGAGCCCGGCGACACGCCGGCCGATCCCCCCGATTTCCCGGTGGCGATCAACAACCCGCCCTATTACCCGACCGAGGGCGACCACGACGGCAACACGCCGAATCCCACACCTGACGTGGACGAGTGGCTCTTCAACGACCCCGACGACGACCTGGGCGACCCTTGGACCACCGGTCGCGTCCAGGTCGTCCGCATCAGCACGACCAGCGTGGCGGCGCGGCGCGACCGCAACCTCCAGCGCGACCGCTATCCCGACGACCCGATCGACGTCAGCCTGGAGAACCACGAGTACGAGATCCCCGACTACGGGGACGACTCCCCGGTCAGCCCCGATCGCACCTATCGGCGGCGCACTCTCCGCACCGTCGTCGACTTGAGGAACCTCTGAGCATGAGACCTCCCCGCACCGCTCCGCGCTCGACTGACACTCCGCACTCGGCTGAAACAGGCAGCGCCTACATCATCGCGCTCCTCGTCCTCGTGGTGCTCACGATCCTCGGCCTCGGGTTGGCGCTGATCAGCCAGACGGAGGTCACGATCGGCGCCAACGAGCTGACCACGCATCGCGTGCTCTACGGCGCCGATTCCGGCGTCCACCAGGCGCTGTCGCGGCTGCTCACCGTCAACTCCAGCGTCGAGTCGGTTCGCCTGGACGAGGACTCGCCGACCGGGGTCGCCATCGAGCCGTTGACGGTCACCATTCCCGAGACCAGGGTCGAGCTCAACGACGACGGCACCATCGAGCCGATGGACCCCGACGACGTGTACTGGGAGCAGCAGGTCGCGCTCAGCCCGGTGGTGCCGCTGCGCGAGCACTTCTGCGACATGTGCCCGGCGGGCGAGGGCGACGTGACACTGGTCAACGTCAACCACGCCATGGTCGCCACCGCCGAGCGGGTGCCCAAGGGCGCGGGGCCGCCGACGGCGCGCAAGCGCCTCTATCTGATGGTGGGAGTCCAGCCCTGGTGGCCTCCGCGCTGGGAGGCGATCGCCGACGATCGCCAGACCCGGACGGTGGTGCAGGAGACCCTCGGCGCTTACGACGAGCACTGACGCGGTCACCGCAAGGAGCCTGACGATGGGTGGTGTCCCGACATCATTGTGGAGAGCTTTGCAGCGGCTCGGCCTGCCGCTCTGCCTGGGCGTGTTGGTCGCTCACGCCGTCTTGGCCGACGACCGCGATTTCGTACAGAAGGCGGTCGAGAACCCCTACGTGTACATACTCTTCGACACCACAGGCTCGATGGCCTGGACGCCGAGCTGCACGCAGGCGGACTTCAACGCCGGCAACTGCCCGCAGGTCTGCGAGACCGGCAACGGTGACTGCCACACGCCGCTGCAGGCCGACGGCGCGGCGTCGAAGCTCTACCAGGCGAAGCAGGCGTTGTACGAGGTCATCTCGGCGACCGACAACATCCACTTCGGCATCTTCAGCCTCAACCAGGACACGCTGGGCGTCCGCTACAAGCACTGGCTCTACCAGGTGACGGGCTCGTTCAACTGGACGGGCCTCGGCACCTACCCGGCCGTCGGTGCGCAGGACGTCTTCGGTTTCACCTGGGACTGCGTCTCCAACGGCAACGGGCAGCCGCCATCCACGCCGGGCAGCAGCAGCATCGGCTGCTTCGGCAACACCCCCGCCCGCCTCAGCAACGCCTGGGAGACCAAGCGCGTCCGCTACTACCCCAAGCTCGGCGACCTCAACAACCAGAGCACCCAGTTCTACGTCCGGTCCGGCACCACCACCTACCGCGTGACCTACAACCCCAGCGGCCAGGCGCTGGGGTCCGCAACCCTCACCATTCCGGTGGGCGTGCGGCGCTGCAACAACAGTGACTGCAGCTCCAGCACGGTCCTCGACGGCGGCAGCCGCAACGTCACCTTCGCGCTCGTCGACGAGTTCCTCGCCTGGGACAGCGAGCCCAACTTCAACGCCATCCAGGAGGGCTTCTGGGACCAGGGGGACCTCGACCTGACGGCGGGCAACACCTGCGGCGGCTGGGACCCCAACACCGACAGCTCCAGCGACGCCTTCAACGGCTACAACGTGCGCATCCCCACCGAGACGCCGAGCGACCCGCGCGGCGCGGTGTTCAACGACGGCGACGTCATCCCGGCCGACTGGCTCGACGACAAAAGGGACGAGATCCTCTCGCGGCTGGCGCCGGCGCCGGGCCACTTCGACCAGGCCTTCTACTTCAACGACCACCGTCAGGGCGGCGACAGTTTCCTGCGGCTCAAGAGCTCCTCGCAGCGGCCCCTGCTGGCCTTCGGCTCCACGCCCATCGCGCGGTCGATCGACAACTTCCGGGCCTGGATGCAGACGCCCAGCACCGGCTGGCGCGTCAAGGCCGCGGCCCTCGACCCGGACTGGCGCTGCCGCCGCAAGTACCTGCTGGTGCTGACCGACGGCGACGAGAACTGCCAGTCGATCAACTCGGTCTGCACGGCGGTCGACAACTTGCGCGTGCAGGAGAACTTCCGCAGCTACGTGGTGGCCTTCGGCATCCCCAGCGGCACGGCCGACTCTCTCAAGTGCATCGCCGAGAAGGGGGGCCAGCCGGACTGCGTCGTCTGCTCGGCGACGGTGACCGAGAACTGCGTCCCGCCCAGCAGCCCCAACGCCGCCCAGTGCGGCGACGGCAAGGGAGACCCTCTCTACCCGCAGAACAAGAACGAGTTGGTCGAGGCGCTGACCAGCATTTTCCAGTCGATCGACGAGGAGTCGCGCGCCTTCGCCTCGGCGGCGGTACCGTCGGTGGAGGCGAACGTCAAGGACAAGATCTACCTCTCCGACTTCACCCCCATCGACGACACTTCGTGGTGGGACGGTCACCTCGACGGCTTCGTCAAGCCGCTGCCGATCGACGGGGGCGTGCCGCTCGACGACCCCGCCAAGCCCAATTACCGCAAGTGCTCCGACACCGTCACCGCCGGCTGTCACCTCTGGGACCTCGGTACGGAGCTCCTGGCGCAAGCGCCCACGCCGGCCGAGGTGACGGCGGGCAATCGCAAGCTCGGCACGGGCGTCGGTCAGCGGCGCGTGCTGTACCCCGCGGCCGGCGGAACGCTGCGGCTGTTCCAGCCGCCCGCCACGGCCGACAACCCCGCCTGGCTCGACCTCGTCGGCGGGCTGGGTTTCGCCAACGCCGCCACCTCACCGGTACCGGCCGCCAGCAAAACGCGGGCGACCGCCATCATCGACGAGACGCTGCAGATCAAGACCGAGACGGCGGGTGGCGTCAACATCGACTACGTGCTGGGCGATGCCTTCCACTCCGAGCCGCTGTCGATAGAGAGGCCCGGAGACTTCGAGGACCTGGCCAACAACAGCTTCGGCGACGATCCGCCCGGAGAGTGCAACCTGACCAGCAGCTCCGATCGCGGCTATCGGTGCTTCGCCTTCAAGCATCAGTATCGACGACGTGTCCTGATGCTGGGCACCAACGATGGACAGCTCCACGCCTTCGACGCCGGGCGCATCACCCGCAACTCGGGCACGCTGCCGCTGCCCTTCTCCAACGGCGACGGCGTCGAGATCTTCTCCTACGTGCCGCGAATGGCGCTGCCCATCCTCCGCGAGCAAGCCGAGGACGACAAGCACATCTACGGCATCGACGGCCCGGTGGTCTCGGCCGATGCCTTCTTCAGGAGCGACGAGCAGTGGCACACCATCGTGGTCGGCGCCATGCGGGACGGCGGCCGCAAGCTCGGAGGCGCGCTGGTGCGCCAGCCGGAGACCGGCGGCACGGGCAGCGAGCCGGTGCGGCTCGGCTACTTCGCCCTCGACGTCACGCAGCCGGACCCGCTCGATGCCACCTCCTTCGGCTTCGCCCCCGACGCGGTCGACGCCGGCGGCAAGGACCCCGAGGCCATTCCCGGCTGCCTGAGCACGGACGGCTCCACGCCCACCGGCTGCCCTCGTCCCTACCCACAGCGGCTGTGGGAGTTCACCGACCGCAGCCCGGCGACCGGGCAGCCGTGGGACGAGGACGACAACGGCGACGGCGACCTCGGCGTGCCGTGGTCGAAGCCGGTGCCGACGCGCATCCGCTTGCTCACCGGGGAGGTCGACCCCCAGACCCAGCAACCGATCACCGAGGACCGCTTCGTGGTGGTGGTGGGCGGCGGCCTCGACCCGCTCTACAAGGCGGTGTCACAGCCGCGCTTCGGCAACTTCGTCTACCTCCTCGACGCCGAGACCGGTCAGCCGCTGTACAAGCGCGAGGTCGACGGCTCGGTCCCCTCGGTGGCCGTGCTCGATCCCGATGGCGACAACGTCGCCGACGTCATCTACTTCGGCACCACGACCGGGCGCGTGTACAAGATCGACGTCTCGCAGGCGCAGCAGCTCGTCGACGTCGCCGTCCGTGACCGCAACGACGTCATGACCACCGTCAAGCGCGTCGCGGCGGCGGCATGGAACCCCTTCGTCATCTTCCGCACCGGCGCCGATCAGCCCATCTACCTGCAGATGCAGTTGCTCTTCATCCAGCGCCTGGGTCAGTTCGCGTTGGTGTTCGGCACCGGCGACCGCGACGACCTGTGGGACCCCGCGGCCGGCCAGGGGCGGCTCTACGTCATCGTCGACGAGGGCTTCACGCCCACCACCTCCCCGGCCCTGCCGCGCACGGAGGCAAACTACCGCCAGATCACTCCCGAGGGCAGCGCCGTCAGCGGCAACCGCAACCTGCTGCTCGATCCGGAACCAGGGAAGGATCCGGGTTGGTACATGTTGCTCGATGCCAAGGAGCGCGTGATCACCAAGGCCTTCGGCGCCTCCGGCATCCTCGTCGTCTCGAGCTTCCAGCCCAAGATCGAGGAGGAAGGCGGCGACCTCGATCGTCTCTGCGCGCGCTCGGGCGTCAGCCGCAACTTCGTGGTCTTCGCCTTCAACGGCAACGCCGTCACCGACCTCGACATGCTGGACGCCGACAGCGAGCGCTTCTTCGAGGTCACCGACTTCGTCACCAGCCCCTTCGTCGAGCAGTCGCAGACGCAGAACGTCACCGGCGGGCAGCCGGTCAGCGAGTCCGCGGAGCTCTCTTGCAGCAGCGAGCGCCTGCAAAACGTCGCCTCGGTGCTCAAACAGAACGGACCGCCCAACGCCCGCTACGGCAACTACTACCTGCGGCTGGGTCAGCGCATGTCGCAGCGGGGCATCTTCGTGCCCGCCTGCATACCCATCGCCATCACGGAGCGCAACTGGCGGGAGAACTGAGTGGCAGGCCGCCGACTCCCCTTCGTCGTCCTGTTGCCGCTGCTCGTGGCGGCCGGCTCGGCCGCCGCGGACTGGCTGCAGCTTCACGACGCCAGCCGAGTCGAGACGCGGGGGGCTTGGGAGGTGCGGGGGGAGCGGGTGGTCTTCACGCTCCCCAACGGCACCCTGGGCTCGCTGCCGGCGTCGCAGGTGGACCTCGAGGCCTCGGCGCGGGTGACACGGGAGGCGCTTGCTCCCAAGCCCCTGCCCACGCCGACGCCGCGGCGTCCCGCGGTGTTGACGCTGACGGACGCCGACCTGGCGGCAGCGTCGCGCGGCCCGGCGCGCGCCACGGATGCCGCTCCCGGCGCCGCTGCTGCGGATGCCGGCACCGGAGTCGCCCCCAAGCCGAACGGTCCTCCGGGCGGCGGCGGTGAGCTCGAGGTCCTCAACTGGTCCAGCCGCTATGACGCCGAGACCAACGAGACCTCGTTGACGGGCAAGATCCGCAACCCGGGGGACGACATCCGCTTCGGCATCAGGATCGAGATCGCCGCCTTCGACCGCGACGGTGGCCTGATTGCGAAGTCGACCGTGACACCCCTGCCTCCCGGCCTGCGGCCGGGCGGCACCGGTGCCTTCGTCCTCCGACTGCCGGGCGCTCCATCCGTCGCTCGCGCCGAGTTCGCTTTCACCTCCGACCGCGCGACCCTCCGTCCATCCGCCGAGAGCGAGCCGGCCGCGGCGGCGCCGACTCCCACGCCCGCCGGCCCCTCGCAGCCGGCCGGCGAGCCGAGCGCTGCGACCAAGACGCAGCTCCAGCTCACGTGGCGTCCCGATCCGGGAGTGCCGCCCGCCGTGCTGGCCTTCGTCGGCGAGGTCACCAACCCGACGGCGACGTGGGCGCGCGACATTGAGGTGCACGCCCGGCTCCTCGACGAACGTGGCGCGGTCATCGGCGCGCAGCGTGCGCTGCTCGGCACCACGGCCCTCGCCCCCGGTCAGACCACCAACTTCCGGGTGACGTTCCTGGGATTGAGTGAGTTCGATCGCTTGGCGCTCGAGGCGCGCCATCGGCCGCTGCCCCATGGCAGCCCGCAGCGCTAGCCGGCCGGCGCAGGGGCAGCCATTGTGAAATCAGTTCACTGAAAAGTATGAGTCAGTTCTCCAGTCGACGCTTTCGGCCGCATTGCCTTTCCTAGGGACCTGCGGCAGCTCCTGGGCCGAAGCAGCTGCCGATGCAACCGTGAGGAGCACCGATGTCGAGCAGGCGAGGGACTGCGTCGAGCAGGAAGGGAATCGAGCCGCTGCGTGGGGTCGCGATCGCCGTCTTCGGGGCCGCCCTCCTGGCCCATCCGGCGCTCGCACACGTCTACCAGTACGACGACACACCCGGTGCGGCGGTGACCATCGCCGATCCGGCGGCTGACGTCACCGGCAACTGCGGCACCACCGGCGTCACGCGGAGCTTCACCGTACCCGCGAGCGACAGCTTCACGGTCCAGCGCGTTGCCCTCGGCCTCGACGTCACGCACGAGCACCGCACCGAGCTCCGCATCGAGCTGTTCAACCCGGGGGCGAGCCTAGGCGGCACGCCGCCGCTCGTGTTGGTGACCGGTTCCAACTCCAACGACGCCGCGCCCACCAACTATGACGTCTTGTTCTCGAGCAACAGCGATGCCGGAGAGGACGGCACCGCACCGCTGAACGACGGCGACACGGACCCCACCGCGGCGCCGTTCTTCAACCGCCTGGTCACGGTCTCCGGGATGGACTTCTACACCGGCAACTCGGTGGGGACCTGGACGCTGCGGGTCTGCGACGTCGACGACGACGGCGGTGCCAACTCCTACAACCGCGCCCGCCTGATCCTGGAGAGCTCGACGGCGGCCGGCAGCGTCTGCACGAGCCGCATGACTTACGACTGGCAGAGCAACGGCAACAACGCCGTCTTCTCCAGCACGACGGTCGGCGACGTCACGCTCAGCCAGACGACGACGACGAACTACGCCGGCGGCGTCAACAACGTGGGCAGCGGCTGGTACAACTTCCGCACCGACAGCGACAGCCTGGGCGGGCACGACGGCTACTACAGCCTCTACATGGACGCTCAGAACACCGCCGGGACGCAGGACTCGGAGGTCCTCGGCCAGCTGGTCACCTTCTCCTTCTCGAGCGCGGCCCAGGACCTCGAGTTCTCGACGCTGGACTCCGACCAGGCCGATGACGACTTCGAGGACATCATCCGCGTCGAGGCGGACGCCGTCGGCGGCGGCCATGCGCGCTACGGCCGGACGTCGCCGGACGCCACCCCGAACTTCCAGATCGCCGGCGACGGCATCGAGGGCGACTCGGCGTGCGACAACGGAGCGGACTGCGCCACCGAGACCTACAAGTTCGACCGCGCGCTCACCACCGTCACCGTCCACTACGACGCCGGGGACGACCAACCGAGCGAGCCCGGCGACCAGCTCGTCGGCATCAGCGATTTCTCGTTCTGCGCCTTCGACTACGGCGACGCGCCCAACACCTACGGCGACCAGCTCAGCAGCGGACCCAAGCACGTGCTCGGCAACCGGCTTCTATACCTTGGCGCCAACCGGCCCGACGGCGAGTCCGATGGCCAGCCCGGCGCCAACGCCAACACTGACGACAACACCGCGATCAGCGGGGCCGACGACGAGGACGGCGTGTCGACCTTCGGCAGCTGCCCGGGCAACGGCACCTACTCGGTCACCGTCAATGCCACGAACAGCTCCGGCGCGACCGGCTACCTGGTCGGTTACGTGGACTGGAACCGCGACGGCGACTTCGCCGACGGCGGCGAGCGCTCGACCACCCACACCGTGCCGACGGGGACCAGCAACTCCAATCGCACCGTGTCGTGGAGCTCGGTGCCTTCCGTCTGCGGCGGCAACAGCGCCACGTACGCGCGGTTCCGGTTCACCACCACCCAGGCGCGGGCCGAGTCGCCGACCGACGCCGCCGGCACCCAGGCGCCCGACGGCGAGGTGGAGGACTATCTGATCGCCGCCGGGACGCTGCCGGTGACCGTCGCCTACGTCGACAGCGAGCGCCGGGCAGACGGTCTGCGCGTGCGCTGGACGACCGCCACCGAAACCTCCAACGCCGGCTTCCGGCTGTGGGGCCTCGACGCGAAGGGCGGACGCACCCTGTTGAGCACCGTGCGCACCCGGCGCCCCGACTCCTTCGAGCCGCAGAGCTACGAGGTCGACGTCGCGGCCGGGCCGGAAGTGGTGGCCGTGCAGGTCGAGGACGTGTCGCTGTTCGGTGTCACTCGCCGTCACGGTCCGTTCACCGTCGGCAAGACGGTCGGCGAGGAACCGACGCGCGCGGCGATCGACTGGGCGGCAGTGCGTGCCGAGACCGGCCTCGTCTCACCGCTCGAGCGTATGGTGGCGGCCGAGTCGGGCGCGCCGACCGGCTCGGGCGCGGGCGGCCTGCTTAGCGCGGGCGGCCTGCTTCTGGTGCGCGAGAAGGGGATTCACCGTGTCACCTACGAGCAGCTACTGGCTGCGGGCCTCGACCTCATAGGCGCCGATCCGCAAGGCATCGCCCTCCTCGACGGGGGCAAGCCCATCCCGCGCTTCGTCTCCAGCGGGAAACCTTTCGGTCCCGGCAGCTTCATCGAGTTCGTCGCCCGTCCGCAGTTGACCCTGACCAGCCCGGTTGACGCCATCGAGCTACGTCGCGATGCGCCGGACCGTGCGGTCGGCACCGGCCCGCTGGTCGTGCGGGGCGACGACGTGGGCGTCGCGGCGGCCGTCGACGTGCACGAGGCGGACACCAACTACAGCTTCTCCTCGCCCAACGGCGACCCGTGGTACGAGCAGGGGCTGCTGGCCTGGGGCGGACCGGTGTCGCTGTCCCGCACCTTCGACCTGCCGGACCTGGTCGCAGGTCCGGTGATGCTGGACCTGCAGGCCTGGGGGTTCGGCGACTTCCCCGGCACCGACCCCGACCACCACGTGGTGGTGCGGCTCAACGGCAAGGAGATCGCCAACGCCCGGTTCGACGGGCTGCGGCCATGGACCCGCAAGCCGCTCGACGTCTCCGACGTGGCGATCGCCAGCGGCAACCTGCTCGAGGTGTTGGTGCCGGGCGACACCGGCTTCGAGTTCGACAACATCGCCTTCGACGGCTACTCGGTCTCCTACTGGCGCCGGACCGTAGCGCGCGGCCAGCGCTTCGACGGCATGCTGAACGTCGTGCTGGGCACCCGAATCGCGGGCTTCGTGCCCGGCTCGGAAGTGGCGATCTGGAAGCTCAGCACCGGCAAGGCTGCCGTCGGCCGCGACGTGCTGGCGGCCGGAAAGGACGGTACGGTCGCCGTGGCGTCCACCGGCGAGGTCTACGCGGCGGCGACGTCGGCGCTGTTCACGCCCGCCGTCGTCCCCGCCATCCCGATGCCGCAAACGAAGTCGAGCGCGCAGTACGTCATCGTCACCCACCCATCGCTCGCTTCGTCGCTGGGGCCGCTGGTCGGCCTCGAGCAGGGCCGCGGCTTCGTCACCGACGTGGTCACCACCGATCGCATCTTCGCCGCCTACAGCGACCATGCCTCTTCGGCTGCCGCGCTGCGCTCCTTCCTGCTCGCCAGCCTGGAGGGCGGCAACCTGCGCTACGTTTTGCTGGTCGGCGCCGACACCACCGATCCGTGGGACCACCTCGGTCGGGGCTCGATCTCCTTCGTGCCCACCGAATACCTGCCTTACGCGCAGTACGTCACCTTCTCGCCCACCGACGAGCGTCTGGTCGACGGCGACCGCGACGGCGTCGCCGACGTGCCCATCGGCCGCCTGCCGGTGCGCACGCCGTCGGAGGCGAGCTCAGTGATCGCCAAGCTGCTGCGGTGGGAGCAGATGCTGCCGTCGACGCACAAGCAGGCGATGCTCGTCTCCGGGGCGTCCGACAACGGCCACGAGCTCGCCGACGTCGGCGAGCGGTTCCGCAACGCGCTGCCGTCGTGGGCAGCCGATCTCGTCCCGGTCGACCACCAGGGCTCCGCTCCCGCGCGCCAAAGGGTGCTCGCGGGCTTCCATGCCGGCACGCCGTTGATGAGCTTCGTCGGCCACTCCTCCCCCGGCCAGTGGGACTTCACGCCGCTGCTGACCTGGCAGGACGTCGCGGCCATGACCAATGCCGCCCACCCGAACCTGGTGGCGCAGTGGGGGTGCTGGAACAGCTACTACGTCGAGCCCGCCTACGAGTCGCTATCGGCGCACCTGCTCCGCGCCTCGGGCGGCGCGGCGGCGGCCGTGGGTGCCTCGACCCTGTTGCCGCAGGGCATCCAGCAGCAGCTCGGCGAGCTGTTCCTCGCCCAGGTCGACCGTGGCGGTCAGACGCTCGGCGAGGCGCTCAACGCCGCAAAGCGGCAGCTGCTCAAGACGGGCAGCGGGCACGACGTGGTGCTCGGCACCATCCTGCTCGGCGACCCGGCGACGAGCCTGCCCCTAGGCCATCCTCAGCACTAGCTCGCTGGCGCCGGCGGCGGTGGTGGCACGAAGATCGGCGCCGCCACCGCCGCCGCCGGCTTGCGGCTGCGGCGCCAGAGCCAGACCAGACAGCCGACGGCGATGGCGATGAGGGCGCCGCCGAGGAGCGGGCGGTAGACGAGCCAGCCGACGGCGATCGTCACCAGCGCCACCGGCGCCGCGAGCAGCAGGGCGGCGAGGCTGAGGCCGACGCCGGCGATGCGGCCGAAGAGCGGCACCACGTCGGCGGCGACGGCGAGCGGCGCCAGCAGCGAGCGGATGCCGACGAAGAGGAGCACGAAGCCGGCGAGGCGCAGCAGCCAGGTCAGCCGGTTGTTGGCGGTGCGCGCAGCGCCGAACATCGCCTCGGCGCTCTGCGCGCCGTAGGAGACCAGCGCGATGTCGCCGCCGGCCTGCGCGTGGTACGGCTCGAGGCGCTGACCGCGCTGCGCCGCCACCACGCTCGCCTGCGCCGGCTCGACGACCTGGAAGCGCACCCGCACGTCGCCCACCTTGGGCGAGCCCGGATCGGCGCCGCGGTAGAAGCCGCCGCCGGCGGCCGTCAAACCCTCGCGCACGTCGGCCGCGACGCGCTCGAGCTCGGCTTCGCCGACGGGCACCGCTTTCTTCTCGTCGAGCTCGCCGGCGAGGTCGGGCGCCAGCTGGTAGGCGCCCAGCCGGACGTCGCCGGCGCGCCAGCTCTCGCTCTCGAAGGGGAAGCTGGGGTTCTCGTGGCCGCTCGATTCCTCGAAGGAGGCGGAGTCGACCGCCTCGCGCCGCCAGTCGGTGGAGTAGGTGTAGGTGGTCACCGTCTCGGTGCCGCCGCCGAGCTTCTTGCGCTCCTTGCGCTCCTCGTTCTGGACCCATTGATACATCTCGACCTCACGTTCGAGGGCGAGGGCGTTGCGCTCGACGCCGAAGGTGGGATCGCGCAGCACCTCGGCGGTCGTCGCCTGGCCGGTGACGTGGACGAGAGCGCCCTCGCGCGCCGCATCGACGCTCGCCGCCGGCACGCTCACCACCTTGCCTGCTCCCTCCGCCAGCGTGCGGGCGCGCTTGACGGCGCGTCCCTCGTTCCAGAACAGCAGCGGCACGGCGATGATCGCCAGCAGCACGCCGACGACGGCGCCCTTGATCGAGCCGCCGAGGCGGCCGCCCCAGCCCTGTTGGGTCACGCGGACGACGCTGTTAGCCACGTCACACCTCCTGCCGATGCTGGCTCGTTGGATTGCGGCGGTCGGGCCGCCCATTGTAGTGGCCTTCATTGACCGTAGTGAGGGGGGCCTGTAACCTGAAGTAAGAACTGTCGAGACTCATAGGCCACGGGCCGACGTCCGCGGCCGTCAGGATCGGGAGAAGCGTCCATGCACGACCCAGGACGTCAGCGCGGCTTCACGATGATCGAGCTGCTGGTCACGATCGTCATCATCGCGGTGCTGGCGCTGCTCGGTTATCCGGCGCTGCTGAACATGCTCGAGCGCCAGAAGATGATCAGCACCTCACACGAGATGGCGAGCGTGATGCGGCTGGCCCGCCTCACGGCGGTCAGGCAGGGCGTTGACATCAAGGTGACGGCCGATTACCCCACCAGAACCCTGACCGCCTACCGCGACCTCGACAACAACAACGTCTGCGACCCCACCGACGAGACGGTCGCCACCGCCGCGCTGCCGAAGAACGTCTCCTTCTGGGGGCCGCCCGATCTGGCGTCGGGTGGCGCAGCTGCCAGCACCTTCACGAACGCCACTGTCACCTTCCAGTCGGCGGGTTCGGTCTCGGCGGGTTCGTTCACGGCCGACGACAAGGGCGGCGGATTCCGCTTGCGAGGCAGGGACCCGGATTACTTCGAGGTGGGCGTCGAGGCACAGTCGAGGGCGACCGGCCGGATTTCGATCCGCAAGTGGGGCGGCGGCGACCTCGAAAACGACTGGTGGCAGAACGGCGAAGCGGGCCACAAGTGGGTGTGGAACGGCTGAGCGGCGCGCCGCCCAGCCTTCACTGCCCCGATCGTCGCGCCGCCTAGGACTTGCCCGCTTCGGCGAAGGAGCGCAGGGCGAGCTCCTTGGTCTCGAAGCTGGCGTCGCTGAAGGTGTGCACGCCGGGGAAGCTCGCCCGCAGCACGGTCTGCTGACCGGGCCGCAGGACGGTCGAGCCGAGCAGGGCCTCGGCCGTCGCCATCACGGCGCCGCCCTCGTCGAGCAGCTTGGCGGTCACCTGGATGTCGCCGACGACGTCGCGGCTGGTGTTGCGCACCTGGGCCACGAGCACCACTCCCGTCCGGCTGGCGTCGAGGTCCTGGTGCCACTCGGAGATCTGCAGGCGCTCGGCTTTGGCCGGCTCAACCGAGGGCTCAGCGGCCGCGGCTGCCGGCTCCGGTGCCGCCGCCGCGGAGGGCGTCCCATCCGCGGCAGCTGATTCCGCGGCCGGCGATGTCGCGGCGGCCGGCGAGCCGGCGGCGGGCGCCGGCTCGCTGCGCTCGAGGTCGGCGTCGGTGATGACGATCGCCGGCTTCTTCGGCGCCGGCGTAGCTGCCGCTGGCGGCGGCGGCAGCTTGGCCTTCTCCGTCGCCTCGCGCGAGGCGTCGAGGTCGGCGTCGCGCAGGCGCACCGCCGAGAACGTGCCGTTGGGCGTATGGAAGACGACCATCGAGCCTTGCACCGTCCACGGCCCTTTGGTCTCCACCCGCGCGCCGTCGCGCATCACCAGCCAATCCGCGGCCGCGGGAGCGGCGGCCGCCAGCGCGGCGGCCGCCATGACCCACGACGTGCCGCGCCGACGTCCCACTACCGCCACGCTCAGAACTCCTTCCAGTTCTTCTGCACGATGCACTGCGGCACCGCCGCGATGCGTTGCACCGAGGTGTCCGACGCGATCGTCTTGACGTCGATGCGGAAGTTGGAGAAGCGGCAATCCGCCGGGAAGAGGCCCTTGATGATGTTCATCACCCGGATGTCGTCGGCGCTGAGGTCGTCCGCCGTCGGCGTGCCGCTGGTCACCGGGTTCCTGCTCTGCCCCGGCTCGGTGAAGGGCTGGGTGACGAACTGGGCGATGGCCTTGAAGCGGTTGAGGCCGCCGGTGGAGTTGGGCAGCAGACCGTCGCCGTTGGTGATGTTGACGACGAACAGCCGGCTGGTTCCCGTCTTGGCGCAGTAGCCGGTGTCGTCCTGGGCGCCGGGGGCGCACGACTGCGCCAGAATCGGGCAGCCTCCGGGCGGCGGGTTGATCGGGTCGCAGTTCTCGGCCGTGGTGGCGAAGGTCAGCGGCTCGTAGTTGGAGAAGAAGAGCACGCCGAAGAGCGCGAAGCCGGGGGTGATCAGGCGCTGGTTGGTGCCCATGATGAAGAACCAGCCCTTTTCGCCGCGGTTGCGCGACACGAAGAGGTCGTTGGCCCCGATGGTGGGGGCGGTGGCGACGTCGACGACGCGGAACTGCCGCTCGTCGTAGGGGAGCACGGCGCCGGCGCGGTCGGTGTCGTCGACGAACACCCAGAAGCGGCCCGGCTGGTTGTCGGTCGTCCACAGGTCCTCCCGCTCGCCGCTGCCGAAGGCGAGCCCGGCGAGACCGAGCTTGGCGACGAAGAAGACCGACGGCCGGTAGTAGATGGGCCGGGTGACCCGCGTGTTGGTGACCGAGTCCCAGGTGGCGTCGAAGATGATCCGCGGCTGCCAGAACGTGGGGTCGATGCGCAGGGCGTCGAACTGGTCGTTCGGCGGCGTGCCCGTCGTCTTCACGTTCTCGCTGAGCAGCGCCGGCCAGTTGCCGTCATCGTCCTTGTCGAGGTCGATGCGGTAGACGAAGCCGCCGGTGGTGACGGCGTAGATGCGGTCGAGGTAGCCGTCGTTGTCGAGGTCGACCGCGGCGGGCGCCGCCGGGATGGCTCCCGCATCGCGGCCGGCGTGGTCGGGGAGCGCGCGCTTGTAGAGCACCTGGCCGGTCTCGATGTCGACCATGTAGACGAAGTGGCCGGATTGAGGATTGGTCTTGTTCTCGGGATCGAGGCCGCCGCCGAAGATGGTGACGTAGCGGTCCTCGATATCGGTCGTGCAGTCGCCGCCGATGCAGACGCGGATGCGGCCGACGTCGGGGATCGACCAGGTGTCGCCGAGGTCGGGCACACCGTTGCCGTCCTCGTCCATCGGCACGCGGTCGGGCGCCGTGCCATCGGGGATCTGATCGCTGCTGCTGTCGGTGAACTCCCACAGCGGTGCGGCGTAGGGGACCGCTCCGCAGCCGGCGGGAGCCGAGCCGCCGTCGATGCAGGTGGGTATCCAGTTGGTGTCGCTGCGGCCTTGGGCGATGATGTCGCCGTTGCCCAGCTCGGTCAGCACGTCGGGCTGCGTGACGTCGAGCGCGTAGTAGGCGGCGCCGCCCTCGCGCAAGCCGCCGATCACCACCGTCCGCCATTCCCGGTCGGCGATCGTCGGCGTGCCGTTGTGGAGCGGATCGATGAAGGCGTCGGTCACCACCGGCGAGTTGTCGACGGTGAAGCGGTGGGTGGTGGCGCCGGGCTGCGCCATCAGGTGCACCTCCGGCATCACCTTGCGCGGCATGAAGGCGAACAGCTCGTTGCCGGTGCCGTTGCTGAACCTCCCCGTGGTGGAGTTGTAGATGGCGGCGTTGTAGGCGTGCAGCATGCCGTCGTTGTGACCGACGAGGAGCACCTTGCGCCGGAACTGGTGGCGCTTGAAGAAGCAGCGGTAGCCGCGGTCCGGGTCGGGGTCGGAGGGGTTGGCGGAGCAGGTGGTGCCGTCCTCGTGGCCGAGGTCGAGCGCGAAGTAGCGCAGATCCACCGGGTTGCCCACCACCACCGGGTCGGAGTGGAAGACGTCGCCGAGGAGGAACTTGCGCACCGTCGTTTCGCCCTGCACCAGCGCCTGCTTGAGCGTCAGCGACCGCGTGATCGCCGCGTTGGCGGCGTCGCGCACGGCGTTGTTGTTGGCGGTGGGAGAGGGATCGAAGGCCAGCCCGAGAGCCGACCAGAGGTCGTGCTCGATGGCGTCGTCGGTCGCCGGGGTCGTGGCTTCGAAGAGACGACCCTTGGTCGGCCACTGGCCGCTGGTGCCGAGCTGCGAGTAGAACACCCGCCGCCTGGTCTGCAACGACCAGTCGGTCGGCGAGGGGCCCGGCGGCGGGCAGGGGCCGAGCGGGTTGGGCGGGCTGGGCGCCGGACAGGTGGTCGAGCCGGGGTACTGCGTGTCGACCACCACCTTGCCGGCGTCCCAGAGGAAGCACCCCGCCTGCTGGTCGGCGGGGAGGGCCGAGCAGAGCCTGGTGGTGTCGGGCTTGCCGTTGAGCAGCGGCAGCGGCTTGAGGAAGGCGTTCATGTGGCCGTCCCAGATGGCGCTGCTGCGCAGCGGCGTGAAGTTGCTGACGTAGATCGACTGCTGGATCGTCGCCTGCACGGTGGGCACGGCGGCGGAGGCGAATGCCCTCGTCTGCTCGCGGATGACGCCGAGGATGTCGTTGATGGTGTCGAGCAGCTCCTGCTTGTTGCTCACCACCACGCACTCGCCGCCGCCGGCGTTGGTGATCGAGTTGCCGCGGCCCGAGCCCTGGCAGCCGTGGTTGTTCTTCACCGGCCCCACCATCAGGTACCAGGTCTTCACCGCCGAGTGCTGGTCCATGTCGGAGACCGCCGCCACCGGGCTGTTGATCTTGCAGCCGCCCCCGTCGTCGTCGCCGTCGCTGATGATGATGATGAACGGCCGGCGGCAACCGAAGTTGGGATCGCCGCCGTTCTGCTGGCAGGCGACGTTGCGCCAGCCCGAGAAGTCGGTGCCGAAGGGGCTGGTGCGGCACTTCGAGTTGCCGTGCTCCTCGGCGGAGCCCATGTACCAGCAGCGCAGGTCGACGAGCGTGTGGGCGATGGCGGTGTCGCCTTCGGCGATCAGCGGCTTCTGGTCCGGGTCCTTGAGCGCGCGGATGTTGTTGGGGTTGGTGGTCGCGTCCTCGAAGTAGCCGGCGACGCCGAAGTCCGGCGTGTTGGCGCCGTTCCAGTTGGGCGCCAGGCGCTTGAGGAACGCCTGCTTGTTGGGGTTGTTCCAATCCCAGGGCAGGAAGTCGCCGGTGTCGAGCGGCCGCCCGCGGGTGTCGTAGTCGGTCTGCGTGATCGGCTTGATGGCGATGCAGTTGCCGGGGGCGATGCAGAAGGTGTCGACGTTGGTGACGGCGTTTTCGAAGGTCGCGGGCACGGTGATGCCCTCGTCGGAGGGCCGCCAGCCCGAGTCGTAGTTGCCCTCCATGCCGTAGCCGGTGAAGGGGCCGGCATTGGGGCAGGTGAAGTTGTTGACGGCGTCCTTCCACGCCCACTGCCTGCCGGTGATGTCCTCACCGTTGGCCTCGCCGGCCGGTCCGTTGTCGATGAACAGGTAGTCGTCGAGCACGTCCTGCTTGGAGAAGACGATGGTCACTCCCGCGCTCACCGCCGGCGGTGTGGCACAGTTGGCGACCAGGTCGGCGGAGACTTGGATCGGCAAGCTCGAATTCCCGAGCTGGTCGGACGCGGCGTTGCGCACGAGCGTCAGCCGATAGGTGTTGTTGCCGGTCGCCGTCCTCACCCACAGCGTCGTCGTCAGGTTGTCGCTGCCGTTCTTGGCGAAGCTGTTGAGACGGGCGCGGGTGGCGGCGTTGCCCAGCAGGAGCGGCGCCGCACAGGTGCCCGCGGTGGTGATCGGGTTGCCGCCGCTGTCCTTGAACGCGGTGCCGAAAGTGACGAGGTCGCTGGGGTTGCCGTTGGCGGCGCCGTTGTCGGTGAAGAGCGGGTTGTGGTCGCCGTCGAAGATGCCGTCGCCGTCGGGGTCGGACACCACCATCGGATCGTTGGGGCTGGGGCGCGGCCAGCCGACGGCGGGATAGGAGCCGGGCAGGCCCCCCTTGACGTAGTAGAGCCAGTGCTTGCCGCGCACCCGGATCTGGTCCTGGTTGAAGCTGGCGAAGCCGAAGTTGACGTCGTCGACGTTCCTGAAGACCGAGAACAGCGCCGACTTGGCGGCGAAGATGCGCGAGTCGGGATCGTCGCCTTGGCCCGGCAGCGGGTTGTCGCTGGCGATGGGCAGGTTCATCGACCGCGAGGTGTCGAGCAGGATCATCAGGTACGGGCTCTGCGTGCTGAAGCGCAGCAGCTCGGTGTCGTCGGTGAGCGCGGGCTGCACGCCGCCCAACGTCAGCGCCGCCACGGCGGCGAGGAGGGCGAGCGCGAAGGTGGGGCGCGACCGGCGAAGGAATTTGCGGGTCATGGGACCTCTCCTATGGGATCAGAGCGTGCGCTGGAATCAGAACTTGATCGTGGAGATGGCGGCCTCGTCGCTGAGCACCTTCGCCATCGTCTCGTTGGTGATCTGGATCGGCTGCACCTCGACCAGGCTGCTCAGCGTCTTGGACGCCAGCACCTGGGAGGACGGCAGCACGGTCTTGCGGTTGGCCTGCGCCGTGACGCCGAAGTTCACCTTCTTATACGGATCTTTGTACTCGCCGGGGTCATTGAACTCGCAGAGGTTGCAGGTCGCCTGCATGATCGGGTAGAAGGGCGACATCGCCACCTCGTGCTGGAGCAGCACCTTCTCGTTGTCCTTGAGGTTGAAGGTGAACTTGGTGAGCTCCGGGATGACGATGGCGCGCGCCACCGCCATCTGGACGCCGGTGTCGGCGGCGTAGAAGACCTTCTGCATCGTGCGCTCGTTGGAGCCGATCTGCATCTCGGTCTGGGTGATCAGCGCCAACCCGAGGCCGAGGATGGAGAGGACGACGAGCGCGAGCAGGGCGATGATGTAGGCGCTGCCCGCCTGCGAGCTGAGCCGGGGCTTGTTCATGCATGGTCACAGGTTCCTCAGGTCGATCACCGTCTGGAGAAGGCGGCGGCGCATCTGCCGGGCGGCCACCTGCGCCGGCGCCGGATCGGCGAGCTCGTTGTAGACGCGGTCCTCGATCCGGACGATCGGCGGCGGCGACGTACTGGAAGTCGCGCCGCGCCGTGCGCGCCAGGGTGTTGAGGCGGACGTAGAAGAGCTTCTTGTTGGCGCCGTTCCACGCCGCGTTGGCGGGGTCGTCGGCGCCGGCGTTGTACAGCCATTCGTCGTTCTGGTCGGCGGTGTCGGCGGGAATCGAGTTGTCGGCGTTGGCGTCGATGGCGAGCGCCACCTGCAGGTCGACGATGTTGTCGGCGACGTCGACGCTCATGGAAGCGTCTTTGGCGTCCCAGGGCGCCTGCGTGCCGGGATAGAAGCGCGCCCGCGACAAGCGGGTCTGCGGTTCGGCCCCGGGGTTCGCGAGATCGGGGATCTGCCGCACGTAGTAGCGGTACTCCTCGATGATGCCGAGGTGGGAGACGCTGCGCAGCTCGGCCGGGAAGGCCGGCGCACCGGAAAGGCCCGAGTAGGCGGCGTTGTGGGTGCCGCCGGTGATCTTGAAACCGAGGACGAGCCGGCCCGGGTAGCCGGTGTCGTCGCTGGTGGCCTTGTCGAGCTCGACGATGTGGTAGAGGGCGCCGCCGAGCGGGCTGACCAGCATCAGCGCTTCGGGCCGGCCGCCGGGGAGGGCGTCTAGTGCGGCTTTCAGCGGCGCCAGGCCCTGGGCGATGCCGGTCGACTGCACCGGGTTTTGAACGGTCACCCTGCCGAATGTCGGGTTGTCGGGGTCGTTGAGCCAGAAGGTGACGGCGCCGGGGTCGGAGTTGAGGTGGTAGAGGGTGCCGAAGACGCCGCGCACGGTCAGCACGTCGGTGCCGGGCATGATCTTCGGCGAGTTGGGCGTGCCGATGCCGATGTCCTGCTGCGCCGACCCGTCGACGACGTTGTTGCGGACGGCGACGGTGACCAGCCCGGCGGGCAGGTCGCCGCGGCCGAGGCCGCCGCGCGCCGCCATGCGCGTGTAGCGCACCATCTCGTCCTGCGCGAAGCGCACCGACTGCTGGACGTCGGCGACGTAGGTCTGCGCGCGCGCCAGCTTGGTGGTGGAGTCGAAGATGAGCAGGATCATCACCATCATCAGCACGACGACGAACAGCGAGACGATGAGCTCGGCGAGCGAGAAGCCGGCCTGCGAGCGCCATTTCTCCGGCACGGCGGTCGCCGCCGGAACGCGCGCGGATCTCGGGTTGCGCTTGTGAGCCGCTCATCGTCAGGCCGCCTTGTAGACGCGGGCGGAGACGGCCTTGCCGGCGCCGAGCGAGAAGCCGGTGGCGTCGCGGTTGCGGAAGCTCTTGACGATCACCTCGATCTCCTTGAGGTGGATGGAGCCGGGCGGCGCCGAGGAGGGCAGCTTGGTTTCCCAGCTGAAGGGCGCGGTGTCGAAGTTGGTGGCGCCGTACTGGTGGATGAGCGTCTTGCGGCCCCACAACGCCCAATCGCCGGCGGGCGGCACCGTGCCGTCGATCCACTTCTTGGCGCTGAAGAGGTAGATCTCGTCGAAGGAGCGCTCCGTGCCGGCGGTGATCTGCATCCGCGGATCGTCGAAGGGGAGCTGCTCGAACTCCTCCAGGCGGGCGCGGGCGAAGTTCGCCGCCGTCGAGGAGTCCTGGCCCTGGGCGTTGTTGGTGACCGACTGGACGAACAGCGGCAGGATGCCGACGGCGATGAGCAGCAGCAACAGCGCCGCCACCATCGCCTCGACGAGAGAGAATCCGCTCTGCCGCCCGCGAGCTGCTGGGTCCTTGCTCAACGATCGAGCTCCTCTGGTGTTGTCCGTGGCTCGGAACGCGGTTTGGGTCGCTGCGGTAGAGCAACGCCGAGGCCAGGCCAGGAGGAGCCGACGCAACCGACTGAGCTGTCTCGCCGTTTGGAGTGAGGAGAGCGGTGCAGAACGGGCAGGCGGAAGGCGGCGGCTGTAACGTGTCGTAGCAACAGTGACAGAACCCCGCCCGTCCTCCATGACCGCGATCCTGCCGCTGCCGGGGGGCAGCGCGCTGGTGTTCGAGCGTCCGTCGGCGGTCCTCCGCGCCGACGAGCTCGGCGACGTCGTAGCGGTGTTGCGCGAGGTCGACGGCTGGCTGGCGCGGGGAGGGTGGGTGGCCGGCTACTTGGCGTACGAGGCGGCGCCGGCCCTCGATCCTGCGCTGATCACCTGCGCTCCCGGCTCTGGAGCGTCGATCATCGACGGCACGGGTCGATTGCCTCTCATCTGCTTCGGGCTCTTCGGACGACCGCGGAGCGAAGCGCTCACGACAGCTCTCGACGGCGGCGCCGCCGAGTCGTCGCCGCCGTCGCCGCCGCTGGCTTGGACACCGTCGATCGACGCCGGCACCTTCGCCGACAAGGTGCGCGCGGTGCACCGCGCCATCGCGCGCGGCGACACTTATCAGGTCAATCTCACCTGGCGCCTGCGCGCCCCGTTCGCCGGCTCGCCACGCGAGTTGTTCGCGCGGCTGTTCGCCGCGCAGCCGGTGCCGCACGCTGCTTATCTCGATTTCGGCGACCACGCGCTCTGCTCGGCGTCGCCGGAGCTTCTCGTCCGCCGCCGCGGGCGGCTCCTCGTCTCCCGGCCGATGAAGGGCACGGCGCCACGGGGCCGCTACACCAGTGAGGACGCGGCTCGCGCGGCCGCGCTCGCCGCGTCGCCGAAGGAGCGCGCCGAGAACCTGATGATCGTCGACATGGTGCGCAACGACCTCGGCCGCGTCGCGCGCGCCGGCAGCGTCGCGGTGAAGCACCTCTTCCGTTGCGAGCGCTACGCGACGCTCTGGCAGCTCACCTCGACGGTGGTCGGCGAATCCGACGCGCCGCTCTCGGCGGTGCTCGCCGCGCTCTTCCCAGGGGCCTCGGTGACCGGCGCGCCGAAGGCGCGCACCATGGCGCTCATCGCCGAGCTCGAGGGCGAGCCGCGCGGCGTCTACACCGGCACCATCGGCTGGGCCGGGCCCGGCGGCCGCGCCCGCTTCAACGTCGCCATCCGCACCGTGTGGGTCGATCGCCACCGCGGCGTCGCGGAGTACGGCACCGGCAGCGGCGTGACCTGGGACTCGGATCCCACGGCGGAGCACGCCGAGTCGCGGCTCAAGGCCGCCGTGCTGCTGACTTCGCCGCCGCCGTCCTTCGAGCTGCTGGAGACGCTCCGCTGGTCGCCGGCGAGCGGTTACTTCCTGCTCGACGAGCACCTGCGCCGTCTCGCCGAAGCGGCGCGCTACTTCGGCTTTCGTCGCGATGGCCGCGAGCGGCTGGCGCTCGCGACCCTCGCCGCCACGTTGCGCGACAAGCCGCATCGCGTGCGGCTGACGCTCGCCCGCGACGGCGCGGCGACGGTCGAAGCCGAGCCGCTCGCGCCTTTGCCGCGGCTCGCCGACGGTCGCCGCCGCGCCTGGCGGGTCGCGCTGGCACCGCAGCCGGTCGACGTCGCCGATCCGCTGCTCTTCCACAAGACGACGCACCGCGAGATCTACGACGAGGCGCGCGCGGCCCTGCCCGATTGCGATGACGCGCTGCTGTGGAATCGCAACGGCGACGTCACGGAGTCGACGATCGCCAACCTCGTGGCGCGGCTCGACGGCGCGCTGGTGACGCCGCCCGTCTCCTCGGGCCTCCTCGCCGGCACCTTCCGCGCGCGCCTGCTCGCGCGCGGCCGCGTCGTCGAGCGCGTGGTGCGGCGCGAAGACCTCGCGCGCGCCGACGGCCTCTGGCTCGTCAACTCCGTGCGCGGCTGGGTGCCCGTGGAGCTCGTCGAGGACGCGACGAGAAACGTGCCGCTCACGTCCGTCCAGGGCAGTATTCGGTAGACAAGACGCGTCGAGTGGCGCCTCACGGCGCGGGCGCGCACCACTCTTCTAAGCTTCGGATCGCGCCGGCTTGCGCTCGCCGAGGAGCACGCTCGGCTGCGGCCGCTTGCCGGCGCCGCGCAGGCGCGTCGATGCCTCGACGATCTGCGTCACCGCCGCGGCGGGGTCGTCGGTGACGGTGAGGATGTCCGCTTCGGCGGCGGACAACGTGCCTTCGCGCACCATGCCCTCGGTGATGAAGGTGCGCAGCGGCGCCCAGTAGTCGCTGCCCATGAGGATCAGCGGGAAGCCGAGGATCTTGCCGGTCTGGATGAGGGTGGCGGTCTCGAAGATCTCGTCCATGGTGCCGAAGCCGCCGGGCAGGCAGACGAAAGCCGTCGAGTACTTGACCAGCATCACCTTGCGCACGAAGAAGTAGCGGAACTCGACGAACATGTCGAGGTAGGGGTTCGGCCGCTGCTCGTGCGGCAGCTCGATGTTGCAGCCGACGCTGCAGCCGCCGCCCTCGCGGGCGCCGCGGTTGGCGGCCTCCATGATGCCGGGCCCGCCGCCGGTCATCACCGTGAAGCCGGCCTCGGCGAGGCGGCGGCCGACCTCGCGGGCGAGGGCGTAGTAGCGGTGGCTCTCCGCGAAGCGCGCCGAGCCGAAGACGGTGACCACCGGGTCGAGGAAGTGCAGGGCGCGGAAGCCGCGCACGAAGTCGGCGTTGATGCGGAGCAGGCGCGCCAGCTCCTCGCGCCGCCAGCGCGGGCCGACGAGGAACTGGCGCTCCTCGGGGCCGCGGGCGACCTTGCCCCACTCCTTGCGCTCCTGCGGCGTCTGCTCGGAGGTGGCGACGCCGGGAGGGGAGGTCTCGACCGGCTCGTGGGGCGGCTGTTCTTCGCGCGGTGCTTCTTCCTCGGCCATGGCGCGATCCTAAGCCGCGCCGACCGCTGGCGCCGGCGTGATCGAAGACGGCGCGCCGTCGCGCGTCTTGGGCATGGGCGATACTCGTTCCATGGCCGCCCGCTCTGCGCTCGGTGCGCTTGCCGCGCTTGCTCTGCTCGCCAACGGTCCGGCCGTCGACACTGCGAAGGTCGAGGCGACGCGGCCGAACATCCTGCTCGTCCTCACCGACGACCAGACGCTGGAGTCGCTGCGCGTCATGCCGCAGACGCAGCGGCTCGTCGGCGACGCCGGCACCACTTTCGCCAACGCTTTCGTCTCCTTCCCGCTCTGCTGCCCGTCGCGCGCGACGCTGCTCACCGGCCAGTACGCGCACAACCACGGCGTGCGCGGCAACCAGCCGCCGGGCGGCGGCGTCGGCGCGCTCGACGACGCGGAGACGTTGCCGGTGTGGCTGCAGCGCGCCGGCTACTACACCGCGCACGTCGGCAAGTACCTCAACGGCTACGGCCAGTGGACGCAGCCGACGGTGCCGCCGGGCTGGTCGCGCTGGCTGGCGCTCGTCGATCCCACGACCTATTCGTTCTACGACTACACGCTGAGCGACGACGGCCGGCTGGTGCACCACGGCAGCGCCGAAGCGGACTACCAGACCGACGTGCTGGCGGCCGCCGCGGAAGAGGTGATCCGCGAGCGCGCCGGGACGCGGGCCGTTCTTCCTGAGCGTCGCGCCGGTGGCGCCGCACCTCGAGCGCAGCGACGCGCGCGGCCAGGGGACGCCGCCGCGGCCGGCGCCGCGCCATGCCGGCCGCTTCGCCGGCGAGCCGCTGCCGGCGAAGGCGTCGTTCGACGAGGCGGACGTGAGCGACAAGCCGCGCTCGCTGCAACGGTTCAAGCGGCTCTCGACGGCGGGGCGCGAGGACGTGCTGCGCACCTACCGCTCGCAGCTCGAGTCGCTGCTCGCCGTCGACGAGCTGGTGGCGCGCCTCGTCGGCGCGCTCGCGGAGACCGGCGAGCTCGAGCGCACGCTCGTCGTCTTCACCTCCGACAACGGCTTCTTCCACGGCGAGCACCGCATCCGCGAAGGCAAGTTCCTCCCCTACGAGGAAGCCATCCGCGTGCCGCTGCTCGTCCGCGGGCCGGGCTTCCCGGCGGGCGCGGTCGCGACGCAGCTCGTCGCCAATATCGATCTCGCGCCAACGTTGGTCGCTGCTGCGGGCGCCACCGCCCGCCTTCGCCTCGACGGCGTGCCGCTGCAGCCGCTCGCCGCCGACCCGCGCGCCGGCCGCGGCCGCGCGCTGCTGCTCGAAGCGCTGGAGGGCAACCGCGCCACCTACACCGGAGTGCGCACCGCGCGCTGGCTATGGATCGAGTACGACGACGGCAGCCGCGAGCTCTACGACCTCGAGCGCGACCCGCTGCAGCTGCGCAGCCGGCACCTCGCCAAGGCCTTCGCCCGCACGCGCGCCGATCTCGCAGCGCAGCTCGACGGGCTGCGCGGCTGCGCCGGCGAGAGCTGCCGTTAGCCGAAGAGCTCGACGTCGGGCTCTTCGATGTGCGAGTAGCCGGCGGCGCGCAGCGCCTCACGCAGCTCGGCGACCTGCTCCGAGTCGCGGGTCTCGAGGGTGAGCTCGATCTCCGTCTCCCAGAAGCTGGCGTCGGTGAAGAAGCGGTTGTGCTCGATGTGCAGCACGCTGGCGCCGCTCTTGGCGACGATGGCGAGCGCGGCGGCCAACGAGCCGGGGCGGTCGCCGATGCGCACCTGCAGGCGCGTCAACCGATGATGGCGCGCCAGCGCGCGCTCGACGATGCGCGACAGGATGTTGAGGTCGATGTTGCCGCCCGAGAGGACGACGGCGACGCGGCGGCCGGCGAGGTCGGGCAGCCGTCGCTCGAGCAACGCCGTGAAGGCCGCGGCGCCCGCTCCTTCGGCGAGCAGCTTGTTGGTCTCGAGCAGGCGATAGACGCCACCCTCGATGCCGCGCTCGCTGACGCACACCACGTCGTCGACGAGCTGGCGCACCAGCTCGACGGTGATGCCGCCGGGCGTCTTCACCGTGATGCCCTCGGCGATCGACGGCTTCGGCTTCTCGGCCACCAGCACGCCGCTTTTGAAGCTGCGCTGCATCGACGGGCACGCTTCGGTCTGCACGCCGTAGACCTTCACCTGCGGCCGCACCGCTTTGACGACGCGGGCGATGCCGGAGATGAGGCCGCCGCCGCCGATGGGCACCACCACGGTGTCGAGCTCGGGGAACTGCTCGAGCAGCTCGAGGCCGACGGTGCCTTGGCCGGCGATCACCTGCTCGTCGTCGAAGGCGTGCACGTAGGTGAGGCCGCGCTCGCGCTGCAGCTCGCGCGCTTTCTCGGTGGCGTCGTCGAAGGCGGTGCCGTGGAGGACGACTTCGCCGCCCCACCGCCGCGTCGCCGACACCTTGACCAGCGGTGTCGTGTCCGGCATGACGATGAGCGCCGGAGCGCCGAGCCGCGCCGCCGCGAAGGCCACCGCCTGTGCATGGTTGCCCGCCGAGGCGCAGATGACGCCTCGCTGCCGCACTTCGGGCGGGAGCTGCAACATCTTGTTGAGCGCGCCGCGCGGCTTGAACGAGCCGGTGCGCTGCAGGTTCTCGCACTTGATGCGCACGTCGGCGCCGAGCTCCTGCGACAGGAGCGCCGCGGGGATGCAGGGCGTCGTGAGCAGCGAGTCGGCAATGCGCTGGCGCGCCGCCAGCACGTCGGCGGGAACGCTCACCGGGGCGCTCTCATCGGGCCGCTTCGACGGCGTCGGCGACGAAGGTGCCGCGCGTCCGGTCTTTTTTCACGCCGGGAAAGCGCAGCGTGCGGCCGTGCGCGACGCAGTAGATGCCGGGCTCGAGCGCGCCGGTGGCGAAGATCGCCTCGGTCAAGTTCTGCAGCGCGTCGGAACGCTTCATCTCGAAGGGGCGCCAGGCTCCCGTGAGCACCACCGGCACGCGAGGCTGCGGCAGCTCGCGGGCGAGCAGCTCGCCGGTGTCGCAGAGAGTGTCGGTGCCGTGCAGGACGACGACGCCGGCGCAGTCGCTGCCGCCCTCGGCGCCGGCGAGGCGCACCGCCTCGACGACGCGGTGGCGGTCGTCCTCGGTCATGTCGAGGCTGTCCTTGCTCATCAGCTCGAGCACCGACACGTCGGTCTCTTCGAGGCGCAACTCTTCGAGCATGCGGCGCACCAGCGTGCGGCGGTTGGAGAGCTCGCCGGTCTGCTCGTCGTAGGTCTTCTCGATGGTGCCGCCGGTCGTGATCAGCGTGACCCTGCGCATGGGGTGGGGAGTATACGGATCGGTGCGCAGAGCGCACCCTACGACAGCGGCCCGATTGCGGCACGGGCGATCAACGGCAACGATCGCGGCATGTAGGGTGCGCTCTGCGCACCATCCGGAAGCGAACGCCTCAGAGCACGCCGAGCTCTGATAGCTGGCGCTCGACCGTCGCTTCCCAATCGCGATTCGCTCCGGGATTGGCGGGGCTCGGGTGGAGCATGGTGCCGATCGGCACGCCGAGCCCGGCGGTCGCCGCGGTTGCGCGGTCGGCGGCGAAGCGGCCGACGCCGACGATGGCACGCGGCTCGACCGCCTCGACGGCCGCGCGCAGAGCCGGGTCGCACGCCGCGTAGAGCGCCGCTCGCTCGGCCGCCGGCAGCTGGTCGGGCGTGCGGTTGCGGCCGCTCTCCTCGAGGAAGGCGAGCGGGCAGTAGTTGAGCACCAGGAAGCGGTCGAAGAATGCTTCGGCGCTGCCGAAGCGCCGGCCCGCCCAGCCCCACAGCCGCGTGCCGCTCACCTCGCTGCGCGGGCAGTCGAAGCCGCGCACCGGCCGCTGCGGGTGCTCGACGGGTGGACGGCCGACGGCGCCCGAGATCCCCATCCAGTCGCGCACCATCGCCACGTCGCCGAAGGGCACGCCGGTCTGCGCCATCCCGAACGGCCCGGGGTTCATGCCGACGAGCACCGTGCGCCCGCGCGCGCCGCCGAAGCGCTCGAGGTAGGCGCGGTACGGCTCCCACGCGTAGCGCAGCGGGTTGTAGACGTGGGTCACCGGCGGCGCGAAACGCAACGCGTCGACGTCGCCGGCGAGCTTGCCGGCGATCTCGACGAGGCGCGACGCGGTGCCGGGGCTAACTCGATCGCGAGCGCGCGTCTTCGCCATCGCCCGCGAGGCTGCAACCCCGCGGCGCGGCTGTCAAGCGCGCGCCGCGGGTTCGTCAGCCGCGAATCAGTGGTGGCCGTAAGGCGTCGTGTCCGGCACCACTTGGATGAGCTGCATCATGCCGCGGTCCTCGTGGACGAGGATGTGGCAGTGGTTCACGTACTGGCCGGTGAAGTCGACGAAGCGCGTCCGCATCTTGAACCAGCCGGGGATGGTCTCCGTGCACTTCGCCACCCGCGTGCCGGCGGCCGGGGTGCAGGTGGTGTACGGCTGCAGCTGCTCCGGGCAATCTTCGAGCTTGGTGCACGCGAGCACGTGCTGCTGCCCGCTCGGGATGGGGAAGGTGTCCCACCAGACGAAGGGCGACCCTGGTTGCTGCGAGGGACAAGGCTTCCACGTGGTCGGGTCGTCAGGGTTGACGTAGCACGGATTGTTCGGGTCGGTCGCCTCCGGGCTGTTGGGCTGGAAGATCTCGACGATCTGGAACGGGTTGATGTGGATGTGGAACGGGTGCGACTTGTCGTTGGCCTGGTTCTGGATCGTCCACTCCTCGGCGGTGTTGAGCGACATCGTCTGGTCGACGTGGTGGTCCTGGAACGACTTGCCGTCGATGGTGCTGTTGCCGGCGCCGTAGGTGAGCGTCCGCTTGATCCGGACCTCGCTCGGCTGGATGTCGGCGAGGAACGCCGGGAAGGCGGGGAACTGGTCGGCGGGGATGAAGTCCATCGCCGGATTGACGGCGGTCCCGCTCACCTTCAAGGTGAGCATGGGGCTCGGCGGGTCGGGAGCCGCCGGCGCGTTCTTCTGCACGAAGAGCGCGCTGTTGCGCACCACGCACAGCGTGTAGCTCCCGGCGGGCGTGTCCGCCGGCACCTTGACCAACACGTCGGCGCGGTTGGCCGGCGCCAGGTTGATGGCCGTGTTCGGGGCGCCCACGCTCTGGTAGTTCCTGACGTCGAACTGCACGCCGTCCTGCGCGGTCTGCCGCCACTGGATGGGGAAGGAAGCCGGCTGCGTGGCGGAGGCGCACGGCGTCGTCGCTTGCGGCTCGAAGTAGAAGAGCTCGACGGCGTCGCGGAAGGCGCCGTTGATGAACCGCCACTGCTGGACCTCGCCGGCCCGCATCGTCACCACCGGCTGCAGGCGGCCGTTGACCGAGATCGTCGGCCGCGGCGCTCCGGGTCCGGTGGTCTGCGGGTTGGTGAGCGGGAACGGCGCGGTTCCCAGCTGCTGGATCATCAGCACCTGCTGCTTCAGCACCGGGTTGCCGTTGTCGTCCAGGCCGTAGTACCGGTTGATGGCGTCGTCGTACTCCCCCTCGACGATGAAGGCGCCGGTCAGCCCGTTGGCGACGTTGAGCGCCGTCGAGCCGTGCTTGTGCGCGTGGTACCAGTGGGTGCCGGGCGATTGCCCCATCTTGAACTTGTTGGGGTCGGCGGCGTCGTACTTCGGCAGCGGGAAGCAGTAGGGGTAGGCGCCGATCTGGTACTGCGGCCAGAGGCCCCGCGCGATGTTGGCCTCGTTGGCCGGCCAGAGCCGGCTCGTGAGCGGCAGCTTGCCGGGCTCGCCCTCGTACGGAGTCGTCTGGTCGTAGTGCTGGAGGAGATTCTTCTGCAGCGTCTGCCAGCTCTCCGGCATGTCGGTCCACAGCGTCGGCGGCCCCTGCCGCTCGCACCGCTGGAAGACCTCGGCGAAGGGCAGCGCCGTCTGCGCCTGCGTCGGTTGGCGCTTGCCGCCGTCGTCGCGCAGCGCCGGCCGGATGAAGAGCAGGATGTTGTCGCCGGTCGTGCTCGGCGTCGTGTGGGTGCCGTGGAAGTGGACGTTGGTGGTGCTCGAGCCGTGCAGGCAGTTGGGCATGGTGTCGCCGCCGGCCGCTCCGGTCTGGCTGGCGCCGCTCGACTGGCTGGTCGTGTACTGGTCGCAGGCGGCGGTGCTGCCCACCGCTCCCTTGTCGAGCGACGAGGCGAAGTTCTGCACGTTGATCTCGTTGAAGAAGGCGATCTGCACGAGGTCGCCGACGCGCGAGCGGAAGGTCGGTCCCGGCAGCGGCTCGGAGCCCGCCGGCCACGGCGTCGCCCGCGCCGGAGAGAAGCCGGCGAAGCCCTCGAGGTGGCGCATGTACTGGGTCGCGCAGCGGTTGGTGTTGGGGAAATCCCAGAGGACGCGCTGCGAGTCGGTCAGCCGCAGGGTGGCCTGCAGCTTGCCGTTGGCGCTCCTGATCTCGGGCATCACCAGCAGGTCCTGGCTCGGCGGCGGGCAGGTCACGATCTGCGGGTTCTGGGCGGCCGGGTTCTGCGCGGCCAAGTGCGGCGGCGCGAGGAGCGCGAGGACGCCGAGACCGGCTGCGACGCGAGCGATGTTCCGCCAGCTCATATCGCCTCCTTGGTGTCGAACGCGATGGACGTTCACGAGCTCACCTCGATCGTCCCGGTGGGGCCGCTTTGATCGAGCGAGTCGACGTAGGTGAGGTTGCCGGCGACGCCGGGAACGAAGGTGGTCGACGGCGAGTGCGGCGCGATCTGATGGGCCATGAAGTAGGTGGTGTCGATGTCGCCGTTGGTCTTCAGCCCGGGCCAGTGCGCCACGTCGTCCTTGTTGGACCAGATGATCAGGTCGCCCACCGCCACGTTTTGGAGCGTCGGGGGGTCGTACATGAACCCTCCGCCGGGAGCCGCGTAGATCGAGATCTGCCAGGTGAAGGCCATCGTGGGGGTCCTCCTGGTTCATCGCCCGGGAGCGAGCGACCTCATCGCATGAAGATGCTGCGGACAGGTTACCGCATTGGTGTGACCCATGGCACACGCCACCCGTCGCGACGGCTCAGTGATGCCCCAGCTCGGTGGTGTCGGTGGACACTCGCACCAACTGCATCATTCCGCGATCCTCGTGGAGCAGGATGTGGCAGTGCAGCACGAAGTCGCCGGTGTAGTCGACGAAGCGGCTGCGCATCTTGAAATAACCGGGGATCGTCTCGACGCAACCTCTGGCGTCGCAGCTGGTGATGTAGGGCTGGAGCTCCTTCGGGCACTGCTCCTTCACCGTGCAGGTGGTCAAGGTGTGGACCTGTGCGGTGGGAATGGCGAAGGTGTCCCACCAGGTGAAGGGCGGCTGCGGCTGCCGCGTCGGGCAGGGCTTGAAGGTGGCGGGGTTCTTGGGGTCGACGTAGCAGGGGTTGCCCGGCGTCGTCGCCTCCGGGCTGTTGGGCTCGAACAGCTCGGTGAGCTGGAACGGGTTGACGTGGATGTGGAAGGGGTGGCCGCCGAAGCTGGAGGTGTTTTCCACCGTCCACTCCTCCGCGGTGTTGAGCTGCATGGTCTGGCTGACTTTGCCCTCCTCGAACGGCTTGCCGTCGATGTTGGTGAGGCCCGAGAAGGTGAGCTTGCGGCGCAGCCGGATGTCGCTCTCGGGGATGTCGGCGAGGAACGCCGGCAGGGTGGGGAAGCGGTCGTCGGGGATGAAGTCCATCCCCGCCGGGCTGCCGGTCACCTTGACGGTGAGCAGCGCGCTGGGGGGGGAGGGCATGACCGGGGAGCCGGGCTGGGCGAAGATGGCGATGTTGCGCCGCACGCAGAGCGTGTAGTTGCCGGCCCTGGCGGGAGCCTTGACCAGCAGGTCGGCGCGGTTGCCGGGGGCCACGTTGAGAGGGCCGTTGACGCTGCCCAGAGTCTGGTAGTTCTTGACGTCGAACTGCACGCCGTCCTGGGCGATCTGCCGCCACTCCAGCGGTGAGCTCGGCGGCGGGGTGGCGGCGGCGCAAGGCTTCGTCGCCTGCGCTTCCGAGTAGGAGATCTCGAAGGCATCGTTGAAGGACGCGTTGACCATCCGCCACTGCTGGACCTCGCCCGGCCGCATGGTCAGCACCGGGACGAGCCGCCCGTTGACCGACAGCGCCGGGCTCACCCTGACGTTGGCGGCGGTGGTCACCGGAGTGCTGGCGAGCTGCTGCACCATCAGCACCGGATCCTTGAAGCCGGGGCCGTAGTAGGCGCGCAGCTGGTCGTCGTACTGCCCCTCGATGACGAAGGCGCCGACGAGGCCGTTGGCGACGTTGAGCGCCGTCGAGCCGTGCTTGTGCGCGTGGTACCAGTGGGTGCCGGGCGCCTGGCCCATGCGGACGTTGCCCGCGTCGTACGCCGGCAGCGGGAAGCAGTAGGGGGCGGCGCCGATCATGTACTGCGGCCACCCGTACTTGCCGATCGCCTTGTCATTGGCCGGCGTCAGCCGGCTGTCGGCGGGCAGCGCGCCGGGCTGGCCCTGGAAGACCGCGGTGCGGTCGTACTGCTCGACGAGGTCCTTCTGCAGCCCCTGCCAGGTGGCGGGGAGCTGGGTCCACTGCTTGGGCGGCCCCTCCTGCTCGCAGCGGGAGAAGACCTGGGCGAAGTTGGCGTTGGCCGCGGCCCGCGAAGGCTGCCGCTCGCCACCCACTTCCATCGACGGACGCAGGAAGATCAGCACGTTGTCGCCGGTGGTGCTCGGCGTCGTGTGGGTGCCGTGGAAGTGGATGTTGCTGGTGCTCGAGCCGTGGAGGCAGTTGGGCATCTTGTCGCCGGAGAAGGTGCCGGTGGTGCTGCCTCCGGGGCCGGTGGTGGTGCTGGTGGTGAACTGGTCGCAGGCGGCGGTGGTGCCGGCCGCCCCCTTGTCGAGCTCGGCGGCGAAGTTGATGAGGTCGATGTCGTTGAAGAAGGCGAGCTCGACGAGGTCGCCGACGCGCGCCCGCAGGGTGGGCCCTGGCAGCGGATCGTTACCTGTCGGCCAGGCAGCGGCCTTGGCGGCGTCGAAGCCCTGGTAGCCGCGCAGGTAGCGCAGGTGCTGGGTGGCGCAGCGGGTGGTGTTGGTGTCGGCAATGAGGCGCAGGCCGTCGACGATCTCGATCGTCGCCCGCAGCTTGCCGTCGGCCGAGCGGGGGATCTCGGGAATTTCGAGCAGGCTCTGGTTGGGCGGCGGACAGGGAACGATCTGCGGGTTGGCCGCCTGCGCCGCGGGCGCGAGGGCGAGCGAGAGGGCGAGCGAGAGGGCGAGGGCGGGAGCGACGAAGAGGAACGGGGAACCCTTCCACGAAGTCATACCGGCTCCTTCGGATCCTGCGGACGTGAGTGATCGGGTCGACGCGAGGTCACGAACGGTTGCGGTCTTCTGTCGCCGGCGGCCCTGAGCCGCCGCAGCGGCCGCTCAGCTCACCTCGATGATGCCGGTGGGCCCTTTGGGATCGAGCGAGTCGACGTAGGTCAGGTTGCCGGCGACGCCGGGAACGAACGTCGTGGAAGGCGAGTGCGGCGCGATCTGATAGGGCATGAAGTAGGTGGTGTCGATCTCGCCGTTGGTCTTGAGCCCAGGCCAGTGCGCCACGTCGTCCTTGTTGGACCAGATGATGAGGTCGCCAACCGCTACGTTTTGGAGCGTCGGGGGGTCGTACATGAACCCTCCGCCGGGAGCCGCGTAGATCGAGATCTGCCAGGTGAAGGCCATCGTCGGGGTCCTCCTGGTTCATCGCCCGTCGTGCGCGCGAGGTGCACGGCGACGGGACTCCATGGAAAGGAGAAAGGCCGTGGGTCCGCTGATGCTCGCGTCGAGTACCCACCCGCAAATCACACGCGGGGAGCGAGCCAACTCATTGCACGAAAGCTAACAAGAGGCTACCGCAGGAGCATGGCGCGCGAGAAGCCCTTCCTGCGATTTGCCACGGTTCGGAGTGATCCGCGCTCGGCGGGCTCGCCGACGGCGCGCTCGGCGGCGCGATTAGAGTCAGCCGCGGAGGGGCCGAAAAGCCGACCGCAGTGATTCGACGTCTGCTCGCAAGCCTGCTTGCTCGGAAGGAGTGGCAGTTCTTCGCCGTGCTGCCGAAGGCGGACCGGCCGCTCGCCGTCGCCTGGTGGGCGGTGCTCGTCGCCCGCGGGTTGCTGCCGGCGCTCTTCGCCGTCGCCATGGGACTGCTCGTGGGCGCCGTCGAGCGCGGCGAGCCCCTGGGCACGCCGCTCGCCTTCGTCGGCGCGACGTTCGTGCTGCTGCAGGTGCTGGCGCCCATCCACACTGCGATCGGCTTCAACCTCGGCGACCGCACCGCGGCCTGGCTCTACGACCAATTGACCGACGCCTGCGTCAAGCCGCCGGGGATGGGCCACCTCGAGGACCCGAAGCTCGCCTCAGACCTCACGACCGCGCGCGACTTCGACCTCGGGATGACCGGGCCGCCGCTGTCATACGACATGGACTTCATCGCCGGCAGTCTGGCCGAGATGCTGGGCGGCCTCGCCTCGGCCGTGGTGCTCTTCGCCTACGCCTGGTGGGCGCCGTTCGTGCTCGCCGGCGCCTGGCTGGCGACGCACTGGCTCCTGCGCGAGAGCGCGGTGTGGTTCGACCGCCAGACCGACGAGGTGCGCGCGGCGCAGCGCGACGCCGAGTACGCCTACCGCATCGCCGTCGACCCGCCGGCGGCGAAAGAGCTGCGTCTGTTCGGGCTCGCGGACTGGGTCCTCGATCGCTTCATCGCGCGCCGCACGCTGCTGCACCGGCTGCAATACGAGGCGACGCGGCTGCGCGAGAAGTCGGTCGCGGGCAGCCTGGTGATCGCCGGCGTGGCGAACGTCGTCGTCTTCTGGTCGCTGGCGAATGCGGTGGGGGAGGGGCGGCTGAGCCTCGGCGCCGCGGTGATCTTCGCGCAGGCGGCGGTGGGCACCTCGATGATCGCCTTCGGCGGGTTGAGCTGGGCGCTCGACGGCGCGGCGTCGCCGGTCGCGGCGGTGCTGCGGCTCGAAGGGGCGATGGCGGAGGCTGGTGCGCTGGCCTCGGGCGCGCGAGGTGCGGCTGCCGCCTCGGCGTCGAGCGAACCGTCGGTGGCTGGAGCGGTGGCTGGCGTGCTGGCGTCGGACGAACGATCGACGGCTGTTGTGGCGGGCGGAGCGCCGACGTCGCGCGGGCGGTCGGCGGCCAGCGCGCCGTCGCGTGAGGTGCGCTTTCGCGATGTCACCTTCGCGTATCCGAGCTCGACGTCCGAAGGTTCGTCATCCGAAGGTGCGCCGGTGCTCGCGGGCTTCGACCTCGCGATCCCCGCCGGCTCCTCGCTCGCCATCGTGGGGCAGAACGGCGCCGGCAAGACGACGCTCGCCAAGCTGTTGTGCCGGCTCTACGACCCGCAGTCGGGCAGCATCGAGGTCGACGGCGTCGACCTGCGCGATCTCGATCTGGCGAGCTGGCGCTCGCGGCTCGCCGCCGTGTTCCAGGACTTCACGCGCTTCCAGCTGCCGCTGCGCGACAACGTCGCGCCGGCGGGCGCGCCCGACGACGAGGTGAAGGCGGCGCTCGCCGAAGCGGGCGCGGCCGGGCTCGCCGATCTCGACACCGTGCTGGCTCGCGGCTACGCCGGCGGCACCGACCTCTCGGGCGGGCAGTGGCAGCGCGTCGCGCTGGCGCGCGCGTTGTGCGCCGTGCGAATGGGCGCCGGCGTCGTGCTGCTCGACGAGCCGACGGCGCAGCTCGACGTGCGCGGCGAAGCGGAGATCTTCGACCGCATCCTCGCCGCCACCCGCCACTGCACGACGATCCTCATCTCCCACCGCTTCTCGACCGTACGCCACGCCGACCGCATCTGCGTGCTCGAAAAGGGCCGCGTCGTCGAGCTCGGCACCCACGACGAGCTGATGGCCCGGCGCGGCCGCTACTTCACGATGTTCGACTTGCAAGCCCAGCGCTTCGCCGCCGAGCAGGACGAGGAAGGGAAGGTCTATGACGTCCTCGCTTGAGCCGGACGCCCGGGAGCCGGCGGCGAGCGAGCGCGCCTCGGCAAGCGGCGGCGGCAGCGGTGCAGCCGATGCCGGCGGCGGAGCGAGCCAAGGTGCTGGCGAGGATGGCGGCGCCGTGGGCGCGCTGACGGTCCCTGGTCCGTCGCGTGACGAGCTGCCGCCCGCGCTGCGCTCGATGTGGCGCCTCTGCAAGCTCGGCTACCGCCGCGAGCCGGGGCTCATGCTCGCCGCCTTCTCGCTGGCGCTGATCGCGGCGGTGCCCGATGCGCTGCTGGCGCTGTGGGTCAAGCTCCTCGGCGAGGGCCTGCTCGAGCAACGCTCAACGCTCGTGCGGGCGGCGGCGCTCGGCCTCGCGCTCTCGGCGACCGCGACCTGGTTCCTCAGCATCGTCTCGACGCGCGTGCAGCGGCGCTTTCGCGACAAGGTGACGATCGCGCTCGAGGCGCACGTGGCGCGGCTGCAGGCCTCGGTCGCCACCATCGCGCACCAGGAGCGCCCCGACCACCTCGACCGGCTGGCGGTGCTGCGCGACCAGATCTTCGTCCTCGACCACATGTACCTGTCGGTCTTCTCGACCGCCGGCTGGATCGTGCGGCTCGTCGTCACCATCGCGCTGCTCATGTCGATCCACCCGGCGCTCGCGCTGCTGGCGGCGTTCGCGCTGCCCACCGTGCTCACCTCGAGCTGGCGGCCGGCAGTCGAGCGCCGCGCCCAGGAGAGCGGCGCGCAGGCGGCGCGGCTGGCGCGGCACCTCTTCGACGTCGCGACGACGGCGCCACCGGGCAAGGAGGTGCGCGTCACCGGCATCGGCCCGCGCCTGGCGCGCGAACGTCGTGCGGCGTGGGAGCGCTGGTACGCGCCCGTCGCGGCGGCGCGTTCGGGAAGTGCTGCGTGGCACACATTGGCATGGGCGATCTTCGGCGGTAGCTACGTCGGCGCGGTCGTCTGGGTGTCGCGCGGCCTCGGCGCGCCGCCGGGCGACGTGCTGCTCCTGCTCGCTGCGGGCGCGCGGTTGTCGGCCTACGTCGGCGCCACGGTCGGTGAGATCGGCTTCCTGCGCGGCATCTGGATGGACGGCTCGCGCCGCTTGGCCTGGCTCGAGGACTACGCGGCGTCGGTGGTGGCAACCGAGGACCTCGAGGTGCCGCGGCAGCTGCGCAAAGGCATCACGATCGAGCACCTCTCGTTCGCCTACCCGGGCACGCAACGGCTCGTGCTCGAGGACGTCTCCGTGACGCTGCCGGCAGGTACCGTGGTCGCCATCGTCGGCGAGAACGGCGCCGGCAAGACGACCCTCGTCAAGTTGCTAGCGAAGCTCTACGCGCCGACGAGCGGCGCCATCTACGTCGACGACCTGCCGCTGGCGCGGCTGCCGGCCGAAGCCTGGCGCGCGCGGATGGCGGGAGCGTTTCAAGACTTCTTCCGCTTCGAGCTTCTGGCGAGGCAATCGGTCGGCGTCGGCGACCTCCCGCGGATGGACGACGAGCCGGCAGTCGTCGCCGCCGTCGACGCGCGCCGGCGCCGACGACGTCGTGAGGCGATTACCGTCAGGCCTCGACACTCAGCTCGGCCCCACCTGGCCGGGCGGCGTCGAAGTCTCCTTCGGCCAATGGCAAAAGCTCGCCCTCGCGCGCGGCTTCATGCGCGACTCCCCGCTGCTGCTGGTCCTCGACGAGCCCACCGCCGCGCTCGACGCCGAGACCGAGCACGCATTGTTCGAACGCTACGCCGCGGGAGCGCGCGGCACGAGCGACGACGGCCGCATCACCATCCTCGTCTCCCACCGCTTCTCGACCGTCCGCATGGCCGACCTCATCGTCGTCCTCGACGGCGCGAAGGTCGTGGAGGTCGGCACCCACGACGAGCTGGTGAAGCGCGGCGGCCAGTACGCCGAGCTGTACGGCATCCAGGCGGCGGCGTATCGGTGAGGCTGGCGGATTCCCGCCTCGTCAGCCGACCATCAAGAACCCGACGGCCGCGAAGTGGTGGTCGAACGCGAATGCACGCCGGATTCCCTCGCGTTCCATGATTGCGAAGCTGGTGGCGTCGACGGCAGAGAGCTTGTGGAGATCCGTGCGGGAGAAGTAGGACCACGCGCGGTCGAGATCTGTGCGGGTGCAGTCGAGGACACGCAGCTCGGCAAGCGCGTCCAGCGAGTCCTTCCAGGCAAGAGCTACGTCCCGCATCGCTTGTCGATCCAGGAACGTGAAGGTCTCCAGCACGACCGGTATCGAGGTACGGATACGTGCGCCCGCAGCGCGCAGAGCGTCCCAGCCATCGCGCGCGCGGTCGTGCAGAGGATCCCTGGAGAGTGCGAGCGCGATCCAAGCGCCGCTGTCGACGAATACCATCTCGCGGGTGCGCATCAGGGCGTGTCGTAGATGGTGTCGTGCTCAACGGAAGTGCGGCCGGGCTCGCCATCCCAAATTGCGACGGGTCCATCACTGCCGGGGCGAATCCACACTCGGCGAACAGCTTCTCTGACCAGCTCGGCGACGCTCGAACCGGATCGCCGGGCGGTTTCGCGAAGCTGCTCGAGCTCCTCCTCGCGCAGGTACACCTGGGTCTTAATCATATGTGTCAGTCTGCTATCCTGACTGACACATGTCAAGTTCTTAATCGAGTTGGCGTGATCGAGCTTCTCCATCCCAAGCGCGCAGCCCACGCAGCCATTCGTGGCTACCTGTATCAGGCCGCCGTCGCAGTCGAGCGCTGGCTCGACCTCGCCGACGGCGAGGTCCTGCTCTGCGAAGGCGACGAGGATCTCGACAAGCTGATGCTGGCCGGAGGAGCCGGCGAGTCAGAACAGCTCAAGAGTTACAGCGGGCGGCTCGGCTGGGGCAGCAAAGCGGTCGGCGAGAGCGTCATCAACTTCCTGCGGGCGTTTGTTGTGCTTCGGCAGCGCGGTGAACGGCGAATATTCCTTTTCACGACTACCGCGGAGCTCAAGCCGAATACGCGGGGCTTCGACGTGCTCGGCAGCTGGCACGATCTGGGACGCCGCGACGAAGTGGTTGCGGCGATCCGCAAGCGAGTGAGCGGCGTAGCTGGCGCTGAGCTCGCTTGGCTCGATGCCGACGCGAGTAGGTGGCTGGAGCTCGTGGCCGCCGTGAAGTGGCGTTTCGGCGCGCCCGATCTCGAAGAGGTCCAGCGCGGCGTTGAGCGCACGCTCGGCGAACGGTTCGTCGATGAGGATCTAGCGGCGCTTGTCGCCCCGCGGCTCCTCGCCGAGAGCCTTCACGCACACACGCAGGAACCTGTCGGCATGCGCTCGCTCGACCGCGCTCGGTTGCTGACGGTGCTCGGCGAAACGCGGGAGCAGCTCGAGGCCTGGGCGGTCGGGCAGGAGATGCTTCACCTCGACGCGCTGCGCGCCAGCATCCGAGACGAGCTGCGGGCGCACGACCTCGAACAGGAGACTGCCGCGCTCGCGGCGCTCCTCCACTCGGGTCGTGATCCGCTCCCCGAGCACGGCTCGCCGGCGGCGCTGCTGCGCGCCGGCGCCGAGGTCGTGAGCTTCACCCGCCGCATCGAAGAGCTGCAGGCTCTCGACGCCTGGCTCGAGTCCGACGCGCCGGCGGTGGGTGGCTCTGGACCGGCGGCGGCGGCACCGGAAAGACCCGCCTCTTCGTCGAGTGGGTGAAGCGCCTACGCGCGCGCGGCGTGCGAGCCGGGTTCCTGAAGAAGGAGGTCGCCGAGCTCGCGCCGCTGTTCGGAGCCCTCGGGCCACGCGTGGTCGTCATCGATTACGCCGAGAACCGGCTCGGCGAAGTGCGAGAGATCCTCGGTCGGCTGGCGGAGGACAACGAGCGCGAGCGACATCGCCCCTTCCGGCTCGTCCTGCTCGCCCGCGGCGCGGGTGAGTGGTGGGATGGGCTTGCCGTCGATGACTATCGATGCGGTGTGCTGCTCGCCAACCACGGCCAACAGTCGATCCTTCACGCGCTGGTTCCCGAGACCGAGGATCGGCAGGCGCTCTACGAGCGCGCGATCGAGGAGCTGGCCGCGACCCTGCCTCCTGCGACGGCACCCGTGTCGGCTCCCTCGCTCGACGCGCCGCACTTCGCGCAAGGTCTCTACGTGTTGATGGCGGCGCTAGCGGCGCTCGCAGGCAAGTCGGTCGCGGACGCTGGCGACTTGCTTGACTTCATGCTCGAGCACGAGCGGCGCTATTGGCGAGGAGCGGCGAAGGAACTCGAGCTCGCCGGGGCGGTCAGGAACGCGTTTGTGCGCGGCGTCGAGCGCAGCGTCGTCCTGCTGACGCTGTGGGGCGGACGACGCGCCGCCTCCGAAGTCCGCGACGCCGTGGAGATGGCGGCGCACTTGCCTGCCGGCCACGAGCACTTGCTCGATGAGATCGTCGATACCTTGCGGCGCCTCTACGGCGGCAACCACGGGATCCGCGGCCTCGAGCCCGACCTCATCGGCGAGCACCTCGTGCAGCGCGCCCTGGAGCACGACACCGATTCGGTGCTGCGAGGGGCCGTCGAAGGCGCCGGCGCGGCCGGATCGACAAGCCTCCTCACCGTGCTCGACCGCCTGGCCAGACGGCGGCCCGAAGCGGTCGAGTGGCTCCGCGCCGCGTTACGACTGGACCTTGCGAAGCTGGCGATGACTGCCATCGAAGTCGCCTTGGCGACCGGCGATCCGGCGGGCGTTGTTCTTGCCGAGGTACTGGAGGAAGCCGGCTCTGTGCCCGTCGCCGAGGCGATTGTGAGACTGGTAGACGACCATCATGAGCAGACGGTGGTGCTCCGCGAGACTGCGGCGACCGCGACCCGCATGGTGCTCGATGCCCGTCGTGGCGAAGGCATGGTCGACACCGACGCCATTTCGGATATGGCGCGCTTGGCGAGCAACCTCGGCAACAGGCTGAGCGCTCTGGGGAGGCGGGAGGCAGCGTTGGAGGCAACCCAAGAGGCGCTGGAACTCTACCGAAAGCTGGCGGCAAGGCATCCGGACGTCTTCCTACCGGAACTGGCGATGACGCTGAGCAACCTCGGGCACAGGCTGAGCGTTCTCGGGCGGCGCGAGGCGGCGCTGGGGTCAACGCAAGAGGCATTGGAGATTCAACGGAAACTGGCGGAGCAGCGTCCGGATGTCTTCGTGCCGCATCTGGCGGCGACCATGAACAACCTGGGGAACGAGTTGAGCGAGCTGGGGCGGCGCGAGGCGGCTCTGCAGGCAACGCAAGAGGCGGTGGAGATGCGAAGGAAGTTGGCGGAGCAGCGTCCGGACACCTTCCTTCCGGACCTGGCGGCGAGTCTGAGCAACCTAGCGATAAGACTGAGTGATCTCGGGAGGCCGGCGGCGGCGCTGACGGCCGCGCAGGAGGCGGTAGCGATTCGACGGCAGCTGGCCGAGCAGCGTCCCGACGCCTTCCTGCCGGACCTCGCGGAGAGCCTGAACAGTCTCGGCGGCGCGTTGAACTCTCTCGGTCGCGAGGAGGCGGCGCTCGAGACAGCGCAAGAGACGCTGGAAATCTATCGGCAGCTCGCGGGGCGGCGTCCGGAGGCCTTCCTGTCGTATTTGGCGACGAGTCTGAACAATGTGGGGATCGTGCTGAGCGCTCTCGGCCGGCGGGACGCAGCAGTGAAGGCGGCGCAAGAGGCGGTAGAGATTCAGCGGCAGTTGGCGGAGCAGCATCCAGATGCTTTCCTACCAGACCTGGCGATGTCCCTCGGCGCCATGGGCACGATCCTCTTACGCGGAGGCAACGGTTCCATCGCTCGCGACCATTTCGCTTCGGGGATCCACGCTCTCGGACCCCTCTACCTTCGCACTCCCGCCGCGCATGGCATCCTCATGGGCAAGCTCGTGACTGCCTACCTGCAAGCCTGCCATGTTTTCGGCCAAGAACCTGATGACGAGCTTCTTGCGCCGGTTCTGTCCGCATTAAGGTGAGGCTAGGAAACTGACGCCATGGACGAATCGATCGAAACTCGCTGCACTACGGCTTGACCGCCATCAGGCAGACGAGCAGCAGCACGATGAGCGCGTGGACGTGGGTGAGGACAAGTGGCACCTTCTCGAACGGCGCCGCGCCGAGAACGGCGCTCCGTCGCAGGGCCCGTTGCAGCGGCGGGTGCAGCCAGCGAGCGTGCCCGACCCCGCTTCTGAAGCCGCAAGCTTCCCTGCTGCGCTCCGTTGTCTCGCCAGTCCTGGCGTCACTCCGAACAGCGTCGAGAGGAAGAGCAGCAGGTAGAGCGCGGCGGAGGCGAGCACCCAGGTCTCGCCGAAGCGGTAGCCGGCGGCGGTGACGAGGTAGAAGCCGAGGAAGCCGCCGATGACGAGGCCGGGCAGGGTGTAGATGACGTGTAGGCGCCAGAGCAGCCGCGCGGCGAGCGCGCGCTCGGCGACGCTCTTGGCGCGCTTGCCTTGCGCGCCGACGACGGAGCTGGCGAAGACGCCTGCCGCCAGCCAGAGCGCGGCGGCGACGTGGAGGAACAGCAACCAGGGGTACATCGGGCTCATCTCGCCTCCTCTGCGCCGCGGCGTTGTACGCGGCGCTGCGGCGCCAATCTAGCGCAGCGCTTCGCGCCTCGGTGCGCGCATAGAATCCGGCCGCGGCTCCGGCGGCGATGAGATGACGATGCCGAGGCGCGCGAGGCGGCAACGGCGCCGGTCGCTCGCGGCGCCGATCGAGGAGGCTCCATGCACGACCTGCGGCCCACGTTCACCTATCTCGGCCACGCCACGGTGCGTTGCGATCTGCCCGGCGGCGAGGTGGTGCTCATCGATCCGTGGGTGCAGGGGAACCCGGCCTGCCCGCCGGCGCAGAAGGAGCTGCCGCGCATCGATGCGATGCTGCTCACGCATGCGCATTTCGATCACATCGGCGACGCCGTCGCGCTCGCCAAGCAGCATCGGCCGAAGAAGGTGGTGGGCAGCTTCGAGCTCTGCCACTGGCTGCAGAGCAAGGGCGTCGAGAACACCTCGCCGATGAACCTCGGCGGCAGCCAGGAGGTGCTCGGCGCGCGCGTCACCATGGTGCGCGCCGATCACTCGTGCGGCATCAGCGACGGCGACCAGATCCTCTACGGCGGCAGCGCCGCGGGCTACGTGGTGCGGCTGGAGAGCGGCTTCACCTTCTACCACTCCGGCGACACGGCGCTCTTCTCCGACATGCAGTTGCTCTGCGAGCTGTACCGGCCCGAGCTGGCGTTCCTGCCGATCGGCGACCTGTTCACCATGGACCCGCACCAGGCGGCGCGCGCCTGCCGCTACCTCGGCGTGCAGGTGGTGATCCCCATCCACTGGGGCACCTTCGACGCGCTTACCGGCAAGCCCGAGGACCTCGCGAGCGAGCTCAAGAATCAGGGCGTGCGCTGCGAGGTGGTGACGTTGCGCCCCGGCGAGAGTTACTGAGCCGTCGAGAACGCCTGCACCGCGCCCCATGGCCGCGCGCATCGCGGCTGAGCGAGAGTTGCCGATCGGTCGAGCGCGGCTGCGTCGAGCGCTGCGTCTCGCCGTGCGCCTCGGATCACTGGCCAGGTTCGACGAGGATCTTCGAAGCGGCGCGATAGCCCAGGTTGAGGCGCTCGCCGGCGCCGACCTCGAGCTCCACCGTGTCGGCCGCCTCGTCGCGCGCCAGCACGCGCACCGGCTGACCCGGACGCAACCCACGCCGCTGAACGAGCTGGAGGAAGTCGGGGCTCTGGTCCTGCACCCGCGCCACCTGTAGCGGCTTCGCCAGCGCGCAGGTGAGCAGGCTCGGTTGCTGCACCGGCGCGAGGACGCCGGTCGGGCTGGGGATGGGGTCGCCGTGCGGGTCGACGGTGGGTGAGCCGAGCATCTCGTCCATGCGCGCGATGAGGCGGTCGGAGACGGCGTGCTCGAGCTGCTCGGCCTCGGCGTGCACCTCGCTCCAGTCGAGGCCGAGCACCTCGACGAGGAAGAGCTCGAGCAGGCGGTGGCGGCGCAGCACGTGGGTGGCGAGCTGCCGCCCTGCCGAGGTGAGGCGAACGCCGCTGTAGGGCTCGTAGTCGAGCAGGCCGCCGTCGGCGAGCGCCTTGAGCATCGCGGTCACCGTTCCCGGCGAGAGCGCCAGGCGTGAGGCGATCTGGCCGGTGCCGACGCGGTCGTCCGGCGCGTCCTGCTCGGCGAGCAGGATGTGCTTGAGGTAGTCCTCGACCGTGCTCGTCGGCATGGGTGCCGGATTATCGCAGCGCGCGCCGCTCGGCGCTGCGCTTGCCGGGGAGCAGCGGTTTGGAGGATACTGCGCCGTGAGTTGGATTAATCAAAAACGGAGTCGACATGCGCTCGAATCTGATCTTGGCCTCGATTGCTCTCATCGCGCTGGCGTTGCCGCTGGGCGCGCAGGAAGGTCCCATCGCAGACAACAGCTTCCTCATCGAGGAGGCGTACAACCAGGAGCCGGGCGTGGTGCAGCACATCGGCGTGTTCGAGCATCCGCGCCACGGTGGTGACTGGAGCTTCGAGTTCACGCAGGAGTGGCCGGCGCCCAACCAGCGGCACCAGCTGAGCTACACGGTGCCGATCCTGCGGGTGGGGGAGGAGCGCGGGCTCGGCGACGTCGCCATCAACTATCGCTACCAGGCCGTGGGGGTCGGCGGCGACGGTCCGCTCGCCATCGCGCCGCGTCTCTCGGTGGTGCTGCCCACCGGCGACGAGGACGAGGGGCTGGGCTCCGGCGAGCCGGGTCTCGAGCTCAATCTGCCGGTCTCTTACGCGATTTCAGACCGGCTCGTCGGCCACTGGAACCTCGGTGCGACCTACGAGCGGGCCGTCGCCGACTCGCTGGGCCGCGAGCAGGACCTGGAGGGCGTCTTCGCCGGCCAGGGGCTCATCTGGCTCGCGCGACCGACCCTCAACCTGATGCTCGAGGCGGTGTGGGAGCACCGGCGGGTGATCGCGGAGCGCGGCGGAGCGGTGCACGAGGAGAGCTTCCTCCTCTCTCCGGGCGTGCGCTTCGCGCAGAACCTCGACGACCTCCAAATCGTTTACGGTGTTGGGTTTCCGTTCGAGGTCGGCGCGGGAGACGGCGAGCGCTCGGTGCTCCTCTACCTGAGCTTGGAGCACCCGTTCCGGCGCTGAGACCGACGCCAGGCGCTCCACCGCCGTTGGGCCCTCTCACGGCCATTTTGGCCGCACCCCCTTGACACCGTTTCAGTCCTGCCATACCCTGTTTTTGGCTACTCAAAATCTGTAGCCCGAGAACTACCTAGATGGACCCGCGACTACCGCTCTCCCGCCGCCTCCTCCTTCGCCTCGCCGGCCTCGGCTCGGTGGGGGCGGCGGCGCTCGCCGCCACCCGGGCGCGCGGCGCCGCGCAGGGGTATGGCTCGGAGGCCGAAGGCGCGAAGCACGCGCACGACGGCGCGGCCGCCGCGGGGCACGACGCCCACCTCGCCGGCGCCGTCGGCCGGGTCACCAGTCACCATCCCGACCCCAGCGTCTACCTGCGCAGCTTCAACTTCTCGCACCTGCCCGAGCGCGAGCGGGCCCGCTTCTACCGCGAGTCGACGACGCCCGACGGCCGCCTGCTGCGCGAGTACGACATCTACGCCGTCGACCGCGAGATCGAGATCGCGCCCGGCCTCTTCTTCCCCGCCTGGACCTACAACGGCCAGGTGCCGGGGCCGACGCTGCGCGCCACCGAAGGGGACCGCGTGCGCGTGAGCTTCCTCAACCAGGGGAGCCACCCGCACACCATCCACTTCCACGGCTGGCACCCGCCGGCGATGGACGGCTCGATGCCGCAGGACCAGGTGCCCCCCGGCGGCAAGTTCGTCTACGAGTTCGACGCCGAGCCGTTCGGGCTGCACCTCTACCACTGCCACGCGGTGCCGCTGAAGCGGCACATCCACAAGGGGCTCTATGGCGTCTTCATCGTCGACCCGCCCGGCGGCCGTCCGCCGGCCGACGAGATGGTGATGATGATGAACGCCTTCGACACCAACTTCGACGCCGAGAACGAGGTCTACGCCGTCAACACGGTGGCGCACCACCACGTGCACGACCCCATCGCCGTGCGCGTCGGCGAGCTGGTGCGCATCTATCTCGTCAACGTCACCGAGTTCGACCTCGTCAACAGCCTCCACCTGCACGGCATGTTCTTCGAGGTCTTCCGCACCGGCACGCGGCTCGTCTCCGACGACACGACCGACAACCTGATGCTCTGCCAGGGCGAGCGCGCCGTCCTCGAGACGCGTTTCCGCTACCCGGGGCAGTTCATGTTCCACGCCCACCAGAGCGAGTTCGCCGAGCTCGGCTGGATGGGGTTCTTCGAGGCGAGGGCGTGACGGTGAGCGTCGTCGAGCGCTCCGCCGCCCTGCGCTGGGCGATCGCGCTGCTGCCGCTGGTGGCGCTCGCCGCGCTGCTGCTGGTGATCGTACGGCTCGATCCCGCCGCCGAGCTGCGTGGCGATTCGCCGCCGGTCGAGGTGCTGGCCTTCGAGCGCGTGACGCTCGACAAGGACCTCATCACCGTGAACGTGCTCAACGACGGGCCCGACCCGCTGACCATCGCGCAGGTGATGGTCGACGACGCCTACTGGGCGTTCACGCAGGAGCCTGCCGGCGAGCTGGGGCACCTCGGCACCGCCACCCTGCGCATCCCCTATCCGTGGGTCGAGGGGGAGACGCACGCGCTTCGCCTGCTCAGCCGCAACGGCATCCCCTTCGACCACGAGATCGCCGTCGCCGTGGAGACGCCGCGACCGAGCGGCCGCCTGTTCGGCATCTTTGCGTTGATCGGCCTCTACGTCGGCGTGCTGCCGGTGGCGATCGGTCTCCTCTGGTATCCGCTGCTGCGGCGGCTCGGGCGGCGCGGCCTCGACTTCATCCTGGCGTTGACGGTGGGGCTGCTGCTCTTCCTGCTCGTCGACGCGCTGCACGAGGGTGGCGAGGCGGCCGAGGCGATGCCGGGCTCGTTCCAGGGGGCGATCCTGCTGCTCTTCGCCGCTGCCGCGGCGTACCTCGCCATCGACGGCTTCGGCGCCTGGCTGAAGCGTCGCGGCCTCGGCGGCGGTGAAGCGGCGCCAAGCCGGCGAGCGCCCAATCCGCAAGCGTCACAGTCGCGCTGCTCATCGCCATCGGCATCGGCCTGCACAACTTCGGCGAGGGCCTCGCGATCGGCGCTGCCTTCGCGCTCGGCGAGCTCGCCTTCGGCACCCTGCTGATGCTCGGCTTCACGCTGCACAACACGACCGAGGGGCTCGCCATCGTGGCGCCGCTCGCGCAAGAGCGCGTGGCGCTGCGGCGGCTGCTGCTCCTCGGCGCCATCGCCGGGCTGCCGACGATCGCCGGCGCCTGGCTGGGCGGCTTCCTCTACTCGCCGCTGTGGGCGGTGCTGTTCCTCGGCGTCGGCGCCGGGGCCATCGCCCAGGTAGTGGTGCAGATCACCGCATCCATGGCGCGCCAGCGCGGGCTCGGCGAGCTGCTGCGCTCCGCGCCCGTCGCCTGGGGACTGTTCGCCGGCGTCGCCATCATGTACGCCACCGGCACGTTAGTTGGATAGGAAAGGATCACCATGAGCACCGCACGCATGCGCAACTTGTCGATCTTCGTGGCGCTCCTCTTGCTGGGCGCCTTTGCAGTTACCGTCTGGGCGTTCACCGGCGGAGCCGGCGCCGGCGCCGGCGCCGGGCAGGAGCGCGAGCTCGTGCTCTACGCGCGCGGCATGGCGTTCTACCTGCCGGGGAATGACGCGCCCAATCCGACGCTGCGCGTCGCCGCCGGCGAGCGCGTGCGGGTGACCGTCGTCAACGACGATCCCGGCGTGAAGCACGACCTCGCGGTGGCGGCGCTCGAGCTCACCATCGAGCCGCTGGCGACGACGCCGGGCAGCCGCGGTAGCGCGGTGCTCGAGGCGCCGGCGCTGCCCGGCCGCTACCCGTACGTTTGCACCTTCCACGCGCAGATGATGCGCGGCGTGCTCGAGGTCGTGCCGGCCCTCTAGGTCCGAGAGGCCGGCACGAGCTCATTTACTAGCGCGAGACTTGCGAGGGGACGAGCGGCTGACTGGCTTGCGAGCGGCCGGACGCGCCGGCCGCCGCTCTCGTCCGCTCCCTGCCTGAGTTGCCTGCTTCCGCGGCCGTGGTGGCCGCGGCGGGGCGTCCTCAGGTCTTGGCGGCGACTCGGGATTTCTCGCTTTTGAAGTGCTCGACGAGCGACTTGCCGCTCGTGGACTTCGAGAACGAGTTGGCGGCCGCCGCGAACCAGCCGAGCGGCCCGAAGATCGACCGCGCCAGTATGCCGACGACGGCGTGGCCGGCGCCGCCCTTGAAGTCGCCATCCAGGAGAAGGCTCGCTCCCGGCAGAATCGCGCCCTCACCCACCAGCTTGACTGCGTTTTGAACCGTCTCTGAAGCCATCACCTTACCTCCTGGTTTGAAAAACCCAATGCAACATGGAGGCAGAGTAACAGCATCGCCGCGAGCCTGGCAAGTCTCGCCATGCGTTTTCGGTCGGGCGTAGAATCGCCGCGGTCCACCGATCCGCCACCGGCGAACGGAGGTCTCTATGATGAGAGGGCTGCGTCCTCGTCTGTTCGTTCTCGCTCTGATCGTTCCCGCCGCTTCGTTCGCCCAGGAGACGCCTGCGCCGGCGGCCGCGCAACCGTCGACCGCGGCGGCGACGCCGGCGCGCACCTGGACCTTCGACGCCAAGGTCTCGTATGCGAGCACCTCCGGCAACAGCGACACCGCCAACGGCGCCGCCGAGCTCGACTACGTCCTCAAGGGGACGCGCTGGGAGCTCAACACCTCCGCCTCGGCGATGCGGTCGGAGAGCGACGGCGCGACGAACGCCGAGACGTACGACGCCGGAGCGATCGCCCGGCGGCGGCTCGACGAGCGTTTCGGCCTGGTGCTCAGCGAGCAGTGGTACCGGGCGCCGCTCGCGGGGATCTCCTATCGCAACCTGCTCGCCGGCGGCGTCGACTTTCGGCTCGTCGAGCGCACCAATTGGCAGCTCCTCGCCGAGCTGGGTCTCGGCTGGCAGCACGAAGAGACGACGGACGGCACGAGCAGCGACGACGCGGTCGGCATCGCCGTCCTCGCCAGCAAGATGCAGCTCTCGCCGACGACGACGGCGACGCTGAAGCTCACCAACTACTTCGAGGGCGGCATCGAGGACCAGCGCTTCGAAGGCGAGGCGGCGCTGCAGGCGGCGCTGACGCGGCGCCTCGCGCTTCAGGTGTCTTACGACCTGCGCTACGACGAGCGCCCGGCCGCGGGCGCCGAGCGAACCGACACCGTGCTGCAGACTTCGCTGGTGTTTCACCTCGGCAGTGCGGCGGCGTCCGGTTCCCCCTGAGGGGTGACGCGCCAGCGTCGCGGCGACGGCGCATAGCACGCCGCTTTCGGCTTCAGCGCGCCAGGAGGAGCGTGCGCGCGACCGTCTCGGCGACGGCGGCGGGCGCCTGCTGGACGAAGAAGTGTCCGCCTCCGATCTCGACGACGCGGCTCGGCCCGGTGGTGAGCTCGCCCCAGCGCGGGGCGGCCTCGCGGTCGACGTGGTCGTCGCTCGTGCCGGCGAGCGCGGTGATGGGGCAGGAGAGCAGCGGCTCCGTCGCCGGCGCGTAGGTCTCGTCGGCGCGCAGGTCGGCGCGCAGGAGGGGCAGCATGAGGTCCATCAGCTCCTCGTGCTCGGCGACCTCGGGCGGCAAGCCTCCGAGGTCGCGCAGCCGCGCCAGTAGCTCGGCCCGGCCCAGGTCGTGGAGCGGCGGGTCGCCCGGCACGTGGGGCGGCCGCCGGCCCGAGGCGAAGAAGTGCAGCGGCTCCGCCCAACCTTCGCGCCCCGCTCGGCGCGCGATCTCGTAGGCGAGCAGTGCGCCCATGCTGTGGCCGAGGACGGCCCAGCGCGCACCGCCGCCGAGCTGGCCGCGCAGTCGCGCGAGGACGTCGTCGGCCAGCTGCTCGATCGTGCCGAGCAACTTCTCGCGGAAGCGCGTGCCGCGCCCGGGCAGCTCCGGCGCCAGCGGCTCGATCCACGGCGGCAACTTTGCGATGAGACCGCGATAGGTCTGCGCGCTGCCGCCGGCGAAGGGCAGCAGCAGGAGTCGCACCTTCGCCTCGCCCATCGCGTCCACGCCCTCGCCCGTCGAAACCGGCTGCGTCTAGCGCGGCGGCGGCCCGCCGGCGGTACCGGCGCTCGCGGCGCCGGTCTCGGCGTTGAGGATGATGGGCAGCCCGTTGGGGCCCGAGCCGATGATGACCACCTTGGCGTTCGGCGACTCGGCCAGCTTGAGCGTGGCGTCGATCCCCTTCCAGCGCAGGTAGGCGTCGGAGATGCCCGCCGACACGATGTCCTGGAAGTCGCGAATACCTTGCGCCTCGATCCTCTTGCGTTCGGCTTCCTTGGCTTCCGTCTGCAGGATGAAGCTGTACTCCTGCGCCTTCTGCTCGGCCGCCAGCTTGGACTCGATGGCCTTCTTGATGTGCTCGGGCAGGATCACGCTGCGCACCTGCAGGTCGTCGATCCTGATCCACCGGTCGTCGGTCTGGTCTCGCAAGTAGTGGACGATCTGCTGCTGCAGCTTCAGGCGGTCGCTGGTGTAGAGCTCGTCCTGGCGATAGCGGGCGATGATGGCGCGCACCGCGGCGGCGACCTCCGGCATCAGGACCACGTCGACGTAGCCGGGACCGACGTGCTCGTGCAGCAAGCCGAGGGTCTCCTTGATCGGCTGGTAGCGCACGGTGCTGTCCACCTCGATGGTGAGACCGTCGCTCGACAGCGCATCGAAGGTGCGGTTCTCGACCTGGATGCGCGCGTTGTAGATGGTCATGGTGTTCCACGGCCAGATGACCGCGGTGCCCTCGCCGTAGTAGCGGTCGACCACCACGCCGCCGCCGAAGCGCTTCCAGAGCACGCCGCGCTCGCCGGCGCGGATGAAGATGAAGATGCTGGGGGCGAGGTAGAGGACCGCCATGACGAGAAAGAGGACGATCGCCGTCAGCATGAGCTGATTGCGCCGCAGCCAGACGCGGAATCGTTGCCAGCGAGTGGGCTTCTGCGGCGGCGGCGCGCCGGGCGGCGGCGGCTCGGCGCCGGGCTGGGCCGCACCGGGCTTGGGCGGTTGCGATGGATCGGTCATGGCGCCTCCCGCGGGAACGGCTGCGGCCGTCCTTCCACCAGCTTCACCATCTGGTCGATGTAGCCGGCGCGATAGTAGCGGTCGTCGTGGGTGACGACGACCAGCGTCTTGCCGCGCTCCTTGAGCCGCGGCAGGATGACGTCGTAGTAGTGCTGGCGGAACTCCGGGTCCTGCTCCGCCGCCCATTCGTCGAAGACGTAGATCGGGCGGTCCTCGAGCAGCGCCACCGCCATCGCCATCCGCTTGCGCTGGCCGCTCGACAGGTTGAGGGTGGTGAAGCGGCCCTCGGCCACCGCCGTCTTGGCGTGGAGGTCCATGTCGCGGAGACCGGCGGCGACCGCCTCCGGCGTTGCCCCTTCCAGGCCGTAGAGACGATCGAAGAGGTGGTAGTCGGGGAAGATGGTGGAGAAGAGGCTCCGATACTCCTCGGCGTTGGACGCATCCACCGGCTGGCGGTCGAGATAAATGCGCCCCGAGTGCGGCGGGTAGAGCCCGGTGAGCACCTTGAGCAGGGTCGTCTTGCCGCTGCCGTTGCCGCCGGAGAGGAAGAGCGTCTCGCCGGCGCGCAGCTCGAGGTCGACGGGGCCGAGGCGGAACTCGGTACGCCCCTCGGCACTCTTGAACTCGAAGGTCACGCCCTCGAGACGGATCTCGCGGAAGGCGGCCCGCTCCTCGCCGGAGGTCGGCGTCTGCTGCTCGAGGTGGAGGTCGAGCGCCGCCTCGAGCTTCTGGATCCCTTCCGCGGCGACGTTGGCGCTGGCGAAGGTGGGCAGCGCCATCACCACCGAGGCGATGGGACCGATGATGAAGAGGATGGTGGCGGTCGCCTTGATCACCACGTCGCTCGAGACATGGGTGAGGCTGGGCAGCACGAAAACGATCGCCGCGATGAGCACGTAGAAGACGCTCTGCGAGAAGACGTTGAGGCGGGTGAAGTGGCTGAAGCCGTCGATCTTCGTCTCCGCGGTCGCCGCCGAGGTGGCGACGGCGCGGGCGAACAGCTCCTCGCTGCGCCGGCGGTGGAGCTTGACCTCCTTGAAGCCCTCGAGCAGGTGGGTGAGGACGGTGAAGAACTCGTTCTCGCGCTGCGCCGCGGCCTCGAGGTCGGCCTGTGCCTTGCGGGCCCGCGGCAGGTAGAGGATTACGCCGAGGGCGCCGAGGACGACGGTGAGGATGCAGGCGGTCATCGACAGCGAGGCGAGGTAGAAGAGCAGCAACACGACGAGGAGCGCGGCGCGCAGCGCCACCGCCATCAGCCGCACCGCCTGCGAGAGGATGGCGGTCTCGCGGGTGAGGCTGGTGAAGACGGCCGCGCGGCCGATCTCCTCGAGCGGCAGCAGCTCGACGCGGCGGACCTTGTCGGCGATGCGGACGCGCACGCGGTCGAGGATGCGCTCGATCTCGAGCACCGAGACGTCGAGGATGTGGTTCTCGCCGATCGCCGCCAGCGCCATGGCGACGGCGAAGAGCAGCAGGAAGCGGAAGCTCCTGCCGTCGGTCTCGCCGCTGACGACGCTGGGTGGTGGCGGCGTTGACCACCACCAGCACGAGCGCGTTGCCGATGGCGGCGACGGCCGCCATGAACATCAGCTTGCGCAGCGAGACCTGCGACTCGCGGCGGACGAGGTCGAGCAGCGCCGAGGAGGGTACGGGCATGGCGCGCTCGCTCAGGCCACGGGTTGGTGCCGCCGTCCGCGGTCGGGGCGCGTCAATCGCGCGACGCGGTGAGCAGCAGCACCAGGACGGTGGGGATCGGCGTCAGGATGAGCGAGATGATGAAGAAGCCCCAGAAGCCGATGGCGCGATGGCGTCCCGCGTAGCCGACGAGCAGGCTCATCGAGAGCCAGATGAGGAACAGCAACAATCCCATGACCTGCGACCTCCCTCCCGGGCAGCCGCCGGCGGCGGCCGGCGCAGCGCGGCTCGGGACGCGTTGCGATCTCTGCGATCTCCGGGTGACGGCGAGCGGCGCGCATCCTACTGTCCTACCGCCGGCACGGCAATCGGCACAATGGTCTCGGCGCCGAGAGTCTCCTCGGCGCGCAGGCGGCGCAGCACGATCGCCGGTCGCGGATCGCGAGTGGCGAGGTGCGCGCAGTAGCCGGCGTCGACGTCGAGCGGATGCAGGTGCCAGAGCGCGCCGTGAAGGCGCGCGATCGACCCGTCGAGCTCGATCGTCGCCGCCGGCGTGGAGAGGCCGCTGCCGTCGGCCTTGAGCACGCTCTCGAGCAGCGTCCACAGGCGGAAGAGCTCGCGGCGCGGCTCCGCTGCCGCGACGATCGACTGCCACTGCGCGGCGGAGAAGAAGCGCCGCAGCTCGTCGACGTCGAGCGGACGCAGCTGCTCGACGTCGATGCCGACCGGTCCGCCGTCGCTCACCGCGCAGAGCACGTAGTCGCCGGAGTGCGAGAGGTTGAGCTCACAGCCGTAAAGCTGCGGCTTGCCGTGCGCGCCGGAGTAGAGCGACGCCAGGCAATCGTCGCCGTAGCCGCGCTCGCGCAGCAGCTGCAGCAACGCGAGCCGCGCCACCAGGTAGGCCTCGCGGTCGCGCGCGAGGCGATAGCGCTCCATCTTGGCGCGCATCTCCGGCGGCAGCACCTCTGCCGCCCGTAGCTGCAGCTCGGGCGCGAGGCCCAGCCGCACGCAGGCCACGGTGACGGTCGTCGCGCCGCACTGCGTCTCACCGCGTTTGGCGTCGACGTCGACGGGCGGAGGAATCCCGCGGGTCATCGGCGAAGGTCCGCTGCCCGCTTCTCTACTCGCTGCTGTCGGCGCTGGCAGCGGCTGCAGCCATCTTCTGCCGCAGGCTCAGCGGCCGCATGTCGGTCCATACCTCTTCGATGTAGTCGAGGCATTCCTGCTTGGTGCCCGTCTTGCCGACGGCGGTCCAGCCGAGCGGCAGCTCGCGGTCGGCGAGCCAGATCGAGTACTGCTCCTCGTGGTTCATCACCACCGTGTACTGGCGCGTGTCTTCCTCCTCCTCGTAGCTCATGGGAACCCTCCTCTCCGGCGCGCGCGTTGGCGGCGTGACGTGAAGCTGTCGACGCGTGAGTGTGAGTGTTAAGATCGAACCGACTTCTGAGTTCGTTTTTTCGAGTATACCGCTGCACAAAAAACGGCGCCGGTGTCGTCACCTCCATCCGCGGCGAGGGAGAGCGGCATTCGGCGGGCATGTGGAGGTGGGCTCAGGGCGATGACGTTGGGTGACGTCCTCAGGAAAGAGCGCGAGCGTCGCGGCTTCTCGGCCGACGAGATGGCGCGCGCGCTCGGCATGACCGGCGAGCGCTACCGCGAGCTGGAGAGCGGCGCGTCGCTCGCCGAGACCTGGGGACCGCGGCTGGCGCAGATCGCCATCCAGCTCGAGGCGCCGACCTCGCGCCTGCTGGCCGAGAGCGGACGCGCCGCCGACACGCGCGCCGGTCAGGCCGGCGAGCTCATCCGCCGTCACCGCGAGCGCAAGCGTCTCGCCGCCGAGCAGCTGGCGGCGGCGGTGGGCGTGCCCGTCGCCGAGTGGCAGCAGATCGAGAGCGGCCGCTCGCCGCTCGAAGACTACGGTCCCGTCTTCCTCCGCTTCGCGGAGGTGATCGAGCAGCCGGTGTTCAATCTCTTTTATCCCTGCGGCCTTCCTTTCGTCGAGTTGGACGACTACCCGTAGATTTTTTCGGGAGCTCCGCCGCCGCCGCATCCACGATTGGTTTCCGATAGAGGGGCGCTGATGATCTCCGGTTTGGTTTCCGAGCCCGCGCCTGGGGCAGCTAGGGCGTCAGCATCCGAACCTGCATCGCTCGAGGTGGTCGGCGTCGTCGGTGCCGGCGTCATGGGCAGCGGCGTGGCGCAGAGCCTGGTCGAGAGCGGCCACCGCGTGGTGCTCGTCGACGTCGCCGACGAGCGCCTCGAGTCGGCGCGCCAGGCGATCCGCCAAGGGCTGCGCATGCGCAACCTTCTGGGCAAGAAGCCGGCTGCCGGCGAGGGCGCCGACCAGCTGCTGCCGCGCATCACCTTCACCTGCGACGAGCAACAGCTCGCTGGCGTCGGCTTCGTGGTCGAGAACGTGGTGGAGAAGTGGCCGGTCAAGGAAGCGGTCTACCGGCGCCTCGACGCCATCTGCCCGCACGACTGCGTCTTCGCCGCCAACACCTCGGCGATCCCGATCACGCGCATCGCTTCCGTCACGCAGCGTCCCGACCGCGTCGTCGGCATGCACTTCATGAATCCGGCGCCGCGCAAGCCGATGGTGGAGGTCATCCGCGGCCACCACACTTCCGCCGCCACCCTCGAGCGCGCGCTGGCGCTGCTCGCGGCCATGGGCAAGGAAGGCACGGTGGTCGAGGACTCGCCCGGCTTCGTCACCAACCGTGTGCTCATGCTGACGCTCAACGAGGCGATCTGGGTGGTGCAGGACCAGGTCGCTTCGGCCGAAGCCGTCGACCGGCTCTTCCAGTCCTGCTTCGGCCACGCCATGGGGCCGCTAGCCACGGCCGATCTCATCGGCCTCGACACCGTCCTCGACTCGCTGGAGGTCTTGCAGCAGGCCTTCGGCGACAGCAAGTTCCGGCCCTGCCCGCTGCTACGCAGGATGGTGGAGGCCGGGCTCCACGGGCGCAAGTCGGGGCGCGGCTTCTACGACTACGGAGGCGGCGGCTGACGTCGCGCGCCGGGAGCTTCATGGCCGATACCACCGCACAGCCGCAGCTCGTCGAAGCCGATACCCGCACGAACGGCGACGGCGACAAGGACCGCATCCGCGCCTTCCTCGCGCGCTACGTGCGCCAGCAGCTCGCCGACGACGAGGACATCTTCGCCAGCGGCTTCGTCAACTCGCTGCTCGCCATGCAGCTGGTGACCTTCGTCGAGCGCGACTTCGCGGTGAGCGTCACCGACGAGGACCTCGACCTCGACAACTTCCGCAGCGTGGCCGCTATCGCCGCGCTGGTGGAGCGCAAGCGGAGCGCCGGTGCCGGAAGCTGAGTCGCTCTTCGCCGCTCGATTGGCCGCGGAAGCCGCGGCCGCCGGCCCGCGCCTCGAGCTGTCGCCGGAGCAGCGCGCCGCGCGGCTGCGCTTCCGCGCCTTCGTCGACGACCAGGTGCGCCCGTTCGCCGACCAGTGGGACCGCGAGGAACGCATGCCCGCGGAGGCGATCGCCGCCGTGCGCGCCGCGGGCTTCCTGGGCGCGCCGCTGCCCGTCGAGCACGGCGGCCGCGGCATGGACGCGATCACCTACGGCCTGCTCTGCGAGGAGCTGGCGAGCGGCTGCTCGTCGGTGCGCACGCTGCTCACCGTGCACGACATGACGGCTCTCGCGCTGCTGCGCTGGGGCAGCGCCGAGCTGCGCCGCGCCGAGCTGCCGGCGATCGCGCGCGGCGAGCTGCTCTGCGCCTTCGCGCTGAGCGAGCCGGACGTGGGCAGCGACGCCTCGGCGGTCGAGACCGAGGCGCGCGCCGTCGACGGCGGCTATCTCCTCTCCGGCCGCAAGCGCTGGATCAGCTTCGGACAGGTGGCCGACCGCTTCCTCGTCTTTGCGCGACTCGACGGCAAGCCGGCCGCCTTCTTCGTCGACGCCGATGCGCCCGGTCTCGAGCGGCGGCCGATCACGGGCCTGCTCGGCACCGCCGCCTCGCTGTGCGCCGAGCTCGAGCTGCGCGACTGCCACGTGCCCGCGCATCGACTCGTGGGCAAGAGCGGCACCGGCATCTCGCACGTCGCCTCCACCGCGCTCGACCACGGGCGCTACGCGGTCGCCTGGGGGTGCGTCGGCATCGCACAGGCGTGCCTCGACTCGAGCCTCGCCTACGCCGCGAGCCGGCGCACGTTCGGCGTCGCGCTCGACCAGCACCAGCTGGTGCGCCGGCTCTTGACCGAGATGATCGTCGGCACGCGCGCGGCGCGGCTTCTCTGCTGGCGCGCCGGCTACGTACGGCAGCAGGGCGAGCCGCTGGCGAGCAGCGAGACGCTGGTGGCGAAGTACTTCGCCTCGCAGACGGCCAGCCGGGTGGCGGGGTGGGCGGTACAGCTCCACGGGGCCGCCGGCACCAGCCGCGACCATCCGGTGGCGCGCCACCTGCGCGACGCCAAGGTGATGGAGATCATCGAAGGCTCTAACGAGATCCAGCAGGTCGCCATAGCAGGCTCAGTTTTCGCTGAGCTCTGACGGAAATCACCGGGTCAGACGGGAGAAGGGTTGGAGCTGAAGGTTTTCAAAGTCGTCGTTTGGGACCTCGACGGGACGCTGTGGGACGGCGTCCTGGCCGAAGGGGACGACGTGCAGCTGCGGCCCGGTGTTCTGGAAGCGCTGCGGACGCTCGACGAGCGCGGCATCCTGCAGTCGATCGCCAGCCGCAACGACCACGAGCACGCGCTAGAGCGGCTGCGCCAACTCGGCGTCGACGAGTACTTCCTCTACCCGCAGGTCCGCTGGGGCTCGAAGGTGGGCAGCCTGCGCAAGATCGCCGAGGAGATCAACGTCTCGCTCGACAGCCTCTGCCTGGTGGACGACCAGCCCTTCGAGCGCGCCGAGGTGGAGCATGCGCTGCCGCAGGTGGGCACCTACGACGCCGCGCTGCTCGCCACGCTGTGCGAGCTGCCAGAGCTGCAGCCGCGCTTCGTCACCGCCGACTCGGCGCAGCGGCGGCAGCTCTACCGCACCGACATGGCGCGGAAGCAGGCGGAGGCGTCGTTCGAGGGCGCGCAGGAGGAGTTCCTCGCCACTCTCGGCATGCGCTTCGCCATCGCGCCGGCCGGCGAGCTCGACCTCCAGCGTGCCCACGAGCTGACCGAGCGCACGCACCAGCTCAACACCACCGGATACACCTACTCGTACGACGAGCTCGACGCCTTCCGCCGGAGCGACCGTCACCTGTTGCTCATCTGCGAGCTCGAAGACGTCTTCGGCACCTACGGGAAGATCGGGCTCGCCCTGATCGAGAAGGGCCGCGAGCAGGACGCGGAGCGGTGGACGATCAAGCTGCTGCTGATGTCGTGCCGCGTGATGTCGCGGAACGTCGGCTCCGTCCTGCTCACGCACTTGTTCCAGCTCGCCGCGCGCGCCGGCGTGCGGCTCTTCGCCGAGCTGCGGCCCAACGACCGCAACCGGCCGATGCAGGTCACCTATCGCTTCGCCGGCTTCCGCGAGGTGGGGCGTGAAGGCGACCTGGTGCTGCTCGCCCACGACCTCGAGCGCATCCCGGCCTTTCCGCTGTACGTGGACGTGCGGGTGGTGGAGCAGGAGTTGGCGCCGACCGGTAGCTCGCGCGAGGCGGTGCGGCGTAGCGGCTTCGGCGCGCCGCCGTCGCCGCCGGGGCTCGCGGGCCTGCGCGTGAACACGCTGGCCGACGTGCTGGAGCGGCGTGCCGCCGACGAGCCGCGGCGCACGGCGTTCACCTTCCTCGCCGACGGCGAGACGGTGGCCGAGACGCTCGACTACGGCGAGCTCTGGAAGCGGGCGCGCGGGATCGCCGTGCTGCTGCGCGAGCGCGCCGGCGCGGGCGATCGCGCGCTGCTCGCCTATCCACCGGGGCTCGACTTCGTCGCCGCCTTCTTCGGCTGTCTCGCCGCCGGCGTGGTGGCGGTGCCGTCGACGCCGCCGCGCGGCCGGGCTCGCAGCGCGCGGCTCGAGCGCTTGTTCGCCGACTGCGGCGCGGCGGTCGTGCTCGCCGGCGCCGCGGTCGCCGATCGTTTCGCCGGGCTCGCGGGTGGCAACGCGCAGCCGGCATTGCTGAGCACCGACGGGCTGAGCGCGGCCGTGCGCGCCGAGGAGTGGCAGCGGCCGGCGGTCGACGCCGACGCGCTGGCGTTCCTGCAGTACACCTCGGGCTCGACCGGCGAGCCGCGCGGCGTGATGGTGAGCCACGCCAACCTGCTGTGGGCGTCGGAGGACCTCGACCGCGGCTTTCGGCACGACCGCGACAGCGTGCTGGTGACCTGGCTGCCGACCTTCCACGACCTGGGGCTCATCTTCGGCGTGCTGCAGCCGGTCTTCGGCGGCTTCCCGTGCGTCCAGATGGCGCCGGTCGCGTTCCTGCAGCAGCCGGCGCGCTGGGTGGAGGCGATGAGCCGCTTCGGCGGCACCCACACCGGCGCCCCCAATTTCGCCTACGAGCTGAGCGCGCGGCGCACGCCGCCCCAGCGCCGCGAAGGGCTCGACCTGCGGCGCTGGCGCGTCGCCCTCAACGGCGCCGAGCCGGTCTCGGCGCGCACGCTGGCGCTCTTCGCCGAGACCTTCGCGCCCTGCGGCTTCGACCGCCGCGCCTTCTGCCCGGCTTACGGCTTGGCGGAGGCGACGCTCAAGGTCGCCAGCACCGCCTGCGGGGACGGCCCGCGGACGTTGAAGGTCGACCGCGACGAGCTGGGACGCGACGCCGTCGCCGTCGTCGACGACGGCGAAGCGGCGGCCGCCGAGCTGGTCGGCCACGGGCGGAGCCACATCGGCAGCGAGATCCTCATCGTCGAGCCCGACGAGCGGCGGCGCTGCGCGGACGGCGAGGTCGGCGAGATCTGGGTCGCCGGCCCCATCATCACGGCGGGCTACTGGAACCGGCCCGACGAGAGCGCGGCGACGTTCGGCGCCACGCTCGCCGGCGGCGCCGGCGACGAAGGCCCGTTCCTGCGCACCGGCGACCTCGGCTTCGTGCGGGACGGCGAGCTGTTCATCACCGGCCGGCGCAAGGAGCTGGTCATCCTGCGCGGCCGCAACCACTACCCGCAGGACCTCGAGGCCACCGTTGGCGCGTCCCACCCGGCGCTGCGGCCGAGCGGCGGCGCCGCGTTCGCGGTGCGCGTCGAGGGCGAGGAGCGGCTGGTGGTGGCATACGAGGTCGAGCGGACGGCGCTGCGGGCGCTCGCCGCCGACGAAGTCTTCCACGCCGCGCAGCGCGCGCTCGCCGACGAGCACGAGCTGCAGCTGCACGCGCTCGTCTTGCTGAAGCCGGCGACCCTGCCGCGCACGACCAGCGGCAAGATCCAGCGGCGCGCCTGCCGCGAGCGCTTCCTCGCCGGCGAGCTCGACGTAGTGGCGCAGCGCCTGCGTGGCGACCTGCCGGCGCTCGGCGTCGAGACCGCGGCGCTCGACCGCGGCCTGCTCGTGGCGTCGGCGCCGTCGGTGCGGCGGGCGCTGGTCGTGGATCACGTGCTGGCGCTGCTGGCGCCGCTCTTCGGCACTGCAGGCCGCGAGACCGCGATCGGCGCGCCATTGGTTGCATGGGGCCTCGACTCGCTGCAGGCGGTCGAGCTCCAGCAACGCCTCGCGCGCGAGCTCGGCGTCGAGCTGCCGCTCGAGTCGCTCCTCGACGCCGGTGCCACGGTCGAGCGGTTGGCGGACGAGCTGGTGGTGAGGCTCGTCGACCCGGCACCAGCGAGTGGCACGGCGGCAGCGACGGCAGCGACAGTCGCGGTCGCCGGCGGCGCGGCCCTGTCGCGCAATCAGCAGGGGCTCTGGTTCCTGCAGCGGCTGACGCCCGACAGCGCCGCCAACAATCTGTCGTTCGCGTTGCGCTTCCTCTCGACCGTCCACGTCGACGCGCTGCGCGATGCCTTCGCCGCGCTCTGGCGTCGGCACGCCGCCCTGCGGACGTCCTATCCCGACGTTGACGGCAAACCGCTTCGCCGCGTGCTGCCGGAAGACACCGATCTGCCGTGGGAAGTGGTCGACCTCGACGAGCGCGACGCGCAAGCGCTCGACCAGCACCTCGCGGCCGAAGCGCATCGCCCCTTCGCACTGGAGGAGCGGCCGCCGCTGCGCATCCGCTTGCTGCGTCACCGCGGCGAGGCGGTGCTGCAGGTCGTCGTCCATCACATCGCCATCGACTTCTGGTCGCTGGCCGTGCTGCTCGACGAGCTGGCCGCGAGCTACGCCGCGGCGCTCGATGCGCAGCGGACGGACGTGCTGGTGCCGGTACCCGAGAAATCAGCACAAGCCGACCCCCGTCATTGCGAGGAGCGCAGCGACGAAGCGATCTCGATCTCGCGACATCGAGATCGCTTCGCTACGCTCGCGATGACGGCGGGTCATTCCCGGGCGAGCAGCTACGACGACTTCGTGGCGTGGCAGGAGCGTCTCCTCGCCGCGCCCGCGGCTGTTGCACACGAGGCGTTCTGGCGCACGCAGCTCCTCGGCGCTCCGGCCGCGCTCGAGCTGCCGCTCGATCGTCAACGCCCCGCGATCCAGACCTCCTCGGGCGGCGCCTGCTCCTTCCATCTCGACGCCGAGCTCGCCCGTGGCGTGCGCCGGCTGGCGCGCGAGACCGGCTCGACGCTGCACGCGGTGTTGCTGGCGGCGTTCGCGGCGCTGCTCCATCGCTGGAGCGGGCAGCGCGAAGTGGTCGTCGGCACGCCGGCCGCCGGACGCAGCGCGCCGGGCTGCGAAGGAACGGTGGGCTACTTCGTCAACCCGCTGCCCATCCGCACGGGCTTTGCCGGCGACCTGACCTTCGGCGCGCACCTCGAGCGCGCACGCGAGACGATGCTGCAAGCCCTCGCGCACCAGGACTTCCCGTTCCAGCTCCTGGTCGAGCGGCTCGCCCCGGCGCGCGACCCCAGCCGCCCGCCGCTCTTCCAGGCGATGTTCGCGCTGCAGCGGCCGCCGTCGCGCCTGCGCGGGCTCGCCGCGCTGGCGTTGCGCGAGGGCGGCGCGCGGCTCGACCTCCGCGGCCTCTCCTGCGAGTCGGTGGCGATTCCCTGGCGCGCGGCGCAGGTCGACGTCAGCCTCACGCTCGTCGAGGTCGACGGCGCCGACGGCGGCGCCACGGCCGGCGACGACGAGCGCGAGATCCGCGGCGCGCTCGAGTACAACAGCGACCTCTTCGATGCCGCGACCGCGCAACGGCTGGCGGATTCGTTCGCCACGCTCCTCGCCGGCGCGGTCGCCGATCCCGACCGCGCGGTGTCGCGCCTGCCCCTGCTGTCGGCGGACGAGCGGCACCGTGTGCTGGTGGCGCCCAACGACACTCACGTTGAGCGTGCGGCGCGCGACAAAGACGCATTGCTGCACCGCCTCGTCGCGCAGCGCATCGCGGCGCAGCCGCAGGCGACGGCGCTGCGCTACCGCGGCCGCATCATCAGCTACGGCGAGCTCGGCGAGCGCGCGCAAGCTGTCGCTCGAAGACTGCGCGCCGTCGGCGTCGGACCGGAAGTCGTTGTCGGCCTCTGCGCCGAGCGCTCGCCGGAGCTGGTCGCGGCGCTGCTCGGGATCCTCGATGCCGGTGGCGTCTACCTGCCGCTCGATCCGGCGTTCCCCGCCGAGCGGCTGGCGTTCATGCTGCGCGACTCGGGCGCCGCCGTGGTGCTCACCGACGGCGCGCTCGACGCCCTCGCCGGCGCCGTGCCCGACGGCGTGCGCGTGCTGCGGCTAGGCGAGCCCGAGGACGCTGCCGGTGCGACGCTAAAGGCGACGCAGGAAGCGGCGACCAACGACGCGACGACGAGCTACGCGGCGACTAGCGATGGGGCGACTAGCGAAGCGTTGACGACGCGCGAGCCGCTTCCCGACAATCTCGCTTACATCCTCTACACCTCGGGCTCCACCGGCCGCCCGAAGGGCGTGCAGGTGAGCCACCGCGCTGCCGTCAACTTCCTCGCCTCTATGCGGACCGAGCCGGGATTGACGGCGCAGGACGTCCTGCTGGCGGTGACGACGGTGTCGTTCGACATCAGCTTGCTCGAGCTGCTGCTGCCGCTCGTCGTCGGCGGCCAGGTGGTGCTCGCCGGGCGCGACGATTCCGGCGACGGTCGCCGGCTGCTGGCATTGCTGCGCGAGGAGCGGATCACCTGCCTGCAGGCGACGCCGACGAGCTGGCGCCTGCTGCTCGGCGCCGGCGGCGACGACCTCCACGGCCTCACCGCGCTGTGCGGCGGCGAGGCGCTGCCGCCGCCGCTCGCCGCCGAGCTGCTGCGCCGCGGCGCGCGCGTGTGGAACCTGTACGGGCCGACCGAGACGACCATCTGGTCCGCCGTGCGGCCGGTCGCCGAGCCGGCGCTCGGCGCCGCCGCCGAGCCGATCGGGCTGCCGATCGAGAACACCACCGCGTACGTCGTCGATGCGGCGTTCGAGCCGGTGCCGACCGGCGTCGCCGGCGAGCTGCTGCTCGGCGGCGTCGGGCTCGCGCGCGGTTATCGCGGGCGCGCCGCGCAGACGGCGGAGCGGTTCGTCCCCGATCCGTTCTCCGGCGTGCCGGGAGCGCGGCTCTACCGCACCGGCGACCGCGCGCGGCGCCGCGCGGACGGCGGCCTCGAGTTCCTCGGCCGCGCCGACCACCAGCTCAAGGTGCGCGGCTTCCGCGTCGAACCGGCCGAGATCGAGGTCGCGCTCGCCGAGCACCCGGCCGTGCGCGCGAACGCGGTGGTCGCGCGGCCCGATCCCGCCGGCGAGCTGCGGCTCGTCGCCTACGTGGTCGGCGACGTCGCCGACGGCGCGCGCGAGCTGCGCGACTTCCTCGTTGCGCGCCTGCCCGCTCACCTCGTGCCGTCGCTCTTCGTCGCGCTCGACGAGCTGCCGCGGACGCCCAACGGCAAGGTGGACCGCGCGGCGCTGCCGGCTCCGCTCGAAGTTCCGCGCGAGGCTGGTGAGACGCTGCGGCCACGCTCGCCGGTCGAGGAGGTTCTGGCGACCATCTGCGCTGCCGTGCTCGGCCGCGACGCGGCGACCCCTATTGGCGTCGACGAGGACTTCTTCGCGCTCGGCGGTCACTCGCTGCTCGCGGCCCAGCTCGCGGTTCGGGCGAGCGAGGCCCTCGCGCGGCCGGTCGCCGTCGGCGACGTCTTCGCGGCGCCGACGGTCGCGGCGCTGGCGGCGCGGCTGGAGTCGCGGGCGGCACCGGCCGATCCGCTACCGCCGCCGCCGCGGCGCGCCGATCGCCCGGCAGAGCCGCCGCTGTCCCATGCACAGCAGCGGCTGTGGTTCCTGGAGGCGGTGGCCGAGGGCGTCACCGCCTACAACATGAGCGGCGCGCTGCGGCTCGACGGCCCGCTGGTGCCCGCGGCGTTGCAGGTCGCGCTGGCGTCGCTCGTCGAACGCCACGAGGTCTTGCGCACGCGGCTGCGCTCGGCGGCGAGCGGGCCGGTGCAGGTGATCGAGCCCGCGACGGCGCCGGAGCTGCCGATCGTCGATCTCGCCGCGCTGCCCCCGGCAGCGCAAGCGGCGGAGTACGAGCGCCTGGCGGCGGCGGAAGCCGGCCGCCGCTTCGACCTCGAACGCGAGCTGCCGCTGCGCGTCACGCTGCTGCGGCTCGCCGACGATCGCCACCTACTCCTCATCACCGTCCACCACGTCGCCGCCGACGGCGGCTCGGTGCGAGTCCTCCTGCGCGAGCTCGCGGCGCTCTACGCCGCGGCAGCGAGTGGCGGGTCCGCTGCGCTGCCCGAGCTGCCGCTGCAATACGCCGACTACGCGAGCTGGCAACGGCAGTGGCTCGCGGCAGGGGTCGGCGAGCGGCAGCTCGCCTACTGGCGCGAGCGGCTCGCCGGCAGTCCCGAGCTGCTGGCGCTGCCCACCGACCGCCCGCGGCCGGCGGTGGCGAGCGGCCACGGCGGCGGTCACCGCTTCCGCATCGGCGCCGACGTGCGCCGCGGTCTCCTCGCCCTCGGCCAGACGACCGGCTCGACGCTCTTCATGACCCTGCACGCCCTGTTCGCGGCGCTGCTCGCGCGCATCGCCGGCAGCGACGACGTCGCCATCGGCACTCCAGTGGCGAGCCGCCCGCACGCGATCTGGGACGGGGTCGTCGGGCCGTTCATCAACACCGTCGTCCTGCGCACCGATCTGGCAGGCGATCCCACGGTGCGCGAGCTGCTGGCGCGCGTGCGCCGCGGCGACCTCGAGGCCTACGCCCACCGCGACGTGCCGTTCGAGCGTCTCGTCGAGGCGCTGGCGCCGGTGCGCGACACCAGCCGCACGCCGCTCTTCCAGGTCATGCTGGCGCTCGAGCACGAGCCGCCGCCGGCCCTCGCCGCCGGTGCGGTGCGCATGACGCTGGAGGAGCGCCAGCCGGTCGCGGCGCAGTTCGACCTCCAGCTCGAGATCGAGGACCGCGGCGACGAGCTCGTTGGCCTGTGGGTCTACGCCAGCGACCTCTTCGATCCGTCGACGGTGGCTCAGCTCGCTACTTCTTTCGACACGCTGCTGGCGGCGGCCGTCGCCGAGCCCGACCGCCGGATCTCGCGACTGCCGCTGCTGTCGGCCGCCGAGCGGCACCGCTTGCTCGTCACCTGGAACGACACGCGCGTCGAGCGCGCGGAGCGCGACGAGGACGCGCTCCTGCCTCGCCTGATCGCGAAGCGCATCGGATCGCAGCCGCAGGCGACGGCGCTGCGCCACCGCGGTCGCAGCGTCAGCTACGGCGAGCTCGGCGCGCGCGCGCGGGCCGTTGCGCGCCGGCTCCGTGCCGCCGGCGTCGGACCGGAGGTCGTCGTCGGCCTCTGCGCCGAGCGCTCGATCGAGCTGGTCGCCGCGCTGCTCGGGATCCTCGAAGCGGGCGGCGTCTACCTGCCGCTCGATCCGGCGTTCCCCGCCGAGCGGCTGGCGTTCATGCTGCGCGACTCCGGGGCTGCCGTGGTGCTCACGGACGGCGCGCTCGACGCGCTCGACTCGTCGGCAGAGGCCGTACCCGACGGTGTGCGCGTGCTGCGGCTGGACGGGTCGGAGGACGCCGCAGGTGCGACGCTCACTGCTGCGCACGCTCATCCCGACAACCTCGCTTACATCCTCTACACCTCGGGCTCCACCGGCCGCCCGAAGGGCGTGCAGGTGAGCCACCGCGCTGCCGTCAACTTCCTCGCCTCGATGCAGAACGCGCCGGGGCTGACCGCGCAGGACGTGCTGCTCGCGGTGACGACGGTGTCGTTCGACATCAGCCTGCTCGAGCTGCTGCTGCCGCTCGTCGTCGGCGCTCAAGTGGTGCTCGCCGGCCGCGACGATGCCGGCGATGGCCGCCGGCTGCTGGCATTGCTGCGCGAGGAGCGGATCACCTGCCTGCAAGCGACGCCGACGAGCTGGCGCCTGCTGCTCGGCGCCGGCGGCGACGACCTCCACGGCCTCACCGCGCTGTGCGGCGGCGAAGCGCTGCCGCCGCCGCTCGCCGCCGAGCTGCTGCGCCGCGGCGCGCAGGTGTGGAACATGTACGGCCCGACCGAGACGACCATCTGGTCGGCGACGCGGCCGGTCGTCGAGCCGGCGCAGGGCGCGGCCGCCGAGCCGATCGGGCTGCCGATCGAGAACACCACCGCCTACGTCGTCGACGCCGCGTTCGAGCCGGTGCCTACCGGCGTCGCCGGCGAGCTGCTGCTCGGCGGCGTCGGCCTCGCGCGCGGCTACCGCGGGCGCGCCGCGCAGACCGCGGAGCGATTCGTCCCCGATCCGTTCTCCGGCGTACCTGGCACTCGCCTCTACCGCACCGGCGACCGCGCGCGGCGCCGCGGCGACGGCGGCCTCGAGTTCCTCGGCCGCGCCGACCAGCAGCTGAAGGTGCGCGGCTTCCGCGTCGAGCCGGCGGAGATCGAGGCGGCTCTCGCCGAACACTCCGCAGTGCGCGCGAGCGCAGTCGTAGCGCGCCCCGATCCGGCCGGCGAGCTACGCCTCGTCGCCTATGTCGTCGGCGACGTCGCCGACGGCGGCCGCGCGCTGCGCGACTTCCTCGCCGCGCGCTTGCCCGCCCACCTCGTGCCCTCGCTCTTCGTCGCGCTCGACGAGCTGCCGCGCACGCCCAACGGCAAGGTGGACCGCGCCGCGCTGCCGGCTCCCGTCGATGTTCCGCGCGAGGCTGGCGAGGCGCTACGGCCACGCTCGCCTGTCGAGGAGGTCCTGGCGACGATCTGCGCCGCCGTGCTCGGCCGCGACGCGGCGACGCCGGTCGGCGTCGACGACGATTTCTTCGCACTCGGCGGCCACTCGCTGCTGGCGGCGCAGCTCGCGGTCCGAGCGAGCGAGGCGCTCGCGCGGCCGGTCGCCGTCGGCGACGTCTTCGCGGCGCCGACGGTCGCGGCGCTGGCGGCGCGGCTGGAGTCGCGGACGGCGCCGGTCGATCCGCTGCCGCCGCCGCCGCGGCGCGCGGATCGCCCGGCAGAGCCGCCGCTGTCCCATGCGCAGCAGCGGCTGTGGTTCCTGGAGGCGGTGGCCGAGGGCGTCACCGCCTACAACATGAGCGGCGCGCTGCGGCTCGACGGCCCGCTGGTGCCCGCGGCGTTGCAGGTCGCGCTGGCGTCGCTCGTCGAACGCCACGAGGTCTTGCGCACGCGGCTGCGCTCGGCGGCGAGCGGGCCGGTGCAGGTGATCGAGCCCGCGACGGCGCCGGAGCTGCCGATCGTCGATCTCGCCGCGCTGCCCCCGGCAGCGCAAGCGGCGGAGTACGAGCGCCTGGCGGCGGCGGAAGCCGGCCGCCGCTTCGACCTCGAACGCGAGCTGCCGCTGCGCGTCACGCTGCTGCGGCTCGCCGACGATCGCCACCTACTCCTCATCACCGTCCACCACGTCGCCGCCGACGGCGGCTCGGTGCGAGTCCTCCTGCGCGAGCTCGCGGCGCTCTACGCCGCGGCAGCGAGTGGCGGGTCCGCTGCGCTGCCCGAGCTGCCGCTGCAATACGCCGACTACGCGAGCTGGCAACGGCAGTGGCTCGCGGCAGGGGTCGGCGAGCGGCAGCTCGCCTACTGGCGCGAGCGGCTCGCCGGCAGTCCCGAGCTGCTGGCGCTGCCCACCGACCGCCCGCGGCCGGCGGTGGCGAGCGGCCACGGCGGCGGTCACCGCTTCCGCATCGGCGCCGAGATGCGCCGCGGTCTCCTCGCGCTCGGCCAGGCGACCGGATCAACGCCCTTCATGACCCTGCACGCGCTGTTCGCGGCGCTGCTCGGCCGCCTCGCCGGCACCGCCGACGTGGCGATCGGGACGCCGGTGACGAGCCGCCCGCACGCGGTCTGGGACGGCGTCGTCGGGCCGTTTCTCAACACCGTCGTCCTGCGCACCGACCTGCGGGGCGACCCCACCGTGCGCGAGCTGCTGGCGCGCGTGCGCCGCGGCGACCTCGAGGCCTACGCGCACCGCGACGTGCCGTTCGAGCGCGTCGCCGAGGCGCTGCAGCCGGTGCGCGACCCGAGCCGCACGCCGCTCTTCCAGGTCATGCTGACGCTCGACCACGAGCCGCCGCCGGTCCTCGCGGCGGGCGAGGTCCGCATGGCGCTGCAAGAGCGCGGGCCGGCGGCGGCGCAGTTCGACCTCGCGCTCGAGATCGAGGACCGCGGCGACGAGCTGCGCGGCCTCTGCGTGTACGCGACGGATCTCTTCGACGCGCCTACGATCGCGCGGCTCGCCGAGTCGTTGCAGACGCTCGTGGCCGCGGCAGTCGCGAACCCGGACGGCCGGATCTCCAAGCTGCCACTGCTGTCCGCCGCCGAGCGGCACCGCCTGCTCGTCACCTGGAACGAGAACGGCGCGGCGCCCCCCGAGCGCGACGTCGAGTCGCCGCGCTCGCTCGCCGACGCGTTCGCCGCGCAGGTAGCGCGCGCCCCATCCGCAGAGGCGGTCGTCTGCGACACACGGGGGTTGAGCTACGCGCAGCTGGATCGCGCCGCTGGTCGGTTGGCGCGCACCCTCCGCCGCCGCGGCGTGGGGCCCGAGGTCTGCGTGGCATCGCTCTGCCAACCGACGCTCGACTTGCCGGTCGCCCTGCTCGGTATCCTCGCCGCCGGTGGCGCCTACCTGCCGTTGGACCCCGAGAGCCCGCCGGCTCGCCTGACGTTGCTGCTCCGGGAGTCGGCTGCGCGGGTGTTGGTTTGCGGCGCCGGCCTTGCCGACCGCCTCCCTGCGGGCGCGCCGCCGGTGGTGCGGCTCGACGACGTGCTCGACGAGTCACGGCCTGGCGTCGATGCGAACCTCGACGAGCCGCTCGACGGCAGCGCTTCGATCGCCGACCTCGATCCGCAGAACCTCGCCTACGTGTTCTACACCTCCGGCTCGACCGGGACGCCGAAGGGGGTCGCCGTCGCCCACCAGTCGCTCGTCGAGCACTGCTGGCGCGTCGGCGAGCACTACGGGCTCACCGAAGACGACTGCGTGCTCGAATTCGCCGCGCCCACCTTCGATCCCTCGCTCGAGCAAATGCTGGCGCCGCTCCTGCGCGGCGCCAGGGTCCTGATGCGTGGGGCGGAGCCGTGGGCGCCGGTGGACTTCACGCGCCGCCTCGCCGCACTGCGCCCGACGGTGGTGGACCTGCCGCCGCACTACTGGTACGCCTGGCTGCGCTCGCTCGCCGCCCTGGTCGAGGACGGCGCCGGAACCGACGCCCTCGCCGGTCTCGCGGCGCTGCGCCTGGTGAACGTCGGCGGCGACGCGATGCCGCCGGCGGCGCTCGAGCTCTGGCGCCGGCTCGCCGCTGGACCGCTGCCGGTCCTCGCCTCGGTTCCGCTGCTCAACACCTACGGTCCCACGGAGACGACGATCGTCGCCACGATGCAGGTGCTCGCCGGGCCCGGAGTGCCGCTCGCTGTTCCGATCAGCATCGGGCGGCCGCTCCTGGGACGCCGCGGCTACGTCCTCGACGCCGAGGGCGAGCCGGCGCCGGCAGGTGTCCCCGGCGAGCTGTGGCTGGGCGGCTCCGGTCTCGCCCGCGGCTATCACGGCCGCCCGCGCGAGACCGCCGAGCGCTTCCGGCCGGATCCGTTCGGAGAGCAGCCGGGCGCTCGGCTGTACCGGACCGGTGACTTGGTGCGCCATGGGCCGGACGGCGCCCTCGATTTCCTCGGCCGGCGCGATCACCAGGTGAAGGTCCGCGGCGTGCGGATCGAGCTGGGCGAGGTCGAGGCGGCGCTGCGCGAGCACCCGGCGGTCGAGGACTGCGTGGTGATCTCGCGCCCATACGGCGAGCGCGCCGAGCCGCGGCTCGTGGCATACATCGTCTTGCGCGAGGCGGAGAGCGCGCGGGTCGTCGAGGAGCTGCGGCGTCACCTCACCGCGAAGCTGCTGCCAGCCATGCAGCCGGCGGCGTTCGTGCCGCTGGAGGCGCTGCCGCTCACGCCCAACGGCAAGGTGGACCGGACGGCGCTCCCCGAGCCCGCTGCGGCGCCGGCGGCGGCGCGCCGCACCGAGCCGCGAACGCGTGCAGAGGCGGAGCTCGCGCGCATCTGGGCCGACGTGCTGGGGCTCGGGCGTGTCGGTGTCGACGAGGACTTTTTCGCCCTTGGCGGCGATTCGATCGTCAGCCTGCAGATCGCCGCGCGCGCCCGCGCGGTGGGGCTGCAGCTCGGACCGCAGCTCATCTTCCGCCACCCGACGGTGGCGGCGCTCGCGGGGGCCTGTGAGAGCGAGCCGCAGGCCGCGCCCGCCCTCGCGCAGCAAGGGCCGGTAGAAGGCAGCGCGCCGCTGACGCCGATCCAGCGCTGGTTCTTCGAGCAGCGGCTCGCGGCGCCGGAGCGGTACGCACAGACCCTGCTGCTCGCCCTCGAGCCGACGTTGGCCCCCGAGCGCGTGCGCGAAGCGCTGCGTCGCCTCGTCGCCCACCACGATGTCCTGCGCCTCGCGTTTCCCGAGCCGCCCGGCGACGGCGAGCGCGTGCAGGTCGGCACGGCTGCGGCGGTGGAGCCGCCGCTGCTCGTCGAGGACCTCTCGGCGCTGCCGGAGGCGGCGCGACGCGAGGCGTTGCTGCGCGCCGTCGACGAGCTGCCGGCCTCGCTCGACATCACGTCGCCGCCGCTGCTGCGTGCGGCCTTTTTCACGCTCGGAGCGAACGAGCCGGCGCGGCTCCTCCTCAGCATCCATCACCTCGCCGTCGACGGCGTCTCCTGGCGCATCTTGCTCGACGACCTCGCGGCGCTCTGCCGCGGCGCCGCCGGCGAGCCGTTGCCCGAGCTGCCCGCGAAGTCGACTTCGTTCCTGGAGTGGGCGCGGCGGCTGGAAGAGCACGGCCGCACGCGCGCGGCGGCGGACGAAGCAGCGTACTGGTTGGCGAGCGGCGAGGCGACGACCGCAGCCGCGGTGGAGGAGCGAGCGACGCACCAAGGCGAGACCGCATCGCTGCACGTCGAGCTCGCCGAAGCCGACACGCGCGCGCTCCTCGCGCTGCCGCGCGTGGCGGAAGCGCAGGCTCACGAAGCGCTGCTCTGCGCGCTCGTGCGCGCCTTCGGCCGCGAGCGCGGCGCGCGGCGGCTGCGCGTCGACGTCGAAGCGCACGGCCGCGAGGAGCTGTTCCAAGACGTCGACCTGTCGCGCACGGTGGGTTGGTTCACCAGCGTCTTCCCGCTCGCGCTCGAGGCCGGCGACGAGGCTGACCCCGCGGCTGCGCTCGCCGCGGTGCGCGCGCGGCTGCGCGGCGTGCCGCGCGGCGGCATCGGCTGGGGCCTGCTGCAGGCGTTCGCCGAGCCGCCCGTGCGCGCCGCGCTCGCGGCGGTGCCGCCGGCCGAGGTGCTCTTCAACTACCTCGGCCAGCCCGACTCCGCCCTCGGTCAGCCGCCGCTGCTCGGCCTCGCGCCCGAGCTCGACGGCGAGCTGCGCCTGCCGCCGGCGGCGCGCAGCCATCCGCTGCAGATCGACTGCGCGGTGCTCGGCGGTCGTCTGCGCGCGACGTGGAGCTACGACGTCGCGCGATTCTCCGCCGCCGAGGTCGAGTCGCTGGCGGCGGCGTTCACCGCCGAGGTGCGCCGGCTCCTCGCCGCGGCACCGCAGCGCGTCGAGCTCGCCACCGCAGCGCGGGCGGCGTTCGCCGACGCCGAGATCGAGGACGCCTACCCGCTGGCGCCGCTGCAGGAAGGGATCCTCTTCCACTCGCTGCTCGACGGCGGTTCCGGCCTCTACGTCGAGCAGCTCTGCCTGACCCTCGACGGCCCGCTCGCGCCGGCGCGGTTGCGCGAGGCGTTCGCGCGCGTCGTGGCGCGCCACCCGGCGCTGCGCGCCGCGTTCCGCTGGCAGGGCGAGGAGGGGCCGCTGCAGCTCGTCCATCGCCGCGTCGAGCTGCCGTGGCTGGAGGAGGACTGGCTCGCGCACGACTCCGGCGCGCAGTCGCGTCTGCTCGACGACCGCCTCGCCGCCGATCGCGCGCAGGGTCTCGCCCTCGACCGTGCGCCGCTCCAGCGCCTGCTGCTCGTCCGCGTCGCGGAAGCGCGGCACGTCCTCGTCTGGACGCACCATCACGCCCTCCTCGACGGGTGGTCGGTCGCCAACTGCGTGCGCGAGGCGTGGGCGGTCTACGCGGCGCTGAGCGACGGCGCGGAGCCGGAGCTGCCGGCGGCGCCGCCCTTCGGCGACTACGTGCGCTTCCTGGCGGCGCAGGACGAAGCGCCGCTCGAGACGTTCTGGCGGCGCGAGCTGCACGGGCTCGCCGCGCCGACGCCGCTGCCGGGCGGACGGGCGGCGCCGGCGCACGGCTCGCCCACCGCGCGCGGGCCGCTGCGGCTCCACGAGCACCACCTCTCGGCCGCGAGCTCGGCCGCCATCGCCGACCTCGCGCGGCGCGGGCGGCTCACCGTCAGCACGCTGCTGCAGGGCGCGTGGGCGCTGTTGCTCGGCCGCTACGCCGGCGAGCGCGACGTCGTCTACGGCACCACCTTCTCGGGGCGGCCGGCGGCGCTGCCGGGGGTCGAGGTGATGGTGGGGCTGCTCATCCAGACGCTGCCGGTGCGCGTCCGCCTCGACCGCGATGCGCCGGTACTCGACTGGCTGCGCGCGCTGCAGGAGCGGCTGCTCGACATGGACCGCCACGGCGCCGCGCTGCCGGCGATCCAGCGCTGGAGCGGGCTGCCCGCCGGCGAGGCGCTGTTCCGGACGCTGCTCGTCTACGAGAACTACCCGATCGCGCCGTCGCTCCGCGCGGCGGGAGCGGCCGGAACGGCGGGCGCCGGCGAGCTCTCGATCGCGGCCGTGCGCGGGACCTACGACAGCAGCTATCCGCTCACCCTGGTGGCATCTCCGGCGTCGTCGGAAAGCGACGGCCTCTGCCTGCGCCTGAGCCACGACGCCGAGCTCATCCCCGACGATCTCGCCGCGCGGTTGCTCGCCAACCTCGGTCACCTGCTGTCCGCGATGGCGGAAGCGACCGCGACGCCCGAGCGGCGGCTGCGCGACCTGTCCGTCGTCACGCCGGAGGAGCGGCGGCGCTTGCTCGTGACCTGGAACGACGCGCCGCTTGCCGAGCGCGCGCCGGAAGCGCCGCGCACGCTCGACGAAGCGTTCGTCGTGCAGGCGGCCCGCACGCCGGCGGCCGAGGCGCTCGTCGGCGGCGCCGAGCGGCTCACCTACGCCGAGCTCGCTCGCCGCGTCGATCGTCTCGCGCACGAGCTGCGCCGGCTCGGCGCCGGTCCTGAAGCGCGCGTGGCGATCTGCCTCGAGCGCTCGCCGGCGATGGTGGCCGCCGCCCTCGCCGTCCTGCGCGCGGGCGCCGCCTACGTCGCGCTCGATCCCGAGTATCCGGCGGCGCGGATCGCCTTCATGCTCGAGGACTCGCGGGCGTCGATCCTCGTCGGCCGCTCGTCGCTGCCCGCGGCGGAGGTGCCGGCGGGTTGTCGCTTCCTCGACCTCGATCGATTCGCATTCGAGCCGGCGAGCGACACCGCCGCCGAGCCGCTGCCGGCGCCCGATCCGGATCGCCTCGCCTACCTCATCTACACGTCAGGCTCGACCGGCCGCCCGAAGGGCGTGGCGATCGCCCATCGCAGTGCCCTCGCCCTGCTCGACTGGGCGGCGGCGACGTTCTCCGCCGAGGAGCTCGCCGGCACGCTCGCCTCGACCTCGCTCTGCTTCGACCTCTCGGTGTTCGAGCTGTTCGCGCCGCTCACCCGCGGCGGGCGAGTGATCCTCGCCCGCGACGCCCTCGAGCTGCCGCGGCTCGCCGCCGCGCGCGAGGTGACGCTCGTCAACACCGTGCCGTCGGCGATGGCGGCGCTCCTCGACCAGGACGCGGTGCCGCGGTCGGTGCGCACCGTCTGCCTCGCCGGCGAGGCGTTCCCCGAGCCGCTGGCGCGCCGTCTCCACGCGCTCGGGCACGTGCGGCGCGTGATCAACGCCTACGGCCCGTCGGAGGACACGACGTACTCGACGGCGGCCGAGCTCGACCCGGCGGTGCGCGGGCCGGTGCCGATCGGCCGGCCGCTGCCGGACACGCAGGCCTACGTCCTCGACGCCGAGGGCGAGCCGGTGCCGCAGGGCGTCGCCGGCGAGCTGTGGCTCGGCGGCGCCGGCCTCGCCCGCGGCTACCACGCGCGGCCGCGGCACACGGCGGAGCGCTTCCGGCCCGACCCGTTCGGCGAACGGCCCGGCGCGCGGCTCTACGGCACCGGCGATCTCGTCCGCCACCGCGAGGACGGCGCGCTCGACTTCCTCGGCCGCATCGACCACCAGGTGAAGATCCGCGGCTTCCGCGTCGAGCTGGGCGAGGTCGAGGCGGCGCTGCGCGAGCATCCGGCGGTCGAGCAGTGCGTGGTGATCGACCGGCCGCGCGGCGAGCGCGACGGCGGTCGCGGCGAGCCGCGGCTCGTCGCGTACGTTGTGGCGGCGGAGGGAAGCGCCGCGCCGGCAGTCGACGAGCTGCGACGGTACCTCGGCACCAAGCTGCCGCCGGCGATGCTGCCGTCGGCGTTCGTCGCGCTCGACGCGCTGCCGCTGACGCCCAACGGCAAGGTGGACCGCCGCGCGCTGCCCGACCCGGGCGGCGAGCGCCCGGACCTCGCCGCCGCCTACGCGCCGCCGCGCGGCTCCGTCGAGGAGCGGCTGGCGGCACTGTGGGCGCAGGTGTTGGGAGTCGAGCGCGTCGGCCGCGACGACGACTTCTTCAGCCTCGGCGGCGACTCTTTGCTCGCCACCCGGCTGGTGGCGCGGCTGGGTAGCGCTGACGAATCCGCGCCGCCGTTGCGCGCGCTGTTCGAGAACCCGACGGTGGCGAAGTTGGCGGCGGCGCTCGCTGCCGCATCGGCGCCGGCGGCGCCGCCGCTGCTGCCGCGCGCCGACGGCGAGGCGTGCCTCTCCTTCGCCCAGGAACGGCTCTGGTTCCTCGAGCAGCTCGAGCCAGGGAGCGCCGTCAATCACATCAGCGCCGCGCTCGCGCTTTCTGGCGAGCTCGACGTCGCGGCCCTCGAGCGCGCCTTCGCCGAGGTGGTGCGCCGCCACCGCGTGCTGCGCACGGCGGTCGCCGAGGTGGGCGGCCGGCCGGTGCCGCGCGTGCTCGCCGCCGGAGGGTGGAAGCTCGACGTCGAATCAGTCGCCGGCGATGGTCTCGGCCGCGACGCGCGCGAAGCCGCGGCCCGCGCCGTCGCTCGCGAGGAGGCGATGCGGCCGTTCGACCTCGTCGCGGGTCCGCTCCTGCGCACGCGGCTGCTGCGGCTGGACGACGCCGAGCACGTGCTGCTCGTCACCGTCCACCACCTCGTCGCCGACGGCTGGTCGCTCGAGGTCCTGGTGCGCGAGCTGGGCGCGCTCTACGCCGCCTTCGTCGCCGGCCGCCCGTCGCCGCTGCCGCTGCCGGAGCCGGAGATCCAATACGACGACTTCGCGCGCTGGCAGCGCGAGTGGCTGGACGGCGGCGCGCTCGAGGCGCAGCTCGCCTACTGGCGCGAGCAGCTCGCCGATCTGCCGACGCTCGCGCTGCCGACCGACCGCGCGCGGCCGGCCCTGCAGACGACCGCGGGCGACACCGTTGAAGTGACGTTGCCGCCGGCGGTGACGCGGCGCCTCGAGGAGCTCGCCCGCGGCGCCGGCGTGACGCCGTTCCAGCTCCACCTCGCCGCCTTCCTCGTGCTGCTGCAGCGCTACAGCGGCCAGAACGACCTCGTCGTCGGCACGCCGGTGGCGAACCGCGGCCGGCGCGAGGTCGAGTCGACGATCGGCCTCTTCGTCAACCTGCTGGTGCTGCGCGCCGATCTCTCCGCCGAGCCCAGCTTCGCCGAGCTGCTGCGCCGCGTGCGCGAGCTGGTGCTCGCCGCCCACGCCCACCAGGACGTGCCGTTCGAGCGGCTGGTGGAGGAGCTCGTCGCCGCGCGCGACCCCAGCCGCTCGCCGCTCTTCCAGGTCTTCTTCGTGCTGCAGGGCGCGGTCGAGAAGGGGCTGGCGCTGCCGGGGCTGGAGCTGCGTCCGCTCGCCGACCGCAGCCCGATCGCCAAATACGACCTGACGCTGGCGGTGCACCCGGACGGCGGCGCGGACGGCGCGCTGCTCGGCGCCTTCGAGTACAACCGCGACCTGTTCGACGAGTGGACGGTGCGGCAGCTCGCCGCGCACTGGCAGACGCTCCTCGCCGGCATCGCCGAGACGCCGGAGCGGCGCATCGCGGAGCTGCCGGTGACGACGGCGGCGGAGCGTCAGCTGGCGCTGGTGGAGAGCGTCGAGGTCGGGGAGAGCGCGGCGCCGGTGGCGCCGGTGGTTGGTGTGCAGCAGCGCATCCGCGAGGTGGCGGCGAGCGCTCCGCGGGCGGCGGCGATCGAGGATGCGAGCGGCAGCGCCGGTGCGGCCTGGAGCTTTGTCGAGCTCGCCACGCGGGCGCGGCGTCTCAGTCGGCGGCTGCGCCGGCTCGGCGTCGGGCCCGAGGTGCGCGTCGCGTCGCTGTGCGCACCAACGATGGAGCTGCCGGTGGCGCTGCTCGGCATCCTCGAAGCCGGCGGCGTCTACCTGCCGCTCGATCCGGGGGATCCGCCGGCGCGGCTCGAGCTGTTGCTGCGCGAGGCCGGAGTGCGCGCGGTGGTGTGCGGCAATGGCTTCGCGGAGCGCGTGCCCGTCACCTCGCTGCCGGTGCTGCGTCTGGATGAGAGCGCTGATGCGCCGCTCGACGCCGGCGATGCGGATGAGCCGCTGTCGCGCCAACACGCGCTCGCTGACGATGACGAGAACGGCTATTCGCTTACCGGCGAGGACGCGCTCGATCTCGACCCGCTGCACCTCGCCTACGTGCTCTACACCTCGGGCTCGACGGGCCTGCCCAAGGGCGTCGCCGTCGAGCACCGCGCGCTCGCCGAGCACTGCCGGCGCGTCGGCGCGCACTTCGGGCTTGCCGCCGGCGACCGCGTGCTCGCCTTCGCGGCGCCGACCTTCGATCCCTCGCTCGAGCAGGTGCTGGCGCCGCTCTCTTGTGGCGCCACGGTGTTGATGCGCGGCGCCGAGCCGTGGGACCCCGAGGGCTTCACGCGGCGGATTTGCGCGCTGCGCCCGACGGTGGTCAACCTGCCGCCGCTTTACTGGCACGCCTGGCTACGCTCGCTCGCCGCGCTTGTCGACGAGCAGGGCGTCACCGCCGACCTCGCCGGCCTCGCGGCGCTGCGCTTGATGATCGTCGGCGGCGACGTGCTGCCGGCCGCCGCGCTGGCGCTCTGGCGCCGGCTCGCCGCCGGGCCGCTGCCGGTGCTCGCCGCGGTGCGATTGCTCAACGCCTACGGTCCCACCGAGGCGACGATCACCGCCACCACACAGAGCATCGGCGGCGCGCGCGCGGCGCTCGATACAGTCGTCGGCATCGGGCGGCCGCTGCCGGGGCGCCGCGCCTACGTGCTCGACCGTCACGGCCGCGTGCCGCCGTGGCGAGTGCCGGGCGAGCTTCACCTCGGCGGCTGCCTGGCCCGCGGTTATCTCGACCGGCCCGACGCCACCGCCGAGCGCTTCGTGCCCGATCCGTTCTCGTCGGAGCCGGGCGCGCGGCTCTATCGCACCGGCGACCTCGTCCGCCGGCTGCCCGCCGGCGCCCTCGAGTTCGTCGGCCGCGTCGACGAGCAGGTCAAGGTGCGCGGCTCGCGCGTCGAGGTGGCGGAAGTGCAGGCGGTCATCGAACGCCACCCGGGCGTACGCGAGTGCGCCGTCGTCGCGCGTGCCGAATCGCGCATAGCCGATGCGCGCGGCGACGGTCACGGCGCGGCGACGACACTCGTCGCTTACTACGTTGCCGCCGACGACGCCTTGGATGCCGCGACGCTCGAGCGCCACGCGCGGCAGCAGCTGCCCGCCTTCATGGTGCCGACTTCGTTCGTGCGCCTCGACGCGCTGCCGAAGACCGCCTCGGGCAAGGTCAATCGTCGTGCCCTTCCCGAGCCCGCCGAACGCGCGGCAGCTAGCGCTGACGAGCGGCCGCGGCCTGGCATCGAAGAGCTGGTGGCGGGCTTCTGGCGCGACCTTCTGGGCGTCGCCGAGGTGAACAGAAGCGACGGCTTCTTCGCGCTCGGCGGGCATTCGCTGCTCGCCACCCAGCTCGTCTCCCGCCTGCGCGAGGCGTGCGGCGTCGAGCTGCCGCTGCGTGCCGTCTTCGAAGCGCCCGGGCTCGCCGAGCTGGCCGAGCGCGTCGAGGAGGAGATGCGCCGCGGCGCGGTCGCGCTGCCCGCCGTCGAGCACGCCGACCGTTCGCGGCCGCTGCCGCTCTCGTTCGCGCAGGAGCGGCTCTGGCTGCTCGACCGTCTCGAGGGTCCCTCCGCCGCTTACAGCTTGCCGGTGGCGCTGCGCCTGCGCGGAAGCCTCGACGTCGCGGCGCTCGAGGCGAGCTTCGCGGACCTCGTGCAGCGACACGAAGTCTTGCGCATGACTTTCGTCGAGACCGACTCGGGCCCGGTGCAGCGGATCGCCGAGGCCGCGCCGTGGCGGCTACCCGACGTCGACCTTCGCGCGTTGGGCAAGGATGCCGCCGAGCGCGCTGCCGCGGACGTCGTGCGCCGCGAAGCGGAGCGGCCGTTCGACCTCGTCGCCGGCCCACTGCTGCGCGCGCAGCTCCTCCGCGTCGCCGACGACGAGCAGGTGCTCTTCGTCAACATGCACCACGCCGTCTCCGACGCCTGGTCGGCGGACCTGCTGGTGCGCGAGCTCGGCGAGGGTTACGCCGCACGTCTCGCCGATACGCCGCAAGCGACGCCAGCGCAACCGGCGGAGCCGCTGCAGTACGCCGACTACGCCAGCTGGCAGCGCCGCTGGCTCGCCGCCGGCGCGGCGGAGAGCCAAGCCGCATTCTGGCGCGATCAGCTCGCCGGCGCGCCGCAGGTTCTCGAGCTGCCGACCGACCGGCCGCGGCCGCGGGTGCAGACCTTCCGCGGCGCCGTCCACGACTTCGCGCTCGACGGCGGGGCGGAGCTCGCGGCCCTCGCCGGCACGGCGAGCGCGACGCCGTTCATGGCCGGCCTCGCCGCCTTCGCGCTGCTGCTGGCGCGCATCAGCGGCCAGCGCGAGGTATTGGTGGGCACGCCGGCGCTCAACCGCCGGCGGCTCGAGCTCGAGTCGCTGCTCGGCCTCTTCGTCAACACGCTGGTGCTGCGCGTCGACACCGGCGGCGACCCCAGCTTCCGCGGCCTCCTGGCGCGGGTGCGGCGCACGGCGCTGGCGACGTACGCGCACCAGGACCTGCCCTTCGAGCGGCTGGTGGAGCTGCTGCGGCCGGCGCGCAGCCTGAGCCACTCGCCGCTCTTCCAGGCGATGTTCGTCTGGCACGGCGGCCCGCCGCAGCTGCCGGCGCTGCCCGGCCTCGCCGTCACGCAGGAGACGCTGCCGACGACGACGTCGCGCTTCGACCTCACGCTGCACTTGCACGCCGGCGGCGACGGCTGGCGCGGCAGCTTCGAGTACAACCGCGACCTCTTCGACGCCACGACGATGGCGCGGCTGGCGGAAAGCCTCGACGTGCTGTTGCGTGCCGCCGCGGCGACGCCGGAGCGCAAAGTCTCCGAGCTGCCGCTCGTCGACGGCGCCGTGGCGCGCCAGCTCGAGCGCGATTGGAACGACACCGCGCGCGTGGCGGCGGCGGTAGGCGGCGAGCTCGCGTCGGTGCCGGCGCGCGTGGCCGAGCGAGCGCACGCGCACGGCGAACGGATCGCGGTGGTCGACGGCGAGCGCGAGCTCACCTACGCGCAGCTCGACGCGCGAGCCGACGCGTTGGCGCGCCGGCTGCGCGCGATGGGCGTCGGCCCAGAGACGCGTGTCGGCCTCTATCTCGAACGCTCGGCGGCAATGGTGCCGGCGATCCTCGGCGTGCTGCGCGCCGGCGCCGCCTATGTGCCCGTCGACCCTGCCTATCCGCTCGAGCGCAACCGCTTCGTGCTGCAGGACGCCGGCGCGACGTGCCTTCTGGTGACGCCGGAGCTCGAGGCCACGCTGCCGTCAGACCTCGGTATCCCAGTGCTGCCGTACGGCGATGAGGACGACACCTCGACGTCGCTCGCCACCGCGACAGAGCGCTGGCCCGAGGCCGCTCCCGATCAAGCCGCCTACGTCCTCTACACCTCGGGCTCGACCGGCCGCCCCAAGGGCGTCGTCGTTTCGCACGGCGCGCTGGTCAACTTCCTCGACTCGATGGCGGAGCGGCCCGGCCTCGCCGCCGGCGACGTGCTGCTGGCGGTCACGTCTCTTGCCTTCGACATCGCTGGTCTCGAGCTGCTGCTGCCGCTCCTCGTCGGCGCGCGGGTGGTGGTGGCGGACCGCCGCGAGGCAGCGGATGGGGCGCTCCTCGCCGGCCTGCTGCGTCGCCATCGCGTCACCGCGCTGCAAGCGACACCGGCGACGTGGCGGCTGCTGCTCGCTGCCGGCTGGCCGGACGCGGAGCGCTCGCCGCTCGTCGCGCTCTGCGGCGGCGAGGCGCTGCCGCGCGACCTCGCCGCCGAGCTGCTACCGAAGGTCGGGGCTCTGTGGAACCTCTACGGCCCGACGGAGACGACCATCTGGTCCGCCGTCGAGCGCGTCGGCGACCTCGCCGCGCAGCCGGATCCCGTGTCGATCGGTCGGCCCATCGCCAACACCGAGCTGCTCGTGCTCGACGAGTCGCTGGCGACGTTGCCGCTCGGCGTCCCCGGTGACTTGTACATCGCCGGCGCCGGCCTCGCGCGCGGCTACCTCGGGCGGCCGGCGCTGACCGCCGCGAGCTTCGTCCCCGACCCGCGACCCGAGCGCGCCGGCGAGCGTCTCTACCGCACCGGCGACCGCGTGCGCCGTCTCGCTGACGGCCGGCTGCTCTTCCTCGGCCGCCGCGACCAGCAGCTCAAGCTGCGCGGCTTCCGCATCGAGCCGGGCGAGATCGAGGCGGCGCTCCGCTTCCACCCCGAGGTGGCGGCGGCGGCCGTTGTCGTGGCGAAGCCGGCCCCGGGCGAGGAGCGGCTGGTGGCCTTCGTGGTGCCGTCGCGTCTCGCCGAGCCGCCCACCGCAGCGCAATTGCGCGAGCACCTCCAGGGCCTGGTGCCCGACTACATGCTGCCGGCACACTTCAGCTTCCGCGCCGAGCTGCCGCTGACACCCAACGGCAAGCTCGATCGTGCCGCGCTCGCCGCCTCGCCGCTCGCGCGGGACGCCGCCGTCGCGCGCACGCCGCCGCGCACCGACGGCGAGCGGATGCTCGCGGCAGCGTGGTCGCGTCTCCTCGGCGTCTCGACGATCGGCGTCGAGGACGACTTCTTCGCCCTCGGCGGCCACTCGCTGCTCGCCGCGCAGCTGGTGTCGGCGATCCGCCGCGAAGCGGGCGTCGAGCTGTCGCTGCGCGCGCTCTTCGAGACGCCGGCGCTCGGCGAGCTGGCGGTGCGCATCGACGCCGTGAAGGCCTCCGCGCCCGTGGCAGCTGCCGCCGCGGAGACGATCCCGCGCGTCGCGCGCGACGGCGAGCTGCCGCTCTCCTCGGGCCAGCAGCGCCTCTGGTTCCTCGACCAGCTGCAGCCGGGGAGCGCCGGCTACACGCTGGCGGGCGGGCTGCGCCTGCGCGGTCCGCTCGACGTCGACGCCTTGCGCGCCGCGTTCACCGAGCTGGTGCGCCGCCACGAGTCGCTGCGCACGCGATTCGAGGTGCGCGAGGACGGCACTCCGCAAGGCGGTGATCGACGCGGCGCCGGCCGACGTGCTGGTCGTCGAGGACCTTTCGTCGCTGCCGCCGGCGCAGCGCGAGACGGCGGCGCACGAGCGCGCGCAAGCCGAAGCGCGGCTCGGCTTCGACCTCCGCCGCTCGCCGTTGCTGCGCGCCACGCTGCTGCGCCTCGACGCCGCCGATCACTTGCTCGCCGTCTCCATCCACCACATCGCCGCCGACGGTTGGTCGGTGCGCATCCTGCTCGACGACTTGCAGGCGCTCTACGCGGCGGCCCTCAGCGGCGCGCCGCCACCGCCCGAGCCCTTGGTGCAGCCGCTCGACGTGGCGGCCTGGCAGCGCGAGCGACTTGCCGGCGGCGAGCGGATCGAGCGCGATCTCGCCTACTGGCGCGAGCGGCTCGCCGGCATGCGCGAGCTCGCGCTGCCCACCGACTTCCCGCGCCGGCGCGCGCGGCGCTTCCGCGGCGCCCGGCAGCGCGTCGAGGTGCCGGCGGCGGCGGTGGCCGCCCTGCGTCAGCTGGCGCGCGAGGAGGGCTGCACGCTCTTCGTCGTCGTCCTCGCCTGCTTCGACGTGCTGCTGCGTCACCTCGCCGATCAGCACGACGTCGCCGTCGGCGTCGACGTCGGCCGCCGCGACCGCCCCGAGCTCGCCGGCGTCGTCGGCTACCTGGCAGACCAGGTCGTGCTGCGCGCCGATCTCGGCGGCAACCCGCCGCTGCGCGATCTCCTCGCGCGCGTGCAGCGGGCGAGCCTCGAAGCGCAGGAGCACCAGGAGCTGCCGTTCGAGATGCTGGTGCGCGAGCTGCACCCGCAGCGCGACCTCGCGCAGACGCCGCTGTTCCAGGTCAAGGTCGCCTATCAAGAAGGCGACGTCGCAGCCAGCATGCCGGGCCTCGCCGTCGAGCCCCTCGAGCTCTTCGCCGGCGAGACCAAGTTCGACCTCACGCTGTTCGTCGAGGCGGCCGCCGACCATCTCGACGCCACCCTCGAATACGACGCCGATCTCTTCGCCGCGGCGACCGTCGAAACCATGGCGCGGGGCCTCGCGGCGCTGCTGGCGGCGGCGCCGCAGAGCGGCGCTGTGCCGATCGAGGAGCTTCGCCAGCTGCTCGGCGAGCCGCTGGTGGCGGCATCGCCGCTCGCGTCCGATAACCTCGGCGGCGCATCGATCGCACGCAGTCTCGAAGAGATGTTGGCGACGCGAGACCGCCGCTCACGCGGCGGTGACGATCGCTCGTCGGCGAGCTAGTTAGAGGAGAAGGGGAGTCATGTCTACCAGCAAGGCCGAGCTGATCGCCGCCGAGTCTCTCGACGCGGCGGACGCGTCCGAGCCGATCGCCGTGGCGCGCACCGTCGCCGGCTTCCGCCGTTCGCCGCTCCTCGAGCTGCTGGCGACCACCTACCGGCCGGGCATCGTCTCCTTCGCCGTCGGCATGCCCGCCACCGACTTGCTGCCGGCCGAGCTGCTGGCGCGCGCCGCGGCGACGCTCGCCGCCGACCAGCCTGCCTTGCAATATCAAGTGCCGACGCACCGCCTGAAGAAGCACGTCGTCGAGCTGATGGCGCTGCGCGGCGTGCAATGCCGCGAAGAAGAGGTCTTCCTCACTGCCGGCGCCCAGCAGGGGATGGACCTGGTGGCGCGGCTGCTGCTCGATCCCGGCGGCCGCGTGCTGCTCGACGACACCGCCTACGAAGGGATGCAGATGGTGGTGCGCTCGTACGAGCCCGAGGTGGTGCCGGTGCCGACCAACGCCGAGACCGGCATCGACGTCGACGCGGTGGAGCGCCTGCTCGCCGCTCCGGCGACGAAGGGGCGGCGGCCGGCGTTCCTCTACACCATCCCCGCCGGCCACAACCCGCTCGGCTGCAGCATGCCGTCCGACCGCGCGGCGCGCCTCGTCGAGCTGGCCCGCCGCCACCGCGTGCCGATCCTCGAGGACGACGCCTACGGCTTCCTCCATTACCGCCCGCAGCCGGCGCCGCCGCTGCGCGCGCTGGACGACCGCTGGGTGCTCTACCTCGGCTCGTTCTCGAAGATCCTGGCGCCGTCGCTGCGCGTCGGCTGGCTCGTCGTGCCGCCCGAGCTCGTGCCGCGGCTCTCCATCCTCAAGCACGCCATCGACCTCGACGTCATCACTTACGCGCAGCACGCGCTCGTCGCCTACCTCGACAGCGGTGACCTGCCGCGCCACCTCAACGTGCTGCGGCGCGAGTACCGCCACCGCCGCGACGTCATGCTCGCGGCGCTCGCCGCGCAGATGCCGTCCGAGGTGCGCTGGAACGTCCCCGAGGGCGGCATCTACGTCTGGGTCGAGCTGCCGCCCAAGGCTGACGCCGTCGAGCTGCTGCGCTTCGCCGCCGAGCGCGAAGCGGTGGCGTTCAGCCCCGGCATGGCGTTCGCCGGCGGCGGCGATCACGCCGATCACTGCCTGCGCCTCTGCTTCTCCAACTCGCCGCCGAAGGTCATCGAGGAGGGCGTCGCGCGGCTGGCGCGGGCGACGCACGCGTTCCTGGCGCAGCTCGCGAGCGGCGAGCGCGCGCCGCGCGTCGACAGCGCTCGCATCGCTGCAGTGTGACCATCGAAGAGTGACGACCGAAGGAGCCGCCATGAGCCCACCCGAGCTGTCGCCCGATTTCTCCGCCGTCCGCCGCCGCCAGGTGCAGGTGCCGGACGCGCTGGTCGCCTTCGGCACGCCGGAAGGGTGGCCGGAGCTGCCGCTGGTCGCGACGCCGGCGGCGGCGGGCGTCGACCTCGCCTCCTGGCTGGAGAGCAGCCGCGCGCAGGTGGAGGAGCGGCTGGGCCGCGCCGGCGCCATCCTCTTCCGCGGCTTCGGCGTCGACGGCGTGGACGCCTTCGAGCGCGCCGCGCGGGCGGTGACGAGCGAGCTGTTCGACGAGAACGCCGAGCACCAGCCCACGGCGACCAGCAAGTTCGTGCAGACGCCGGTCTTCTATGCGCCGCAGAGCAAGCTGCTCTGGCACAACGAGAACTCGTTCAACCAGTCGTGGCCGAGCAAGATCATCTTCAGCTGCCAGATCGCGGCGCGCGAAGGCGGCGAGACGCCGCTCGCCGACAGCCGCCAGGTGTTCGCGCGGCTGCCGGAACGGCTGCGCGCGCCGTTCGTCGAGAAGGGCGTGATGTACGTGCGCAACTACTACCCGGAGATGGGGCTCGACTGGCCCACCGTCTTCCAGACCGAGGACCGCGCCGAGGTCGAGGCGAAGTGCCGTGAGCAGGGTCTCGAGCACGAGTGGAAGGCGGGCGGCGGGCTGCGCACCCAGGCGGTGCGCAAGGCGGCCGTCGTGCACGCGCCGTCGGGGCAGCCGTCGTGGTTCAACCAGGCGCAGCACTGGCACGTCGCCTGTCTCGATGCCGAGACGCGGCGCTCGCTGGAGGCGATGTACGGCGACGAGGACATGCCGCGCCACTGCCGCTACGGCGACGGCTCGCCGATCGCCGACGAGACGATGGCGGAGATCCTCGCCGTCTATCAGGAGCTGGAGACGAGCTTCCGCTGGCAGGTGGGTGACTTCCTGCTGGTCGACAACGTGGCGGTGGCGCACGCGCGAAACCCGTTCGTCGGCGAGCGGCGGATTTTGGTGGCGCTCGGCGACATGACGAGCGAAGGGGCATGACGGACGTCCCGGCCGGCTTCGAGTGCTCGCCGCAACAGCGCCGTCTGTGGGCGCTGGCGCGCGGTGGTGCGGCGCGTCGCGCGCAGTCGGCGGTGGAGCTGCGCGGGGCGGTCGACGCCGGTGCGCTCGAGCGGGCGTTGAAGCGTGTGGTCGCGCGCTACGAGGTGCTGCGCACGACGTTGCGCGTGGCCGCCGGACTGTCGGCGCCGGTGCAGGTGATCGTCGAGCGGGCGGAGCTGCGGTTTGCGACGCGCGAAGCAGCGGCGGGGGAGACGATCGCATCGGTGGTGGCAGCGGCGTTCGACGGCGAGCGCGAGGCTAGCGCGGACGGCCCACCGCTGAGCATCGAGCTAATGAGCTTCGGCGCCGATTCGCAGCTGTTGTTGTTGCGGCTGCCGGCCTGGTGCGCCGATGCGCGGAGCCTCGAGCTGATTGTGGAGGAGGCGATCGCCGAACTCGACGGTCGCGCGGCGGCGAGGGAAGAACCGCTCCAGTACGCCGACCTGGCGGCGTGGCAGAACGGCCTGCTCGTGAGCGAGGAGACGGCCGCGGGCCGCGAGCGCTGGCGCCAGATCGAGCTCGTTGCTGAGCTTCAGGCGCCCCCGATTCCGTGGCGGCTCGGCGATGGTGAGACGAACGGCGGGCGCGAAGGCCGGCCGGGGGCCGCCGCTGCGGGGCACGCTCGCCACATGAGGTATGCGGGCGGAATTGGCTCGCTCGCCGCCGGGCGCGAGCAACAGCCGCTGCCTGACAGCCGATCGACGAGTGCACCCGGCGGAGGCCCCGCCACGGCGGCCCCCGGCCGGCCTCCGCGCCCGCCGGCGACCGACGAGCCGGCGACCGACGAGCCGGCCGTCGCCGGCCGCGTTCGTTGCGAGCTTCCTCCGGCCGCGTGGGCGGCGCTGCGCGAGCTTGCGTCAGCAGATGACGTAAGAGCGCCGTTGCTCGCCGCGTGGGCGGCGCTGTTCGCGCGCCTGAGTAGCCGCACGGAGATCGTCGTCGGCGTTCATCTCGACGGCCGCCATCACGCTGCGTTGAAGAATGCCGTCGGTCCGCTGGCGCGTTGCGTCCCAATTCGTTTACGCGACGTCGGTGCGGTCAGCCTGCGCGACCTGACAGCGAAGGCGGCGAGCGAGCTCGCGACGGCGACGGCGCAGCAGGAGCTGTTCTCGTGGGAGGCGAGTGCTGCTAGCAGCGCGCCGCTCACGCTGCCGTTCGGCTTCGGTTTGGGCGAGAGCGCCCGCGACGAGCAGAGTGTTGCGAGTGCCGCGACGACGAGCGCTCGCATGATCGAGCGCTACGCGTTCGTCGATCTCCACGAGGTCGCGCTCGACTGGGCGGACTCCGCAACCGCGCCCATGGTCGTCCTCGATTACGACCGCCGGCGGCTCTCATACGAAGACGCGCGCGATCTCGCGGAGCGGTTCGCGGCTTTCCTCACCGCCGCGGTGGCGGCTCCCGATCGGCCGCTCGCCGAGATCGACGTCGTGCTGCCGAGCGAACGGCGCGGGATCGAGGAGTGGAACGACACGGCGTGCGCCTTCCCTCGCGATCGCTGCATCGACGAGTTGATCGCCGAGCAGGCGCGACGAACGCCCGACGCGCTCGCGGCGGTGTGCGGCGAGGAGCGGCTCAGCTATCGCGAGCTCGACGAGAGGGCCGACGCGCTCGCCTGCCGGCTGCAGGAGCTCGGCGTCGGCGCCGAGACGGTCGCCGGCATCTTCCTGCCGCGCTCGCTCGAGCAGCTGGTGGCCGTGCTCGCCGTGCTGAAGGCGGGCGGCGCGTTCCTGCCGCTCGATCCGTCGCTGCCGGCGGCGCGTGTGGAAGGGATGCTGGAAGACGCGCGTCCGCTCGTCGTGCTCACCACCGGCGGCCTCGCCGAGCGCTTGCGGCTGCCTGCGAACCCGCCGCGCTTGCTGCGTCTCGACGAGTTGCCGGCATCCACGTTTTCGGCCAACGTGCGTCCGCAGCCCGAGCGCCGCTCCGGACCGGACCATCTCGCCTACGTGCTCTTCACCTCCGGCTCGACCGGCAGGCCGAAGGGCACGCTGATGACCCACCGGCCGCTCGTCAACTACCTCACCTGGGCTGCCGGCGCTTACGGTCTCACCGCAGGTACGGGAGCGCCGCACCACAGCTCGCTCTCCTTCGACCTCACGCTCACCGCGCTGCTTGCGCCGCTGCTCGTCGGCGGGTGGGTGGACGTGCTGCCCGAGGGCGACGGCGTCGAGCCGCTCGTCGAGGCGCTGCGCAGGCGCCGCAGTTACGGTCTGCTCAAGGCGACGCCGTCGCACCTGCGGCTGCTCGCGCTTGCGCTGGACAAGGAAGAGCGGCGCGGCGCCGCGTCGGCCGTCGTCGTTGGCGGCGAGAGTCTGCTCGCCAGCGACCTCGCGCCTTGGCTCGGCGACAACGGCTGCTGCCGGCTCACCAACGAGTACGGGCCCACCGAGGCCGCGGTCGGCTGCACCGCTTTCACCACCGCCACCGCGCCCGCCGACACCAGCGGCGAGGTGAGCATCGGCCGGCCGATCGCCAACGCACGCGTCTACCTCGTCGACGCCGGCCTGCGCCTCGTCGCTCCCGGCATGGTGGGCGAGGTCCTCGTCGGCGGCGCGGGGCTGGCGCGCGGTTACCTGGGCCGGCCGGACGCTCACCGCCGAGAGCTTCGTTCCCGACCCGTTCTCGGGCGAGCCCGGCGCGCGCCTTTATCGCACCGGCGACCTCGCTCGGCTCGGCCGCGACGGCGAGCTGGAGTTCCTCGGCCGCCGCGACGACCAGGTGAAGATCCGCGGCTTCCGCGTCGAGCCTGCCGAGGTGACGGCGCTGTTGCTGGCGCATCCGGCGGTGCGCGCGGCGGCGGTGGTGGCGCGCCGCGATCCGGCCTCCGGTGGCCAGCGTCTCGTCGGCTACGTCGTCGGCTCAGCCGTCTCAGACGGCGCCGCGCTCGATCTCGACCGCCTGCGCCGCTACCTCGCCGAGCGACTTCCCGAGCCGATGGTGCCGGCTGCCCTCGTCGAGCTGCCGGCGCTGCCCGTCGCCGCGAGCGGCAAGCTCGACCGCTCCGCGCTCCCGGAGCCCGAGCAGGTCGAGGCGATGGGCGCCGACGCTCCGCGCGGCGCGCTCGCCGAAGTGGTGGCGGCGATCTGGGCCGACGTCCTCGGCCGCGACCGCGTCGGCGCCCACGAGGACTTCTTCCGTCTCGGCGGCGAGTCGATGCGCGCGGCGCAGGTCGTCTTCCGCCTCTCTCGCGCGCTCGGGGTCGACCTGCCGGTGCAGGCGCTGTTCGAGAGCCCGACGGTCCAGGGGCTGGCGGACCGCATCGCCGCGCTGCGCGCCGGCGGCGGCGAGGCCGGCGAGGTGCCGCCGCTGCGGCGCCGCGAGGCCGCGGAGAACGGCGAGCTGCCGCTCTCGTTTGCGCAGGAGCGGCTCTGGATCCTCGACCAGCTCGAGCCCGGCACGACGGCCTTCCACATCCCCGTCGCGCTGCGGCTCACCGGCGAGCTCGACGCCGACGCGCTCGAGCGCGCGCTGCAGGAGATCGTGCGCCGCCACGCGCCGCTGCGCGCTGCATTCGAGGCCGTCGACGGCAAGCCGCGCCAAGTGCTACGCGATGTCGGCGCGCCCGTCTTGCGCCGCGTTGACTTGCGCTCGCTGACCGAGGAGGCGCGCGAGCACGAGGTCGAACGGTTACTGCGCGACGAGATCGCACGGCCGTTCGATCTCTCCGGCGAGGACGGTGGCGCGCTCGTGCGCGGTTTCCTCGTGCAGACCGCGGCCGCCGAGCATGTCGTCGTCCTCACCCTCCACCACGTCGCCTCCGACGGCTGGTCGAGCGGCATCCTGGTGCGCGAGGCGGCGGCGCTCTACGCGGCGTTCGCGGCCGGCCAACCGTCGCCGCTCGACGAGCTGCCGATCGAATACGCCGACTTTGCCGCCTGGCAGCGGCAATGGCTCGGGAGCGGCGCGATGGCGAGCCAGGTCGCGTACTGGCGGCAACAGCTCGCGGGGCTGCCGCCGCTCGAGTTGCCGGGCGACCGGCCGCGGCCGGCGGCGCAGAGCTACCGCGGCCGTCACCTGCCGTTCGCGCTGTCCAGCGAAACGACGCGGGACCTCGAGCGGCTCGGGCGTAAGCACGGCGCCAGCCTCTTCATGGTGCTGCTCGCCGGCTTCGAGGCGTTGCTCGCCCGTTACAGCGGCCAGCGCGACTTCGGCATCGGCGTGCCGGTCGCCGGCCGCACGCGCTCGGAGGTAGCGGACCTCATCGGCTGCTTCGTCAACGTGCTGGTGTTGCGCGCCGACTTGGTCGGCGATTCGGCCGGCGATCCCACCTTCGCCGAGCTCCTCGCCCGCGTGCGGCGCACGGCGCTCGACGCTTACGCGCACCAGGACGCGCCCTTCGAGCGGCTGCTCGACGAGCTGCAGGTCGAGCGCGACCGCAGCCGCTCGCCGCTCTTCCAGGTCGGCTTCACGCTCGAGAACGTGCCGGTCGAGGCGCTGGCGCTGCCCGGCATCGCGGCGACGGCGCTGCCGCTGGAGAGCGGCACCGCGAAGTACGACCTCAGCCTCTCACTCGCCGAGGAGCCGGAGGGGATGCGCGGCACGCTCGAGTACGCCGTCGATCTGTTTGATGAGCCGACCATGCAGCGGTTGCTCGGGTGCTACCGGACGCTGCTCGAAGCGGTGGCCGCGGGCGCGGTGACGGAGCGCGTGTCGCGGCTGCCGTTGCTGGCGCCGGCCGAGCGCGACGCGCTGCTGCACGAGTGGAACGAGACGCCGGCGGTCGCCGTGATAGCGGCCAACGCCGTCGAGGCCTCCGTGGCTGCCGATGCGGTTGCCGTCGGGACGGTGGCCGACGCGATCGCTAGGGTTGCTGGCGATGCCGTAGCGGCCGCTGATTCGGCTGCCGGCATCGCCGCCGACGCGGGGTTGCGGCGTCCGTCGCTCTACGAGGCGTTCGTCGCGCATGCTCGGCGCGATCCGGCGGCGACGGCGCTTCTCTTCGGCGACGAACGCTGGAGCTACAGCGAGCTCGACACTGTCGTCGCCGGGCTCGCCGCGCAGCTCGTCGCGGCGGGCGTCGGCGCCGACGACGTGGTGGCGATCTGCCTCGACCGCTCGCCGGCGCAGATCGCCGCCGTCCTCGCGGTGCTGGCGGCCGGCGGCGCCTTCCTGCCGCTCGATCCCGAGCTGCCGCGCGAGCGGCTGGCCTTCATGCTCGCCGACTCCGGCGCGCGCCTGCTGCTGACGCATTCGACGCTGTGCGCCAAGATGCCAGCCGCCGCGTCGGCCGCCACGGCGGCAGCGACGGCCGAGCGGCCCGCGGTGCTCTGCCTCGACGAGCTGGCGGCGACCGCCGCGTTCGCGCGGCGCGGCGAGGCCGAGCGTGCCGCCGCCATTGCCATCGACGCAGGCATCGCCGCCGGACGCGTTGGCGCCGCGGCCGATCCCGAGGCGGCCGCCTACGTCATCTACACCTCCGGCTCGACCGGCCAGCCGAAGGGCGTCGTGGTGCGCCGCGCCGGTCTCGCCAACCTGCTCGCCGCGCAGGTGCGCGCTTTCGGACTCGGGCCCGACGACCGCGTGCTGCAGTTCGCCTCGCCGAGCTTCGACGCTTCGGTGTGGGAGATCGCCATGGCGTTCGGCGCCGGCGCGGCGCTGGTGCTCGCCGATCGCGCGACGCTTGCCGATGCCGCGGCGCTCGGCGTGCTGCTCGACGCCGCGGCGGTGACCGCTGCCACGTTGCCGCCGACGATGCTCGCGGTTCTCGCCGACTCGCCGGCGCCGCTTCCGTCGCTGCGGCTGCTGGTGTCCGCGGGCGAGGCGTGCGACGCGACGCTGGTGCGGTGCTTCGCCGCGCCCGGCCGCACCTTCGTCAACGCCTACGGACCCACCGAGACGACGGTGTGCGCGACGCTCGCCGCCTGCGCGCCGGCGGAGGTGCCGCCGCCCATCGGACGGCCGCTGCTCGGCGCGCGCGTCTACGTGCTCGACGGCGAGCTCGAGCCGGTGCCGATCGGCGTGCCCGGCGAGATCTTCGTCGGCGGACCGCTGCTCGCCCGCGGCTACCTCGGCCGTCCGCGCGCGACGGCGGAGCGTTTCGTGCCCGATCCGTTCTCGGCGGCGCCCGGCTCTCGGCTCTACGCCACCGGCGACCGCGGCCGGCTGCTCGCCGACGGCAACCTGCAGTACCTCGGCCGCACCGACCAGCAGGTCAAGGTGCGCGGCCACCGCGTCGAGCTGGGCGAGGTCGAGGCGGCGCTGCGCCGTCATTCGGCGGTGCGCGAGGCGGTAGTGGTGCAGCGTCAGATCGGCGGCGGCGATGGCTCGCACTTGGCGTTGGTGGCGTACGTCGCTGCGGGTGACGATGCGAGCGGCGCGGCGGCGCCCTCGCTCGCCGAGCTGCGCGCGCACCTTGCCGAGCTGCTCCCCGAGGCGATGATCCCCGCCCGCTTCGTGATGCTGGCGTCGCTGCCGCTCACTACAGCGGGCAAGGTGGATCGCCGGGCGCTACCCGAGCTGGATAGCGGTGTCGCTGTCGCTGCGGCAGGCGACGCGGCGCCGTGCACCCCGCTCGAGAGCAGTTTGCGCGAGATCTGGAGTGCCGTGCTCGGCCTGCAGCAGGTGAGCCTCGACGACAACTTCTTCGAGCTCGGCGGCGACTCCATCCTCGCCATCCAGGTGGCGAGCCGCGCGCAGCGCGCGGGGATTCCGTTGCAGCCGCGCCACATCTTCGAGCACCAGACCGTGCGCGAGCTGGCGCGCGCGTTGAGCGTGGAGGCGGAGAACTCCGCCGCGCGGCTACCGCTCGAAGCAACCAACGGTCAACAGGCAGCGGTGGACGATCGGCTGCCGGTCGACGCCAGCGACGGTCACCACCCGGCGGCTATGAGCGGTCATCACGCGGTCGCGGTCGAAGATGGGCTCGACGTCGTCGCGGCAGGTGAAGGGTCGGCCGCGAGCGAAGGGGCGGTTGCTACCGCAGGGTTCGAAGTGGCGGTACCGCTCCTTCCCATCCAGCGCTGGTTCTTCGCCGGCGAGCCGCTCGACCTCCATCACTGGAACCAGGCGGTGCTGCTGGCGCTGCGGCGGCCGATGGCGGAGTCGACGCTCGTCGGGTGCCTGCGCGCGTTGGTCGAGCGGCACGACGCGCTGCGGCTGCGCTTTCGGCGCCTAGGCGAGGCCGGCGCGGCGTGGCGCCAGACGGTAGTGCCGGCAGCTCAGGCCGCCATCGCGCTCGAAGTCGTCGATCTTGCGTCGTTGCCGGCAGACGAGCAGCGCTCGGAGTTGGAACGCCGCGCTGCGCATCGGCAGGCGACGCTCGATCTCGCGGAGGGTCCGCTGTTCGCGGCGGTGCTGTTCCGGCTCGGCAGCGGCGGCGACCGCTTGCTGTTGGTCGCGCATCATCTCGTCGTCGACGCGGTGTCCTGGCGCATCCTCGTCGAGGAGCTGGCGCTCGCCGTCGAGCAGGTCGACGCCGGCCGGCCGATCGCGCTGGGCCTCGTGGGGACGCGCTTCGTTGACTGGGCGGTTGCGGTCGCGCGGAGCGAAGGCTCTTTCGTTAGCGAGCCGCACGCGCGCTGGGACGATGACGCGCCGTCGTCGCTGCCGCTCGACCACCGTCTGGGCGCCAACACTGTCGCCTCGCGGCAGCGGCTCGCCATCGAGCTCGATCGCGAGCGCACTCGGAGGCTCCTCTCTGCAGCGCGTGCGACGAGCGGTCACGGACGGAGCCCCGTCGAAGTGTTCCTGTTGGCGGCGCTCGCGGCCGCGCTGCGGCGCTGGACCGGCTCGGCGCTCCACGCCGTCGACATCGAGGGACACGGCCGCGCCGCCGCCGTCGACGGGCTCGACCCGTCGCGCACCGTCGGCTGGCTCACGTCGCTCCACACGCTGTCGCTGCGCAGCGACGCTGAGTGGACGGCCGAAGAGGCGCTGAAGCACGTGGAGTGGCGGCTCCGTGAGCTGAGCGAGCCCTTCGCCTCATGGGTGGGCAGTCCGCACGATGACCGCATGTCGCGGCCCGCGATCGCCTTTAACTATTTCGGCCGCGTCGATCGCGCGCTGGCCGCGGACGGACCGTTCGCCGCCGACGACGAGCACGACGTCGGTCCGACCGCGAGCCCGCGCTCGCTACGCACGCACCTGCTCGAGGTCGAGGCTGCCGTGCGCGGCGCCGGCCTGGAGCTCGTCTGGAGCTACAGCGAGAACCTCCATCGGCCGGAGACGATCGCGACCCTGGCGGCGAGCCTGCGCGACGAGCTGACCTCGCTCATCGACGCGAGCTCGACCCTGACGGCCGGAGCGGTGGCGACGGTTTCGACCGCGATGCCGGCCCGCGACGTCTTCGACATGGTGTCGCTCGCGGCGCCGCCGCCTGAGGTCGCGGCGGTGGACGCGATGTCGCTGGCGACGCTGGCACCGGGCGTCGAAGCGGTCGTCCCGCTCTCGCCGATGCAGGAGGGGATGCTGTTCCTCAGCCTGCAGAACGCGGACTCCGATGCCTACATCGGCCAGGTGAGCTGCCTGATCCCGGGCGACGTCGACGTCGAAGCGCTCGAAGCCGCGTGGCAGCGCGTGGGCGCGCGCCACCAGGCGCTGCGGACCGCGCTCGCCTGGGAAGGGCTCGAGCGGCCGGTGCAGGTCGTGCGCCGCGACGTCTCGCTCGCCTTCGAGCGGCTCGACTGGCGCCACCTCGCCGCCGACGAAGAGGAAGCTCGCCTGCAGGCGCTGTTGCTCGCCGAGCGACGGCGCGGCTTCGACCTCCGCCGGGCGCCGCTCGTGCGCGCGCTGTGGGTGGCGCTGCCTGCAGCTCCGGATGGCGCGCCGCGCCACCGCTTCGTGTTCACGCTGCACCACGTCGCCGTCGACGGCTGGTCGATGTCGGTGCTGCTCGCCGAGCTGTTCCAGGTCTATCGCGAGCTCGCCGCCGGCCGCCAGCCCGACCTGCCGCCGGCGCCTGCGTTCTCTGACTACGTCGCCTGGCTCGAAGGTCGCGACCGCGGCGCCGCGGCGGACTTCTGGCGCCGCTACCTCGCCGGCTTCCGCTCGCCGACGCCGCTCGGATTGTCGCGTCGCCTGCGCGCCGCCGATGCGCCGTCGAGCGGCCCGCGCGACTACCGCTCCGAGCGCGTGTCGCTGTCGCCGGCGACGAGCGCGGCGCTCGCCGCCTTCGCCCGCCGCCAGCGTCTCACCGTCAACACCCTGGTGCAGGGCGCGGTGGCGCTTGCTGCTGCGCCGCTACGCCGGCGAGGAGGACGTCCTCTTCGGCGTCACCACGGCCGGCCGGCCGGCGGAGCTGCCCGACGTCGAGCGGGCGGTCGGGCTTTTCCTCAACACGCTGCCGCTGCGCGTCACGGTCGACGAGCGGCGCGGCCTCCCCGGCTGGCTGCGCGAGCTGCAGGCGCAGCAGGCGGAGGTCCGCCGCTTCGAGGCGACGCCGCTGGTCGAGATCCAGGAGCTCGGCGAGCTCGGCCGCGGCACGCCGCTGTTCGAGACCCTGCTGGTGTTCGAGAACTATCCGCTCGAAGCGGCGCTCGGCGCCGGCGGCGGCGCACCGTTCGAGATCGCCGACGTGCGCACGAGCGACGAGACTCACTATCCGCTCACCGTCGTCGCTGTGCCCGGTGAGACGCTGTGGCTCGGTCTGTACTACGACGCGCGCGAGCTGCCCTCGGCTGGCGTGCGCCGCATGGTCGAGCATCTCGGCGGCTTGCTCGAAGCGATGGCGAGCGGTGACGAGCTGCGGCTCGCCGACCTCGCGGCGCTGCCGGAGGCGGAGGAGCAGTTGCTGCGAGCGTGGGGCGCGCCGGCGACGGTGCCCGAGCTCGCTGACGTCGAGCCGGTCCACGCGCGCTTCGCCGCGCTGGCGGCGGCGGCGCCGGACGAGACGGCGCTGCTCTGGGACGGCGGCAGCATGAGCTACGGCGAGCTGGCGCGCCGCGTCCGCGAGCTGGCGGCGAGGCTCGGCTGCCTTCGACGCCGGTGCAGACGGCGAGCGGCGCATCGGCATCTGCCTCGAACGCTCGGCGGAGATGGTGACCGCGGTGCTCGCAGTGCTCGAGGCGGGCGCGGTCTACGTGCCGCTCGATCCCGACTACCCGCCGCAGCGGCTGGCGTTCATGGTCGAGGACGCGAGCCTCGCCGGCATCGTCACCCGTCGTCGCTGCGCGACCGCTTGCCGGCCCCTTGCCACACTGCTGTGCGTCGACGACACCGAGGCGATCGCCGCCGCAGATTCGCTGATCGTCGACAACGCGCGCGCGGCCAGATGCCGGCTGCCTCGCCTACGTGATCTACACCTCGGGCTCGACCGGCCGCCCCAAGGGCGTGCTCGTCGAGCATGGCGGGCTCGCGGCCGTCATCGCCCACAGCGCCGCTGCGCTCGAGGTGGGTCCGGGCAGCCGCATCCTGCAGGCCGCGTCGCTCAGCTTCGACGCCTCGGCGCTCGAGATCTTCACCGCGCTCGACCAGCGGCGCGACGCTCTGCCTCGTCGACGGCGAGATGCTGCGCGACGGCGAGCGGCTGGGCGACTACCTGCGCCGGCACCGGGTGACGACGCTGATCGCCGTCCCCTCGCTGCTCGCGCTCCTCGCACCGGCGGCGCTGCCCGACGTCGCCGCGGTGATGGCCGGTGGCGAGGCGTGCTCCGCCGAGCTCGCGGCCAAGTGGCGGCGTAGCGGCCGCACGCGTCGCCTGCTCAACGCGTACGCGCCCACCGAGACGACGATCTACTCGACGCTCGCGCGCTGCGACGGCCCGCTCGATCAACTCCCGGGCGTGGGCCAGCCGATCCCCGGCGCCACGGTCTACCTGCTCGACAGCAGGCTGCGGCCGGTGCCGCTGGGCGCCGCCGGCGAGCTGTTCGCCGGTGGCCGCGGGCTGGCGCGCGGCTACCACGGGCGTCCCGGGCTCACCGCCGAGCGCTTCGTGCCCGATCCGTTCGGCGCCGCCGGCGCGCGGCTCTACCGCACCGGCGACCTCGGCCGCTGGCGCGAGGACGGCACGCTGGAGCTGCTCGGCCGGCGCGACGAGCAGGTGAAGCTGCGCGGCTTCCGCGTCGAGCTGGGCGAGATCGAAGCGGCGCTCGCCGATCACCCGGCGGTCCGCGAGGCCGCCGCCGTCGTGCACGCCGACGAGGAAGCGAACGGAGCGAAGGCGGCGAGCCGTCTCGTCGCCTACGCGGTGCTCGAGCCCGCCGCCGCGGTGGAGCAGAACGGCGAGCTCGACGCCGACCTTCGCGCCCACCTTCGCCAACGCCTCCCCGAGCACATGCTGCCGGCGGCGATCGCCGTCGTCGACGCCCTGCCGCGCCTCCCCAGCGGCAAGCTCGATCGCCGTTCGCTGCCGGCGCCGGAGTCGCTGCGCGGTGCGCCGCGCGTCCGCGACCACGCCCGCCCTCGCTCGCAGACCGAGCGCGACGTCGCCGCGGTGTGGGCCGAGGTGCTCAAGCTCGCGCCGGAGAGCGTCGGCATCGACGACAACTTCTTCGACCTCGGCGGGCAGTCGCTGCTCGCCATCCAGGTGCAGAGCCGCCTCGGCGAGCGGCTCGGCCGCCAAGTCCCCATCGTCGCGCTCTTCCGCCACCCGACGATCCGCGACCTCGCGCGCCACCTCGAGAACGGCGACGCCGCGGACGAGACCGGCGAGGCGGCCGCGGTGCGCCCGGAGCCGCGAGCGCGCGAGCGCGCGGCCGTCCTCCACGACGAGCAGCGCCGGCGCCGGGCCGGCGCACGCCGCAACACCAGGACCGAGGAGCCGGTGCCATGAGCGACGCCAACGCTCCGCCGCACGCACCGGCTTCGAGATCGCCGTCGTCGGCCTCGCCTGCCGCTTCCCCGGCGCCCGCGACGCCGCCGCGTTCTGGCGCAACCTGCGCGACGGCGTCGAGTCGGTCTCGTTCTTCAGCGACGACGAGCTGCTCGCCGCCGGCGTCGACCCGGCGCTCTTCCGGCGGCCCGACTACGTGCGCGCCGCCGCCGTGCTCGAGGACGCCGAGCTCTTCGACGCCGACTTCTTCGGCTACCCGCCGCGCGAGGCGGCGGTGACCGATCCGCAGCACCGCGTCTTCCTCGAGTGCGCGTGGGAGGCGCTCGAGGACGCCGGCTACGACGCCGGCAAGGCGGGCAGCGTCGGCGTCTACGCGGGCGCCAGCACCAACACCTACCTGCTCAACAACCTGCTGCTCGACCGCGAGGCGACGGCGGCGGTGAGCGCCTTCGAGCTCAACCTCGGCAACAGCGCCGCCTTCCTGCCCACCAACGTCTCCTACAAGCTCGACCTGCGCGGCCCCTCGGTGTTCGTGCAGACCGCCTGCTCGACCTCGCTGGTGGCGGTGCACCTGGCGGTGCAGGCGCTGCTCAACGGCGAGTGCGGCCTCGCGCTCGCCGGCGGCGTCTCCGTCAACGTGCCGCAGCGGTCGGGCTACCTCTACCAGGACGACATGGTCTTCTCGCCCGACGGCCACTGCCGCTCGTTCGACGCGCGGGCGCGCGGCACGGTGGGCGGCAGCGGCGTCGGCATCGTGGTGCTCAAGCGGCTCGAGGAGGCGCTCGCCGACGGCGACCGCATCCGCGCCGTGGTGCGCGGCTCGGCGATCAACAACGACGGCGCCGGCAAGGTCGGGCTGACGGCGCCGAGCGTGGCGGGGCAGGCCGACGTCATCCGCGAGGCGCTGGAGGTGGCGCAGGTCCACCCCGAGAGCGTCGGTTACGTCGAGGCGCACGGCTCGGGGACGCCGCTCGGCGACCCCATCGAGGTGGCGGCGCTGACCGAGGCGTTCCGCGACAAGACCGAGCGCCGCGGCTTCTGCGCCATCGGCTCGGTGAAGAGCAACTTCGGCCACCTCGACGCCGCCGCCGGTGTCGCCGGTCTCATCAAGGCGGTGCTGATGTTGGAGCACCGCGAGCTGCCGCCCAGCCTCCACTTCGAGCAGCCCAACCCGGAGATCGCGTTCGAGCGCTCGCCGTTCTACGTGCAGACTGCTCTGCAGCCGTGGGCGGAGGGGAACGAGGGCGAGCCGCGACGCGCGGGCGTCAGCTCCTTCGGGCTCGGCGGCACCAACGCGCACGTCGTGTTGGAGGAGGCGCCGGCGGCGGCAGATGCGCCGGCTCTGGCGCGGCGGCAGCAGCTGTTGGTGCTCTCGGCGCGCAGCGCGGCGGCGTTGGAGGCGGCGGCCAGTCGGCTCGCCGATCGCTTAGCGGCCGAGCCGGCGGTCGAGCTGGCCGACGTGGCGTACACGCTGGCGGCGGGGCGGCGCGCCTTCAGCCATCGACGCGCCGTCGTCTGCCGCGACGTCGCCGGCGCCGTCGCGGCGTTGCGCAGCGAGACGAAACCATCGCCGCCGACGAGTGGCGAGCCGCCGGTCGTCTTCCTCTTCGCCGGCCACGGCGCGCAACGCGTCGGTATGACGGCCGCGCTCTACCAGGAAGAACCGAGCTTCCGCCGTCACTTCGACCGCAGCACGGAGCTGCTGCTGCCCGACCTCGGCCGCGACTTGCGCGAGCTGCTCATGCCCGCACCGGGACGCGGCGAGGAAGCGGCGCACGAGCTGCGCCGCGCCGCTTGCGGCCAGGCCGCGCTCTTCGCCGTCGAGCACGCGCTCGCCAGCCTGTGGATGGAGTGGGGCGTGCGGCCGCGCGCGATGCTGGGCCACAGCGTCGGCGAGTACGTGGCCGCCTGCCTCGCCGGCGTCTTCCCGCTCGAGCAGGCGCTGCGGCTGGTGGTGGCGCGCGGCCGGCTGTTCGAGGAGCTGCCCGAAGGCGCGATGCTGGCGGTGCTGCTGCCCGAGGAGGAGCTGCTGCCGCTTGCTCGGCGAGGACCTCTTCCTCGCCGCGATCAACGGTCCGTTTCTCTGTTTGGTGTCGGGACCGCCGGCGGCGGTGGCCGCGCTCGAGCAGCGGCTCGCGGCGGACGGCATCGCCTGCCGCCGCCTCGACGCCGTCCACGCCGGGCACTCGCGGCTGCTCGAATCGAAGGTGGCGGCGCTCGTCGAGCGGCTCGCCGCCGAGCCGCTGGCGGCGCCGCGCATCCCGTTCCTCTCCAACGTCACCGGCACCTGGATCACGGCCGAGCAGGCGCGCGACCCCGCCTACTGGGGCGAGCACCTCTTGCGCACGGTGCGCTTCGACCAGGGGCTGCGCGAGCTGTTTACTGATCCCGACCGCGTGCTACTGGAGGTGGGCCCCGACCGCACGCTGAGCACGCTCGCCATGGGACATCCGGAGCGGCCGCGGCGGCAGGTGGTCGTCACCTCGCTGGCCAACGCCGAGGACCGCCAGCCCGAGCCCGAGGCGCTGCTCGCCGCGGCGGGGAAGCTGTGGACCGCCGGCGTGCGGCTCGACTGGCAGCGCTTCCACGGCGAGGGCCGGCGGCGCGTGTCGTTGCCGACCTATCCGTTCGAGCGGCGCCGTCACTGGGTCGAGCCGCGGCTGTCGCTCGCCGCCGCCGAGGCGGCCGTCGACGCGGCGATCGGCGGTGCGGCGAGCGGCGGTGCGGCGAGTGGGGGAGGCGAGGTCGAGCGGCAGCCGGACCTCGCGGACTGGTTCTACGTGCCGTCGTGGAAGGCGGTGCCGCTGCCGCCGGTGGCGGCGGCGTCGAGCCCCGGCCGTCGCGCGCGGTCGTCTTCGTCGACGGCAACGGCGTGGGCGAGAGCCTGCTCCACCGCTGGCGGCAGCGTGGGATCGAGGCGGTGCGCGTCGTCGTCCGGCGAGCGCTTCGCGCAGCTCGGCCGCGACGACTTCGCGATCGACGCGTGCAGCAGCTCCGATTACGAAGCGCTGTTCGCGGCGCATCGGAGGAGTGCCCGAACGGATCGTGCACCTCGCGGCGCTCGACGGCGGCGACGCGAATGCCGAAGCCGACGCCGGCGTCCGACCGACGATGCGGCGCCGCTCGGCCGCGCGTTCGCGAGCCTCCAAGCGTTGCTGAGCGCGGTCGCCAGAGCAGGAGGCCGCGCTGCCACCGGCTGCCGTGGTGCGCATCGCCGTTGCGGCGAACAGGCTCGCAACCGTCGAGCCGACCGACGACCCGCGACCGGAGACGGCGGCGCTGCTCGGCCCGCTGCTCGTCGCTCCGCAGGAGCTCGACGGCGTGGCGTGCCGCGCGTTCGATCTCGATCTCGCCGCCGGCTCGAACGGCGCGGCGGGCGTCGACGACGCGGCGCGACGGCTCGAGGCCGAGCTCGCCGGCAGCTGGCGCGACGGCGACGGAGCGCCGCTCGTCGCTTGGCGGCGCGGTCAGCGCTGGGTGGCGAGCTGCTCCGCGGTTCGCCTCGAGGAGGCGCTCGAGCAGTCGACACCGCTGCGCGCCGGTGGCACCTACCTGATCACCGGCGGCCTCGGCCGCGTCGGGCAGGTGGTGGCCGAGCACTTGGCGCGCACGGTGGCGGCACGGCTGGTGCTGGTCGGCCGCTCGACGCGGCCGCCGCGCGAGGAGTGGCCGCGCCACGCCGCCGACCCCGCGTCGCCGTGGGCAGCCACGGCCGCGCGTCTCCTCCGGCTCGAGGCGCTCGGCGCCGAGCTGCTGGTCGCGAGCGCCGACGTGGCGGACCTCGCGGCGATGACACGCGTCGTCGAGGCGGCGGAGGCTCGCTTCGGCCGCATCGACGGCGTCGTGCACGCGGCGGGTCTCCCTCGCGACGAGACGTTGCGGCCCGTGCTCGAGCTCGACCGCGAGGAGACGGCGCGCCAGCTGCGGCCGAAGGTCGACGGTGTCCGCGTGCTCGACGCGATCTTCCGCGACCGCGATCGCCGGCCCGACTTCCTCGTCGCCATGGCGTCGATCGCCTCCGTGCTCGGCGGCGCCGGCTTGCTTGCCTACACGGCAGGAAGCCTCTACCAGGACGCGTTCGTGCGGCGCGCGCGGCGCCGCGGTTTGCCGTGGCTGAGCGTCGATTGGGACGGCTGGCGCGCGATCGATGCGAATAGCGACGACGCCACCAACTCCGACGCCGCCGGCGCGCTGGCGATGAGCCCCGCCGAGGCCGGCTCGGCGCTGCGCCGGATCCTCGCCGCCGCCGAGCTCGGCCCGGTGGTCGTCTCCGCCGGCGACCTCGAGCGCCGCATGCGCCGTTGGGTGTCGCCCGGCGTGATGCGAGCCGCCACTCCCGCGACGTCAGCGTCTGCCGCGTCGCCCGTCGTCCAAGCAACGCGCCCGCGCCCGCCGCTCGAGACACCGTGCACCGCACCACGCACGCCCACCGAGAGCAAGCTCGTCGACCTCTGCCGCGCCGTCCTCGGCTTCGCGGAGGTCGGCGTGCACGACAGCTTCGTCGAGCTGGGCGGCAACTCGCTGCAAGCCATCCAGCTGCTCACCCGCGCGCGCGAGCATTTCGCCGTCGAGGTGCCGGTGCGCGAGTTCTTCGCCGCCCCGACGCTGGAGCAGCTCGCCGCCATCGTCGACGCCAAGCGCGCCGAGCAGGCGGCGCTGCCCGACGCCATGGAGCGCATCGCCGGCCTCCTCGACGAGATCGAGGCCCTGCCGCCCGCCGACCTGGCCGTCGCCACCGAACCCGCCGCCGGCGCCGCCGCCGGCATGCGCATCGAGCACGGAGGAGAACCATGAACCTCATCGAGACCGCTTCGTCCGTCGCTTCCGCCGCGTCCGTGCGCAGCGTGAGCGACCTCGGCCACGAGGAGTTCGAGCGCGACCACTATCGCCCCAGCCGGCCGGTGGTGATTCGCGGCGGCGCCCGCGACTGGCCGGCGTTCGGCCGCTGGACGCCCGAGCACCTGCGCGACCGCTTCGGCGAGCGCACGGTGACGGTGGCGGTCAACCGCCGCGGCGCCTTCGACTACGCGAATGCGCGCCAGGAGCCGATGCCCTTCCACCGCGCCGCCGAGCTCATCCATTCCGACCGTCCGGACGGCGCCGTCTTTCACTACGTGCAGCAGAAGTCGCTGCCGGTCGAGTTCCCCGAGCTGCTCGCCGACGTCAAGGTGCCGCGCTGGATCGACCGCCCGGAGTGGATCGCCGCCACCAACCTCTGGTTCGGCGGCGCCGGCAACGTCACGCCGCTGCACTTCGACCGCGACAACAACTTCTTCGCCCAGCTCCACGGCCGCAAGCACCTGACGCTCTTCGACCCGTCGCACTTCCTCGACCTCTACCCCAACCTCGACTCGCCGCTGTCGCACATCAGCCGCGTCGACCTGCTGGCGCCCGACTACGAGCGCTTTCCCAAGCTGCGCGACGCGCAGCCGGTGGAGGTGCTGCTCGAGCCCGGCGACCTGCTCTACCTGCCGCCCTTCTGGTGGCACCTCGTGCGCTCGCTCGACGAGGCGATCTCGATCAACTTCTGGTGGCGGACGCACCTCATGCAGTGCGCGTGCATGGCGCCGCTCTATTACCTGCCCGACGCCTTCGCCGGCGGCGTGCTGCGCCAGGAGCTCGGCAAGCTCGACACCCGCGGCTTCGCCGGCATGGGCGACATGGCGCGCTATTTCGTCGATCGCGGGTATGCGTGGGCTGCCGCGTTCTTCGCCGCCGAGGCGTTGGCCGAGACGCTGGAGAAGCGCGGCCTCGGCCGCGGCGAGCTGATGCGCTGGCACGACTTGCTCGGTCGCGCCGCGCAGCGTGGCGAGGCGCCGGTGGGGGCGGAGGAAGTTGCCGCGCTGCTGCATCGGGTCGACGCGGTGGGGGCCGGGGCCGCCAACTGATGACGGACCGCGCCGACCTCCGCGCCGACGTTCGCGCTGACCTGGCGCGGCGGCTGTCGGTGTTGTCACCCGCGCAGCGGGCGGCGCTCGAGCTGCGGCTGCAAGATGGCGCCGACGGCGAGGAGGCGCGCGCGCTGCTGGCGCGGCTTCCCATCGCAGCTGCGGCTCGTGGCGATGCGGCGGCGGAGCCGGCGCTGCTCTCGTTCGCCCAGCAGCGCTTCTGGTTCCTGGCGCAGCTCGATCCCGCGAGCGCGGCCCACAACGTCCCCGTCCATCTCCGCCTGCGCGGCCGGCTCGACGTCGAGGCGCTGCGGCGGGCGCTCGACGAAGTCGTGGCGCGGCACGACGTGCTCCGCACGACCTTCGCGCTCGACGGCGGGCAGCCGGTGCAGGTCGTGCGCGCGGCGAGCGACCTTCCGGCGCTCGAGGTCGTCGACTTGCGCTCGCTGCCCGACGACGAGCGCCAGCGCGCCGCCGAGCGCGCCGCCGCCGAGTCGACGCTGCAGCCGTTCGACCTCGCGACCGGGCCGCTGCTGCGCCGCCGGCTGCTCCGTCTCGCCGACGACGAGAGCGTGTTGCTCCTCTGCCTCCACCACATCGTGTCCGACGGCTGGTCGATGGGCGTGCTGGGCCGCGAGCTGCACGCGCTCTACGCCGCCTTCCGGCGCGGCGAGCCGTCGCCGCTGCCGCCGCTGCCGATCCAGTACGCCGACTACGCGCGCTGGCAGCGCGGCTGGCTGCAGGGCGAGGCGCTGGCGCGGCAGCTGGGCTGGTGGAAGGAGCACCTCCGCGGCGCGCCGCGGCTCCTCGAGCTGCCGGCGGACCGGCCGCGGCCGGCGGTGCGCTCGCAGCGCGGCGGCGTCGCGCGCTTCGCCGTCGATGCGAAGACCACGGCCCGCGTCGACGAGCTCGCGCGCACGAGCGGCGCCACCACCTTCATCGTGCTGCTCGCCGCCTACGCAGCGCTGCTCGCGAAGAGCAGCGGGCAGCAGCGCGTGGTGGTCGGCACGCCGCTCGCCAACCGCAACCGCGGCGAGATCGAGCCGCTGATGGGGTGCTTCGTCAGCACGCTGCCGCTGCACTTCGACCTCGCCGGCGATCCGTCGTTCCGCCAGCTCGTCGAGCGCACGCGCGAGGCGACGATGGCGGCGTTCGCGCACGGCGATCTGCCGCTCGAGCTGCTGATCGAGGAGCTGGGGCTGCCGCGCGAGAGCGACCGCACGCCGCTCTTCCAGGCCGCGTTCACCCTCGAGAACGCCTTCGATGCCGAGCTGGAGCTGCCCGGCCTCGAGGTATCGGCGCTCGAGGCCGACAGGGCAAGCTCTCGCTTCGACGTCGGCCTCTCGATGTGGGTGGGTCGCGAGGGGCTGGGCGGCGCGCTCGAGTACAGCAGCGACCTCTTCGACCGCACGACCGCGCAGCGCATGGCGGGCCACTTCGGCGCGCTGCTGCGGAGCGCGGTGGAGGAGCCCGATCGGCGGCTGTCGCAGCTCGAGCGGCTGCCGGCCGGCGAGCGGCACCAGCTGGTCGTCGAGTGGAACGACAGCGCCAGAGAAGGCGCGGGCGCGCATGGTGAGGTGCGCGGCGACGGCCAGCTCGTCCACCAGCGCTTCGCCGCGCAGGCGGCGCGGCGGCCGGAGGCGATGGCGGTGGTGGGGGAGCTGGGACGGCTCCGCTACGGCGAGCTGGCCGAGCGCGCCTCGGCGCTGGCGCGGCGGCTGCGCGCACGCGGCGTGGGCCCCGAGGTGATGGTCGGCGTCTGCTGCCGGCGCTCGCCGGGAATGCTCGTCGCGCTGCTCGGCATCCTCGAGGCCGGCGGCGCCTACGTGCCGCTCGATCCGAGCTACCCGCGCGAGTGGCTCGACTTCGTGCTCGCAGACTCGGGCGTCGCGCTGGTGGTGACCGACGCCGCGTCCGCGGGGCAGGTCGAAGGCCGCGCGACGATCGTGCTCGCAGAGGACGGCGCGATCGTCGATGGCTCGCGCGACGACGACGCACGCGCGCCGCTCGACGCCGCGCCGGTCGCGCTGGATCCCGAGCACCTCGCCTACCTGCTCTATACCTCGGGCTCGACGGGGCGGCCGAAGGGCGTCGCCGTGCGCCACAGCAGCCTCGCGCACGTCATCGGTTGCTCGGTCGAGCAGCTCGCGGTGACCGAGGACGGCCGCGTGCTGCAGGTGGCGTCGCTCTCCTTCGACGCCTCGGCGCTCGAGATCTTCACCGCGCTCACCAGCGGCGCCGCCGTCTGTCTCGCCGACCGCGAGTCGCTGATGGATGGCCCGCGCCTGGGCCGCCTGCTGCGCGCCGAGGCGGTGACCACCATGATGGCGGTGCCGTCGATCCTGCGGCTCATCCCCGACGGGGAGTACCCGGCGGTCACGGGCGTGATGGCGGGCGGCGAGGCCTGCCCGGCGGACGTGGCGGCGCGCTGGTCGGCGGGGCGCCGCTTCTTCAACGTCTACGCGCCGACCGAGAACACGATCTACTCGACGGCGACCGCGTGGCGCGCCGGCAGCGACGGTTCGGCGACGCCGCCGGTCGGCCGTCCCATCCCCGGCGCCACCGCGCATCTGCTCGACGGCGAGATGCAGCCGCTACCGGTGGGCGCGCTCGGCGAGATCTACCTCGGCGGCGCCGGGCTTGCGCGCGGTTACCACCGCAGGCCGGGCCTCACGGCCGAGCGCTTCGTGCCCGATCCGTTCGCCACCGAGCCGGGCGCGCGGCTCTACCGCACCGGCGACCTCGGACGGCGGCTCGCCGACGGGCGGCTCGACTTCGCCGGCCGCGCCGATCACCAGGTCAAAGTCCGCGGCCACCGCGTCGAGCTGGGCGAGATCGAAGCGGCGCTCGCCGCGCACGAGGCGGTCGCCCGCTGCGCGGTGGTGCCGTGGCGCGACGCGCACGGCGAGCTGCGCCTGGCGGCATACGTCGAGCCGCACTATGAACGCGAGCCGGATGGGCGCGGGCCGGAGAGCGCGGAGCTGCGGCGCTTCCTGGAGACCCGGCTGCCCGCGTACATGGTGCCCGCTGTCTTCGTCCGCTTGGCGAGCCTGCCGCTGCTGTCGAGCGGCAAGGTCGACCGCCGGGCGCTGCCGGCGCCGGTCATCGAGCGTGAAGCAGAGCGGACGAGCGAGGGGCCGCGGACGGCGAACGAGGCGACGCTGCTCGGGATCTGGCGCGAGACGCTGGGCGTCGAGACGATCGGCGTCCACGACAACTTCTTCGACCTCGGCGGCGACTCCATCCTCAGCATCCAGATCGTCAGCCGAGCCCGTCAGGCCGGCCTCGAGCTGACGCCGCGGCTCCTCTTCGAGCATCAGACGATCGCTGCGCTGGCGGCGGTGGCGACTGCTGCTGCGGCGCCGTTGGCCACGGCGATCGCGTCGAGCGCCGAAGCGGTGGAGTCGGCACCGGCGACGCCGGTGCAGGCGTGGTTCCTCGAGCAGGAGCTCGCCGAGCCGAATCACTTCAACATGCCGGTGCTGCTCGCCGTCGATGCGGCCCTCGATGTGACGCTGCTGTCGCGAGCGCTCGCGGCGCTCGTCGAGCGGCATGACGCGCTGCGGCTGGTCCTCGAGCGCGACGGCGACGGATGGCGGCAGCGCGTGCTGCCGCCGCAAGCCGTGGGTGCGCTCGAGGTCGTCGACCTCCGCGCGTTGCCGACGGAGGAGCGCGCAGTCGCCATGAGCGCGGCCGCGGCAGACGTGCAGGCGAGCCTGCGGCTGGAGGGGCCGCTGCTGCGCGCGGTCTGCTTCGAGCTCGGGGATGAGCGACGGCTACTGCTCGCGGCCCATCACCTCGTCGTCGACGCCGTCTCGTGGACGATCCTGCTCGACGAGCTGGCGAGCGCGAGCGGGCAGCTCCGGCGCGGCGACGGCGTGGACCTCGGCCCGCCGCCGACGTCGTTCGTGGCCTGGGCTGACGGCTTGGCGCGAGCGGTTGCCGCCGGCGCGTGGGACGAGGAGCTGCCGTACTGGCGAGGACTGCGCGGCGAGGCGGAGCCGCTGCCGCGCGATCACGAGAGCGCGGCGGCCGAGCTGGGGTCGACCCGCATCGTCTCGGCCGAGCTCGCGCCGGAGTCGACGCGGCTCCTGCTACAGGAGGCCGGCCGCGCCTACGGCACCGAGCCGCTGGAGCTGCTGCTCGCCGCCGTCGTCGGCGGCTTCGCGCGCTGGACGGGTCGCGACTCGCTGCTCCTCCACCTCGAAGGGCACGGCCGCGAAGACGTGCTGCCGGGTGTCGACGTCACGCGCACCGTGGGCTGGTTCACCTCGCTCTGCCCACTGCGTCTCTCGACGACACCCGACGGCAACGCGGGCGAGCAGCTCAAGCCGGTGAAAGAGCAGCTGCGGAGCGTGCCCCGCCGCGGCATCGGCTACGGCCTCCTGCGCCACCTACACCCGCAGCCGGAGGTGCGCGCCGAGCTCGCCGCCCTGCCGCGGCCCGAGGTCTCGTTCAACTACCTCGGCCAGCTCGGGGCCGGCGCCGCACGACGCTCCGGCGCCGCCGCGTTCGCCTTCGCTGACGAGCCTATCGGTCCGTCCGAGAGCCCGCGCAACGTCTGTCTCCACCTGCTCGAGCTGCAGGCCGCCATCGCCGACGGCCGCCTCCGCTTCCACCTGCGCTACAGCGAGGCGGTGCATCGACGCGACACCGCTGAAGCGCTGCTCACTTCCATCGCGAGCGAGGCCGAGGCGCTCGTCGCCCACTGCACCGCTCCCGGCGTCTTCGGCTACACGCCCTCCGACTTCCCGCTCGCCGCACTCGCGCAAGCCGAGCTCGACCTCGTCGCCACGCGTTTCGCCGGCGCCGGCCGCGGCCTCGAGCGGCTGTATCCGTTGTCGCCGATGCAGGAGGGGATGCTCTTTCACAGCCTCTACGCCGACGGCGCCGGCGAGGCTGAGCCCTACCTCGAGCAGGTCAGCTGCGAGCTGCGCGGGGCGCTGGACGCCGACGCCTTCGAGGAAGCGTGGCGACGCGTCATCGCCCGCCACGACGCGATGCGCACCTCGTTCCTTTGGGAGGGGCTCGAGCGGCCGCTGCAGTGCGTGCACCGGCAGGTGCCGTTCGCGCTCGCCCGCCACGACTGGAGCGACGTCGACGATGCCGGCGCAGCGGAGCGGCTGCAGAGCTTCGTCGACGACGACGGCCGCCGCGGCATGGACCTCAGGACGGCGCCGCTCTTTCGCATGGCGTGGATCCGCCGCTCCGCCGAGCGCGCCTTCTTCGTCTGGGCCCACCACCACGCCGTGCTCGATGGGTGGTCGCTGCCCATCCTGATCGAGGAGGTGCTGGCGATCTATCGCGGCTTGACGCTCGGCGTCGCGACGCCGGCTGAGTTGTCGCCGCCCGGCCGCTACGAGGACTTCATCGCCTGGCTCGAGCGCCAGGACGCCGCCGCGCGCGAGCCTTTCTGGCGCGCCTATCTCGACGGCTTCCAGCGCAGCGGCCCGACGCCGCTGCCGCATGATCTCGGCACTCGCAACGGCGCGCGCCGCGCGCAACCGGCTGCCGCCCATCGACGGCTCGACGCCGCCACCGCATCCGCCTTGCAGGAGCTCGCCGCGCGCGAGCGCCTCACCGTCGGCACGCTGGTGCAGGGCGCCTGGGCGCTGCTGCTGCACCGCCACTCGGGCCGCCGCGACCTGCTCTTCGGCACCACCAGCGCCGGCCGTCCCGCCGAGCTCGCCGGCGCCGACCGCACCGTCGGGCTGTTCATCAACACCCTGCCGCTGCGCGTCGACGTCGACCGTCAACGACCGTTGACCTCATGGCTCGCCGACCTCCAGCGCGGCCAGCTCCTGCTGCGGCAGCACGAGGCGACGCCGCTGCGCCAGATTCAGGCGTGGAGCGACCTGCCGCGCGGCGCGCCGCTCTTCGAGAGCCTGGTGGTGGTCGAGAACCAGCCGCTCGACGCGCCCGGCGGCCGCTCGCAGCCGGCCAGCGAGTCGGGGATCGAGATCCACGACGTACGCAGCCACATCCGCAACAGCCTGCCGCTCACCCTCACCGCCTTCCCGCACGGCGGCCTCGGCTTCCGGCTGCTCCACGACCCCGAGCGGGTGACGGAGGAGGCGGGGCGCGAGCTGCTCGCCGAGGTCGAGGCGCTGCTCACCGTGATGGCGCGCGAGCCCGGCGCCACCGTCGCCGAGGTGCTGGCGGCCGCGGCGCGCGAAGACGAGCGGCGGCTGCAGCGACGTTTGGATGAGGGCCGCGCCGCGCACCGCGAGCGTCTCGTGCGGCAACGGTCGGCGCGGCTGGCGATGAAGCGGCCCGCCGCGGCAACGGAAGTCGAGCCATGAGGACCATCGAATGAGCGAACAGCGCAGCGACGCATCCCCCCGTGCTCCCATCCGCCGCCTGTCGCGTGCCGAGCGCGAGGCGGCTGCGGTCGGCGGCGAGACGCTGGTGAAGAGCGCGCCGCTCTCGCCGGACAACCCGCTGCCGCTTCTCGTCACGCCGACGGTCGAGGGTCTGCGGCTCCTCGACTGGGGGCGCGAGAACCGCGCCTTCATCGAGGACGCGCTGCGCCGCCACGGCGGCGTGCTGCTGCGCGGCTTCGCCGTCGAGCTCGCCGAGCTCGAACCCTTCCTGCGCAGCGTCGTCGGCGGTGAGGAGCTGCTCGAGTACACCTACCGCTCGACGCCGCGCAAGCAGGTGAGCGGCAACCTGCTCACCTCCACCGAGTACCCGGCGGACCAGTCGATCCCGATGCACAACGAGGAGTCGTACACGCGGCGCTGGCCGCTGTTCATCGGCTTCCTCTGCGTGCAGGCGGCACCGCAGGGGGGCGAAACGCCGATCGCCGACAGCCGGCGCGTTCTTGCCGCGATCCCACCCGAGGTGCGCGAGGAGTTCGCGCGCCGGCGGGTGATGTACGTGCGCAACTACGGCGAGCACCTCGATCTGCCCTGGCAGGACGTCTTCCAGACCGCCGACCGCGGCGCGGTGGAAGCGTTCTGCCGCGACGCCGGCATCGAGTCCGAGTGGCGAGGCGAGAACGGCCTGCGCACGCGGCAGGTCTGCCAGGCGGTGGCGCGCCACCCCGAGCTGGGCGACGAGGTGTGGTTCAACCAGGCTCACCTGTTCCACGTGTCGAGCCTGCAGGCGGAGGTGCGCGACTACCTGCTCGCCGAGTACGGCGAGGAGGGGCTGCCGCGGCACGCGTGCTACGGCGACGGTGGGCGCATCGACGTCGCGGCGCTGGATGCCGTGCGCGCAGCGTTCAAGCAAGCCGAGGTCGTGTTCCCGTGGCAGGAGCGCGATGTCGTCCTGCTCGACAACATGCTCTGCGCCCACGGCCGGCGGCCGTACGCCGGGCCGCGGCGGATCGTCGTCGGGATGGCGCGGCCGTACAGCGAGCCGGAGTCGGCTGACGGTGAGCAGTCGGGTGCGGTTGCGTCTTCGGCTGCGGCGCAGCCGATCGGTGGGGCATGACGGAAGCCGCGGGCTTCCGGCTCTCGTACCAGCAGCGGCGGCTCTGCGAGCTGCAGCGCGCCTGGCCGGGTAGAGCGTTCTGCGTGCACGGCGCGATCGAGCTGCTCGGCGAGCTCGATGCGACGGCGCTGCGCGACGCGCTGGAAGCGGTCTGCGGGCGGCACGAGATCCTGCGCACGAGCTTCCGCGCCGTCGCCGGCGCGAGCTGGCCGCTGCAGGTGATCGGCGAAGAGGCTCCGGCGTGGCCGGGCGGCATCGAAGCGGTGGACCTCGCGACGCCCGACGACTGTGCGCGGCCCGCCAAGGTCGAGCGCGTGCAGGCCGAGCTGGTGCGGGAGCCGTTCGACCTCGAGCGCGGGCCGCTGGTGCGCGTGCGGCTGGTGCGGTTGGAGCCGCAGCGGCACCTGTTGCTGCTGGTGCTGCCCGCATTGGTGACCGACGCGCGCACGGTGGGCTTGCTGTGCGCTGAGCTCGTACGTGCGTACGGCGTCGCGAAGGGCGAGCCGGCAGCGGACGAAGACACCGAGCCGCTGCAGTACGTCGACTATGCGGAGTGGCAGCGCGAGCTGGGCGAAGGAGATGGAGCGGAGGCAGGCGCGGCGCTTTGGCGTCGCCGCGTCGCTGGTATGGGAGCGGAGGCTCCCGCGGTAATCGCGCTGACGTCTCCGCTTGAGGTTGCAAGCGCGCTCGACGCGCGCGCTGTCGAGTGCGGCGAACATGAGCTCGAGGCGCTCGCGGCGCGATTGGACGCGACTGTCTCCGACGTGCTGCTGGCGGCGTGGGTGCTCCTGCTCTGGCGTCTCGCCGGCGACACGACGATCCCGGTGGCGGTGGGGATCGACGGGCGGCCGTTCGCCGATCTCGAGAGCGCCTGCGGACCGCTCGCTTCGCACCTGCCGCTGCAGCTCGACATCGCCGGCGGCATGCACTTCGGGGACCTCGTCGCCGCGGCGAGCGCAGCGCGGGAGGAAGGGCTCGCGGCGCAGGAGTACTTCACCTGGGACCTGCTGCGGCGGCCGGGCGCGACGCAGGGGCCGGAGCCGCCGTGGCTGCCCTACGGCTTCGAGGTCGGCGAAGCGGAGACGGTGGCGAGCGCGGGCGACGTCGCGTTCCGTCTCGTCGATGTTGCGGCCGAGAGCGAGCCGTTCCAGCTTCGGCTTGTCTGCCGTGAGACGCCCGCCGGTTGGCGTGCAGTCGTCGAGTGCCGAACGCGCTGCGCCGCTGCGACCGCCGAATCGCTGGCGGCGAGCCTCGGCTCGTTGCTGCGCTCCGCGGCGCGCGACCCGCAGCAGCCAGTCGGCGCGCTCGAGCTGCTGGCGCCGGAGCAGTGCGCGAACGTGCTGGCTTCGACGCCGGCCGACGAGAGCGGCGCCGACGAAACAGCGGCGCGTAGCGCGCGAACATTCCACGAGCTGTTCGCCGCGCAGGTCGCGCGCACTCCCGACGCGCCTGCCGTCGCCTACGAGGGCCGCGAGCTGAGCTACCGCGAGCTCCATCGACGCGCGCGGCTCCTCGCGCGGCGCTTGCGCGCGATGGGCGTGCGCGAGGAGAGCCGCGTCGGCATCTGCCTCGAGCGCTCGCTCGAGATGATCGTCGCCGTCCTCGGCATCCTCGAAGCGGGGGCGGCCTACGTGCCGCTCGACCCGCGCTTCCCGCGCGAGCGGCTGGCCTTCCAGATCGAGGACGCCGGCGTCGACGTGCTGGTCACCTCCGGCGACCTCGCCGCCGGCCTGCCGGAGCGCGCACGGCGGCTCGACGTCGCGAGCCTCGACGGCGAGCCCGGCGACATCGCCGAAGTGGACGCGAACGGCGCCGCGATCTCTGCCGCTGCCGCGCCCGAGAACACCGCTTACGTCGTGTACACCTCGGGCTCGACCGGCCGCCCCAAGGGCGTGGTGGTGGAGCACCGGCAGCTCCTCAACTACGTCGGCGGCATCCTCGGCCGGCTGGCGCTGCCGGCGGGCGTATCGGCAGCCACGCTCTCGACGCTCGGCGCCGACCTCGGCAACACGGTGATCTTCCCCATCCTCGCCACCGGCGGCTGCGTCCACGTCGTCGCGCAGGAGCGGATCACCAACGCCGCCGCGCTCGCCGCCTACTTCGCCGAGCACGCGATCGACGTGGCGAAGATCGTGCCCTCGCACCTCGCCGGGCTGCTCGGGCAGGAGGCGACGGCCGAGCTGCTGCCGAAGCGGTTGCTGGTGCTCGGCGGCGAGGCGGCGAGCGGCGATCTCCTCGCGCGCGTGCGTGCGCTCGCTCCCGGCTGCGCGATCCTCAACCACTACGGTCCCACCGAGACGACGGTGGGGGTGACGACGCACCGGCCGAGCGAGACGAGCGCGGCGGCCGGCGGCGCGCTCCCCATCGGCCGCGCGCTGCCCAACTGCCGCACCTACGTCGTCGACGCCCGGCTGCGCCTGCTGCCGCCCGGCGTTCCCGGCGAGCTGCTGGTGGGCGGCGACAGCGTCGCGCGCGGCTACCTCGACCGTCCCGACTCGACCGCCGAGCGCTTCCTGCCCGACCCGTTTGCGAACGTGCCCGGCGCGCGGCTCTATCGCACCGGCGACCGCGTGGTGCTCGGCTTCGACGGCGAGCTGCGCTTCCTCGGCCGCGTCGACCACCAGGTGAAGCTGCGCGGCTACCGCATCGAGCTGGGCGAGATCGAGGCGGCGCTGCGCCGCCACCCGCGCGTCGAGGCGGCGGTGGTGATGCTGCGTGAGGACCACGCGGGCGAGCGGCGGCTCGTCGGCTACGTCGTGCCTGCCTTGGCAAACACAGACGCCGCCGAGCTGACGGTGGGGGAGCTGCGCGGCCACCTCGAGGCGAGCCTGCCCGACTACATGGTGCCGGCCGCCTTCGTGCCGCTCGCGGCGCTGCCGCTCAACCCCAACGGCAAGCTCGACCGCACGGCGCTGCCGCCACCTGAAACAGCGCGGCGGCTGCAGTCGGCGGCGACGGTCGAGCCTCGCGACGAGCGCGAGCGCGCGCTGGCGACGATCTGGCGGGACGTGCTCCGCCTCGACGGCGTCGGCGTCGAGGACAACTTCTTCGCGCTCGGCGGCGACTCGATCCTCTGCATCCAGGTGGTGAGCCGGGCGCGGCGAGCTGGCCTCGTGCTCACGCCGCGCCACGTCTTCGAGCATCCGACGATCGCCGAGCTGGCGAAGGTGGCCGAGGCCGTCGAGGCGCCGCGCGCCGTCGTCGCCGCGGCGGCGCCCGAAGGCGACTTTGCGCTGACGCCGATCCAGCGATGGTTCTTCGAGCAGGAGCTCGAAGACGCCGCGCACTGGAACAACTCGGTGCTGCTCGCCGTCGGGCGCGAGCTCGCGCCGGCGACGCTCGAGCGAGCGGTTGTGGCGCTCGTCGAGCGGCACGAGGCGCTGCGCTTGCGCTTCGAGCGCATTGGCGACGAGGTGCGGCAGCGCGTGGCGGACGTCGCGGCGACGGAGGCGGTGCCGTTCGAGCACGTCGACCTCTCGTCGCTGCCAGTGGAGGAGCGCCGCGCCGTGCTCGAGGCGCGATGCGCGCAGGCGCAGGCCGGTCTCTCGCTCGAGCGCGGACCGCTCGCGCGCTTCCTGCTCTGCGACCTCGGAGCCGACGAAGACCGCCGGCTCTTCGCCGTCATCCACCACCTGGCGGTCGACGGCGTGTCGTGGCGCGTGCTGCTGGAGGATTACCAGCTCGCCTGCGGCCAAGCGGCGAGCGGCGCTGCTGTCGACCTCGGGCCGGCGACGACGTCGTTCCGCGATTGGAGCGCCGGGCTCGAACGGCAGGCGCACACGCCCGAGGTGCTCGCGCAGAGCGCGCACTGGATCGCCGCCGGCGACGCCACCGCTAAGTTGCCGCGCGATTGCGACGACGGCCCGAACGTCGTCGGCGCCGCGGACTCGGTGACGGTACGCCTCGACGAAGCGCGCACGCGCGCACTCCTGCGCGAGGCGGCGCGCGCCTACCGCGGCGAGGCGCAGGACCTGCTGCTGGCGGCGCTGCTGCGCGCGGTGACGAGCTGGACGGGCGAGCGCTCGCTCGTCCTCGCTCTCGAGAGTCATGGCCGTGAGGACGTGGTGCCCGGGCTCGACCTGTCGCGTACCGTCGGCTGGTTCACCGCGCGCTATCCGGTGCAGCTCGACGCAACGGCCTCCGCCGAACCCGGCGAGCTGATCAAGGCGGTGAAGCAGCGCCTGCGCGAGGTCCCCGCGCGTGGCGTGGGCTACGGGCTGCTGCGCTACCTGGGTCCGCCGGAGGTGCGCGAGCGGCTCGCGGCGCAAGCGATGCCCGAGCTCGGCTTCAACTACCTCGGCCAAGTCGACGCGGTGCTGGGCGGCGGTGACTCACCGTGGCGGCCCGCAAGCGAGGACGCCGGGCTCGACCGCAGCCCGCGCGGCCGGCGCACGCATTTGCTCGACGTCAACTGCCTCGTCGCCGACGGCGCGCTGCAGGCGAGCTGGATCTTCTCGCGCCATACGCATCGGCGTTCAACGATCGAGGCGCTCGCTGGCGCGTTCGTCGCCGAGCTCGCTCGCCTCGTCGACCACTGCCTGCAGCCCGAGGCCGGCGGCTACACGCCGTCGGACTTTCCGCTCGCCGCGCTCGACCAGGCGACGCTCGACCGCATCACCGTGGGCAGCGAGCTCGGCCGGCGGCGTGAGATCGAGGACCTCTACCCGCTGGCGCCGATCCAGGAGGGGATGCTCTTCCACACCCTCTACGCGACGGGCTCCGAGCTCTACCTCGAGCAGCTCAGCTGCTCGCTCGAGGGTGTCGACGAGGACGCGTTCTTCGAAGCGTGGGCGGCGGTCGTCAAGCGCCATCCGGTGCTGCGCAGCGCGGTGCTGTGGGAAGGGCTCGAGCGGCCGCTCCAGTGCATCGAGCCGCGGCCGACGATCCCGTTCGCGCGCCACGAATGGCAGCCGGCGAACGCCGAAGAGGAACAGCGGCTGCTGGACGCGCTGCTGGTCGAGGACCGCCGCCGCGGCTTCGATCTCGGCACGGCGCCGCTGATGCGCCTCCACTGGATCGTGCTGCCGGACGGGCGGCGGCGGTTCGTCTGGACGCACCACCACCTGCTGACCGACGGCTGGTCGACAGCCGTGCTGCTCGGCGAGCTGTTCGAGGCCTACAACGCGCGGCGGCTTGGGCAGCAGCCGAGCTGGCCGCCGGTGCGTTCCTATCGCGACTACGTCGCACTGCTCGCCGGCCGCGACCGCGGGCGCGAAGAGGCTTTCTGGCGCGGCTACCTCGACGGGCTCCCGGAGCCGACGCCGTTGCCGGCGGGGCGACCCGCGCGAGCGGCCGCAAGCGGCGGCGACGCGGCGACGCACGGCGAAGAGTCGCTGCGGCTCCGCACGGAAGACACCGCGGCGCTGCAAGCCTTCGCGCGTCGCCACGAGCTGACGCTCAACACGCTGGTGCAGGGCGCCTGGGCGCTCCTCCTGGCGCGAGCGAGCTGCAGCGACGACGTCGTCTTCGGCGTCACCGTCGCCGGCCGGCCGCCCGAGCTCGACGGCGTCGAGCACATCGTCGGGCCCTTCCTCAACACGCTGCCGCTACGCGTGCGAGTGGACGAGGACGCGGCGACGGTCGATTGGCTGCGCCGCGTGCAGGCGAGCCAGGTGGCGGTGCTCGAGCACCAGTCCTCGGCGCTGGCCGACGTGCAGGGCTGGAGCCCGCTCGGGCGTGGCCAGGCGCTCTTCGAGTCGCTCCTCGTCTTCGAGAACTACCCGGTGTCCGCGGCGCTGGCGACCGCCGATGCGACGGTCGTGGTCGACGACGTGCGCGCGCACGTGCAGCTCAACTATCCGCTGGCTCTGGTGGCGCTGCCGGAAGAGTCGATGCTGCTCTATTGCACCTTCGACCGCCGGCGGATGGCGCCGGCCGACGTGCGGCAGTTGCTGCGCACGTTCGCCGATCTGCTCGCGGCGCTGGCCGGCGGCGGTTACGAGACGGTCGCGGAGGTGCCGTCGCTCTCGCCGGCCGAGCAGCAGCGGCTGCTGGTGGACTGGAACGAGGTGTCGGGCGTCGACGGCGAGGTCGTGCCGCTGCCGCAGCTGCTCGCCGACCGCGCGGCGCGCGAACCGAAAGCGCTCGCGCTCGTGTACGCCGCCGAGCATGGCGCCGAGCGCATGACCTACGGCGCGCTCGACGCCGCCGTCGATGCGCTCGCACGCCACCTCGCCGCATCAGGAGTGGGCCCCGAGGTGCCGGTAGCGGTCGCGCTGCCGCGATCGTTCGACCTCGTCGTCGCCGCGCTGGCAGTGATGCGCGCCGGCGGCGCCTACCTGCCGCTCGATCCCGAGCTGCCTGACGAACGGATCGCTTTCGTGCTGCGCGACTGCGCCGCGCCGCTCGTGCTCACCCGATCGGCGCTGCGCGATCGGTTCGGCGGCGCCGCAGAAGCGCGTGTCGTCTGCTTGGACGACTCGCTCGCCGACGCGGCGCTCGCTCCAGCGCCGCCAACCACGGCGCTCACCGCAGCGGCGCAAGCACTCTCGTCATTCGCGGACGTCGATCCGCAGCAGGCCGCCTACGTCATCTACACCTCGGGCTCGACGGGGCCGCCGAAGGGCGTCGTCCTCCACCACCGCGGTCTCGCCAACCTGGCCGCGGCGCAGGCGGCGAGCTTCGGCGTGCGCCGCGGCGATCGCGTGCTGCAGTTCGCCTCGCCGAGCTTCGACGCCTCGGTCTCCGAGATCGCGATGGCGCTCCATGCCGGCGCGGCGCTCGTCCTCGCCGATGTGGAAGTGCTCGCCGACCCGGAGGCGCTGGCCGCGCTCATCGAAGAGCACGAGGTCGACGTCGCCACCCTGCCGCCGACGATGCTGCGCGTCCTCGCCGCCGACGGCGAGCGGCCGCGCGTCATCATCTCCGCCGGCGAGGCGTGCACGGCAGAGCTGGTCGCGAAGTGGGGCTGCGGCCACGAGCTGATCAACGCGTATGGGCCCTCGGAGGTAACCGTCTGCGCGACCCTCGGGCGCGTCGACGGCGCCGCCGCGGTGGCGGCGGCCCCTGAGAGCGCGACGCCCGGGATCGGCCGCCCGCTCGCCGGCACGCGCGTCTACCTCCTCGACGATCGGCTGCGGCCGGTTCCCGCCGGCGCGATCGGCGAGCTCTTCGTCGGCGGCGTCGGCGTCGGCCGCGGCTACCTCGGCCGTCCCGAGCTCACTGCCGCGAGCTTCGTGCCCGATCCGTTCGCGACTACGCCAGGCGAGCGCCTCTATCGCACCGGCGACTTGGCGCGGCACCGCGCCGACGGCACGCTGGAGTTCGTCGGCCGCCGCGACCGGCAGGTGAAGGTGCGTGGCCACCGCATCGAGCCGGGCGAGATCGAGGCGGCGTTGCGCCGCCATCCGGCGGTGCGCGATGCGGCGGTGGTGCCGCGGCCGCAGCCGGCGGCCGCCGCGCGCGACGAAGCGGACGCGGCCGGCCCGCGTCTCGTCGCCTACGTCGTCGCCGAGTCTTCCCCTGCGCGCCCGCGCATCGAGCTGTGGCCGTCGGTGGCCGAGTTCTTCGTCTACGACGACGCGCTCTACCACGCGATGACGCACGACGAGCTGCGCAACCGGCGCTACCGCGAGGCGCTCGCCGAGCTCGTCCCCGGTCGCACCGTGGTCGACGTCGGGACCGGGCCGGAGGCGATCCTCGCCCGCATGTGCGTCGAGGCCGGCGCGCGGCGGGTCTACGCCGTCGAGCTGCTGGAGGACACCTTCACGCAGGCGCGGCGGCGTGTCGCGGAGCTGGGCCTCGACGACCGCATCACCGTCATCCACGGCGACGCGACGAAGGTCGAGCTGCCCGAGCTCGCCGACGTTTGCGTCTCCGAGATCGTGGGGGCCATCGGCGGCGCGGAGGGCGCGGCGGCGATCCTCAACGACGCGTGGCGCCTGCTGCGCCCCGGCGGCCGCATGGTGCCGGAGCGCGCGCTGACGAAGATCGCCGCGGTCACCCTGCCCGACGCGTTGCTCGAGTCGCCCTGCTTCAGCGCCGCGACGGCCGGCTACGTGCGCCGCATCTTCGAGCAGGTCGGCCGCTCGTTCGACCTGCGCCTCTGCCTCAAGGGCGTCACGCCCGACGACCTCGTCTCCGACGCCGGCACTTTCGAGGACCTCGACTTCCGCGCCCCGGTGCCGCTCGCGGCGAGCCACACGATCGAGCTGCGCTTCCACCGGCGCGCGCGCTTCGACGGCTTCCTGGTCTGGCTGCACCTCTACACCGCCGGCGAGCACCAGCTCGACGTGCTCGCAGACCCGCACTGCTGGCTGCCGGTGTGGCTGCCCGCGTGGCAACCCGGGATCGAAGTGGCGCCGGGCGGATCGATCCACGCCACCATCGTGCGCAGCATTAGCGCCAACGGCCTCAACCCCGACTTCCGCGTCGAGGGTGAGCTGCGGCCGGCGAGCGGCAGCGCGGCGATCCCGTTCGCGTGCGACGTGCCGCACGCCGCGACGAGCTACCGTGCGACACCGTTCTACGACCGGCTGTTCGACGGCGATCGCATTCCGGTGGAACCGGCTGTAGCGGCGCCGACGGCGGCGGCACTACGCGCGCACCTCGAGCGCTCGCTGCCCGAGTACATGCTGCCCGCGGCGTTCGTCACCCTCGCCGAGCTGCCGCTCTCGCGCAGCGGCAAGGTGGACGTCGCGGCGCTGCCCGATCCCGACGGCGCGCGCCCCGACCTCGAGCGGCCGCTGGTGCTGCCGCGCAACGCCCACGAGGAGCTGCTGGCGCGGCTCTTCCGGCAGGTGCTCGCGATAGACGAAGTCGGCGTCGACGACGACTTCTTCGCTCTCGGCGGCGACTCGATCCTCAGCATCCAGCTCGTCGGCCACGCGCGGCGCGCCGGCCTGCGCCTCACGCCGCAGCAGGTGTTCGAGCATCCGACGGTCGCCGGGCTGGCAGCGCTCGCGGCCGGTGGGTCGGCAGTCGCTACGGTGCCGGCGCCGGCCGCGGAGGGCGAGTTCCCGCTGACGCCCATTCAGCATTGGTTCTTCGAGCAGCCGCTGCGCCGTCGCGAGCACTGGAACCAGTCGCTGCTCCTCGCCGTGCGCGAGTCGCTGTCGACACCGGTCGTGGCCGGCGCGTGGGCGGCGCTGCTCGAGCGGCATGCGGCGTTGCGGTTGCGCTTCGCGGACGGCGGTGAAGGTTGGCGGCAGGAGTACGGCTCCACTCGCGTCGCGCTGGAGGAGGTCGACCTCTCGCATCTCCCCGCGGCGCATTGGAGCCACGAGCTCGAGCGCGAGTGCGCGCGCGTGCAGGCGAGCCTCTCGCTCGACGGCGTGCCGGCGCGAGCGGTGCTCTTCCGCGGCGCCGAGGGCGACCGGCTGCTGCTCGCCGTTCACCATCTCGTCGTCGACGGCGTCTCCTGGCGCATCCTCGTCGACGACCTCGAGACCGCCTGCCGTCAGCTCGCGCAGGGCGAGCCGGTGCAGCTCGGGGCGGCCTCCGACTCCTATCGCACGTGGGCCGAAGGCCTCGTCGCGCGAGCTGCCGCGCGCGTGGACGAAGACGATCTCGCGCACTGGTGCGGCATCGCCGGCGCCAACGCCGAGATCCCGCTCGACCATCGCCAAGGCGAGAACCTGTGGGGCTCGCGCGAGCTGGTCACCCTGAGTCTCGACGAGGCGACGACGGCGGCGCTGCTACGCACGGCGGCGAGCGAGCGCGCCGAGGTGGCGGAGCTGCTGCTCGCCGCCGTCGGCCGGACTATCGCCGGCTGGACCGGCGGCGAGGAGCTGCTCGTCGACCTCGAAGGGCACGGCCGCGAAGAAGGGCTCGTCGCCGGCGCCGACCTGACGCGCACCGTCGGATGGTTCACCAGCCAGTATCCGATCCGGTTGCGCACCGGCGGCGATCGCGACGACGCGGTCGACCATGCGCGTGAGGCCCTTCGCGCGGTACCGCGGCGCGGCGCCGGCTTCGGCCTGCTGCGCTACCTGAGCCCGGACCCGGCAGTGCGCGCCGAGCTTGCCGCGCTACCTCGGCCGCAGGTGACCTTCAACTACCTCGGCCGCTTCGACTCGCTGCTCACCGCGGACGCGCTCTTCGCGCCGGCGCCGGAATCGTCCGGCCCGTCGGCGGACCCCGGCTCCCCGCATCCGCACGTGTTGACGGTGAGCGCGCTCCTCGCCGGCGGCGAGCTGCGGGTCGACTGGGGGTACTCGCACAATCTCCACCGGCGCCAGACGATCGCGAGGCTCGCCGAGCGTTGTCTCGCCGAGCTCGGCGAGCTCGCCGCGCTGGCCGCCGCGCCGCGGCCGGCGCGCCGCGAGCGCTATCGGCCGGCGGACTTCCCGCTCGCCGGTCTCGGTACCCAAGACCTCGAACGCCTGCCCGCCGGCATCGAGGACGTCTATCCGCTGACCGCCATGCAGCAGGTGATGGTGGAGGCGAGCGAGCGCTTCCCGGCCGAGAGCGGCGTCTATCGCTGCCAGCAGAGCTACACCATCCAGGACGCCACGCTCTCGGCGCCGGCGCTCGGCGCGGCGCTCGGCGCGCTGCTGCGGCGGCACCCGGTGCTGCGCACCGCGCTCGTCGAGATCGACGGCCGTCGCCTGCAGGCGGTGCGGCGCGAGGTCGAGCCGTCGCTCGAGGTGCACGACCTCGCGGCGACTCCGCCATCGGAGCAAGACAACGCTGTCGATTCTTGGCTGCTGGCGGACCGCGCGCGGCCGTTCGCGGCCGACGGCTCCTCGCCGCTGCTGCGCGCCGCGCTCTTCCTGCGCGGCGCCGACCGCGCCGAGCTCTGCCTCTCGCTCCATCACGCCATCACCGACGGCTGGGGGCAGGTCGCCTTCCTGGCCCAGCTCCAAGAGCTCTACGCCGTCGCCAAACACGGTGAGGTGCCGCCCGAGCCGCCGCGGCCGAACGCCATGCGCGAGCTCGTCGCCCGCGAGCGCGAGGTACGCAACTCTTCCGCCTCCGCCGCTTTCTGGGACCGCCACCTGTCGTCACGCCAGCCGCACATGCTGCTGCCGCGCGCCGACGGCGAGCCGAGCTTCCGCCGTCGCGAGCTGCTCCTCGATCCCGACCTCGTCGCCGCCCTGCGGCGCCGCCAACGCGAGTTGAAGGTGACCGCGAAGGCGGTGCTCCTCGACGGCTTCCTCGCCGCCTGGGGCGAGCGCCACGACCTCGCGGTGCCGACTGTGGGAGTCGTCACCCACGGCCGCGGCGCGACGCTCGACGATCCGCTGGCGGCGCTCGGCCTCTTCTGGACCCTGGTGCCCTTCACTTGCCCTCGTGACGCCGGCGCCGAGCGCGTGCACCGGCTGCTCGGCGAGCTCGAGCCGCACGCCCTCTTCCCGCTCGACGAGCTCGCTCGCCGCCACGGCGACGGCGGCGAGCTCTTCGCCGCCACCTTCAACTTCGTGCAGACGCACGCCTCGCGCCGGTTGCCCGCGCGGTCGCAAGACGGTGTGCAACTGCTCGGCGTGCGCTCGCACGACCGCCTCCACTATCCGCTCAACGCCACCCTGGCGCTCGTCCCCGCGGCAGACGCCGCCGACGGCGCCGGCACCGCCGAGCTGCTGCGCCTCGCCGTCGACTTCGACGAGCGCTTCTTCGACGTCGACCGGCGTCGCCGCGTTCTGCGATCGCTATCTGGAAGCTCCTCGCCGAGCGTCAGGAAGAGACCCTTCGCGCCCTTCACGCCAGCGCCCATTCACAAGGAGCCAGCCATGCCGACCGCTAGCCATCCCATCCCGTCCGCCGAGGGCCTCGGCCGCGAGGAGTTCGAGCGCGACTACTTCTACGGCAGCCGGCCGGTGATCCTGAAGGGCCTGCTGCGTGGTTGGCCGGCGTTCGGGCGCTGGTCGCCGGACTTCCTCGAGGCGCAGTTCGCCGACCAGCGGGTGCAGCTCGCGGTGAGCGACCGCGGCGGCTTCGACTACACGGCGCCGCGCACCGAGGAGATGAGCTTCGCCGAGGCGGTGGCGCTGATCCGCCAGGACAACCCCGACGCCGACCGGCACTACTACCTGTTGAAGCAGAACATCCCGGCGAACTTCCCGACCCTCGTCGACGACCTGCAGGTGCCGGACTTGATCGGCGACCGCCGCCGCATCACCTCGGTCAACCTCTGGTTCGGCGGCGCCGGCAACCTGACTCCCCTGCACTACGACCGTGCCAACAACTTCTTGGCGCAGTTCTGGGGGCGCAAGCACCTCACCCTCTTCGCCCCCGACGAGTTCGACAATCTCTATCCGGCCCTCGACAGCGACCGCCCGCACGTCAGCAAGGCCAACATCCTGGCGCCCGACGAGGAGACGTTCCCGTTGCTGCGGCAGGCGCAGCCGCTGGAGGGAGTGCTCGAGCCGGGCGACGTCCTCTACATGCCGCCCTTCTGGTGGCACCAGGTGCACTCGCTCGACCTCTCGATCTCGGTGAACTTCTGGTGGCTGCCGCACCTCGCGCAGTGCGTCTGCCCGGCGGCCGTGCTCTCGGTCGTCGCGGCGTTCGACGAGGGCACGCTCCTGCGCGACCTCTCGACGCTCGACCGCACCGGCCTCGCCGGACCGCTCGAGGTCGCCCGGCTCTTCCTGCGCGACGGCTACGCCTGGGTGGCGGCCCTCATCGGCGTCTCCTACCTCGAGCACCAGCTGCAGCGCCGGTTGGGACCGGATGCCGGGCTGCCGGCGGCCGACGCCGAGCGTCTCGCGGCGCTGGTGGCGAGGGCGCGCACGCGCGACGCCGCGCTCGCTCCCGCCGAGGTGGCCGACGGGCTGGAGCTCGTCGCTGCGTCGACGTCGTTGAGCGTCTAGTGTCGCGTCTCGGAAGTCATGCGCACGATTCGGCGGCCCTTTTCGACCAGGGCCGCGTTGCACCTCCTCGAAATACGGCAGAGTATTCCTTCGTCGGCGCGCCTTGCCCTGGCCGAAAATGACTCGCCGACTCGTACACACGACTTCCGAGACGCGACACTAGCGGCTGAGCGGGCCGCCGTTCGCCGAGGCCATGTACTTCCGTTCGAGCTGCCAGTAGAAGCCGGGCGAGAGCAGCTCTTTCGTCAGCCTGCCGGCGCCCTTCAGCCGGTAGCAGGTGAAGGCGCGCCAGGCGAGCACCCAGAGCAGGTCGCCGGCGATGCGGCGCACCGAGCGCCGCCAGTACCGGCGTGGCTCGCCGCGCAGCCCCCGCCGGGTGAGGCGCAGCCGCTGCATCGCGAGGCCCGGCAGCGAGCGCGCCTTCGGCAGGAAGAGCAGCGGCTCGGCGTCCCACGGGTCGAACGGCTGGAGGTCGCCATGGGGAAAGGTCGGCCGCACGAAGCGCTGCGCGCGCTCGTTCATCAGCGCTGCCGAGTAGGAGAAGGAGCTGTTCGACACCGCCAGCACGTCGCACCGGGTGAGGACGGACCAGTCGGGGAAGAAGCCCGCCGCGCGGGCGACGCCGTGGTCGGCGCGGCTCCACGCGTGCCCGTCGTGACCCACCAGGTCGGAGAGGTCGCAGCCGACGTCGCGGGCGGTGAGCGGGGCGAAGCGCGCGAAGGCCGGTAGCACCTCCGCTGGCGAGTCGGTGCAGACGACGAGCCGCGGCTGCCGCAGGGTGGGCCAGAGGCCGTCGAGCCACGCGAGAAGGGTGGCGGTCGGCGTCAGCAGCTCGAAACCCTGCCGCAGCCCCAGGGTCAGGAAGTCGCTGCGGCGGACGTGGATGCCGACCAGCGTCTCGGCGCCGCGGCGAAGCGCCTCGACGGCGGCGCCGACGCGCTGCTCGATCGCCGGCAGCGGACGGAACAGCGAGCGGACGAGCTCGCGGTGCGGCGCGAGCTCGTGGCCGGCGACGAAGAAGAACCCCTCCAGGTCGGCGTGCGTGAACGGCCAGGGCTCGGCGGGCGGGCCGGCCAGCGCGGGCTCGCGGAGGAGGAAGTAGCGCCGGCCGCTCGTCGCCGCGAGGTGGGTGGCGCGCAGGAGGTCGCGGTCGAACGGCAGCTGCCGGTCGTAGACGGCGCAGTGGGTGCTGACGCCGTCGCCGACGACGGCGGGCGCGCGAAAGTCGATCGCCGGGCCGGTGGGGCCGAGGATGTCGTTGCCGATCCAGCGCGGCGTCTGCCAGCGAAAGCCGTGCGCGCGGCTGAAGCAGCGCAGGAAGACGTACTGGAGGACGGCGTTGCCCCACGAGCCTTGCCGGCCCAAGCACGCCATCGTCAGCGTCGGCTCGGGCGGGCACTCCCGGGCGAGCGGGACGGTGAGGTCGTCCCAATCCATCGCGTAGTCGACCGCGGCCGCGAGCCGCGCCGGATGGACGGCCTGGAGCAATGGCCGCAAGTTATCATCGGCCGCTGACGTCATCACCTGAGCGTGTCGCCGCCGCGCGGTGGCGCTTGGCATGGGAGGAGAGGGCCAGATGATCGTCTTGGGCCTCAGCGGCGGACCGGACCTCGTTCACGAAAACCTCTTCGGGTTGACGCCGCACCAGGACCACGACGCGGCCTGCGTCCTGGTCGAAGACGGCGAGGTCCGCTTCGCCATCGAAGAGGAGCGGCTCAACCGCATCAAGCACACCAACAAGTTCCCCCATCGGGCGATCCGCTTCTGCCTGGAGAGCCGGGGGATCGGCATCGACGACGTCGACCTCGTCGCCTTCTATCACTGCGCCGAGATCGTCGACCTGGCGGCGAAGCACCTCTTCCTCACCAGCCCGCGCATGCCGGCGCTGCACGACGCCGCCGGCCTCTTCCGCCACCTGCTCGCCAAGGGTCCCGCCGGCGAGGTGCCGGTGGAGAAGCTGCGCTTCGTCCACCACCACCACGCGCACGCGATGAGCGCCTACGCGATGAGCGGTTTCGAGCGCGCGCTGGTGGTCTCGATCGACGGCGCCGGCGACCTGTCGTCGGGGATCGTGATGGTGGGCAAGCCGGGCGGGCTCGAGCAGCTGGCGAGCTTCCCGGTGGAGAAATCGCTCGGCCACTTCTATTCCGACACCATCGCTTACCTCGGATATCGCAAGTTCGACGAGTACAAGGTGATGGGCCTGGCGCCCTACGGCGACCCGGCGGTCTACCGCGACGCCTTCCGCTCGCTCTACCGGCTGCTGCCCGGCGGCGACTGGGAGCTCAACCAGCCCGGGCTGTTCCGGCTCTTCGAGCTGATCACGCCGCGGCGCAAGGGCGAGCCCTTCACCCAGCAGCACAAGGACGTCGCCGCCGCGCTCCAGGAAGCGCTCGAGGAGATCGCCTTCCACCTGCTGCGCCACTACCGGCAGGCGACCGGGGAGAGCAACCTCTGCCTGGCGGGAGGGGTCGCCCACAACTGCACGCTCAACGGCAAGATCCTCAATGCCGGCCTGTTCGAAAACCTTTTCGTGCAGCCCGCCGCCCACGACGCCGGCTGCGCGCTGGGCGCCGCCCTCCACGCCTACTACCAGGAGCGGCCGCAGGCGCCGAAGGGCGAGCTGGCGCACGTCTTCTGGGGCACCGACGTCGGCGGCGCCGACGAGGTGCTGGCGGCGCTCGCGCCGTGGCGCGATTTCCTTTCCTTCGAGCGCGTGCCACGGATCGCCGAGCGCACCGCGCGGCTGCTGGCCGAGGGCAGCGTCGTCGGCTGGGTGCAGGGGCGCTCCGAGTTCGGTCCGCGGGCGCTGGGCAGCCGCAGCATCGTCGCCGATCCGCGTCCGTTCGAGAACAAGGAGCGGATCAACCGGATGGTGAAGAAGCGCGAGGGCTACCGGCCCTTCGCTCCGGCGGTGCTCGAGGAGCACGTCGGCGAGTACTTCGTGGTGCCCCCCGGACAGCAACGGTTTCCCTTCATGATCTACGTCGTCGACGTGCAGGAGGACAAGCGGACCCTCCTCGGCGCCATCACCCACGTCGACGGCACGGCGCGGATCCAGACGGTGGCGCGGGACACCAGCGCGCCGTTCTGGGACTTGATCGAGGAGTTCCGCCAGATCACCGGCGTGCCGATGGTGCTCAACACCTCGTTCAACAACGACGTCGAGCCGATCGTCGACTCGATCGCCGACGCCGTCGTCTGTTTCCTCACCACCAACCTCGACCGTCTCGTCGTCGGCGACTACCTGGTGACCAAGAAGGAGCCGGCAGCCGACAGCTTCCTGGCGCTGCGCGTGTCGCTGCCGGCCTATGTCGGGCTCTCGGCAGTGCGGAGGATCGACGGCGAGGGCGGGCCGTCGATGCGCCTGGCGCTGGAGAACTCCTACGACCGGGAGTTCCGGCACGAGCTGCCGGGGCCGATCTTCGACCTGCTGAGCCGCGCCGACGGCAAGCAGACGCTGCGCGAGCTGCTCGCTCAGATGGACGGCGGCGTCGAGCGCGGCGGCGGAGCGGCGGCGATGGTCGGCGCCGTCGCCGAGCTGTGGTCGCGGCGGCTGGTGGTGCTCGCGCCTTGAGCTGAGCCGCTGCCGGCCGGCAGCGACGACCCGCTGGCGGCGGCCGCCCGTAGCTTGGCTTCCCAGCGCCAGAGGAGGACGGCCAGCCCCAGCTCGCCGAACGGCAGCGGCGCGGCCTCGGCGAGGCGGCCGGGGCGGAAGGCGCCGCGGTTGACTTCGGCCGCCTCGATCTCCTCGCGGTGGCGCGCGAAGAGGCCGCGGTAGGCGCGCTCGACGGCGTCGGTCTCGGGCTTGGGGAACTGCCGCTTCGGCCGCTCGACGACCGACGTCGGCAACAGCTCGCGCGCCGCTTGCCGGATGAGCGCCTTGCCGCCGCCGGTCGTCGGGTCGACGTGCGCCGCGAAGGGCAGCCGGAAGGCCCACTCGACGATGCGGTGGTCGAGGTAGGGGAGCCGGCACTCGACGCCCCAGCGCATGCTGAGGAAGTCCTCGAAGCGCAGCACGCGCTGCATCTGCGTCCAGACGAGGAAGGCGTGGCCGCGGCGCAACGGCTCGCCGGGGAAGCTCGCGTAATGGTCGGCGAGCGACTGGAAGACCTCGGCGCGCCGCGCCACGACGTCGGGATGGAAGGAGCTCGCATCGACGAGGGCGAGGTGAGGGCAGATGGCGTCGCGCACCGCCGCCGCGCCGCCCTCCAGCGCGGCGCCGCGCACGAACGGGTTGCTCAGCAGGTAGCCGCCCTGCGTCTCGTCGGCGCCGTGGCCGTTGAGCACCACCTTCAAGCCCTGCTCGCGGATGGCGCGGTAGTTGAGCAGCACGCTGGGATGGCGCTCGTCGTCGGCGAGCGTGGCGAGGTCGGTCACCGCGTCGATCGTGGCGAGATCGAGCGCTTCCGCCTCGACGTCCACCATCCGGTGGTCGAGGTGGTCGCCCAGCGCCGCGGCGACGATCAGCGCGTGCGCGACGTCGTCTTCGTCCGCCCCGTCCGGCGCGCCGTCGTGGCTGCGATAGCGGACGGTGAAGCTCTGCAGCGGACCGGCGGTCTGCCCGCCGGCGAGCGCGTTGACCAGTGACGAGTCGATGCCGCCGCTCAAGAACGCCGCTACCGGCACGTCGCTCACCAGCCGCAGGCGGACGCTGTCGCGCAGCAGCTCGCTCAGCTCTTCGGCGAGCTGCGCCGGCGGTGCCGCCGGCCGTTGCTCCTCCGCCGGCAGCTGCCAATAGCGACGGCTCGTGACCCGACCGTCGGCGTGTACCCACAGCAGGTGGCCGGGCGGCAGCGCCTCGACCCCGTCGACCAGCGTGCGGGAGAGGTCGTGCTCGAAGTAGGAGCGCACCAGCAGCTGGTGGGCGAGCGCCTCCCAGTTGGGGCGCGCCGGCACCACGCCCGAGCGCAGCAGCGCTTCGGCCTCTGAGGCGAACACGAAGTAGCTCTGATCGCGAAAGAAGTAGAGCGGCTTCTCGCCGACGCGATCGCGAGCAATGAAGAGCGCGCGTCGCCGGTCGTCCCAGACGGCGAAGGCGAACATGCCGTTGAGCCGCTCGAGGCATCCCTCGCCCCAGCGCTCGAAGGCGCGCAGCAACACTTCGGTGTCGGTGCCGCTCTCGAAGGTGAAGCCCTCGCCGGCTAGCTCGCGGCGTACGTCGGCAAAGTTGTAGATCTCGCCGTTGAGGACGATCGTCAGGTGGCCGCGCGTCATCGGCTGCGCGCCGCGCGAAGAGAGGTCGAGGATGGAGAGCCGGCGGTGCCCGAGCTCCACCGGCCCGTGCCGCCAGATGCCCTCGCCGTCGGGCCCACGGTGCGCCAGCGCGCCGACCATGGCGGCGAGCGATGGCTCGCGATCCGCGGCCGCGCCGGCGTCGAAGCGCAGGACGCCGGCGAGGCCGCAGCCGCCGAAGGGGTGCTCCGCCCGCACTAACGAAGTCTCCGGGCGTGAGCGCTAGTCATCGCGCCGAGCTTAATTCCTGGGGACGAGCCGCTGCAGCTGCCGCAACAACTCGGTGCCGTCGGGCACGCCGAGGCCCGTGCAGGCGTTCCAGCGCAACGTGGGGTGGGCTTGGTAGGCCCCGTTGCAGCCATAGGTGATCTGCCGCAGCGCGCCTGGCCGCAGCTCCTGGTAGAGCGTCGGGTTGAGGAAGCCGCAGCGCCGCTTGAGCCCCTGGTTGAGGCGGGCGACGAGCGCCGCCCACAGCGGCGTCGTGGCGCTGGTGCCGCCCAGCGGCGAGAGGTTCTTCGGTGCCGTCCCGCGGGTGAGGAACTTGTAGGCCGAGGCGTGACCGCCGACGTCAGGGACGCCGCGGCCGTAATCCGGGATCGGCACCGGGCTGTTCAGGGTCTCCTGGACGATCTCCGCCCGCCACGCGGCGCGGTGGTTGGTCGCCTTCGGCACCTGTGCCTTGTCCTGGTAGCTCGGCTGCGCGTAGACGATGCTGACGCCGCCGCCGGTGGCGCCGTTGTTGCTCGGCGCCTGCGGCGGCGCCGGCGGTGGCGCCTTGGCGAAGGCGAAGAGGTTGCCCAGCGCGTTCCACACGATCTCCTCGACGATCCGCTCGCCCTTGGCGAAGAGGGTGGTGCCGCCGACGGTGAGGAAGCCGGGGCTCGAGCCGGGGTAGTTGGCGAGCGCCAGGTTGTTGACGAAGCCGAGCGTCTGCATGGCGGCGATGCTGGAGATGCTCGAGCCGGTGTCGCCCGAGGCGTTGAGCAGCGTCACTCCCTTCGCCGCCGCCTGCGTGATGAGGTCGTCGAGCGCCTTCTTGTCCGCCGCCGACATCAGGGTCTCGGGCTCCGAGAAGCTGATCGAGATGACCGACGGGTTGTTCGCGGTGTCGGTGAGCGCCTTGAGCAGCGGCTCGTAGTAGTTCTCGCCGCCGTAGACGACGAGCTTCGCCCCCGGCGCCACCGTGCCGGCGGTCTCGATGTCGAGCATGATCTCTTCGCTGTCGCCGTTGGGGTAGTCGTTCTTGGCCCCGGCGTCGACCCACGACAGGCTGGGCATCGGGATCTTCAGGTAGTCGAAGTAGCTCTGCAGCACGGTGGTGTCGTAGCCGCCGCCCAGCGCGACGATGCCGATGCACTCGCCGCTGCCGTCGAGGTGGGCCGGGAAGTTGTAGAGCTTGGCGACCTCGGGCGGGAAGTACTCCGGCGGATCGGGGAAGCGCGTCTGCGGCGGCACCGCGGTCTCGCCCGCGGAAGGCGATGGCGACGGCGCCGGCGTCGCGGCCGGGGTCGCCGCGGGAGCCGCCGCGGTGGCGTCGGAGGCCGCCGCGCTGGCGCAGCCGGCGCTCACGGCGATGGCGGCGACGGGAGCGAGGGTGGCGGCGCGCAGCAGCGTCCGCCGCGACAGCTCGCCGCGCGCCTGCGCGCGCCCCACCGGGAAGGTGTCGAGCCCGAAGACGCACTCGACGACGCCGTCGAGCGCGGCGGGGAGCGAGACGCACTCGCGGTAGGCGAGGAAGCTCAGCTCGCCGACGCAGTAGCGCTTGATGCCGACGCCGAAGGCGTCCGCCATCTGCGCCACGGTGCCGGCGAGGCGGCAGGTGCGCCGCTCGGCGTCCGCTTCCTCGACCTGCAGCCCGTGCGCCCAGGCGAAGCGGCGCACCGCCCGCACGTCGCCGGCGCTGCCGCCGTAACGCTGCGCGAACTCCTCGTGCGAGAGGTGCCGGCGCTGCCCGAACGGCACCGCCGCGATCTCCTCGAGCGTCGGCAGCCGCTCGGCGTCGGGGCGCTGTCGCAGCACCAGGCAGACCTTCATCGGCGCCGAGCCGTCGGCGGGCGATTCGCAGAGGCCGCCGTTCTCGATCGTCTTGCCGAACAGCGCCAGGTAGTCGAAGACCGGCAGGTTGCTGCCTGCCAAGGGCACGCGGCGAACGCTCATGGAGTCCCTCCCTCCGGATGACCGCTGCGGGGACCGCAGCCGGCGGTTGAAGCCGAGACGAAGCCCGATTGACGACGACAAAAGGCTGAAGTACCCGCATTCTAGGACAAGGCGGGCCCGTGGCAACGCCTCGGCGGTCAACGCCTCGAGGGTCTCGATGCGCCTGAGTGCCAGATGGTGCGCAGAGCGCACCCTGCGGCCGATGACGACGCCGCCGCGCGCAAGGCGCGGATCCCGTTACGTGCGCGGCGAATCCCGTAGGGTGGGGGGGCCGCTGCCCACCATCTGTTTAGCCGAGGCGCAGCAGCTCGCTCTGGGGCTCGGCGCCGGTGACCTCGGCGCGCTCCGGGGTGAGCGCGACGTTGATTTCCAGCCGCACGCCGAAGTCGCCTTCGAAGTAGATGCCGGGCTCGATGGAGAAGCCGGTCATCGGCAACAGCGGGCGCGTGTCGTGGGTCTCGAGGTTGTCCATGTTGGCGCCCTGGCCATGATCGGAGGTGCCGATCGAGTGGCCGGTGCGGTGGATGAACTTGTCGCCGTAGCCGGCGCGCACGATCACCTCGCGGGCGGCGTCGTCGACCTCGTAGCCGCGCACGGTGGTGTGCGGGTAGCGCGAGGTCACGAGGTCGGTGGCGGCGTCGCGCGCGTCGGCGACGGCGCGGAAGATCTCTTCCTGGCGATCGGTCGGCGACGGCGCGCAGACGCCGCACCAGGTGATGTCGGCGTAGACGCTGCCCTCCGCCTTTTCCTTGGCGAACAGGTCGATGAGCAGGAAGTCGCCGCGGCGAATGGGGAGACTATTGCCGGGTCCTGGGCGGTAGTGGGGATCGGCGCTGTTGGCGTTGACGCCGACGATCGGCGCGTCGTCCGACCACAGGCCGGCGCGCTCGAAGCGCTCGAGGATGAACTGCTGCACCGCGTATTCGTCGTCCTCGCCGCCGTTGCGCAGCGTCGCGAAGACGCGGTCGAAGGCGGCGCGCACGATCTCGTGCAGGTGGCGGCAGGCGCGGCGGTGGCCGGCGAGCTGCTCGGCGCTCCAGGTGGCGGCGAAGCGCTGCACCAGCTCGGCCGACGAAACGAGCTCGACGCCGCGCCCGCGCAGGAACTCGGCGGTGCCGGCGTCGAGCCGCGAGACGTTGGGGAGCTGGTTCTCCGGGCTCCACTGCGCGACGAGCCGGCCGACGCCGCCGACGAGCGAAGCGAGCTCCTCGGCGTGCTCGCGCCAGGTCAGGTAGTAGCGCTGCTCGCCGGGAAGGTGCGCCAGCATCGCCGGCTCGAGGCGATGGTTGAGCTTGCGCGGCGTCCCCTCGCGCGGGACGAGGTAGTAGCAGCGGCGGGTGACGAGGTGCTTGCCGCCGAGCCCGAGCAGGTCGAGGCTCACCGGGTCGTTGTTCTGGAAGCAGTAGAACAGCCACGCGTCGGCGCCGCACTCGGCGATCGCCTGCTGGATCTCGGGGAGGCGCTGCGGGTCGAGCATGGGCGCGATGCTACGGCATCACGCCCTTCGCGCGGGCCTCGGCGAGGAGCGGCTCGAGGTCGGCGCCGATCTGCTCCCAGCGCCAGCCGGCGAGGGCCGGCGGCGGCAAGCGGTCGGCCGGCGTCGTGAGCAGCAGCTTGAGCTCGCGGCGGCTGGCGAGCAGCGTCGGGTTGATGCCCAGCGACTCGGCGCGGACGCGCACCGCCTCCTGCAGCTTGTCGACGAGCTCGCGGCCGCGCTCGTCGCGGGCGCCGCGCGACGGCGGCGGCGGCAGCTCGTCCGGCGGCAGTTGACGCGCCTCGCGGATGAGGCGCAGCAGCGTCTCGCCGTAGCGCTCGACCTGCTTGGGCGGCAGGTCGGGGACGCCGGCGAGGTCGGCGAGCGCCTGCGGCTGCCGCCGCGCCAGCGTCACCAGCGCCGCTTCCTTGAGCACGAAGTTGCGCGGCAGGTCGCGCTCGCGCGCCTGCCGCTCGCGCCAGCCGGCGAGGGCGCGCAGCGCGGCGAGTTGGCGACGGTCGAGGCTGCCGAGGCCGCCGAGCCGCAGGTACGCGTTCTCCGGCGGCGGCAGGAAGCGCGTCGCCTCGCGCAGGCGGTGGGCTTCCTCGAGGAGCCAGGGCAGGCGCCCGTTCTCTTCGAGGCGTGGCCGCAGGCGTTCGTAGAGCGGCAGCAGCAGCTCGACGTCCTGCGCCGCGTATTCGACCTGCGCCGGCGACAGCGGCCGGCGCACCCAATCGGTGCGCGTCTCGCCCTTGGTGAGCTCGACGCCGAGCAGCTCGCGCACCAGGCGCTGATAGCTCATCGCCGCCTCGAGGCCGGCGAGCGCGGCGGCGGCCTGGGTGTCGAAGAGCGGCGTCGGGAACTCGCCGAAGCGGTGGAAGAGCACCTCCATGTCCTCGCTCGGCGAGTGCGCCACCTTGACGATGGTGGGGTCGGCGAGCACCTGGCGCAGCGGCTCGAGGTCCTCGAGCGCCACCGGGTCGACGAGGCTGTTCTTCTGCCCGTCGCTCACCTGCAGCAGACCGAGCCGCGGATAGAACGTGCGCTCGCGCACGAACTCGCTGTCGATGCCTACCGCGGGAGCGGCGCGCCAGCGCGCTGCCGCCTCCACCAGCGCGCGCGGAGTGTCGATCCACTCGACCGGCGTTCCGAGCTGCGTCATGGGTAAGCGAAGGGGGCGAGCATCGGCTTGCCGAAGGAGCGGCGCGGCAGGGAGGCGAGCGTATCAGCGGCTTGCCGCGGCAACATCCACGCGCGGGTAAGGGCCTGTGGCAGACTGCCGCGCATGTTCGAGAAAGACCTGTTGCGCGGTCAGGTGGTGCTCGTCACCGGCGGCGGTACCGGCCTCGGCCGGGCGATGGCGCAGCGCTGCGCCGAGCTCGGCGCCGGGGTGGCGATCTGCGGCCGCCGCGGCGAGGTGGCGGAGGCGGCGGCGCGCGAGATGGCGGCGGCGACCGGCGCCGAGGTCATGGGCTCCGCCTGCGACGTGCGCAGCTTCGAAGAGGTCGAGGCGTGGGTCGCCTCGGTGGTCGCGCGCTTCGGCCGCATCACCGCGCTGGTCAACAACGCGGCGGGCAACTTTCTCGCCCGCACCGAGACGCTGTCGCCCAACGCTTTCCGCACCGTCGTCGACATCGTGCTCGGCGGCACCTTCAACGCCACGGTGGCGGTGGGCCGCCAGCTCATCGCGCAGGGCGAGGGCGGCAGCGTGCTGTCGATCGTCACCACCTACGCCTGGACCGGCTCGTCGTTCGTGGTGCCGAGCGCCTGCGCCAAGGCGGGCGTGCTGGCGATGACGCGGAGCCTGGCGGTGGAGTGGGGCGAGCACCGCATCCGTTGCAACGCCATCGCGCCCGGGCCGTTTCCCACCGAGGGCGCCTTCTCGCGGCTGCTGCCCGACCCGAGGTTGCAGCAGATAGCGCTCAAGAAGGTGCCGCTGCGCCGCTTCGGCGAGCAGCGCGAGCTCGCCGACCTCGCCGTCTTCCTGCTGGCGCCGCAGAGCGGCTACATCAACGGCGACGTGGTGACGATCGACGGCGGCGAGTGGCTGAGCGGCGGCGAGTTCAACTGGCTCCACGAGCTGCCGCGCGAGCAGCTCGACGCCGGCTTCGCGGCGCTGCGCGAGCGGGCGGCGAAGAAGCGGTAGACCTGCGGCCGCCAGCGAGCGAGCGAGGCCGTGGGCTAGGTCGGCGGCGCCGCGACCGGCCGGGCCGAGCTCGGCGGCAGCGTCTCGGCGACGATGTTCGCCGGCTGACCGCAACGCTGGCGCAGGCTGGCCAGCATCTCGTCGAAGGCGTCCTGCACCTCCTGCAGGCGCGGGTCGCTGACGCGGAAACGCAGGCGTGCGTCGAGGTTGCCGTCGCGAACGGCGAGCAGGGCGCGGCGCACGGCGACCCAGGGGCCGGCGAGCCGATGGGTGGTGAACACCGCCAACGCGATCACCGCCAGCACGCTGAGCACCGTCTGCAGGACGATGGCGTTGCGCAGGTAGGTGCCGCCGCCCTCGAGCCGTTCGGCGAAGAGCAGGTAGCTCGACACCCCGGCCACCAGCACCGCGGCGACCGAGACCACCAGCCAGAGGCCGGCGAAGCGAATGAAGAAGGGCAGCGTGTGACGGAGGCCGGTGCCCCGAATCCCTCTCCTCTCCATGGCCACTCTCCTCGACGGCGGTCGTTAGAGCCGATTCTAGCGCTGCCCTTCACGCGCGTCGTGTGCAATCGACGACTCGGACGCCGGCGCCGGCACCACGCGCGTCAGCCACCGGCGCACGTAGTCGCGGTGGAAGTCGTCGTCGGGGTAGCGCTCGCCCGGCGCGTAGGGGTAGGCGCGCATGGCGCGGAAGGGGAGCGGCTCCATCTGCGTCCCCTCGCCGGTGTTGCGGTCGGCGTCCTTGTCCCATCCGTGGCTCTCGAGGAAGAGGGTGCGGCGGTAGCCGGCTGCCGGCGGTGGCAGCTCGCGGGCGTCGAAGGCGAGCGCCAGCTCGTCGCCGGCGGCGAGGATGGCGAGGCGGTCGTCGGGTTCGGCGAGCAGCTCGCGCACGTCGCCGTAGCGCGTGTAGCGGCCGGGGAAGGGGAGCCAGGGCGACTCGCTGCTGGTGCGGGAGTAGTCGTAGGAGTGCGGCGCGTTGGGGGCGCGGCGCACGAGGCGCGAGAAGCCGCGGAAGCGCAGCTCGGCGCGCGCCGGGAGGAGCTGCGCGACGACGCGCGGCGCCTCGTCGTCCGGCGCCGTCGTCCAGGCGATGCGGTCCCAGTGCAGCCACTGCCCGGAGACGATGCGCAGCTTGCGGCTGCCCGGCGGCAGGGGCGGCGTGTCGACGACCATCGTCTTCGTCTTGCCGGCGGGGAAACCCATCGCCGGCATCAGCGGCTGCCAGCCGGCGGCGGTCTCGACCTCGAGCCGCGGCGGCGCGGGGGCGACATCGGTGCGCTGCGCGACGGCGAGGTTGAGGCTGGCGTCGGCGGGGAAGATCCAGCCGTCGAGGAGGAGTCGCACCGCCGTCGCCGGCGCCGCGCCGAGGTCGAAGGTGAACGCCCACGGCTCGGCGGCGACGCCCTGGTAGACGCTCGGCGCGTAGCCGTCGGCGTAGACCTCGTCGCGCGCGCGCACCGCGGCGGTGGCGTCCTCGCCGCGGCCGTCCCAGGCGGCGGCGACGGAGCGCACGGCGCGGCTGCCGAGCACGCGCTCCGGTTGTGACTCGCCGGGCACGACGCGCAGGTTGCTCGCCACCTCGACGTCGGCCGGCGCGTCGACGACCCACAGCCGCACGTGGTCGAAGTACGCCGCTTCCCATAGCTCTTCGGTGAGCCGCAGGTCGTACACGCCTTTGCGCGGCGCGGCGCCCTCGACCTTCACCAGCTCCGACGGATCGGCGCCCGCGTAGACGCCTGGCGCCACCGGCAGCCCGATGGGTGCGTTCCACAGCAGGTCGGTGACGAACGTGATCTCGCGCCCGTCCCACGCGTAGAGGAACGGGCAGCTCCCCTTGAGCACCTGCTCCTCGACGATGCGCTGGTCGCCGGCGACGTCGAGGCGGTCCTGCGGCACGCCGTTCGTCCACACCACGCGCAGCACCGGCGCGCGGCGGCGCGAGCCGAGGCCGATGTGGGTGACGCCGGCCTGCGCCTGCGGACCAACCTCGCGCAGCTGGTAGGCGGCGCCGTCGCGCACCTCGAGGGTGGCGCCGAGACCGAAGAGGTTGTTCTTGCCGTTGCCTTGGTCGAGGCCGCGCAGCCGCACGGCGAGCCAGTGGTTCTTGTTGCCGCCGCGGTTCTCGATCCAGACGAGGTTGCCCGCCTTGACGGCGACGTTGGCGAGGGCGACCAAGTCGAGGTCGCCGTCGCCGTCGAGGTCGGCGGCGCCGAGCACGCTCGCCCGCGGCCCGAGAGGGACCTGCTCCCTGGTGAAGCGGAGGGCGCCGGGCCGCTGGCTCGGCTGTTGGCGGAACACGAACAGGCCGTTCATCCCGCCGACGGCGAGGTCGAGCCGCCCATCGTTGTCGGCGTCGACGGCGACGAGGCCGCGGACCTCGCCGGTGCCCTCGAGCTGCGGGCCGGCGTCGAAGCGGCCGCCACGGCCGAGGAACGTGCGCACGCCGGTCGCGCCGCCGGCGACGATGTCGAGCCGCCCGTCGTTGTCGAGGTCGGCGGTCAAGACGCGGCGCGCGCCGCCGGGCGCGACGCCCGGCAGCGGCGCCTTCGCCAGCGTCCCCTGCCGGCGGTTGTCGAGCAGCGTCAAGCCGTCCTTGCCGGCGAAGAGCAGGTCGAGGTCGCCGTCGCGATCGAGGTCGCTGGCGACGACGTCCTCGGCGCCGGCGGGCGCACCGCGGAGCGCCTGCTTGCCGACGGCCACCAGCGGCCCCGACAGCGCATTGCGCAGCAGCTCCGCGCCGCTCGCGCCGACGGCGGCGAGGTCGAGGTCTCCTTCGCCGTCGTAGTCGAGCGCGGCGACCGCGTGGCCGGCCACGCCGGCGAGGCCGAACGGTGTCGCCGCCGGCGCCAGGGCCCCCTTGCCGTCGCCGCGCCACGCGGTGAGGCCCGCCGGCCCGGCGCCCACCAGGTCCCAGTCGCCGTCGTTGTCCAAGTCGACGGCGAGCAGGCGCTCGACGCGCGCCGCCGGGCCGACGATCGTCGCCTTCCAATCCACTGTCGACCGCTGGGCGCCGCGGCGCAGCAACAGCTCGGCGTCTTGGACCGTGGCGAGGTCCGCCCGCTCGTCGCCGTCGAAGTCGGCGATCGCGACGGCCATGGCGCCCGGCAACTTGGGGGTGGGCGAGAACGAATGTGCGTCCCACGAGACCGCCACCGGCGCGCCGAACGCCTGGGGTGGCGGCTCGTCGCGGAAGCGCGTGACCGGCCGCCCCTGCACGTTGGTGGTGAGCTCGGTGAGACCCTGCTGGTAGAGCGACGTTGGCTTGAGCACGTTCTCGAGCCGCAGCGCCGGCACCCGCGCCTTGGCCACCTCGCCTTCCTTGAGCGCCGCGGTCACGGCGTCGAGAGCGGTGCGCGCCTGCGGTCCGGTCTGCCAGAGGAGCTCGCCCACGCGCAGGAAAGCGGCGCTCGCTGCGGCGCGGTCGCCGCGCGCGATCGCCTGCTGGCCCGCCTGCAGCTGCACGACGGCGTTGTCGGGCCGCAGCTCGACGAGCCGCGCGAGCGCCTCGCGCGCGCCCGCCTCGGCGCCGTCGACTCCCTGCAAGCCGGTCGCGAGCCGATAGAGCGCCCACGCCAGCTCGACGTCACGCGGCGCCTTCTGCAGCGCGCTGCGGTACACCGGCAGCGCCGCCTCCTGCTTGCCGCTCCACTGCAACACGTCGCCTTGCAGCGCCAGCAAGTCGGCGCGGCCGGGAGCGAGCGACAACGCGCGCGCGACCGCCGCCTGCGCGTCGGCGCCCTTTTGCTGGCGCAGCAGCGCGATGGCGAGATCCGCGTGCGGCAACGGATCGCCGCCGGCGAGCTTCACCAGCTCGCGAAACGTCGCCTCCGCCGGCCCCGGCTGCTCGTTCTCGAGCTGCGCGAGACCGCGGTCGCGCAGCGGCAACGCTGCCGGCGCGACCGCGAGCACGACGAGCGCCACACACGACGCGAGGAGCACGACGAGCAGCGGACGCAGACGACACATGCGTGCGTGATGTTATAGGCCGCCATGTCGGCGCCCGCTCCGATCAAACCCAGCGAGCTCGTGCTCGAGGTGGAGCGACCGTCGTCGGTGGGCACGCACGTGCGGCGGCTGCTGGCGCTGTCGTTGCCGTCGATCATCGCGCAGCTCGGCGCCATGCTGCTCCAGGTCGTCGACGTGTTGATGCTCGGCCGCGTCAGCGTCGAAGCGCTCGACGCGGCGTCTCTCGGCCGCGTGTGGGCGCTCGGGACGATGGTGCCGGCGATGGGGCTCGTCTACGGCCTGGATCCCGTCGCGGCGCAGGCGTGGGGCTCGGGGAACCGCCGCCGCTACGAGGGCGCGCTCGGCAGCGGCATTGCCATCGCGCTGGTCGGCAGCCTCCCTGTCGCCGCGCTCTGGCTGTTCACCGGGCCGTCGCTGCGGCTGCTCGGCCAGGAGGCGGCGCTCACCGAAGGGGCCGCGGACTTCGTGCTCGCGCAGCTGCCGGGCCTGCCGTTCCTCCTCGTCTTCTTCGCCGCCCGCCAATACCTGCAGGCACAGGGGAGCGTGCTGCCGGCGATGTGGGTGACGCTGCTCGGCAACGTCGTCAACGTGCTGCTCAACTGGCTGCTCATCTTCGGCCGCTGGGGGCTGCCGGCGCTCGGCATCTTCGGCTCGGGCTTGGCGACTTCGCTCACGCACGTCTTCCTCGCCGCGGCGCTGCTGCTGTGGATGCGCCGCCGTCGCGAGCCCACTGACTGGCGCGCCGCCTGGGCGCGCGGCCGCCGCCGGCGCGAGCTCGTCGAGGTCGCCGGCTACGGCTGGCCGGTGGCAACGCAGCTCTTCCTCGAGGTGTGGATGTTCCAGATCGCGACGCTGCTCGCCGGCCGCCTCGGCGCCGTCGAGCTCGCGGCGCACACCGCGGCGATCAGCCTCGCCTCGATCACCTTCACCGTGCCATTCGGCGTCTCGATGGCGGCGGTGGTCCGCGTCGGCAACCTGATCGGAGCGCGGGCGCGGCACGACGCGCAGCGCGCCGCCTGGGTGGCGCTCGCCGCCGGCGCGGCGGTGATGGGCGTGTCCGCGCTCGGCTTCTGGCTCGGCCGCCAGGAGCTGTCGAAGCTCTTCTCCGCCGACGCCGCGGTGATCGCCGCCACCGCCGCCATCCTGCCCATCGCCGCCGCCTTCCAGGTCTTCGACGGGCTGCAGGTGGTGGGCTGCGGCGTGCTGCGCGGCATGGGGCAGACGCGGCCGGCGGCGGTCTTCAACGTCGTCGGCTACTACGGCCTGGCGCTGCCGCTCGCCTGGTGGCTCGGCTTCCGCATGCGCCTCGGCCTGCCCGGCATCTGGTGGGGGCTCGCGCTCGGCCTCGCCTCGGTGGCGGTGCTGCTGCTCGTCTACGTGCGCCGGTATGGGCCGGCGACGCTCCACGCCGGCGCCGGCCGACCAGCGGTGGCGCCGCCACGGGTGGGTGGGGGCGCCCCCTGCCCCTAGAGGGGCAGGGGGACGGGGGGATAGGGGTGGAAACAGAACCCAGGGGTGGGGGTCGGGTGGGGGGTGGCAGCGCGCTGTGCGCGCGGGGCGGGATAATCGCCGCCATGCCGCGCGACGACCTCTGGCTCTCCCGCGCCGCCTTCGAGAAGCTCGTCGGCGAGGCACTCGACGGCCTGCCGCCGCAGTTTGCGGAGCTGCTCGAGAACGTTGCGGTGGTGGTCGAGGAGGAGCCCGAGCCGCGGGTGCTCGCCGAGATGGGGATGGACCCCGACGAGGAGCTGCTCGGCCTCTACCTCGGCGTGCCGCTGCCCGAGCGCGGCTCGCAGTACCAGTCGCTGCCGGACCGCGTCGCCATCTACCGCGGGCCGGTGCTGCGCTGCTGCCGCAGCCGGCGCGAGATCGTGCGTGAGGTGCGCGACACGGTGGTGCACGAGCTCGGCCATTATTTCGGCCTCGAAGACGAAGAGATGCCCTACTGACGTGAGCGACCCCGTCGCCGAGCACGAGTCGTACGCGCCGCGCGAGCTGGGCTGGGCGGTGGTGACGGTGTCGACGAGCCGCGGCCTGGCGGACGACAGGAGCGGCGACCGTCTGGTGGCGCTGCTCGCCGCCGCCGGTCAATCGCAGGTGGAGCGTCGCATCGTCGGCGACGATGCATCCGCGATCGCGGCGACGATCGAGGAGTTGCTCGCGGCTCCAGGCGTCGACGTGATCATTGTGAGCGGCGGCACCGGCGTGTCGCCTACCGACGTGACACCGGAGGCCGTCGCGCCGCTCCTCGAGCGTTCGCTCGACGGCTTTGGTGAGCTCTTTCGCGCGTTGTCGTTCGAGCAGGTCGGCGCCGCGGCGCTGCTCTCGCGCGCCCTCGCCGGCACCGCGCGAGGCCGCGCCGTCTTCGTGCTGCCGGGCTCGCCGAAGGCGGCCGAGCTCGGCCTGACGCGGCTCATCCTGCCGGTCGCCGGCCACCTCGTCGGTCAGCTTCGCCGCGCCCGCTGACCGTTCGCGTGCGCAGCAGCGCCAGCAGCAGCATCGCGAGCAGCGCCGCGAGGGCGGCCGCGACGAGCGAGCGCCAGTCGAACGCCGCGACGCCGCCGAAGCTGAGGGCCGTGGCGAGGACGCCACCGCTCGTTCCGCCGGCGACGCCTACCGCCAGCGTCGTCAGCCATGAGGTCCCGCGCCACGGCGGCAGCAGCCGCAGCAGCACGGCGACGACCAGCCCCGCCGCGCACCAGGAGATCGCGCCCCACCAAAGGCTCACGGCCGCGCACCGTAGCACGCAGCTCTCGCGCTCCCGCGCATGGCGTTGCGCAGCCCAGGCTGCCGTGACGTGCGCATAGAATCGGCGCCGATCCCACACGGAGGCACGTGATGGCCGCGCAGCCGACTTACGCTCCGCCACCTCCGCCGGCGCCGCCGCCGAGCCCGCTGCCGGCGTGGCTGCGCTTCCTCGGCATCGGTTGCGGCGCGCTGCTGCTGCTCGGCATGGTCGCCGGCGCGCTCTTTTTCCTGGTCATCCACAAGGCCACCGAGGGACCCGAGGCGACGGTCAAAGCCTTCCTCGCCGCTGCCGGCAGCGGCGACTACGGCACCGCGCACGGCTACTTCTCCGAGGAGCTCAAGCGCGTGCAGCCGCTCGAGCAGTTCAGCGCCAAGGCGGCGGAGAACCAGCGGCTCTTCCAGGTGCAGGACACCACCTTCAACAGCCGCTCGGTCGACCTGAGCGGCGCCAAGCTGTCCGGCACGCTGACCCTGGCGAATGACACCGAGCTGCCGGCGAGCTTCGAGCTGGTGAAGGAGAACGGCCAGTGGCGTCTGACCTCTTACCAGCTCGGCGGGAAACCGCCCGCGCCTGAGCCGTGACGACCGCCCCGGCCCGCGGGTGAAGGATTCAATGGACCGCGCGAAGCACGAGGTCCGAACGATCCTTTCCATCCAGCTGGCGCGGGGGCCGCAGGCCTAGCAACGCGGCGAGCGTCGGCGCCAGATCGGCGGTCGCCACCGGCTGCTCGACCGTGTGGGGAGGCACGCGCGGGAAGCGGATCACCAACGGTACGTGCGTGTCGTATTGATAAGGCGTCTTGTGTGTCGTGCCGCCGAGGCCGCTGACGAACCAGGGCTCGCGCTGGAGCACGAAGTCGGGGCTGCGGCTGGGCAGGTAGCTGGCGCGCTGGAAGGCGAGCAGCGTGTCGGTCGTCGCGCGGTCGGGCGACAGCTCGGCGCGCGTCCACACGCGGTCGACGTGGCGACAGGAGGCGAGCCAGCCGGCGACGCGGCGATCGATCTCCTCGCGTGGCACGCGGCTGCGCGCCACCTGCGAGGCGTCGAGGTACAAGTCGTAGGCGAACCAGTCGCGGCTGCCGTAGGCGTCGTCGAGCCGCCGCAGCACCGACTGCACGCAAGCGACGTCGGCGGGGGACTCGCGGACGCCGCGCAGGCGGAGCCGCCGCTGGCGCTCCGGCATCGGCGCCACGCCGTGGTCGGCGGAGAGCGCGACCAGCAGGTGCTTGCGCCCTACCTGCTCCTCGACCGCGGCGAGCAGCTCGCCGAGCGCGCGGTCGACGCGCAGCGCCGCGTCGAGCGCCTCGCGGCTGTGCGGCCCGTAGGTGTGGCCGACGCCGTCGAAGCCCGAGAACGAGATGCCGAGGTAGTCGAGGTGCGGGTCGACGCCCAGCCGCTCGCGCGCCACCAGCTCGCGGGCGAAGGCAGCGAGGTACTCGTCGACGGCGGGCGTGTCGGCGATCGCATGGTAGAAGCCGTCGCCGGGGCGCGTGGTGGCGCCGCCCCACGGGTGCGGGAACGGCGGCTCGAGGCCGTTGCCTTGGAGCTGCACGACGCCGAGCCTCGCCGGGTCGACGCGCGGCGGCAGCGGCAGCGGCTGCCAGAGCGTGCCGAAGCGCTCGCGCAGCAGCGGTCGCTTGTTGAACGCCATGAGCCAGCCCGGCGGACGGCGGTAGCGGCGGCTGGTGACGAAGCCGCGCGCCTCGGCGTCGTACCAGAAGGCGCCGTTGGGCCGTTTGCCGCCGAGCATCACCGCCGAGCGGTCCTTGCCGCTGGCGCTGAAGGCGCGGCCCCTGAGGTCGCGCTGGCGCACCCAGTCGGGCAGCGCGGTGGCGAGCAGGTTGGTCGGCCCGACGTCGTCGTTCGCCGGGTCTTCGGCGGAGTAGACCTCGCGGCGCGCGCCGCGGTCGTACCAGTAGTTGGCGATGACGCCGTGGTGGCGCGGCGTGAGGCCGGTGGCGAGGGTCGCGTGGCCGGCCGCGGTGTGGGTCACCGCGTGGCGGTGGTGCGCCTGGCTGAAGGTGACGCCGGCGTCGAGGAGTCGCGCCAGCCCGCCGCGCAGCGCCGGCCGGAAACGCATCAGCGTGTCCCAGCCGAGCTGATCGACGACGACGAGGATGACGAGGCGCACGCCCGGCGCTTTGGGCGGCGGAGGCGGCGCTCGGCGTGGTACTTCGCGGCGCGCGCAGGCTGGCCAGCGAGCTGGGCAGCGAGCAGCAGCGCCAATCCGAGCGGCACGAATCGGCGTCGGCGAGAGGCGCGGCTCTCGGCCGCGCCTGCGTGATGATCGAGCGCGCTGCACCCGCGCGCATGTTAACGGCGCCCGGGCACGCGCGGGCGGGCGGTGGCGCCCCCTGCCCCTTGATCGGCGGGCGAGCGCTGACCGGGGCGAATCGAACCCAGGGGCGGCGTCGGAGCGCGGCGGCAGCGGCTTCGCCCGCGGGGGCGGGCTCAGCTACCGAAGGTGCCGACGAAGGCGCCGCGGCCGTTCGTCGCGTCCCACGACGTGCCGAGGGCGTCGCCGTGGAAGGCGTGCTCGAGCGCCACCGCCGGCGTGGCGTCGACGCCTTGCGCGAGCGGCGGGGCGGCCAGCGTCTCGTCGCCGCAGAGGGCGTCGAGGCGGTTGAACGGCCGCGTGCGCAGCTCGGCGAGGTCGGCGACGCGCAGCCGGCCGAGCGCGCGGCTGGGGTCGACGGCGAGCTCGATCGGCATCGCTTCGACGCCCACCACCTCGCCCAGCACCTCGCCGGCCTGCGTGCGCACCAGCGCCTCGAGGGCGGCGCGCTGCGGCGCCGTGGCGCGCTCGTCGACGAGGATCAGCGAGTGCGGCTTGGCGGTGGCCGCCGGCGGGCTCGACAGCGCCGTCTCGGCGCGGATGACCGCTACCGCCGAGAGCCCGGCGAGCGGCACGCCGCCGAAGTCGCCGCTCTCCACCTGCCAGGCGATGATCGCGGCCTTGCCGTCCCCCTTCGCCTCGCCGGTGCAGCGGCCGCCGTAGAGGTCGACGGTGCGCGCCTCGAGGTAGGCGCCGCGCACGTCGGCCCGCGCGGCCGAGGCGGAGACGAGGATGGAGAGGGCGGCGAACCCGGCGACCGCGAAGGCAAGTCTGGACAAACGGGAACCTCCGAGAAGGGACCGGCATCGTAGCGGCGCCACCGCTCGCGCGCAAGGGCGAAAGCGGGGCGTGAAGCGCCCGCGCGCGCAAGCCGGACGTACAATCCAACGCATGGCGGTAGCAGCAACGCGTCAGACGGCGCGCGGCGCCGCCCCCGAGCTGCGCTCGCGCATGCGGGTGCAGGTCGGCGAGCGCCGGGCCATGGGGCCGGGCAAGGCCGACCTCCTGGAGGCGATCGACCGGACCGGCTCGCTGGCCGAGGCGGCGCGCGGGCTGGAGATGTCGTACATGCGCGCCTGGCGTCTCGTGCGCGAGATGAACGACTCCTTCCAGCAGCCGCTGGTGGAGCTGCGCCGCGGCGCGCACGGCGGCGCGCAGGTGACGGCGGACGGCCGCGCCGTGCTCGCGCTCTACCGCGAGATGGAAGCCGCCGCGCGCCGCGCCACCGCCGCCGGCTGGCGCAAGCTGCGCCGGCGCCTCCGCTAAGCGGCGTCCGACCGGTGCTTGCGCCGAATCTATCCGCTTGGATAGATTTCGCCGCACCATGAAGACGGTGAGGCGCGACGGGACGCTCGTCGCGGTGTGCTTATCGGTCGCCTTGGCGTCGTCGGCCGCGGCCCAGGCGCCGCCGGCGACGGTGAGGTCGAGCGGGCGCGAGCCGACGCTCACCTTCGGCGGTTTGCTGCAGGTGCAGGGCGAGGCCGGCGATCGCGGCGACAGCCGCTTCGGCACGGCAGGCGACCGCGTCTTCCTGCGCCGCGCGCGCCTCACCGCCACCGCGAAGTACCTCGAGGAGTTCGACATTCGCCTGGAGGGCGACTTCGCCGGCTCGCTGTCGCCGGCGACCGGCCTGCGCGCGCAGCTCACCGACGCCTACGTCAACTGGAACCGCTATCCGAAAGCCAACGTGCGCGTCGGCCAGTTCAAGACGCCTTTCGGCTACGAGCAGCTGTTCTCCGATCCGCGCCTGCCGCTCGCCGAGCGCGCGCTCGCCAGCGACCGCATCACCATCTCGCGGCAGCTCGGCGTGCAGGTGAGCGGCGATCTCGCCGAGCGGCGCTTCAACTACGCGGTGGGCGCCTTCAACGGCAACGGCACCAACGGCAGCGCCAACGACGACGACCGCTTCACGCAGGTCGCGCGCGCATGGGCGAGGCCGGTGCAGCGGAAGGCAGCCGGCCGCGACCTCGCGTGGAGCATCGGCGCCGCCGGCTACCGCTCCGAGGACCGCTCGTCGGCGATCGCCGACTTCGGTTTCGACTCGACGCCGGCGACCGCCGACCGCGACGGCATCTTCGCCGGCGAGCGCCAGGCATACGAGATCGACTCGCAGCTCCTGTGGGGGCCGGTCGAGGTGTGGGCGGAGCTCTTCCGCGCGCGCTTCGAGCCGGACAACGCGATCCCGCGCGCGAGCTTCGACGCCGACGGCAGCTCGCTGATGGCGTTCTGGTCGATCGCGCCCGAGCGCTGGCAGCTGGTGCTGCGCTTCGACACCTTCGATCCGCTCACCGACCGCGCCGACGATGAGACCGACACCTGGACGCTGGGCGGCAACTGGTTCTTGAAGGGCCACGACCTCAAGCTGCTCGCCGACGTGCTCGCGCTCGAGGCGCCCGGTCGCGACCGCGAGTACCGGCTGGTGGCGCGCATCCAGGCGATCTTCTGAGCTTGCATCGAGAGGAGGGCGCATGACTCGCCATCGTCGACATCGCCGCCGTCGCCTCTCCGTCGTCTTCGCTCTCGTCGCCGCGCTCTCGGCCGGCGCGGCGCGCGCGGCCGAGGTGCTGGTGTTCGCCGCCGCCAGCCTCACCGAGGCCCTGGGCGACATCGCCAAGGACTACGAAAAGGCGAGCGGCGACAAGGTGGTGCTGAACTTTGGCGCCTCGAGCATCCTCGGCCGCCAGATCGAGGAGGGCGCGCCGGCGGACCTCTTCTTCTCGGCCGACGAAGCCAAAGTTGACCGTTTGGTGCAGCGCGACCTCGTCGCTTCGGGCACGCGCCGCGAGCTGCTGTCGAACCGTCTCGTCGTGGTCGTGGCGGCCGAGCGCGGCGCCGCGGTGGCGTCGGCAAACGACCTCGCCACTTCGAAGGTGCGCGTGCTGGCGCTCGCCGAGCCGCAGACAGTGCCGGCGGGGATCTACGCCAAGGAGTACCTGCGCCGCGCCGGCCTCTGGCGCCGTGTCATCGACAAGGTGGTGCCCACCGAGAACGTGCGCGCGGCCCTCGCCGCCGTCGAGGCCGGCAACGCCGACGCCGCCATCGTCTACCGCACCGACGTCGGCATCGCCAAGAACGTGCGCGTCGCGTTCGAAGTGCCGCTCGAGCTGACGCCGCGCATCGTCTACGTGGCGGCGGTGGTCAAGGGCGCTCCGCACGAGGCGGCGGCGCGCAAGCTGCTCGACCACCTCGGCGGCGAGACGGCGCGCGCGGTCTTCGATCGCTACGGGTTCCTGCCGCCGCAGCAGGCCACCGCGCGTTGAGCCGCGAAGAGCTGGCGATCCTCCTTCGTACGCTGGCGTTCGGCGCCGCGGCGGTCGCGCTGATTGCGCCCGGCGGAGCGCTCGCGGCTTGGCTGCTGGCGCGCCGGCGCTTCCCCGGTAAGAGCCTGATCGAGACCCTGCTGCTGCTACCGCTCGTGTTGCCGCCGGTGGCCACCGGCTTCCTGCTGCTGCGCGCACTGGGCCGCCGCTCGCCGCTCGGCGGCTGGCTCGAGCGGCACGTCGGATTGGAGATCGCTTTTCAACCGGCCGGCGCCATCGTCTCGATGGCGGTGATGGCGCTGCCGCTCTTCCTCATCACCGCACGCGTCGCCATCCAGGGAGTGGATCCGCGGCTCGAGGCAGTGGCGCGGACGCTGGGCGCTTCGCCGGCGCGGGTGCTCGCCACCATCACGCTGCCACTCGCTGCCCGGGGCCTCGCCGGCGCCGCGCTGCTCGCGTGGGCGCGCGCCGTCGGCGAGTTCGGCGCCACCATCGTGCTCGCCGGCGCCATCCCCGGCCGCACCGAGACGCTGGCGGCAGCCATCTATCAGCGCATCCAGCTGGGGAAGGACTGGGAGGCCACGGTGCTGCTGCTGGCCTCGCTCACCGTGGCGCTGCTCACCACCGCGATCGCCGAGTGGCTGATGAGCCGGCAGCGGGAGCGACGATGATCCTCGAGCTGCGCGGCGTGCGGCGGCGGTTGGGCGAGATCGAGCTCGCGGTCGATTTGGTTCTCGACAAGCGCGCGACGCTGGTAATGGGGCCGTCGGGCGCCGGCAAGACGACGCTGCTCGAGCTGATCGCCGGCCTGCAGCCGCCGGACGCGGGCCGCGTGACGCTCGACGGCCGCCTGCTCGACGACGCGGATGCGGCGCGGCGGCTCCACGTCTCGCCGTCGGCGCGCGGCGTCGGTTGGGTGCCGCAGGAAGGCGCCCTCTTCCCGCACCTCGATGTGGCGAAGAATCTCTTCTACGGCGCGCGCCGCGACCCCGGCGCCGATCCGGCGCCGGTGCTCGACACGCTGGAGCTGCGCCCGCTCCTCGGCCGCGACGTGGGCACCCTATCGGGTGGCGAGCGCCGCCGGGTGGCGATCGGCCGCGCGCTGCTGTCGGGCGCCCGTCTGCTGCTCGTCGACGAGCCCTTCGCCGGCCTCGACCCGGGACGGCGGTCGCGGGTGGCGGCGACGCTGCTGCGGGTGCGCGACGAGCTGCGCATCCCGACGCTCTGCGTCAGCCACGACCTGCAGGGCCTCGATCACTGGGCGGAGGAGATCGTCGTCCTCGAGCGCGGCGCGATCGTCGACCGCGGGCCGGCGAGTGAGCTGCTGGAGCGCGATCCGGACGCTCTGCGGCTCGTGCCGCGTGCGGGTCGTGCGGCGGCCGCCGCCGGCGACGCCTGACGGCGCCCGCACGGCCGTTCGACTCGCTCGAAATAGCCGCCGGCGGTGCCACGTTGCACTTTCTGGGAAGTGCCCGTTCGCGGCACCACGGCCCCATACAATCCCCGCCCAATGGCTCCCCAGCGTCTCTTCCTCATCGACGGCTACTCGAACATCTACCGCGCGTACTTCGCGATCCCCAACCTCTCCAACTCCAAGGGGCATCCGACCAACGCCGTCTACGGCTTTCACAACATGCTGCGCAAGCTGCTGCGCGAGTCGCAGCCGGACCTCATCGGCGTGGCATGGGACGTCTCCTCGCGCACCGTACGCAGCGAGAAGTTCGAGGCCTACAAAGCCAACCGCACGCCGATGCCCGACGACCTGCGGCCGCAGATCGCCTGGATCCGCCGCGTGCTCGAGGGCTACCGCATCCCCATCCTCGAGCTGCCCACCTGGGAGGCCGACGACGTCATCGGCACGCTGGCGGTACAGGCGGCCGAGCACGGCTATGACGTCACCATCGTCTCGGCCGACAAGGACCTGCTGCAACTGGTGCGACCCGGCATCTCGGTGGCGCACACCTTTCGCGACAAGGTGTACACGCCGGAGCTGGTGGAGCAGGACGTCGGCGTGCCGCCGAATCGCATCGTCGACCTCCTGGCCCTGATCGGCGACAGCATCGACAACATCCCCGGCGTGCCGGGGATCGGCGAGAAGGGCGCGCCGCAGCTCATCCGCGAGTACGGCAGCCTCGAAGGGCTGCTGGCGCGCACCGCCGAGGTGAAGCGCAAGAACTATCGCGAAGGGCTCGAGCAGCATCGCGACCAGGCGCTGTTGTCGAAGGAGCTGGCAACGATCCGCACCGACCTGCCGATCGCCTTCGAGCCATCGGTGCTCGAGCGCCAGCAACCCGACAACGCGACGCTGCGCGAGCTGTTCGCCGAGCTCGAGTTCTTCTCGCTGCTGGCGGAGCTGACGACGGTCACCGCCGTGGCCGAGCTGAAGCAGGCGGAGGAGGTGACGAGCGCGGCCGAGCTGCCGGCGCTGCTCGGCGCGTTGCCGGAGCGCGTGTCGCTGCTCGCGCTGGGGCCGGAGGCGCCGGTCGGCGTGGCGTTCGCGGATGCCGCGGGCGCGGCGCACTGGGTCGACTTCCGGCGCGACGGCCTGCGCGAGGCGTTCGTCTCCACGCTCGGCTGGCTGGCTCGCCGAGCCGGGGCGGCGGCTCCTCGGCCACGACGTCAAGGAAGTGCTGCGCCTCGCGCCGTCGGTGCGCGCCTGCTGCGGGCTCGACGACGTGATGCTCTGGTCGTACCTGCTCAACCCGGCGCTCAAGGGAACGACCATCGAGGAGATCGCGCTCGAGGGCCTCCACCACCGCGCCTTCACGTACGCGGATGCGGGTTGGGCGAAGGGCCAGGAGCCGGCGCTCGGCGACCCGCGGCTGCTCGGCCTCGCCTGCGAGCGCATCGACCTGCTCGGACGGTTGGAGGAGCGCCTGGCGCCGCAGCTCGCCGAGGGGCCGCTCGCGCGCGTCTATCGCGACATCGAGGCGCCGCTCGTCGGCGTGCTGATGGCGATGGAGGAGGCGGGGGTGGCGCTCGACGTCCCCTTCCTGCAGAAGATGGGCGTCGAGCTCGGCGACGAGCTGGCGAAGCTCGAGGCCGAGGCGTGGCGGATCGCCGGCGAGGAGTTCAACCTCGGCTCGCCGCGGCAGCTCGGCGAGATCCTCTTCGAGAAGCTGCAGTACCCGATCTTCAAGCGCACGCGCAAGACGAAGAGCTACTCGACCGACGTCGAGACCTTGCAGGATCTCGAGGCGAAGGGTTATCCGCTCGCCGTCGTCGTGATGCGCCACCGCGAGCTGTCGAAGCTCAAGGGCACCTACGTCGACGCCTTCCCGGTGCTCGTCGATGCCGGCAGCCGGCTGCACACGCGCTACGAGCAGGCGGTGGCGGCCACCGGCCGCATCTCGTCGAAGGACCCCAACCTGCAGAACATCCCGGTGCGCACGCCGGTGGGGCAGCAGATCCGCCGCGCCTTCGTGGCGCCGCCGGGGAGCGTGCTGCTGGTCGCCGATTACAGCCAGATCGAGCTGCGCCTGCTCGCGCACATCGCCGGCGAGGAAGCGATGCTCGACGCCTTCCGCAGCGGCCGCGACATCCACACTGCGACGGCGGGGAGCGTCTTCGGCATCGCGCCCGACTTCGTCACCCCCGACCAGCGGCGCGCCGCCAAGACGATCAACTTCGGCATCATCTACGGCATGAGCGCCTTCGGCCTGGCCAAGAACCTCAAGATCTCGAGCAAGGAAGCCGAGGCCTTCATCACCGCCTACCGCGCGCGCTACCCGGGCGTCGTGCGCTACACCGAAGAGACGGTGACGAGCGCGTTGCTGACGGGGAAGGTCGAGACGCTGTATGGCCGCGCGCGCTTCCTCCCCGAGCTGCAGAGCCGCAACTACGCCGTGCGCGAGAACGCGCGGCGCATGGCGATCAATGCGCGCATCCAGGGCACGGCGGCTGACTTGCTGAAGCTCGCCATGGTCGCGGTGCACCGGGCGTTGGCGGAGAAGCACCCGAACGCACGGCTGCTGCTGACGGTGCACGACGAGCTGGTGCTCGAGGTGCCGGAGAGCGCAGGCCGAGCGCGGTCGCCGCAGTCGTCAAGCGCGAGATGGAAGGCGTCGCCGAGCTGAGCGTGCCGCTCGCCGTCGAGACCGGCTGGGGCCGCAACTGGTACGAGGCTAAGACGTAGGGCGCGCTACGCCTCCGCGCGCTTCGCGCGTCCTCGCTAGGATGCGGCCGCCACCATGTCGAAGAGCCGGATCGCGTTGGCCGCAGCGGGCGCCTTCGCCGTCGCCCTCGTGTTCGCGTTCGGCGTCGCGCGGGCGACCGACCCGCCGGGGCTCTTTCCCAAGTACCTCGCCGCGGTCGCCGCTCCCGCCGCCGAACAGGCCGAGCGGCTGCAGGACTACAGCCCGCTCTACCTCGCGCTGACGCGCGCGCTCGCCGACCACGGCTATCAGGCGGTTCTCGCCGTCCAGTGCCTGCTGCTCGGTGTCATCGCCGCCGCGGTGGCGTGGGTGGTCGCCATGCTCGCCGGCGCCGGCTGGGGTTTCGCCGCCGGGGTGGGTGTCGCGACCTATCGGCCGTTCCTGGTCTACGCCGGCGTGCACGAGCCGGAAATGCTGGTGCTCACAGCGCTCGCCGTTGCCGTCGTCGCGGGCCTGATGGCACGCCGATCCGCGGGGTTCGCGACGCTCGTCGCGGCCGCCGTGGCGGCCGGTGCGCTCAGCGCAGCGGCGCTCGCGCGGCCTCAATACTTGGCGCTGGTGCCGTTCTGGGCCGCCTGGATGGCGAGCGGACGGACGACGCGCGATTCACCGGCGCGACGTCGCGAGATCGTGGCCCTCGTCGTCCTCACCCTGCTCGTCCCCGTTCTCCTGCTCGGCGCCTTCCTGTTCTCGCGCTCCGCGGACCGCCGCCGAGGGTTCATGATCATGGACCCGGGTGCGGTGTTCTACGAGGGCAACGGACCGGGCGCAACGGGCCTCATTCGCTTCGCGCCGCCGGCGATCCTCGCGCTCGAGGATGCCGCCACGAGCGCGTACGACTACGGCCATGTCGCCTACCGGCGCATCGCGACGAGCGCCCTCGCGCCCGGCGGCGAGCCGGTTTCCCCGACGGCGTCCAATCGTTACTGGACGCAGCTCGGCTGGGAAGGAATCCGCGCGCGGCCCGGGCGCGCGCTCGCGCGCTGGGCGCGTAAAACGACCATCGCCCTCGGCCCCTACGAGGCGCACGATCTGCTCGCCGCGGAGCAGCTCGACCGCCGGCTGCGGCCGCGACTGCCGTGGGGATTCGTCCTCCCGCTCGTCGCGCTCCCGTGGATCGTCTTCGCGAGCGCGGAGCGGCGGCGCGAGCTTGCCGGCCCGCTCCTCGTCGCGGCCCTGGCGTTTGCCGTCCAGGTCGGGCTCTACGCTTCGGCCCGCCAGCGGCTGCCGCTGGCGCTCGCGCTCTGGATCGTCGGCCCCGTGCTCGCGGCCGACCTCGTGCGTGGGCGACTGAAGACGGCCGTGCGGCCCACTCTCGTCGCGCTGCTCGGCGTCGCGGTGGCGCTCGGCTGCGCCGGTCTCTCCGCGCGGCCGGCGCTCCTCTACGACCGCGGGTGGACCAACGCCCTCGGCCCCGAGCCACCGTCGCTAGGCGCTCGCCTCACCGCCTGGAGCGAGGGACGCGGGCTGCGTCGCGGCCTCGCACGAGACGCCCGACGTTTCGACGCCGGCGTTCGGGCTCGCACGGGCCGGGCGTCCCGGCCAGTCGCTCCACGTCCTGGCGCCGCTGGCCGGACGGGGGGAGGACTTCACCGGCGGCGAGGCCGAGGTGGGCGTGGCTGAGTATTGGTTGGCCCGCGATCTCCTGGCGCTCGGACGCCGCGATGCAGCGGCGCAGGCGGCGATGGACGCGCTCGCGATCCGCCCGGAGGACCCACGCATCGCCGCGCTCGCCATGCGCCTGGCCCGCCCACGCGGCGCCCCCGAGCCCGCCGCCTGGCGCCCGCCCGGCGTCGACCCCGTCAGCGCGGCCCTCGCCCGCGCCAGCGCCGCCGCGGCGGACGGCGACCCGGCGGCGGCCAAGGCGATCCTGCGGCCGCTCGTCCCGGCGTTCCCCGAGCTCGCCGCGGCCTCCATGCGGCGCACCGGTCCTACCGCCGCCGGCGCCGCGGCCGCCGATCTTCGGGCGACTGCTCCTCTTCGTCCTGCAGCGCCAGCCGCTTCTCCTCCGCCTTGAGGTCGCGCCAGTACTCGGCGAAGGTGCCTCCCTCGTTGCGGATCTTGCTCGTCACCCTCTCGACCCACGCCGGAGTCTTGTCGCCCTTCAGCCGCATGCCGGCGCGGGCCAGCACGTTGCCGACATCGGCCAGCGCCTTGAGGACCGCGAAGGGGCCGAAGAACGACGACATGCCGCCGCGTAGCCCGGCCCACACGCCGCCGAGGAGGGTGAAGTGGATGAGGTTGACGCGATTGAGCGCCGTCTCCGCATGCTCGCGCACCCAGGCGAAGGGTCGCTGCCGCAGGCGGCGCAGCTCGAAGAGGAAGAACAGCACCTGTATGGTGCCGACGCTGAGCACCCCCTGGCGCACCAGCTCGCCGTCGGGGGACTCCTCGAGCACCTTGGCCACCACGACCCAGAGCAGCAGCCCGTGCACCGCCGTCGCCGCGCACGTCGACACCGCGAACTCGCGTACGAAGTTGCCGGGCCGCGCTGTGCGCGGCGGCTTTCCTTTCCGCCAGCGCCGCTCGGACATGCCCTTGCCGTCGTGGGCGGCCAACGTCAGGTGCAGCCGCCGGTAGCCACGCTTGCGCGTCAGTCGGCGGTGCAGCAGCAGCCGCGCCAGCACCAGCAGCGAGCCGACGAGGTTCTCCCACCAGTAGACCGACAGCGCCGTGGCGCCGTCCCATCCGGCCCAGAAGACCCCCGCCAGCGGCACGGCATTGACGCCGAGGATCGCCAGCCACCGCCCTGCGTGCTGCAGCTCGCCTGCGCTCCGTTCTGCGGGTCTAGCGACCGTCGGTCGGGTGCTGCATCGCCGAGCCATTGCGGCGCATCGCGCCGCCGAGGCCATCGGCGAGCGCGGTGAGCTCGACGAAGGTCGGGTCCTCGTGCAGCGTCACGAACACCACGTCGTCGCGGGCCTCCTGCATCTCCATGCGGCGGACGGCGTCGAACTGTTCGTAGACGAAGAAGTGGCGGCGGAGCAGCTCGAGCGCCTTGTCGCGGTGGCCGAGCTGAGCGTGGATGGCGGCGAGGTTGTACGACGCCGAGAGCATCGCCTCGTGCTTCTTCGCCATCGCTTCCGCTTCCGCCGGCCGGCCGAGCGCCACGTATTGAGTGGCGGCGAAGATCAGGTTGTACGCGTCATTCGGCGCCAGCGCCAGCGCCTTCTCGACATAGCCATAGGCCTTCTGCGGCTGCCGCTCGGAGGCCCAGTAGACGGCCATGTTGCGATAGGTGAGGGCGAGCGGGTAGGCGGCGATGGAGCGCTCGAAGAGCTGCAGGCCGGTGTCGAACTCGCCCATGTGGATCGTCATCTTGCCCAGCCCGTGCAGCGCCACCGCGCGCGACAGCGGATCGGCCGGCCGCGCCAGCAGCGCCTCGAAGATCGTCCGCGCCTGCGCCCAGTCGCCGGTGTGGTGGCGGTGCAGCTCGCCGAGGAAGCGCAGCGGCACTGGATCGCCGGGATCCATGTCGCGAGCGCGCTCGTAGGCCTGCTGCGCCTCGCCGATTTTCCCCAGCTCCTCGGCGGCGAGGCCGGCCTCCATCACTGCCTTCATGCGCGCGGTCATCGCCTCCGAGCGGTCGGGCCACGGGCCTTCCCACAGCGACGACGTCTCCACGGGCACCGGCCGGCCCATCGCCTTGAGCGCCTTGGCCGCCTTCTTGGCCAGCGACGGGAAGAGGCAGCGCTCGCCGAACACCTGCGTGTAGAGCGCCGCGGCGCCGTCGGCGTCGCCGCTCTTCTCCTTCCCCTTGGCGGCGTCGAGGGCCGCCTTCGCCGCGTCCTCGCGCGCGTCGAGCGCCGCGCTCACCGCCTTTTCGACGGCGGAGCTGTCGAGGCGGCCGTCCTTCGCCTCGACCCGCGTCAGCTCGCTGCCGTCCGCGGCGGCGAGCACCGCCTGCGGAGCCCCGTTGACGACCTTGAACTGCGTGCGCAGCGGAGCGTTGTCGGCGGTGACCAGCCCCATGCCGACGCACTCGCCGCTCCACAGCGACAGCCGCCGCGAGGTGACGAGCGTGGAGGCCCGCGCCTCCTCCGGCGAGGTCGGGAACCAGTAGAGGACGAGCGCACCGGGCGGCAGCTCGCCGCCGGTGCCGATCACTTTCCATGGCACGTGGTAGACGCGCTCGGTGCCCGCGCCGGCGCTGCTCTCCGAGAACCCGCCCTCGCCGCCGCCGCCGCCGCCGCCGCAGGTGGCGCGCGCGACGGGCGCGGCGAGCAACGTCATCGTGGCGAGCACGACGACGGGGAGGTGACGCGGACGGCGGGGACGTGGTCGCATGGCAGCTCCTCGCTCGGCGCGAACGGGTCGCGGCGTTGGTTGGTGCACGTGAGTACCCGCGGAGGCGCGGCGAGTTGCCGGCGTCGTCCGTTCGCAGCGTTCCGCGCCCGGCACCGCTCGCCGCCCGCTCCTCGACCCAGATACACCATGGTCGCACAGCGCTGGCGGCCGCGCCAACGCCGTCCCGAAGGTGCGGCGCTCATCGACGGCGTCGGGCGATTCCGTACAGCGGCGGGAGGGGCCATGTGTCGGAGTCCGTGTTAGGTTCCTCCCAGCTTTTCGGCCGAGTCATTTGGAGAGGGTAGGAGCGAGCGCCGCCGAGCGTGGCGCGCCTCGCCCGCCGGCGGCCCTTCCGGCCCCGGCGCGTCGACCGTTCACCGACTGACGGAGGAGTTACGTGATGGCGAAGCGGATCTGCACGATTTTGGGCGTCGTCTTCCTCATCGTGGGCCTGGCGGGGTTCGCGACCCCCAACCTGCTCGGCATCCACATGACTCTCATCCACAACATCATCCACTTGGTCTCGGGCGCGATCGCCCTCTACCTCGGCCTCAAGGGCACCGAGGCGGCGGCGCGCACCTTCTGCCGCGTCTTCGGCATTGTTTACCTGCTGCTCGGCGTGGTGGGCTTCCTGCTCGGGCAGGGCGACGACCGCATGTTCACCGTCATCCCCGGCCAGCTCGAGCTGGGGACGATGGACCACGTCGTCCACATCCTGCTCGGCGCCGTGTTCCTCGTCGGCGGCTTCCTCGGCAGCGGCGACCGGCGGTAAGCGTCGCCAGAAACACGTAGGCCCGGTCGGGCGCTGGTTGTCGCGTTCGCGATGGATGACCGGCCCGGCCGGGCGCTCGTGTGCACTGCAACGCGCCTGCCAGCGGCGGCGCTATGATCGCGGCCCTATGAGCAGCCCGCAGAGCCGCATCCAGGAAGACCTCAAGCAGGCGATGAAGGCGCGCGACGCCGAGCGCACGAGCACGCTCCGCATGCTCCTCGCCGAGCTCAAGAACGAGCGCATCAAGCTCGGTCATGAGGTGGACGAGGGGGAGTTCCTCGTCGTCGTGCAGCGCGGCGTCAAGCAGCGCCAGGACGCGGTGGAGGCGTTCCGCAAGGGGGACCGCGAGGAGCTGGCGGCGAAGGAAGAGCGCGAGGCGGCGCTGCTCAACACCTACCTGCCGGCGCAGGTCTCGCCGGACGAGGTGCGGGCCGCCGTCGAGGAGCTGGTGCGCGCCGAAGGGCTGTCGGGCCCGAGCGGGATCGGCAAGGTGATGCAGACGGTCATGCCGCGCTTCAAGGGCCGCTTCGACGGCAAGGCCCTGCAGCAGATCGCCCGCGAAGTGCTCGGGGCTTAGGGCGTCCGCGCCGCAGGACGGCGCTGTACAGTCCGCCGGATGCGGCGCGCCATCGTCGGCACGGCCGGGCACATCGACCACGGCAAGACGCGCCTCATCGAGGCGCTCACCGGCATCGACTGCGACCGCCTCGCCGAGGAGAAGGCGCGCGGCATCACCATCGACCTCGGCTTCGCCTGGCTCGTCGACGGCGACCTGCAGCTCGGCTTCGTCGACGTGCCGGGGCACGAGCGCTTCCTCCACAACGCGCTCGCGGGCCTCGGCGGCATCCGGGTGATGCTGCTGGTGGTGGCGGCCGACGAAGGAGTGAAGCCGCAGACGCGCGAGCACGTGGCGATCTGCTCGCTGCTCGGTATCCCGGCCGCCGTCGTCGCGTTGACGAAGACGGACCTGGTGAGCGCGGACCTCGTCGAGCTGGCGCAGCTCGAGGTCGAGGAGCTGCTGCAGTCGACGCCGTTCGCGGGCGCGCCAATGGTGCCGGTGTCGGCGGCGACGGGCGCCGGCATGCCGCGGCTGCGCGAGCTGCTGCTCGAGCGGGCGGCGGCGGTGGCGGTGCCAGCGGACGCGTCGCGGCCCGCGCGGCTGCCCATCGACCGCGCGTTTCATCTCAAAGGGCTCGGCGTCGTCGTCACCGGGACGCTGGCCGCAGGCCGCGTCGCGGCCGGCGACGAGCTCGCCGTGGTGCCCGGCGAGCGCACGGCGCGCGTGCGCAGCGTGCAGGTGCATGGGTCGCCGCGCGAGGAAGCGCTGGCGGGGGAGCGCACGTCGCTGCAGCTCGCCGGCGTCGAGCTCGCCGAGCTCGAGCGCGGACAGCAGCTCGCGCCGACCGGATCGCTGGCGACCACGCATCGGCTGCTCGCGCGCGTCCACTGGCTGCCGGATGCCGGTAAGCCGCTCGCCGGCTGGACGCCGATGCGCGTCCACCTCCTCGCCGCCGAGACGCTCGGCAAGGCGCGGGCGATCGCGCCGCCGGAGCTCCAGCCGGGTGGCGACGGCATCGTCGAGCTGCGTCTCGACCATCCGCTCGCTGCCGTACGCGGCGACCGTCTCGTGCTGCGTCGGCCGTCGCCGCCGGCGACGCTCGGCGGCGGCGAGGTGCTCGACCCGCTCTGGCGCCGCCGCCGCGGCCGCCAGCGCGACGAGGCCGTCGCGGCGCTCGGCGGTGGCTTGCGCGAGGCGTTACGCCTTTGGGTCGAAGAGGCCGGCGAGGGCGGCGCCACGGCCGAAGAGCTGGCGCGCCGCCTCGGTGTCGCCGCCGACGTCGTGCGGCCCGAGCTCTCGGCGCTCGCCGGCGATCAGCGCCTGCTCAAGGTGCAAGCGGCGAACGGCGAGCTGCGCTGGCTCGTCGCCGGCGGTCGTGCAACGCGTGACCGCGCGCGCCAAGCGCGTGCTCAAGGAGTATTTCCAGCGCGAACGCCTCGCCGACGGCATGCCGCGCGCCGAGGCGGTCCGGCGCATCCTCCGCGGCCGCGGCGGCGAGCTCGCCGACCGCTACTTCGAGTGGCTGCAAGCGCAACGCGTGCTCGCCCTCGCCGGCGATCGCGTGACGCTGCCCGGCCGCCGCGCCGAGCTCTCGAGCGACGAGTCGCGCCTCGCCGGCCAGGTGCTCGCCGCCTACGAAGGCGCGGGACTCACGCCACCCTCGCCCGGCGAGCTCGCCGGCCGCCTCGACGCCAAGCAGCAGATCTTCGACGGCGTCGTCCGCTACCTCGTGCAGCAGGGGAAGCTGGCGCGGATCCCGGGTGGCCTGCTGGTCTCGCGCGCCGCCCTCGACGGCCTGGTCCAGGCGCTGCGCGCCACCGGCTGGACGCAGTTTTCGGTGCCGCAGTTCAAAGAGCGCTTCGCGCTGTCGCGCAAGTGGGCGATCCCGCTGCTGGAGCACCTCGACTCGATCACCGTCACCCGGCGCGTGGGCGACGACCGCCAGCTGGTGCGTTGAGCTGCGCGCGCCGCGCCGGCGCGGCGGTCAGCGCGCGACGCGGAAGGGAGCGGCCGCGACGAGGGTCTTCCTGCCGCCGACGGCGAGCGACACCTCCAAGCGGTAGTCGCCGGGCGTCAAGTCGGCGGCGCTGAGGCGCGCCATCAGCCTCTGGCGTCCTGCGCCGGCGTCCTCGCGCGTGACCATCTCGAAGCGTCCGCCTGCTGCCGGCTCGCCGGCGGCCGTCAGCACGCGGCCGGAGAGCGCGGCGCCGGGCGGTGGCTCGCCGTCGAGCACCAGCAGCACGCCGCGCGCGCTCGCCGGGAGCGAGGCGTGGCACCAGCAGCGGCGTCACGTCGCGCCCGCCGAGGGTGAAGGGGTACGACGCCGGCGCCGCGGCGTCGTGCCTCGCCACCACCCAGCCGCTTCCATCGTCGACGAAGAACGGCGGCGAGAGCGCCAGTGCGTCGGACGCGGCGACGTGCAGCGGCAGCGTACCCACCCACGAGCGGCGACCCTCGACGTCCTCCACCGCGACGCGCATCCGGTAGTCGCCCGGGGCAGCCGGCAGCGCGCCGTAGAAGCGGAGGCCGCGCTCTCGCAGGCGGTCCGCATGGATGTCGAGCTGGTGCGAAAAGGCGCCGGCGATGACGCCGGCGGGGTCCAGGGCATAGGCGCGGATGCGCACGCTGCGGCGCGACGCGGCGTCGAGCGCGCCGAAGGCGGCCGCCGGCACCTCGACGAAGAACGGTACCGTCGCCGCGCCGTCCGCGCGCGCGCAGCGGGAACGCTTGCGCGGTCGCCTCCAGCGTCCCGCCCTCCTCGCCGCCGAAGAGCCGCTCGGCGACGTCGAGCCGCTGCTCGAGGTCGGTCCTGCTGCGCTCCGGCTTGGCGGCGTAGTAGCCCTCGCGATGGGTCAAGCGGGCGCCGCGGTTGCCGCCGCGCAGCCGCACCTCGAGCTTCCGGTAGCGGCCGTCCGCCCGCTGGTCGGCGACGGTGAAGCCGAGGAGATAGGTGAGCTCGGTCCTGGCCAGCACCGATCTCGTCGCGTCGGCTAGGTCGGCGTAGTTCTCGTACACCTCGCCGCCCGTCCCGCGGGCGACGTACAGCAGCGTATGCGCCTGGAAGGCCACCGTCGCGGGCGGCGGCGCCCCCTCGGGTAGGCCGAGGCCGGGAAGCGAACCGCCGAAGGCGTCGGGTACGCCGCGTATGTCGAGCGTCTCGATCTGCCAGCCGGCGCGCCGGAAGGGCTCGAACAGTGTCGTCTCGAGCTCGGCGCTGGCCTGTTCCTCGAGCAGGAAGGAGGGGAAGCCGCGGGAGACCCAGAGCAGCAGCTTCTGGCCGCCGACCCCGCGCAGCAGCGTGGCGAGCCCGGAGAGGTTGCTGGCCAGGAGGCGCATCTTCGTCAGCTCGGTGCGCGTGTTGGCGTCCGACGCCAGACTGTCGGCCATCGCCTCGGCGGTGAGGAACGCCACGCCGCTGGCGGGACCCTCGGGCAATGTGGTGCCATCGTCGACCTGGACGGCAGGCAAGGTGGCGACGAAGCTGCTCCACAACGCGCCGCGCACCGCCGGCTCCTGCTCGGGGTCGAGCTCGGTGACGGCGAGGGCGGCGCCGGCTCCGAGGCTCGCGGAGAGGCGCGCCAGGTCCACGGCGGGCTCGCGCTGCGTCAGCGGTTCGCCACGCTTGCGCCCCCGAGCTGCACGAGGCCCGAGCTCGAGGGTGGCGCGGATCCCCTGCAGCGCCGACAATAACTGCGGCCGGTCGTCCGTGAAGCCGACGAGCACCTGCACGCCGCGCCGGTGCGAGTAGGTGGCGATCGCCATGCGGTCGGCGGGGTGGAGCTGCTCGGCCACCATCCGCTCCATGCTGCGCAGCGCCCGCATGAGCTCCTGCGACGGGGAGTAGGCAAAGTCGACGAGCAGCAGCAGGCGGCGCCCTTGCGTCGTCGCGTCCTCGTCACCGTCGGCGCTGGATGCCGGCCGGGAGCCGGTCGGGCGCAGGTCCACCACCTCGAACGACGACAGCTCGCGCCGCTCGCCGTTGTCGTACACCTCGAAGTCGGCGGCGGTCAGGCCGGCGACCGGCACGCCGTCGCGGTGCACGCGCACCGGCACCTGAACGACGGTGACGCTCAGCTCTTCACCGAAATCGCCGGCAGCGGCGTCTTGGGCGAGCGCGCGCGCCGGCAACGCGAGTAGGAGGAGCAGAGCGAGGGCAGTCGACGGGCGTGGGCGCATGCTCACCTCGGCAATCTCGATGCGGTACAGGAAGCTCGCGGCGACCGCGCTCAGCACGAGGTGTGCCGGCCGCGTTGCCCCCGTGTGGGCGGCGCGGTCGTCTCCGCCAGGGGACGGACGCCGTCGCGCGCCGCGGGCGGCCGGACCCTCAGCGTGCCGGCAGCTCGATGGTGAAGGTCGTGCCGCGCGGCGGGTTGTCTTCGACGCGGATGGTGCCGTGGTGGTCGGCGACGATGCGGTGCACGATCGCCAAGCCGAGTCCCGTGCCGCGGCCCTTGGTGGAGAAGTGCGGAAGGAAGAGTTTCTCCTTCGCTTCGGCGGGGATGCCGCGGCCGGTGTCGGTCACCACCAGCTGCACGCGGCCGTCGGTGCGCGCCGTGCGCACGTCGACGCGGCCCGGGGCGTCGGTCGCCTCGACCGCGTTGTCGAGCAGGTTGATGAGCGCGCCGCGCAGCTGCTCGGGGTCGGCCCACGCATGCGCCGCCTGCGGGTCGACGGCGCTCGCCACCTCGACGCCGGGCTTGACGCTGCGGTAGAGCTTCACCGTCTCCTCGACCATCGCCTGCAGGTCGACGTCGGCCGGCTGCGGCCGCGGCATGCGGGCGAAGCGCGAGAACTCGTCGACCATCGTCTTGAGCGTCTCGACCTCGCGGACGATGATGCGCACGCCGTCCTCGAGCACCTCGCCGACGTCTTGCCCTTGTTGGTGGCGGCGGAGCACGCGCTCGGCGGCGAGCTGGATCGGCGTCAGTGGGTTCTTGATCTCGTGGGCGATGCGCCGCGCCGCCTCGTTCCAGGCCGCGAGCTGCTGCGCCTTGATGAGCTCGGTCAAGTCCTCGAGAACGAGGACTTGACCGAGAGGAGAGCCGTCGGGCTCGCGCAGCGCCGCGCGCTTGACCTCGAACGTCTTCCACTCGCCGCCGAGCACCAGCCGCACCTGATGGCTGGTGCGCTGCGCCGGGCTCTCGGCGCGCTCGCCGTCATCGGCGGTTTCGCGATCGAGCAGCGGCAGCAGTTTGCGGCGCTCGGAGTCGGCCCAGATCTCGCGGATGGGCTGGTCGCGCACCTCCGTCTCGCTCTGACGCAGCATGGCCAGGGCGGCGTCGTTGCAAAGGAACACGCGCTCGCTGCGGTCGACGGCGATGACGCCGGCGGCGACGCTCTGCAGCACCGCCACCAGCAGGCCGCGCTCCTCGTCGAGCCGGCGGTTGGCGGCCGAGAGCTCCTGGTTGCCGGCCTCGAGCAGCAGCCGCGAGCGCTCGAGCTCCGCGGTCATCTCGTTGAACGAGGAGACGAGCACGTTCAGCTCGTCGTCGGCCTGCACGTCGACGCGGTGGCCGAGGTCGCCGCCGCTGATCCGCCGCGTGCCCTCGGCTAGCGCCTGGATCGGCACCGTCACCTGCCGCGCCAGGTAGAGGCCGACCCAGGTCGAGGCGAGCAGCACGAGCAGGGTGACCATGAGGAAGATCAGTACCTGGCTCGTCTGGAGCTCCGGCTTCTGCGTCTCCAGCTGCCGGTACTGCTGGTACGCGGCGAGGAGCTGGCCCGTTTGCGTCGCCACCTCCGGCGGCAGCAGCCGGCCGGCGACGAGGACGCCGCCCGGCGGCACGCTGTCGGGGATGGGCACCGCCGCCAGCACCAGCGCGCCCTCGCCGCGCGGCGGCGGGATCACCTGCGTCTGCTCGTTGCCGGTGGCGGCCTCGAGCAGCACCGAGCGATGGGGCTCGGGCAGGTCGCCCAGGCCGGCGTCGGGGTCGACGATGGCGGTGACGAAGTCGGCCTCGCGGTAGACGCCGAGGAAGTCGAGGTTCTCGCGCTGGAGCGACGGCTGCAGGCGCCGGTCGAGGCGGGCGCGCTGGCGCGGGCGGTCGATCTCCAGGCCGGCGAGATCGGCGGCGAGGATCCGCGCCTGGTGGAGCGTGTCCTGCTGGGTGAGCCGCAGCAGGTTCTCCGCCACCGCCGAGCCCTGGCGCAGCACCGACTCCACCGGCGCCGCGAACCAGCGCTCCACCGACTGCTGCAGCAACACGTTGGCGTAGACGAAGAGGACCAGCACCGGCACCAGCGACAGGCCGACATAGGTCGCCACCAGCTTGCTGCTGAACTTGGCGCCGAGGATCCGCGCCCGCCGCTCGAGCAGCAGCTTGAAGATGCTGCGCGCCAACACGAACAGCACGGCGAGGATGAGGACGACGTTGATGTAGAAGAGGATGAAGAGCAGCACGCGATTGGCGACCAACAGTGTCGGCAGGTCGCGGCTCTTCTGCAGCAGGTAGAAGACGACGGTGAGGCAGACGAGCAGCAACCCTGCCATGCGGAGGATGAAGCGGGTGTCCTTGCGCCGGCGGCGGAAGGAGTCGAGCAGCTTCATCTCACGGCTCGCATCTCAAGGCTCACCGGGGCGGAACTTGCGCGACTGCGCCCAGTCGGTCTCGACGTGGAGCGGGATGAACGACAGCCAGGTCTTGGTGCCCAGCTCGGCGCGGGCGCGCAGACGCAGGCGCGAGTCGCCGCTGGCACGCACGTCGGCGAGCGCGAAGAGCGGCACCCGCTCGAAGCGCGTCATCGCCGCTTCGAGCTCGAGCTTGCTGCGCGCGAGGCGCGACTCCACGAGCTTGCCGTCGCGCTTGAAGTTGACGAGGTACTCTTGCGACACCGCGTTGTACATCGCCACCACTTCGAGGGTGGCCTCGGCGACCTGGTCGTCCCACCAGCGCTTGCGGTCGCGCACCAGCTCGAGGCGATAGACGAAGGACGTCGGCAAGCCGCTGTCGATGCGGGCGACGACCGCTTCGTCGAAGGCGCCGGCGAGGACGAAGGAGACGAGCACCTGCCCGTCGGCCACCGTCGGCACGACGTCGCGCAGCTCGGCGGCGTCGAGCGAGGCGGCGCGCAGCAGAAGCAGGAGAAGCGCCGGCGCTAACCGTGACGGCATCGGCTAACAGTAGCGCCGTCGCGGGTTGTAGGGTGCGCTCTGCGCACCGGCGGGGTGCTGGCCGGGCACTACGGATGGTGCGCGGAGCGCACCCTACCCGTGGTCGCTGATCGCCTGGCGCATCTCGCGGTCGAGGGTCTTCCGTTTCTCGGTCTCGCGCTTGTCGTAGAGCTTCTTGCCGCGCACGAGCGCCAGCTCGGCCTTGACCCACGGGCCCTTCAGGTACACCTCGAGCGGTACCACGGTGAGGCCCTTCTGCTGCACCTGGCCGAAGAGGCGGTCGATCTCGCGGCGGTGGAGGAGGAGCTTGCGCTGCCGCTCGGGCTCGTGGTTCTCGCGGTTGCCGTGGCTGTAGGCGCCGATGTGGGCGCCGACGAGGAAGGCCTGCCCGTCGCGGAACTCGACGTAGCTGTCCTTGAGCTGGACCCGTCCCTGCCGCGCCGCCTTGACCTCGGTGCCGGCGAGCTGCACGCCCGCCTCGACCGTCTCCAGCACCTCGTAGTCGTGGCGGGCCTTGCGGTTGCTGGCGAGCGGGACGACGGCGTCCTTCGGCTTGGGCTTGCCGCCGGCGCGCGGCGGCCGCGCGGCCGTGCTCACCGTGGGTGCGACGCCGCCGGGTCGCGGCCACCGGCGCGGCCGCGCTTGCCGCCGGTGTCGCGGATCCGGTCGAGCGCGGTCTGGCCGCCGTACTTGGCGACGATGCGGTCGTCGTACTCGTCGGACATGTTGGCGACGGCGGCGATGGCGCCGAGCAGCGCGCTGCGGTCGAGCCCGCGCCCGAACAGGGTGTGGGAGAGGAAGATGTCGCGGCCGACGAGGGAGAAGGCACCGAAGGCGAGGTGGTGGTTGAGCTCGAGCAGGCCGAGCATCAGGTCGGGCTCGAGGCGCACGCCCTGGACGCAGTAGGCCATCACCTGCACCATCGTGTCCTCGGGCCCGTAAGGGTCGACGGCGATCTCCAGCACGGTGGTGCCGTAGCGGACGTAGAAGTGGCTGGTCTCGGGGTCGAGGTAGGGATCCTCGAACAGCTCGCCCAGGTACTCCTCGACCCGACGTTGGGTCTCCCGGTGCGCGGCGTTGGCGAACTCCATGGTGGCGCTCCCTTCGGGGCGACTCTACATCCGCGAGGGAGATCCGCGCCGGAGCGGGGCGCCCGCGCCTTGACACCGCCGCCGAGCGGCCCGTATCATCCGACGCCTTTGCGCCGCCCGGCTCGGGCGCGCAGGGGTGGTCCTCGCCCGCCTCGATCTCCTCGCGGCTGCGCCGGATCCCATCCTCCCTCTTCTCATTGCAACTCGCGTCCGTGGAAGTGGTAGCACGATGAGCAGGACTTACAGCCCCAAGCAGGGCGAGGTGGAGCGCAGCTGGTACGTCGTCGACGCCGCCGGCGTGCCCCTCGGCCGTCTCTCCACCGCCGTCGCCAAGGTGCTGGTCGGCAAGCACAAGCCGCAGTACGCGCGTCACGAGGACACCGGCGACTTCGTCATCGTCGTCAACGCCGACCGCGTCGTGCTCACCGGCGACAAGTCGCAGAACAAGCTCTACTGGCGCACCAGCGGCCGGCCCGGCGGCTTCAAGACCGTGACCGCCGCCGAGCTGCTGCAGAAGCACCCCGAGCGGCTGGTCGAGAAGGCCGTCAAGGGCATGCTGCCGAAGAACAAGCTGGCCCGTCGCCAGCACAAGAAGCTCAAGGTCTACGCCGGCGGCGACCATCCGCACCAGGCGCAGAAGCCGCAGCCGCTGGCCGTCACGCTGTAAGGGAGAGCATGGTGAACGACGTCATCGAGTACTACGGCACCGGGCGGCGCAAGACCTCGACCGCCCGCGTCTTCCTGCGGCCGGGCGCCGGCAAGCTGGAGATCAATGGCCGCGAGATCGGCAACTACTTCTCGCGCGAGGTGCTGGTCATGGTGGTCAAGCAGCCGCTGGCGCTCACCGAGACGGCCGAGAAGTTCGACGTTTCGGCGACCGTCGAGGGCGGCGGCGGCAGCGGCCAGGCGGGCGCGCTGCGCCACGGCATCTCGCGCGCCCTCCTCGAGTTCAACGGCGAGCTCCGCGAGCGCCTCAAGTCGGCGGGCTTCCTGACCCGCGACCCGCGCAAGAAGGAACGCAAGAAGTACGGACAGCCTGGAGCCCGCAAGCGGTTCCAGTTCAGCAAGCGCTAAGGCGCTTAAGAGAGAAGGGGAAGGGAGCGATCTTGGCCGAAGTCAGCATGAAGCAGATGCTCGAAGCGGGGGTCCACTTCGGGCACCAGACGCGGCGCTGGAACCCGAAGATGAAGCCCTACATCTTCGGCAAGCGCAACGGCATCTACATCGTCGACCTGCAGAAGACCGAGCAGCTCTTCAAGGAGGCGGCGGACTTCGTCCGCTGGCTCGGCCGCACCGGCCGCCGCATCCTCTTCGTCGGCACCAAGCGCCAGGCGCAGGACGTCATCGCCGAGGAGGCGGCGCGCGCCGGCCAGTATCACGTCACCCATCGCTGGCTGGGCGGCACGCTCACCAACTTCGTCACCATCCGCTCCTCGATCGAGCGGCTGGAGGACGCCGAGCGCCGCCTCGACGACCCCGAGTCGCCGCTGACCAAGAAGGAGCGCGTGCGGCTCGAGCGCGAGCGCGAAAAGATGAAGCGCAACCTCGAGGGCATCCGCAAGCTCGAGGCGGTGCCCGACGCGCTGTTCGTCATCGACCCCAAGAAGGAAGACATCGCCGTCTCCGAGGCCAACAAGCTCGGCATCCCGGTGGTGGCGGTGGTCGACACCAACTGCGACCCCGAGCTGGTCGACTACGTCATCCCCGGCAACGACGACGCCATCCGCTCGATCCGCCTCTTTGCCTCACGCATCGCCGACGCCTATCTCGAGGGCGCTGGCGAGCTCGAGAAGGACATGGGGCCCAGCGAGGCGGCGCCGCCGGCCAAGCCGGCCGCGCCGGTCAACGCGGCGGCGGCCGCCGAGGCGGTGGCGGAGCCGAGCGAGAGCGAGGCGGCAGAAGCGACTCACTGACGACGGCAGCGCCCGGCCCGGCCGGGCGGACGAGGGGTCAGTCGCGCCGTCCGGCAGACTGGCCCTTCTTGTATGAGGCAGACAACCACGGCGGGCCACGGCCCGCCTGCGAACGAGCAGAGAGAGGTGATCGGATGAGCGTCACACCGCAGATGGTCAAGGAGCTCCGCGAGCGCACCGGCGCCGGCATGATGGACTGCAAGAACGCCCTCCTCGAAGCCAAGGGCGACATGGAAGCGGCGATCGACGTCCTGCGCAAGAAGGGGTTGGCGAGCGCGGCCAAGAAGGCCGGGCGCGTCACCGCCGAGGGCGCGGTGGGCTCCTACATCCACGCCGGCGGCAAGATCGGCGTCCTCGTCGAGGTCAACTGCGAGACCGACTTCGTCGCCCGCACCGACGAGTTCCAGGAGCTGGTCAGGGAGATCGCCATGCACGTCGCCGCCGCCGCGCCGCAGTACGTGCGGCGCGAGGAGGTGACCGAAGACATCCTCACCCGCGAGCGCGCCGTGCAGCGCGAGAAGACGCTCGCCGAGGGCAAGCCGGAGAAGGTGGTCGACAAGATCGTCGAGGGCCGGATGGAGAAGTTCTTCGGCGAGACGGTGTTGCTCGAGCAGCCGTTCATCAAGGACCCCGACAAGACGGTCGGCGAATTGATCAACGAGAAGGTGGCGAAGATCGGCGAGAACATCCAGGTGCGCCGCTTCGCGCGCTACAAGCTGGGCGAGGGGATCGAGAAGCGGTCGTCCGACTTCGCCGCCGAGGTGGCGGCGCAGGCCGGCGTCGCCGCGAGCTGAGCGCCTCGCCGATGGACCAACCCGCCTTCCGCCGCATCCTCCTCAAGCTCTCGGGCGAGGCGCTGATGGGCAGCCAGCCCTTCGGCATCGACGAGAAGATCGTCGCCGCCATCGCCGACGAGCTGCAGGAGGTGTGGAAGGCGGGCGTCCAGATCGCCATCGTCATCGGCGGCGGCAACATCATCCGCGGCCTCGCCGCTTCCCACCGCGGCATCGAGCGGGTCACCGGCGACTACATGGGGATGCTGGCGACGGTGATCAACGCGCTGGCGCTGCAGGACGCGCTGGAGAAGCGCAACGTCGACACCCGCGTGCTGTCGGCGGTCGACATCCGCGAGGTGGCGGAGCCCTTCATCCGCCGCCGCGCGCTGCGCCACCTCGAGAAGAATCGCCTCGTCATCTTCGCCGCCGGCACCGGCAACCCCTTCTTCACCACCGACAGCGCCGCCGCCCTGCGCGCCAACGAGATCCACGCCGACGTGCTGCTCAAGGCCACCAACGTCGACGGCATCTACACCGCCGATCCCAACCGCGACGCCTCCGCGAAGCTGCTGCCCGAGGTGAGCTACCAGCAGGTGCTCGAGTGGAACCTGCAGGTGATGGACGCGGCGGCGATCAGCCTTTGCCGCGAGAACGGGCTCCCCATCGTCGTCTTCAAGCTGCTCGAGCGCGGCAACATCCGCCGCGTCGTCTGCGGCGAGCGTGTCGGCTCGACCGTGCGCGCCGACGCTCCGGCGGCCGCTCCCGCGCGCTGACGCGCGGCGGCTTGCTCGTCTCCCGTGTGCCGAGGCGCACGTCGAGGCTGCGTTAGACTCGCCGGCGAAAAGCTGGCGGGGAGGAGAGCGCGATGAAGGAGCTGTTCCATGAGGTCGAGATACACATGAAGCAGGCGGTGGATCACCTCCACCACGATCTCAAGTCCCTGCGCACCGGCCGTGCCTCGATCGCCATCCTGGACCCGGTGGTGGTCGACTACTACGGCACCCCGACGCCGCTCAGGCAGGTTGCCAGCCTGTCGGTGGCGGACGCCAACCTCATCGTGGCGCAGCCGTACGACCCTTCCACGATCCCCGCCATCCAGCGCGCCATCGCGAAAGCCGACCTCGGCCTCAATCCCTCCAGCGACGGCAAGGTGATCCGCATCCCCATCCCCTCGCTCACCGAGGACCGCCGCAAGGAGCTGGTCAAGAAGGCGCACGACTTGGCCGAGCACGCTCGCAACGGAGTACGCCAGGCGCGTCGCGAAGGCAACGAGGCGATCAAGGCGAAGGAAAAGAAGCACGAGATCTCGCAGGACGACGAACGCCGTGGCCATGAAGAGATCCAGCGCCTGCACGATCACTACATCAAGCAGATCGCGGACTCGCTGCAGCACAAGGAGAAGGACATCCTGACCCTGTGATGGCCGTCCACGCGCTGATCCCCGCCGCCGGCAGGGGCGAGCGCCTGGGGGATCGCGCCGGCGGCGGACCTCCGAAGCAGCTGCGCGAGGTGGCTGGGCGGCCGCTGGTGGCGTGGGCGGTGAGGCGGTTGAAGGCGGGCGGCGTCGTCTCGTGCGTGGTGGCGGCGCCGGCGGAGCTCGTCGACGCCACGGCGGAGGCGCTGCACGGCGAGGCGGACGTGCAGGTGGTGGTCGGCGGCGCGACGCGCCAGGAGTCGGTGGCGCTGGCTCTCGCCGCCAGCGCGGCCGGCGCCGAGGACTGGGTCGCCGTTCACGACGCGGCGCGCGCCGCGGTGCACCCCGATGACGTGGCGGCCACGCTCGCCGCCGCGCTCGAGGCCGACGGCGCCGTGCTCGGCCGCGGCCTCACCGACACCGTGAAGCGGCTCGAAGGCGGCTTCGTGGCGACGACGCTCGACCGCAACACGCTCTTCCGCGCCGAGACGCCGCAAGTCTTCCGGCGTGCGCTGCTGGAGCGAGCGCTGCAGCGGGCTGCCGACGACGGCCTCACCGGTACCGACGAGAGCTCGCTCGTCGAGCGTCTTCCCGGCGTCCACGTCCGTCCGGTGACGGCATGCTTCCCCAATCCCAAGGTGACCTTCGCGCGCGATCTGGCGTGGGTGGAGGCACTGCTCTCGTGAAGCTGCGCTCATGAAGCTCCGGATTGGCCAGGGCTACGACGTGCACCGACTCGTCGAAGGCCGGCCGCTGGTGCTCGGCGGCGAAACCATCCCGTTCGAGAAAGGGCTGGACGGCCATAGCGATGCCGACGTGCTGCTTCACGCGCTCGGCGACGCGCTTCTCGGCGCCGCTGGCCTCGGCGACCTCGGCCAGCACTTCCCGCCGAGCGACGAGCGCTGGCGCGGCGCCAACAGCCTGGACCTGCTCGGCCGCATCGTCGGCTTGGTGCTCGGCGGCGGTTGGCGCGTGCTGTCCTGCGACCTGACGCTCGTCGCCGAGGCGCCGCGGCTGGCTCCCTACCGCGATCGCATCCGTTCGCGCATCGCGTCGGCGCTCGGGGTCGAGGTCGATGCAGTCGGATTGAAGGCGACGACCAACGAGGGCCTCGGCGCGTTGGGCCGCGGAGAAGGGATGGCGGCGCTCGCCGTGGTGCTGCTCGGCGACCGCGAGGCCGCGGGCGAGGGGAGCAGGGAAAGGCCGGCGCGGAGCGGCGGATGAGCGGGGACGCGGCGAGCCGGCCGCTCGAGCTGGTCGCCGGCTTCCATCCGGTGCGCGAGGCGCTGCGCCATCGCCCTCAAGCCGTACGCCGCGTGCTCACCAGCGAGCGGCGCGGCGGGCCGCGGCTGCGCGAGATCGAGGAGCTGTGCGGCCGCCACGGCGTGCGCTGCGAGCGCGTGCCGGCGGCGAGGCTTGCCGAGCTCGGCGTGCCGGTGCACAACGGCTTCGCCGCCGAAGTGACGCCGCAGCCCGCGGCGGCGGCGGCCGGCGCCGATCGCGATCTCGTGGTCTTGCTCGAGGACGTGCAGGACCCGCGCAACCTCGGCGCCGTGCTCCGCGTCTGCGACGGGGCCGGCGTCGGCCGCGTGCTCGTCCGCGACCGCGGCAGCGCGCCGCTATCGCCCGTCGTCTCCCGCACCGCGGCGGGCGCCAGCGAGTGGGTGCCGGTCGAACGCATCACGAATACTGCGCAGACACTCGAGCGCCTCAAGGCTGACGGCTTCTGGATCTACGGCGCCGCCGAAGGCGGCGTGCCGCCGTGGGAAGTGGACCTCTCCGGCAAGGTCGTGCTCTGCCTCGGCGGCGAGGAGAAGGGCTTACGGCAGCGCACGCGCGAGCTGTGCGACGGCCTCGTCGGGCTGCCGATGCGCGGACGCGTGGAGTCGCTCAACGTTGCGACGGCGGCGGCGGCGCTACTCGTACGAAGCCGTGCGTCAACGCATCAGCGGTAAGGGATGAGCCACGCGCCGGATGGCCTGGAGGCGCGAGGCGATTCCGCTGCCGCTGCAGCCGCAGCAAGGCTGATCGTCCGGCGTCCTGCCGACGGCGTCGGCGATCAGTACCGAATCGGCCTGAGGCTCGATGGCGCGGCGATCGGCAGCCTCGGCCCCGGCGAGAGCGTCAGCCGCGAGATCGCTTCTGGCGAGCATCGGCTGCGTGCCAGCAATACGCTGATGCGCAAGGCGGTGACGTTTGCGGCCGGTCCTGGCGAGGAAGTACGCTTCCTGGTCCGCAATCGTCCGGGTCCCGGGACCGCTGTCTTTGCTGCCCTCGGAGCAGGCTGGCTCTACGTTGCGCTCGAGCGGGAATCGCCTGCGGCTGCGGACCGTTGACAGCGCGGGGACCGTGCTTGCCGGGGGTGGACCCAGCCTGTAAAGTAGGCCGCCCGCTCGACCTACGGGTCGCGGGTTCGGAGCGGCACCCGCCGGCATAGCTCAGCGGTAGAGCAACTGTCTTGTAAACAGTAGGTCCCCGGTTCGATTCCGGGTGCCGGCTCCAAGCTGGCTGGGGTTCTTTGCGAGCACTGTGCATTGGAGGCGTACCCGAGTGGCCAAAGGGGGCAGACTGTAAATCTGCTGGGCATCGCCCTACGGTGGTTCGAATCCATCCGCCTCCACCATCGCTCGCTTCGCTCGCTCTGGTTGCGGCGGATGGATTCGGTCGTTCCGGCTGCGCTCCTGGCGGAGCTTGCCGGAAAGAGCGAATCCACTCCGACGCGCACGTCTCTGACGTGCGCGTCGCCGCCTCCAGCAACGCGCCGCCGGAGGGAGGCGTTCTCGCTGCGCTCGAACGCCAGTGGGAGCGTTCTCGCTTGCGCTCGAACGCAGAGGGGAGCGGTCGGTTAGACTTGGGTCGCCCCAAGCGGGAGTAACTCAGGGGTAGAGTCACGGCCTTCCAAGCCGTTGGTCGCGGGTTCGAATCCCGTCTCCCGCTCCATCGATCGCGCTTCGCGGGTGGCGGCGCAGTGAGGAGGCGAGTATGGCCGAGTGGTACGTGGCGGTGGGTGGCCAGCAGCGTGGGCCGATGCCGGAGGAGCAGGTTGCGGCGGAGATTCGCGGCGGCGGCTTGCGTGCTGATTCGTACGCCTATGGGCCGGGGCTGAAGGAGTGGACGCCGATCGCACAGGTGCCGGCGCTGGCGCGGTATCTGGGGGGAGCGGCTGCTCCGGCAGCTGCGCCCGCAGCACCCGTGGCCGCGGCGGCGCCGGCGATGCAGGCGGTGTCGCCGCGACCTCACGTCGCGGATGCGGGCGGGGCCGATCAGGTGCCTTCGCATTCGTTGGCGCAGTTCGTCGCGGAAACCGAGGAGAAGGATCGGCCCGGCGACGTGTTCGAGCTCGAGAGTGCGCACATGTTGGAGGTGCACGTTCGCGGGCGGGTGTGGAGCAAGCTGGGCGCGATGGTGGCGTACCGCGGCAACCTGAAATTCATCCGCGAGGGGATGCTGGAGGGCGGGCTCGGGCGCGCGCTCACCAAGTTCGTGTCCGGCGAGGCGGCGCCGTTGACCAAGATCGAGGGACAGGGGATCTGTTACCTGGCGCACGAGAAGAAGAACATCACCATCCTGCGCCTGGCGCCGGGCGAGGCGATCAACGTCAATGGCAACGACCTGCTCGCGTTCGAGGACACGATTCAGTACCAGATCACGATGCATCGCCGAGTTGCCGGCATGCTGGCCGGGGGGCTCTTCTCGCTGCGTCTCACCGGGCACGGAATGGCGGCGCTCATCTCGCACGGGGCGCCGCTCACCCTTCGCGTGCGGCCGAACGACCCGGTGATCACCGATCCCAACGCCACCGTTGCCTGGTCGGGGAATCTGGTACCGCAGATCAAGACCGACATCTCGCTGCGGAGCCTCCTCGGCCGCGGCGGCGGCGAGGCGTTCCAGATGCTCTTCCAGGGCGACGGCTTCGTCGTCGTGCAGCCGTACGAAGAGGTCGCCGTGGCGCAGCAGGGACGACGTTAACGGCTTACCTGGACATTCCGGGACTCGTCTGCGACAATGCGCGGTCCCGCGGCCGGTTCGGGGGCCAAGCCGTGGGAACGGGGGCGACGGCGTCCTCCGGGGGTTTACACCTTGCCGGAGCGGCGCATACAATCCCGCGGCTTTCCGTCAGCCCGCACCAGAGCATCCCAGTGCGGGGCAAACCAGCTGCCCACGTGGCTCAGGGGTAGAGCACTTCCTTGGTAAGGAAGGGGTCACCGGTTCAAATCCGGTCGTGGGCTCCACCTTCTAGATAGAACCTAAAGAGACACAGAGGACCGACAGGGCATGGCCAAGGAGAAGTTCCAGCGCGACAAGCCGCACGTGAACATTGGGACCATCGGTCACGTGGACCATGGGAAGACGACGTTGACGGCGGCGATCACGAAGGTGCTGGCGTCGAAGGGGCTGGCGAGCTTCGTGGCGTTCGACCAGATCGACAAGGCACCTGAGGAGCGCGAGCGCGGGATCACGATCGCGACGGCGCACGTGGAGTACGCGACGGAGAAGCGTCACTACGCGCACGTGGACTGCCCTGGTCACGCCGACTACGTGAAGAACATGATCACGGGCGCGGCGCAGATGGACGGCGCGATCCTGGTGGTGTCGGCGGCGGACGGTCCGATGCCGCAGACGCGCGAGCACATCCTGCTCGCCCGCCAGGTGGGCGTGCCGTACCTGGTCGTCTTCATGAACAAGTGCGACATGGTGGACGACGCCGAGCTGCTCGACCTGGTGGAGCTCGAGGTGCGCGAGCTGCTGTCGGCCTACGACTTCCCGGGCGACGACCTGCCGGTGATCCGGGGCTCGGCGCTGAAGGCGCTGGAGAGCGGCGACCCGAGCTCGGAGTGGGGCGCCAAGATCATCGAGCTGATGGACGCGGTCGACAACTCGGTGCCGATGCCGGAGCGTGCGATCGACAAGGACTTCCTGATGCCGATCGAGGACATCTTCACCATCTCGGGCCGCGGCACGGTGGTGACGGGTCGCATCGAACGCGGCATCGTCAAGGTAGGCGACGAGGTGGAGATCATCGGCATCCGCGACACCACCAAGACGATCGTCACCGGCGTCGAGATGTTCCGCAAGCTGCTCGACCAGGGCCAGGCTGGCGACAACGTGGGGATCCTGCTGCGCGGCACGAAGAAGGACGACGTGGAGCGCGGTCAGGTGCTGGCGAAGCCGGGCTCGATCACGCCGCACACGCAGTTCAAGGGCGAGGTGTACGTGCTGACGAAGGAGGAGGGCGGCCGTCACACGCCGTTCTTCAACGGCTACCGTCCGCAGTTCTACTTCCGCACCACCGACGTGACCGGGGTGGCGAAGCTGCCCGAGGGAACGGAGATGGTGATGCCGGGAGACAACGTGAACCTGCTGGTGGAGCTGATCGCGCCGATCGCGATGGAGAAGGGCGTGCGCTTCGCCATCCGCGAGGGCGGCCGCACCGTCGGCGCCGGCACCGTCACCGAGATCGTCAAGTCGAGCGAGGAAGAGCAAGCGCACAGGGCAGTAGCTCAATTGGTAGAGCTCCGGTCTCCAAAACCGGTGGTCGGGGGTTCGAGTCCCTCCTGCCCTGCCATCCCCTGAGACCAGTCCGCATTACCGAGCGAGGAAACGCGAGCGTCGCATGAACCGGCTGAAAAACTTCTTCACGGTGTTCCTCCCCGAGGTGGTGGCCGAGATGCGGAAGGTCACCTTCCCCTCGCGCCAGGAGGTCATCGGCACGACCGGTGTCGTGCTGGTCACCAGCGTGATCTTCGCCGTCTACCTCTGGGGCGTCGACGTCGTCATCCTCAAGGTCTACCAGTGGCTGATGGACATGGCCGGCAAGATGACCGGGACGGTGGCGGGGTGAGCGTCGAAGCGCAGCCCACGCAGCGGGACACCGAGTTCCGCTGGTACATCGTCCACACCTACTCCGGGTTCGAGGAGCGGGTGAAGGAGACGCTGCGCCAGCGCGCCGAGGCGCTAGGCATGGGCGAGGAGTTCGGCGAGATCCGCATCCCCACCGAGACCGTCGTCGAGCTGCGCTTGGGCAAGAAGCGCGAGACGCAGCGCAAGTTCTTCCCCGGCTACATCCTGGTGCAGATGAAGATGTCCGACGCCGCCTGGCACGTGGTGCGGAACACGCCCAAGGTGACCGGCTTCGTCGGCACCGGCAAGAAGCCGACGCCGCTCTCCCAGAACGAGGTCGACCAGATCCTCGAGCAGGTGGTGTCGGCGAAGGAGAAGCCGAAGCCGAAGTACGTGTTCGAGAAGGGCGAGCCGGTCAAGATCGTCGACGGCCCCTTCAGCAACTTCTCGGGCGTGGTGGAAGAGGTCAACCTCGACCGCAACACCTTGAAGGTCATGGTCACCATCTTCGGCCGGCAGACGCCGGTCGAGCTGGAGTTCCTGCAAGTCCAGAAGGTCTAGGTCAGCAGTCCGCAGTCACAGCCGTGGGAGGGTGCGCCCGTCGCACCCGCACGAACCACTAAGGTGCCGCCGCCGCCGTCGCAGAACGCGGGCGGCACGCGAAACGAGGTGATCGATGGCCAAGAAGGTCGTCAACCAGATCAAGCTGCAGATCCCCGCCGGCCAGGCCACCCCCGCGCCGCCGGTGGGCCCCGCCCTCGGCCAGGCGGGGGTCAACATCATGGACTTCGTCAAGGCGTTCAACGCCCGGACGGCGGCCGACATGGGCACCATCATCCCGGTGGTGATCACCGTCTACGCCGACCGCAGCTACTCCTTCATCACCAAGACGCCGCCGGCGGCGGTGCTGCTCAAGAAGGCGGCGGCGGTGGAGAAGGGATCGGGCCAGCCGAACAAGAACAAGGTCGGCCGGGTGACGCGCCAGCAGGTCGAGGACATCGCCAAGCAGAAGCTCCCCGACCTCAACACCAAGACCCTCGCGGCGGCGGTGAAGATCATCGAAGGCACCGCGCGCTCGATGGGCCTCGAGGTGCAGGGGTAAACGCCATGCCGAAGCACGGAAAGAACTACCGCAACGCGGCCGCCAAGGTCGAGCCGCGCCCGTACCGCTTGCGTGAGGCGATCGAGACGCTCAAGGGCGCCACCTACGCCAAGTTCGACGAGACGGTCGAGGTCGCCATGCGCCTCGGCGTCGACCCCCGCCACGCCGACCAGATGGTGCGCGGCACCGTCGTGCTGCCGCACGGCACCGGCAAGACGATGCGCGTGCTGGTCTTCGCCAGCGGCGAGAAGATCAAGGAAGCCCAGGACGCCGGCGCCGACTTCGTCGGCGGCGACGATCTGGTGGAGAAGATCACCGGCGGCTGGATGGACTTCGACGCCGTCGTCGCCACGCCCGACATGATGCGGGCGGTGGGCCGCCTCGGCAAGGTCCTCGGCCCCCGCGGCCTGATGCCCAGCCCCAAGGCCGGCTCGGTGACCTTCGAGGTCGGCCGCGCCGTCTCCGAGGTCAAGGGCGGCAAGGTGGAGTTCCGCGTCGAGAAGGCCGGCATCGTCCACGGCCGCGTCGGCAAGAAGTCCTTCAGCGTCGACCAGCTCGAGGCCAACACCCGCGCCTTCATCGACGCCGTGCTGCGCGCCAAGCCGGCGGCCGCCAAGGGCAAGTACGTGAAGTCGGCGCACGTCACCTCGACGATGGGCCCCGGCATCACCCTCGACGAGTCGGCGCTGGCGCCGGCGGAAGCCTAGGAGTCGCGACCATGGCACTCACACGCGCCCAGAAGCAGGAGCTGATCGACCGCTACGAAGGCGGTCTCGCCAAGGCTCCGCACGCCTTCCTTGTCACCTACCAGGGGATGAAGGTCAACGACGTCACCGACCTGCGCGCCAGGGTGCGCGCGGCCGGCGGCAGCTACGAGGTGGTGAAGAACACCCTCGCCCTGATCGCCATCGAGGGCAAGCCGCTGTCGGCGCTGTCCTCGACCTTCACCGGCCCGTTGGCGGTCGTCTACACCGAGAGCGACGCGGTGGCGGTGGCCAAGACCCTCACCGAGTTCGCCAAGACGGTGCCGCAGGTCGTCTTCAAGGGCGGCATCGTCGACGGCAAGCCGATCGCCGCCAACGAGGTGGAGCAGATCGCCAAGCTGCCCAGCCGCGAGGAGCTGATCGCCAAGCTGCTCTTCCTGCTGCAGTCGCCGATCTCGCGCTTCGTGCGCACCCTCGCCGCCATCCCGCGCGACTTCGTGGTGGTCCTCGACCAGGTCGCCAAGCAGAAGGCCGGCGCCAGCTAGGTACCGCCGCGGTACTTGACCGGTCCAGGAATAACCCATCCGGGGATGAAATAAACCCAGTCCGATTGACGTTTTGACCTGATCCAAGGAGCAAGGAAGATGGCCATCTCGACCCAGGAGCTGATCTCGCAGATCGATTCGATGACCGTGCTCGAGCTCAACACGCTCGTCAAGGCGCTCGAAGAGCACTACGGCGTGTCCGCCGCGGCCGCCGCGGTGCCGATGGCCGGTGCGGGCGGCGGTGCCGCTGCCGCGGCCGCCCCCGAGGTCGAGGAGCAGACCGAGTTCGCGGTCGTCCTCTCCGCCGTCGGCGAGAAGAAGATCAACGTCATCAAGGCCGTCCGCGAGGTGACCAGCCTCGGCCTCAAGGAGGCCAAGGACCTCGTCGAGTCCACCAAGCCCACCGTCAAGGAGGGCGTGTCGAAGGACGAGGCCGCGAACATCAAGAAGAAGCTCGAGGAGGCGGGGGCTCAGGTCGAGATCAAGTGACGCTCTTTACGAGCCGGCAACCGGCGCCCGCCGCCCGGCGGCGCGCCGGCGCGACCGTCACGCCACACTCCGATCCCCGGTGAGGAAGCCGGGCGGTCGGGGTGTGGTGTCGGCGTCTTTGCTGACTTCCTTCCCTTCCGCGGATTGGCTCTCTGAGAAGGACTGACGAGACGATATGGAAACTACCCTCAGCAAGAACGGCCACCAGCGGGTCGATTTCTCGCGCATCAAGACGTCGCTGCCCATCCCCAACCTCATCGAGGTGCAGAAGCGCTCCTACGAGCGCTTCCTGCAGATGAACCTCCTCCCCGAGGAGCGGGCGGCGCAGGGGCTGCAGGCCGTCTTCACCGGCATCTTCCCGTTCGCCGACTTCCGCGAGACCTGCTCGCTCGACTTCGTCAAGTACACGATCGGCGATTGGGAGTGCAAGTGCGGCACCCTCAAGGGCCTCGAGTACCTGCGCATGACCTGCACCAGCTGCGGTGCGAAGATCATGACCGACCACCCGCACGAGGACAAGGTCACCTGCCTCGAGTGCGGCTTCGTCAACAAGAACCGCGTCGTGCGCTGCGACATCTGCGGCGGCCCGGTCGAGCTGCAGCACAAGTACTCGATCCAGGAGTGCCAGGAGCGCGGCATGACCTTCGCCGTGCCGCTCAAGGTCACCTTCCGCCTCATCGTCTACGACAAGGACCCCGAGACCGGCACGCGCATGATGCGCGACGCCAAGGAGGAGGAGGTCTACTTCGGCGACATCCCGCTGATGACGGACAACGGCACGTTCATCATCAACGGCACCGAGCGCGTCATCGTCTCGCAGCTGCACCGTAGCCCGGGCGTGTTCTTCACCCAGGAAGGTCCGCGCACCTACCTGGCGAAGATCATCCCTTACCGCGGCTCGTGGGTGGAGTTCGAGTACGACCAGAAGGAGATCGTCTCCGTCCGCATCGACCGCAAGCGCAAGTTCTACGGCACCGTCTTCCTGCGTGCGCTGGGCCTCGAGTCCGACGAGTCGATCCTGCGCAAGTTCTACACCGCGGTGCCGGTGCGCGCCAACGAGGGCGGCAGCTTCGACATCGACGTGACGCCGCGCGTGCTCGAGCAGGAGCGCCTGCGCGACCGCCAGCGCCACGGCCGCCGCGACGCTTATCCGATCTTCGGCGGCATCGTCCTGAAGCGCGACCATGTGGCGCGGATGGAGGCGGGCGAGACGCTCACCTATCCGATGAACCCAGCCGAGCTCGAGCGCGCCACCTTCATCGCCGACGTCGTCGACCTCGACACCGGCGAGGTGGTCTTCGAGGCCAACACCGCCGTGCCCGACGACCTCCACGCCCGGCTCAAGGATCGCCAGACGACACCCGTCGAGGTGTTCTTTACCGAGTGGGAGCTCACCGGCGCCATCCTGTCGAACACGCTGGCCAAGGACACCACCCGCGACTCCAAGGAAGCGCTGATCGAGATCTACCGCCGCATGCGTCCCGGCGACCCGCCGACGCTGGAGAGCGCCCGCTCGCTCTTCTACGGCATGTTCTTCGACCCCAAGCGCTACGACTTCTCGCGCGTCGGCCGGTTCAAGTTCAACATCAAGCTCGACAGCGAGGTGCCGGTCGAGCAGAAGACCCTCTCCGAGGACGACTTCTACCGCGTCATCGAGTACCTGCTGCGCCTCCACAGGGACATCGGCCGCGTCGACGACATCGACAACCTCGGTAACCGCCGCGTGCGCGCGGTGGGCGAGCTGCTCGAGAACCAGTTCCGTATCGGCCTCGTCCGCATGGAGCGGGCCATCAAGGAGAAGATGTCTGTCCACCAGGACATCGACTCGGCGATGCCGCACGACCTGATCAACTCCAAGCCGGTCATCGCGGCGGTCAAGGAGTTCTTCGGCAGCTCGCAGCTGTCGCAGTTCATGGACCAGACCAACCCGCTCTCCGAGGTGACGCACAAGCGGCGACTCTCGGCGCTCGGTCCGGGCGGCCTGTCGCGCGAGCGCGCCGGGTTCGAGGTGCGCGACGTGCACGCCTCGCACTACGGCCGCATCTGTCCGATCGAGACGCCGGAAGGTCCGAACATCGGCCTCATCAGCTCGCTGGCCACGTTCGCCCGCATCAACGAGTACGGCTTCATCGAGAGTCCGTACAAGAAGGTCGAGGGCGGCCGGGTGCTCGAGCACTTCCGCGTCGTCAAGGTCGGCGAGACCTCGTTCAAGCTCGGCCAGATCGTCACCAAGGACGAGCTCGAGGCCGAGAACGGCAAGCTCAGCGGCAAGAAGCGCGCCGACGTCGAGCCGTACTGCTTCTATCTCACCGCTTGGGAGGAGGAGAAGTACGTCATCGCCCAGGCCAACGCCCGCATCGACGCCAAGGGCAACCTCGTCGACGAGCGCGTCATCGCCCGCGCCGGCGGCGACTTCCTCACCGTCGAGCGCGAGCAGGTCGACTTCCTCGACGTGTCGCCGAAGCAGCTGGTGTCGGTGGCCGCCGCGCTCATCCCCTTCCTCGAGCACGACGACGCCAACCGCGCGCTCATGGGCTCCAACATGCAGCGCCAGGCGGTGCCGCTCATCCGCACCGAGGCCCCCATCGTCGGCACCGGCATGGAGCAGACGGTGGCCCACGACTCGGGCGCGGTCGTCGTCGCCAAGCGCAACGGCATCGTCGATTCGGTCGACGCCGAGCGCATCATCGTGCGCGTCGAGGGCGAGGACTACGAGACCGGCGAGGCGCGCGAGTTCGGCGCCGACATCTACCAGATGATCAAGTTCCGCCGCAGCAACCAGAACACCTGCGTCAACCAGAAGCCGGTGGTGTTCGGGGGGCAGCGGGTGAAGAAGGGCGACGTCCTCGCCGACGGCCCCTCGACCGACCGCGGCGAGCTGGCGCTCGGTCGCAACGTGCTGGTCGCCTTCATGCCTTGGCGGGGCTACAACTTCGAGGACGCCATCCTGATCTCCGAGAAGGTGATCAAGGAGGACGCCTACACCTCGATCCACATCGAGGAGTTCGAGATCGAGGCGCGCGACACCAAGCTCGGTCCCGAGGAGATCACCCGCGACATCCCCAACGTCTCGGAGAGCGCCCTCCTCGACCTCGACGAGAGCGGCATCATCCGCATCGGCGCCAAGGTCGGCCCCGGCGACATCCTGGTCGGCAAGGTGACGCCGAAGGGCGAGACGCAGCTCACCCCGGAGGAGAAGCTGCTGCGCGCGATCTTCGGCGAGAAGGCCGGCGACGTGCGCGACGCCTCGCTCAAGGTGCCGCCCGGCATCGAGGGCACGGTGGTCGACGTCAAGATCTTCGCCCGCAAGGGCGTCGAGAAGGACCAGCGCCACATCGACATCGAGCAGATGACCATCTCCCGCATGGAGAAGGACATCAAGGACCAGGTCCGCATCCTCAACGAGGAGCGCAACAAGAAGATCTCCGACCTGCTCACCGACCAGCCGGTGACGGCGGCGGTCAAGGCGCGCACCGGCGAGAACCTGCTGAGCGAGGGCGACAAGGTCACCCGTCCGGCGCTCGAGCGGCTCACCCGCCAGGAGATCCTGCGGCTACCGCTCAAGAACCGGCGCCTGCTCGACACGGTGGAGAACGTCTACCGCAAGACCGACTCGCACGTCGAGGTGCTCTACAAGGTCAACGAGGAGCGCATCCAGCTGCTGCAGAAGGGCGACGAGCTGCCGCCCGGCGTCATCAAGCTGGTCAAGGTCTACGTCGCCATGAAGCGCAAGCTGCAGGTGGGCGACAAGATGGCCGGGCGTCACGGCAACAAGGGCGTGATCTCGCGCATCCTGCCCGAGGAGGACATGCCGTTCCTCCCCGACGGCACCCCGGTCGAGATCGTGCTCAACCCGCTCGGCGTGCCCTCGCGTATGAACGTCGGCCAGATCCTCGAGACCCACCTCGGGTGGGCGGGCAAGCTGCTCGGCATCTCCTTCGCCTCGGCGGTGTTCGACGGCGCGGCGGAGCGCGACTTGAAGGGCTACCTCGACAAGGCGCAGCTGCCCAGCTCGGGCAAGACCGTGCTCTTCGACGGGATGAGCGGCCAGTCGTTCGAGCAGCAGGTGACGGTGGGCTTCATCTACATGCTGAAGCTCTCCCACCTGGTGGACGACAAGATCCACGCGCGCTCGATCGGCCCCTACTCGCTGATCACCCAGCAGCCGCTGGGCGGCAAGGCGCAGTTCGGCGGCCAGCGCTTCGGCGAGATGGAAGTGTGGGCCCTCGAGGCGTACGGCGCCGCCTACACCCTGCAGGAGCTGCTCACCGTCAAGAGCGACGACGTCGAGGGGCGCAGCCGCATCTACGAGGCGATCGTCAAGGGCGACGTGCCCGAGCACCCCGGCCTGCCCGAGTCGTTCAACGTGCTCGTCCGCGAGCTGCAGAGCCTCTGCCTCGACGTCGAGCTGCTCAAGGTCTGATCACCGATTCCAGAGTCATGACGGGATTCCCAACCTAGGGGGACGTCCTTGCAGCCATACAGCCGATTCGACAAGCGCACCGACAAGCCGCAGACGTTGAAGGACTTCAACGCCATCAAGATCTCGCTCGCCTCGCCGGAGAAGATCCGGTCGTGGAGTCACGGCGAGGTCACCAAGGCGGAGACCATCAACTACCGCACGTTCAAGCCCGAGCGTGACGGCCTGTTCTGCGCCAAGATCTTCGGGCCGATCACCGACTGGGAGTGCTTGTGCGGCAAGTACAAGCGCATGAAGCACCGCGGCGTCGTCTGCGACAAGTGCGGCGTCGAAGTGACCCGCTCGCGCGTGCGCCGCGAGCGCATGGGCCACATCGAGCTCGCCGCCCCGGTGTCGCACGTCTGGTTCTTCAAGGGCCTGCCGAGCCGCATCGGACACCTGCTCGATCTCTCGCTGCGCGACCTCGAGCGCATCCTCTACTTCGAGAGCTACGTCGTCATCGATCCAGGCGACACCGAGCTCTCCGAGCGCGAGCTGCTGCCCGAGGAGCGCTATCGCGAGCTGCGCGACGAGCACGGCGAAGGCGTCTTCGAGGCCCGTATGGGCGCCGAGGCGATCAAGGAGCTGCTGTCGCGCATCGACGTCGACGAGCTCGCCGAAGAGCTGCGCATCGTGATGAAGACCGACAGCTCGCAGATCCGCCGGCTCAAGGCGGCGAAGCGGCTAAAGGTCGTCGACGCCTTCCGTAAGAGTGGCCACCGCCCGGAGTGGATGATCCTCGACGTCATCCCGGTGATTCCGCCCGAGCTGCGCCCTCTCGTCCCCCTCGACGGCGGCCGCTTCGCGACCTCGGACCTCAACGACCTCTACCGCCGCGTCATCAACCGCAACAACCGGTTGAAGAAGCTGCTCGAGCTGCGCGCCCCCGACGTCATCGTGCGCAACGAGAAGCGCATGCTGCAGGAGGCGGTGGACGCTCTCTTCGACAACGGCCGCCGCGGCCGCGTGCTCAAGGGCTCCAACAACCGGCCGCTCAAGTCGCTGTCGGACACGCTCAAGGGCAAGCAGGGGCGCTTCCGCCAGAACCTGCTCGGCAAGCGCGTCGACTACTCGGGCCGTTCGGTGATCGTCGTCGGGCCTGAGCTCAAGCTGCAGCAGTGCGGTTTGCCGAAGAAGATGGCGCTCGAGCTGTTCAAGCCCTTCATCTACAACCGGCTCGAGCAGAAGGCCCTCGCCGGCACCATCAAGGCCGCCAAGGAGATGGTCGACCGCGAGGAGGACGCGGTGTGGGACGCGCTGGAGGAGGTCATTCAAGACCACCCGGTGCTGCTCAACCGCGCCCCCACGCTGCACCGCCTCGGCATCCAGGCCTTCCACCCGGTGCTCATCGAGGGCAAGGCGATCCAGATCCATCCCCTCGTCTGCGCCGCCTTCAACGCCGACTTCGACGGCGACCAGATGGCGGTGCACGTGCCGCTGTCGCCGAAGGCCCAGGTCGAGAGCCACATCCTCATGCTCTCGGCGCGCAACATCCTGTCACCCGCCCACGGCCGGCCGCTGGCGGTGCCCTCTCAGGACCTCGTCCTCGGCGGCTACTACCTGACGATGGCCAAGAAGGGGGCGAAGGGTGAAGGCCGCGCCTTCTCGAGCTTCGACGAAGTGCTGCTCGCCTACCACGAAGGCGTCGTCGAGACGCAGACGCCCATCCGCGTCCGCTACACCGGCCCCTACATCAACCTCGACACCCAGTACGACAACCAGGACGTGCTGCACGCCGAGCTCGAGACGGTCGACAACCAGCTCATCGACACCTCGGTGGGCCGCGTCATCCTCAACCTTCACCTGCCGGCCGAGCTGCCGTTCGTCAACGGCCTGCTCAAGAAGCGCGGCCTGCAGGACATGGTCGGCTACTGCTACTTCAAGCACGGCAACGACCTGACGGTGAAGCTCCTCGACGACCTCAAGGAGGTCACCTTCACCTACGCCACGCGCGCCGGCATCTCGTTCGGCGTCGACGACATGGTGATCCCCGACACCAAGCGCGAGATCCTCGACCAGGCGAAGACCGAGGTCTTCGAGATCGAGGACCAGCGCGCCAACGGCGTCATCACCGCCGGCGAGCGCCACAACAAGATCATCGACATCTGGCACCGCGCCACCGAGCGGGTGTCGGAGGAGATGTTCAAGCAGATGCGCCGCATCGAGAAGGACAGCGGCCAGCTCAACCCGATCTCGCTGATGGCCGACTCCGGCGCCCGCGGCAGCCGCGAGCAGGTGCGTCAGCTGGCCGGCATGCGCGGCCTGATGTCCAAGCCCTCCGGCGAGGTCATCGAGACGGCGATCACCGCCAACTTCCGCGAAGGCCTCTCGGTGCTCGAGTACTTCATCTCGACGCACGGCGCCCGCAAGGGCCTCGCCGACACGGCGCTCAAGACCGCCGACTCCGGCTATCTGACGCGCCGCCTCGTCGACGTCGCCCAGGACGTCATCATCACCGAGCCCGACTGCGGCACCATCGACGGCATCTTCGTCGGCGCCATCATGGAGGGCGGCGACATCCTCGAGCCGCTGCGCGACCGCATCGTCGGCCGCGTGTCGCAGGAGGAGGTTTACGATCCGCTCACCGGCGAGCTTTTGGCCGAGATCGGCCAGGAGGTCACCGAGGACGTTGCGGGCGCGATCCAGGCCGCCGGCCTCGAGCGGATGAAGATCCGCTCGGTGCTCACCTGCGAGTCGCGGCGCGGCGCCTGCGCCCGCTGCTACGGCCGCAACCTCGCCACCGGCAAGATGGTCGAGATGGGCGAGGCAGTGGGCGTCATCGCCGCACAGTCGATCGGCGAGCCGGGCACCCAGCTCACCATGCGGACCTTCCACTACGGCGGCACCGCCAGCCGCGTCGGCGAGCAGTCCAAGCACAGCGCCAAGAACCCCGGCACGGTGCGCTTCTTGAACGTCGCCTACGTGGAGAGCAAGAAGGGCGACCTAGTGGTCGTCAACCGCAGCGGCAAGCTGTTGATCCAGGATCCGAAGGGGCGCGAGCTCGAGCGCTACCAGCTCGTCTACGGCTCGCACCTGTTGGTGCGCGAGGGGGCGGAGATCAAGCCCGGCCAGGAGCTGGTCGAGTGGGACCCCTTCACCTCCGCTATCCTCACCGAGATCGCCGGCAAGGTGGAGTTCCAGGACATCGTCGAGGGCGAGAACGTCCGCGAGGAGACCGACAAGGTCACCGGCCTGACGCAGCGCATCATCGTCGAGGCCTCGGCGACCGACAAGCGGGCGCCGGCGATCCTGGTCAAGAGCAAGGGCGAGGAGCGGCGCTACCTGCTGCCCTCGGGCTCCCACCTGGTGGTGATGAACGAGCAGACCGTCAGCCCGGGCGAGGTGCTGGCGAAGATCCCGCGCGAGACGACCAAGACCAAAGACATCACCGGCGGTCTGCCGCGCGTCGTCGAGCTGTTCGAGGCGCGTACCCCGAAGGAGCCGGCGATCATCAGCGAGATCGACGGCACCGTCCACTTGGGCGAGCTGCAGCGCGGCATGCGCAAGATCATCGTCTCCGGCGACGACGGGGAGACCCGCGAGTACCTGGTGCCGCGCTCGATCCACGTCAACGTGCAGGAGGGCGAGCGGGTGGTCGCCGGCGACCCCCTCATCGACGGCCCGATCAACCCCCACGACGTGCTGCAGGTGCTGGGCGAGAAGGAGCTGCAGCGCTACATGACCGACAAGATCCAGGAGGTCTACCGCTCGCAGTCGGTGAACATCAACGACAAGCACATCGAGACGATCGTCCGCCAGATGATGCGCTCGGTGAAGATCGAGGAGGTCGGCGACACCGACTTCCTGATCGACGAGCAGGTCGACCGCTTCCGCTTCACCGAGGAGAACGACCGCGTGGTCGCCGCGGGCGGCCAGCCCGCCATCGGCCGGCCGCTGCTGCTCGGCATCACCAAGGCGTCGCTCTCCACCGAGAGCTTCATCTCGGCGGCGAGCTTCCAGGAGACGACGCGCGTCCTCACCGAGGCGGCGATCTCCGGCAAGGTGGACTTCCTGCGCGGCCTCAAGGAGAACGTCATCGTCGGCAGGCTGATCCCCGCCGGCACCGGCATGGGCCTCTACCACGACTTCCACCTCGCGGAGGAGCCCGAGTACGAGCGCGAGGAGGAAGCCGAGCTGATGATCGACTTCGGCGAGGACATCCGGACGCTGCCCAAGGAGGTGTTGGAGAGAGAGTAGAGACGGGGAGCAGCGAAGCCGTCCGGCCGGGAGGGTCGGAGGCGGGGCGTGGACCGATTCCCGGATCGTGCATCCGGGCTCCCACCCACACTGAGGCGCCAGCCGAGTCCCGCCCGCCCTCCCGCCTGTCACTTGACGGGTTGTCCGGCAGCTTGTACCCTACGCGTTCTCCTGCGGTTGCAGACCGCTCGGGACTTTCCTCTCCGGGTGACTTCGGCGGCGCCGACGGACCCGGGGGCACCGTCAACGACAGACAACGTCGCGTGCGTTACTGGGCGCCGTAGGCCTGCGCGCGCGAGCATCGATTCGGAAGAGACGCTTTCGAGGGAGACCAGGACCGAATGCCGACCATCCACCAGCTAGTCCGCAAGGGGCGCGAGGCGCAGCGGATCAAGACCAAGAGCCCGGCGCTGGCCGGCTCGCCGCAGAAGCGCGGCGTGTGCGTGCGCGTCTACACGCAGACGCCCAAGAAGCCGAACTCGGCGCTGCGCAAGGTCGCCCGCGTCCGCCTCACCAACGGCATCGAGGTCACCACTTACATCCCCGGCGTCGGTCACAACCTGCAGGAGCACTCGATCGTGCTCATCCGCGGCGGCCGCGTGAAGGACCTCCCCGGCGTCCGCTATCACGTCATCCGCGGCACGCTCGACGCCATGGGCGTCGAGGGCCGCCGCCAGGGGCGCTCGAAGTACGGCGCCAAGCGGCCGAAGAGCTGACGGGCGACCGTCACGGTATCGAGGAGAGCGACAGACGATGAGCAGGCGCGGTCAGGTTCCGAAGCGCGAGGTCCTTCCGGATCCCCTCTTCAACTCGCAGATGGTGACGAAGTTCGTCAACAACGTCATGCGGCAGGGGAAGAAGTCGGTCGCCGAGCGGATCTTCTACGACGCCATGGAGATCATCCGCGAGCGCACCCAGGAGGATCCGGTCAAGGTCTTCAAGAAGGCGGTCGAGAACGTCAAGCCGGGCGTCGAGGTGAAGTCGCGGCGCGTCGGCGGCTCGACCTACCAGGTGCCCGTCGAGGTGCGGCCGGCGCGCAAGCTGGCGCTCTCGATGCGTTGGCTGATCGGCAGCGCGCAGAGCCGCGGCGAGAAGACCATGAAGCTGCGCCTCGCCAACGAGCTGCTCGATGCCGCCAACGGGCGCGGCGCCGCGATCAAGAAGAAGGAGGACACCCACCGGATGGCCGAGGCCAACAAGGCTTTCGCCCACTACCGCTGGTAACGCCGCGGGCTCGCGCTGCCCGCCTCCGGCACTGACCGGGGCGGGGACGGCGAGACCCGGCAGCACCCCTGACCGCCGGCTCCGACGAGAGAGCGCAGGCGGGTTCGGATTCCAGCGGCGGCGGCCCCGATCAGGACAAGAACCAGGGGCCGCCGCTGTTTTGCGGACGACGAGAAGCACCGAGAGCACGAAGAAGCACCGAAGTCATGGCTAGAAAGCACTCCCTCGAGAAGACGCGCAACATCGGCATCATGGCGCACATCGATGCCGGTAAGACGACGACTACCGAGCGCATCCTTTATTACACCGGCGTCAACTACAAGATCGGCGAGGTGCACGAGGGCACCGCGACGATGGACTGGATGGTGCAGGAGCAGGAGCGCGGCATCACCATCACCTCGGCCGCCACGCAGTGCTTCTGGAACGGCTACCGCATCAACATCATCGACACCCCGGGCCACGTCGACTTCACCGCCGAGGTGGAGCGCTCGCTGCGCGTCCTCGACGGCGCGGTGGCGGTGTTCGACGCCGTCGCCGGCGTCGAGCCGCAGTCCGAGACGGTGTGGCGCCAGGCCAACAAGTACCGCGTCCCGCGCATCGCCTTCGTCAACAAGATGGACCGCATCGGCGCCGATTTCGATCGCTGCGTGGCGATGATGCGCTCGCGCCTCGACGCTTCGCCGGTGCCGGTGCAGCTGCCCTGGGGCCGCGAGGATTCGTTCCGCGGCATCATCGACCTCATCGAGATGAAGGGGATCGACTACAAGGACGAGGCCCTCGGCGCCGAGTACACCCTCACCGAGGTCCCCGAGGAGTACAAGGACGTCGCGCTCAAGATGCGCGAGCAGATGGTGGAGGCGGTCTCCGAGACCGACGACCAGTTGCTCGAGAGGTACCTTTCGGGCGAGGCGATCAGCAACGACGAGCTGCGCGCCGCCCTGCGCCGCGCCACCGTCGCCGGCCGCCTGCACCCGGTGATCTGCGGCAGCGCCTTCAAGAACAAGGGCGTGCAGCCGCTGCTCGACTCGGTGGTCCACTACCTGCCGTCGCCGCTCGACATGCCGCCGATCGAGGGGCTCGACCCCGACACCGGAGCTCCGTTGATCCGCGAGCCCAAGGACGACGCCCCGTTCTCGGCGCTCATCTTCAAGATCATGACCGACCCCTTCGTCGGCCAGCTCTCCTACTTCCGCGTCTACTCGGGGCACGTCGAGACCGGCGATTCGGTGCTCAACACCGCCAAGCGGCGCAACGAGCGCATCGGCCGCCTGCTCAAGATGCACGCCAACAAGCGCGAAGAGATCTCCGAGGTGTGGGCGGGCGACATCGGCGCCGCGGTGGGGCTCAAGAACGTCACCACCGGGGACACCATCTGCGACCCCAAGCAGACGGTGCTGCTCGAGTCGATGACCTTCCCCGAGCCGGTGATCGCCGTCTCCATCGAGCCCAAGACCAAGGCCGACCAGGAGAAGCTCGGCAACGCCCTCGGCAAGCTGATGCAGGAAGACCCCACCTTCCGCGTCCACACCGACAAGGAGACCGGGCAGACGCTGATCAACGGCATGGGCGAGCTGCACCTGGAGATCATCGTCGACCGCCTGGTGCGCGAGTTCAACGTCGGCGCCAACGTCGGCAAGCCGATGGTCGCCTACCGCGAGGCGATCACCAACGAGGCCAAGGGCGAGGGGCGCTACGTCAAACAGACCGGCGGCCGCGGCCAGTACGGGCACTGCAAAATCGTGGCGCGGCCGACGACCGAAGGCGACTTCGTCTTCAACAACAAAGTCACCGGCGGCAGCATCCCCAAGGAGTTCATCAAGCCCATCGAGCAGGGCATCCGCGAGGCGATCGAGACCGGTCCGCTCGCCGGCTACCCGCTCAACGGCATCGAGATCGACCTCATGGAGGGCACCTACCACGAGGTCGACTCCAACGAGATGGCGTTCAAGATCGCCGGCTCGATGGCGCTGCAGGACGCGGTGAAGAAGGCCAAGCCGGTGATCCTCGAGCCGGTGATGGCGGTCGAGGTGGTGACGCCCGAGGAGTACATGGGCGACATCATCGGCGACCTCACCTCGCGCCGCGGCCGCATCCAGCACATGGAAGGGCGGGGCAGCGCGCAGGTGATCACCGCCAAGGTGCCGCTGTCGGAGATGTTCGGCTACGCCACCGACCTGCGCTCGCGCAGCCAGGGGCGCGCCACCTACACCATGCAGTTCGACTCCTACGAGCAGGCGCCGAAGAGCGTCAGCGAAGAGGTGGTCGCCAAGGCGGCGGGCTGAGCCCGCCGCCTGAGGAAAGTGACCCCGGCCGCAGGCTGATAGAGACGAAGGAGAGGGACAGTACATGGCCAAGGAGAAGTTCCAGCGCGACAAGCCGCACGTGAACATTGGGACCATCGGTCACGTGGACCATGGGAAGACGACGTTGACGGCGGCGATCACGAAGGTGCTGGCGTCGAAGGGACTGGCGAGCTTCGTGGCGTTCGACCAGATCGACAAGGCTCCTGAGGAGCGCGAGCGCGGGATCACGATTGCGACGGCGCACGTGGAGTACGCGACGGAGAAGCGTCACTACGCGCACGTGGACTGCCCTGGTCACGCCGACTACGTGAAGAACATGATCACGGGAGCGGCGCAGATGGACGGCGCGATCCTGGTGGTGTCGGCGGCGGACGGTCCGATGCCGCAGACGCGCGAGCACATCCTGCTCGCCCGCCAGGTGGGGGTGCCGTACCTGGTCGTCTTCATGAACAAGTGCGACATGGTGGACGACCCCGAGTTGCTCGACCTGGTGGAGCTCGAGGTGCGCGAGCTGCTGTCGGCCTACGACTTCCCGGGCGACGACCTGCCGGTGATCCGGGGCTCGGCGCTGAAGGCGCTGGAGAGCGGCGACCCGAAGAGCGAGTGGGGCGCCAAGGTCATCGAGCTGATGGACGCGGTCGACAACAGCGTGCCGATGCCGGAGCGTGCGATCGACAAGGACTTCCTGATGCCGATCGAGGACATCTTCACCATCTCGGGTCGCGGCACGGTGGTGACCGGTCGCATCGAACGCGGCATCATCAAGGTAGGCGACGAGGTGGAGATCATCGGCATCCGCGACACCACCAAGACGATCGTCACCGGCGTCGAGATGTTCCGCAAGCTGCTCGACCAGGGCCAGGCGGGGGACAACGTGGGCATCCTGCTGCGCGGCACGAAGAAGGACGACGTGGAGCGCGGTCAGGTGCTGGCGAAGCCGGGGTCGATCACGCCGCACACGCAGTTCAAGGGCGAGGTGTACGTGCTGACGAAGGAGGAGGGCGGCCGCCACACGCCGTTCTTCAACGGCTACCGTCCGCAGTTCTACTTCCGGACCACCGACGTGACCGGGGTGGCGAAGCTGCCCGAGGGTACGGAGATGGTGATGCCGGGGGACAACGTGAACCTGCTGGTGGAGCTGATCGCGCCGATCGCGATGGAGAAGGGCGTGCGTTTCGCCATCCGCGAGGGCGGCCGCACCGTCGGCGCCGGCACTGTCACGGAAATCGTCAAGTAAGCGTTCGAATAGGCATCTCGTTCCGCTGGTTCTTTGCAGAGGCGAGTCATGGAAAACGAAAAGATCCGCATCAGGCTCAAGGCGTACGACTACCGCGTGCTCGACACGTCGACCCACGAGATCGTGGACACGGCGCGGCGCACGGGAGCGCGGGTGGTGGGACCGATCCCGCTGCCCACCAACATCGCACGCTTTACCGTCAACCGCTCGCCTCACGTCGACAAGAAGTCGCGCGAGCAGTTCGAGGTGCGCACTCACAAGCGGCTGCTCGACATCCTCGAGCCCACCAGCCAGACCGTGGACGCGCTGATGAAGCTCGAGCTGCCGGCGGGCGTCGACGTCGAAATCAAGGCATTCGGTAAGTAAGGCCGCCAGGCAGTCAGCAGGAGCTCGCGATGGAAGGCATCCTCGGAAAGAAAGTCGGCATGACCCAGGTCTTCGGCGACCACGGGGCGATGATCCCGGTCACCGTGCTCGAGGTCGGCCCCTGCCTGGTCGTGCAGCGCAAGACGGCCGAGAGCGACGGCTACGAGGCGGTGCAGATCGGCCTGGTCGAGAAACGCACCCCGCGCAACGTCAGCAAGCCGCTGCAGGGCCACTTCAAGAAGGCCGGCGTGGCGCCGACGCGGCGGCTGGCCGAGTTCAAGGTCAGGGCCGAGGAGGAGTGGAAGGCGGGCGACGAGGTGAAGGCCTCGATCTTCGCCGCCGGCGAGTACGTCGACGTCGTCAGCACCAGCAAGGGGAAGGGGTTCCAGGGCGTCGTCAAGCGCCACCACTTCCGCGGCGGGCGCGCCACGCACGGCTCGATGTTCCACCGCGCCCCCGGCTCGATCGGCGCCTCCTCCTTCCCCTCGCGCGTCTATCCGGGCATGCGGGCGGCGGGGCGGATGGGCGCCACGCGGGTCACCGCCAAGAACTTGAAGGTGGTGAGCGTCGACGCCGAGAAGAACGTCATCCTGGTCTCCGGCGCGGTGCCCGGCTCGACCGGCACCTACGTCGCCATCAAGCGCGCCAAGAAGGGCTGAGCCATGAAGGTCGAGGTCAAGAACCTGAGCAACGAAGTGGTGCGGCAGCTCGACCTGCCGGACGAGGTCTTCGGGTACCCCTACAAGGAGCACCTGATCCACGTCGTCGTCGAGGGCTACCGCGCCGGCCTGCGCAGCGGCACCCACAAGGTGAAGAACCGCGGCGAGGTCTCCGGCACCAACCGCAAGCCGTTCAAGCAGAAGGGCACCGGCCGCGCCCGCGCGGGCGAGACGCGCAGCCCGCTGTGGAAGAAGGGCGGCACGGTGCACGGGCCGGTGCCGCGCGCCTACGACAAGAAGGTGACGGTGCAGGAGAAGAAGAACGCGCTCAAGTCGGCGCTGTCGCGCAAGCTGCGCGACGAAGGGCTGGTGGTGGTCGACAGCTTCGAGCTCGAGGGCCCGAAGACGAAGGCGCTCGCGACTTCGCTCGCCGGCCTCGGCATCGCCGGCAAGGCGTTGCTCGTCGATGACCGCGACAACCAGAACCTGCACCTGGCAGCGCGCAACAACCCGCGGCTCAAGGCGGTCGACGCGCTGGCGGTCAACGTCTACGACGTCGTCGACCGCGGCCACCTGGTGCTCTCCGAGCAGGCGCTCGGCCGGCTGGTGGAGGTGCTCTCGCGATGAGGCTCGAACAGGTGATCCGCCGGCCGCTGCTCTCCGAGAAGGTGATGGAGCAGAAAGAGACCCAGAACATCGTTGCCTTCGAGGTCGACTCGCGCGCCAACAAGATCGAGGTCAAGAAGGCAGTCGAGGCGCAGTTCAAGGACGTCAAGGTGGAGGACGTGCGCATCCTTCGCGGCCACGGCAAGGTGCGGCGGCAGGGCCGCTGGGTCGGCCGCCGCTCGGACTGGAAGAAGGCGTACGTGCGCCTCAAGGAGGGCTCGAAGATCGAGTTCTTCGAGGGCGTCTGAGGACGCCCGAGCTAACGCGAACGTTGCGCGGACAACTCAACGTAGAGGACTGAACGAACGATGGGAATCAAGCAGATCAAGCCGACGAACCCGGCCTCGCGCCAGCAGACGCGGTCGGACTTCGCCGAGCTCACCACCGAGCGGCCCCACAAGGCGCTCACCGAGGGCAAGCGCTCGACCGGCGCGCGCAACAGCCGCGGCCACATCACCGTGCGCTTCCGCGGCGGCGGCCACAAGCGGCGCTACCGGGTGATCGACTTCCGGCGCGACAAGCACGGCGTCTCCGGCCGTGTCGAGTCGATCGAGTACGACCCCAACCGCTCGGCGCGCATCGCCTTGGTGCTCTACGCCGACGGCGAGCGCCGCTACATCCTGGCGCCGGTGGGCCTAGTGGTCGGCTCCGAGGTGCAGGCCGGCGACGACGCCCCGGTCAACCCGGGCAACGCGCTGCCGCTGCGCAAGATGCCGCTCGGCACCCAGCTGCACAACCTCGAGCTCAAGCCCGGCAAGGGCGGCCAGCTGGTGCGCTCGGCGGGCACCGGCGCGCAGCTGATGGCGCGCGAGGGACACTACGCGCAGGTGCGCCTCCCCTCGGGCGAGGTGCGCAAGATCCACGTCGACTGCTACGCCACCGTCGGCCAGGTCGGCAACCTCGAGCACGAGAACATCTCCTGGGGCAAGGCGGGCCGTACCCGCTACCTCGGCTTCCGGCCCCACAACCGCGGCGTGGTGATGAACCCGGTCGACCACCCGATGGGCGGCGGCGAGGGCAAGACCTCCGGCGGCCGTCACCCGGTGTCGCCGTGGGGGCAGCCGGCCAAGGGGTACAAGACCCGCCGCAACAAGCGCACCACCTCGATGATCGTGCGGCGGCGGAAGTAGGAGCAGACCATGGCGCGTTCACTCAAGAAGGGCTTCTTCGTCGACGACCACCTCGCCGCCAAGGTCGCGGCGATGAACGAGGCGAGCACCAAGCGGGTCGTCAAGACCTGGTCGCGGCGCTCCACCGTCATCCCCGACATGGTCGGCCACACCATCGCCGTGCACAACGGCGCCAAGTTCATCCCCGTCTACGTGAGCGAGAACATGGTGGGGCACAAGCTCGGCGAGTTCTCCGCCACGCGCACCTTCCGCGGCCATTCCGGCAAGAAGGAAAAGGTCGTCGCCAAGCGCAAGTAGGAGCCGATGATGGAAGTCAGAGCTCAGCTCCGTTTCCTGCGCGCCACGCCCCGCAAGGTGCGGCTGGTGGCGGACCTCATCCGCGGCAAGGGCGTGCAGGAGGCGGTCAACATCCTCCACCTCACCAACAAGCACGCCGCCAAGCCGCTCGAGAAGCTGCTCAAGTCGGCGATCGCCAACGCCGAGAACCGCGACGAGCCGATGGACGTCGACCGCCTCTTCGTCAAGGAAGTGATGGTCGACCCGGGGCCGTCGGCGAAGCGGTTCCGGCCGGCGCCGATGGGCCGCGGCTTCCGCGTGCTGAAGCGTTCGAGCCACGTGACGATCAAGCTGGACACTCGCAAGGGCGCCGAAGCCGGCGCGGAAGCCTAAGGAGAAGAAGCGTCGTGGGTCAGAAGACACACCCCTACGGGTTCCGCCTCGGCTACAACCGCACCTGGCACTCGCGCTGGTTCGCGGGCAACGACTACTCCAAGCTGCTGCACGACGACCTCAAGCTGCGCAAGCAGCTCAAGGAGCAGCTCAAGCACGCCGGCGTGTCGGAGATCGACATCGAGCGCGCCGCCGAGCGGCTGCGGGTGTCGATCTACACCTCGCGCCCGGGCATCATCATCGGCCGCAAGGGCGCCGAGGTCGACCGCCTGCGCGACGACCTGATGAAGGCGATGGGCCGCCCGGTGCACATCAACATCCAGGAGATCCAGCGCCCCGAGCTCGACGCTCAGCTGGTGGCCGAGAACGTCGCCCAGCAGCTGGTGCGCCGCGTCTCCTTCCGCCGGGCGATGAAGAAGGCGATGGAGTCGGCGTTCCGCTTCGGCGCCAAGGGCGTGAAGATCATGGTCGCCGGCCGCCTGGGCGGCGCCGAGATCGCGCGCACCGAGTGGTACCAGGACGGCCGCCTGCCGCTGCACACGCTGAAGGCGGACATCGACTACGGCTTCGCCGAGGCCAACACCACCTACGGCGTCATCGGCGTCAAGGTGTGGGTCTACAAGGGCGACCTGCTCAAGGAGAAGAGCCGCCGCGCCGCGTAAGCGGGGCGCTGCAGGTCAGGAGCACGCATCATGTTGATGCCGAAGAAGGTCAAGTACAGGAAGCACCACCGCGGCCGCCGCAAGGGCATGGCCAAGGGCGGCAGCTACATCGCCTTCGGCGACTACGCCCTGCAGGCCACCGAGCCGGCGTGGGTGACGGCGCGCCAGATCGAGGCCGCCCGTATCGCCATCAGCCGCGCCGTCAAGCGCGGCGGCAAGATGTGGATCCGCGTCTTCCCCGACAAGTCGGTGACCAAGAAGCCGCTCGAGACCCGCATGGGTAAGGGCAAGGGGCCACCGGAGGAGTGGGTCGCGGTGGTCAAGCCGGGCCGCATCATGTACGAGCTCGAGGGGGTGACCCAGGAGGTCGCCGCCGCGGCGATGCGCCTAGCCGCCCACAAGCTGCCGATGAAGACCCGTTTCCTCTCCCGCGACCAGCCGGTCCTCTAGGCGGAGCGATACGACGATGGCTGAGAAGAAAGCGAAGGCGAAGCAGCAGTTGCGCGACAACACCGTCGAGGAGCTGCGGGCGAAGGAGAAGGAGCTCGCGCAGCAGCTCTTCGCCCTGCGGCTCAACAAGTCGACCGGGCAGCTGGAGTCGCCGGCGAAGGTCCGGGCGGCGCGGCGTGAGCGGGCGCGGGTGTTGACGCTGCTCGGCGAGAAGGGCGCTTAGGCGGTTTCACGACCACGAGATTGGACGAAGCGAGATGAGCGAGAACACGCAGAGCGGCCGCCAGACCCTCACCGGGAAGGTGGTCAGCGACAAGATGGACAAGACGGTGACGGTGCTCGTCGAGCGCACCGAGATGCACGACCTCTACCAGCGTTATGTGTGGCGGAGCAAGAAGTTCCACGCCCACGACGAGAAGAACGAGGCGAAGGTCGGCGACGAGGTGGTGATCGTCTCGACGCGGCCGCTGTCGGCCACCAAGCGCTGGCGGTTGCAGTCGATCCTCAAGCGCGCCGAGGTGGGGTGAGCCATGATCCAGATGGGTACAATCCTCGACGTCGCCGACAACACCGGCGCCAAAAAGATCGCCTGCATCACCGTGCTCGGCGGCTCGACCGGCGACTACGGCCACCTCGGCGACGTCATCAGCGCCTCGGTCAAGGAGGCGGCGCCGGACGGCACGGTCAAGAAGGGCGCCAAGGTGAAGGCGGTGATCGTGCGCACCGTGCGGGCGCACCGCCGCGCCGACGGCAGCTACATCCGCTTCGACAACAACGCGGCGGTGATCATCAACGACGCCAAGGAGCCGGTGGGCACCCGCGTCTTCGGCCCCGTCGCCCGCGAGCTGCGCGAGCGTCGCTTCATGAAGATCATCTCGCTCGCTCCCGAAGTCATCTGATCGGAAGGTCTTTTCGATGAGCACCGTAACTGCGCTACGCAAGCCGAAGATCAAGAAGAACGACCGCGTCAAGGTGATCGCGGGCAAGGACAAGGGCAGCGAGGGCCGCGTCCTGCGCGTGCTGCCCGAGGCCGGCCGCGCCATCGTCGAGGGCGTCAACTTCACCAAGAAGCACACCAAGCCGAACCCGCAGCGGCAGGTGAAGGGCGGCATCCTCGAGAAGGAAGCGGCCATCCGCATCGACAACCTGCAGGTCATCTGCACGGAGTGCGGCAAGCCGAGCCGGATCGGGCGCAAGCGCCTCGACGACGGCAGCGGCGTGCGCTACTGCAAGCACTGCGGCGCCACGCTGGGCTGATCCCAGCCGCGAACGGAAACGAGTCATGGCCAAGAAGAAGACAGACGACGCACCGGCGAAGAAGGGCAAGGCCGCGCCCGCTGCCGGCGACGGCAACGGCGGCGAGCGGGCGGCGAAGGCTCCCGGCGAGCGCTATCACTCGCGCCTGCGCCAGCGCTATCAGGACGACGTGGTGCCCAAGCTGATGCAGGAGTTCGGCATCACCAACAAGATGGCGGTGCCGCGCCTGGAGAAGATCTCCCTCAACATGGGTCTCGGCGAGGCGTCGCGCAACATCAAGGTGCTCGACGATGCCATCCTCGAGATGCAGGCGCTCGCCGGCCAGCGGCCGACGATGACTCGCGCCAAGAAGTCGATCGCCGCCTTCAAGCTGCGCGAGGGGATGCCGATCGGCGCCCGCGTGACGCTGCGCGGCGAGCGCATGTGGGACTTCCTCGACCGCCTGATCAGCATCGCGCTGCCGCGCGTGCGCGACTTCCGTGGCGTGCCGAAGAAGAGCTTCGACGGCCGCGGCAACTACACCCTCGGCATCAAGGACCAGCTGATCTTCCCCGAGATCGACCTCAACAAGGTCGAGACCACCAAGGGGATGAACATCACCATCACCACCACCGCGGGCAACGACGAGCGGGCGATGTTCCTGCTCCGTGAGCTCGGCATGCCGTTCGTAGGCCGGTAGAGGAGAGCGCCCAGTGGCCACCACCGCCAAAGTCGCCAAGACCCTGAAGACGCCCAAGTACGCGGTGCGCCACCGCAACCGCTGCAAGAGCTGCGGCCGGCCGCGCGGCTACCTGCGCAAGTTCGGGCTCTGCCGCATCTGTTTCCGCCTGCTGTCGCTGCAGGGCTACCTGCCGGGCGTCATCAAGGCCAGCTGGTAGAGCAGGAGAGAAGCCACCATGTCGATGACCGATCCGATCGCGGACCTCCTGACCAGGATCCGCAACGCCCATCGCGCCAAGCACGACCGCCTGGACGTGCCGGCCTCCCGCCTCAAGCTCGAGGTGTGCCGCATCCTCAAGGAGGAGGGGTACATCAAGGGCGTGTCGGTGGTGGAGGACAAGCCCAGCGACCTGCTGCGCATCATCCTCTCCTACACCAAGGAAGGCTCGCCGGGCATCTCGCGCATGCGCAAGGTGTCGACGCCGGGCCGTCGCGTCTACCGCGGCGCCGACCAGATCAAGCCGGTGCTCAACGGGCTGGGGATCGGCATCGTCTCCACCTCCAAGGGCCTGATGACCGACCGCCAGGCGCGCGAGCAGCGCGTCGGCGGCGAGGTCCTCTGCGAAGTCTGGTAAGGGGAAGGTCATGTCGCGTATCGGCAAACAACCCATCGCCGTTCCCTCCGGCGTCAAGGTCAAGGTGGCGGACGGCGCCGTCTTCGCCGAAGGCCCGAAGGGGAAGGTCACCCAGCGGATCGTCCCGGGCACCGGCGTCGAGGCCAACGACAACCAGCTCCTGGTCACCCGCCAGAACGACGAGCGCGAGACCCGCGCCCGCCACGGGCTGATGCGGGCGCTCCTCGCCAACGCGGTGACCGGCGTCTCGCAAGGCTTCACCAAGACCCTCGACATCGTCGGCGTCGGCTATCGCGCTGAGCTCAAGGGGCGGGCGCTGCACCTGGCGCTCGGCTACTCGCACCCGGTGGTGTTCGCCCTCCCGCCGGGCGTCGACGTCGCGGTGGAGAAGAACACCCGCATCACTGTCACCGGCGCCGACCGCCAGCAGGTGGGCCAGGTGGCCTCCGAGATCCGCAGCCTGCGGCCGCCGGACCCCTACAAGGGCAAGGGCGTCCGCTACAGCGACGAGCGGCTGCGCCTCAAGGTCGGCAAGGCCGGGAGCAAGTAGGAGCCGCACATGACCGATCTAGCCAAGCGATCCAAGCGCAAGACCTGGCGCCGCGAGCGCGCGCACCTGCGGGTGCGCAGCCACCTCGCCGGCACCGCGGAGCGTCCGCGCCTGTCGGTGTTCAAGAGCCTGCGCTACGTCTACGCGCAGCTGATCGACGACGGCAAGGGCGTCACGCTGGCGGCGGTGAGCTCGCTCGAGCCCGAGCTCAAGTCGCAGCTCGGCGCCGGCACGGGCAATGTGGCGGCTGCCAAGCTCGTCGGTGCGACTCTCGCCGAGCGCGCCAAGACCGCCGGCATCGGCAAGGTGGTGTTCGACCGCGGCGGCTACGTCTACCACGGCAGGGTCAAGGCGCTCGCCGAGGCGGCGCGTGAGAAAGGACTGGAGTTCTAATGAATCGCGAGTTCGACTCGGATTCCGAGTACTACGAGCAGGTCGTCAACATCAACCGCGTCACCAAGGTGGTGAAGGGCGGCAAGAACTTTTCGTTCTCGGCGCTGGTGGTGATCGGCGACGGCAAGGGCCGCGTCGGCTTCGGCGCCGGCAAGGCGCGCGAGGTGCCGCTCGCTATCCGCAAAGGCATCGAGATCGCCAAGAAGAACCTGGTGACGGTGCCGCGCAAGGGCAGCACCGTGCCCCACGAGGTCACCGGCCAGTACGGCGCCGGCCGCGTCCTCATCAAGCCGGCATCGGCAGGCACCGGCGTCATCGCCGGCGGCGCGGTGCGGGCGGTGATGGAGTGCGCCGGCATCCAGGACATCCTCACCAAGTCGCTGGGCACGACCAACCCCCACAACGTGGTCAAGGCGACCTTCGCGGCCCTCGGCCTGCTGCGCTCGGAAGACGACGTGCGGCAGATGCGCGGCCTCGACCGGCCGTTGGCGCCGGTGGACAAGCGGACGACGGCGGGCGAGCGCGCCGCCGAGCCGGCGCCGGCTCCTGTCGCGGCGGCTCCCGTCGCGGCTGCGGCGGCGGAGCCCACGGCCGTCAACACGCAGGTGACTGACTAAGCACTCGAGGTAGCGATGGCGGCCAAGAAGAAGGAAGCGAAAACGTTGAAGATCCAGCAGGTGCGCAGCGGCATCGGCTTCCCGCGCACGCAGCGCGAGGTGTTGAAGAGCCTCGGGCTGCGCCGCATCCGGCACACCGTGGAGCGGCAGGACACACCGGCGGTGCGCGGTGCCGTCGCCAAGATTCAGCACTTGGTTCAGATCGTCGAGGATTGACCATGAAGTTGCACGAGCTCACCCCCGCCAAGGGCAGCAAGCACAGCAGGAAGCGGGTGGGGCGCGGCCCCGGCTCCGGCCTCGGCAAGACCGCGGGCAAGGGGCACAAGGGGCAGAAATCGCGCTCCGGCTACGCCCGTCAGACCGGGTTCGAGGGCGGTCAGATGACTTTGATCCGCCGCGTCCCCAAGCGCGGGTTCACCAACCTGTTCAGGACCACCTACTCGGTGGTCAACCTGCACCAGCTCGAGGGCTTCGACGGTGACGTCACCCCCGAGTCGCTGGTCGAGAAGGGGCTCGTCAAGAGCGGCGCCCGCGTCAAGGTGCTCGGCGACGGCGACCTCAGCAAGGCGCTCACCGTCACCGCTCACAAGTTCAGCCGCTCGGCACGGCAGAAGATCGAGGCGGCGGGCGGCAGCTGCCAGGAGCAAACCGCGTGATCGAGAGCTTCCGGAACATCTTCGCGATTCCGGACCTCCGGAAGCGCCTGACGTTCACCTTCCTGATGCTGGCGGTGTATCGGGTGGGGTGCTTCATCCCTACCCCGGGCGTGAACTCGGACGCCCTCAAGAGGTTCTTCGAGGCGACGCAGGGCACGATGCTGGGTTTCGTCAACACCTTCTCCGGCGGCAGCCTCGAGCGGGTGGCGGTGTTCGCGCTCGGCATCATGCCGTACATCACCGCCTCGATCATCCTGCAGCTCCTGACGGTGGTGTGGCCCTACCTCGAGAAGCTCTCCAAGGAGGGCGAGCTCGGGCGGCGCAAGATCACCCAGTACACCCGCTACGGGACGGTGGCAATCTCCTTCGTGCAGGCACTCGGCATCGCCTTCTACCTCGAGAAGACGCCGCTGCCGGGCGGCGCCGCGCTGGTGCTCAACCCCGGCTGGGGCTTCCGACTGATGGCCATCCTCACCCTCACCACCGGCACGGTCTTCGTCATGTGGCTGGGCGAGCAGATCACCGAGCGCGGCATCGGCAACGGCATCTCGCTGATCATCTTCGCCGGCATCATCGTCGGCCTGCCGAGCGGCGTCGTCGAGCTCTTCAACAAGGTTCGCGCAGGCAGCCTCGGCGCCATCGCCCTCGTCGTGCTGATGGCCTTCATGTTGGCGGTCGTCGCCTTCATCGTCTACATGGAGCGGGCGCAGCGGCGCATCCCGGTGCAGTACGCCAAGCGGGTGATGGGACGCAAGGTCTACGGCGGCCAGAGCACCTACCTGCCGCTGCGCGTCAACACCGGCGGCGTCATCCCGGTCATCTTCGCCAGCTCGGTAGTGATGGTGCCGACGACCCTCGCCTCGTTCTTCCCCAACTCCAAGCTGGCGCGGGCGATCGCCGACTACATCGCCTGGGGGCAGCCGATCTACTACCTGCTGCAGGTGGTCGCCATCATCTTCTTCAGCTACTTCTACGTGTCGATCATCTTCAACCCCAACGACCTCGCCGAGAACATGCGGAAGTACGGCGGCTTCATCCCCGGCATCCGCACCGGCAAGCGGACCGCGGAGTACATCGACACCGTGCTCACCCGCATCACCCTGGTGGGCTCCCTCTACCTGGCGGCGGTGACCATCCTGCCCGAGTTCTTGATCGCCGGCCTCCAGGTGGAATCGATCCCTGGCATCGGGCCATCGCTCGACGACTTCCTGCCGAAGTTCGTCACCCAGGGCTTCGGCTTCAACTTCTACTTCGGCGGCACCTCGCTGCTCATCGTCATCGGCGTGGCGATGGACTTCCTGCAGCAGGTCGAGAGCCAGCTGGTGATGCGCAACTACGAAGGCTTCATGAAGCGCGGGAGGATCCGTGGCCGGCGCGGCTGAGCGCTCGACGGCGCCGGCGGCGAGCCGCGTGCTGCTGTTCGGGCCTCCGGGCTCGGGCAAGGGCACGCAGGCGGCGCTTTTGGCGCAGCGGCTCGCCGTGCCGGCAATCTCGACTGGCGAGATGTTCCGCCAGGCCGTCGCCGCCGGCAACGATCTCGGCCGCAAGGTGGAGGCGATCCTCGGCCTCGGCCATCTCGTCGACGACGACACCACGGCGGACGTCGTGCGCGCTCGATTGGCACAGCCTGATGCCCGCACCGGTTTCCTCCTCGACGGCTACCCGCGGACGCTCGCCCAGGCCGAGACGCTGGAGGAGATCCTCCGCGGCCGCGGCGAGTCGCTCGACGGCGCCGTCTTCCTCGAGGTGCCGGAGTGGGAGGTGGTGCGCCGGATGAGCGGCCGCCGGCAACAGGCCGGGCGCGCCGACGACACGCCGGAGGTGGTGCGCGAGCGGATGCGGGTGTACGAGGAGCAGACGGCGCCGCTCGTCGAGTACTACGGGCAGCGCGGTCTACTGCGCCGGGTCGACGGCAACCGCCCGGTCGACCAGGTGGCCGAAGCCGTGCTCGCCGCGCTGCAGCCGGCAGCCACCGCCGTGCTCGCGCCCGAGGCGGCGCGCAGCGCTTTTTGAGGAGACGATGTCCGTGGTACTGAAGACCCCAGGCGAGCTCGAGCTGATGGACGAGGCGAATCGCATCGTCCACCACGTGCTCGACGGCCTCGGCGCGATGATCGCGCCGGGGGTGACGACGCGCGAGCTCGACCGCTTCGCCGAGCGCGAGATCCGCCAGGCGGGCGGCGTGCCGGCCTTCCTGCACTACAAGGGCTACCCGGCCACCCTCTGCACCTCGATCAACGACGTCATCGTGCACGGCATCCCCAACGACCGCGTCGTCCTCGAGGGGGACATCGTCGGCATCGATTGCGGGGTGCTCTACAAGGGCTACTACGGCGACGCCGCCCGCACCTTCGCCTGCGGCAAGGTGAGCGAGCAGGCGGCCAAGCTGCTGCGCGTCACCCAGGAAGCCCTCGAGCTGGCGGTGCAGCAGGTGCAGCCGAAGAACCGCCTGCAGGACATCGGCAGCGCCGTGCAGCGGCACGTCGAGGCCAACGGCTTCTCGGTGGTACGCGAGTTCGTCGGCCACGGTGTCGGCACCTCGCTGCACGAGGATCCGCAGGTGCCCAACTTCGGCGACCCCGGCAAGGGAATGCGGCTGCGGCCCGGGATGGTTCTTGCCATCGAGCCGATGGTCAACGCCGGCGGCCACGACGTCCGCATGGACGCCGACGGCTGGACCGCGCGCACCGCCGACGGTTCGCTGTCGGCCCATTTCGAGTACTCGGTGGCGGTCACCGACCGCGGACCCCGGGTGCTCGGTGTCGCCGTTTGACGGTCATGGCAAAGGGGAACGCGAGCTTGTCGAAGAAGGAAGAGGCGATCGAGGTCGAGGCGACCGTGATCGAGAACCTCCCGAACGCGATGTTCCGGGTGGAGCTCGAGAACAAGCACCAGGTGCTCGCCCACATCTCGGGCAAGATGAGGAAGCACTTCATCCGCATCCTGCCCGGCGACAAGGTGCTCGTCGAGCTGTCCCCCTACGACCTCACCCGCGGCCGGATCGTCTACCGGCTGCGCTGATCCAGGCGGATGGAAAGGACACGGTCATGAAGGTGCGCGCATCGGTCAAGCGGATCTGCCCCAAGTGCAAGATCATCCGCCGCCGCGGGGTGGTGCGGGTGATCTGCGAGAACCCCAAGCACAAGCAGCGGCAAGGTTGAGGAAGTAGGAGAGGAAAATGGCACGTATCGCCGGGGTGGATCTTCCGCAGAACAAGATGGTGTGGGTCGGCCTGACCTACATCTACGGCATCGGCCCGTCGCGCTCGCGCAAGCTCCTCGGCAAGGCCGAGGTGGGCGAGACGGTGCGGGTCAAGGACCTCACCGAGGACGAGGCGCGGCGCATCCGCAAAGTGATCCAGGACGAGGGCCGCGTCGAGGGCGACCTGCGCAAGGAGGTCGCCCAGAACATCAAGCGGCTGATGGAGATCGGCAGCTACCGCGGGCAGCGTCACCGCCGCGGGCTGCCGGTGAACGGCCAGCGCACGCATACCAACGCCCGCACCCGCAAGGGGCCGCGCGGCTCGGCGGTCGCCGGCAAGAAGAAGGCGACCAAGAAGTAAGGGAGCCGGGAAGGAACCATGGCCAAGGCAGCAGAAGCAGCAGCGGGCAAGAAAGAGAAGAAGGCGCCCAAGCGCAAGGAGAAGCGCGTGGTGCCGCACGGCGTGGCCCACATCCAGGCCAGCTTCAACAACACCGTCATCACGCTCACCGACGTCGAGGGGGCGGTGGTGGGGTGGGCGTCGGCCGGCAAGGTGGGCTTCAAGGGCTCGCGCAAGGGCACGCCGTTCGCCGCCCAGATGGCGGCGCAGAACGCCAGCCAGGCCGCCCGCGAGGCGGGCATGCGCACCGTCGACGTGCTGGTCACCGGCCCCGGCGCCGGCCGCGAGTCGGCGATCCGCTCGCTGCAGGCCAACGGCCTCGACATCAAGACGATCCGGGACGTGACGCCGATCCCGCACAACGGCTGCCGCCCGCGCAAGCGGCGCCGAGTCTAAGACAGGAGCATCGAAGTGGCACGTTACACCGGTCCCGTCTGCCGTCTCTGCCGCCGCGAGAAGATGAAGCTCTTCCTCAAGGGGGAGCGCTGCTTCAAGGAGAAGTGCGCCATCGAGCGCCGCGGCTACCCGCCCGGCCAGCACGGCCAGCGGCGCGGCCGCCGCAGCCTCAACTACGGCCCGCAGCTGCGCGAGAAGCAGAAGGTCAAGCGCATCTACGGCATCCTCGAGCAGCAGTTCCGCAAGTACTTCCAGGAGGCGGAGCGCAAGAAGGGGATCACCGGCGAGAACCTGCTGATCCTGCTCGAGCGCCGGCTCGACAACGTCGTCTACAGCCTCGGCTTCGCCTCCTCGCGCGCGCAGGCGCGGCAGCTGGTGCGCCACGGCCACATCACCGTCGACGGCAGGAAGATCACCATCCCGTCCTTCCAGGTTCGCGAGAGCCAGACCATCGTGGTCAAGGAAGGCAGCAAGAAGAACGACTTCATCCGTTCCGCGGTGGAGAGCGCGCGCGGGCGCGGCATCCCCGACTGGCTGGAGCTCAACGCCGAGAGCTACACCGGCAAGGTGCTGGCGCTGCCCAAGCGCGAGGACATCAAGCTGCCCATCCAGGAGCAGCTGATCGTCGAGCTCTACAGCCGCTAATCCGATCTGGCGTCGTGGACGCCGCCGCTCCTTTAGTCGGAGGGGCGCTTCACGGCAGCTTTCGCAGTTCCGCAGTTCAACGCCTTGCCAGGCATTCCTTAGGAGCTCTCACCTATGTGGAAGGGTTTCCAGCGCCCCCAGCGGGTCGAGGTGGACGTCGACACCCTGACGCCGAGCTATGGCCGCTTCGTCGCCCAGCCGTTCGAGCGCGGCTTCGCCACCACCGTCGGCAACGCCCTGCGCCGCGTGCTGCTCTCCTCGATCGAGGGGGCGGCCGTCACTGCGGTGCAGATCGAGGGCGTGCTGCACGAGTTCTCCGCCATCCCCGGGGTGAAGGAGGACGTCACCGACATCATCCTCAACCTCAAGCAGGCCGCCATCCGCATGCACGGCGAGGAGCCGCGCTTCCTGTCGATCGACGTCAAAGGCCCGGCGGAGGTCAAGGCCGGCCACTTCGGCGCCGACCCGCACCTCGAGATCGAGGACCCCGAGGCGCCGATCGGCACGGTCAACGAGGAAGGCCACTTCAAGATGCAGGCGAAGGTCGCCTGGGGCCGCGGCTACGTCTCCGCCGAGAAGAACTTCGACGAGTCGATGGGCATCGGCTGGATCCCGGTCGACTCCGTGCACAGCCCGGTGCGCCGCGTCAACTACCGCGTCGAGTCGGCCCGCCTCGGCCGCGCCACCGACTACGAGCGGCTGGTGCTCGAGGTGTGGACTAACGGCACGGTGTCGCCCGAGGACGCGGTGTCGCTCGCCGCGCAGCTGCTGCAGGAGCACCTGACCATCTTCCTCGTCACCGAGAAGACCGCCCCGTCGCTGGGCAGCGGCGCCGACCGCGCACTGTCGCCCGAGGTCGAGGCGATGCTGGCCAAGAACGTCGACGAGCTCGAGCTCTCGGTGCGCTCGGTCAACACGCTCAAGAACGCCAACATCCACACCGTGCGCGACCTGGTCAGCAAGAGCGAGCGCGACATGCTCGAGGCCAAGGGCTTCGGCCGCAAGTCGCTCGAGGAGCTGCAGGAGGCCCTCGGCCGCCTGGGGTTGCAGCTCGGCATGGACGTGGGCGAGGGCAGCCGCGCCCTGTAGTTCGATGAACGCGCGCCCGGCCGCGCCGGGCGCCGCGTTCGAGGAGAGGAGTCCGATCGATGCGTCACAACGTCAAGGGCCGCAAGCTCGGCCGCACCACGGAGCATCGCCAGGCGATGTTCCGCAACCAGCTCGCCTCGCTGGTGGAGAGCGGCCGCATCCGCACCACGCTGATGAAGGCCAAGGAGCTGCGGCCGCTCGCCGAGAAGATCGTCACCAAGGGCAAGCGCGGCACCGTCGACGCCCGCCGCCAGGTGCGCCGCTGGATCGCCAAGCGCAAGCTGGTGAAGAAGCTCTTCGAGGAGGTGGCGCCGCGCTTCCAGGAGCGCAACGGCGGCTACCTGCGCATCCTCAAGCTCGGCCCGCGTCCCGGCGACGGCGCCGAGATGGCCTATCTCGAGTTTGTCGACTACCAGCTCGCGGGCACGGAGAAGAAGGGCAAGGCCGACAAGGCCGCCGCCAAGGCGACCAAGGGCCGCGGCAAGGCCGCCGAGGCCGAGGAAGCCGAGGGCGAGGAGAAGAAGACGAAGGCGCCGGCGAAGAAGGCGAAGCCGGCCGCCAAGGCGGCGAAGAAGCCTGCGAAGCCCACCGCGCCGAAAGGCAAGACCAAGGGCCCGACCAAGCCTCCAGCGGGGCCGAAGAAGCGCTCCACGCAGCGCAAGGCCGGCAGCGAGTAGCCGCGGTCAATCCCCGCCGCCACGAAAACGAAGAGGCCCCCGGAGCGATCGGGGGCCTCGTCTTTTTGTGCGCCAGGCATGGCGCGCAGCGCCAGGCATGGCGCCTGGAGCTGTCAACCGAGGAGGGAAACCGAATCGGGAAGTGACTTGGGGGTGGAAGTCCCCTGCGGGCCCTGATGACGGGAACCGCTAGCCGAACAGCAAGGGCGTCCGCCGCGAGGCGGAGTCTGAAGGAAGCTGCAGGCAAAGCCCCGGCCCGAGGAACACGAAGCGCATAGAGGCGTCGCAGTAGGTGGGCGAGAGGGCAAACAGACTGCGAAGCCCGAAGTCATCCGGACCGAGACGGCGTAGATGCGACGGGTGGATGGGGCGAAGGTCACGCGTCTTACCCTGGGAGAGCTGACGACCTGCCCTCAGGCTAGGGCAGTCGCCGCGAGGCGGTCCGACGGGTCGCCAGCAGTCAGCCGAGGCCGGAGTAGCTGGCGGCGCGCGCCGGCGAAGGGCCGAACGAGACAGGCCGAAGTGGAGCGGACCCCTTTCGTGGACCGAGGGAGCGGCTGAGATTCCGTGGACGAGAAGCCACCAGCAGGACGTGGAGGAGGGCCGGCGGAACCGACCGCAGAGCCACGGCTGCGCCGCAAGCGGTCACGGCATGGAACGAGATCTCCACCGAGCGGCCGCCGATGGTGATGGAGGAGGTGCTGCGCCGGGAGAACTTGCTGCGGGCCTACCAGCGGGTCAAAGAGCAACGGAGGCGCCCCGGGCATCGACGGCATGAGTGCCGAAGAGCTCGGCCCGCATCTGGTGCGTCGCTGGGAAGCCATTCGTGAGGAGCTGTTGGCGGGGCGATACCGTCCCGCGCCGGTGCGCTGCGGTGGAGATTCCGAAGCCGAGCGGCGGGGTGCGGCGTCTGGGGATTCCGACGGTCCTGGACCGTTTGATCCAGCAGGCGCTCCTGCAGGTCTTGCAGCCCCACTTCGACGCGACCTTCTCGGAAGAGAGCTTCGGTTTTCGACCGCAGAGGAGCGCCCATCAGGCCGTGGTGCGTGCGCGAGCGCACATTGCGGCGGGTTACAGCTGGGTGGTGGACATAGACCTCAAGGACTTCTTCGACCGCGTCAACCACGACGTGCTGATGGCGCGTCTGGCGCGGCGGATCGAGGATCGGCGCATCCTGCATCTGATTCGCCTCTACCTACAGGCCGGGCTGCTGGAAGGCGGCCTGGTGTCGCCGCGCGTCGAGGGCACGCCGCAAGGCGGGCCGCTGTCGCCGCTGCTGTCCAACGTCCTGCTCGACGAGCTGGACCGCGAGCTGCAGCGGCGAGGCCATCGCTTCGTCCGCTATGCCGACGACTGCAACGTCTACGTGCGGTCACGGCGTGCAGGCGAACGGGTGCTCGACGCCCTCGAGCGCTTCCTCGCGAAGCGTCTGCGGCTGGAGGTGAACCGGGTCAAAAGCGCGGTAGATCGCCCTTGGCGGCGGAAGTTTCTGGGCTACACCGTGACCGTGCAAAAGCGCGAAGTGAAGCTGCGGGTGTCTCCCGAGGCGGTCCGCCGCCTCAAAGAGAAGCTGCGGCGGCTGTTTCGCAGCGGGCGCGGGCGTAGTCTCGGCAGAGTCATCCAGCAGCTCGGGCCGGTGCTCACCGGCTGGCTCGAGTACTTTCGCCTGGCGGAGGTGGCGGCTTGCTTCGAGGAGCTGGACAAGTGGCTACGGCGGAAGCTGCGCTGCATCCTGTGGCGCCAGTGGAAGCGGCCACGAACCAGAGCCAAGGAGCTGGCCAAGCGCGGACTCGATCGCGAGCGCGCCCGCATCGCCGCCGGCAACGGTCACGGTCCGTGGTGGAACGCGGGAGCGGCCCATATGCACCTGACCGTGCCGACGCGCTTCCTCACCCAGCTCGGGCTCCCGAGCCTTCTCCAAACCCATCAACGGCTGCAGAGCCTGGCTCGAACCGCCGTATACGGAACCGTACGTACGGTGGTGTGAGAGGACGGGGCCCGCGGGTCACCGCGGGTCCCTCCTACTCGATTTCTGCGCGGCCTACGGTCGCGCGCAGCAGGATGGGGCGCGCCGAGGGGAGGGTTCCCACCGCGCGGAGCCGTCTGCGGCGAGCACGGTGGCATAACCACCGGCTGGCGGGGGGCCCATGCCGCCCCCCCACGCGCCGCTACGCCTCGGCCTCTTCCTCTTTCCGCTTCTTCGCCTCCGAGATGATCTTCTCCTGGAGGGGCTTGGGCACCTCCTCGTAGTGGGAGAACTCCATCTGGAAGCTCGCCCGCCCCTGTGTCATCGAGCGCAGGCGCGGCTCGTAGTTGAGCATCTCCGCCAGCGGCACCGTCGCCTTGATGATGCTGGTGCCGTTCCTCGAGTCCATCCCCTGCGGGCGGCCGCGGCGCTGCGACAGGTCGCCCATGATGTCGCCCATGTAGTCCTCGGTGGCGGTGATCTCGACGCTCATGATCGGCTCGAGGATGGTGGGCCCGGCCTTCTCCATGGCGTCCTTCCAGGCCAGAGAGCCGGCGATCTTGAAGGCGAGCTCGGAGGAGTCGACGTCGTGGTACTGGCCGTCGATCAGCCGCACCTTGAAGTCGACTACGGGATAGCCGGCGAGGTAGCCGCGCTGGCGCGCCTCCTGGATGCCCTTGTCCACCGCCGGGCGGAAGTTGTGAGGGATGGCGCCGCCGAAGATCTCGTCCTTGAACTCGTAGACCTCGCCGCGCTGCAGCGGCTCCATGACGATCTTGCAGTCAGCGAACTGGCCGCGGCCGCCGGTCTGCTTCTTGTGCCGGCCGTGCCCCTCGGCTTTGCGCTTGATGGTCTCGCGGTAGGGCACCTTGGGCGGGTGGAGGATGACGTCCACCTTGAAGCGGTTCTTCAGCTTGCCGACGACGATCTCGACGTGCAGCGGGCCGGTGCCGGAGAGCAGGTGCTCGCCGGTCTGCGCGTCGCGGCCGGCGTGGAGCGCCGGGTCCTCTTCGAGCAGGCGGTGGAGGGCCTCGCCGATCTTGTCCTCGTCCCCCTTCGACCGGGGCTCGATGGCGAAGGAGATCGCCGCCGGCGGGATGGGGATCCAGGGCAGCTTCGCCGGGTGGTCGCGGTCGGCAAGGGTGTCTCCGCTCTGCGTCACCTTGAGCTTGGCGACGCCGCCGATGTCGCCGGCGACGAGCTGCGGCACCGGCGTGCCCGTCTTCCCCTGCAGCGCCATCAGGGTGCCGAGGCGCTCCTGATCGTCGCGGTTGGCGTTGGTGACGGTGCTGTCCGAGCGCAGGGTGCCGCTCACCACGCGCAGGATCGTGATCTTCCCGGCGAAGGGATCGTTGAGCGTCTTGAATACCAGCGCCGCGGTGCCCGACGAGGGGTCGGCGCTGAGCTCGATCGGCCGGTCGAGGTGGTCGGTCGCCTGCAGCGGTCCGCCGGCCCCCGGCGCCGGCGCGAAGTCGACGATGGCGTCGAGCAGCGCCGAGGAGCCGATGTTGTGCAGGCCGCTGCCGACGAGCAGCGGGAAGATGCGCCGCCGCGCGATGGCACCCTTGAGACCGCGGCGCAACGCCTCGTCGTCGAGCGTGCCCTCTTCGAAGAAGCGCTCGAGGAGGGCGTCGTCGGTCTCCGCCACCATCTCGACGAGCTGGCTGCGCAGCTCCTTCGCCTGCTCGGCGAGCTCGGCCGGCACTTCGGTCGCCTCGGCCTTGCCGTTGCCGTCGCGCGTGTAGCGGTAGGCCTTGTTGGCGACCAGGTCGACGACGCCGGTGAAGTCGTGCTCGGAGCCGATGGGCAGCTGCAGCGGCATCACCTCGCGGCCGAAACGCGTGCGCAGAGCGCCCAACGCGCGCTCGAAGTCGGCGCGCTCGCGGTCCATCTTGGCGAGGTAGAGGATGACCGGCAGCCCCATCTCGCTGGCCGCCTCCCACACCTTCTCGCTGTTGACCTCGATGCCGGCCACGCCGTTGATCGACAGCAGCACGGCGTCGGCGGCGCGCATGCCGGCGCGGGTCTCGGTAAAGAAGATGCCGTAGCCCGGGCAGTCGAGCAAGTTGACCTTGTGGCCGCGCCAGGGGACGAAACAGGGCGCGACGCCGATCGAGATGCCGCGCTCCATCTCCTCGGGGTCGAAGTCGGTGAGGGTGTTCTTGTCCTCGATGCGCAGCATCCGGTTGACCACGCCCGCGGTGTGCAGCAGGGCGCTGGTCAACGTCGTCTTCCCCGAAGCGTTGTGGCCGGCGAGCGCGAGGTTGCGGATCTTGTCGGGGCTGTCGACCTGCATGCCTGACCTCCTGGCGGGCTACGGGGCGCGCACTATATATCACCACCCCGCAGCGGCTCGGCCGGCGCCCGCCTCAGCGGGCACCCGCGGTTCGGGTGCCGCCGACGCTGCTAAGATCTCCGTCCCTGGTCCCGCGGACATGGCGTCAGCGATCCCCAGCAGCCTGGGCCGTTACGAGGTCCTCGAAGAGCTCGGCAAGGGGGCCATGGGGGTCGTCTACCTCGCCCGCGATCCGTTGATCGGGCGGCTGGTGGCGCTCAAGACCTTCCGCGCCAGCCAGGCGATGCACGGCTCGGAGCTGATCGAGTACCGCACGCGCTTCATGCGCGAGGCGCAGAGCGCCGGCATCCTCTCGCACCCGCACATCGTCACCATCCACGACGTGGTCGACGGCGCCGACGGCTCCGGCGTCACCTTCATCGCCATGGAGTACGTGCGCGGCGTCAACTTGAAAGAGCTGCTGATGCGCGGCGAGGCGATGCCCCTCGACCGCGTCTGCGACGTCGTCTCGCAGCTCGGCGAGGCGCTCGACTACGCGCACAGCAAGGGCGTCATCCATCGCGACATCAAGCCGGCGAACATCATCATCGACGCGCAAGGCAAGGTGAAGATCACCGACTTCGGCATCGCGCGGCTGGAGACCTCCGACCTCACCCACGAGGGGCAGCTGCTCGGCACGCCCAACTACATGGCGCCCGAGCGCATCCTCGGCCACAAGGTCGACCACCGCACCGACATCTTCTCGCTCGGCGTCGTGCTCTACGAGATGCTGACGCGGCAGAAGCCGTTCCAGGGCGAGAACCTGACGATGGTCTCGCACCGCATCGTCTACGAGCCGTTCACGCCGCCGCGCCAGTACTCGCCCGGGCTGCCGCCGTCAGTCGTGGCGGTGCTCGAGCAGGCGCTCGAGAAGCAGCCGGAGCGACGCTTCAACAGCGCCGGTTCGCTCGCCGCCAAGCTGCGCGAGGCGGTGACCGCCGCGTCGGGGAGCGAGACGACGGTGGCGGCGCGCCCACCGCTGCCGCCGGTCGTCGCGGCGATCGCGCTGCCGCCGCTGCCATCGCTCGACGAAGCCGAGGAGACCGGCGACGAGAGCGCGGCGCTGGACACCGCCGACGTCAGCGACTCGATGGGTGGCGTGCGTCCGCCGCCGCCGCCGCCGCCAGCGGCCGCGCCGGCGCCGCGCGCTCAGCCGCCGAGCCCCGGCCTGCTCCTGCCGCCGCCGGGCCGGCTGGTGCTCTTGAGCGCCGCCGGGCTCGCGGTCGTGTTGCTCATCGCCGCTGCGGCCTTCGCCTGGGTGCGAGCGCAGACGCCGGCGATCAACAGCCCCGACGCGGCCGATCGCGGCCGCGCCCGCTACCGGTTGCTGCTGCAGGAGGCGCGCAGCGAACTCGACGCCGGCCGGCCGGAAGCGGCGCTCGCGGCCTTGGCGCGCGCCATGCCGCTCGCGCCCGGCGATCCCGACCTCGAGCGGATGGGCCTACGCATCCGCAGTCAGCTGGCCGCGAAGCGGCGCAGCACTACCGAGCAGCAGGCGCAGCTGCAAGCGTTGCTCGAGTCGGCGCAGGCGGCGTTGCGCGCCGGCGACGCGGCCCGCGCCGCCGACCTGGCGCAGCAGGTGCTCGCCCTCGTCCCCGGCGAGCCGAACGCCACGGCGCTGCTCGCCAACGCGCAGGCGGCCGCCGCCGACGCCGAGCGCCGGCGGCGCCAGCAGGCGGCGGCGCGGCCGACGTCGCCTCCCGGCGCGCAGACCGCACCGACGCGCGCCGCCGCGGCGCCCGTCGCTCCCGTCGCGCCGGCGCCCGGCACGGCGACGCAGCCGGCGACGCTGCGCATCGAGTTCTTCACCGAGCTGCCGGAGGGCGTGCTCACCATCTACGCCGGTCAGCGGCAGATCCTCGGCGAGCCCTTCCGCTTCTACAAACGCACCGGCCTCTTCCGCAACCAGCCGTCGTCGGGACAGATCGACGCCTCCCGGCAGCTGCAGCCCGGAGCGACGACGCTGCGCGTCTACGTCGCGTTGCCGAAGCGGGCGCCGGTGGTGACCACGGTGCAGGCGCAGCTCGCCGGCGGCACGACCCGCCTCCTCAAGCTGCACTTCGACCAGTCGGCGCGGCTGAGCGTCAGCCTGCAGTAGCGACGACAGCGCCGAACGGCTCGAGCTGCGGCAGCAGCACGGCGGCAGGGCCAACCGCCACCACCGCGCTCGCCTCGGGCCGCAGGTGCCGCGCCGCCACCTCGCGGATGTGCTCCGGCCTCACCTCGCGCAGCTCGGCAAAGTAGCGGTCGAAGTAGTCGTCGCCGAGCGCGAAGACGGCGAGCTGCGACAGCCGCTGCGCCATGCTCTCGACCGTCTGCAGCGTGTAGGGGAAGACCCCTTCGAGGTACTGCACGGCGTCGAGCAGCTCGGCGTCGGCCGGCGGCTCCTCCTGCAGCCGGCGCAGCTCGCCGAGCGTCTCGCGCACCGCGGCGCCGACCGACTCGGTGGCCACTGCTGCCGAGACCTGGAAGGGCCCGGGACCGCGCCGGTTGGCGAACGAGCTGTGCGCGCCGTAGGTGTAGCCGTGCCGCTCGCGCAGGTTGAGGTTGATGCGGCTGATGAACTTGCCGCCGAGCAGCGAGTTCATCACCGACAGCGGCACCCGGTCGGGGTGGTTGCGCGGCGGTCCGGGGTGGCCGATGCGCAGCTCGGTCTGCGCTGCCTGCGGGCGGTCGACGACGTGCACGGTGATGCCGCCGCTCGCGACCGGCTGCACCGGCGTCGGCTCCGGCGGCGGGTCGGCAGGCCACGTGGCGAGCAGCGCCGTCGCCGCTGCAGCGACCACCTCCGGGTCGAGGTCGCCGGACGCAATGAGGGTCGCGCCGCCGCGTCGCAACGTCTGCTCGTAGAAACCCGCCGCCGCCGCGCGGTCGAGGCGGTGCAGGTCGTCTTCGTCGCCGATCATCGGGTAGCCGTACGGTCCGCCGCCGTAGAGCGCGCGCGCGAAGCGCTCCTCGGCGAGCACTGCCGGCGAGCTGCGGCGGCGCAATAGCTCGGCGAGCCGGCGGCGGCGCAGCCGCTCCACCTCGGCGTCGGGGAAGCTCGGCTCGAGCACCACTTCGGCGAGCAGCGCGAGGGCGTCGTCGAGGTGCTCGGCGAGCAGCGTGCAGGCGACGTACGACGCATCCCAATCAGCGGTCGCGGAAAGCGAGCCGCCGAGCCGCTCGACCCACGCCGCGAGGTCCGGTCCGCTGCGGCGCGCGCTGCCCTCGTCGAGCAGGTCGGCGGTCAGCGAGGCGAGCCCGCGCGCGTCGGCGGGGTCGCTCTGTCCGCCGCGCGGCAGGATGAGCTCGACCGACGCCATCGGCGCGCGCGGCACGTGCGCAGCGTAGAGGTCGACTCCCGGCAGCAGCCGCCGGTGGAGGAAAGGAGGGAAGCGGAAGGGCAGCGGCGGCGCGGCGGCGGGCGGACGGCTGCGGTCGAGCGGCCCGCCAGCCGGCGGCTTTGCGTCCGCGACGCCTTCGCTCGCGGCCTCGCTCAAGCCGCCTCCCGGGCCGGCACCACCGTCACCGCCACCGAACGCTCGTCGACGAGCCAACGCGCCGCGCAGCGCTGCAAATCTTCGGCGGCGAGCGTGCGGTAGCGCTCGAGCTCGCGCTGCAGCAGGTGCGGGTCGCCGAAAAAGGTGACGAGCTGCGACAGCTGGTCGGCGCGCTGGTCGAGTTGCTGCAATCCCTCCCAGTGGTGGGTGAGGACGCGGTTGCGCGCGCGCTCGAGCTCCTCGGCGGCGAAGGGCTCCTCGCCGGCCCGCCGCAGGTGCTCGCGCACCGCCGCCTCGAGCGCCGCGGGCTCGACGTCGGGACGCGCCGTCGCCACCAGCGCAAAGCTGCCCGCGAGCTCGGTGGGCAGCGCGAAGGCACCGATGTCCTGCGCCAGCTGCCGCTCGTAGACGAGGTCGCGGTAGAGCGGGCTCGAGCGGCCGCCGGTGAGCACGGTGGCGAGCAGGTCGGCGGCGTACCAGTCGTCCTGCCCGTAGGGCGGCAGACGGAAGGCGAGGTGGAGCCGCGACAGCTCGACGGCGTCGGTCTGCGTTTCGCGCACCGGGCCCGCGAGCTCGGCGAGCGCCGGCCGCGGCCGCAGCGGCTTCGGCCCCGGCGGGATGTCGCCGAAGTAGCGCTCGACGAGCGCCAGCGCCGCCGCCGGCTCGAAGGCGCCGGAAAGCGTGAGCACCGCGTTGTCGGGCGTGTACCAAGTGCGGAAGAAGCGCTCGACGTCCTCGAGCGTCGCCGCCGCGATGTCCTCCATGTAGCCGATGACCGGCCAGTGGTACGGGTGGCTGTCGGGGAAGAGCAGCTCGTCGAGCCGCTCGTAGGCGCGGCCGTAGGGCTGGTTGTCGACCCGCTGGCGGCGCTCGTTCATCACCACCTGCCGCTGCATCTCGAGCTTCTCGGCGGTCATCGCCGGCAGCAGCCAGCCCATGCGGTCCGACTCCAGCCAGAGCCCGAGCTCGAGGTGCGTCGCCGGCAGCGTCTCGTAATAGTTGGTGCGGTCGTACCAGGTGGAGCCGTTGGCGACGCCGCCGACCTGCTGCACGTAGCGGAAGTGGTCGTTGGTGCCGACGTGCTGGCTGCCCTGGAAGAGCATGTGCTCGAAGAGGTGGGCGAAGCCGGTGCGCCCCGGCGTCTCGTTCTGCGAGCCGACGTGGTACCAGAGGTTGACGGCGACGAGCGGCAGCGCGTGGTCGGGGTTGAAGACCACACGCAGGCCGTTGTCGAGGCGATGCTCCTCGATTCGCAGCTCGGGTAAGGCGGTCATGGAGGCGGCAGCATAGCCCGCGCGCATGCGCCGACCTATCCGGATGAGCCCGCGACGAGGGTTAGATGCCGCGGCGTCGAGATCGCGATGACGCCGAGAGCGTCAGAAGCGGCGCATCAAGCCGACGACGACGCCTTGCACGCGCACGTCATTCGCCGGGACGAAGATCGGCTGCATCGCGGCGTTGGCGGGCTGCAGGCGCACGGTCGGGCCTTCGGGGTAGATGCGCTTGAGCGTGGCGTCTTCGCCGATCAGCGCGACGACCATCTCGCCAGGCGTCGCCTGGTCGCGGCGGCGGACGACGACGAGGTCGCCGTCGTGGATGCCTTCTTCGATCATCGAGTCGCCGACGACGCGCAGCACGTAGTGGTCGTCGATCGGGCCATGGAGGAGCGACGGCGGCACGGCGAGACGGTCCTGGCCCGTGATCGCCTCGATGGGACGGCCGGCGGCGATGCGGCCGAGGAAGGGGATCTCCGGCGCCACCGTCTCTTCGCTCGGAGCGAGACGCAGCCCGCGCTTCTGGTGCTGCTCGCCGGCGAGGTAGCCCTTCTCGCGCAAGAGGCGCAGGTGTTTGTGCACCGTGCCGTACGACGTGTAGCCGAAGCGGTCGCGGATCTCGCGGTGCGTCGGCGGATAGCCGTGGCGGCGTTGGAACTCGGCGAAGAAATCGAGGATCGCCTTCTGCCGTTCGGTGAGTGGTGCGCCCATGGTCAAACAGGATAGGCGGAAGTGCGGCGTAAGTCAAATTCACCCCCGCGCGCAAAGCGCGCTGCCACCGCCCGCCCAACCCCCTCCCCGGCTTTTGTCCCACCCCTATCCCCCCGTCCCCCTGCCCCTCTAGGTGCAGGGGGCGCCCCCGCCCACACCTCTGATTTCGCGGAACTCCCCCCCGCGCGACCATCGGGGCCGCGTGAGGCTTGCGTTAGACTGCCGCTCACCGTGCCTTCGCAACATCTCGACGAGCTGCTGCGGCTGATGACCAAGCACGGGGCTTCGGACCTCCACCTGAAGCCCACGCGGCCGCCGCTCATGCGTGTCAACGGCCGGCTGGTGCCGTTGCAGGCCGATCCGCTCACGCCGCCGCAGATCCGCCAGTTGCTCGAGGACGTGCTCACCGACGCGCAGAAGGCGAAGCTCGAGCAGCACATGTCGGTCGACATCGGCTACGGCGTGCACGGGCTCGCCCGCTTCCGCGGCAACATCTACATGCAACGCGGCACGCTGGCGGCGGCGTTCCGTCTCATCCCCTTCAACATCAAGGGGCTCGACGAGCTCGAGCTGCCCGACGTGCTGCTCGAGTTCTGCGACCTGCCGATGGGGCTGATCCTGGTGACTGGCCCTACCGGCAGCGGCAAGTCGACGACCCTCGCCGCCGTCATCAAGCACATCGCGGCGCGACGACCCTGCCACATCATCACCATCGAAGACCCCATGGAGTTCCTCTTCACCGATGCCGCGGCGACCGTGTCGCAGCGCGAAGTGGGTACCGACACCACGCGCTTCACCGAGGCGCTGAGGAACGCGCTACGGCAAGACCCCGACGTCATCATGGTGGGCGAGATGCGCGACCCGGAGACGGTGGCGACGGTGATCACTGCCGCCGAGACCGGCCACCTCGTCTTCTCGACGCTGCACACCAACAGCGCGACGCAGACGGTCGACCGCATCCTCGACACTTTCCCGCCCAACCAGCAGGGGCAGGTGCGCACGCAGCTGGCGCAGATCCTCAAGGGTGTGGTGTCGATGAAGCTGCTCGAGCGGCAGGACGGCAAGGGGCGCATCGCCGCGCTCGAGATCATGCGCTCCTCGCCCAAGCTGTCGAAGATGATCGAGCGTGGCGAGACCGCCGACCTGCACGAAGAGGTGGAGTCTTCGGTCGGCTACTACCGCATGCAGTCGATGAACCAGTCGCTCTTGTCGCTGCTGGTGCACGGCACCATCTCGTACGAAATGGCGATGCGCGAGTCGTCCGACCCCGAGGACCTCTCGCTCAAGCTGCGCAAGATGTTCCCCAACCTCGAGACCAAGGGGGACGGCATGCCGTCGACCGCCGATTTTTCCGAGATCATCATGCTCCAGCAGTACAAGAAGCTGTACGAGGAGCAGGAAGAGAAGCAGAAGCTCGTGCTCGCCGAGCGCGACGACCAAGCGCGCTACATGCAGTCGCAGCTCGGCGACCGCGACGAGAAGATCCGCGAGCTCGGCGAGCGCCTGGAGGAGCAGCGCCAGGAAGGCGAACGCATGCGCGCCGACTACAAGCGCCTCAAGGACGAGGCGCAGCAGAAGATCGAGAAGCTGATGGAGCGCATCAAGGAGCTCAATCAGCGGCTCATGGGCGGAGCAGACCCGGCCGCTAAGAGCGGCATGTTCCGTAGCTAGGGCGAACGGCGCGCAGCGCCGGCACGGCCCGAAAGCGCGAGCGGCAGCGCATCGCGATGTCGACCACCCCAATCCCTTGGGGGGATTCCCGTCTGCCTGGGCGAACGTCTACAATCTTCTTTAAGGAAATCGCTCTAACCGCCCACGAGAGCAGGAGAATTCAGTCAGGAGATGAGCCGGCACCGCTGCCTGCAGGCCCTCCTTCTCGCGATGCTGCTGGGTCCGGCGTGGGCGCCGGCGGCCGCGGCGGCTGCTTCCAGGACGTCCGGGCCCGCTCCTCGGCGAGTCACGATGGCGCCCGGCATGACGGCGGTCGCTCCTGCCGACGGCGCGCCGTGGCTGGAAGCGGTGCCGCTGCGGGGCGAGGGTCTCCTCGCCTTCGCGCGCCGCGCGACCGGCTCGACCGACAACGCGAAGGCCCTCGTCGCCGCCAACGCCGGCAAGAAGCTTCTCGCCGGCATGCGTTATCGCGTGCCGTTCCACCTGCTGAGCGCCGGCCTGCAGCACGAGATGCTGCGCGCGCTCTTCCCCGCCGATCGCCTCGAGATCACCGGCTGGACGCACCGCGTCGAGCTCGCCTCGCTGGCGCGCGGCGAAAGCCTGTGGACGGTCGCCGACTGGTTCACCGGCAGCGGCGAGAACTTCCGCCAGCTACGTGAGGCCAACCGCATGGCCGACGACCTCCTGCAGCCAGGGCAGGAGCTGTGGATCCCGGCGCGCCTCCTGCGGCCGGCGCTCCAGCAGGCGCTTCCCGCCGGCGCCGCCGGTTCGCCGGCCGACCTCCTGCGGTACCGCGAGGATGCCGCCGGCCGCTACGCGGCGTACCGCCTGCAGCCGGGCGAGGCGCTCTACTCCTCGGTCGTCGTGCGCTTCACCGGCCGCGTCTTCGCCGAGGACGTCAACGCTCTCGCCGGCGAAATCGCCAAGCGCAGCGGCATCGCCGACGTCACCGACATCCCCATCGGCTACGAGGTGAAGATTCCGCTCGACCTGCTGCAGGCCGAGTTCCTGCCCGCCGGCGACCCCCGCCGCGCCGAGTACGAGGCGAGCCTCGCCGAGAGCGACCGCTTCACCAATCCCGTGCAGGCGACCGGCCTCGCCGGCATCACCGTCGTGCTCGACGCCGGCCACGGCGGCGCCGACGTCGGCGCCTCGGTGGGCAGCGTGTGGGAGAGCCTCTACGTCTACGACATCATGGTGCGCATCAAGGCGCTGCTCGAGACGCGCACCGCGGCGCGCGTGCTGCCGACGGTGCGCGACGGCGGCGCCTTCGCGGTGCGCGAGGCGGACGTGCTGCCGGTGTCGCGCGGCCACCAGGTGCTGACGACGCCGCCCTATCCGATCGCCGACGCCAAGGTGGGCGTGAACCTGCGCTGGTACCTCGCCAACAGCCAGTACCGCAAGTCGGTCTCCGGCGGCGAGGGCGACCCCAAGAAGGTGATCTTCGTCTCGCTGCACGCCGACTCGCTCCACCCGTCGCTGCGCGGCGCGATGATCTACGTGCCGTCGGCGAAGCTCACCGGCGGCCGCTCGAGCCGGAGCGGCGACGTCTACTCGGCGCGCGCCGAGGTGCGTGAGCACCCGGCCGTCGAGCTGTCGCTGCGCGAGCGGCAGCAGAGCGAGGGTCTGTCGCGCGAGCTGGCGACGCGCATCATCGCCGCCTTCCGCGGCCGCGGCCTGCCGGTGCACCCCTACAAGCCGGTGCGCGAGCGCATCATCCGCCAACGCGGCGAATTCGTGCCCGCGGTGCTGCGCTACAACTCGATCCCCGCCAAGATGCTGGTCGAGGTCTGCAACCTCGCCAACGCGGAAGACCGCCGCCTCATCCAGACCCGCACCTTCCGCCAGCAGGTGGCAGAGGCGGTGGTCGCCGGCATCCTTGCCTACTACGGCGAGGACCACCCGCCGCCGTCGGGCGGCGTCCAGGTGGCGAAGGCCAAGTAGCGACGGAGCGCGGCGCCCGAGACGTACGCCGCGCAAAGAGCGAGCGCTTAGTTGCCCGCCGGCGCGCTCGCCACAACGAGCTCGCCCACCTCGACGCGGTTGCGGCCGCGCCGCTTGGCGCGATAGAGCGCCTGGTCCGCCGTCACCACCAGCGCCGTCGGCCGCTCGCCGCTCGGGATCGCCGAGGCGACGCCGATCGAGGTGGTCACGACCGGCCCTGCTCCCGCGCCGCCGTGCGCCATCGCCAAGCTCTCGATCGCCTGGCGCGCGGCCTCGGCGATGCGCAACGCCGCCGCAGCGTCGGCGCCGGGGAGCAGCACTGCCAGCTCCTCGCCGCCGTAGCGCGCCGTGAGGTCGGCGGCGCGCCGCGCGGTGCCCGCGATCGCCGTCGCGGCGCGGCGCAGGCAGTCGTCGCCGTAGAGGTGGCCGTGGTGGTCGTTGAGCGCCTTGAAGTGATCGAGGTCGGCGAACAGCACCGACAGCCACCGCTTCTCGCGTACGGCGCGCCGCCACTCGCGCTCGAGCGTGGAGTCGAAGCTCCGCCGGTTGGCGACGCCGGTGAGGCCGTCGAGCTGGGCGATCCGCGCCAGCTCGCGATTGGCGGCCTCGAGCTTCTGCTTGATGGTCGTCAGGTGGATCGAGCCCGCCACCTGCGCCGCGATGGCGTCGAAGACGGCGCAGTCGTGCTCGGAGAAGGCGGCGAGGCGCACGCTCTCCAGGTTGAGCACGCCGAGGATGCGGCCGCGGTAGCGGATGGGCGTCAGGTACTCGGAGCGCACGTCGGCGTGCCCCGGCACGTAGTCGGGGTCGAGGCTGACGTCGGAGACGAGCTGCGGCTGGCCGGTGCGCACGCAACGGCCGGAGACGCCGACGCTCACCGGCCAGTCGTCGGCGCCGTCGGGGGTGCGCAGCTCGAGGTCGCCCGCGTAGACCTCGCCGACGAATCGCGTCTCCGCCTCGTCGACGAGCAGGATGCTGGCGACTGCCACGTCCAGCCGCGCCGCGATGTAGTCGACGACGCGGTGCATGAGCTCGGTGAGGTCGTCCTCCTCGAGCGCGGCACGCGACACCTCGGAGAGGGTCTGCATGAGCTGCGCGTGCCGTCGCAGCTCCTCGATGGCGCCGCCGTGTGGGTCCACGGCGGCAATCTACCGCGGCCGCGCGGCGCCGCGGCCCTCACGCCTCAGCGGAACGGCTCGATCCCGGCGACGCGGAAGGTCTTCCCCTCGAGACCGACGCCGTCGCCGACCGCCTTGCCGAGGAGGCTCGTGGCGAGCTCGGACTCGTGCGAGAGGATGCCCTGCTCGGGCTGGCTGTCCCAGGGGCCGAGGAGAGTGAAGGCGCGCTCCTCGCCGCTCGGTCCTGCGAGCCGCACGCGGGTGCCGACGCGCACCGTCGTGGCGTCGACCTTCGCCGCGTCGATCGGCCGCGCCCGACCCAAGTCGCGGTGCAGGCCCGCCGCGCGGGCGGCGAGGTACTCGTGGCGCTGCCGCGCGCTCTTGTACTCGAAGTTCTCGCGCAGGTCGCCGAGCGCGCGCGCCTCCTCGATCGCCTTGCGGTTGGCGGGGATCTCCTCCTCGAGCAGGCGCCGCAGCTCTTCCTTCTTCGCGGTGATCGCTTCGGGGGTCGCGTAGAGCGGCTGCTCGGCCTCCTGCCGCAGCTCGGGGAAACGCAGCTGGATGGCGTTGGAGAGCGCCTCGCGCTGATAAGCCTCGAGGCCCGGCGCCTTGCCCACCGCCTCCACCGCCTGCGCTGCCTGCGCCGGCTCGAGGTAGGGCAGCAGGCGCGGCAAGGTGCCGCCGCTGTCGGCGAGCTTGAGCAGCCGCTTGCGATGGGGGCCGAAGCTGTCGTCCGCCGAGCCGGCGAGCACCTGCTGGAAGAGGCGGATCGGATTGCGCCGCAGCAGCGTCTCGTCGCGGGCGGCGCGCTCGGCGAGCCAGGCGAAGCCCGCTGGGTTCTTGCGCGGCTGGGTGAGGAGCTCGCCGACGAGACGATCGAACGCCGGCCGCGTCTCGGCGACGAGCTGGTCGGCGATGATGTCGAGGACCTTGGGCTCCTCCTCGCGCAGCAGCGCCTTCTCGAACCACGTCGGCCAGTCGCCGCGCGCGGCGGGCAGCCGGCGATACGCCTCCTCGCGGGTCGCCCGGTCCGTCGCGGCGAGCAGGCGCAGCGGGTCGTCGCTCGCCGCCAGCAGCGTTTCGGGCGCCAGCTCCGGCGTCAACGGAGCGCCGGCGCGCTCGAGCACCAGCGCCACTTCGAGCGCCACCGCGGGCTCGCGCGCGCGCAGTGCTTCCGCCTGCTCGCCCAGCGCCTTCACCATCTCTTGCACCAGCGCCGGGTCGCGCGCGCCGTGGCTCTTGCAGCAGGTCGAGGCGTTCGCGCCATGGCGCCGTCGCGAAGCGCTCGCGCACGCCGGCCACGGCGTCGCCGGCGCTCGCCGCCCAGCGGTAGCGCTGGCGCGCCCCCGGCTGCGACACCAGTTGCGGGCTCTTCTTGGCGCGGTTCCAGAAGCTCGTCCACTCCGCCTCGTCGACGACGCCGGCGAGCGCCTGCCGCAGCTCGTTGCCGGTGAGCGGCTCGTCGTAGCTCGCCAGCACGACGCGCACGAGCTCGGCCGGGTCGTCGCGCTTCAACGCCAACAGGCCGGCCGGGTCTTCGAGCTTGCGCCGCAGCACGTGATGCGGCTGGAGCGGCCGCAGCATCTTCTTCGCCGCCGCGAAGCCGACGCTCAAGCGCGCCGAGCGGGCCGAGGTCGACGCGGAAGCTGTCGAGCTGGAGGTTGACCTCGGCGACGCGGCCGGCGCCCTTGCCCTCCATCGCCACCACGGTGCCGGGCGCGAGCGCCATCAGCTCCTCGACGCGGTCGGCCTTGTCCCAGGTCTTCGGGATGTCGTCGGGCGCGCGGTGGAGGCCGAGCTTCTCGCCCAGCCGCTTGGCGAGCTCGCCGCCGGTTGCGGCGCCGCCAGTGGCGGCGCCGCCACTGTGCGCCGCGAACAGCGAGCGCACGATCTCGTCGTGCAGCGGAATCGGCTCGGGATAGAGCAGGTGGCCGGCGCGGCGCAGCAGCTGCAGCCGCTCGCGCCATGCCTGCGCCTGCTTCAGGTGATCGTCGGCCATGCGGAGCAGGAAGTCGGCCTGTTCCTCGTGCCCGGCCTGCGCCAGCGCGCGGCCGGCTTCGCCGAGGAACGCCGCGTCGACCGGCGTCTCGGAGAGGCGGGCGACGAAGGCGTCCGCGACGGCGTCGATCTCGCCGGCGGCGATCTGGCGTTGCAGCTCGGCATCCATGGGGCGCCAAAGATACCAGGGCGCGGCGCCGCGCCCGCCGCATCGCACGTAAAGTCATGCGCATGCCCGACTGGCCCGAGGAGGTGCTGCAGCGGCTGCGCGAGGCCGGTGCCGACGAGCTGCGCACGCTCCTCCAACAGCTCGCCCCGGCGCTCGACGTGCCGGCGGCGCAGGCGGTGCTGCGCAACCCGCACGCCGGCGAGGACGCGCTGCGCACGATCGCCGAGCAGCGGCGCCTGCTCTCCTTCTACGAGCTGCGCCGCGACCTCGCGCTCCACCCGGCGACGCCGCAGCCGATCGCGCTGGCGCTGCTCACCGGTCTCTACTGGCGCGACCTGGTGGCGGCGGGGCTCGACGTGCGCATCCGCCCGGTGGTGCGCCGCTTCGCCGAGCATCGTCTCGTCGAGCGCCTGCCGACGCTGGCAGTGGGGGAGAAGGTGACGATCGCGCGCAGCGCCTCGCCGCACGTGCTGCAGGTGCTGCGCCACGATCCGACGCCGCGGGTGATCGCTGCCCTGCTCGACAACCCGCGCCTCGTCGAGGGCGACCTGCTGCCGCTGGCGAGCGGCGAGACGGCCCACACGCCGGTGCTCGGCGTCATCCTCGCCCACCGGAAGTGGGGCAACCGCTACCCGGTGAAGGTGGCGGTGGTGAAGAACCCGCGCGCGCCGTTGCAACAGGCGCTCACTCAGCTGCCCCTGCTCAAGAAGCCCGACCTGCGCGCCGTCGCCTCCGACCCGCGCCTCGCCCTCCCGCTGCGCCGCAAGGCGGAGATGCTGCTCGGCGCGTGAAGCGCGCATTTGGAGCTGGCACGTGCTTCGCTCGGCGCGCTCGTGCCGGGCTGGCGTTGACCTTGCCCCGACGGGCTCCCTAGAATGGACCCGCCAGCCTTCGGTGGTTAAAAGCCTGAAAATCGGGGAGTTTCAGTCGCCGGCATCGGTTTGAGAGAGATACGGGTTTGAGGTGATGCCAGCCAACGCGATGGCCAAGCCGTGGGAAGGTGAAGGTGGGTCGTTCGGCAACTGGCTCCGCCAGCAGCGCGAGATCCGCAACATCACCCTGCGCGAGATCGCCGACAACACCAAGATCGCCATGCGGTACCTCGAGGCCCTCGAGGAGGACCGCTTCGAGGTGCTGCCGGCGCCGATCTTCGCCAAGGGCTTCCTGCGCGAGTACGCCAAGTACGTCGGCCTCGACCCCGACGAGGTGGTCAACTTCTACTTGACCGCCGAGCAGCGCCATCGCGCCGAGCGCGGCGGCGACGACGTCTCGGGCGTGCTGCCGATCCCGCCCGGCGGCACCGTCAAGCCGGCGCGGCCGCTGCCCATCGGCTGGCTGCTCGCCGCGCTCGGCGCTTTCACGCTGCTGCTCGTCGTGCTCGCCGTCGTCTGGGTGGTGAAGCGCAACCGCGCCGACCGCCCGCCCGAGCAGCCGCAGGCCGAGGCGACGCCGGGCCTGGTGCCGGTCGCTCCCGCCCCGGCTCCGGCGGCGCCGCAGCAGGCGGTGCCAGGCCAACCGCCCTTCGACCCCAACAAGATCAACATCGCGCTCTCCTTCACCGCCGAGTGCTGGATCGAGGTGGTCGTCGACGGCGACCGCCGCATCGCCGAGCTGCACGTCGCCGGCGAGTCGATGCGGGTCGAGGCCCGCGAGTCGGTGCTGTTCGAGAAGATCGGCAAGGTGAGCGCCGTGCGGATGGACGTCAACGGCAAGCCGATGCAACTGCCCGCGGGCACCGGCGAAGTGGTGAACGACTTGCTGATCGACCGCGCGACCGCGGGCCTGCCGCCGCTGCCCGCGGCGCCGGCTCCCGGCCGCTGATCACCGCCGCGGTCGTGGCCTCGCCCCTCGTCACCCAGGCGCTCTCGGGCACCAACCGCCAGCTGACGCTGCTCGCCGCCCGCGGCATGCTGCCGCTGGCGCCGGAAGAGCTCGTGCCGCTGCAGGTGCAGCTCACCGGCAACGAGGATGCCGAGATCGCCGCCGCCGCCGGCGAGTCGCTGCGCGGTATCGAGCCGCGCGTGCTCGTCCCCTTCCTGGCCCGCGAGGCGCCGCCCGAGGTGCAGAGCTGGTACGCCTACAACAGCCGCGACCGCGAGATCGTCGAGACGCTGCTGCGCCGGCGCGACGTGCCGCTCGACGTGCTCTTCCACCTGGCGCCGCAGCTGGGCGCCGACCTGCAGGAAGTGCTGCTGCTGCGCCAGGACCGCATCACCACCTCGCCGCAGCTGCTCGACGCGCTGGAGACGAACCCGCAGCTGTCGGCCTACTCGCAGCGGCGCATCCGCGAGTACCGCGACCACCTGCTCGGCGGCGCCGGCGCCGCGGCGGCGCAGGCGCGGGCGGCGGCGGCCGCCGCCGAGGTGGCCGAGGAGCAGGAGATCCAAGAGGCGATCGCCCGCGCGCGCGGGGTGCCGGTCGAGGGCGAGATCGAGGAGCAGACCGGCCTCTCCGACGGGCAGATCCGGCAGCTGCCGGTCAACGTGCGGCTCAAGCTGGCGCGGCGGGCGCCGAAGACCATGCGCCAGTTCCTCGTCCGCGACACCAGCGCGCTCGTCGCGGTGGCGGTGCTGCAGTCCAACCCGATCTCCGACACCGAGATCGAGCAGTTCGCGCGCATGCGCAGCGTCGTCCCCGAGGTGCTCGACTACATCGCCAAGCAGCGGCGGTGGCTCACCAAATATCCGGTGGTGGTGGGCCTGGTCAACAACCCGCGCACGCCGCTCAACGTGGCGCTGCCGCTGATGTCGCGCCTGTCGGTGCGCGACCTGCGCATCATGGCCAAGGACCGCAACCTGCCCGACGCCGTGCGCCAGTCGGCGCTGCGTCTCTACCGTGTAAAATCCGTGTAAAGCGCATGTCGACCGACTTTTACGGCGTTCTGGGCGTCGCCCGCAACGCCACGACGGAGCAGATCAAGGAACGCTTCCTCCAGCTGACGCGGGAGAAGCATCCCGACCGCTTCGCCGGGACGCAGAAGCAGCAGGCGGAGCTCGCCTTCCAGTCGATCACCCAGGCCTTCAACGTGCTGTCCAACCCCGAGCGGCGGCGCCAGCACGACATCGAGCTGTCGCGCCCCGCCGACCGCCGCGCCGAGCCCAACGAGCTCGCCCGCGTCTTCATGCAGCGCGGCATCAAGGCCTACAAGGCGAAGAACTTCATCGAGGCGGCCGACAACTTCTCGCGCGCCACCGAGGCCGACCCCAACAACGGCCTCGCCTGGCATCACCTCGCGCGCACCTGCGTGCTGGAGGACCGCTGGCTGTCGCGCGCCACCGCCGCCATCGCCCGCGCCTGCGAGCTCGAGCCGATGAAGGCCGACTACCACAAGCTGGCGGGACAGGTCTTCCTGAAAGCCGGCGAGCGCGAGAAGGCGGCGAACTATTTCCGCCAAGCGATAAGATGGGGCGGCGACGACCCAGAGGTGCGGGCCGCCCTCGACGCGCTCGAGGGCAAGCGGAAGGGACTGCTCGGAGGCCTCTTCGGCAGAGTGGAATGATGCTCGCGGTGATGGCGATGGGAAGGGAACGATGCTGCGGATAAAGGCCTGCGGCCTTTCCGACGTGGGGCGCGCGCGCACCCACAACGAGGACTGCTTCGGCATCGACCCCGACCACCGCATGTTCGTCGTCGCCGACGGCATGGGCGGCCACAACCACGGCGAGGTCGCCTCGCGCATCGCCGTCAAGGCGATCCAGGAGTTCGTCGAGCAGACGGCCGAGAACGACACCACCTGGCCGTTCGTCTACGACGCACGGCTGCAGCGCCATTCGAATCGCCTGAAAACGGCGATTCGAATGGCGCACGACAAGGTGCTGCGCGCCATCCGCCACGACGGCTCGCTGATCGGCATGGGCACCACCGTCGTCGGCTTCCTGCTCAAGGGCAGGGTGGCGGCCATCGCCCACGTCGGCGACAGCCGCGTCTACCGCCTGCGCGCCGGCAAGCTCGAGCTGCTCACCCAAGACCACACCTGGGTCAACGAGCAGGTGGTGGCGGGCTACCTCTCCGCCGAGCAGGCGCGCGCGCACCCGTTGAAGAACGTGGTGACGCGCGCGCTCGGCGGCGAGAGCGAGGTGGTGGTGGACGTGCGTGAGGTCGAGGTGATGGCCGGCGACGTCTACGTGCTGTGCAGCGACGGCCTCACCACCATGCTCTCCGACGACGAGATCCAGCGCCGCCTCGGCGAGGCGCCGGCGCTCGAGGAGGTCTGCCGCAGCCTGGTGCGCGACGCCAACGCCAAGGGCGGCCTCGACAACATCACCGTCGTCCTCGTCCAGGTGGACAGCGACGACGAGACCGACAGCTGAGGCCCGACCTCAGCGAGCCGGCGCGGCGGCGGTCTCCGCCGGCTTCGACAGAGCGACGCCGGTCCGTAACGACTCGAGCATCCGGCGCACGGCGTCCGCCACCACCTGTGGCTCGTCGAGCGGAATGGTGTGGCCGCTGTGCTCGGCGACGATGAGCGCGCTGTTGGAGGAGAGCGCGGCGAGCGCCTCCTGACCTTCGCGGTGAGCGACGTCGTTCGCGTTGGGCGGCTGCGCCGTCTTGCCGCGGCGGATGACGATCAGCGGCAGGTCGCCGAGCGCGCCGAAGCCGCCCGGCTGCTTCATCTCGGCGGGCACGCGATCGAGCGCTTCGAACTCGGCCTTGACACCGCGCAGGACCTCCGGCGTGAACGCCAGCACGACCTCGGGCGAGGTGCCGGCCGGCATGCCGACGACGGGCACGCCGGGCTTCGCGTTGGCGATGGCCGCATCGATCTGCGCAACGACGGTGACGCGGGCCGCTTCCAGCTCCGGGAAGTTGCGGTCCGACGTGGCGTCGACGAGCACCAGGCCCGCGACGTCCTTGGGATAGGTGCGCGCGTAGGTGCGAGCCACCAGCCCGCCCATCGAATGGGCGACCATGACGTACGGCCCGGGGACCTTCGCCGCCGCAAGCAGCCGGTGCAGGTCGGCCACCATCCCGGCCTGCGTCCACTCGGCCGGCGCCGGATCGCTCCAGCCCAGACCGGCGCGGTCGTAGGTGCAGACGCGCGCGAACGGCGCAATGGCGTCCTGCGCCACGCCGTAGGTGGAGTTCGCGGTGTATTGCGACAGGCCGGCCTCGAAGATCACGCTCGGCCCGGTTGGTCGATTCCCCGCTTCGCGGGGCCCCGCATCGCCCTTGCAGCGGACGTGGAGACGGCGGCCCGCGCCGACGTCGACGAGACGGCCGGGAGGATCGGGACGAACGAAACCGGCGGGCGACGACGGGGCCGCGGTCTCCGCCGCTGCAGGCAGGGCGGAGGCGACGAGGGACAGGGCGGCAGTGAGGCTCAGAATTCTGCGCAGCATGGGGCTTCCTCCTCGAAGGTGGGGGTTGACCGAACGAACGACACGACAGGGCACGGCCCTGACGGTTCAGGCCTTTTGCAGCGCCCGGCCTGATGGGGCGCTCGACGGACTTCGAGAGGCTAGGACGCCGGACCGTTCTCCAGCGCCGGGGCGGGACTGATGCGCGCCCATTCGACGTAGGCCGCGTACAGGGCGCTGAACACGAGGAGCGCGCCGACCAGGCCGAACAGCGGCATGGAGACGCGGTTCGTCGTCGGGGAGACGAAGATCGAGAACGTCTCCCTTTCGGGCAGCGTCATCATCGGCACGGCGTGGACGAAGCACAGCACGCCGAGGCCGGCGTGCGCCGCGACGCTCGCCCAGCGCGTCCGCGAACGCCAGCCGCCGTGGACGGCCACCGCGGCGTAGACGCCGACCAGCGCGCCGAGCCCGACGAGGGTCGCCGCGCGCTGCCAGCTGTGGCGGAAGGCCTCGGTCAGCTCGACGCCGCCGGTCGGGAAGGCGCCGAAGAACGCGACCTTCACGAAGGTCTGCGGCGCGACGTACATGAACACCGGAAAGAAGAGCGTCGCCGCCAACGCCAGCAGCGCGAGCCCGCGCGGCATCGCGTCCGGTCCGCGGTTGGGCTTCCAGCGGAGGACGTCCGGGTTGCGGCGGCGGTGCCAGCCCATCAGCGCGAAGACGACGACGAGGACGCCGAGCCAACGGAGATATGCGGCGCCGTCGGTCGGCTTGAGCACGCTGACGACGATGGCGCCGACGACGGCCCAGATGACGAAGTTGTGATTGTCGGCGGGATCGATGATCGGCGAGCGCGGGTGGTAGCGCCCCGCGGCCTCCGCAGGCCGGCCGAAGCCCTGCAGCAGCTCCATCGCCATCGCGCGATCGGGCGCGCGGCCGGCGCTCTCCGCCTTCGCCGCCAGCTCGTCGGCGAGCAGCGCGCGCAGCTCGAAGGCCACGTCGTTGCGTTTCTGCCGCGGCAGGTAGCGCGCCACGTCGCGCACGTACGAGTCGATCACTTCATGGGCGTCCATCGTCGTCCTCTCCTAATCCAGCAATCCGTTGATGACCTGCGCCTGCGCGCGCCACGCTTCGCCCAGCGTCGCGAAGGTCCGCTCACCTTCGGCGCTCAGCCGGTAGTAGCGGCGCGGCGGCGCGTACTCGACGTTCCACTCGCTGGCCAGCAGCCCCTGCGACTCCAGCCGCCGCAGCAGCGGGTAGAGCGTGCCTTCCTCGATCGGCATGCCACCCTCGGCCAGCGCCTGGCGCAGCGAATAGCCGTACTGCGGGCTCCGCAGCCGCGAGAGCACGGCGAGCACCAACACGCCGCGCCGCAGCTCGATCAGGTGGGTGTTGTCTCTCTCGACTACCATGCGTCACCTCTCACTGTGCGGCGAATAGTAGTGCGACGCATAGCACTGTGTCAAACACAGTAGTGAGAGATTCTGCGGACTGGATGGGAAAGCATTGCGCCACAGTGGTTTGCGACGCACAGCTCAGCCCGCGAGGGCGGCCCGGGACGGCAGCCTCTCCACACCCAGGATGGTCCGAGGGGCCGCTGGAAGGGTAGGCGAACGGCGGGCCTATGCCCGAGTCAGTCGGCTAGTCGCCGTAGCGGTAGCCCTCGCGGGCCTTGACCCGGAACTCCGGGTTGCGCACCGCCACCGACACCTTCTGGAAGCCGTTGCTGCCGCGCGGATGCGGCGAGCGGTAGGCGAGCAGGTAGTAGCCGGTCGTCTCCTCGGCGACCTGGTTGAACGGGGTCACGAAGTTGACGACGTGCTGGAAGTAGCGGCCGCCGGTCTCGGTGGAGAGCAGCGACAGCGCGCTCGACAGCGGCGAATCGGTGCCGGCGTCGAGCACGTCGACCGAGTAGACGGCGACGTTGCCGTCGTTGAGCGCCTCGGCGGTCGGCTTGTCGTAGCGCGGGTCGGGGATGAACTGGTTGAACGAGTTCACCTCGCCGAAGCCGCTCGACACCAGCACCAGGTTCTTGCGGCCGACGACGTTCTCGCCGGCGCGCGACAGCACCTGCAGCGCCTCGTAGATGGTGGGCGTCGTGTCGCGCACCTCGTTGCCCTTGGGCAGGTGGCGCAGCAGCGACGGCCCCTCGCCCGGCGGCGGCACCCGCGACGGCCAGTTGCCGGCAGCGCCGCCGCCCTTCACCGCCTCGTCGATGCCGCGCTGCATCGCCTTCCTGTCGCGCGTGAAGTCCTGATTGACGACCAGGCTGTGCTCGTAGCTCGCCACCGCGAGGTAGTCGTTGGGGCCGAGCGTGCGCACCCAGTCCTTGGCGCGGCGGGCGGCGTCGAGCGAGCGCGCCAGCACGCCGGGCACGTCGACGTTCATCTGCCGCTGGTCGTGGAAGAAGAGGATGAAGAGACGCTGCGCCTGCGCCGGCTCGAGCGAGCGGCCGGCGGCGTCGACGCGCGCGCGGCTGCTATAGAACTTGACGTCGGCGAGCTCGACCGGCTTGCCGTCTTCGCTGACGGTGAAGTCGTCCTTGCCCAGCCCGACGATGACGTTCCCGTCGCGGTCGCTGACCACGGCGTCGATGAGCACCTCGCTGACCTCGACTTCCTCGCCGAAGGTCGGCGTGGGCTGCGCGGCGGGAGGCGGCGTTTCTTGTGCGACTAGGAGACCGGCGAAGAGAACGGCCGAAAGGGCAATGGCAGTCGCATGGTTTCGCATGGGTCGATTGTAGCTCCGGCATCGAGTTGTTCCGCGACTGCCCGCAGACGGACATTCGCTCCACGACACGCGTCCTCGCTTTCGCTCGGCCGCTTAGTTCGCTTCGTCGCTGCGCTCCTCGCGATGACTTTCGAACGTCATCGCGAGCGAAGCGAAGCGATCTCGATGCCGGTCAGCTGGCGGCTGCCTTGGTGGCGCTCTGCGGCGGCCAGCGCGCGTGGAAGCCGCCGGCCGACGCCGCTTCGCGCAGCGCGTGCGAGGGCTCGAAGCGCTCCCCGACTGCCGTGGTGAGCCGCTCGAGCTCGGCGACGAGGCGGCCGACGCCCTGGTGGTCGGCCCAGCGGCAGAGGCCGCCGCGGAAGGGCGGGAAGCCGGTGCCGAGGACCATCGCCAGGTCGAGCTCGGCGGCGCTGCCCACCACCTTCTCGTCGAGGCAGAGCGCCGCCTCGTCGACCATGCGCAGCACCATGCGATCGACGAGCCGCGAGGGATCGGCGGCGCCGCCGCGGCCGCCGTCGGGGATCGCGGTGTAGACGTCCGGATCGGGATCGGTGCGCCGCCCGTCCTTGTATTTATAGAGTCCCTTGTGCGTCTTGGCGCCGAGCCGCTCCGGGTTCGGGAGCTGGTCGCCCCACGGCGGCAGCGGCAAGCGCCCCGGGAACGCATCCGAAAGGATGTGCGCCACCTTGACGGCGACGTCGATCCCGACCTCATCGATGAGCGCGATGGGACCCATCGGCATCCCCCACGCCATCATCGTGCGGTCGATCTCTTCGATGCGCTGCCCTTCGTGCAGCAGCCAGAGCGCCTCGGCCATGTAGAAGCCGAGCAGCCGGTTGACCAGGAAGCCGGGCTTGTTGGCGACCCGCACCGGTGTCTTGCCGAGCTTGCGCGCGAAGGCGGCGACGGTCTCGACGGCGTCGGCGGAAGTCTGCGGCGCCACCACCACCTCGACCAGCGGCATGCGGTGCACGGGGTTGAAGAAGTGCATGCCGACGACGCGCTCGGGCTGCGGCGTCTTGGCGGCGATGGCCTCGATCGAAAGCGACGAGGTGTTGCTGGCGAGCACGGCGTCCTGCGGCAACGCGGCCGCCGCTTCGGCGAACACCGTCTGCTTGACCTCGACGTTCTCGACCACCGCCTCGATCATCAGACCGCAGGCGCCGAGGCCCTCGTAGACGAGGGTCGGCCGCAGCAGCGCCATGCGCCGCTTCGCTTCGTCCTTGGTGAAGCGGCGGCGCTCGACCTGCCGGCGGAAGCGCTCCGCCGCGTGCGCCATGCCGGCGGCGAGCGCGTCGGCGCGGATGTCCTTGAGCCGCACCGGCAGCGCCGTCTGCTCGGCGATCACCTGCGCGATGGCGCCGCCCATGACGCCGGCGCCGAGCACCGCCACCTCGCGCACCGGCTTCGGCGTGCCACCGGGCGCCAGCGCCGACTTCTTGGCGTCTTCGGTGAGCTTGAAGACGTAGAGCAGGTTCTTGCACACCGGCGACGTGGCGAGCTCGGCGGCGGCGCGCGCCTCCGCCTCGAGGCCCGCGGCGCGGCCGTGCTCGATGCCGATGCGCACCACTTCGAGGGCGCGCAGCGGCGCCGGGTAGTTGCCGTGCGTCTCGGCGAGCGTCTTCTTCCGCGCCTGGTCGAAGAGCACTTTGCGTCCGAGCGGATTGCGCTCGAGCAGCAGCTCCTTCAAGTCGGGGCGCTCGGGCGCCCGGCGGTCGCCGTCGCGGTGCGCCAGCGCGAAGTCGCGCACGAGGGCGAGGAACTGCGCGTCGGGCAGCAGCGCGTCGGCGAGGCCGGACTTCAACGCGCTCCGTCCGCTCACCGCCTTGCCGGTCAAGATCATGTCGAGCGCGGCGGCGATGCCGATGCGCCGCGGCAGCCGCGTGCAACCGCCCCACGCGGGCAGGATGCCGAGCCGCACCTCGGGCAGGCCGATGCGCAGCTCGGGTCGGTCGCTCAGCAGGATGAAGGTGGAGGCGAGGCAGAGCTCGGTGCCGCCGCCCATGCAGGTGCCGCGCACCGCGGCGACGGTGGGGAAGGGGAGGCGCTCCCAGGCGCCGTAGATCGCCTGGCCGCGGCGGGTGAACGACTCGGCGACGGCGGGGTCCTGGACGGCGGCGATCTGCTCGACGTCGGCGCCGGCGATGAAGGTGCTCTCCTTGCCGGAGAGGAGCACGAGGCAGGAGACGTCGCGCCGCTCGCCGAGGTCCTCGACCACCTGCTCGAGCTCCTCGAGCACGCTCAAGGAGATGACGTTCGCCCGCTTGCCGGGCACGTCGAAGACGAGGGTTGCGAGGCCGTCGCGGCCGACGTGGAGGGTGAAGCTCGCGGTCATGGAGCCAGCTTAACGTGCCGGATCGAGATCGCTTCGCTTCGCTCGCGATGACGGATTGTCGCCGGGAGACGCGCGGCGAGGGCTGCTGTCATCGCGAGGAGCGCAGCGACGAAGCGATCTCGATGCCGCGCGTGTCACCGCCCTCAGTCGCCGCCGCCGGCCGCGTCCGCTTCGGCGTAGAGCCGGTCGATGGTGTCCTTGTACTTGGTGTTGATCACCCGCCGCTTCACCTTCTGCGTCGGCGTCAGCTCGCCGCCCTCGATGGTGAACTCGGCCGGGATCAGGCCCCACGACTGGATGCGCTCGTAGCGGGCCAGCTTGGCGTTGACCGGTTCGACCTCGCCGGCGAACAGCTTCTTGACCTCCGGCGCGCGCACCAGCTCCTCGTCGTTCGCGAAGGCGACGCCCTGGCCGCGCGCCCACGGCCGCAGCGCCTCGAAGTCGGGGACCAGGAGCGCGGTGAGGAACTTCCGCTTGTCGCCCAGCACCACCGCCTGGCTGACGTAGCGGCTCGCCTTGAGCGCGTTCTCGATCGGCGCCGGCGCGATGTTCTTGCCGTAGGCGTTGACGATCAGCTCCTTCTTGCGGTCGGTGATGAAGAGGAAGCCGTCGGCGTCGAGGTGGCCGATGTCGCCGGTGTGGAACCACCCCTCGGCGTCGATCACCTCGGCAGTCGCCTCGGGGTTGTTGTAGTACCCCTTCATGATGTTGGGGCCCTTGGCGAGGATCTCGCCGTCGCCGGCGATCTTGAGCTGCACGCCCGGGATCGCCGCGCCCACCGAGCCGAGCCGCACCTTGCCGGGACGGTTGACGGTGAGCACCGGCGAGGTCTCGGTGAGCCCGTAGCCCTCGTAGATCGGCACGCCGGCGGACCAGAAGAACTCCGCCAGCTCGCGCGCCAGCGGCGCGCCGCCGGAGACGGCGAAGACGAAGCGGCCGCCGAGCCGCGTCTTGATCTTCGAGAACACCAGACGATCGGCGACGCCGAGCTTGGTGCCGAGCAGGCCCGGCGGCCGCGTGCCGGCGAGCCGGTGCTCGAGCGCCTCGCGGCCGAGGTCGAGGCCCCACTGGAAGAGCCGCTGCCGCCAGGCCGGCGACTTCGACACCGTGTCGAGCACCCGCGCCTGGAACTTCTCGTAGACGCGCGGCACCGAGACGAAGACGTGCGGCCGCACCTCGGCGAGGTTCTGCGGCACCGTGTTCACCGACTCGGCGTAGGCGATCGAGGCGCCGCGGTAGAAGTAGATGTAGTCGACCGCGCGCTCGAAGGAGTGCGACAGCGGCAGGAAGGACAGCGCCGTGAACTCGCCGCGCACGTCGATGCACTCGGCGCCGTCGCTGACGTTGGAGGCGATGTTGCCGTGGGTGAGCATCACGCCCTTGGGGTTGCCCGTCGTGCCGCTGGTGTAGATGAAGGTGGCGAGGTCATCGGGCTGCGCCTTCTTCGCCTCGGCTTCGAAGGCGGCGCGGTCGGCGCCGTTGCCGCGCTCGAGCAGAGTGTCGAGACTGGTAAACCCTTCGCCCGCCGCGCCGTCGATGCGCACCACGTGCTGCAGCTGCGGCATGTCGCCGCGCAGGGCGAGGAGCGGCTCGAGCCGCGCGTCGCCTTGCACGAAGAGCACCTTGGCGCCGCTGTCGTTGACGATGTAGGCGGCGCCATCCGGCAGCAGCGTCGGGTAGATCGGCACCAACACGGCGCCGCTGCACAGCGTGGCGAAGTCGATCGCCGGCCAGTGCGGCCCGTTCTCCGCCATCAGCGCCACGCGGTCGCCGCGCTCGACGCCCAGCTCGCGCAGCGCTTTGGCGAGCCGCTGCACGCGGTCGACGAGCTCGCGCGTCGAGATCGGCTCGAACTTGCCGCTCACCTTGTGCAGCAGGCAGTCGGGCTTGTCGTACCCGGCGGCGACGAAGAACAGCTCGGTGAGCGTGCGAACGGCCATGGGCGGGACCTCCGGAAAGCGGACGCGCTACGTAAAGGGACTCGACGAGGCGCGGCGGATTCTACGCCGCGTCGAGCGCGGGTTTGGTGGGTCTATCCCTGTGGGCCCAGACCGTGGTCGCGCATCAGGCTGAGGAATCGGGGATCGCGCCAGCCCGTCGACAGCAACCGCTCGACGATCGGGCGGGCCTCGTCGACACGGCCGAGCAGAACCAGCGCCTCCGCGTAGAGGCGAGCGTGGTCGATGACCCGCGAGTCGGCGGCGAACGGCTCGACCAGCTCGGCGGCGCGAGCGAAGCGGGACGCGGCAGCCGCGTGGTCGCCAGCCGCCGCTTCGATTCGCCCGGATTCCAGCAGGGCCGAAGCCAGGAGGACGACATCGTCTCGATTCTCCTGTTTCCTCAGCCGCTCCTCGGTGTTCGCCACGACCTCCGCCAGGAGGTCCTTGCCACGCCTCGCGTCGCCCTGGGCCGTCACGACCTGCGCCAAGTCGCGGGTGGCCGCCGAGACCTCAGCCGTCGCCGGCCCCTGCTGCGGGCGAAAGATCCGGATCGCCCGTTCCTGAGCCGCGGCCGCCTCGCGCAGCCGGCCGCGACGGAAGTCGACGCTCGCCACCTGGATCAGCTTCTGGGCGACCATCCTGTGCTCGGAGCCGACAGCGGCTTCGATCATCCGTAGTCCACGTTGCAGTGCGGATGCGGCGAGCCCGAGCTCGCCTCGATCGCGGTGGACCATCCCCCGCGCCGCGACGATCATTCCAACGTAGAGGCCCTCCGGGGCGATGGTGGTTTCGCAGATATGTTGCGCCCGAGCGAGACGACGCTCGGCGACCGCGTACTCGCCCAGCGAGCTCTCGAGCTGGGCGAGGTTGAAGAGGCTCGCGGCGAGCCTTGGAGTTTCACCTTCGGACCGCTCTTTGAGCGCGATGGCGCGGCGATAGTAGGGTGCCGCCTCCTCGAGACGGCCCCCATCATGGAGCACCAGCGCGAGGTTGTTGAGCGCCGATCCCAGTCCTGGATGGTCGGGCCCAAATTTCCGCTCTGTGGTCGCCAGCGCTCGCCGAAAGGCAGCCTCGGCTTCGACCCGCTTCTCCTGTTCGCGGTAGACCAGACCGAGCGCGTTGTCGGTGTTGGCGAGCTCGCTGGCTGCAGGTCCGAGCCGGCTCTCTTGAATGCGCCGCGCGCGCGCCAACAACTCCTCGGCCGCCCCGAGACGCTGCATGTCTGCATAGACCTGTCCAAGCTGGTGGAGGCTGTTGGCGACGAGCAGATCGTTCGGGCCGAGCAGCTGCTCTCGGATCCTGAGCGCCCGCCGCGCGTACCTCTCGGCTTTGGCCAGCTCGCCGTCCCACGCCGCAACCCCGCTGAGCTGGATGGCCACCTCCGCCACGTCGAGGTGGTCGGGGCCGAACAGCTTCTCGCGGCTCCGCAGCGCCTCCTCGAGGTGTCGCTTGGCCTCGATGGTAAGACCCATCTTCGCGTAGACGCTACCGACGGCCACGAGCAGCGTGGCGCGCACTTCGGGATCGTCCCCCTCGAGCGCTCCATAGAGGCCGGTAGCGCCTTGGTCGAGGAGCTCGCGGGCGGTGATCCCCTGCCGCGTGCTCGCCGCGTCGAAGAGCTCCCCCATGAACTCGGCCACTCGTTGCGCCTTGTCCCTCTCCCGCTCGGCGCGCGCGCGCTGCTGCTCGGCCGCCTCTCGTTCGCGGGCGATCCGCTGGGCCTGCAGCGTGGCGGTGGCCGCGAGCCCCAGCGCCAGGGCGAAGATGGCCGCGGCGGCGGAGACGCCGAGCCGATTGCGGCGCAGGAACTTCGACGCTCGATAGGTGAAGGTGCCGCGGCGTGCTCGCACCGGCAGCCCCTCGAGGTGGCGGCGTACGTCCTCCGCGAGCTGCTCGACGGAGCCGTAGCGACGCTCGGGCTCGGTGCGGAGGGCCATCAGGACGATGGTGTCGAGATCGCCGCTGAGCTGACGGCGCAGCTGCCGGGTGTCGAGGCGCTGCCGGCTCGCGGACGGCGCCCCCGACGTCTCGTCCTCCCGGCTCGCTGCCGTGCTCGGCCTCTCGGGCTCGCGAGCGAGCGCCGCTTCAAGCGCCTGCGGCGAGCGCAGATCGACCTGCCTCGGCAGCCGCCCGGTGAGCAGCTTGTAGAGGATCACTCCGAGGGAGTAGACGTCGCTGACGGTGGTGACGTTGCGCCCCGCGAGCTGCTCGGGGCTCGCGTAGCTCGGGGTCATCGCGTGGAGAAGGGACTTGGTGGCTTCGGCGCTTTCCGGCAGCTGGGGCGCTTCGACGAGCTTGGCGATGCCGAAATCGAGGAGCTTGGGCGTTCCCTGGGCGGTGACCAGGATGTTGCTCGGCTTGAGGTCACGGTGTACGACGAGGTTCTGGTGCGCGAAGTGGACGGCGGCGCAGACCTCGCGAAACAGCAGCAGGCGTTCGCGCACGCCGAGGCCATGCTCGTCGCAGTAGGCGTCGATGCGCATGCCGGTGATGAGCTCCATCACCAGGTACGGCTGCCCGTCCTCCGCCGTGCCGCCATCGAGGAGCTTGGCGATGTTGGGATGATCGAGGCGCGCCAGGATCTGGCGCTCGCTCCGAAAGCGGCGCAGCAGCCCTGCCGAGGCGAAGCCCGGGTGCAGCAGCTTGACGGCAACCTCATGCTCGTATTCGTCGTCGGCGCGCCGCGCCAGGTAGACGGCGCCCATCCCGCCCCGCCCCAGCAGCGCTTCCAGTCGATAGGCGCCGATCAGGCGGCCGACCATCGGGTCGGGTCCGGACCGCTCTTCGGCGTCGGCGTCGTGCCCGTCCAGCCCGAGGGCCGCCGGCCGCTCGAGGAAATTCGAGTCCATGTCGTCGTCGGCCGCGAGGAGCTCGTGCACCTCGCGCCGCATCGCCTCGTCGTCGGCACAGCGTGCCGCCAAGAAGGCCTCGCGTCGGTCGGGCGGCAGCTCGAGGGCCTCGTCGACGAGCAGCGCGATCCGCTCTCGCCGCTCGCTCGTCACGGCGCGCTCCGCAGCTCGCGGTAGAGCCAGAGCTTCGCCGTCCGCCAGTGGCGTCTCACCGTCGGCTCCGACACGCCGAGGAGGGCCGCAGCCTCGTCGTTGGTGAGCCCGGCGAAGAAGCGCAGCTCGACGATCGAGGCCTTGAGCCGGTCCTCGCCGGCGAGACGCTCGAGCGCCTCGTCGATGGCGACCACCTCGGCTGCCCGGTCTGCCGCCGCCAGCTCGCCGAGGGCGTCCAGGCTCACCTTCGGCCGATCGCCGCCGCGCTTCTCGCGCCGCTGGGAGCGCGCGTGGTCGACCAGGATGCGGCGCATCGTCGTCGCCGCGATGGCGAAGAAATGCCGCCGGTCCTCCCAGGCCATCGCCTGATGATCGACCAGGCGAAGGTAGGCCTCATGGACGAGCGCGGTGGGCTGGAGCGTGTGATCGCAGCGCTCGCCGGCGAGATAGCCACGCGCCATCCGGCGCAGCTCGTCGTAGACCAGCTCGGAGAGCCGTTCGAAGGCTCGCCGGTCTCCGTCCTGCCACTGTCTGAGCAGGACGGTGACCTCTCCCTGTCTACCGATATGGCGCTCCGGCATTAGCAGGATGGTACCAGCGCCGTGTCGGCGCAGTGATCGCTTTGGGCAAAGAACGTCGCCTTGATGCTTATCCCAGAAAGCCGCGAGATGCCGAGTCGTCAGAATGCCCTTGACAAGTGTCGGTGTGACGACTACCTTGTCGCCGCTTTTCCGGCCGCGATTTCCCATTTGCTCCGGCTGGATTCCCCACTCGAGCGGCCAGGCTCGAGGAGCGAGGAGAAGGGCAGGGCCCTCTCCAGCCGTCGAGGCAACGGATTGACGGGCGGTGATGGTGCGTCGTGCGGCCGCGCCGCGCTGCGGAGCGCGGCCGAGCCCTGGTGACTGCTCAGAGGGAATGTTGCGACACCTACGGCTCCTCTTTGCCTTCAGCCTGCTCTGCGGCCTCGCGCAAGGTGCCGCTGCCGCCGCCGATCTCGGCAGCGGCCGGCTCGTAGTCGCGGGCACGCGCCTCACCGTCTCGCCCGAGAGCCAGACGGTTCCTTTCGACACCCCGACCGTCGTCGAGACGCACCTCGTCGGCTTCGATCCGGCGCTCGGCACGTTGCCGAGCGACCTGCGCGTGCTGGCGGACTTCACCGGTCCCGAGATCGCCGGCGTGCTGGTGCTCGAGACGCGGCCGAACGAGCCGTTCCGCATCCCGCGCCTGTCGCTGCGCGGCGACTACCAGCTCGACAACATCCGGCTGGTGGAGGGCGACCAGCTGCTCGGCTACGCCGAGCCGCGCTCGGCCGCCATCCTCGTCACCGAAGTGCTGGTGACGCGCGTCGAGTCGCGCGCGCTGACGCTCGACGAGATCCGCAGCTACGGCATCGTCGTCGATCCGAGCCGGATGCAGGCGTTCAACTTCACCTTCGCCTTCGCGGTGGGCGGCGACGTCTTCGACTACGAGGTGCCGATCGCCTACGTGCTGCCCGGACCGGAGAACCCGTTCGGGCGCCTCGAAGCGCTGTCGTTCGCCATCCCCTCCAGCCGTTCGTCGGGGACGGTGTCGCAGCGCTTCCAGCCGCCGCAGCTCGCGCCCTTCACGCTCGAGCTGGCGCCTACGGGTGGCGGGTACGACGGGCTGCCGAACGGGGGATGCATCGATCCCGACGGCGACTGCGAGTTCAGCACGCACATCCCCTTGCCCGGCATCATCCTCTTCCCGACCGACGTCAGCTTGCTCCACCAGTTCTTCAGCGTCGTGCTGTTCGCCAAGAACGACTCGCCAGCCGGCGATCCGCTGGTGATCCGCGACCTCACGGCGCGCGCCGTCCTGCCGCCCGGGCTGCGGCAGGCCGAGACCAACCCGCCGACGCCGCTCGGCGTGCCGGTGCCGGTGCGCGTGCCCGGTGCCGACGGCAAGCTGGGCACGGCCGACGACCTCACCTTCATGGTGGCGCAGAGCACGGGACAGGCCGAGGTGCTCGTCGAGGGCGTGCAGGAGGGAACGCACATCGTCGACTTCGAGCTCGAAGGCGTGCTCGAAGGGATGCCTACCGGCGTGCAGCGGCTCACCGGCCGCGCGCGCGGCGCGGTGGTGGTGCGCGACCCGACGCTGTCGGTGACCATCAGCCACCCCGACGTGGTGCGCACCGACGACGAGTACTCGTTGATCCTGACGGTCACCAACACCAGCGCTGCGCCGGTCAACTTGTTGTCGTTGACGCTGCCGCTGTCCGGCCTGTCGGGCGTCGAGGTGGTGGGCTCGAACGAGCGCTCGATCGAGACTCTGCTCTCTGGCGAGGCGAAGGTGGTGGACTTCCGGCTGCGCTCGCTGCGCACCGGCCGCGTCGTCGCCAGCGCGGTGCGCAGCGGCAGCGTGGTGTCGCCGCACTTCGAGTTCCGCGTCGGCATCGGCGACGGCGACATCCCGCTGTCGCCGACGTCGATCGTGCTGCCGCGCTCGACGCAGGAGCTGCCGCCCGAGCTCACGCGCTCGGCGCTCGGCCTGCTCGGGCTCGGCTTCTCGCTGGCCACCATGCCGGCGGGGACGGCGGCGGGCGACCTGCCGCGCGTCGGCCGCCAGCAGGTCGACGACCATGCCTACTCGCTGGCGCAGGCCGGACGGCACGTCGCCCTGGGCGAGCCGGTCTTCGACGCCGTGGCGCTGCTCGCCGCGGAGTGGACGGGCGCCCGCACCGGCGATTGGGAGTGGGACCGCCTCCGTCGCTCGACGCGGACCGGTGCCGAGGTGGGGGCAAAGTTCGCCGCCGTGCTGGCGACGGAGGTGCCGGCGAGCTCGCCGGCCGCCGTCCATCGCCGGCTCGCCGCCGACGTGGCGCCGCTGCGCGTCGTCTCGGCGCTGGTGGTCGGCAACGGCGCCAGCCTCGAGGTCACGAGCCGCGCCAGCGGCCGGCAGCTGCGCGGCATCGCCGGCGCGACGGGAACGCTGCGCGACCTGCCCTTCGCCGACCTGCTGAGCCTCGGCAGCTCGCAGCTCGCCCTCCTCGCGCGGCCCGAGGAGACCGGTTACCAGCTGCGCGTGCGCAGCACCGGCGGGGCCTGCGATTTACAAGTGGTGTACCTCGGCGCGAACAACCAGCCCGCGGTCGCCACCTGGAGCAACGTCTCGCTCGGCGCCTCGGGCTCGGCGGTCGTCGACGTGCTCACCGGCGCGCCGCCGTCGGTCCTCTACGTCGATCACGGCGGCGACGGCATCGTCGACGAGCAGCTGCCGGCGTCGCTGTCGAGCCTCGAGCCGCGCACCTTCCGCGCCATCGCCGCGGTGCAGAACCCCGAGCTCGATCCCTCCGCGCACGTCGTCGAAGTGCTGTTCAGCGAGGACATCGACATCGCCAGCCTGCTGCCGCGCGACCCGGGCCGCTTCGAGATCCCGGGCAAGGTCTCCAACGGCGGTCTGGTGGCGCAGGAGGAGCACATCGCGCACATCTTCGGCGGCGAGGACCCGATCCAGAACAACCCCTTCGCCGGGATGCGCAACTCGCGCGTCGTGCGCGCCGTCTTCGACAACCCGATCAGTCCCTACGTGGAGAGCGTCCTCACCGTCCGCAACGTGCGCTCGGCGAGCGGGCAGCAGGCGGCGACCGTCGCCCTGCCGGTGGTCACCAACGCGTTGCAGCCGGGCGCCATCGTCGAGGGCACGGTCTACGGGCCCGACGGCAACCCCGCTCCCTTCGCCCAGGTCGGCGTCTACGAGACCGACAGCGACCTCCTCGGCCTCGCTGCCTGCGACAGCCACCTCACCGCGGCGATGCGGGCCGACTCCCAGGGGCGCTTCCGCTTCGACTACGTGCGGCAGCGGCCCTGCGGCGACACCTTCACGCTCAAGGCCCAGGACCCGGTCAGCGGCCACTTCGGCACCGCCCTCGGCCGGGTCCGCTTCGCCGGCCAGGTGCAGCGTCTGGACATCGTGATGCTGGGCCGCGGCACCATCCGCGGCACCGTCACCTACGAGGACGGCTCGGTGCCGGGCGACATCCGCGTGCTCGCCAACAGCCCCGTCTTCGCCGAGGCGCGACAGGCGCGGGTCGACGCGCAGGGGCGCTACGAGGTCGGCGACGTGCCGGTCGGCACGGTGACGCTCCTCGCCTCCGACCGCGACGGCAACTTCGTGCTGCAGACGGTCGAGATCCCGCGCGCCGGCGCGGTCACCGAGCGCAACCTGGTGATCGTGCGACGGCCGCCCGAGGAGCAGACCGGCACCGGCCAGGTGCGCGGCACCATCGTGCGTACCGACGGCACGACGCCGGTGGCCGATGCCTACGTGGCGCTGCAGATCGACGGCGTGCTCCACGGCGTCGCGCGCAGCGCCTTCGACGGCCGCTTCGACTTCGGCACCGTGCCCGCCGGGCTCGCCGACATTGAGGCCTTCGACGGCGAGAGTGGGCTCGCCGGCGCGCAAGTCGTCTTCGACGTCCACGCCGACCAGGTGAACGACGTCCAGATCATCCTCCGCGACGACCGCGGCACCATCGAAGGCTACGTCTACCGCCGCAGCGGCGCGACGACGACGCCGGTCGCAGGAGCGGTGGTGTGGGCGACCGGGACGCCGTTCAATACCCGCACCGACGCCGCCGGCTTCTACCGCCTCGAAGGCGTCTTCGCCGGCGATCGCACCATCACCGCCGCCGATCTGGTGCGCAACGTCCAGACCTCCTCGCCGGTGTCGCTCACCGGCAACGGCGGCGTCGTGCGCCGCGACCTCTACTTCCTCGAGGAGACGATCCGCGGCGGCATCGCCGGCGAGGTGCTCGGCTTCGACGGCACGCCGGTGAGCGGCGCCACCATCCACCTGGCGGCCGGTCCCTACAACTGGCACCACGAGGCCCATACCGACTCGACGGGCCGCTTCACCATCCCCAACCTGGGGCCCGGCAGCTACGCGGTCCACGCCTACAAGACCGCCAACGCCGGCGCCAGCAGGGTGGTGAGCATCCGTTGGGACGGCGAGACGGCCTGGGCGAGCCTGCGCTTCAAGAAAGGCACCGTGCGCGGCGTGGTGCGAGCGAAGAACGGCTCGGGCGACCCGGTGGGCGTGCGCGCGCTGGTCGTCTACAAGACCACGGTCGAGCGCTACGGCCTGGTCGATCTCGACGTGACGCCGCACACGCTGGAGACCAACGACGACGGCACCTTCGAGATCCCCAACGTGCTCGCCGGGCCGTACACGATGACGATCGTCAACGCCCTTTACGGCGAGAAGAAGATCTCGAGCGAGATCGTCTTCCACGGCGAGGTCGACGAGCACGAGTTGCTCTTCGAGACCAACGGCGAGATCCGCGGCGTGGTGCTCGACCACGACGGCGTCACGCCGGTGGCCGGCGCCAAGGTGGACCTGCGCCACCCGGCGCTCGCGGTCTACGACCTCCACACCGACGCCCAGGGCGCCTTCCGCTTCGCGCTGGTGCCGCCGGCCGGCGGCAGCTTCCCCATCGACGCGCTCTACGAGCACGGCTCGCGCTTCCGCCAGGCGCGGGTGTGGGTGCAGCTCAACCGTTACGGCCAGGAGCTCGACGTCCGCATCGTGCTGCCGAAGCAGGGCATCGTCAGCGGCTGGGTGGAGGACAGCAACGGCGACCCGGTGCCGGGCGCCGTCGTCACCCTCCAGGAGGAAGCGTTCCCGCACCGGCAGCTGGTGCACAACGCCGACGGCTCCGGCTACTACAGCTTCACCAACATCTTCGCGGGCCGGGTGACGGTGTCGGCGAAGGCGCCGACCTTGGGCGGGCTGGGCGGCAAGACCACCGCCGAGGTCACCACCGAAGGCGAGGAGGTCTTCACCCTCGTCACGCTGGAGGCGACGGGCGAGGTGGAAGGCAGGGTGCTCAGCCCCGTCGATGGCTCGCCGGTCGCCAACGCCGAGGTCAAGCTCTACCGCTGGGGCGGCTTCTTCGACAGCGCCACCTCCGACGCGACGGGGAGCTTCCGCTTCCGGCTGCTGCCGCTGGCGACCTACGAGGTGTGGGCCTTCGATCCGCGCACCGGCCGTTTCGGCCGCCGCACCGGCTACGTGGTCAACGGCAACGCCGTCGTCGCCAGCAACGACGTCACCCTCGAGGTGCGCGGCGAGGTCGAAGGCCACGTGCTCGAGCCGCGCAACGGCACCGGCATCGCCGGCGCCACCGTGGAGCTCTCGACTCGATCGCTGGTGCACTTCACCACCTACAGCAGCAGCGACGTCAACGGCTACTTCGAGTTCTTCGGCATTCCCGAGGGCGGCTTTACCCTCTACACGCGCGAGCCCGGCGGCCGCCGGCAGGCGCGGGCGAACGGCCTCATCGACGAGGAAGGTGAGCGGGTCACCGTCGACCTCACGCTCGAGGCGATGGGCCGCGTGGTGGGGCGGGTGCTCAACCCGGCGGGCGTGCCCGACGGCAACTTCCCCAACGCCAACACCCTCATCTCGCAGGATGGCCAGGTCGTCGGCGCGACGCTCGACAATCCGTTCGCCTTCGACGGCCTCATCGCCGAGCACGGGTTCTCCCTCACCGCCCAGGAGGTCGGCGGCAGCCATCGCGCGTACGCGGTGGGCCGGATCGTCGATCCGACGCACGATCTCCAGTTGGACCTGCGGATGGTGCCGATCGGCTCGGCGCAGGTGGCGGTACGCGACAGCTTCGGCACACTGCTGCCCGGCGCGGAGGTGACGCTCTGGTCGAGCGGGTTCTACGGCTGGCGGCAGCTCTCCGGCAGCACCGGCGCGCAGGGAGCGATCCGCTTCGACGGCATCGGCGCGGGCAACCTGAGCGCCGCGGCGCGCGATCCCAACACCGGCCTGCGCGGCTCGGCGAGCGGCACCATCAGCCTCGAAGGGCAGGTGGCGCTGCTCGAGGTGCGGCTGCAGGACTCGGGCAGCATCCGCGGCCGCGTCGTGATGCCCGACGGCGTCACGCCCGCCGTCGACGCGCTGATCGTGGTCAACGCGGCGGGCAAGAGCCTGCGGACGACCGCCGGCGGCGACGGCGCCTTCGAGCTCACCGCGGTGCCGATGGGGGCGTTCGACGTCTTCGTCCAGGAGCATGAAGGCGCAGCGTCGCGTCAGGCGCGCGGCGCGCTGACCAGCAACGGCCAGGTCGTGGACCTCGGCCTGCTCGTCCTCGACGACCGCGATCCCTACGTCGTCTCCTTCGTGCCCGAGACCGGCAGCCGCGACCTGGCCGCCAATACGGTGGTCACCATCCGCTTCAGCGAGCCGGTCGACCGGGCGCGCTTCTATTGGGCGTGGATCGCCTTCCGCAAGCTCAACGGCGACGGCGTCGGCTGGAACGCCAGCTGGGCGGACGGCGATGCCACCCTGGTATTGACGCCCACCGCGCCGCTGGCGAGCTTCACCGGCTACGAGGTGATCGCCGGCACCGCGGTGGTCGATCTCGCCGGCCGGCCGATGGCCGATCCGGTGCGCACCGTCTTCTACACCCGCGACGTGGTGGCGCCGACGGTGATCGACGTGCTGCCGCGCGACGGCCAGTCGCAGGTGCCGTTGAACGCGAACCTCGTGGTCACCTTCTCCGAGCCGATCGAGTTCGCCTCGCTCTCGGGGCCTGCTTTCCAGCTCACCGACCTCACCACCGGCGCCGGCGTCGGCACGACGTTCCAGCAGCGGCCGGGACGGCGCGAGGTGCTGCTGACCCCGGTGGGCGGTCTGCAGACGGACCGCCAGTACCGGCTGACCGTGCAGGGCGTGCGCGACGACGGCGGCAACGTCATGACGGGGGTGTCGACGACGACCTTCTGGAGCGTGGACACCGTACCGCCCGTCATCGTCTCCGTCGCGCCGGCCGAGGGGACCTCGTTCACGGCCGGTGATGCGATCGTCTTCACCATCCAGGCGACCGACGCCCGCGGTCTCGGCAAAGCGACGGTCGGCGTCAACGGTTGGGAGTTCACCGATCCGGCGGCGCCGTACGAAGTGACCGCGCTCGCACCGCCCGTGGAGTCCGTCGCCGACGTCGACTTCACGGTCACCGTCTACGACGCCGCCGGCAACCCGGCCACCTTGGTGCGCTCGCTCGAGGTCGTTCCGCGCAGCAACGGCAACGCGCCGCGCATCGACCCGCTCTGCCTCCGCGACGGCGACTTCGTCGAGCCGGGTCAGGTGGTCGAGCTCGCGTTCGCGGTGGCGGACGACGAGGCCGTCGAGAGCGCGACCGTGCGCTTGGACGGCCAAGTCCTCAAGGCCGTCGCGCTGGTGGGGAGCGCCAGCTCGGAGGTGCGGGTCAACTGGATGCCGCCCGCCAACGCGGCGCCGGGGACGACGTTCACCGCCGAGGTCGCGGTGCGCGACTTCGCGCGCAACGTGACGACCCGGACGCTGCAGCTGGCGGTTCCGCCGGAGCCCATCCTCACCGGCACGCGCGTGATCGACGCCAGCTACGCGGGCAGGACGCTGTACCTCAGCAGGGGCACGTTCCTGGTTCGTGAGCAAGTGACCTTGGCCGGGCTCAACGTGCTCGCCGGGGCGACGGTGCGCGGCGATCACGGGCTGCTCGACTTGCGAGCCACGGGCCCGATGCGCGTGCAGTGCCGTGGATCGCTGGACGCGAGCGCGACGGGATACGCCGGCGGCGACGCAGGCAACCCGGTGGGGAGAGTGCCGGCGGGCGTGCGGGGATCGTCGCCGGACGCGGGCGGCAGCCACGGCGGCGTGGGCGTGGCCTGGGGGATGGCGGGCCCTGCGGGCGAGGTGTACGACAGCGTCTACGAGCCGTCGCTGGGCGGCGGTGGCGCCTCGTACGCGTACGGCGCCGCCGGCAGACCCGGTGGTGGCGTGATCCGGATCGAGGCGGCTGCGTTGTCGCTCTCGGGTGAGGTGCGTGCTCGCGGCGGCTATGAGGACGGCTACAGCGGCGGCGGTGGTGGCACCGTGGTGGTGCACGCGGCGACGATCTCCGGCAACGGCACGATCGACGCCAGCGGCGCGAACGGCTACACCTGTCACGGCAATTCGCGCGCCGGCGCGGGCGGTGGCGGCCGCGTGGCGCTGCACGGCGACCTGAACGGTTTCGATGCGGCAGCGCAGGTGAAGGCGTGGGGCGGCAAGCGCTACTGCGACACGTCGAGCACGGCGTACGCGGCGCCGGGGACGATCTACACGCGGGCGAGCGGCGAGAGTTACGGTGCGCTGCGCGTCGACGCCGGCAAGGAGACGACCGGCGTGGAGCGGATCGGTGCCGCCACCGAGCTGCCGAAGCTGGGTAGCGGTGCGGTAGCGAATTGGGCAGCGTCGGGAGCGGACGCGCTGTTGTCCGCTTCGCCGGTGTTCGACGGCGAGTGGCTCGGCGCCTGGGTGGTGGTGCTCGATGCCGGCGGTCAGGAGCTCGGCGCCTTCCGCGTCGCCGAGGTGCTCGCCGACGGCCGGGCGCGGCTCGCCGGTGCGGGCACGGTGAGCGGTGCGGCGAGCTATCGCGGCGAGTACCGCTTCGACCGCTTCACGCTCGCGAACGGCGCTGGCGTCACGGCGCTGGACCGGGTGTGGTCGGGCGAGGTGACGACGTCGGGGAGCGCGCGGCTGCCGGCAGAGTTGGGCGCGGGCAGCGTGACGGTGCCGACGGGTTCGGTGGTGACGCCGGCGACGGGCAGCGGTGTGAGCCTGAAGGTCAGCGGCACGCTGACGGTGGAGAGTGGCGCGCGCCTCGACGTGAGCGGGTTCGGCTACGCGGGCGGGACGTCGACGAGCGCCGACGGCAAGGCGCCGGCGGGCGTGCGGGGATCGTCGCCCGACGCGGGCGGCAGCCACGGCGGCGTGGGCGTGTCGTGGGGGACTGCGGGTCCCGCGGGGGAGGTGTACGACAGCGTGTACGAGCCGTCGCAGGCGGGTGGCGGCGCTGCGTACGCGTACGGCGCGGCCGGCCAAGCGGGCGGCGGTGTGATCCGCATCGAGGCGGGGACGTTGTCGCTGTTGGGTGAGCTGCGGGCGCGCGGCGGTTATCTGGACGGCTACAGCGGCGGCGGCGGTGGGACGGTCGTGGTGCACGCGGCGACGATCTCCGGCAGCGGGGCGATCGACGCGAGCGGTGCGGATGGGCACACGTGCCATGGGAATACGCGCACTGGCGGCGGCGGTGGCGGCCGCGTGGCGCTGCACGGAGACTTCGCCGGCTTCGACGCGGCGGCGCAGGTGAAGGCGTGGGGCGGCAAGCGCTATTGCGACACGTCGAACACGGCGTACGCGGCGCCGGGGACGATCTTCACGCGGGCGAGCTCGGAGACCTACGGCCGGCTGCTGGTGGACGCCGGCAAGGAGACCGGCGGCACCGAGCGCGTCGGTCCGCCGACCGAGCTGCCCCGGCTGGGAAGCGGCTCGCTCACTGGAATTCAGGTCGACGGCACGGGGCTGTGGATCGAGCGCGCGGGCGGCTTCCGCGTCGATTGGGTGGGCGCGTGGGTTTACCTGCTGGATGTGGGCGGCGCGCGGTCGGGACCGTTCCAGGTCGTCCGCGTCGATGCAACGGGTCGAGCGCTGCTGGCACTGGCCTCGAGCGTGACCGCGGTCGCTTATGAAAGCGCCTACCTGTTCGACAACGTCGCGTTGCGCAACGGCGCGGGTCTGCAGGCCCACGATCCAGTGAGCGGTCAGAGCGTCGTTTTCGAAGGCGACGCCGCGGTCGCCGCAGAGGTCGTCGCTTCCTCCGTCACGGTGCGGGCCGGCAGCCGCGTGCATCCGCAGGCCGGGGGCGAGTTGAGCTTCAAGGTGTCCGGCACGCTCACGGTGGAGGCTGGCGGCGTCATCGACGTGAGCGGAGCCGGCTATCCGGGCGCGAGCAGCGCTGCCAGCCCGGTGGGCGGTGCGCCGGCCGGCGTTGTGGGCTCGGCGCCGGACGCCGGCGGCAGCCACGGCGGCGCGGGAATGACGTGGGGGATGGCGGGTCCCGCCGGCGAGGTGTACGACAGCGTGTACGAGCCGCAGCTGGGCGGAGGTGGCGGCTCGTATACCTGGGCTGGCTACGCAGGTGCCGGGACCTACGGCAAGGCGGGCGGCGGAGTGCTCCGCATCGAGGCTGGCACGCTCGCGCTGGCGGGCGAGCTGCGGGCGCGCGGTGCCGCGGAGGACGCTCGCGCTGCGGGCGCCGGAGGAACGATCGTCGTGCGCGCCACCACGATCTCGGGTGGCGGTTTGATCGACGCCAGCGGAGGCAACGGTTATACCTGCTACGGCGGCGGCCGCGTCGGCGCAGGTGGTGGTGGCCGCGTGGCTCTGTATGCAGACTTCAGCGACTTCGATCCGGCGTTGCAGGTGAAGGCGTGGGGGGGCAAGCGGTACTGCGACGCTTCCAGCACGGCGTATGCGGCGCCGGGCACGATCTACACGCGCAACGACTCCGACACCTACGGCGCGCTGCTGGTGGATGCGGGCAAGGAGAACGGCGTCGAGCGGACCGGACCGGCCACCGAGCTGCCGAGGCTGGGCAGCGGCGCTGTGGCGACGTGGGAGGCGACGGCAGGAGGCGACGCTCTGCTGTCGTCGGCCGCCGGGTTCGACTCCGACTGGACCGGTGTCTGGGTGGTGCTCGGCAGTGCCGCGGGCGAGACGCTGGGTAGCTTCCGCGTCGCCGAGGTGCGCGCGGATGGACGGCTGCGTCTCGTGGGTGCGGGTGCGGTCGTTGGCGCGTCGCAGTATCGAGGCGAGTACCGGTTCGACCGCTTGACGCTGGTGCAGGGAGCCGGCTTGACGGCGAGCGATCCGGTGCAGGGCGGCGACGTGCGGACCAGCGGAAACGTGCGGCTGCCGGCAGAGCTGGGTGCGGGCAGCGTGACGGTGCCGACGGGTTCGGTGGTGACGCCGGCGACGGGCAGCGGCGTGAGCCTGAAGGTCAGCGGCACGCTGACGGTGGAGAGTGGCGCGCGCCTCGACGTGAGCGGGTTCGGCTACGCGGGCGGGACGTCGACGAGCGCCGATGGCAAGGCGCCGGCGGGCGTGCGGGGATCGTCGCCGGACGCGGGCGGCAGCCACGGCGGCGTGGGCGTGTCGTGGGGGACTGCAGGTCCCGCGGGGGAGGTGTACGACAGCGTGTACGAGCCGTCGCAGGCGGGTGGCGGCGCTGCGTACGCGTACGGCGCGGCCGGCCAAGCGGGCGGCGGTGTGATCCGCATCGAGGCGGGGACGTTGTCGCTGTTGGGTGAGCTGCGGGCGCGCGGCGGTTATCTGGACGGCTACAGCGGCGGCGGCGGTGGGACGGTCGTGGTGCACGCGGCGACGATCTCCGGCAGCGGGGCGATCGACGCGAGCGGTGCGGATGGGCACACGTGCCATGGGAATACGCGCACTGGCGGCGGCGGTGGCGGCCGCGTGGCGCTGCACGGAGACTTCGCCGGCTTCGACGCGGCGGCGCAGGTGAAGGCGTGGGGCGGCAAGCGCTACTGCGACACGTCGAGCACGGCGTACGCGGCGCCGGGAACGATCTACACCCGCCGGAGCAGCGACACCTATGGGGTGCTGCTCGTCGACGCGGGCAAGGAGACCAGCGGCACCGAGCGCGTCGGTCGGCCGACCGAGCTGCCCCGGCTGGGAAGCGGCTCGCTCGCTGGAATTCAGATCGACGGCACGGGCTTGTGGATCGAGCGCGCCGCGGGCTTCCGCGCCGACTGGGTAGGCGCCTGGGTGTACCTGTCGGATGCGAGCGGCGTGCGGTCGGGGCCGTTCCAGGTGGTGCGCATCGACGCCAACGGTCGAGCCCTGGTGGCCTTGGCGGCGAGCTCGACCGCCGTCTCGTACGAGGGCGCCTATCTCTTCGACAACGTCAGCTTGCGCAACGGCGCCGGCCTGACCGCACAGGATCCGCTGACCGGTCAGAGTGTCGTCTTCGAGGGGGATGCGGCGGTCGCCGCCGACGTCGTCGCCACGTCGGTCTTGGTGAAGGCGGGGAGCCGCGTCCATCCGCAGTCGGGCAGCACGCTGCGCTTCAAGGTCACCGGCACGCTCACCGTCGAGGCCGGCGGCCTGATCGACGTGACCGGCTATGGCTACGCCGCTGGCACCTCGGCGAGCCCCGAGGGCAAGGCGCCCGCGGGTGTGCGCGGATCGTCGCCGGACGCGGGCGGCAGCCACGGCGGCGTGGGCGTGGCCTGGTGGCTGCCGGGTCCCGCGGGCGACGTGTACGACAGCGTGTACGAGCCCTCGCTTGGCGGTGGTGGGGCTTCGTACGCCTACTACGCGGCCGGCAAAGCGGGCGGTGGAGTGATCCAGATCGAGGCGGGAACGTTGTCGCTGTTGGGCGAGCTGCGGGCCCGCGGCGGCTATGAGGACGGCTACAGCGGCGGTGGCGGTGGCACCGTGGTGGTACACGCGGCGACGATCTCGGGTACCGGGACGATCGACGCCAGCGGCGCGAACGGCTACACCTGTTACGGCGGCGCGAGGACGGGTGCCGGCGGCGGCGGCCGCGTGGCGTTGCACGGCAACCTCGACGGCTTCGATCCGGCGCTGCAGGTGAAGGCGTTGGGCGGCAAGCGCTATTGCGACACCTCGAACACGGCGTACGCGGCTCCGGGGACGATCTTCACGCGGGCGAGCGGCGAGACCTACGGTGCGCTGCGCGTCGACGCCGGCAAGGAGAGCACCGGCGTGGAGCGGATCGGTCCTGTCACCGAGCTGCCGAAGCTGGGCGAGGGCGTGGTAGCGGCTTGGGCGGTGTCGGGCGCCGACGCGTTGCTGTCCGCTTCGCCGGTGTTCGACGGCGAATGGCTCGGGGCGTGGGTGGTGGTGCTCGATGGCGCCGGACAGGAGCTCGGCGCCTTCCGCGTCGCCGAGGTGCTCGTCGACGGCCGCGCGCGGCTCGCCGCGGCCGGCGCAGTGAGCGGTGCGGCGAGCTATCGCGGCGAGTACCGCTTCGACCGCTTCACGCTCGCGAACGGCGCCGGCGTCACGGCGCTGGACCGGGTGTGGTCGGGCGAGGTGAGGACGTCGGGCAGCGCGCGGCTGCCGGTCGAGCTGGGTGCGGGCAGTGTGACGGTGCCGACGGGTTCGGTGGTGACGCCGGCGACGGGCAGCGGCGTGAGCCTGAAGGTCAGCGGCACGCTGACGGTGGAGAGTGGCGCGCGCCTCGACGTGAGCGGGTTCGGCTACGCGGGCGGGACGTCGACGAGCGCGGACGGCAAGGCGCCGGCGGGCGTGCGCGGATCGGCGCCCGACGCGGGCGGCAGCCACGGCGGCGTGGGCGTGACCTGGGGTCTCGCGGGCCCTGCGGGCGAGGTGTACGACAGCGTCTACGAGCCGTCACTGGCGGGTGGCGGCGCTGCGTACGCCTACGGCGCGGCGGGTCAAGCGGGTGGCGGCGTGATCCGCATCGAGGCCGGGACGTTGTCGCTGTTGGGCGAGCTGCGGGCGCGTGGCGGTTATCTGGACGGCTACAGCGGCGGCGGCGGTGGGACGGTCGTGGTGCACGCGGCGACGATCGCGGGCACGGGGTCGATCGACGCCAGCGGGGCGGAAGGCCACACGTGCTACGGCAATGCGCGGGCAGGTGGCGGCGGCGGCGGTCGCGTCGCGCTGCACGGGAACCTCAGCGGCTTCGATGCGGCGGCGCAGGTGAAGGCGTGGGGCGGCAAGCGCTACTGCGACACGTCGAGCACGGCGTACGCGGCGCCGGGGACGATCTACACGCGGGCGAGCGGCGAGACCTACGGTGCGCTGCACGTCGACGCCGGCAAGGAGACCACCGGCGTGGAGCGGATCGGTGCCGCCACCGAGCTGCCGAGGCTGGGCGAGGGCGCGGTAGCGAATTGGACGGTGTCGGGCGCCGACGCGCTGTTGTCCGCTTCGCCGGTGTTCGACGGCGAGTGGCTCGGCGCCTGGGTGGTGGTGCTCGACGCCGCCGGCCAGGAGCTCGGCGTCTTCCGCGTCGCCGAGGTGCTCGCCGACGGTCGGGCGCGGCTCGCCGGTGCGGGCACGGTGAGCGGCGCGGCGAGCTACCGCGGCGAGTATCGCTTCGACCGCTTCACGCTGCTGAACGGCGCCGGTGTCACGGCGCTGGACCGGGTGTGGTCGGGCGAGGTGAGGACGTCGGGCAGCGCGCGGCTGCCGGCAGAGTTGGGCGCGGGCAGCGTGACGGTGCCGACGGGTTCGGTGGTGACGCCGGCGACGGGCAGCGGCGTGAGCCTGAAGGTCAGCGGCACGCTGACGGTGGAGAGTGGCGCGCGCCTCGACGTGAGCGGGTTCGGCTACGCGGGCGGGACGTCGACGAGCGCGGACGGCAAGGCGCCGGCGGGCGTGCGCGGCTCGGCGCCCGACGCGGGCGGCAGCCACGGCGGCGTGGGCGTGTCGTGGGGAACTGCAGGCCCCGCGGGCGAGGTGTACGACAGCGTGTACGAGCCGTCGCTGGGGGGTGGCGGCGCTTCGTATGCGTACGGCGCGGCCGGCAGAGCGGGCGGCGGTGTCATCCGCATCGAGGCGGGGACGTTGTCGCTGTTGGGTGAGCTGCGGGCGCGCGGCGGCTACGAGGACGGCTACAGCGGCGGCGGCGGCGGCACGGTGGTCGTGCACGCGGCGACGATCTCGGGCACTGGATCGATCGACGCGAGCGGGGCGAACGGGTACACGTGCTACGGCAATGCGCGGGCCGGTGGCGGCGGCGGCGGTCGCGTGGCGCTGCACGGAGACTTCGCCGGCTTCAATGCGGCGGCGCAGGTGAAGGCGTGGGGCGGCAAACGTTACTGCGACGCCTCGAGCACGGCTTACGCGGCGCCGGGGACGATCTACACCCGAGCGAGCGCCGATACCTACGGCCGGCTCATCGTCACGCAACCGCCGCCGAGCTCGGGCCCGGCGCTCTTGCGCACCGTGCTCCCCACCATCGGCAAGGGCACGATCGGCGCGATCGCGTCGGGCACCGGCGGCGTGTGGATCACTCCCGCGGCGGCGGATGCCAAGTTCTCCCTCGGCGTCGTCGGTTTGTGGGTGCGCATCAACGGCACCGACTACCAGGTGCTCGACCAGAGCGCCGACCGCCGCAGCCTGCTGTTGCAGGCGTCGAGCGGCGCGTTCGCGGTCGGCGACCGCTACCTCGGCGTCTACAAGTTCGACTCCGTCGCAGTGAAGGGCGGCGCCACGCTCGAGCTTCGCGACGGTGAGGTCGTCGGCTCCTTCGACGTCGATGCCGGCGCCACCGTCGTGCATCTCGATCTCACGCCGCCGGCGATCACCGTGACGCAGCCGGCGATCGGCACGGTGTTCCGCTCCGGCGACCCGATCGCCATCGCCGCCACCGTGACCGACAACGTGGCGGTCACCGCGGTGACCTTCCAGCTCGGCGAGCAGAGCGTCACCGACACGACGTCGCCGTACACCTGGTCGGTGGCGGCGCCCGTCGTCGAGACGGAAGGCGACATTCCTCTCGTGGTCACGGCCACCGACGCCGAGGCCAACTCGACGCAGATCGAGCATCCGGTCCACGTGCGGCCACTCGCGCCCTCGGCGCCGCCGACGGTGAGCTACACCTGCCCGAGCACCGCGGCGCTCGTCGTGCCCGGCACGCAGCTGGAGGTCTTCGTCGGCGCCGCGCACGACAACGGCATCGAGAAGGTGGACTTCTTCCTCGGCACCGGCGAGACGCCGGTGGGCACGGTGTTCACGGCTCCCTATCGCTACACCTTCGCCATCCCCGCCGCGGCCCAGGAAGGCACCAGCGTGCTGCTGCGCGCCCGCGCCCGCAGCTTCGCGGGCACCACCGCGGAAGCGACGCTCACGGTGCCGGTGGTGGCGGGACAGGTGTTCACCGGTACGGCGCAGATCGGCGCCACCGACACCACCTACGACGGGCAGACGATCGTCGCCTCGACGGGGACGCTGAGCATCGCCGGCACGCACACCTTCCGCGACCTCATCGTCCTCGACGGCGCCACAGTCAACCACCCGGCGACGACGACGACTGCCGAGGGCCGTCTCGAGGTCACGCTCTCGCGCCACCTCTTCGTCGCCTGCGGCGGCGCCATCGACGTCAGCGGCCGCGGCTACCTGGGCGGCAACCCGCGCGGTTACAGCTATCCCAACACCACCGCCGAGGGCGCCGCTGCCAACGTCGGCGGCAGCCACGGCGGCCGCGGCGGCAACTTCGACGGCAGCGGCCGGATCTACGACAGCGTCTTCGATCCGCGCTACCCCGGCGCCGGTGGCGGCGGCGGCAGCTCGAAGGCCGGCGGCGGCGTCGTCCGCATCACCGCTGCGGACATGGCGATCGACGGCGCCATCCGCGCCAGCGGCGACAGCAGCGGCAGCGCGGCGCCGTTCGGCGCCGGCGGCTCGATCCGGCTCGACGCGGCCTCGATCGGCGGCCTCGGCGTCGTCCAGGCCAACGGCGGCGGCAGCGCCGCGAGCTCGAGCTCCGCCGGCGGCGGCGGCCGCATCGCGCTGCGCGGCGACAGCGTCGACGCCGGCCTGCTGAGCCGCGTCGCGGCCACCGGCGGCGACGCCAACACGACGGCGCGCCGCGGCGCCGCCGGCACCATCTTCGTCAAGGGCAGCAGCGACACGTTCGGCCAGCTGATCGTCGACAACCGCGGCATCGACAGCACGCAGATGACCGAGCTGCCTGCGCTCGGCGCCGGCATCGTCGACGCGGTCACCGCGACGAGCGTCACCGACAACGAAGGCGACTTCGCGCACACCCTCGTCGGCCTCGACGTCTTCTTCAACGGCAACAGCGCCGAGCTGTGGAACGTCACCGGCCACGCGCATCACGGCACGACGCTCGACCTGCAGGTCGCCGGGCATGCGCTCACCGCGCAACCGGGCAACGAGTACCGCGGTCTCTATCGCTTCGACCGCGTCGTCGTGCGCGGCAAGGCGCGCGTCACCACCGCCGACCGCGTGACCTCGACGGCGACGCCGGAGGTCGAGTCGGGCGCGCAGTGGCAGCCCGAGTACTCGGCCACGGTGGCGATCACCGCTCCGGCGGTGGGTGCTCACGTCACCGCCGGCGCCGCGATCGGCGCCGCTGCCGATGCGACGAGCAACCTCGGCATCGCCAGCGTCACCTTCGAGCTCGTCGGCACTCCCGTCGTCGACACCACGTCGCCCTACAGCGCGAGCTTCACCGCTCCCGCCGTGGCGACGACCACCGGCTTCGAGCTCAAGGCGACGGCCCGCGACCTCTCGGGACGCAAGTTCGTGCAGACGCGAACGGTGTTCGTCGACCCGAGCTTCGATCCCAACGCGCCGCAAGTGACGCTGGGGGCGTGCCCGGCCGACGGCGATTTGGTGGCCGCCGGCTCGGCCCACACCATCAGCTTCACCGTCACCGACAACGAGAACGTCTCCGGCTACACGGTGCTCGTCAACGGCAGCGCGATCGCCCAGAACGACGCCGTCAACCAGCCGTCGACGAGCAGCTCGGTGAGCTGGACGGTGCCGGCCGGAGCGGCCGCGGGGAGCACCTTCACCGTGCGCGTCGAGGGACGCGACTTCTCCGGCGGATTGGGCTTCGCGGAGGTCGTGCTGACCGTTCCTGCCACGCCGCCGCTCACCGGCACGCAGAACCTCACCGCGGCGCACAACGGCCAGAGCCTGGTGCTCGGCACCGGCACCTTCACCGTCACCGCGCCGCTGTCGCTCGCCAGCCTGACGCTGATGAACGGCGCGGTGGTCAAGGGAACGGCCGGCGCGGACCTCCGCCTCGACGTCGCCGGCACGGCGCGCGTCCAGTGCGGCGCGACGCTGACGGGCACCGCGCTCGGTTACGCGGGTGCGGCGACGAGCAGCGTCAAGGGTGGAGCGCCCGCCGGCTTGCTGGGCTCGGCGACGGACACCGGCGGCAGCCACGCCGGTCCGGGCGTGGCGCACGACGGCGGCATCCCGGGCGAGACCTACGACAGCGTCTACGTGCCCTTCCTCGCCGGCGGCGGCGGCTCGTACGAGAGCACGGCGGGCGGGGCCGGTGGTGGCGTGCTGCAGCTCAAGGCTGCCGAGCTGGTGCTCTACGGGACGATCTCCGCTCTCGGCGAGAAGCGTGGCCACGCCTGGCCCTATCGCGGCGGCGCCGGAGGCGGGGGCAGCATCCTGATCGAGACCGGGACGCTGCGCGGCAAGGGTCTGATCGACGCTTCGGGCGGCAGCAACGAGGCGTGCGAGTGGTGGTCGGGCGCCGGCGGCGGCGGACGGGTGGCGGTGTATGCGGACACGCTGTCGTTCGACCCGGTGACGCAGACGAAGGCATGGGGCGGCGGCGTCTACTACTGCGGCAACATGAACGGCTGGCGTTACGCCGGCGCGGGGACGGTGTTCGTCAAGACGTCGAGCTCGACGTACGGCTCGCTCTACGTCGACAGCGGTCTCGAGACCAACAGCACGAAGCGGCTGGGTGCCGACGTGCAGCTGCCGGTGCTGGGCACCGGTGCGGTGACCGCGGTCGAGGTGTCGGGCAGCAACCTGTGGGTGACTCAGTCGACGGCGTTCAAGTCGCAGTGGCTGGGCGCCTGGATGGTGCTCGTCGACGGCGCGGGCGTGGACCTCGGCGGCTTCCGAGTTCAGGAGATGTCGGGCAACCGCGTGCTGCTGACCGGCGCCGGTGCGATCGCCGGAGCGGCGAGCTTCCGCGGCGAGTACCGGTTCGACGCGGTGACGGTGCGCAACGGCGCGCGGGTGGTGACGCCGGATCGGATGGTGGCGCTGGACTTCGAGGCGAAGTCGGGCGAGGTGTGGCTGCCGAGCAAGACGGTGGTGCGCAACCTGACGATCCGCAACGGTGCGACGGTGATGTCGGCGGGCGAGGTGCTCGACCTGACGGTGACCGAAGTGCTGACGATCGACAGCGGCGGCGTGCTGAGCGTGACGGGCAAGGGATACCCGGGTGCGGCGACCTCGTCGGCTCAGGGTGGAGCGCCGGCGGGAGTGACCGGCTCGACGAGCGACACCGGTGGCAGCCACGCCGGGCCGGGCGCTGCCCACGATGGCGGCACGGCGGGGGCGACCTACGACAGCGTGTACCTGCCCTACCAGTCGGGCGGCGGCGGTGCGTACGAGAACACGCCGGGCGGCGCGGGCGGCGGCGTGCTGGTCGCGAAGGTGGGCGAGCTGGTGCTCAACGGCACCATCGCCGCCCGCGGCGACAAGCGCGGCATGGCGTATCCGAACCGCGGCGGTGCGGGGGCGGGTGGCAGCATCGTCATCGACGCCGGGATCGTGCGCGGCAGCGGCTCGATCGACGCTTCGGGTGGCGACAACGAGGCGTGCGATTGGTTCGCGGGCGCGGGCGGCGGTGGCCGCGTCGCCCTCTACGCCGGCTCGCTGGTGAGCTTTGCGCCGGAGACGCAGATCAAGAGCTGGGGCGGCGGCATCTACTACTGCCAGAACATGAACGGCTGGCGTTACGCCGGCGCGGGGACGGTGTTCGTCAAGACCTCGAGCTCGACGTACGGCGCGCTCTACGTCGACAGCGGCGCGGAGACCAACGGTCTCAAGCGCCTCGGCCCCGACGTCAAGCTGCCCGACCTCGGCACCGGCTCCGTGACCGCCGTCGAAGTGGCCGGGGCGGACCTGTGGATCACCCAGGCGGCGAGCTTCAAGTCCGCGTGGCTGGGCGCGCGCATGGTGCTGATCGGCGCGACCGGCCAGGAGCTGGGCAGCTTCCCGATCCTGCAGGTCGCCGGCAATCGCGTGTTGCTGGCCGGCGCGGGCACGACGAGCGGCGCGGCCACCTTCCGCGGCGAGTACCGCTTCGACGCCGTCGCGGTGCGCAACAACGCCCGCGTCGTCATTCCCGATGCGCTCACGGCGGCGGACCTCGAGGTGCGCCTGGGCGAGGTGCGCCTGCCCGCCCGCGTCGAGGTGACCAACATGACGGTGCGCAACGGGGCGACGGCGCAGGCCGCCGGTGGCGATCTCGGGATCACGGTGACCGACACGCTGCGCGTCGAGACCGGCGGCACGCTCTCCGCCAACTCCTCCGGCTACGCGGGCGCGGCGACGAGCAGCGTCAAAGGTGGAGCGCCTGCCGGCTTGCTGGGCTCGGCGACGGACACCGGCGGCAGCCACGGCGGTCCGGGCGCGCCGCACGACGGCGGTATCCCGGGAGAGACCTACGACAGCGTCTACGTGCCCACCCTCGGCGGCGGCGGCGGCTCGTTCGAGAACACCTCCGGCGGCGCCGGCGGCGGCGCGCTGCGCGTGCGCGCCGGCACCGCGATCGTCGACGGCGTCATCAGCGCCCTCGGCGAGAAGCGAGGCATGGTGAGCACCCACCGCGGCGGCGCCGGTGGCGGCGGCAGCGTCGTCCTCGAGGTCGCGACGCTGCAAGGCAGCGGCCGCATCGACGCTTCGGGCGGCAGCAACGAGGCGTGCGACTGGTTCGCGGGCGCCGGCGGCGGCGGGCGGGTGGCGGTGTACGCGGACACGCTGTCGTTCGACCCGGTGACGCAGATGAAGGCGTGGGGCGGCGGCATCTACTACTGCCAGAACATGAACGGCTGGCGCTACGCCGGCGCGGGGACGGTGTTCGTCAAGTCCGGCAGCTCGACGTACGGCTCGCTCTACGTCGACAGCGGTCTCGAGACCAACAACACGAAGCGCCTCGGTGCCGATGTGCTGCTGCCGGTGCTGGGTACCGGTGCGGTGACGGCGATCGAGGTGTCGGGCAGCAACCTGTGGGTGACGCAGTCGACGGCGTTCAAGTCGCAGTGGCTGGGCGCCTGGATGGTGCTCGTCGACGGCGCGGGCGTGGACCTCGGCGGCTTCCGGGTGCAGGAGGTGTCGGGCAACCGCGTGCTGTTGACCGGAGCGAGCGCCGTCACCGGAGCGGCGACCTTCCGCGGCGAGTACCGGTTCGACGCGATGACGGTGCGCAACGGCGCGCGCGTTGTGGCCCCCGATCAGGTGATGGCGCTGGACTTCGAGGCGAAGTCGGGCGAGATGTGGCTGCCGAGCAAGACGGTCGTCCGCAACCTGACCATCCGCAACGGCGCTTCGGTGATGGCGGCAGGCGAGGTGCTGGACCTGACGGTGACCGAGGTGCTGACGATCGACAGCGGCGGCTTGCTGAGCGCGACGGGCAAGGGATATCCGGGTGCGGCCACCTCGTCGGCGCAGGGTGGAGCGCCGGCGGGAGTGACCGGCTCGACGAGCGACACCGGCGGCAGCCACGGCGGACCGGGCGCGGCGCACGACGGCGGCACGGCGGGAGCGACCTACGACAGCGTGTACCTGCCGTACCAGGCGGGCGGCGGCGGGTCGTACGAGAGTCTGCCGGGAGGCGCCGGCGGCGGCGTGCTGGTGCTGAAGGTGGGCGAGCTGGTGCTCAACGGCACCATTGCGTCACGCGGCGACAAGCGCGGCAACGTCTATCCGAACCGCGGCGGCGCGGGGGCGGGCGGCAGCATCGTCATCGACGCGGGGATCGTGCGCGGCAGCGGCCTGATCGACGCGTCGGGGGGCGACAACGAGGCGTGCGAGTGGTGGTCGGGCGCGGGCGGCGGCGGCCGCGTCGCCCTCTACGCCGGCTCGCTGGTGAGCTTTGCGCCGGAGACGCAGATCAAGAGCTGGGGCGGCGGCATCTACTACTGCCAGAACATGAACGGCTGGCGTTACGCCGGCGCGGGGACGGTGTTCGTCAAGACCTCGAGCTCGACGTACGGCGCGCTCTACATCGACAGCGGCACGGAGACCAACGGTCTCAAGCGCCTGGGCGCCGACGTCAAGCTGCCCGACCTCGGCACCGGGACGGTCACCACCGTCGAAGTGGCTGGCGCCGACCTCTGGGTCACGACCGGCCAGACGCTCAAGGCCGCCTGGCTGGGCGCGCGCATGGTGCTCTTCGATGCCACCGGCGGTGACCTCGGCAGCTTCCAGGTGCTGCGCCTCGACGGTGCGCGGGCGCTGCTCGCCGGCGCCGCGGCGGTGACCAGCGCCAGCACCTACGAGGGCGAGTACCGCTTCGACTCCATCGCGGCGCGCAACGACGCCAAGGTGATCGTCCCGGGGCGGCTCGCTGCGCAGCAGCTGGAGATCCAGCGCGGCGACGTGCGCCTGCCGCGTCTGGTCAAGGCACAGAACCTCACGGTCCAGGCCACCGCGACCCTGACCGCCAACGAGAGCGTGTTGCGGTTGGTGATCCCCGGTACGTTGACGGTCGCCGCCGGCGGCAAGCTCAGCGCCACCGCCTCCGGCTACCCGGGCGCGGCGACCTCCAGCGTCGCCGGCGGCATGCCGCCGCTGGTGAGCGGGCCGACGAGCGACTTCGGCGGCAGCCACGCCGGCGTCGGCGCCTACCAGGACGTGCTCGGCACGGTGGGCGCGACGTACGGGAGCGTCTACTTCCCGACCCTGCCCGGCGGCGGCGGCTCGTTCGAGTCGACCAACGGTGGCGCCGGCGGCGGCGCGATCGACCTCACCGCCGGCGAAGTCGTGGTCGAGGGCACCATCGAGTCGCGCGGCGCCAAGCGCGGGTACGCGTGGCCGTACCGCGGCGCCGCGGGCGCCGGCGGCAGCATCCTCATCGATACGCCGCTGCTGCGCGGCGCCGGGCTCATCGACGCCTCGGGCGGCGACAACGAGGCCTGCGAGTGGTGGAGCGGTGCCGGCGGTGGCGGCCGCGTCGCGTTGCACGCCGACGTGCTGACCGGCTTCGACCCGGCGGTCCAGGTCCGCACCTGGGGCGGCGGCGTCTTCCATTGCGGCGGCAGCAGCTGGAGCAATCGTTACGCCGGAGCCGGCACGATCTTCGTGCGCACCGCCACCGCGACGCACGGCAAGCTCTACGCCATCCAGCGGCCGCTGTCGTCGGTGGCCACGCCCACCACGTTGCTGCCGGTCGTCGGCACCGGCAACATCGGCACCGCCACTCCCGACACCGCCGTGCCGGCGGATCTCTGGGTCGAGCCGCAGAACCCTGCCGCGCTCTTCCCGGTGGGAGCCGCCGGGCTCTGGCTGCGCATCGCCGGTACCGACTACCGCGTCCTCGCCGAGCAGCCGGACCGGCGCCACCTGCTGCTGCAAGGAGCGTCGGGTCTCGTCGGCACCGGCGACGCCTACGCCGGCATCTACAAGTTCGACGCCGTGACGGTGAACGGCCAGTTCACCTTGCAGACCAACGACGTCGTCGAGCCGGGGACGGTCACGCTCGGCGGCGGCGCGCAGTTCGTTCACCCCTGACCGGTCCGAGATCCTGGAGACGAGCGTGGCGATGAGGCGTAATGACGGGGCGAGGAGACTGACCGCGGCGTACGCGCTGCTCTTGGTGTTGTGGGGCATGCTGCCCACGGCGGCGACGGCGCAGGTCGACGAGACGCCGCCGGTCATCCGCGTCACCCACGCGGGTGCGACGCTCGCCGACGGCGCGCTCTTCCGCGTCCCGGTGACGCCGGTCATCGAGGTCACCGACGAGTCCACCGTCACCGTCGACGCGTTGCTCGACGGCGCCACGTTTACTTCCGGCACGGCGGTGAGCGGCGAGGGCACTCACGCGCTGCTCGTCACCGCCACCGATGCGGCGGACAACGAGGCACAGCTCGCCGTCTCGTTCACCATCGACACCACGCCGCCGTCGTTTGCCGGCGTCCAGCCGCCGCGCGACAGCCTGCTCTCCGCGTCGCAGGTCACCCTCACCGGCACCGTCGTCGACGCCGTCTCGCTGACCGTCGACGGGCAGGCCGTGCCGCTCGCGGGCAACAGCTTCAGCGCCGGGCCCTACACGCTCGCCGAAGGGCAGCGCAGCTGGACGTTGACCGCGCTGGATCTCGCCGGCAACTCGGCCGAGTGGGAGCACCGGCTGGTCCGCGACGCCACGCCGCCGACGGTGGCGATCGGCCAGCCCGCGGCCGGCGCGCTGCTCGGTGCCGCCACCGTCACGGTGAGCGGCACGGTCGCCGATCCGCACCTCGACGTCGTGACCGTCAACGGCACCACGTCGACGCTGTCCGGCAACACCTTCCAGTCGCCGCCGCTGCCGCTCTCCGAAGGCACCAACCAGCTCAGCGTCGAGGCGCGCGACCGCGCCGGCAACGCGGCGCAGGCGAGCCGCACCGTCGAGGTCGACACGCAGGCGCCCGTGATCGCCGTCAGCGATCCGGCTCCCGGCACGCTCGTCCCCGGCGACGCCATCACCGTCTCCGGCAGCGTCGTCGAGCCGCACCTCGACCGCGTCGAGGTCAACGGCTTCCGCGCCACCGTCACCGGCTCGACGTGGAGCGTGCGCGTGCCGCTCGTCGAGGGCGTCAACACGCTGGCGGCGCGCGCGGTCGATCGCCTCGGCAAGAGCGGGCAGACGAGCGTCGCCATCATCCGCGACAGTAGCGCGCCGGCGATCCACATCGAGCAGCCCGGCGACGGTTCCTACTGGACGGCGGCGACGGTCCACGTCACCGGCACGGTCGAGACCGAGAGCGGCCTCACCGTCACCGTCAACGGCGTCGGGGCCACGGTCGAGGCCGGCGCGTTCGCCGCCGACGTGCCGCTCGTCGAGGGTGAGAACCGGCTGATCGCTCGCGTCACCGACTCGCTCGGCAACCAGGGTGCCCACACGCGCGTCGTCTATCGCGACACCGGGGCACCGACGTTCGTGGCCAGCGATCCCGCCTCCGGCGCGCTGGCCGTGGAGCCCGAAGCCACGTTCCGCTTGACGTTCTCGGAGCCGCTCGCTCCGGTCACCGCCGGCTGGAGCCTCGCGACCGCTGCGGGTGCGCAGCTCGCCGCGGTGGCGACGCAGGACGGCGCGACGCTGACGCTTCGCCCGAGCGCGCCGCTGCCGGCGCAGACTGAGCTGCGGCTCGTCCTCACCGCGGCGATCGCCGACCGCGCGGGCAACGCGCTCGCCGAGCCGCCGACGCTGACCTTCACCACCGCCGACACCACGGCGCCCGCCGCTCCGGTGCTCGACGCGATTGCGCCAGCGCGGCTGTGTGCCTCACGCATTCTCGTCGCCGGCAGCGCCGAGCCGGGCACTCGCATCGGCGTCACCGGCGGCGCCTCGACGGTGCAGACCGGCGCCGCCGCTGACGGCCGCTTCGGCGTCGAGGTGCCGCTGCTGCCCGACGCGCTCAACCGGCTCGAGGTGACCGCCACCGACCTGCGCGGCAACCGCTCGCCGGCGGCGGTCGCCGAGGTGGTGCAGGACTGCCGCGCGCCGTCGGTCCTCGGCGCCACCTTCGAAGCGAACGCGTTCACCGTCCGCTTCAGCGAGCCGATGGACGCGTCCACGCTCGCCGCGGCGATCTCGGCCGAGGGGAGCGCCGGCGCGCTCGCCGGCAGCGCCTCGCTCTCCACCGACGGCGCGACCGCCCGCTACGAGCTCGCGGCGCCGCCGCCGGCGGGCGCGCTGCGCTTGCAGGTCTCGCAAGCGGTCCGCGACCGCGCCGGCAACGCGCTCGTCTACCCCTACACGCGGCTCTTCCGCACCGAGACCGCGGAGAGCTTCGCCGCCGGCCGGGTGATCGATCAGCACACGCGGCCGTCCGCTGCAAGGCGCGCTCGTGCTCGTCGCCGCGAGCGACGGCGTCGCCACCGCGCCGCCGCAGCCGCAGCAGACGACGGCGGCGGATGGACGGTTCCAGCTGCCCGTCGCCGCCGGCACCCACCTGCTGCTGATCACGCGGCCGGGCTACACGCCTTCGCTGCGCCTCGTCGCGACGAGCGCCGGGCGCGGCACCGACGTGTTCGACCCGCGCTTGACGCCCGCCGGCGCGTTCGCGGCGGTGGCGAGCGGCGGTGGAGTGGTGAGACGGTCCCGACGGCCTGCGGCTCGACGTGCCATCGGGCGCGCTCGCGGCCGGCGGCGAAGTCTCTCTCACCGCGCTCGAAGAGCAGGCCCTGCCGGCGCTCTTGCCGTTCGGCTGGTCGCCGCAAGGCGCGGCGTGGGTGGCGTTGCGCACGGGCTCCTTCGCCTCGGCGGCGACGCTGACGCTGCCGGTCGGCGCGCCCGACGGCGCCGAGGTCACTCTCGCCAAGCTCGACCTCGCCACCCTGCAGTGGAAGGCGCTCGGCGCTGCCACCGTTAGCGGCGGTGCCGTCGTGGTGACGGCCGCGACGGATGGTGGCTACGCCGCGCTCCTCGCCGACGAGGGTGCCACCGCGCCGCCGGCGCCCGTCGTCGGCAGCTCGCTCGGCTCCGCCGCGGCGCCGGCGGGCGCGGCGGTCACTGCAGCGGCGATGAGCTTCGCGCCCGGCGTCGTGCTGCCGGCGCAGCGCAGCGTCGCGACGGTGAGCTACACGACGTCCGGCGACGTCGCGAGCGGCCTGCCGCTGACCCTCACCGTGCGCGAGGAGCTGACGCTTCTCGACGGCACGGTGCGGCGCGAGGCGCCGTACGAGGCCGACCTCGTGCTTCTACCGCAGCTTCGAGGGCGCGCCGCGCTCGCGCTTCGGCCTGGTGCCGTCGACCGCGGCGCAGACGACGCCGATCAGCATGGGTGCCGAGGACGTCGCCGTCGCCCACTACGTCGGCGGCACGCTGCAAGGCAACGTGCTCGGCGCCGCCGGCGGTGTCGTCGGCACGGCGGAAGGAGACCGCATCGAAGTGCCGGCGGGAGCGCTCGCCGAGCCCACCGCGGTGACCCTCGATCGCCAGGCGCCGTCGTCGCTGCCGCAGCCCGTACCGGCAGGCACCGAGCTCATCGGTGTGCTCGCCGTCGACCTCGGCGGCAGAGAGCTGGCGCTCCCCGCCGGCCTCGGCTTCGAGCTCGGCGCCGCGCCGCCGAGCGGAGCGTCGGGGCTGCTCCTCGAGCTCGTCGACGTGGGAAGCAGCGACCTCTACCGCGCCGTCGCCGCGCTGGTGCCGACGGCGACCGGCTGGGCCACCGCGCCCATCGACGCCGCCGACCTGCCGTGGCCAGGCGTGCGCCGCGGCGGCCGCTTCGCACTCGTGCGCCTGCTCGCGCCGGTGGGCTTCTTCCGCGGCCACGTCTTCGCCGCCGCCGGCGCGCCGCGCCCGGGTGCGGTGGTGCGCGGCAGCGGGGCGTCGTGGGTGGCGATCGCCGACGCCGACGGCCGCTACGTGCTGCCGTCGCCGCTCGCCGCGGTGACGGTGACCGCCGAAGACTTCGCGAGCGGCGAGACCGCTGCGGCATCGGCGACCGTCGCGCAGGCCGGCCAGCGCATCGACCTCGACCTCCAGCTCGGCCGCACCGCGCCCGAAGTGGTGGCGACGACTCCCGGCGACGGCGCCGTCGACGTCATCCCCGGCATCCAGCCGACGGTGCGCTTCAGCAAGCCGGTCAACACCGCCAGCCTGCCGGGCGGCATCCGCCTGCTCGAAGACGGCGAGGACGAGGTACCGATCGCGTTCACCCGCCAAGGCGACCTCGTCACCGTCAGCCCGCAGGCGACGCTGCGCCCGGGAACGACCTTCGAGCTGCGCATCGGCACGGGAGTGCGCGACCTCCTCGGCACCCCTCTCGAGACGCCGGTCGTGGTGACGTTCACCACTCGTGAGTCGGTGGCGAACGCCGGCATCGACCTGTCGCGCATCCACCTCGTCGAGCCCACCGCCGCCGGGCAGGCGCGCATCATCGGACGCGCCGGAGCGGTGCCTCACGACGCCGCGGTGTTCGCCGAGAACACCTCGCGCCTCGCCTCGACGGTGACCGTCGAAGCCGCTGCCGACGGCAGCTTCGAGCTCAGCGTCGAGGCCGGTCTCGGCGACACCGTGCTGCTGCACGTGCTGCTCACCGGCGCCAACGAAGTGGTGGTGGAGCTCGGCCCGTTCATGACCGCCGACCTGCGCAGCGCCTTCGTCGACGAGCGCGAGGCGAGCTTCACCACCGGCGACGGCATCGCGGTCGTGGTGCCGGCGGGCGCCTTCGACACGGACGCGGTCGTCACCCTCACGCCGCGAGCACCGGCGGAGATCACGGTGCCGCTGCCTGGCACCTTCACCGCGGTGTACGGCTTCGACCTCTCCTTCGGCGGCGTCTCGGCGAACAAAGCGCTGCAGATCGCGGTGCCTGCACCGGCCGGCTCTGCGAACGGGCGGTACCTGCTCTCGCGCATCGTCGACGTGCTCGGCGAGCCGCGCTGGATGATGCAGGACCTGATGCGCCTCGACGGCGCGTCGATCACCACCGCCGAAGCGCCGCAGACCGGTGCGCCGGCGGCGGCGCTGCCGGTCAAGTCGTCATCGCCGGACGCTCGCTCGCGCGTCCTTGCCAACGACGCCGCGGTGCGACCGAAGCAATACGTACCGGGCGCGGGGGTGCCCGGCAGCTACCTGGTCTCGTACCAGTCGACGGGCCTCTACTTCCTCGCCTTCCCCCTCGTCGCCGGCCTCGAGATCGCCATCGAGACGGCGCCGCTCGGCATGGTGGCGGTGATCAACCGCGAGATCGAGCGGCTGCTCACTCATGCCGCCATCCTGATCCCGGCTCTGCTCGGCCAGCCGGCGCAGATCACGGTGCGCGATCTGACGACCGGCTACCGGCTCTTTGACGGGACCTTCGACCCGGCGGCGGACGGCGAGGTCCGGGTGCTGCCGCCGGACCACTTCGGCGACGACCACCAGCCGCCCTACCCGGTGGCGGGGGGGCCGATCCGCTTCTTCACCTTCCGGTCGCAGCCGGATTCCACGCTGCCGCTGGGCCCGCGCATCGAGGTCGAGGCCACCGCGAGCAACTTCACCGTGCGCGGGGAGGCGGGCGCGGCGGAGGCCGGCGTGGCGATCGCAGTCGTCGGTCTCGACGACAGCGCGCAGACCACGGGGACGAGCGGCGCCGACGGCTCGTTCTCGGTGACCTTGCCAGCCATCGCGGGGCACCGTTACTTGCTCGCCATCTCCGCCGAAGTCGGCGTGCAAGACGTGCTCGAGATCGGTTTCAACGAAGGGCTGCACGCGAGCAGCTTCGGGTCCGCCCACGCCGGGATCAAGGTCGTCGACGGGGGCGTGCCCGCCGACGGGCAGGTGGCGGCCGCTGGTCACCCGGTCTCGGTCGAGAGCATCGGCACCAACGAGCGGATCGGGATCCGTCCGGTGCGCGGCTGGGAGGCCGGTAAGACCTACCACCTCCGCCTCAGCCGCGAGCTCGCCGACGCGCAGGAGAATCGCTGGGACCGCGACCTGCTCCTCACCATCCCCTTCAAGGTCGCCAAGAGCGCCATCCTCTCCAGCTTCTCGCTCGAGCGGGTGCGCGACGTGGCGCGCCTGGGCAGCCTGCTGTTCGTGGCCGTCGAGGCGTCGAAGCCGGAGATCGTGACGCAGGGCCTCGTGGTGCTCGACGCCAGCAACCCAACGAACCTGAAGAGCTACCTGGCGGGCAACCCGAACAGCGGCGAGATCTTCTTCAACTTCCCGCTCAACGACCCGGTGCGCGGTGTTGCCATCGACCCGCACGGCCGCGTGCTCGTCTCGGGTGGCGGCGTCAGGGGCCCCGGGCAGCTCAAGATCCTCGATCCGCAACTGCTCAACCCCGCATCGACCGCGCAGGCACAGTTCGCGGGCGTCTGGCGCGGCAGCACCATCATCTCGGACGTCCTCGGCGGCAGCGGCTCGCAGCTGATCGAGGGCACGCCGCGCCGGCTCACCGTTCTCTCGCAGGACCACAAGAGCCACTGGACGGTGGGACAGGCCTCACTTCCCATCGGCATCGACGTGCAACCCGCCACGGTTCCGCTGGGCGGGGGCATCTTCACGTTGACGGTCTCCGGGATGGGCGGCACGGCGGGCGCGCCGGTGACCTTGCGCAATCTCGACCGCGGCACCTGGAAGCGGGTCGACGCCAACACCAGCGGTGACTTCGTGCTGAATCTCGAGGTCGAGGCCGGCGACCGCCTCGAGCTGCTGCGCAACCAGAAGACCTACGCCTACGTCACCGTCCAGGGCGCCGGCATCACCATCGTCGACGTCAACAACTTCTACGGCCGCGACGACGAGATCGGCAGCTCGGTGCTCGGCACCTACACCGGCTACGAGGAGAACCTCGAGCTCTGTCAGCAACCGGTCTCCGACATCAGCACCGCGCTCCTCGACCTCGCTGCGCTGTGGGATCCCGACAAGACCGGCCACGAGCTCTCCGTGCTCGGCCTCGTCGGTTTCCGCGGCCTGCTCATGCTGACCAGCCGCAACAGCGATCCTGACGAGCTGGCGCCGGTGGGCGAGGGCTGCGCGAGCTTCGCCGGCACCAACAACGTGGTGAGCGTGGAGGTGCTCCAGGGGGCGAGGATCGTGCCGCCGGCGCCGTCACCGGACGTCATTCAAGCCGATGCGCGCCAGCGCGACTGGGCCTTGGTGACCCACCGGCAGGCCGGCCTCCTCGTCTACGACATCACCGATCGCACCAACCTGATTCTCGCCAGCCGCATCCCCTTGCCCGACCAGCCCTCGCACCTTGCCATCGACCGCGATGCGCTCCGGGCCTACGTCTCCACCTATAGCGAAAAGCTGCTGGTCGTCGACCTCACCTCATGGAGGTCCCTGGCACTGGTCGACCGCAACGAAGACGGCCGCGACGACCGCGTCCTCGAGGAGATCCCGCTCAAGGGGATCACCAACTCGCCGGTCCTGGTGTTTCCGGAGCTTGGGCTGGCGTTCGCCGGCGGGCTGGAGACGGCCCCTGCCACGACGACTGGTCCCCAAAGCGGTGCCACCTCGATCGCCATCGGCGGCCCGCGGCTGGCGGCGGTGACGCGCTGGCAGGACGGCGAGGGGGTGTGGCGGCGGCGCGAGATCACCCGCTTGGCACCCTACGGCACCCCCACCGCCAAGGACGGCCGGGCGGAGGACGCACCCGACCTGCCGGCCACCTTCCAGGTCTACGCGGGGCTGCCGGGGTGGCTCGGGGAGCGGGTGCGGCTCGAGGTCGAGTCGGTGGGTCCGGGCGGCATGCGCATCGCGCCGGCCGGCGACTCCGAGCAGATCGAGGGGCTTCCGCCGGTCGCGCTCTTTGATCCGCCGGAGTCCGACCCCAACGCGCCGCTACCTTCGAGCCCGGTGGGCGACCACGGCCTCGTGCTCACCCGCCTGGCCGCGGACCCGTGGCAGGAAGGGTTCAACCTCTACCGCTCCGAAGAGGTGACGGTCATCGCCGACCTGCGGGCGTCGCGCGCCTACGGGCGGACCGACAAGGAGCGCGTCGAGGAGACCTGCCCGCGCTGCGAACGAGGGATCAGCAGCGCACCGGAGACGGATCGCGAGCTGCTCTCGGGCGACACCATCCAGGTGCGGCTGCCGGAGTCCCTGCGGCGGCGGCTGCTCGGCACTGTCCCAGGGGCGGCGACCGAGGCGAACTACACCGCGGCGCAGCTTGCGGGCGCCGGTCTCGAGCTGGCGAGCGTGCGCTGGGACCTCTCACCCGCGGTGCGCCAGGAGCCGGCGATCAATCCCTCGACCGGAGTCGGCGACGCGGTGCCCGGGACGCTGCTGCACTCGGGTGAGATGACCCTCGAAGCCAGCGACCTCTTCGTCAAGGGCCGCGGCCTCGACTACGCGTTCGACCGCACGTACCGCAACCAGACGGTGAGCGCGGGGCCGCTCGGGCCGGGATGGGACTTCGCCTACCACCAGCGGCTGCGGGAGCTGCCCAACGGAGACGTGGAGTACTTCGACGGGACGGGGAGGAGGGAGCGGTTCGTGCGGGTCGACGACGAGCCGATCGCCTACAAGTCGCCGAAGGGCCGCTTCGTCACCCTCAAGCGCAACTCGCTGGGTTGGGTGCTGCTCGCCGAGCGCGGCGGCATGGCCCGCTTCGACCGCTTCGGCCGCCTTACCGCCTTCGTCGACCCCAACAAGAACGGCGAGCACAAAGGCACCGAGCTGGTCTTCTCGTACGACGCCAAGTCACAGCTCGTGCGGACGGAGGCGCACGGGCGCGAGGTCACCTTCGAGTACGACGACGACGGCCGCCTGACCAAGCAACGCGACCACACGGGACGGGAGGTCAAGTACGAGTACGACACCCAGGGCCGCCTGGAGAAAGTGACCTCGCCGGCGGTCACCGTCGGCGAGCGGAAGTATCCCCAGGGGCTCACCACGATCTACGGCTACGCCCTCGTCAACGGCAACCTGCAGGCGGTCCTCAACGCGCGCAGCAACCTCACGAGCGTCACCGACCCCAAGGGGCAGCGGTGGCTCGAGGTCACTTATACCGACGCCGACAACGACGGGCGCAGCGAGGAAGCCACGCAGCAGACCTTGGGCGACCAGGGCATCGCGCTCACCTACGACTTCGAACAGCGGACGACCCAGGTCAGGGACCGCCGGGGGTTCAACCGCATTTACGTGCACGACGTGGACGGTCACCCCACGCGGACCCAGCTCTCGACCGCCGCCGGGGTGATCAGCCTGGAGACCGCCTACGACGGGGAGGGGCTGGTGTGGCGCCAGACCCTGCCCGGCGGTCGGCTCACCGAGCTCGAGTACTTCGACACCCTCAACCACGATCCCTCCCTGGCGAACTATGGCCGCCGGCAGCGCGGCACGATCCAAAAGCAGACGGTGACGCCCGCCGGCGACAGCAACGGCTCGGCGGCCCAGATGGTCACCGACTACGGCGAGGTGCATCCCAAGGCGAGCCGGCCCCGGACGGTGACCAACCCGCAGGGTGCCACTACCCGGGTGCGTTACGACGACGAGACGGGGGCGCCGGTCGGGGTCATCGTCGGCGAGAACGGCCCATCGGCGGCGACGACCCTCATCGAGCGCAACGACTTCGGCCAGCCGAAGTGCATCCTCGACGCCAACGAGCACGTGACTCGGTTCGCCTACCACGAGGAGGAGGAAGGCGTGCGGCGGGGTTACCTGCGCGAGGTGAGGGTGAGCAAGCAGGAGCGCGCCTGCGGCGACCAGGCGGGCACCGGTGGCGACGACGATCTGGTGACGACCTACGAGGTCGACGAGCGCGGCAACGTGGAGGCGATCATCGATCCGCGCGGGGTCCGCCACGAGCAGGTCTACAACGAGCTCGACCAGCTCGTCGAGGAGCGCCTGGCGACGACCGCGGCGAACGGTAGCGAGGTCGCCCCCGCGCTCAACTACGTGAATCGCTACCTCTACGACGAGAACGGCAACCTCGAGGAGGCGCAGCTCGCGTACGGCCGCGACGAGCAGACGAATGTGCGCTACGTCTACGGCCTGCTCAACGAGGTGCGCGAGATCCACCGCGAGATCACCCACGGCGGTTCCTCGTCGGTAGAGCGGCGGGTCTACGACGAGAACGGCAACGTCCGTGAGGTCATCGGCCCTGACGGCCAGACGACCCGCAACGAGTACGACGAGCGCAACCTGCTGGTGTCGATGACGCGCGGCCACGGCAGCCCCGATGCCGCGACCGAACACTTCGAGCTCGACCGCGACGGCCAGCTCATCGCCCGCTGGGTCGACAACCCCGAGGTCGAGGACGACGAGGAGCCGAAGTGGAAGACGGCGTTGGACGGCTACGGCCGCCTGATGAAGGCCACCGACCCGCTTGGCAACTACACGCTCACCTCCTACCCGGACAACGGCAGACGGGTCGTCCGCGAGCACTTCGACCACGGCGGCATGCGGCTCGCCAAGGAGGAGGTGGAGAGCGACGACCACGGCCGTCCGAAGTTCGAGAAGCATTGGCGCTGGGACCCCGCCACGGCCGAGGCGGTGCCGCAGGAGATCGTCCGCGAGACCAGGTACGACGGGTTGTCGAACGTGACCGAAGTGCTGGCGCCGGTCGGTGTCAGCGCCGGCCCGCAGATCGTGTCGACGCGCGAGTACGACTTCGCCAGCAGGCTCGAGGCCGTCGTCGACAGCGCGGGCAATCGCCGGGACTTCGAGCTCGATGCCGGCGGCAACGTCATCGAGGAGAAAGTGACCGACCTCGGGCCGGGAGGCGCCGTCGTGACCTCGTCGACGGCGGGCTACGACGCGTTGAACCGGCCGGTGAAGCGGGGCACGCCCGCGGGTGATTGGCGCACCGTCTTCGATGCCCGCGGCAACGCGGTGGAGCTCGAGCAGCCGGCCGACGGCGGCGCGCGCATCCGCACCTTCTTCGACTATGACGGCCTCGACCGGCTGACCGAGGTCCGGCGACCCAACGGCATCACGGTGACCTACGGCTACGACGCCAGCTCGCGGCTGCGGACCTACGAGGATGCGCTGGGACAGACGACGACCTGGACCTACGACGCGCTCGACCGCCCGCGGAGCGTCCAATACCCCGACGGCTCGAGCGACTCCTTCGACTACGACCGGGCGGACAACTTGGTGCGGCACGGCCAGGCTGACGGCACGACGCTGACGCGCCGTTACGACGCCGCCAACCAGCTGATCCAGGTGTGGGTGCAGAAGCCCGGCCAGCCTGCCGCCACCGGCCCGACCGAGGGCTACGACTACGACGGTCTCGGCAACCTGACGCTGGCCACCGCGGGCTCCGTGCTGTCCACCTTCGGCTACGACTCGCTGGGACAGCTACTGCGGGAGACGACCGAATCTTCGGTGGTCGCCTATGAGCACGACGCCGCGGGCAACCGCACGCGGACGTCCTACCCGGCGGGGGATGCGGCGTTTGCGGTCCCCGAGGCGAACGCCAACCGGCCTGGTGCGCTGTACTTTGGCCCGAGCCTCGAGGACTCGCCCCGGAAGGCCCTCTACCGCTATCTCGGATCCGCGCGCGTCGCAGCTCAAGAGCTCGGAGCGCAGGTGCCGGACAGCCCGTCGGCGCTCGCCGGCACGATGACGTACGACGCCAGCCGGAGGCTGCAGAAGACGCGCTTCGCGGCCGGCGCGACCTCCGTGTTCGACGAGCAAGTCGCGTGGTACCCGCGCGGGATCCAGCAGTCCGTCTCACGCGGCGAGCTCAACGGGGCGGGGATGTCCTACGACTATGACGAGGCGGGCCGCCTCGAGACGGCTCGCCGATCGAGCGGCGCGTCGCCGGACGGGCCGGTCGCGCGCACGATCGCCGGCCTTCCCGATCGCTTCGGTGCCGGCTACGACGTCGCCGAGAACCTCCTCTTCCTCGACGGCGCCGAGGGCTGCACGACAGTGCGCGTCGAGCTTCCGCGCGACGACCAGGGGCGTCGCAACCGGCCCAAGAGCGTCAACGGCGTGCCGCTCGAATGGGACCGCAACGGCAACCTCAAGCGCAAGGGAAATCGCTACTTCCACTACGACCACCGCGATCGGCTGGTCAAGGTGACCGACGGACCGAATGCGGACACCGATCTGCTGGTCGCGAGCTACCTCTACGACGCGCTCGACCGCCGGCTCTCGAAGACGGTCGGCGACGGCACGAGGATCAGCACCCGCTGGGCTGGCTGGCAGCCCATCGAGCGGTACCGGAACGACACCCTCACGGGGCGGCGGGTCTTCGGCCTTGGCCTCGACGAGATCGTCTCGCTGGCCATCGACGTCGACGGTGACGGCGACCTGGAGACGGCCGAGGAATACCTGCCCGTCTACGACGCGAGCGGCAACCTCTCGCTGGTCGCCGGGCGGGACGGGAAAATTGTCGAGCGCTATCACTACTCGCCCTACGGCGAGCGCTTCGTGATCGTCAACGACTCCACGCCGCCGCGGGTCGAGCAGGTGCGGCTGCGCGAGGGGGAGATCTGGATCGAGCTGTCGGAGGAGGCGCTGCTAGACGACGTGGAATCCGAGCTCGAGCTGAGCAACGAGCGCGTCGACGAGGCGATTCCCTTCGAGGTCCTGCAGCCGATCAAGAGCGGCCCGGAGGCCGGGCGGCGGCTGGTGATCCGCCTCACCGGTGATCCTGCGGACGAGAGCTGGCCGCAGGTCGGCGACCCGATTCGGCTGAGCCTGCCGGCCACCGCGCTGGTCGACACCTTCGGGAATCGCGGGGAGACCGCCAGCGAGGGTTGGACGGGAACGACCACCTGGTCGCAAGGCGATGTCATGGTCGCCGACTTCGCCGCGCCGCGTCTCGACCAAATCTGTGTCGCCGCCGGAAAGCTCGAGCTCACCTTCTCCGAGGAGCCGAGCGCGACGGGGCTCGCCGAGGTGCTGCGCCTGGATGGCGCGCCGCTGACCTGGACCGTCCAGGGCGATCGCTACTCGGCTCACAGCACGCAGTCGGTGACGCCGGGCAGTCACCTCCTGAGCATCAGCACCGGAGAGCTCGACCTCGCTGGTACGGGCCTGGCCGAGGCCGAAAGCGAGACCTTCACGCTGCCGGCGGGCCAGACGGCGCTGACCGTGCGCAAGGCCCGGGCGCGGGGACTGGTGGAGCAGTCGGCGATCGGCAACGAGATCGGCTTCCATGGCCTGGAGCGCGATCCCGAGACCGGGTTGGTGTATGCCCGCCATCGCTACTACGACCCCGAAATCGGCAGGTTCATCTCCGCTGACCCACTCGGCTACGTCGATGGGCCCAGCATGTACTCGTATGCGGGCAACAACCCCATCGACTTCACCGATCCGATGGGGCTGGAGATTGGGAAGATTTGGAATGGATGGCTGTCGGAGGAGGAGCAGAGGAAGGCATCGCAAGGTGCGATGAGTGTGGATGATGGGTTCAGAGAGGCGATGGGGAAGGGGACCGCGTTGGCAAGTCTTGCAGCCCTTTCCCTGGTATCCGGGCCCATTGGTTGGACTGCGCTAGGTGGTTTCGTTCTCGTGCAGATGGAGTCTCGCTACGAGCAGATAGTCGACTTCCAGGATCGGCCATCGGACAACGCAGGCTGGCAAGCGATCTACTACGGCGGGACCGACATGCTGGGCATTGGCCCGGCTGTCGAGTTGGTAACAGGCCAAGATCGCGTCACCGGCGAGGAGTTGGGCGGCTGGGATCTGGCCCTCCGGGCGGGCCAGGTTCTGCCCGTGTTGGCGCAGACGCGAGGTTTGACGCGAGGGTTGCGTGGCTACGGAACCCGCTTCGCGGAAGGGTTTTGGTTAGGCGAGTCAGGGACGTTTATCGGGAGTCTCGGAGCGAACGAGCTTCAGCGTCTATATGCAGCACATCGATATGCGCGGGTAACCGCTGGCCGCCATCACCTGGTGACCCGGGGACTCGGAAGCCCACTGCGGTACGGCCACCGGTCGCTCACGGAGCTTGATCAGGCTGCGCACTCGGTGCTACAGGGAGAGCTGAACGATTGGCTGATGAGGCAGCAGAGGACCTTGCCCAGCGGGCGCGTTGTCCACATGCGACCCATGGCCGGCAACCCTGGGGCATTGGTTCGCCGCGTGTTCAGCGCCAGCGAGCGCGTGGCGGCTCTTGATGCGTTCTACAAGCAGTTCGCCCTGAGGCCGGGTCTCCCCGTGGGCGCGTACTATCCTGCGTTCAGAATGGAGCTCAATGCGGTGATGAAAGCTGGAGGCCTTCGCCCGTGACCGAGCTGTTCAACATCGTGGCAAAGGATAGCCGTTGGAACGATTGGCTCTTCTTTGAAGAGATCGGTGAGGGCCGACCGCGGATTCGTCCTCAGTACGCTCCGTTGGTGTGCAAGGAGTGCCAGAAGGTCGACGAGTTGAGGGCACTTGAATTGCCTTTGCCCGAGATTCAGCTGCAAGGAACTTGGGATGTTCTGGGCCTGATGGATGGCCTAATGGCCGTCTCTCGTCGTTTTCGTGATCATGCGCTTGCACAGGATCTGAGCGGCATCGACTTTCGTCCTTTTCCCGTCGACTCGCGGTATTTCCTTGCGGTACCTTCCGTGTTCGTGGATTTCGACGAGGGACTTTCGGGGTTTAAGCGCCTGGGTCCGAGGTGTTCAACCTGCGGTCGCTTTGCGGAGGTCTTGGTCGGCCCCCTCGCTGTGAGCCTCGCGGTCCCCGAGGACCCGCTGGTAGTCTTCTCGTGTAAGGAGTGGAACGAGGGCGCGAGGGGTAGAGTGGAATGGTTATTTGCGACAAAAGAGGCTATTCGGCGACTCAAGTGGGGTCGATTCTCCGGCGTTGAGTACATTGACGCTCTGTGACTGTGGCCCAGGGCGCTTGCCGATGCAGGCCAAGCCCGCGACCGGCTAGTCTTTCGGGGTGCGTGGGGCGACGGGTCGCGGCTACCGGTCGAGTGTCTGGTGCATGAAGGCGTGCCATGCGCTCGTGATGGTCTGGTGCACCGCATCGTCGGGTGCGCTGCCGCTCGTGGCCGCGACCACTCGCACAACGCAAGCGGTACGGACGCCGAACGCTGTAGGCGCCTCGATCCTGCCGCCGGGCCGCGTCACGACCGTCTTTACGACGGGCGAACGGTCACACCAGTACGCCCTCTACCTGCCGGGCGCCTACGTGCCGGAACGTCGCTGGCCTGTCCTCTACGCCTTCGACTCGCGCCGGCAGGGAGCCGCGCTCGCCGAGCTCCTGCGCCCCGGCGCCGAGCGGTTCGGCTATGTGGTGGTGAGCGCGCTGCACTCGTCGAACCTCGACCCGCCGGCGAAGAACCTCGAGCGCTTGCGTGCTCTCTGGACCGACAGCCACGAGCGGCTGGCGCTCGACGACCGGCGCGCGTACGGCTCCGGGTTCTCCGGCATGGTGCGGTTCGTCGTCAGCGCGGCGATGGCGGCGCCCGGGACTTTCGCCGGCGTGCTGGGGCTCAACGGCGGGTTTCCGCTCGGCGAGGTGCCGGGGGAGGGGCAGGCGCGGATGCCGTTCTTCACCACCGTCGGCGACGGTGACTTCGCCTATTACGAGCTGCTCGACCTCGAAGAGCGGCTCACCGCGGCGAAGGTGCCGAACCACTTCGCGCTCTTCACTGGCAGCCACGAGTACCCGCCGGCGGAGCTCGCGACGCGCGGTATCGCCTGGCTCGAGCTGCAGGGGATGCGCGAGACGCGCCGCCCGCGCGATCCGGCGCTCATCGACGCGCTGTGGGCGGAAGGGCGCGAGCGTGCGCGGGCGCTCGACATCGCCGGCGAGCGCTGGCTCGCCTGGCGGGAGTGGCAGGCGCTGCGCCGCGACTTCGACGGGCTGCATACCACCACGGCCGCCGACGAGCGGCTGAAGCAGTTTGCGGCTGACAAATCGCTTCAGGAGGAGCTGCGCCGCCGCGAGCAGGCGTTGCGGCGCGACCGCGCCTATCTCGACCGCGTACCGGGCGTGCTGCGCGCCGCTGCCGTCGCGGGCGACAAGACGGTCGCCGACGTGCTGGCGGCGCTCGAGGTCCCCGACTGGCAGCGTCGCGCGCGGCAGGACCCGCACGCCGACGAGCGCCGCGCCGCCGAGCGCGTGCTCTATGCCGTCTACATCCAGGCCGGCCTCTACCTGCCGCGGATGTGGAACGAGCAGGGCGAGCACCGCCGCGCGCTCTTCGCGCTCGACGTCGCCGAGGCCCTCGACCGCGACGTGCCGCACGTGCCGTATCGCCGAGCGGTCACTTGGGCACACCTCGGCAACAAGCGCGAGGCCTTGCGCGCGCTCGCGCTCGCATTGGAGCGCGGTTGGGACGACGCCGATGCCGTGCGCGAGGAGCCGATCTTCGCCAAGTGGCTCGACGACGCGGAGCTGCGGCAGCTGTTGAAACGGATGGAGGAGTCGGCGACGGCGAAGCAACAGCCGCAGCCATAACGGTTGACGAAGGAAACCGCGCTCAGAAGGGACCCCATCGCATCGAGTGCGCGACGAGGAGGAAGGTCAACCCCAGCGCGAGCCAGATCAGCTGCAGCGGCCACAGGAACTTGACCCAGCGCGTCCAGGGCACGCGCAGCATGGCCAGCCCGGCCATGAAGTAGCCCTGGGTCGGGGTGAAGACGTTGGAGAAGCCGTCGCCGAACTGGTAGGCGAGCACGCTGGTCTGGCGGGTGACGCCGACGAGGTCGCCGAGGGGAGCGAGGATGGGCAGCGAGAGCGCCGCCTGCCCGCTCCCCGACGGCACGACGTAGGAGAGCAGGACCTGCACGGCGTAGATGCCGACGACGGCGATCGCCGTCGGCAGCTCGCGCACCAGGCCGACGAGCGAGTGGAGGATGGTGTCGGTGACGCGGGCGCCGTCGAAGATGACGAGCACGCCGCGGGCGAGCCCGACGACGAGCGCGGCGCCGGCGAAGCCCGAAGCGCCGGCGACGAAGCTCTCGGCGGTGCGATCGGCTCCCAGGCCGGCGACGAGGCCGGCGACGATCGCGGTGGCGATGAAGAGGCCGGACAGCTCGAGCAGGCCCCAGCTCCAGCGCAAGGCGCCGACGGTGAGCAGCGCGATGGCGGCGAGGAAGGCCGCGAGTACCGCTCGGTGACGGAGCGACACTCGCGTGCTGTCGGCATCGACGGGCGGCGCGGTTGGCGAGGCTTGCGGTGATGGAGTAGGGAGTGATGCGGGTGGCGCGGGCCATGGACCTGGTGGTGCCGCGGTCGTCTCCTCGGATGGCTGGCCCGAGGGCTCTGCTGTAGCGGGCAGCTTGAGTCGGCGCGCCGCGCGAGCGATCCAGATCGTCGTCACCAGCGTGACGACGCACCACACGACGAGCCGAAAACCCAATCCCGAGAACAGCGGCAGCCCAGCGATCGCCTGACCGACGCCGACCGTGAACGGATTGACGAACGCGGCCGAGAACCCGGCCGCCGCGCCGGCGAGGCCGATGACGCCGGCCAGCAGGTCGTCGTAGCCGAGCCGCCTCACCAGCACGACGAGCGCCGGCAGGATGGCGAGCGCCTCCTCGGCGAGACCGATGGTGCCGCCGGCGAGCGAGAAGAGCACGACGAGGAGCGGGATGACGGCCTCGCCGCGGCCGCCGGCGCGGCGCACCAGCGCGGCGATGCCGGCATCGAGCGCGCCGGTGGCCTGGATGACGCCGAAAGCGCCGCCGATCAGCAGCAGGTAGAAGACGATCGATGCCGTCGCCTCGAGGCCACGCGGCCAAGCGAGCAGCACCTCGCGCGCACCGGCGGGACGCGCGGGAACCGTGTGGTAAGTGCCGGGATCGACCAGCACCCGCCCGCGTTCCTCGCGGCGCTGGTACTCGCCTGCCGGCACGAACCAAGTGAGCGCGGCTGCCGCGAGCACCAGCGCGAAGAGGAGCACGTAGGTGTGGGGGAGTTTGAGGGCCACGCTGCGCCGCTCTTCAGCCGTCTGCGCCTGCGGTGCTCGCGCGTGCGACGCCGGCACTGTCGCTCTCGTCGCGTGCGGTGCTGGCGGCGCCTAGGAGCTCGAGCGCCAGCGCGGCATAGATACGCGCACCGGTCTCGAGCTCGGCGACGGCGATCGACTCGCGCGGCGAATGAGCGTCGGCGAGGTCGCCGGGACCGAGGACGATGGTGGGGATGCCGGCGAACGAGGCGAGCAGGGCGCCGTCGGTCCACGCGGGGAAGGCGATCGGCTCGTCGGCTGCGGTCGCGCCGGCGCCGAGCACGTGACGTCGCGCTGCGAAGGCGGCGCGGGCCAGCGGCGTGTCTTCGGCGGTGAGCAACGCGCAGTGCTCGAGCGTCGCCATGCCGCCCTCGACCCGCCGCAGCGTCGTGCGCAGACCCGGCACCTCGGCCTCGATCTCCGCGAGCAGCTCGGTGAGCTCGGCGCTCATCGACGCGTAGGACTCGCCGAGAACCGAGCGGCGGTCCATCGTGAGAGTGCACGAAGCAGCGACGGTCGACGGCTGGTCACCGCCGCGGACGGTGCCAAAGTTGAGCGTCGGCGGCCCCAGCAGCGGATGGCGCCGCGCCGCGAACGCCGCGGTGAGACGCTGCTCCACGAGCGCCACGAACCGCGCCGCCGCGACGATGGCGTTGACGCCGCGCTCGGGCGTGCCGCCGTGCGCCGCGCGTCCCGCGAAGTCGATCGCTAGCCACTCGAGACCACGATGCCCGAGCGCAACGCGGTTGCCGGTCGGCTCGCCAACCACCGCACCGTCGGCTCGCAGCCCCGAGCGCACCAGCGCTTCGGCGCCGAGGCTCTCCATCTCTTCGTCGACGACCGCAGCCAGCGTCGCGGCGCCGCCGAGCTCCTCGAGCGTGCCGTCGAGCGCGACCAGCGCCGCGGCCATCGCCGCCAGCGGCCCCTTCATGTCCGCCGCGCCGCGCCCGAGCAGGCGCCCATCGCGCACCTCGCCGCTGAAACCATGGCCCGCATCGCCGTCGTTGAGCGGCACCGTGTCAGTGTGGCCGCAGAAGAGAATCGTCGGCGCATCGGCGTCAACCCGCCCAACGCGAGCCACGAGATTCGGCCGCCCCGACGCCACCTCTTCGACACGCGCGGCGATGCCTCGCGCGGCGAGCCAATCGCCGAGGCAACGCACGACCGCCTCCTCCTGCCGCGCGATTCCCGGATGGCTCGGCCGCCGGATCAGCTCGGCGGCGAGGGCGATCGGCTGCACGGCGACAAGTCGCGCTTCCACGCGCTCCCACAGGGCCGCGGGGATCATGTGCGCGGCAGTCTAGCGCCGCCGCCTCCTCGCTTGACCGCCCCCCACCCCGCCTGTATCCTTCGCAGCCTTGCGCCGCCCGCGGCGGTGCGAGTCGTTCTGCGGCATCTTTTCCGGGGCGTAGCTCAGCTTGGTAGAGCGCACGGTTCGGGACCGTGAGGCCGGAGGTTCAAATCCTCTCGCCCCGACCAGTCTTCTAAGTCACTGTAGATAAACTACTTAGGATGCCACAGGGCTCTCACCCCGTGCTGCGCACGGGTTGATGACATCCCCGGGACGCCAAGGGACAGCCTCTTCTGGCGCTCGTCGTGGCGCCCAAGCCGGGGTAACGCCTCGCAAAGGCGCGCGTCGCTTGGCGAACTGAGGCGCATACGGAGCGCGTGAAGGAGGTCTGGCTCCTTCTGCAGCGTCGACGATTCTGAACGCCAGCTGAGTACCTGGCAGAAGCATCGGTATGCCTCACTGCTGGCGCCGCTTGCGCACAGTTCCGAGTTGATAACTCGGAATTATCGACCTGCTGAACCGGGTAGTCCTCGAGGAGCAATGAGCGGCAAGACCAGTGTGCTGGTGCTCGCGGCGAATCCACGGGATACACCAGCGTTACGGCTCGATCAAGAAGTCCGCGAGATACAACAGGGACTTCTCCGCGCCCCCCGCAAGGGCTTCTCGATCCGCCAGGATTGGGCGGTTCGGGCAAGGGACATCCGCCGGGCGCTGCTCGAGCACAGGCCGACGATTGTCCACTTCTGCGGTCATGGGAGCGGAGAGGAAGGGTTAGTCTTCGAGGATGATCACGGAGCAAGTCACCTGGTCTCGAGCCGGGCGATCGCCAACCTATTCGCGTTGTTCTCACAGCACGTCAAGTGCGTCGTGCTCAACGCCTGCCTCTCAGAGAGCCAGGCTCGCGCGATCGCGCGCCACGTCGACTACGTAATCGGGATGAGCCGAGAGATCCACGACGATGCCGCAATCGAGTTCGCGGTCGGGTTCTACGACGCCGTCTCAGCCGGCGAGCCATACTCTCGGGCATTCGAGTTCGGCTGCAATGCGATCGACCTCGCGGGGCTCCACGGGGAGCGAACGCCTGTCCTTACGACACGCGAAGCGGGCGCTAGCGCAGTAACTTCTTACGAGCCGGAGGTCGCCAGGACGATCTCGGCGACTCGGTCAGGCATCGATAAGGTCGCCGTTCGAGGCCTTAGCGATCTCCTGGGAAGCGGCTGGTCCCTTAAGAGGTGATGACGCGTGTCGAAGAGCTCGACTACTCGAACGTTGGCGGGCTTGACGCGCGGTCAGCTGGCGAAGTTGCTCAGTGGTTGCCGATCGCCGAATGCAATCCCGAGGGCTACAGCTTTCTAATGGACACCTCGGGACAGATCGTCGGTTACTGGCACTTCGAAGCACTATCGAGCGATTTATACGAGCGAGCCCGGCGTGGGCATCTGGAGGATGCTGAGATCACTTTAGACAATGTTGTGATCCCTTGCTGTGCGGGTCCCTTGGATCTGTACTTCATCATTTTCGTCGTGGACCGCGCATTTCGAGGCTTCAAGGCGAACCGTTTGCTGGTCGAATCTTTGCTGGATCGACTGGAAGAGTACGCCGCGGCGGGGATTTGGCCGCGACGCATCTGCGCCAATGCATTCACACCTGAAGGTGTGGGGCTCTGCAGAAGCTTAGGGATGGTCTACTTGCAGCCGCATCAGCGAACGGGGCTCATATTCGAGCTCGGGGCAGCAGAGCTTGCTCAGAGGCTCACTGGCCGGCCGCATTTACGGGATCTGCTACAGATCGAGGCAACACAGCCCTATCAGCTAGCGTCGCCGAGCGCCCCGGCTAGCTCCACTTCGTAGATGCGGCGGGCGGCCATTAGGTTGATACGGCAGTAGCCCTCGAAGCCCTGCACCTCGAAGTAGCTACCGTCCATGGTGATGAGGTCGTCCGGCTGCTTGGCCAACGCCGCGAAGGCGAAGTAGCCACACTCTGGTGGGACGGTCGTCCTGATGATGTTTCGCGAGACGAGAGCGTCGTAGATCCGCTTCAGAAAGCGCGTGAGATCTCGATTGGCGGATTCGCTGTTCAGCACGTGCATTGCTCGGTGGGCGAAGGCCAGATCTGAAGCGTTCGCACCGCCGACAACGCTCTCGTAGAGGAAGGTTAGTTCGGCGTGAGCATCCTGTGGATGTAGTAGATACGCGAAACGGAAGGTCGGTACTGCCAACGCTTTCGCCGGGCACACGAGTCGGAACGTCAGATTCGGGTCGAGAGCGCTCGTCCTCTCCACCCTGGATCCATCCCATTGCATGTACTGAAAGGATCCGTCTACGAAGATCAGCGACCGGGTCGCACGCTGCCATGCGCCAAGCTCGGCAATCTGCGGCTCCGTCAGTCGCCTCCCTGGTACCAGACCGGATCGCAAAGCATCAAGACGCCGTGTCGTTGCGGCAGCGCGAGCGCGAACCCTGGTTCGAATGCCCGTCGAAGTCGACACCGGCTTCGCGTTATCTCCATGCCTCTAGCTTGGAAGTGTTAGAGGGAGGAACGTAGTAGACGTCGTCATAGCCGGCACGTCTAAGCCAGATGGCGACCGTCGCAAGAAACGAGCTAGATCCTGGCCCGGCAAGGACGTTGCTGCGGCCGATAGCGAGACCCTCCATGTCGAGGTGGAACCGCCGAACCGCGTCGAGCAAGGACGTCTCTTGGTCGAAGTAGATATAGCTGTCGCTGCGTTCAGTCGCAAGCGCCTGACGGGAGAGATCTTCTCCGAGTAGACCTTCCGCGAATGGGTTGGCGCAGCTCCAATCGGAGAGAAACCGCTCCCGCTTCGGCTCGAGCAGATCCTCGAGTGCGCGATGTCGGGCGATCAGGGCTGCGCGGGCCGTCGGTTCAAAGCGATAATTCCGAGTTATCGGGCAGTCTACTAGACGGCGGCACCTGATACTCCTCGGTGGCGGGAGGCTCTCGCCCTTTCCCGGCCGGGGACACACGTCCTCCGAGCGGCCTGCCTCCCCGAACACCTGATTAGACGGACGCGGGGGACCGTTTTGCCTCCCGGCGGCCGCATACAGCCAAAATCCTCTCCCCGAAGTACCCCATTACGCGGAGAGGAGGAGCCTGGTGGAGCTTGAGGACACGGTGGAGGCATTCCTGGCCCATTGCCGGTGCGAGCGAAATCTCTCGCCTCACACGCTGCGGGCCTACTGCAGCGACTTGCGGGAATTCTGCGGCTACCTGAAGCGGATCGAAGTCGCGTCGTTACGTCTGGTAACGACCGAGAACATCCGCGGCTACCTTGGTGAGCTTCTGGGCGGCGGCAGGTTGGCACCGACGTCAGTTCGGCGGCGCTCGGCGACTCTGCACTCCCTCTATCGTTGGCTCGAGGACCAGCGATTGCTTGAACATTCACCGCTCCGCTTGCTCCGTGTGCGGATCAAGATCCCACGCCGATTACCCAGGAATCTCGCCCGGCGCTCGGTACGCCGCCTGACCGGAGGATTCGCGACCAGTGCCGGGCTTGACCCGACGAAGCCGTACACGGACCAAGTGATCGCCCACCCGTTGACCCGACGTCAGCGGATTGCGCTCACGCTGCTGGTCGCCACGGAGGTCCTCATTGAGACAGGGTTGAGAGTCAGTGAGCTCGCCAATGCAACAGTCGATCGTCTGAGTCTGGAAGAGGGTGCACTGCGAGTCGAGGGCAAGGGTAGGAAGGAGCGCGACGTCTTCCTCCTCGACCCCGACCTTCGGTCTCTCGTGCGTCAATACCTGCATGCAAAGCTCCGGTGGCAGTCGAGCGCGGCGACGCTTCTGGTAAACAGTCGCGGCGACGCCGCCTCTCCTCAATTCATACGGAAGCACCTCAAGCGGCTGGCAATACAGGCTGGACTGGAGCACGGCGCGAGTCCGCACATGCTACGCCATTCGTGCGCGACGTTTCTCTTGGAGGGCGGAGCCGACATCCGCCATGTCCAGACGCTGTTGGGTCACAGTTCGATAGCCACGACCGAGTTGTACACGCATGTCGCCAAGAAGAGCCTCAGGAGGGCGTTGACGCGAGCTCGGTACAGGAGGCACACCATCGGCTCGCTCAAGGAGGTCGATAACTAGAAATTATCGTGGCTGCGACGCCTCCTCCGATCCTCCTCAGGCTTCCTCCGCTATCCGCTCTGCCGCCGAGCCTCCAGCGAAGACTAGCCATGCGGAGTGTCCCCAAGCTCCACCTAACGACGCTCGCGGTCCTCTATGGTCTCTTGGCCGCAGGTGCAGCACTCGAGGGTACTCTGTTCATCCGCGGCGGCATCGGCATCGTCCAGAACCCGCCCTTCCTGGCGCACCTTTTCTGTGGCGCGCTAGCGATCTACCTCCCGTCTCTAATCGCAAGGCGGATCGATCGCGCGCTCGAGTCGCGAGAGGACGATAGGCTAGTGACGCAGTTCAGGGCCCGTATCGAGCGAAGCAAACTAAAGCATGCACTGTTTCAGGTCGCCTTGCTCGTTGGGCTCATTTCTCTTGCGTATACGGTCACACTGTCAGCACAACCGACAATCGACATTTATGATTCGGTTCAGCACCGCCGCACTTTCTTGCTGTACCTCCTCATTCGGACGTATCTCTATCTCTTTGCCTATCCTGCGATGGTCAGCTGGTCACTACTCCTGGTGTACGCGCTCTTCAGGAGCCTGCGAAGTGACGTCGTCCCCTACCTTCCGTTTCACCATGATGACGTAGGAGGGCTGCGCCGCTTCTTCGTCGCTGTCGATCGCCCCGTCTATGCGATCCAATCGGCCGCCGTCCTGGTAGCGGTGGCCAACATCGCCGGCTGGGGTGGCATGCTCAGGGCTCCTCTAGTCTTGTCCATTGCCGCTCCGATGCTCGCAACAGTGTTCGCGCTCATGCTCTGGTACGAGTTCAACCGCGTCGTCGCTGAGAAGCGTGACGAAGCTGTGCGCGAGATCCGAAACCAGCAGATGCAGTTGTACCCCGCAGCCAAGGCGCTTGCAGCGTTGGCGCCGCGGGAATGCCTCGACCTGCTCGAACGGATCGACGCGATGGAGCGACTGATCGATGTGATCAGGAAGCGGCGACCGGGAGGGTGGCAGAAGTACGTGGCGAACATAGCAGTTGTCGCAGTCACTCAACTGGCGAAACCCGTGGGCGCGCTCCTGGCCGCACGGCTCTTCGGATCCTAGGAAGGTGCTGAAAAACTCTGCTGGTCCTGGCACAATGGCATCAACCTTTGCCAGGAGATCTCACCATGCGCGGTGATGACCCAAGCCAGGGCGCGGCCTTCAGCTACGTGACGCCGGAGCAGCGGGTCCCCAGCGATCATCCGCTGCGGCTGATTCGCGAGATGACCAACGAGGTCTTGCGCCTGCTGTCTGGTCGGTTCGAGGAGCTCTACTCGCGGGTGGGCCGGCCGTCGATTGCGCCGGAGCGTCTCCTGCGCGCTCTTCTCTTGCAGTTGCTCTACAGCATCCGCAGTGAGCGCATGCTGATGGAGCAGCTGATTACAACCTGCTCTTCCGCTGGTTCGTCGGCCTGTCGATGGACGATCCCATCTGGGCGCCTACCGTCTTCTCCAAAAACCGTGACCGTTTGTTGGAGGGAGACATCGCCCGCGAGTTTTTCCATGAAGTCGTCGAGATGGCTCGCCGGCGGCGCCTGCTCTCGGACGAGCACTTCACCGTCGATGGCACTTTGCTGGAGGCGTGGGCCAGCCATAAGAGCTTTCGGCGCAAGGACGGCGAGCCGCCGCCAGGGACTGGTGGTCGCGACTTCCGCGGCGAACGGCGCTCGAACGACACGCATGCCTCGACCACCGATCCTGACGCCCGTCTGTACCGGCGAACGCACCACGGTGAAGCCAAGCTCGCCTATCTGGGTCACGTCCTGATGGAGAACCGCAACGGGCTCGCTGTGGGCGGTTGCGTTACTCACGCTACTGGCTACGCCGAACGGGAAGCGGCGCTCGAGCTCGTGCAGGGTCTCCCGGTGAGCGGCCGAATCACTCTCGGCGCTGACAAGGCTTACGACACCAAAGCCTTCGTGGCAGCCCTGCGGGAGAATCGGGTTACTCCTCATGTAGCTCAGAATGACACCACCAAGACAAGTGCAATCGACCGCCGAACTACCCGCCACGCGGGGTACGGGATGAGTCGAGCTCGACGATGCTTGGTGGAGCGGGTTCCGGCGTGGCTGAAGAACGTCGCACTGCTTCGCAAGACCAAACACCGAGGAAGGGAACGCGTCGATTGGGTCTTCGTCTTCGCGCTGGGCGCCTACAATCTGGTGAGAATGCGAGGATTGGCGACCGCATGAGGATGAATCGCACTGGTCCACGGCACCCGGACGCTCGTGAAGCGGCGCTTCAGGCCACCTAGCCTTCCGCAAGTCGGTCGCGTCTTCGCCACGGAACATCACGGATTGCCTCTCAAGCTCGATTTTTCAGCAAGCTCCTAGCCAGAGCCTGGAGGGTCGCCCAAGTCTTCCCTGAGTGCAGCCAGCAACTGACTTCTTAGTCGATAGACGCGTGTAGTTAAGTTTGCCAAAGAGAGCATCAAGAGGACGACCATAAGCGAATCGTAGAGCAGCCTTCGTTGGCCGCCCTCGGCCAGAATGAGTAAATAGCCGTATACGGCAGCCGTGCCAGCGAAGCTGACCGCCTTCGTGCCACGCACAGAAGGAAGGGAAACATAGACCTGTACCGAGACGTAGACCAGATCTCGCAAGAAGAACGGCACGAATAGAAACGGCGAGATACCCGAACGCACGAGCAGGCATATCGCGAGATAGTAGTTGAATCTGTCAACGACGTAGTCGAGAACTCCTCCTGCACGTGTGACTACCGCCAAGCCCCTGGCCAGCGTGCCATCCAGAAGGTCCGCAAAGAAGAGATACGCAATGGCAGGCGCCACATAGAGGTTGAATGATGCCTCGGAGTACGCGACCGCCATCAGGATACCTATGGGAATCCTGCTTAGTGTTATCGAGTTGACGAGAAGCAGCGAGGCCTTCATAGGGTGGAGGATCCATAATTTCTAGTTATCGCTACTTGGCAGGGACAACCGGGTCACCCGTCCATCGTATTACGGACACCAAGGCCGGAACTGCCCAGAGGCAGCCGGCGCGAAGTGGGCGCCTTCGCCGCGCGACTGTCTCGCGGAGAGCCTCGGCTCCACTAGCCCCACCGCGGCGAGACCCTCGGCGACGGCGCTCAAGCGGCCTCCTACAGGGCCACACGGAGCGCGGCGAGCGACTGGAGGAGCGCGACGACGGCGCTGAGATCCTAAACGAGGGCCGGCACGGCCAGCGGCGTTTCTTCGGCCATCGACTCGATTGCGTTGAGCGCTTTGGCGGCATAGCTCGCGAAGCCTTCCGGCCAGGCCTCTGCTGGATCGAAGCTCAGCCGCGTGGCGCTTGCCCGCACGAGGTATTCGCCAAGCTCGGCAGCCTCATTCCAGCGCTCGCGGAACCTGGAATCGATGGGCTCGGCGCGCCAGCGCACCAGTTGTATGGCGAACTTGCGCAGGAGGAAGGCAAGCTCCTCATCCAAATCGGTCATACGGTCGGCGGCGCTGCGGAGGCTCTCGTGCCATTCGCGGCAGCGGTCGAGGAAATGGACCATCTCGACCATGCCGTCGAAGATGTCGGTGCTGCCGTCGGCCAAGAACCCCGCCGTGACCAGAGAATCGTTGCTGGCGAAGAACCCCCGCATGATTCGCCTCGATGAGGAGGCAATCGCCGCGTGCCACTGTGCCTCCGTGCCGAGCAGGCACAACGCACCGAAGGCCGTCTGCGCCGGCTTCTCCTGCCACGACCGCAGGAGCAGCAGGGCGGACTGGAACCAGGGCTCAAGGGCGGTGGTCGCTGTCGGATAGCGGGGGAAGATCGAGATGGCGACTGCCTCTCTCCAGTACCCCCTGGCGAGCTGTTCGGCCCAGTTGTTGGCGATGACGCGGTTGTGATTGTCGGCGGAGATCGAGACCACCTTGCCGGCCGACAGCGCCTCCTGATGAGCTGCGAGCAGGGCCTCCACGTCGGTCTTGGAGAAAAAACCGAGATCGGCGCCCAGGCAGAACGCACTCGAGACCTCGAGCAGGGTGCCGTAGGCGTACTCGACTCCAGCCCCGGTCCGCGAAGTGCCGGCGCCTTGCAGTAGCGATTCGTAAGCGGGCGTGAAGAGCGCCTCGTGGAAGCTCACCAGCCGGAAGAGATGTCTAGATGGAGCCATGAACGAGCAACTCGATGGGCGTTAGGTAGTCCGCCGAAGGCTTGCACACCGAGACGTGGTCCTTGCCTTTCGCGCGCGGAGCCTTGACGTCGGCGAAGTACTGCGAGTCGACGAGAATGGAGTCCGTTTCCGGCCACAGCACCGATGCCCGCAACGCGGACACGTCCGGCGATTCTCGCGCCATCCGGTCGGTCGTGTCGCGCACGTACTTCAGCAGGTCGGAGCCTTGCTGGATCTCGCCGTATGACTTGCTCATTCCGAGGAGAGCCCGGGCGAGCATGCCGATGCCGCCAAATCTCAGTAGCAGGCCGAACAGGCCCGCCGGCCGGGCACCGAAGAGGGCAGGGGCGAACAGGACCAGCTTGGCCGGAAGGATCGCGGCGTAGTGCGGCGCGACGTCTACGATGCGTGTCCCGACGTCATCGATCGCCGGACTCCTCTGCGTGGCGAGGCGGCCTGACTCCGAATGCGACACGGATTCCACGGTTGCCTGCCGCGTGTTTGCTCCGGCTTGCGCCACCAAGGCGAGGGCATTGAGGACGAGCTGACGGAGCACGACGCCACCTAGAGAGTGCCCGACGAGCGTCAAATGCCGGTAGCTTGCGGGCTCCAAGCGCACCATCGGATCCTCGCCGTGAGCGAGCGGGACCCAGTCCGGCAAGCGTTTCGAAAGGTCGAGCCACTCGGGTCGCTCGTCGTAGATCTCGCGGAGAAAGTCCGCCACCAGGTCGGCGGCCTCCGATACCGACATCTTGAAGCTGTTGTAGCGAAGGAAGAACAGGTCGGCGCTCGAGAATGAGGGCAGGGAGGGTCCGAGGCCCTGGAAGTCCACCCAGGTATCCGTAGCATTGCCCAGGAAGCCATGGACAAAGAGCACCGCCCGATCGACGTGTGGTGCATCGGAGATCAGGCAGTAGCTGCCTGGAAAGGACTTCGGTTGGACGTAATGATGCATGAGGGGCGCGATTCCTGATGCCGACCTCCGAGAACATTAGACGGACGCGCTTACTCGTTTTCCCCTCGCTGAGCTCCCTCGGTTGGGGAACATGACGCGCATCTCTTTGGCGCGCCGGCGACCGCCGCATTCGGGGAGCGTCGGCGTTTGCACCCTGGAAGGCTTCTTGACCGCACCGTCTGGGGGCTTATCGTCGCGGCACGCCGAAGGCCGACCATTCCTTACAAGTAGCTGCAGCGCAACGCGGCCTGCCGGCCGCGATGCTGGCGGCGGCGCAGAGCGGATCAGCCGGTCGAGTCTGACCAGACGCTGGTGTCGCCGGACTCGAAGTCGTCAGTGAAGAGAGCACAGAGGCTCTGGTGCAGTGGTACCAGGGCCGAGAGGCCGGCGCTGGGGACGGTGTGGTCGGCGAGCGGGCTGGGCGCGCCGTTGGAGACCCAGATGCCGACCATGCCGACCGAACGCGCGCCCAGGGTCGGGTTGTTCTCGGCGTTGGCGATCTCGGCCAGGTTCTCGCCCACGAAGGCGGTGAGCTCGATCGGTACCGGCGTGGGCAGGAGGCCATGGGCGTGGAGGTAGATCAGGGGATTCGGCTTGGGAGCGGGCGCCTCGGAGGAGAGCACCACGACGTCGAACTCGTCGAGGAACTCGGGCTCGGCCATGACCGCCTCGAGGTCCTCGCGGGTCCAGTCCGCGGGCACGTTGGTGATGATTCCCAGCTGCAGGCCGGCGGCCTGGAGGCTGTCGATCGTCTCTTGAACGCCGTCGCGCACCTCGAAGAGGCCCCCGCCGCCGGCCTCGACCAGCGTGTCGCCGAGGTCGAAGAAGATCGCTTGCAGGCAGTCGGCGCGCGCGCTGGTGGCCGGCAGTAGAAAGCCGATCAGGAGCAGGAGCAGGATGGGGAGAACCCGGCGTACACCAAGTTGCTGGGGCCGGTCGTCCCGGGAAATTTGGTGTCGCATGGGGCAAGGGTACCGGGCAGGTCGTATGAGCTCAACCCCGCCTAGGCGGCGTGGAACCGGCCGCCAGGGACTGAACGAGGGCGATAGGTTCAAGATCCGTCCAGGAAGGCCGACCAATCCTCCCGACAGAGACTATTCTGGTGACATGTTCACCTTTCGTCGATCGATTCGTCGCCCGCTCCTGACCAACGCGTTGGTGCTGGCCCTCGGGACGTTGGGCTCAGGCTCGCCCGCGAATGGCCAGGTCGCCTCGCTGGTGCGCGATCTCGCGCCGGGCGACATCTTCGGCGGCCACAGCCTCGAGCCGGGCCTGCTCTACGGCGCGGGACCGCGGCTCTACTTCTTCGCCGACTTCGGCTACCTGGGCCAGAACCCCTCGAACCGTCAGACCGGGCTCTGGGTGACCGACGGCACCGCGGGCGGCACGCAGCCCCTGGCGAAGGTGTGCTCGTTCGACTGCACCAATCGCTTCCTGGGCTCGCTCGGCAACGTGGTGTTCCTTCTCGGCGGCGACGACAACCTCGACCATCTCCTCTGGCGCTCCGACGGGACCCGGGCCGGCACGTACCCGCTCAACGAGGCCGGGCCCGAGCTGAACCCGATCAACGACGTCCAGGGCAACTACGCCTTCCTCGGCGGCTTCCTCTACTTCGTCGAGAAGAACTTCGGCGGCGGCGTGGAGCGGCTCTGGCGCACCGACGGCACGATCGCCGGCACGGAGTTCGTCGCCGACATCACGCCGACGGCCTTCGCCTTCCGCCACCTCGGTAGCCTGACGCCCTTCCGCGACCGCCTCTACTTCCTGGGTCCGCGCGATTCCGACGGGTATCCCATCGTCTGGCGCAGCGACGGAACCAGCGCGGGAACGGCTCCGCTGAGCGGCGCGCCCTCGTTCTCCTACCTCCTCGCGGCGTCCGACACGCACCTCTTCTTCGACGGCGAGGACCCGGCGCATCCGGGCATCCGGCAGCTGTGGACCACCGACGGCACTGGCGCACCGGGCATGGTGACCCACCTGGCGGCGCCGGCGCTCGAGTCCGCGGGGTGGATCGCGATCGCCAACGGTCGAGCGCTGTTCATCGCCCGCGACGGCAATGCGGGGCAGGAGCTGTGGACCAGCGACGGCACGCTGGCGGGCACGCATGCGATGACGCACTTCGCCTCGGCGATGCCTTTCGGCAACGGCCTCTCGTCGAGCCCACGGCTGGCGGCGACGGCGGGGAACCGCGTCGTCTTCGAGGCGGACGGTGGCATCTGGTCCTCGGCCGGAACGCCGCAGTCGACGGTCGAGATCCACGATCGGCCGGCTGCCTTCGCCTCTTCGTTGACCGCGGTGGGCGATCACGTCGTCTTCTACAGCGGTATCGCGATCGACGAGGGTCTCGCGCTCTGGAGCACCGACGGCACGCCGGCTGGGACACGGAGTCTCGAGCCGACCTGCAGGGCGTTCACCATCTGTCCCGAGCCGGTGGTGACGCGGGTCGGCGACCGCTTGTACTACGCCGTCACCACCGACATCGACTTTTTCCTCCACGAGACCGACGGCACCGCCGCCGGCACGAAGCCCTTCGAGCCGGCGGTGCGCGGATCCTTCCTGCGCTTCACGGTCGACATCGCGGCGTTCGATCGCGGGCTGGCGTTCCCGAAGGACGACGACGACGGCCTCGAGCTGTGGGTGAAGGCCGACGCAGCGGCTTCGGTGGCGAAGAAGCTGACGGAAGCATCGGGGCCCCAGTCCTCCCATCCGTCGGACATGTCGACGACCGGAGTCCGTGCGTTCTTTCACGCCACCAGCACGCCGGGCGACTTCCCGCTGCTCTGGCAGAGCGACGGCAGCGCGGCGGGCACGATCCCCGTTCCGAACGTACTTCCCGGGTACGCGGCCTCGCCGGTGGCCTCGGGAGGCAAGGTCTTCTTCTATCTCGGGGGACGCGATCTCTGGCGGGCGGACGGCTCGCCTGGCGGGACGATCCAGCTCACCTCGTTCGGGCCGGACCAGTTCACGGATTCCGACGAGCCGCCGGTGCCGTACCGCTCGGGCGTCGCCTTCGTGGTGTCGTCGCCGACGAGCTCGGCCATCTGGACCAGTGACGGCACCAGTGCCGGCACCGGGGAGATGGTGCCGCCGCCGGCGCTGCCCGACGGGATGGAGATCGACCGCCTGTTCGTCGCCGGCGACGAGCTGTTCTTCACCGTCATCGACCGCAACATTTTCGTGTCGAAGCTCTGGCACGCGTCCACCGCGCCCGGCGGAACGCAGGAGATCGCGCCGGTGCGCTACCAATTCGATCCGCTGGTCACGGCGGTGGGAGGCTCCTTCTACTTCGTCGCCTCGCCGGAGCTCGGTCGCACGGAGCTGTGGCGCACCGATGGCTCGGCAGCGGGCACCGCACCCGTGCGCTCGAACGGAGAGGTGGTGAGCTGGTTCCTGCTCGACGAGCTCACCGCGGCCGGTGGCAAGCTGTTCTTCGCCACCCACAACCCCGACCGGCTGTGGAGGTCCGACGGCACCGAAGCGGGGACCTTCGTGGTGAAGTCGCTCGACGTCATCCAGGACCTGGTCGGCCTGGGCTCGCTCGTCATGTTCGTGGCGGACGACGGGACTCACGGCCTGGAGCCCTGGGTGAGCGATGGGACGGGGGCCGGCACCCGCATGGTGCGCGACGTGAGACCTGGTCCGGAGGCCTCCCGGCCCCTCGAGCTGACGCCGGCTCCGGGGCGCACCTACTTCACCGCCGAGGACGGCGTCCACGGTCGCGAGCTCTGGCAGACCGACGGCACGCTGGCCGGGACCCGCCTCGTCCAGGACATCTGGCCAGGTCCGGCGAGCTCCTCGCCGTCCGAGCTCACGGCGGCCGACAGCCGGCTCTTCTTCTCGGCCAACGACGGGCTCACCGGCTACGAGCCGTGGTCGCTTCTCTACGCCGCCAGCGGCGCCTGCGTCAGCAGCGCGACCGCCATGTGCCTGCAGGGCGGTCGCTATCGCGTCGAGGCCTTCTGGCACGACTTCGCCGGCAACTCGGGCCAGGCCCACGCCGTGGCGCTGACCGCCGACTCGGGGTACTTCTGGTTCTTCGACGCGGCCAACGTCGAGGTCGTGCTCAAGGTGCTCGACGGCTCGCCGGTGAACGGCCACGCCTGGGTGTTCTTCGGCTCGCTCTCCAGCGTGCACTACACGGTCACGGTGACCGACACTCTGACCCTCGCCGCACGGCGGTACGTCAACCCCTCCGGCACCCTCGCGAGCGTCGCCGACACCGACGCCTTCGGCCCGCGGGGTGCGAAGCGGGCCGCGCGCGCGTCCGCCTCCTCGGCGCCCGCCGGGACCTCGACCCGGCGGGCCGGGGGCGGCAAGGGCGCGATCGAGTGCACGGCCGGTCCTACCCGGCTGTGCCTGCAGCAAGGACGCTTCGCCGTCGACGTCACATGGCGTGACTTCGCGGGTGGGACCGGAGTCGGCCAGGCGTCGCCACTCACCGCCGATACCGGCAGCTTCTGGTTCTTCGCGCCGGTCAACGTCGAGCTGATGGTCAAGGTGCTCGACGGCCGGAGCGTGAACGGCAAGTTCTGGGTCTTCTTCGCCGCGCTGTCGACCGTCGAATACACGGTGACGGTGACCGACACGGCGACCGGCGCCCAGCGCGTGTACGTCAACCCCAGCGGCCAGCTCGCCAGCATCGCCGACACTGACGCTTTCTGAGCTGACGTCCGCGCTCGCGCGTGGACACCGCTCGTCCCCTCGCGGCAACAGCTCGCGACATGCGCGTTGCCGCGCCTCCGCGGGCGTACTATCCTCCGCACCCGGCAAACCTTTTGCTGCATCGAGGCGCCTCGCATGCGAGCGTCGAGCCCTATCCGTCTGAACGTGTGAACGGCCGAAACCCGAGGTGACCTGATGACCCCTCCCGAACGCCGATCGATCGACGAAGCGGTGGAGGTCGTCGCCACGGCGACCGACCTTCCGCCCACGCCGGCGGTTCCGCCCGGCACCTGGTTCGGCCACCCGCGTGGGCTGGCGACCCTGTTCACCACCGAGATGTGGGAGCGCTTCTCGTACTACGGGCTGCGGCCGCTCCTCATCCTGTTCATGTCCGCGACGGTGGTCAACGGCGGCTACGGCTTCGAGCGCGACCAGGCCTCGGCGATCGTCGGCATCTACGCCGCCTTCGTCTACCTGATGTCGCTGCCGGGCGGCTGGGTGGCAGATCGCTGGCTCGGCCTGCGGCGCGCCATCTTCATCGGCGCCTGCCTGATCTCCTCGGGGCACATCTGCATCGGCCTCTCGGGGCTGGCGGGGCCGGGCCAGGGCAAGATCCCGTTCTTCCTCGGCCTCATCCTCATCGTCTGCGGCACCGGCCTCCTCAAGCCCAACATCTCGGCCATCGTCGGCGACCTCTATCCCGGCGACACCGGGGCGCGCCGCGACGCCGGCTTCTCGATCTTCTACATGGGCATCAACACCGGCTCGTTCTTCGGCCAGATCGTCGCCGGCTACCTCGGCGAGCAGGTGCAGTGGCACATCGGCATGGGCGCCGCCGGCGTGGCGATGCTCCTCGGTCTCGCCGTCTTCGCTCTCACCGCGCGCAAGACCCTCGGCGAGATCGGGCTCCAGCCGACCCGCCACCGCGATCCGGCCGTGGCGGCCAAGCAGCAGCGCACGGTGAAGGTGGCGGTCGCCGCGTTCGTCGTGGTGGTGGCGGTCATCTTCGCGCTCGTGGCGGCCGGAGCTTGGATCATCGACGCGCAGAGCGTGGGCCGAGGGATGACCTTCGTGCTGGTCGGCATGGCGGCCGTCTTCTTCGCCATCGTCTACGCCACCGGCAAGCTCTCCTCGGACGAGAAGAAGCGCATCGCCGTCATCATCGTGCTCTTCGTGTTCGCGGCCATCTTCTGGAGCGCCTTCGAGCAGGCGCCGACGTCGCTCAACCTCTTCGCCAAGGACTTCACCAACCGGCAGCTCGGCGGCTTCGAGGTGCCCGCGACGTGGTTCCAGTCGATCAACCCGCTGGTGATCATCATCTGCGCCCCGATGTTCGCCGCGCTGTGGGTGGGCCTCGCCAGGCGGCGCGGGCGTGACCTGTCGAGCCCGACCAAGTTTGCGCTCGGGTTGGCGCTCACCGGCCTCGGCTTCGTGGTGATGATCTTCGCCGCCAACAAGGTGGTGGCGAGCGGCGGCGCGCTCAAGGTGTCGTTCTGGTGGCTGACGCTGAGCTACTTCTTCCAGTCGATCGGCGAGCTCTGCATCAGCCCGGTGGGGCTGTCGTCGATGACCAAGCTGTCGCCGCGCAAGTACGTGGGGCAGATGATGGGCATCTGGTTCCTCGCCTCTGCCGTGGGCAACCTCATCGGCGGTCTCGTGGGCGGCCACGTCGATCCCGAGAAGCTCGACCAGATGCCGAAGCTGTTCACCTCGACCACCGTCTTCCTCTTCATCGCCGCGGCCATCCTGGCCGCGATGGTGGTGCCCATCCGCCGGATGATGCAGAGCCAGACGGCGGGGGCCGAAGGCCGGTAGTAGGCGCCGGCGAGCGCTGCGGCAGCTGGCTGCCGGCATCGAGACCGCTTCGTCGCTTCGCTCCTCGCGGTTGCTTCCGCGTTCACCCGGCAAGCCGGTTGAACGCTCCACGACGTCGGGGCTCGCCTGCGGCTCGCCCCTCTGGTTGCGTCCTCCACGCGCACGCAAGTGCGCGTTCCGGACGCAAAAAAGGCCCGCCCTCGCGTCGAGAGCGGGCCCGCGTATCCACCCCTCAGGTGGCTGCGGTCGGTGGTTGGTGATGCGCTAGCGGCCGGCGCCGGCGACGACTCGGCTGTCGCCCTTGCCGTTCTTGCGCATCGCCAGCAGGTCGCTCGCCTTGCCGAAGAGGCCGAGCGCCTGCTGGATTTGGTGGTCGCCCTCGGCGAGGACGCGATAGCGCACGTCGTTGCCGAGGGTGGCGTTGAAGATCTCGGCGCGCAGGCGCGCGAGCACCTCGCGGCGGGTCTCGGGATCCTGCCAGCCGTTCTCGAGCTCCGCCTCGTCCTCGACGAAGCCCTCGCGCTTGACCCAGCGCTCGAACTCGCGGAGCACCTCGGGCGACGGCGTCCAGTTGGGGTCGCTGATCTTGTGCGAGCTGGTGTACTCGACGCCGAACTCGAAGAAAGCGTTGCGCGCCTCGAGGAACTGCAGCAGCTCGGGCTGCTCCTCGGCCTTGACCAGCACGTCGGGGGTGATGCCGCCGCCGCCGTAGACCTTGCGGCCGAGGTCGGTGTAGAAGACCGGCTCGTCGCCGCGCGGCATCTCGATCGGCCCGGTCGAGCTCTCCTCGCCGTCGCTGCCGACGCCGTCGCCGTGCGCGTAATAGTCGTAGACGGAGCTGTAGTCGCGCTGGATGAGGCGGCCCGACGGCGTGTAGTAGCTCGCCGTGGTCAGCGCCAGGGCGCCGTCGTAGGGCAGCCCGTAGACCGTCTGCACGAGGCCCTTGCCCCAGGTCGGCGTGCCGGCGACGACGCCGACGTCGTGGTCCTGGATGGCGCCGGCGAGGATCTCGGAGGCCGACGCCGAGCCGCTGTTGACGAGCACGACGAGCGGCAGGTCGAGCGGGTGGTGCTCGCCCTCGGCCTTGTACTTGTGGAAGGAGTCGCGGATCCTGCCGCGGGTCTCGACGATCGTCGAGCCCTCGGGCACGAACTGGTCGGCCACCGCGATCGCCTGGTCGAGCAGGCCGCCGCCGTTGTTGCGCAGGTCGAGCAGCAGGCGCTGCATCCCCTGCTCGCGCAGGCTGGCGATCGCGTCGGCGACCTCCTTGCCGGTCGAGCGCGAGAACTCGGTGACGCGGAAGTAGCCGGTGCCGGGCGCGATCATCATCACGTAGCGCACCGTGGTGAGCGGGATCTCGGCGCGCTTGATGGTCAGCTCGAGCGGCGTGTTGACGCCGCGGCGGGCGATGGTGATGGTGACCTCGGTGTCCTTCGGCCCCTTGAGCTTCATCACCGCGTCGTCGAGCGGCATGGTGTCGGTGGGCTCGCCCTCGATGCTGGTGATGATGTCGCCGGCGCGGATGCCCATGCGCGAGGCGGGGGTGCCCTCGAGCGGCGAGATGACGGTGAGCTTGTTGTCGCGCATGCCGACGAGGATGCCGAGCCCGAAGAAGCTGCTCTGCTGGCGGTCGCGCATGCGCGCGTAGGCCTCGGGCGGCAGGAAGCTCGTGTGCGGGTCGAGCTTGCGCAGCATGCCGTTGATCGACGAGTAGACGACGTCCTTGTAGGTCACTTCGGCGCCGGAGCGCGCGTGCACCGCCTCGACGAGCTCGGTGTACTCGCGCAGGCCGCTGCGCGCGTTCTCGGAGAGGGCGAGCAGGCGATCGCCGAAGAGGGCGCCGGCGAGGGTGGTGACGACGAAGACGAGGGCCGCCGCGATTCGCCAAGGTCGACGCATAGAGCGCGATGATAGCACCCGGTTTTCGGGGGTCAGCGAGTTGTCAGGCGTGCGCGGATAGCGTTTCGAGCGCGCGCTATCATGAGTCCATGTTCGGCATCGGCGGGCCGGAGCTCGTCTTCATCTTCATCCTTGCCCTGCTCATCTTCGGCCCCAAGCGGCTGCCGCAGATCGGCCGCACGATCGGCAAGGGGATGGCGGAGTTCCGCAAGGCCTCGACCGAGCTGCAGCGGGCGGTGAACACCGAGCTCGAAGAGCCGCCGGCGTGGCGGACGCAGCCCGCGGCGGCGGCCGCGGCGATGGCGGTAGCGACTCCGAGCGCCCCCGCGGCTGCTGCTGCAGCACCGGCGGTCGCCGCCGAAGCGGTCGGCGGCGGCGTGGCGACGATCGACGAGGCCGCGCCGGCACCGCCAGAGCAGGCCGCGGTCACGCCCGTCGCTGAGCCTGCCACCCCGAGCGCAGGCGGCGCAGAGAACGAAGCGGCCATCGCCGCCGCGCTCGAGGACTTCGCCGAGCAGCTCGACGAGGACCGCGCCGCCGCGCCGCCCGAGCCGACGCCGTCGCGCCCGCAATGACGCGCGCCGGCGAGCCGCCCGATCCGGCGCCGCCCGTGCGGCCTGCCGCCGGCGGCGTGGCGCGTCCTTCCGGGTGGAAGCCGCCGCGCCGCGAGCCCGAGGAGCTGCCGAGCATGAGCCTCCTCGAGCACTTGGAGGAGCTGCGCTCGCGGCTGCTGTGGTTGTTCGGCACGCTGCTCGTCGCGTTCCTGCTCTGCTGGTGGCAGAAGGAGCGGATCTTCCACTTCCTCGCCCAGCCGGCCTACCGCTACCTGCCCAAGGGCCAGAAGCTGGTGGTCCTCTCGGTCACCGACGCCTTGATGCTCTACATCAAGGTGTCGCTGCTGGCGGCGCTCTTCCTCGCCGCGCCGGTCGTGCTCTACCACGTCTGGCAGTTCATCCGCCCCGGCCTCTATCGGCGCGAGCGCGCGCTACGCGCTCGGCTTCATCGTCTCCGGCAGCACGCTGTTCCTCGCCGGCGGCGCCTTCGCCTACTACGTGGCCTTCCCCTTCTCGGTCGAGTTCCTGCTCGACATGGGGCGCGAGTTCACGCCGGCGATCACCGGGCCGAGCTACCTGAGCTTCCTGATGACGGTGATCCTCGGGCTGGCGCTGATGTTCGAGCTGCCGCTGGTGATCGTCTTCCTCGCCCGCGTCGGCCTCGTCACCCCCGGCTTCCTGCTGCGCAACTTCCGTTGGGCGGTGCTGATCATCTTCGGCGCGGCGGCGATCATCACGCCCACTTCGGACGTCTTCAATCTCTTGCTGTTCGCAGTGCCGACCCTGCTTCTGTACTTGCTCGGCGTGGCGGCGGCGGCGCTGGTGGGCCGCGCGAAGACGCGCGCCGAGGCGGCGGAAGAGGCGGAGCTCGACGACGGCGAAGCAGCGCTGCCGTAGGGTGCGCTCTGCGCACCATCCGATCCTTGCGGCACGAAGACGGTGCGCAGAGCGCACCCTACTGATAGCCAAGCGCGCGCAGCGCGGCTGCTTCTTCGGGTGTGAGCGGTGCCGGCTTCGCGCCGGGCTTGGCGTTGCGCAGCCAGCGGGCGAGCGTGGCGCGCAGCTCGCCCTCCTCGCGCCGCTTCGTGCCCGCGAGGTTCGTGAGCTCGCCGGGATCGCGCGTGAGGTCGTAGAGGTAGATGCCGGCCGGCACGAGCCGGCTGCCGACGGAGACGAAGTAGCGCCAGCCGTTCGTGCGCACCGACGCTCCTTGCCCGTCGGCTTGCTCGGCGAAGACCGCCGGCCGCCCGCTGCGTCCGCCTTCGACGAGCGCGCGCAGGTCGCGCCCCTCGCCGCTCTCGGCGCGCAGCCCGGCGGCGGCGAGGATGGTGGGGAAGAGGTCGATCGTCTGCACGAGACCGCGTAGTCGCCGCGCGACCGGTCGCGTGCCGGCGGTCGCGCGCGCGGTTGTCGCTGCGGGTCGCTGGTCCGGCCAGCGGATCATCAACGGCACGTGCGTCGTCGTGTCCCAGAGGCCGGCGTGGCGGTAGCTGACGCCGTGGTCCTCGAGGTTCTCGCCGTGGTCGGCGACGAAGACGACCATGGTGTCGGCGAGCGTGCCGCGGCTGCGCAGGAAGCCGAGCAGGCGATCCACCTGGCGATCGAGGTAGGCGACCTCGCTCAGGTAGAGGTCACGGTCGGCCGCGAGATGCGGCAGCCCGAAGGCGGGCAGGCCGCGGGCGCGGAACGGCGTCCACCCCCGCACCGGGCTCAGGCCGACGGCGGCGGTGGCGCGCTCGCCGAGCGCGTAGGGCGCCGGCGGCAGGTGAGGAGTGTGTGGATCGAAGAGGTGGAGCCAGAGGAAGAACGGGCGCGCGCGCGGCCGCTGCAGCCAGCCGATGGCGCGGTCGACCGCGAGCTGCGCGGCCGAGGTGTCTTCGGCCGTCGCCACCGCGGCGAAGCCCTGGCCGAGCCCGGAGCGCGGCGGGTTGAGGTGCTGCGCCGCGATCACCGCATAGGTGTCGTAGCCGCGCGCGGCGAGGCGCTCGGCGAGCGTCGTGTGCGCGGCGGGCAGCGGCGTCGCGAGGTCGCGCACGCCGTGCTGCTGCACGTAGAGGCCGGTGAAGATGGAGGCGAAGCTCGGGTTGGTGGCGTTGCTGGTGCTGAAGGCGTCGAGCCAGGCGTCGCTCTCGGCGGCGAGCGCGTCGAGCGCAGGTGTGACGCTGGGCTTCCGGCCCCAGGCGCCGAGCGCATCGGCGCGCAGCGTGTCGGCGCCGATGAGGAGGACGTTGGGCGGTGCGCCGGCGGGCCGCGGCGCAGGCGCGGCGGCGCGGCTCACCACTTCGGGGCTGCCCCAGAGCATGGCGCAGGTGCGGCTGCCGTTGCGGGTACGGCGGACGTCGAGCTGGAGCTCGACCTCGCGGCCCGCCCAGCGCGAGAGATCGACGACCACCTCGGGGCCGGCGGGCCACGGCGCGCGCGGCGTCGTCGCCGTCCACACCGTCGTCGGTGCGCCGCGCTCCGCGACAGCGACGGTGGCGGTGGCTGGGCAGGGCGGAGCATCGGCGAGCGGCGTGAACGCCAGGTAGGGCTCGCGGCCGAGGCGGAGGCGCCATGCGACGGTCGACGGTTGCTGGCGGATAGCGCGCACGCGCGGAGCGGTGAGCACCGCCCCACCTTGTGGAGCGTCGGGCCGCGGCTTCAGATCGGCGGCCTGCCGCGCGAGGACCGCAGCGAAGGCGTCGCCGGTGCCGCGAAGCTGACGCGGCGCGGTTTCCCACAGATCGACGCGGTGCCAGCCGTTCGGCGGAGTCGCAGCCGATGCCGGGAGGTACGCCATCGGTGCTGCCGCAAGAATGGCGGCGAGCCGGCATAAGCGACGCCGCGAGTGGCTCACTCGACGCATCCGAGGCGGACTGTAGCAACCGGTCGCTGCCGGCCTAGCCTTCGCCGCCCTCGACTGTACGTTCGCCGGACGAGGCTTTCTTGACCGAGACCGGCTCAGACTCAGGAGGCTGGCGACGCCACCTCCGGTGCATCCACACCCACTGCTCGGGACGGCGGCGAATCTGCGCTTCGATGGCCGCGGTCATCAGCGCCGTCGCGGCGGTCGCGTCGGCGGGCAGGTCGAGAGCGCGATGGAAGGTGACGCGGTGCGTGCCATCCGCGAAGCGCTCGGAGAACGCGGGCACGACGGCCATGTCGTTGCGCAACGCGATCTGCGCCGCGCCCAGCGGCGTGAACGCGGGGCGGCCGAAGAAGGGCACCCAGGTGCCCTCGACCTTGGTGTCCTGGTCGATGAGCATGGCGAGCGCGCCACCGCTCCGCAGGGCGCGAAGGAGCTCGCGCGCGGCGCCGGGCGCGCCGCGCGAGATGGTGGCTGCGGCACCGAGGTGAGCGCGCAGGCGCGTCGTCAGGCGGTCGAAGGCGGGAACCTCCTGCTGCCGCGCGAAGGCGGTGATGCGCACGCCGTGCAGCGTCGTCACCGGCGAGAGCAGCTCCCAATTGCCGCAGTGAGCGGTGAGGAAGAGGATCGGACGCCCGGCGCGCCGCAGCTCCTCGACGACGTCCCAGCCTTCGGCGCTGGCCCAGCGCGCGACCGCCTCGAGCGGCATGCTCGACAGCTTGAGGCATTCGAGCAGCGAGGTGCCGAGGTGCGCGAAACAGGCGCGAGCCAGGCGGTGTCGCTCCGGCGCCGTGCTCGCCGGAAAGGCGACGGCGAGGTGGTCGAGCGCGCGCCGGCGCTCGCGCGCAGCGAGGAGGTAAACGACGCGGCCGAGCAGCGCGCCGATCCGCTGGGCGGCGCGCCAGCCCACGGGGCGGAGCAGCAGCTGCAACGCAGCGACGAGGCCCGCGCCGAGCCGCGCGCGCAGCCGCCGCCAGGCGGCGCGACGGCTCATGCGCCGACCTCGTGGGCCAGCGCGGCTCTCATCCGCCGCGGAAGGAGTCGACGATGCCGTCCCAAGCGCCGCGCGCTCGCAACAGCAGCTCGGCGAGCTCGCGCACGGCGCGGCGGCCGCCGTCGCGCGACAGCACGCAGTGGACGGCGTCGCGCACCTCCGCCACCGCGTCGGCGGGCGCGAAGGAGAGGCCGCAGGCGAGCAGCATCGGCAGGTCCTGGAGGTCGTCGCCGGCCGCCGCGACGCGCGACGGCTCGACGCGATAGCGCGCGCACAGCTCGGCGAAGGCGGCGGCCTTGTCGTTGCGGCCGATCATCACCGCGTCGAGCTCGAGGTCCTCGGCGCGCGTGCGCAGGGCGCCGCTGCTGCGCCCGGTGAGCACCCCCACCTTGACGCCGGCGCGCTGCAGGAGCTTGATGCCGTGGCCGTCCTTGATGTCGAAGCTCAGCATCTCGCCGCCTTGCGAGAGGTAGGAGACGAGGCCGGTGGTGAGCACGCCGTCGACGTCGAGCACCACCCATTCGACGGCGCCCGCGCGGCGCGCGAATTCGTCGGCCGCGAGTCGCGAGACGTGCGCGTCGCCCACGGCTAGAAGAGCTCCAGCCCCCACAGGTCGTGTACGTGCACGACCCCTTCGAGGCGGCCGCCGTCGTCGCAGACGAGGAGGGCGGTGATGCGATGGTCCTCCATCTTCTTGAGCGCCGCCGGCGCCAGCTCGTCGCCGGCGATCGTCTTCGGCGAGGTCTTCATGCACTCGCCGGCGGTTCGCTTGAGCAGTCCTTCGTCGTGCTCGAGCAGCCGCCGCAGGTCGCCGTCGGAGATGACGCCGGCGAGCCGCTCGTCGCCGTCGACGACGGCGGTGATGCCGAGGCCCTTCTTCGACATCTCGTAGATCGCCTCGCGCATCGGCGTGTCGAGGTGGACCTTGGGCACGTCCTCGCCGGCGTGCATCAGCTCGCGCACGCGCATCAGCTGCTTGCCGAGCCGGCCGCCGGGGTGGAGACGCGCGAAGTCCTGATCGGTGAAGCCGCGCGCCTCCATCACCGCCATCGCCAGCGCATCGCCGATGGCGAGCGTGGCGGTCGTCGAAGCCGTCGGGGCGAGGTTCAACGGACACGCCTCCTGGCGGATTGCCACCGACAAGTGCACGTCCGCGAGCCGCGCCAGCGGGCTCCCGGGTCGGCCGGTGATGGCGATGAGCGCGATCCCCAGCCGCTTGAGCGTCTCCACGAGCCGCAGGATCTCCTCGGTGGTGCCGGAGTTCGAGGCGGCGAGCACGAGGTCGCCTTCCACCAGCATGCCGAGGTCACCGTGGATCGCCTCCGCCGGGTGGAGGAAGAGCGCCGGCGTGCCGGTGGAGGAGAGGGTGGCGGCGACCTTCTGCATCACCAGCCCGCTCTTCCCCATGCCCGTGCAGACGACGCGTCCGCGGCAGCCGCGCACCATCTCGACGGCCCGATCGAAAGCGCCGTCGAGCTGCGGCAGGAGGTCGCGGATGGCCTGCGACTCGATCTCCAGGACCTCCCGCGCCACCTCCCGAGGAGGCCTGTGCGACATCGGCCGGCAGTATAACTGCGGGGTCAGAGCATTAGCCGCGACCGCAGCGCTAGGCTAAGCGTGTGAAGACGCGCAAAGGTCCGTCGAACCCAGGACTGGTTGATTGGCTGTTGAAGTGTCCTGTGAAGGACTACTTCGTGCCGATCGACATCGAGCTTGTCTCGGCAAGCGATTCGTTGCCGGACCGCCCGCGGAAGAAGTTGTAACTGCTACGCCAGCGGCACTGCGGCCTGCAGCGCGCGGCGGATCTCGAGCGCTGAGATCGCGAGCGCTTCGGCGCGGTCGAGGGGCAGCTGAGTCGCTGCGTCCGACAGAGCGTGGTCGGGATCCGGGTGGACTTCCATGAAGAGGCCGTCGGCCCCCGCCGCCACGGCGGCACGCGCTAGCGGCTCGGCGAAGCGGCGGTCGCCGCCGGTGACTGCCTTCGCCGCTGCCCGGGAGCTGGAGCGAGTGAGTGACGTCGAAGACGACGGGGATGCCGAGCTCGTGGAGGATGGCGAACGAGCGCATGTCGACGACGAGGTTGTGGTAGCCGAAGGAGACGCCGCGCTCGGTGACGAAGACGCGGTGGTTGCCCACCGCGGCCGCCTTCTCGACGGCGAGGCGCGCGTCCTCGGGGGCGAGGAACTGCCCCTTCTTGACGTTGACGGCGCGGCCGGTGCGCGCCGCCGCCAGCAGCAGGTCGGTCTGCCGCGAAAGGAAGGCGGGGATCTGCAGCACGTCGCACACCTCGGCGACGCGCTCGCACTGCGCCGGCTCGTGGACGTCGGTGAGCAGCGGCAGCCCGGTCTCCTCGCGCACCAGGCGCAGCACGCGCAGCCCTTCTTCCAGCCCCGGGCCGCGGTAGCTCTTGATCGAGCTGCGGTTGGCTTTGTCGAAGGAGGCCTTGAAGACGAGCGGCAGGCCGAGGCGGTGCGCCATCGCCGCGAGCCGCCGCGCCACGTCTAGCGCGAGCTCCTCGCTCTCGATGACGCACGGGCCTGCGATGAAGGGGAACGAGTCGCCGCCGATCGTGACGCCCGGCGCGAGCTCGATGGCGTCGCACGACGGTCACGCTCACGCCTCTCCTCCGGCCCGCGCGCCCCGTGCCGCGGTCCTGCCCGCGCTCCGAACAGCCGCGCTCAAGACAGATGCTCGGCGGCCGGCACCGCCGCGCTGCCCTGGGCTTCCACCGCCTCGCGCGCCGCCGCGGCTTCGGCCGCCGCCACCACCTCGCGCTCGCGCTCCTGCTCCGGCTGTACGCGGCGGCGCTTGTGGTCGAGCGCGGCGCGGATGTAGGAGACGAACAGCGGGTGCGGCTCGGTGGGCTTGCTCTGGTACTCGGGGTGGAACTGACAGCCGAGGAACCACGGGTGCCCCGGTAGCTCGACCATCTCCACGAACTTGCCGTCCGGCGACAGCCCCGAAACCACCAGCCCGGCCTCCTGCAGCCGCGGCAGGTACTTCTGGTTGACCTCGTAGCGGTGGCGGTGGCGCTCCTGTATCTCGGGCACGCCGTAGACCTGGCGCGCCAGCGTCCCTTCCTTCAGCCGGCACGGGTAGGCGCCGAGCCGCATGGTGCCGCCCATTGCCTCGACACCGAGCAGGTCGCGCAGCTTGTAGATGACCGGGTCGGGAGTGTCCTGGTCGAACTCCGTCGAGTTGGCGGTCGAGATGCCGAGCACGTTGCGCGCGTGCTCGATCACCATGCACTGCATGCCGAGGCAGATGCCGAAGAACGGCACCTGGCGCTCGCGCGCATAGCGGATGGCCTGGATCTTCCCCTCGGTGCCGCGGCGGCCGAAGCCGATCGGCACCAGCAGGGCGTCGACCTCGAACATGTCGTGCGGCCTGTGCGATCCCTCGAGCTCCTCGGCGTTGACGTAGACGAGCTCGACCTTGGCGTCGTTGGCGATGCCGCCGTGCAGCAGCGCCTCGTTGAGGCTCTTGTAGGAGTCGGGGAACTCGACGTACTTGCCGACGATGCCGATCTTCACCGTCTCGCGCGGCTGCTTGATCTTGGAGACCAGCGCCTCCCACCCCGAGAGGTCGATCTCGTGCGGCGACGGGAGCTTGAGCAGGTCGAGGAGCAGCTCGTCGAGCCCTTCTCGCGCGAAACATCAGCGGCACTTCGTAGATCGTCGGCACGTCGCGGGCGGCGATGACCTGCTCGTGGGTGAGGTTGCAGAAGAGACCGATCTTCCGGCGCAGGTCGTCGGAGAGCGGCCGATCGACGCGGCAGAGCAGCACGTCGGGCGAGATGCCGATGGCGCGCAGGGTGGCGACCGAGTGCTGGGTGGGCTTCGTCTTCAGCTCGTCGGCGGCCTTGATGTAAGGCACCAGCGTCAAGTGGATGTTCACCGCGTTGTTGCGCCCGAGCTCGAGCCGCATCTGCCGGATCGCCTCGAGGAACGGGAGCGACTCGATGTCGCCCACCGTGCCGCCGATCTCGATGATGACGACGTCATGGCCGTCGGCGACGCCGTGCATGGCGGCCTTGATCTCGTCGGTGATGTGGGGGATGACCTGGACGGTCTTCCCCAGGTAGTCGCCGCGGCGCTCCTTCTCGATCACCGAGGAGTAGATCTGGCCGGTCGTGTAGTTGTGCTTGCGCGAGGTGACGGTGTGGGTGAAGCGCTCGTAGTGGCCCAAGTCGAGGTCGGTCTCGGCGCCGTCGTGGGTGACGAAGACCTCGCCGTGCTGGTAGGGCGACATCGTCCCCGGGTCGACGTTGACGTAGGGGTCGAACTTCATCAGCGTCACCGAGAAGCCGCGCGCCTCGAGGATGGCGCCGACGGAGGCCGCGGCGACGCCCTTGCCGAGGGAGGAGACGACGCCGCCGGTGATGAAGATGTACTTGGTCGCCATGGGTCGTTCGTGCCTCCTCGGTTGGGCCTGGACGATCAAAGGCCGTTCCCGGCCGGCGGGGCCGGGTGGGGAATCGCACATTTTCGGCGGAGCCCGGCGCCTATTCTAGCGCCGGCAAAGCCGCCGGAGGCGTCTCGGCGCGAGCTTGGCCGTAGTGCGGCGGTGGCGCCGCTCTACGGACAAGTGGCGAAGGCGCTGGTGTCGGTGACGGCGTTCGCCGAGTGCCCCTGCTCGTTGAGGTAGACGCGCACCTTGCCGGTCTGCGTGTCGACGACGGTGACCAGGAACTCGACGTTGGTGATGCCGCCGATGAAGACCCAGTAGCGCTCGAAGGGTCCGCAGGCGTCGAGCACCTTGATCATCAGCTCGAGGTTGGTGGCCGAGAAGAACCACACCACCCCCGACTCGTGGGTGAACGGGATGACGACGCCCGGGCCGCTCTCGCCGTCGGGGGTCTTCCACCGCACCTTCACCGAGAAACGGTCGTGGTTCAGGCAGAGCGTCTGCGCGCCCTCGACGCAGGGCGCGATGGTGGCGTTCGTCGCGGCGCTCGCGGTGTTCGAGTTGGCGGAGTCGCCGTTGTTGTTCCGCGCCCGCACGCGGAAGAGGTAGCCGGTCGCCTCGGTGAGGCCGGAGACGTCGGCGCTCGTCGTGTTGGCGGGCAGCACGCCGCCGGCCTGGACGAAGGTGCCGCCCAGGGCGGCGTACTCGACGACGAAGCCGGTCTCGTCGGTGGCGTTGTCGCGCCAAGTCAGGTGGACGACGCTGGTCGAGGTCGCCGCGGCGGCGAGCTCGCTGGGGGCCGCCGGCGGCGCCCCTGTCGTCCCCGCGGAGTAGAGCGAGCGGATGCCGGTCCGGTCGTCGGCGGCGAGGGAGGCGCCGCGGGCGTCGTCGTGCACGAAGGCACGCATCAACGCGTCGTTGAAAGTGGCGTTCGAGCAGGAGGGCGACACGTTGTCGCCGCAGGCGTGGGCGAGGCCGAGGGTGTGGCCGAGCTCGTGCGCGAACAGCTCCTCGGCCGCCTTGACGCCCTGGGGACTGCCGGAGAAGAAGCAGGAGATGCCGTCGGCCACCACGATGTCGGCGCTGGCGATCTCGTGGAAGGGCTCGCCGTGGAAGTTGCGTGTCGCGTTGAAGTAGACCGGGCCGCCAAATGCGAGGACGCCGCCGGTGGCGCAGCTGAAAGGCTCGATCAAATTGCGCGGGTCGTTGAAGACGATGGTGTTGAGGTCGTCCTCCGGCGCGTTCTCGTCGGGGCCGTAGTTGACGGTGGTGGTGCCGCCGTACCGATAGTCGAGGGGAGTTTGCGTCTCGGCGTTCCAGGCTTGCAGCGCCACCTGGAACTCGGCGTAGCCGCCGCCGGAGATTCCTTGCTGCCCCTGGTTGAAGGCGAGGAAGTCGACGTGGCCGGCGGTGTCGAAGGTGAACCAGCGCATGCGGCGGCCATCGAAGGGGTCCTGGAAGTAGGTGGCCTTGGCGGCGACGCGGCGCAGCTCGCCGGCGGCCGCTTCGTCGACGCGGTAATCGGCGGCTGTGCCAGCGCCGGCGCGCCGCGCCCGCACCCAGCGTGCGAAGGCGGCGAAGTCGCGCAGCGGCTCGGCATCGGCGGGCGCGGGCGCCAGCGCACCCTCGGACGCGAGCTTCACCTCGCTCACTTGCGAGAGATCACGCACCGCCACCGTGCGCTCGCCGGCCTGCACCTCGTGGAAGGCGCCGAGGAAGAGGTGCATCACCCGCCAGGTGCCGGTGCCGGCGCCGCCCGGAGTGAGGAAGAGCAGCGTGCGCTCGCCGTTCGCGAAGGTGGGAGCGCCCCAGATCTTGCGCCGCCGTGCCCCGTCGCCGCCGCTGGGCACGCGCACCGCCAGCTCACCCTGCGCCTCGCCGGCCAGCACCTCGTCGACGCGGACGCGGTAGTCGGTCGCCATCAGCCCGGGCGCGGCACCGCGCGAGACGACAGTGCCCACCACCACCAGCGCCGCCTGATCGACGAGTGCCTCGTCGGGCACGCGCACGAACGTCGTGGCGGCGGCAGCGGAGGCGAGCAGGAAAGCGAGCGCGAGGCCGACGGCAAACGGCTTCATGGGCGGACGGTCCTCCTACGAGACCGTTCAAGGTAGCACGCCGCTCCGCGAAGCGCGAGACCGATCCGCGCCGACCTACGGATCGATCCCTTGCGTCGCTAGCTGCGCGCTAACCCTCCCAGGGCAGACCGGGCTTGCCGAAGTGACCGTAGTTGGTCGTCTGCCGGTAGATCGGCTGGAGCAGCTGCAGCCGCTCGATGATGGCGGCGGGGCGGAAGTCGAGCTTGCGCACCAGCTCCTCGGCCGCGCGCGTGTCGCCGGTGCCGAAGGTGTCCACCTTCACCGACACCGGCTGCGCCTGGCCGATGGCGTACGAGACCTGCACTTCGGCGCGCTTCGCGACCCCCTGCGTGACGATCTGCCGCGCCACCCAGCGGCAGAAGTAGGCGCCGCTCCTGTCGACCTTCGACGGGTCCTTGCCCGAGAAGGCGCCGCCGCCGTGACGGCCGGCGCCGCCGTAGCTGTCGACGATGATCTTGCGGCCGGTGACGCCGCAATCCGCCGACGGTCCGCCGTGCACGAACGAGCCGGTGGGGTTGACGATGAAGCGGGTCTGCGGCGTCAGCCAGGGGCCGAGGATGCGCGGCGAGAGGCGCGTCGCGACGTAGTCGGCGATCAGCTCGCGGCTGGCGTCGGCGGTGTGCTGCGTCGACACCAGCACGTCGGCGACGGCGACCGGACGGTCGCGCTCGTAGACGACCGACACCTGGGTCTTGCCGTCGGGCCGCAGCCACGGGTAGCCGCCGGCCTTGCGGTCCTCGGCGAGCCCGTGGGCGAGCCGGTGCGCGAGCAGGATCGGCAACGGCATCAGCTCCGGCGTCTCGTCGGTGGCGTAGCCGAACATGATCCCCTGGTCGCCGGCGCCCTGCTCGGCCGCCACCGCGCGGTCGACGCCCTGGGCGATCTCGGCCGACTGCGCGGTGATCCAGTCGTAGACGGTGAGGCCGGCGGCGTTGAACGGCTCGTCAGGGTGGACGTAACCGATCTCGCGCACCGCTGCGCGCGCCAGCGCCTCGCGGTCGATGGAGGCGCTGGTGGTGATCTCGCCGGCCATCACCAGGCGGTCTTCCTTGGCGAGCACCTCGCAGGCGACGCGGCTCGTCGGGTCTTGCTCGAGGCAGGCGTCGAGGATGGAGTCGGCGACGAAGTCGCAGACCTTGTCCGGGTGCCCTTCGGTCACCGACTCGGAGGTGAACGTGTAGGTAGCAGCGGTGATCGTCTCCCGGCTCTCCACGGACGCGACGGTGACCATCGAGGACCCCTCCCGAGCTTGGTGTGTGTGGCGAGCGGCGGGGGAAACAATCCCGCCGCTCGTGGGTGCACTGACTGGCTGCATGCACTGGGAGCGGCTCGCGAGCCCGGACACTTCGTTGCCGTCGCGTCTCTCGGAGAGAAACCCGACGGCCACATTCACCGGCGACGGTGGGGCACCTTGGGCTGTCCGTCCCAGGTTGCCGGACCCGCTGCGCGGGCCGCTCCTGATGCGGGCGGGGATGGTAGCAAACGCTCCGCGTGGTTGGGAACCCCTGCAGACGTCCTCCAGCGAGGACGGTCGAAGGCTGAGGCGAGGTCGCTCGACAGCGGGTAAGTGATTGATTCTTCATAGGGATGATCGGTGGCACCTGGGTTGCTCAACGCTCCCGTGGCAAAGGAGCTGTGACCATGAAACGAACCGTACTGTCGCTGATCGTGCTGCTCGCTCTCGTGGCCGTGGGCTCGGCGCAGGCCGCCGAGGGTCCGGCGATGACGGCCACCCGCCAGCTCGACCTCGCGGCGCTGCATATGGCCGCGACGGCGCAGGACCAGGCAAAGGCCGGCGCACTGAGCACGCAAGCCGCGGAGACCGTCGAGGGCTTCGCCGCCCTCGTGCGTGACTTCCGCTTCCAGCTCGAGGCCGACTTCGCCTCCAGCATCCAGGCCCAGGTCGCGTGGGCCGAGGTCATCGACGGCTTCGTCGCCACCCGCGACCTGCTCTCGGACAGTGATTCCCGCGCGCTGCGGCACGAGCTGCTGCGCATCCACGCCTTGATGAACCGGCTCGACCGCCGCTTCGGCGGCTCCGGCTTCTGGTCCGGACCGCACGGCTGGAACGGCTGAGCCTTGACCTTGAGTAGATAGGAGATTCGCCATGCGAAAGATCACCTTCATCGTGCTGCTCGCCCTGCTGGCGCTGGCTCCGTTTGCCTCCGCCCAGCAGACGCGCAGCGACGGCTATTACGACCGCAACGGCGTCTGGCATCCCAACGAGGAGCGTAGCGACGCCACCGGGTACTACGACCGCAACGGCCAGTGGCACCCGTACGACAACCAGCAGGGTGGCTACTACGACCGCAACGGTCAGTGGCACCCGTATGACACCCGGACCGACACCCGCAGCGGCGGCTACTACGACAGCAATGGCCAGTGGCATCCGTACGACAACCGCTACGGCAACAGCCGCGTCGGCCGCATCACCGCGCCCAGCCGCTGGAACTGGAGCGACAACCGCGGCCGCTCGGAGGCGCTGACCACGGCCGCCCGCAACCTGTCGCTGACCGCGGCGTCGCTCGAGCGCGAGGCCGTCCGCCGCTCGCGCTATCAGGACCGCGCGGCAATCGACGCCGTGCGCCGTCTCAACGAGCGGGCGCAGTACTTCGCCCGCGTGGCGCAGCCGAGCAACAACCGCAGCAACATCGTCGGCGCCGCTTACGGCGAGCTCGTCGACGCCTTCTACGTCACCCAGCAGCGCTTCAGCGCCCTCGAGCCCGACGCGCGGCTGGACAACCTCTTCCGCGTCTTCTCGGCGGCCATGGGGCGCCTCGACAAGCGCTACTTCGCCAGCCGCGTCTTCGGCGGTCAGAACCCCGCCAACATGAGCTACGGCTACGACCGCTACGACTACAACTACGACGAGTACGGCAACCAGTTGCCGCGCACGGGTCGCGACACGCGGCCGTACCCGTATTGATGCCCTGACTGCCGCGTCACCGGCGCGGCGTTGATCGATTGCCGAGGGCGGGGGCAACACCCCGCCCTCGTTGCTTTTGGGGAAGCGGGTTCTGTTAGGCTCCGCCCGCACAAAACGTGAAGCAGCGCGGAGGGCCGACCGATGACTCAGCCTCGCCGGCCGCTGGGACGCACGATGCTGCTCGCCGTCTGGAGCCTGCTCCTCACGGCGGTGTTCGTGGCGCGGCAGATGAGCCGCGAGGACCTGAACGCGGTTTACGCGTTCCTGCGCTCGCTGCCACCGATCGAGAGCGCGACGCACACGCGCTGACCGTCCGCCAAGCGCGCTGACGGTCCGAGAGCGCGCTGCCGCCGGTAAGCCTCTTGCACTGCGCGCGCCATGGAAGTCGCCGACGGCCCGCACCGCCCATACCCGCCACCCACCTCACCGTGGGTGCTGCGCATGGTCTGGGACGACCTGCTCTTCGAGCACTGGCGCGTCGACCCCGCGCTGCTGCGGCCGCTGATCCCCGCCGGGCTCGAGCTCGAGACGTTCGACGGCTCGGCGTGGCTCGGCGTCGTGCCGTTCCAGATGACCGGCGTGCGGGTGCGCATCACGCCGGCGCTGCCTTGGCTCTCCGACTTCCCCGAGCTCAACGTGCGCACTTACGTGCGCGCCGGCGGCAAGCCGGGAGTGTGGTTCTTCAGCCTCGACGCCGACCAGCCGGTGGCGGTGGCGACGGCGCGCCGGCTCTTTCACCTCAACTACCAGTGGGCCGAGATGAGCTGCGAGCGCGCCGGCGAGGCGGTGGCCTACCGCTCGCGGCGGCGCAACGCGCCCGACGGCGATGCCGAGTACCGCGCCAACTACTGGCCGCTCGAGAAGCCGGTCGACACGTTGCGGGGCACGCTCGGCGACTTCCTCGTCAACCGCTACTGCCTCTACGCCGCCGACGACGAGGGCCACCTCTACCGCGGTGAGATCCACCACGCGCCCTGGCCGGTCGTCGAAGCGGCCGCCGAGGTCACGGTCGACACCATGACGCGGCCGCTCGGCTTCGACCTGCCCGACCGCGAGCCGCTGCGCTGGTTCTCGCGCCACCTCGAAGTGGTGGCGTGGGCACCGGAGCGGGTCGAGCAGGCCGAGTAGCGTTCGGCATCGAGATCGCTTCGTCGCTTCGCTCCTCGCGATGACGAGTCCAAAGTCATCGCGAGGAGCGAAGCGACGAAGCGATCTCGATGCCGATCAGCCCTTCCGCGCCAGCGGTGGCGTAGGCGAGGCCGGCGGTTGCTGCGGCGGCTGCTGCGGCTGAGCCGGCCGCGCCGGTTGCCCTGGGCACCGGCGCCGTCGCCGGCGTCGCCGCAGCCCGCCGGCCGCATCGCGCTCGCCGCATCCTCGAGGGCAGCAAATCCGATCCGCCCGCGCGGGTTCTCGCGCTTGAGGCTGTCGACCAGCCGGCGGTACTCCTCCTCCATCTCCGGCGTGACCGACGGCCGCGTCTCGGCTAGCGCCACTCTCGAACAAACGCATCGGCACCCGCTCGCTCTGCAGGCTCTCGCGCAGCGTGTGCAGGCCGGCGCGCCGCACCAGATCCTCGAGGTCGGCGCCGGTGTAGCCCTGCGTGCGGTCGGCGAGGACCTCCAGCTTCACGTCCTCGGCGAGCGGCATCTCACTGGTATGGATGTGGAGGATCTTGAGCCGCGCCTCGCGGTCGGGGACCGGCACGTAGATGAGGTCGTCGAGGCGGCCCGGCCGCAGCAGCGCCGGGTCGAGCAGCGTCGGCCGGTTGGTGGCGGCGACGACGACGACCCCTTGCAGCTCCTCGAGCCCGTCCATCTCCGCGAGGATGGTGTTGACGACGCGCTCGGTCACCGCCGGCTCGCCCAGGCCGCCGCCGCGTGCCGGCGCCAGCGAGTCGATCTCGTCGATGAAGATGACGGCAGGCGCCACCTGTCGCGCGCGCTGGAAGAGTCGCGACACCTGCTGCTCGGACTCGCCGTACCACTTCGACAGCAGATCCGCCGACTTGGCGGCGAGGAAGTTCGCCTCCGCCTCGCGCGCCACCGCCTTGGCGAGCAGCGTCTTGCCGGTGCCGGGCGGGCCGAAGAGCAGGAAGCCCTTCGCCGGCCGGATGCCCAACCGCCGGAACGCGTCGGGGTGGCGCAGCGGCAGCTCGATCCCCTCGCGCAGCGCGCGCTTGGCCTCGTCGAGGCCGCCGACGTCGTTCCAACCCACGTCGGGAACCTGGATCATGATCTCGCGCAGCGCCGAAGGGTGGATGCGTTTCAACGCGCCGGTGAAGTCGTCGCGCATCACCCGCAGGCCCTCGAGCACCTCGTTGGGGATCTCCTTGGCTTCGAGGTCGATCTCGGGCAGCTTGCGCCGCAGCGCCTCGATCGCCGCTTCGCGCGCCAGCGCGGAGAGGTCGGCGCCGACGAAGCCGTAGGTCATGCGCGCGATCTCGGTCATGTCGACGTCGTCGGCGAGCGGCATGCCGCGGGTGTGGATGGAGAGGATCTCCAGCCGCCCGCTCTGATCGGGCACGCCGATGACGATCTCGCGGTCGAAGCGGCCCGGCCGCCGCAGCGCCTCGTCGATGGCGTTGACGCGGTTGGTGGCGCCGATGATGACGACGTTCTGCCGCGACTCCATGCCGTCCATCAGCGTCAGCAGCTGGGCGACGACGCGGCGCTCGACTTCTCCCTTGGCCTCCTCGCGCTTGGGGGCGATGGAGTCGAGCTCGTCGATGAAGATGATCGACGGCGCCTGCTGGCGCGCTTGCTGGAAGACCTCGCGCAGCCGCTGCTCGCTCTCGCCGTAGAAGCGGCCCATGATCTCGGGGCCGGCGATGTGGAAGAAGTGCGCGTCGGCCTCGGACGCCACCGCCTTGGCGAGCAGCGTCTTGCCGGTCCCCGGCGGCCCGTGCAGCAGCACCCCCTTGGGCGGGTCGATGCCGAGCCGCTGGAACAGCTCGGGGTGCTTGAGCGGCAGCTCGATCATCTCGCGCACCTGGGTGATGGTGTCGCCGATGCCGCCGATGTCGTCGTAGGTGACCTCCGCGCGCCGCGCCTCCTCGATCTCGACGTACTCGGGCAGCAGCTCGATGTCGGTGTCGTCGGCGACGCGGACGATGCCGCGCGGCGTCACCGAGACGACGCGCAGCCGGATCTCCTGCAGGGCGAAGGCAGGCTGGGCGAAGAAGGCGCGGAAGATGTCCTCTGGCACCTGGGTGCGCTCGCCGCCGGTGGGGGAGCGCTGGTAGACCGAGGTGGAGACGATGTCGCCGGCGAGCAGCGGCCGGCCGAAGAGGGTCTTGCGCAGCGCCTCGCCGGAGCCGGAGAGGCGGAGGTTCCGCTGCGCCGGCGCGAGCACCACCCGCCGCGCCGGCTTGGCGTCTGCCGGGCGGATCTCGACGTGGTCGCCGATCGAGACGTCGGCGTTGGCGCGCTGCAGGCCGTCGAGGCGCACGATGTCGAGCCCCTCGTCGTCGGGGTAGGGGCGCAGCGCGATCGCCGCCGTCGTGCGCTTTCCCACCAGCTCGACGACGTCTCCTTCCTTGACCTTGAGGCTCTTGATGGCGAGCCGCGCCGTCCCTTTGCCGACGTCCTGCGGCTTGGCGGCCGCCACCTGCAGCCGGATCCCCTTCGGTCCGTCGTCTGCCATCTGGGTCGTCCCTCCGCGCCGCCGTGCGTGCAAGGAGGGTTCCATGCCCGCGGCCGCGAAGGATTGGTGGCTGCCGGTCGCTCCAACGGGCAACGGACCCGACGCGCCAAACGGACTCCAACCTATCGGAGGGGTCGCATGCGCTTCGCTACCCTCGCCTTCGCGGCTTGCCTCGCCGTCGTTACGCCGCTCTTCGGGTTCAGCCTCCCTGCGCAGGACCTGTTTCGACGTCAGGAGGCTCCGAGGGAAATCGCGTCTGCTGAATTCGCCGTCTCGCCCGCACCGGATGCCGTGCGGGTCGACGTCGCTCTCGTCGAGTCCGGGCCGGAGCAGCTCTCGCTGGAGCTCGTCGCGGGCGAGGGCCGGCTCGCCTACCGCACCGCGTTCGAGCGCACCGCCTGGGGCGGCGTGGTCTGGCGGGGTCGCTTCGCCGACGGCGATCCGGGGTACGCCGGCATCACGCTGTCGGTTCACGGTGGCGTGCTGGTCGGGTCGCTGCGGACACCCGAGGGCCGCGCCTACCTCATCGAGCCACGAGCTCCTGGCGACTGGGAGCTACGCACCGAGGAGGCGACCGCCTTCGCATGCGACGTCGGGCGCGACCGGCCAGCTGAGCTGGCCGAGGGTCTCGAGTTGCCGAACGAGCCGCACGGCGCCGCCAGTGACCCGGTCGCGGCGGCGAAAGAGGAGAGCCGCGAAGTCGGCATCCTGGTCGTCTACACGCCCGCGGCGGCACGGGATTTCAGCGTCACGGGAACCGACGGAAGAGAGAGGCTCGTGGCCCGGGCGTTCCACAACGTCGACCGCCTCAACAGCGCGTGGATCAACAGCGGCATCGACGGCCGAGCCATTCTCGTCGGCGTCGAGGAGTTCGACCCGGATCCCGGTATCTTTGGCTTCAGCGTCGGGTCGGCGATATCCCTCGCCAAGAAGGATCCGCGCGTCCAGGCCCTTCGCGACGAGCGTGGCGCCGACGTGGTGTCGGTGGTGATCAGCGCCGAGGAGGCGAAGAATGGTTGCGGGCAGGCCGACGCGGTGATGTCCCGCTCGCTCCTCGGTCCGCAGATGGCCCCCAGGGCCTACTTCTCCATCGGGGCGCACTGCTTCAGCGGTCCCACCTTCATCCACGAGACGGGGCACCTCTTCGGAGCGCACCACAACGTCGAGACCGCCCCGCCGCAATCGGAGCCGGCGTTCCCGTTCGCCTTCGCCCATGGGGTGGACGGCAAGTTCCGCACCGTGATGGCCTACCCGTCGGCCTGCAGCGACTGCTTTCCCTACGAGGTGTTCTCGAACCCGCTCGTCAGCATCGAGGGCGAGCCGACGGGCATCGACGGCCAGCGTGACAACGCCCAGACCCTGAACCTCACCATGCCCATCGTCGCCGCGTTCCGTGAGACAGAGCCCGTGTCGGCCCCGTTTCCCTTCCGCAAGCCGGCGAAGCCGACGAAGCTCGTCGCCGAGCTCGACGCTTCCTCGGTGCGACTGGCGTGGAGGGACAACGCCCGCAACGAGACCTCGTACCTGATCGAGGTGAAGGGGCCGGGGAGCGCCACCTTCACCGCGATAGCCCTGGCCGAGCCCAATGCCAAGTCCGCGTACCTGCGGCACGCCGCGGCCGGAGGTTCCGGGGTTTATCTCTTCCGCGTCGTGGCGCTGTCCGGTAGCTTCCGCTCCGCGCCCTCGAACGTGGCGCAGCTGACCGTCCCCTAGATCACGGCGCGGCAAACCGGAGGGACGAGCCGGAGCAACCCGCGGGGCGGCGCGGGCGTATCATCGAAAGGAGCCGCCAGCGCGGCCTTCGCCTTGCATGAGGCCGCGTCGGTCGGGTCCCGCCGGAACGCCGCCGATGACCAGCAGTCGCAGCGAGCGAGAGCAGCTCTCAGCCGATGGCGAGCAGCGACGCCGCGGTGGCGAAGAGCGTCAGCTCCCAGCGGTCGAGCAACGGCTCGTGGCGGAGGATGTAGAAGTCGCCGTCGTCGCCGCGCACTTTGAAGTAGCGGCGGTCGTCGCCCAGCCAGCGGTCGACGACCTCGGCGACGTCCACTTGCCGCGGGCCGAGGAAGAAGCGGCAGGGCGTCGCCTCGCCCAGGTGCCCCTGGCAGGCCTCGACGCGGATGGCGAAGTCTCCGGTGCTGCTCATCGGCCCGGCCCGACCGCCATTCATATTGCGCGACTGTCGCGGCGGATGCAATGGCCGGAGAGGGCGGCGTAATGGAGACGGTGGTGCTGCCGCCCGAGGACGCCGAGGGCGCGGTCGGTCGGCCGCCCGCGGAGCCGCTCGGCGAGGAGGCGGGCGCGGCGCTGTCGATCGGCGCTCCGCAGCCGAACGGGGCCCGCTGGCTGCTCCTCGTGCTACCGGCGGCGTCACTTGCCGACGATGCTGCCGAGCGGGCGGCGGCGCTCGTCGCCGAACCGCAGGGCGGGCTCGCCGGCGATCTCCACCTGGCGCTGCCCCGCGCGTGGCAGCCGCCGCGCGGCGCCGAGCCGGCGGCGCTGGCGCTGCCGGCGCCTGGGGTCTGGCGCGCCGACGCCTTGCTGCGCGAAGACCGCCGGATGCGGCCGCCCGAGCTGCTCTGCCGGCTGCTGCTCGCCGAGACGCTGAGCGGCATCGCCGCCGCGCACCGGCGCGGGCTCTGGCACGGGCTGATCTCGCCCTCGAGCCTGTGGCTCGCCGGCGCCTCGCCCGAGCGTCTCGTCGCCGACTGCCCGCGCGATCCGCGCGTGGTCATCGTCGGCTGCGGCGTCCTCTCACTCCTCACCGAAGAAGCGCAGACAGCGGCCGTCGCACGCGCACCGCGCCGCTGGGTTGCGCCCGAGCTGCTCCGTACCGCGCGCCCTGGTCCTCACGCCGACCTCTGGGCTGCCGGCGCCATCGCGCGCGCCCTGCTCCCTTTGGCGACGAGCGGCGACTTCGTCGCGCTCCTCGACCAGCTGCAAGCAACACAGCCCGACGCGCGGCCGACTGCCGAGGAAGCCGAGGCGCAGGCGCGCGAGCTGGCGCTCGCCGGCCTCGCGCGCTGGCAGCGCAGCGCGCCGCCGCCGCCGCGCCTCGCGCCCACGCCGGAGCCGCTCTTCGCGCCGGCATACGCACGCGCCGCTTCGCGCTCGCGCTCAGGCCGCGGTGGCGACGGACCCCGCGCCGAGCGCCCGCAGCGCGACGCGCTGGAAGCCCGCCCTCCCTTCGCAAGCGCCGGGCGCGCTCCGCCCGTTGACGCCGTTCCTCGGCCGCGTCTCCACGGGACCACAGGCTCCGGCGCTCTGGCTGAGCCTGGCGCCGACGGCGATGGCGGGTATCCTCAGCGTCCTCCTCGCGCTGGCTCTGCTGCTGGCTGTCCAGTCATTCGCGAGCCCCTCTCCCCGGCGAGGGGAGAGGGGTTGGGGGAGTGAGGGGAGGCAGACCAATACAGTCTTTCTGGGGTGGGGGTGTCCGCATCCCCGTTCGCCCGCGTTGCCCTCTCTTCGCCACGGGATGCGATCGTGGGAGGATTGGCGGCACATGGACAGTTGTAGGGCGGTCAGCGGACGCGCGCCGCGGGGGCGCGGTTGACGCTCGCCACCGGCACGCGGCTCGGCACCTTCGAGGTCGAGGAGCCGATCGGCAGCGGCGGCATGGGCGAGGTCTATCGCGCGCGTGACCTGAAGCTCGGCCGCGCGGTGGCGATCAAGGTGTTGCCCGAGCACCTCGGCGACGACCCCGACGTGCGCGCCCGCTTCGAGCGCGAGGCGCGGGCGGTGGCGGCGCTGTCGCACCCCAACATCCTCGCCATCCACCACCTCGGCGACGCCGACGGCCGCTGGTACGCGGTTACCGAGTTGCTGCAGGGACAGACCCTCGGCGACCGCCTGCGCCAGGGCGCGCTGCCGTTGCAGAAGCTCTTGCGCATCGGCCGCTCCATCGCCGAAGGGCTCGGCGCGGCGCACGCGCAGGGCGTCATCCACCGCGACCTGAAGCCCGACAACGTCTTCTTGACCAACGACGGGCGGGTGAAGATCCTCGACTTCGGCCTGGCGCGCTGGGCCGGTGACGACGCCGAGAGCGCCGACCCACACTCGCCGACGCGCCCCGGCGTCGTGCTCGGCACCGCCGGCTACCTCTCTCCCGAGCAGGTGCGCGCCGAAACGCTCGACGAGCGCAGCGACATCTTCGGGCTCGGCTGCTTGCTCTACGAGATGCTCACCGGCCACCCGGCCTTCCTGCGCGGTTCGACGGTCGAGAGCGTCGTCGCCGTGCTGCAGGAAGACCCGCCGCCCTTCCCGCCCGACGCGCCGGCCGACCTCTGCCAGCTCATCACCAGCTGCATGGAGAAGAACCGCGAGGAGCGGCTGCAGAAGGCGCACGACGTGGCGCTCTTCCTCGACGCGGTGGCGGCGCGCACGCGCGACTCGCGGCCGCTCTCGGGCGTGCAGGCGGAGCTCCTGCCCGAGCGGCCCTCGCCCTGGCGTCGTCGCGTTCCGGCGCTGCTCGCCGCCGTCGCCGCCGTGCCGCTGGCGTTCGTCGCCGGCCTGCTGCTACGGCCGGCGGCGGGGACACCGCCCGAGCTGCGCTACCTCACCCACTCGGGGCGCGACCGCTCACCGGCCGCGTCGCCCGACGGCCGCCTCGTCGCCTTCACCTCCGAGCGTGACGGGCGGCCGCGCATCTGGCTCGAGCAGCTGCCGGGCGGCGACGAGACGCCGCTCACCGACGGGCCCGACGACTTCCCGCGCTTCTCGCCCGACGGCGGCGCCATCCTCTTCGCCCGTCGCGAAGGGCTCAACGCCTCGCTCTTCCGCGTGCCGACGCTCGGCGGCCAGCCGCGCCGCGTCGTCGACGACGCCACCGACGGCGACTTCTCGCCCGACGGCTCGCGCATCGCCTTCGTGCGCTGGAAGAACAACGGCGGCCGCATGGACTCGATCGTCGGCATCGCCCACGCCGACGGCGGCACCCCGCAGCAGCTCGCGGTGCTGCCAGGCCGCACCCTGTTCCACCCGCGCTGGTCACCGGACGGCAAGGAGATCGCGGTGGTCGAGAGCGGCGAGTCGCCGCGCATGGCGCTGATGGTCGTCGACGCCGAGGACGGCAGCGTGCGCGAGCTCTCCGGCTGGTCGCCGGAGGGCGTGCTCTCGGCGCCGCTGTGGAGCCGCGGCGGCCAGAGCGTGGTGCTGGCGGTGAGCGGCAGCCTGGCGGCGCGGCAGGGCGCCTCGACGCGGGTGGTGGAAGTGCCGCGGCGCGGCGGCGGCGCCCGCACGCTGTTCTGGAACCCGGCGCTGTCGGCGGTGCTCGACCGTCTCGGCGACAGCGCCGTGGTCATCGAGGCGCGCATTCCGCGCACCGACCTCGTCGAGATCGGCCTCGGCGGCGAGGGCCGCGGCCGGTTGACGCGCGGCAACAGCAACGATCGCCAGCCGGTCTATTCGCCCGACGGCACGCGCATCGTCTTCAGCTCCAACCGCAGCGGCAACCTCGACGTCTGGGCACACGAGCTCGCCACCGGCTCGGTGCGCCGCCTCACCGACCACCCCGGCGACGACTGGGACCCGGCGGTGATGCCCGACGGCCGCATCCTGTGGAGCAGCAACCGCAGCGGCCACTTCGAAGTCTGGATCGCCGAGCCCGACGGCGCGCGGCCGCGCCAGCTCTCCACGCGACGGCTTCCTCGCCGAGAACCCGACGGCGACGCCGGATGGGAAGTGGATCGTCTACAACTCGCGGCGGCCCGAGAGGCCCGGCGTCTGGCGCATGCGCGCCGACGGCAGCGACGCCAAGCTGATCGTGCCCGGCAACACGCGGCTGCCCGAGGTGTCGCCCGACGGCAAGTTGGTCCTCTACTTGACGGACATCCGCCTCGACCGCCTCTCGGTGCGCATCGCCAAGCTCGACGGCTCGGGCGTCGTGCCCTTCGTCATCTCGCTGTCGTCAGACGGCGGCCGCGTCCGCTGGATGCCCGACGGCACCGCGATCGCCTTCAACGCATCGGCACCGAACGGAAGGCTGGCTGTCTACGCCCAGCCGTTCCGCGCGGGGCAGGACACGACCGCGGAGCGGCGGATGCTTGCAGGCCAGGACCTCGAGCGCTCGGCGAACTCGTTCGGCTTCGCGCGGGACGGAAGTCGTTGGACCGTGGCGCTGGGCGACGAGGTCTCGCACCTGATGACCGCGCGGGGCGTGGACGTCGAGTGAGCTCGATCATGCGGGGCTGCGCGATCGTCGCGGCCCCCTGCAGGCAATCGATCACCGCTTGGAAGAAGGCACTCGGGTCTTCGTGCGGGATTTCACCGGTCGATCCATTGCTTTCTGCTGCGCCGCACGGATCGCGATCGCGCTGAAGGCAACGCGAACGGACTCCGGATCGGCCGGCGGCCGAGTAGGTGCCGGTCCCCCAGCTTTTTGCCGCAGAAGCTCGTTGAAGGCGGCCTCGACGCTTTTCCGATTCGTCATGATTCTTTTCACGCTAACTCAATGGCGATAAACAATTTTGACATGATCGACGCCTGCTGGCACGTCAATCGTCGTCTGATGAGGAGGGTGAGATGGCAAAGGTTCTTTGGACTCAGAAGCAGAACATCGGTCCCCGGCCGCGGGCCGGTCATGCGATGACTTACGACACGGCCCGCCAACGAGTGGTGCTCTTTGGAGGCGAGTCGTTCGGCGGCGTCACCTATGGTGACACTTGGGAATGGGACGGCGACAGCTGGACGCAGGTCCAAGACATCGGTCCGACCCCGCGCGCATTTCACGCCCTGGCCTACGACGGCACCCGCCAGCGAACGGTTCTCTTCGGGGGACGGGCGATGGCCGGGTTGGTGGGTGACACCTGGGAATGGGATGGCGAGAACTGGACGCAGGTCGCGGACTCTGGCCCCGCGGGACGGTCGGGGCATGCGATTGCCTATGACGTTCAGCGGCAGCGCATCGTCCTGTTTGGCGGAACAGCCGAAACGCGTCGGAATGACACGTGGGAATGGGACGGCGACGAATGGGTGCAACAAGGAGACTCCGGCCCGTCCCCGCGGGCGTATTCGGCGATGGCCTACGACTCGAGGCGGAATCGTCTCGTCCTGTTCGGCGGCGCGACGGAGGACCAACAGAGTCTCGGTGACACCTGGGAGTGGGATGGCACGGCATGGACCGAGGAGTCCGCTTTCGGGGCCGATCCCTGCGCCGGCGGTGCGATGGTCTTCAAAGGGGGCCGCATCGCCTTGTTTGGCGGCGTGACTTCCGTCGATACGCCGGAAGCGCCGCCGGAGTTCTTCAACCGAAGCTGGGAATGGGACGGCAAGCACTGGACCGCCAGGCAGGACATCGGCCCCGGCAGCCGGGCATTCCACGCCATGGCGTTCGACAGCGCGCGCACGCGCGTCGTGCTCTTTGGGGGCTCGTCGGCACTGCCAAGTGCGCCGACGGCCGCCGCCAGCGTACGAGGGGACACCTGGGAGCAGTTCGAGGCCGGTCGGAGTGCGGCGGCGGTCAGCATCGCCTCCATCCAAGCCCCCAACCCGGTCATCTCGGGTGGCCAGTTTGCCGTCACGGTGATGCTCTCAGGCCCGGCTCCATCCGCCGTCGAAGTAGCCGTGATCCTCGCTGGTGAGGAAGTCTCGAGGATCCCCATCGGCATTGGAATGGCTTCCGGTTCGGTGAACGTCGACGTCGCGGCGGCGCCAGGCACCGACCTCGATTTGACCGCCAGGTTGGATGGTTCCGAAGCGACCATCGTCCTCCACGTCGTGGGAGTAGCGCCCGTGGAGATCGTTTCCTTGGAAGCCGTTCCCAACCCGGCCACGCCGGGTCAGATCGTTGTCCTCACGGTGACCCTGGCGAGTCCGGTCCCTGAGAACACCCCCGTTCTCATGCTTGCCGCGGGCCAGTTCTTTGGCCAGATGCTGATCGCGGGCGGAAGCGTCAACGGATCCTTGGAGCTGCCGATCGATCCGGGGATCGATAGCGTCGAGATCCCGGTGACCGCCCGAGCGGCGAGCGGATCGGAGGTGACCATTTTCCTACAGATCGTTCCTTAGCCCACGGCACGCTTCGGCAGCCGCGGCCTGTTTGCGTGGACTGCCGCCATGATGCGTCGTCAGCCCGGTGGGTCCCGGCGGCCCAGGAACGAGCGTGCCACCTCGGCGGGCGGGCGATGCTCCTCGTCGACGGCGAGGTTGAAGCGCTGCATGGTTCCCTGGTCGATGCGGCCGACGAGATCGCGCAGGGCGGCCCAGACCTTCGGTCGCTCGGTACGCAGGTGCGGGCGCGCAAGGACAACGGCGTCGTACGGCGGGATTACATGGCGGTCGTCTTCCAGTAGGCTGCAGGTGCAGCGCGGCGATGCGGCCGTCGGTGGAGTAGGCGCCGATGACGTCGACTTCGCTGGCGGCGATCGCGGGGTACATGAGCGACGGGTCCATGGCGCGCTCGGCGGCGAAGTGGAGGCCGTAGGTGGAGACGATGGCGCGCCATTCGGGGCGGCCGAAGAGCTCGTAGTCGCCGCCGACTTCCATCTTCGGCGCGTGCGCGGCGAGGTCGGAGATGCGGCGCACGCCGAGCGCGGCGGCGCGCTCCTCGCGCATCGCGAGCGCGTAGGTGTTCTCGAAGCCGAGCGGGCCTACGACCTCGACGCCGAAGCGCTCGGCGAGCTGTCGCGTGACCTCACGCAGCAGCGCTTCGCGCGGTAGGCGCTCGTTCTCGCGCTTGAGGACTGTCGCCCACAGGGTGCCGGTGTAGTCGACATAGGCATCGAGGGTGCCGGCGCGCAGTGCGTCCCATGCGACCGTCGAGCCGAGTGCGGGGAGGATGCGCGTCGGCTCGCCGGTCCTGCGCTCGACTTGCGCTGCCATCAGCTCGGCGAGGATGAGCTGCTCGGTGAACGGCTTGGCGCCGAAGACGACTGGTTTTCGCGAACCCGCCGACGTGCCGGCGCCGCCGCCGCGCGCGGCCGGCAGCAGCGCGGCGGCGAGCAGCAGGACGAGCGCGCCGCCGGCCGCCAACACGACGCCGCGACGGCGACGCACGAGGCCGATCTCGATGCCGCGCACGAGACCGTCGAGGATCAACGCCAGCGCCGCCGCCGCGACGCAGCCGACGAGCACGGACGCGGTGTTGCGCGTCTGCAGGCCGGCGAAGATGAGGTTGCCGAGGCTCGGCGCGCCGACCGGTGTCGACAGCGTCGCCATGCCGACGGTCCACACCGTTGCTGTGCGCAGGCCGGCGACGAGGGTCGGCAGCGCGAGCGGCAGCTCGACGCGCAAGAGCTGTTGGCGGTCGGTCATGCCGACGCCGCGCGCCGCTTCGCGCACGGCAGGGTCGACGCCGCGGATGCCGGCGACGGTGTTGCGCAGCATCGGCAGCAGGCTGTAGAGCGTCAGCGCGAGGAACGCCGGCAGGAAGCCGATGGCGCGCACGCCGATCCCGACGGGCGCGAGCGCGGCGCCGGCCCAGGCGAGGAGCGGCACCATCACCGCGAGCAGCGCGAGCCCGGGGATCGTCTGGATGACGCTGGCGAAGAGCAGCACCGGCGCCAAGAGGCGCGGCCGCCGCGTCGCCCAGACGCCGAGCGGGAAGGCGACGAGCGCGCCCGCGAGCAGCGCCGCCGCGGCGAGCTGCAGGTGCGCGGCGAGGAGCGGCGGCAGCTGATCGAGGGCCTGCTGCACGATCAGACTCCACCGCTCGAGCTGTCATCGCGAGTAGCGAGGCGACGAAGCGATCTCGACATCGAGACTGCTTCGTCGCTGCGCTCCTCGCAGTGACATTGGAAGGCCCTCGTTTCGACCGCACCGACAACGTTGGAGAACACTCGCGATGACGACGTCAGAGGCCTCACGTGCCGCTTCCCAACTTCGCCGCCAGCGCTTCGGCCTGCCGCCGCGGTGTCGCCATCAGGCTCGCGACGTCGGGATCCGCCGGCGCGCGCAGCAGCTCCTCGGGCGTGCCGACTTGTAGCAGCTTGCCGGCGCGCAGGATGGCGATGCGGTCGGCGAGGAGCACCGCTTCGACGACGTCGTGCGTCACGAAGACTGCGGTCAGGCGCAACTCGCGCTGCAGGCGGCGAAAGGACTCCTGCAGCGTCTCGCGGGTGAGCGGGTCGAGGGCGCCGAAGGGCTCGTCTAGGAGCACCAGCGGCGGCTCGGCGGCGAGCGCGCGGGCGATCCCCACTCGCTGCTGCTCGCCGCCCGAGAGCTCGGCAGGCATGCGCGCGCGGAAGCGCGCCGGCTCGAGCTGCACGAGCACCAGCAGCTCGTCGACGCGTTTGCGGATGCGCTCGCGGTCCCAGCCGAGCAACGTCGGCGTCACGGCGACGTTTTCGGCCACGGTCAGATGCGGGAACAGACCTACCTGCTGGAAGACGTAGCCGATGCGGCGGCGTAGCTGGTGCGGCGCCTCTTCGTCGGTCGGCCGGCCGTCGATGCGCACCTCGCCCGCCGTCGGCTCGACGAGGCGGTTGATCATCTTCAACGTCGTCGTCTTGCCCGACCCTGAGGCGCCGGCGAGCACCAGCAGCTCGCCTTCGTCGACGCGAAGCGTCAGCTCGTCGACCAGCCGCCGTCCGTCGTGCTCGCGGGTGAGCGCGACCAGCTCGAGCATCGGCGCCGAGGCAGGCGTCGCTGCCCTGGCGGCGGCCTCGCTCACGCGGCCTCGCTCACGCCCAAGGCGGGACGTCGGGCCGCCGCCGCGGGTGCCGCCTGCCGCCGAGCAGCAGCAACAGCAGCGGCCCGGCGACGAAGCCGCCGATGTGCGCCCAGAACGCGACGCCGCCCGCTTCGGTCTCGGCGCTGGTGCGGCCGATGGCGGCGACGCCCGAGATCAGTTGCAGCAGGAACCAGATCGGCAGGTAGACGAGCGCCGGCACCGCGATCGTGGTGACGTAGAAGCCGAGCACCACCGCGGTGAGCACGCGCGCCCGCGGGTAGAGGAAGAGGTAGGCGCCGAGCACGCCGGCGATGGCACCGCTCGCGCCCACCGCCGGCACCGGCGAATGCGGGTTGGCGAAGGCGTGGGCGTACGAGGCGACGAAGCCGCAGAGCAGGTAGAAGATTAGGAAGCGGACGTGGCCGAGGCGATCTTCGACGTTGTCGCCGAAGATCCAGAGGAAGAGCATGTTGCCGCCGATGTGCGCCCAGCCGCCGTGGAGGAACATCGACACCAGGGCGTTGTCGACTTGCAGGTCGCCGCCGGGCGCGCCGCCGCCACCGAAGAGCCGCGACGGCACGAACGCCGCCTGCATGAGGAACGGCTCGAGCCGCGGGCCGAGCATCACTTCGTAGAAGAAGACGACGACGTTGATGGCGATGAGCACCCACGTCACCACGGGCTTGATGTGGCTCGGCTGGTCGTCGCGCAGCGGGAACATGGTTCGAGCCTATTCGAGAAGGGGTGTCGCCGGCCGCGCCGGCAGCTCGGCCTCCGCCTCATCCGTGCCCGCGCGCTTACCGAAGTCGCCGATGCACAAGTAGACGCCGGCGAGCACCAGCGCGCCGCCGAAGAGCAGCCCGACCGACGGCGCCGTGCCGAACCAGAGCCACTCGAAGAGGATCGCCAGCGGCGGGTTGAGGAAGACGAAGGCGGTCACGTTGCTGGCGGTGAGCCGCCGCAGGGCGAGGTTCCACAGCGAGTAGCCGACGAGAGTGCAGCCGATGCCGAGGAAGAGCGCCGCCACCCAGCGCTCGGGCGTCCAGTGCACTACCGCCGACTGGAAGCCGCGATGAGCGAGCGCGAGCGGCAGCGTCGGCAGGCTGCCGATGGCGAGCGTCACGTAAGTCAGCAGCAGCGGCGACACCCCCGGCCGCCCCTCCTGCGTGCCGAGCAGCCGCTTGAAGAGCACGGTGTAGATCGACCACGACAGCGGCGCCAGCGTCAGCACCAGCGCGCCGATCACGTAGGCGCCGCGCACCTCCTTGCCGGCGCCGTGCACGATCACTTGCCAGACGCCGGCGAAGGCGAGGGCGAGGCCGATCGCGCGCGCCAGCGAGAAGCGCTCCTGCCGCACCAGCACCGCCAGCACGAAGGTGAGCACCGGGTTCAGCGTGATGATGAGCGCCGCGGCGCCGGGCGGCACCAGGTACTGGCCGAAGGCGAACGGCAGGTTGTAGGTCCAGATGCTGAGCGCCGCGAGGGCGACGAGCAGGCCGCCGTGCTCGCGCAGCAGCCGCTTCAGCTCGCCGCGTCGCTGGCGCGACAGCAGCAGCCACGGCCAGGTGACGAGCAGCACCGGCAGGAAGCGCGCGAGGACGAACGCCAGCGGCGCGAGGCGTTCGTCCGCCGGCACCTGCTCGCCGACGAGCAGCCGCGCGGCGAGGAAGGAGTTCGACCAGATGAGGAAGGTGAGCAGCAGGACGAGGTAGGCGGCGCGCCGGGACACCGCGGCAGGTTACCAACTAAGGCGGCGAGCCGCAGGCGAGCGGCCGTGTCGTGGAGCGGGCGCCGCTCGCGGCGGCCGCGGAACAACTACGCGGGCGAGCCGCGCCGCACCGCCGGCCGTGGCCGCCGGATCCATTAGGATCGGCGCGCCCCGACAGACCGCCGAGGAGCCACTGGAGCGCATCGACATGGACGTCCGCACCAAACGCATCTACGACGAGCCCTCGGCCGACGACGGCGCCCGTGTGCTCGTCGACCGCTTGTGGCCGCGCGGCGTCTCCAAGGAAGCGGCGAAGCTCGACGTCTGGCTGCGCGACGCGGCGCCCTCGCACGGCCTGCGCGCGCGCTATCACGGCGATCGCAAGGAAGGGGATTGGGAGGAGTTCTGCCGTCTCTACGCGGGCGAGCTCGACGGCCACTCGCAGGTGGTCGAGGAGCTGCTGGCGCTCGCCAAGCGCGGGCCGCTGACGCTGCTTTATGCGAGCCGCGACGAGGAGCGCAACAACGCGGCGGCGTTGAAGAGCTATCTCGAACAGGCGGGCAGGCGATAGGCCTGGTGAGCGATCAGCATCGAGATCGCTTCGTCGCTGCGCTCCTCGCGATGACAGGTGAATCGCCCTCGTCTGTTCGTTCCGTAGCGACGGCTCGTGCCGTAGCGACGGTTCGCTCGTCGTCGATGGTTCGCCCGTCATCGCGAGCGAAGCGAAGCGATCTCGATCTCGCGCGCGCCGCGTAACCCCGATGCGCCTCCTCCTCTTCGATATCGACGGCACGCTGCTCCGCTGCGGCCCGCAGGTGCGCGGGTTCTTCGGCGAGGCGCTGCGCGAGGTCTTCGGCACCGCCGGCGACCTCGACCATTACGACTTCTCCGGCAAGACCGACCCGCAGATCACCTTCGAGCTGATGACCGCGGCCGGCTTGTCCGCCGCCGAGGTGCGCGCGCGCATCCCGCAGATGGGCGACGCGTACGCGAGCCGCATCGAGGCGCGGCTCGGTCCGGTGGAGGTGATCCCGGGCGCCGCCGAGGTGCTGGCGGCGCTCGCCGGCCGCCGCGACGTCGTGCTCGGTCTCGTCACCGGCAACTGGCGCCGCGGCGCCCTCGCCAAGCTGCAGCGCGGTGGCCTCGACCATCACTTCGAGCGCGGGCTCGACGGCCATTTCGTCTGCGGCGCCTTCGGCGACGACGGCGAGGACCGCGCCTGCCTGCCGCCGCTCGCCATCGAGCGCACGCGCGCCGCCACCGGCCACCCGTTCACGGCGGCCGACGCGCTGATCGTCGGCGACAGCGTCGAGGACGTGCGCTGCGCGCTCGCCTGCGACGTACCGCTGCTCGCGGTGGCGAGCGGCTGGACGAGCGCCGAGCGCTTGCGCGCGGCAGGCGCCACCGAGGTGGTCACGCGTCTCGACACCGCGCTCGACCGCCTGCTGCCGGTCAGCGCCGCCGCTGCTTCGCCGGCAGCCGCCGCACCAGCTTGAGCCCCGACCACACCTCGTCGACGGCGCACACCTTGACGTCGACGAGGCCGAGCGGCAGCGCCACCTCGCGCACCACGTCCTCGGTCATGTCGGTGGGCACCTTGGCGGCGCGCTGGGTCTTGCCTCTCTTGGGCCACGAGACCCAGATCATGCCGCGGTCGACGAGATTGGCGAGCGCGCGTGGCAGCGCACGCGCGAGCGCCTCGCGGCGGGTGACGAAGAGCTGGATGAAGTCGAGCTCAGGCGCGAGCGTCTCACCGAGGGTGGCGCCCGACTCGGCCTCGAGGCTCGCGCGGTAGTCCGGCGGCGCGTCCAGCACGATGCCGCGCGTCGTCTCGACGATGCCAAGCTTGACCGTCAACGGACGGCCCGAGTAGCCGGCGGTGCTCGTCGGGCTCACGATGCGATGCCGCTGGCGCTGCTGCCCGTCGCGGCGGCGGTCGCTGCGGTCCACGCGAAGGCAAGCTGCGCGGCGTAGTAGAGCGGCAGGCCCCATACCTGGTTCCAGATCCCGGGCGCGACGAACTGGTCGCGCGACACCGAGAGGTCGGAGAGCAGGAACGCCACCGCCGCGATGGCCAGCGGCCGCCAGTGCGCGCCTCCCCACGCCGCTCCCGTCGCGAACGCGACCATCGTGCACAGCGCCGTCATGTACGCGATGACCGGGACCCGCATCGAGCTGTCGACGTGCGGCAGCAGCCAGCGCGAGGCGACGAAGGCGAAGAGCGCCAGCGGCACCGCCGCCAACGCAAGCGCCTTCCAGTCGACGCCGCGTAGCGCGAAGGCGACGACGAAGGCGACGTGCGCGGCGAGGAACGCCGCGAGGCCGGCGAGGAAGGCGCGGCGCTCGCGCGAGATCAGCAGCAGGTCGCCCAGCCACGACAGCGAGAAGGCGACGAGCAGCGCCCGGCCGTAGGGCGAGCCCGTGGCGCGCGAGGCAAGCGCCGCGGCAACGAAGGCCGAGGAGGCGATCCCCTTCGCCAGGCCAGCCACCGTCTCCCAGCCGCGCGCCTGCGCGACGAGCAGCACCGCGACGGCGACGGCGGTGACGATGGCGAACGGCAGGATGGTCACGGGCGGCTCTGGTCCGATTGCGGCATGCGCGGCAGCGCGCGCGCGAGGAGGAACAGCAGCACGAGCGCCGCAAGCCCGAGGCTGCCGAGCACCGCCCAGCGCGGCCAGCGCGCCGGCTTGGTGTCCCACGCTTCCCTCGCCTCGCCGAGGGTGGCGCGCACGGCGGGGCGCGCGCGCAGCTCGCTCGCCACCGCGGCGAGGTCGTAGCGCGGCGGCGCCAGGTCGGCCGCGCCGGCGAGCAGCGCCGGCGGCTCGCCGGGCCACGGGAAGAGCAGCTCGCGCCGCGAGCGCCAGAGCTCGGCCGAGAGCTGGCCGAGCGGCGCGTTGTCGCCGTCGACGACCTCGATCCGCAGCGGGCCGCGCCCGCGGCTCCACACCGGCACCTGCAGCTCGTGCTCGCAGGGCAGCGGCGGCAGCGGCTCGCACTGCCAGCTGCTCTGCGCCAGGGTCTCGCGCGTCGCCGCGCCGACGCCTTCGGCGGCGACGTCGCGCACCAGGCGCACGTCGCGGCGCAGCGGCCGCGCCGGTATGCGCAGCACGAGGACGTCGACGCGGCCTTCCCTGCCCGCCGGCAGCGGCAGCTCGGCGACGCTGGTGCCGTTCCCCTGCGGGCGCAGCGCGAGCCGATCCCAGCTCGCGGCGCGCGCCGGCGTCGCGGCTTCTTCGACGAGGTACGGCACCTGCCGGCCGCGGCTCGCCAACCGCAGGTCGCCGAGGTCGTAGCGCGCCGCCACCTCGACGGCGGCTGGCAGTGGCAACCGCACGGGCTCGCCGCTCGCCGCCTGCGCGCGCACCGGCCACTGGCGGGTGAAGCGCGCCTTCGGCATCTCGGCGCCGGCGGGCACGTCGAGCGTCTTCACCGGCCCGGCTTCGCGCGCGGTCGCGGGCGACGTCCACTGCACGTCGGCGACGTCGGAGCCGCCCTGCCACCGCGGGCGCGGCAGCCCGGGAGCGCTGCGCAGCTCGTAGGCGCCGGCGGCGGGCGCGTCGAACTCGAGCGCCAGCGGCAGCGCGCGCGCCACCACCTGCAGCGGCGCCGGCGCTTGCGCCTCGCCCCACAGCTCGAGCCGCAGGCGGGTTGCGTTCTCGCTCGCCGGAACGCGGCGCGGCGTTTCCGCGGCGAGCGGCGCCCACGTCCCTTCGCTCACCAGCCCCCAGCGGCCGTCGCTGGCGCTGCGCAGGCGCCAGCCGGCGGCGCGGCCGGCGGGCAGCGTGACGAGGATGCCTTCGATCGGGCGCTCGCCGAGCGCGGCGAGGTCGCAGGTGGTGCGGCGCGGCCCGTCCGCCGCGCAGGCGCCCTTCGGCAGCGCCAGCTCCTCGGCGGCGGTGCGCACGCTCTCGAGCTGCACCTCCCGGATGCGCGGGAAATTGGCCGCCGCCGGCCAGTGAAGGCGCAGGTAGCGCGCCGTGGTGGCGGGGTAGGCGAGCGTCGAGCCTTGCAGCTCCTCGGCGGCGCCGAGGCGGAAGAGACCGGCGCTGGCGAGCGGTGTCCAGCTCGCGCGGTCGTCGCTCGCCTCGAGCTCGACTTCGGCCAAGCCCGCGACGGCGAGTGGCAAACGTAGGCCTTGATGCGCCGGCGTGGCAGCGCCGGCGTCGATGTCCACCGACCAGCCGTCCGCGGATTCCGCGACGGCGATCACGCGCGCCGGTCGCAGACCCGCGCCGCCGTCGAGCACGAGCAGTCGCACCGGGACGCGGGTGCCGTCGAGCGCCAGCACTTCGAAGCCGGTGTCGGCCGAGTGCTCGGCGGCGGGGAGCGCCACCCTCACCGTGCCGGCGCGCGCGACGGCCAGCGGCCGCGCGATGACGTTCTTCGCGGCATGCGCGGTAGGCGCCGCAAGCGACGCGGCGACCGCTGCCGCGAGCAGCGCGACCGCAGCGCCGCGGCGTCTCACGAGGCCTCCGGCGTGCCGCGCCGGAAGACGAAGCGCTGGTAGAGCCAGGCGAGCAGCAGCAGCGACACGCCGAGGCCGAGGAACGAGAAGACGCGGTAGAGGTCGGAGAGGTTGGCAGTGTCGTAGAGGAAGACCTTGCCCACCGCGAGCAGCATCACCGGCAGCGAAGCGAGCCGCAACGTGCGGCGGTGGCGCAGCAGGCCGGCGACGAGGAGCGCGGTGGCGAGCAGCACCCAGGCGACCGAGTAGGCGTAGCGCTCGGCGGAGGTGCCGCTGCCGCCGCGGAGCTGGTCGCCGCGGAACGCCTGGCGCACCTCGAGAGTGACGAGGGCGAAGAGCAGCACCAGCGCGGCGATCGTCCACAGCCGCGGGACCGACGGCAAGCGCGGCCCCCAGCTCTCCTGGAGGCGGCGCTCGAGCGAAGCGGCGACGACGAGCAGCACGAGCGGCACGCCATAGGCGAGCAGCAGCACGTTCCAGATCGGCGTCGTTCCCACCGACACGTACTCGAGCACGGGATTGGCGATCAGCCCTTGCGTCAGCGCCGCCTGCGCCAGCGCCAGGAAGACGATCAGCGCACCACCAAACCGCAGCTCGGGGTAGGGATGCGTTGGAGCGGGAGGCGGATAGACGCCGGAGATCGGCGGCGGCTCGTCGCTCGCGGGACCTCGTCCTCGGCAGGTGCGGACGGCGAGACGCGCGCACCCATCCGTGCCGCCGCGAACAGCAGCCCGCAACCGAGCAGCAGCCAGAGCGTCGTCAGCGATCCCCACTCGGCGAGCGACGGCATCATCGGCCGCATCCCGGGATGGAAAGCCTGGTGCACGCCGAGAGCGAGGAAGGCCACCGACAGCGCCACCGCCACGCCGCCGATGCCGGCGCCGAGCGCGCGCCGCCCCTGCCGCCGCGCGAGCACGGCGGCGACCGCGAGCGCCACGATCGGCACGCCGTAGCCGTAGAGCAGCCAGCTGAAGATCGGATGATCGCCGGTCGGGTACTCGAGGACGTAGGGATTGAGCAGCAGCCGCGCGCCGACGAGCGCGGTGAGCAGCGCCGCCAGGTGGGCGAGCAGCGGCACGCGCAGACGGGCGGCGAGCCACAGCAGCGCCGCCACCTCGAGCGCCCACGCCACCGAGATCCACTGCCGCTCGAGCTCCATCGGCACCGCCAGGCTGACGAGCGTCGTCGCGATGGCCGCGGCAGCGGCGAGCACGGCGTCGCCGCCCGCGATCGCTTTGCGTCGCCGCGCCACCGGCAGCGCCAGCACGATCCAGATCGCCGCCAGGCCGAGCTCGATCCACCCCCACGGCAGCTCGAGCTTGGCGACGTTGGAGCCGTGCCAGGCGAGCAGGTCGATCGCCAGCGTGGCGGTGGCGGCGAGCGCCGCCCAGCGCGCCGGCTTCACCGCGCCGCGCTGCAGCGCCCAGGCGCCGCCGGCGAGGAGCAGCAGAGCGCCGATGGCGACACCGAAGAAGCGCGGCGCGTCGGCGGGCTGCAGCTCCATCGCCCACGAATCGAGGATGAGGCAGACCGCGGCGCCGGCGAGCCACGCCAGCCCTTCGAGCTCGGGTTGCAGGCGCGCCAGCACCAGGCAGCCGGCGGCGAGCAGGCCGAAGAAGCCCCACTCGAGGAGGCCGTAGTCGCCGCGCACCGACATGACCGCGGCCACGACGAGCGCGCCGGCGGCGGCCATGGCGCGGGTCCAGCCCGGCAGCGGGTCCTCGGAGCCTTCGCGCAAGCGTGCGCTCGCCACGATGGCGCCGGCCACGGCGACGACGAGGAAGGTGCCGATGACGGCTGCGTCGGCGATGCCGTGCGGGCCGACGCTCCACCCCAGTGCCCAGGCGAGCGCCGCCAGCACGGTGAGGCCGCCGAGCGGCCACCAGCCGCGGCGCCGCGACACCGCGAGCAGCCCCGCCAGCAGCAGCGCCAGGTAGCCGAAGAGGAGCGGCGCGTCCGGTTGCGCGGCCGAGACCAGCACGGGCGTCAGGAAGCCGCCCACCAACCCGAGCAGCGCCACGAACGGGCCGTGCAGCAGCGCCAGCGCCACGGCGGTTGCGGTGGTGAGCGCCATCAACGCGAAGCCGGTGACCGGGCCGATCAGGTGATAGAGGTGCACCGCCGCCAGCTCGACGACGAACATCACCGCGATGCCGGCGGCGGTGAGCGCCTGCGCGATCTGCGCGCTCGAGCGCCGCATCAGCTCGCCGCCGACGAGCAGCGCGACGCCGAAGAGGGCGCCGAGCGTGACGCGCACGGTCGGGCCGATCCAGCCGCGGTCGAACGAGAGCTTGACGAGGAAGGCGGCGGCGAGCACGAGCGCGATGGCGCCGATCCAGACCGGGAGGCGTGCGCCGAGCCGTTCTTCCCACGAAGGACCGTCCGCGGGAGGTTCAGGCGAAGCGAAGGTGGGTGCCGGCGGGCCGGGCGGGAATGGCGAGCCGGGAGCACCGGCCGCCGCGGCGGCGCTCGCCGGTTGACCTGTCGTCGTCGAGCGGGCAGCGGCTGCATCGTCGAGCGCCGCGCTCGGCGCGGAAGCGGCGGTCAGCGATGCCGCGCGCGCCGCTTCGTCGAGCGCCGCGATCTCGCGCGCTTCGGCCTCGTTCAACGACGGTAGTGCGGAAGCGGAGACGGCCGCGGCGGCTGCGTCAGCGACAGACGGCGGCGCCGCTTCGCCCGCGCTCACCACCTCGCCGGCCGCTGCGACCTTCGTTGCGGGCGCTGGCGCGCGCGCCGCCGCCTCCTGGCGCGCCAAGCGCGCAGCGAGACCGGTCACCGTCTGCGTCAGCAGGTGCGCCTCGCGTGCCGCATCGCGGGCCCTGCGGTTGGCGCGGATCGCCAAGCCGAGCGCGCCGATCGCCAGCGGCAGGATCACCAAGAGGACGAAGGCGGTCAGGCACTCCATGGGCGCTTCTTCTTGGATACGCCGGCGGCGCTCGTCTGTACGGTGGCGCCATCTTGTGCCGCCGCCGCCATAGCGTCAAATACGGAGAGGCTCATCCGACCGTCACCGCGTACGCGAAACTTTCAAGCCGCGAGCGGAATCCGTGCAGCTTCTACAGCGCCGAGCGGTGCCGGGCTTGTGACGCAGCTCACCGCCGACGCTTCGTACGAGCGTGTAGGCCTCCTCCGTCGGCGTGGAACGTTATTTGCCTCGTCGCTCGCCATGAGCGCCGCGGCGCCGATGCGTGGGAGGGGGGCGCAAGGCAGCCGCCACCGCGCGCTTCGCAGCCTCCCACCGCTGCTCGCGCTCCTCGCCCCGCTCGCAGCCAGCGCCACGCTGCCGCCCGCCGCGCCGCCGCTGCGCGCTGACCTGAGTGTCGAGTTCTCGGCCGGCGAGGGCAACCGCACGCGCGTGCAGGGCACCGTCGCCGTGCCCGTCGACGAGGCGGTGCTCAACTCGTACGGCTTCTACAACCTGCAGCTCGAAGGCACGGTGAGCGTCGAAGGCCGCATCTACGACCGCTTCGCCTACCGCTTCGACGTGCCGGCGGCTGAGAAGGCCGAAGCGCCGCTGGCGCTCTCCTTCGAGCGCTCGTTACGCCCCGGCGCGTTCCGGCTCGAGATCCGCGTGCGCGACGTGCAGTCGGGCCGCACGGCGCTCCTCGAGCGGCCGCTGCAAGTGCCGCGCGTGTCGCAGCAGCCGGCGCCTTCTTCCATCGCGGCCGCGGACAGCATCGCACTGACGATGGACGCGACCGGCGTCGAGCGTGTCACCAACCGCTGCGGTGGTTGCGCCGCCAGTCGCTCCCACGCCCGCCGTTCGCATCGCGCGGCCGCCGCGCGTCTGCGTGGGCAAGCAGCGCTTCGAAGCGATCGCTCGCGGCGACGACGTCGCGAAGGTGACCTTCGCGCTCGACGGCCGCGTTCTGATGGCGCGCACGCGCCCGCCGTTCTCGGTCGAGCTCGACCTGGGTGAGCGCGCCGTACGCCGCCGCCTGCGCGCCGAAGCCTTCGCCGCCGACGGCACGCGCCTCGGCGGCGACGAGGTGGAGCTCAACACCGACGGCGACGGCTTCGCCGTACGCCTCCGCCGCCCGCCGGCCGCCGCGCAGCAGACCGGCAGCGTCACCGCCCGCGCCGAGGTGATGGCGCCGCGCGGCCGCCGCGTCGACCGCCTCGAGCTCTTCCTCGACGAGCGCCCAGTCGCCACGCTCGCGCGCGCGCCGTTCGAGCGCCGGCTCATCCTGCCCGGCCCCGACCCGACGCTGCTGCGTGCCGTCGCCTACCTCGACGACGGCACCAGCGCCGAGGACTCGGTGCTGCTCAACGCGCCCAACGCCGACGAGGTCGCGTCGACCTCGTCGAGCTCTACACCGCCGTCGTCGACGGGCAGGGGCGGCCGGTGCGCGGGCTGCCGGCGGGCAACTTCCGCGTCTTCGAGGAGGGCGAGGAGCAGCGGCTCGACCGCTTCGACGAGGTCTCGAACCTGCCGGTGCACGTGGCGCTCGCGCTCGACACCTCGACCTCGATGACGTTGCGGCTGCCCGAGGTGAAGCTGGCGGCGCAGGCGTTCCTGAAGGACCTCGTGCGGCCGCAGGACGAGGTGATGATCGTCGCCTTCGACGACGTGCCGCGGGTGCGCGCCGGCTTCACGCACGACCTCGCCTTCCTCGGCAACGCGCTCGAGGGGCTGGAGGCGCGCGGCGGCACCGCCCTCTACGACAGCCTGGTGTTCACGCTCGACCAGCTGCAGGAGGTGCGCGGCCAGCGCGTGCTGGTGCTGCTCTCCGACGGACTCGACGAGCGCAGCCGGCACACCGCGGACGAGGTGTTGGAGCTGGCGCGCCGCAGCGCGGTGACGATCTACGCGATCGGTATCGCCGACTCGCACGAGCAGGCGCCGATCATCGACCGCCCGCTGCTCGACAAGCTGGCGAGCGAGACCGGCGGGAGGAGCTTCTACGTCGATGACACGCGCGACCTCGGCCCGGTCTACGCCGCGATCGAGCGCGACGTGCGCTCGCGCTACCTGCTCGCCTATTACTCGAGCAACGCGGGCGAGCGCTCGTTCCGCGAGGTCGACGTCAAGCTCGCCGAGCGGCGTCTCTCCGCGCGCACCATCCGCGGCTACTACCCGTAGAGGCTGCGCTGCGCCGGTGCGGCGATCGGCAGCAACGCCCCTTCGAGCTCGAGCAGCCAGCGCTTGCGGTCGAGGCCGCCGCCGTAGCCGGTGAGGGTGCCGTCGGCGCCGATGACGCGGTGGCAGGGGACGACGATGGCGATCGGGTTGGTGGCGTTGGCCTGCGCCACGGCGCGGGTGGCCGCCGGGTTGCCGATGCGGACGGCGAGCTGGCTGTAGCTGACGGTGCGGCCGTAGGGGACGCGTCGCAGCTCGGTCCAGACGCGGCGCTGGAAATCGGTGCCGCGGGGCGCCATCGGGAAGGTGAACTTCTTGCGGCGGCCGGCGAAGTATTCGGCGAGCTCGGCGATGACGCGCGTGGCGGCGGGGGGCGGGGCGAGCTCGACGGAGAGACCGCGGCTCGCGCTCTCGGTCGCGCCGGCTGCGGCGGGCGTCGTCTCGACGGTCGTGCCCAGCAGTGCGTCGAAGTCGAGGCGGACGAGGCGGCCGCGCTCGTCGACCGTGCCGGTGAGCGGACCGATGGGTGAATCGATGCCGAAGGTGGTGTCGCCGGCGCTCTCGCGCGCTGCGGTGGTGCCCTTCACGGTACGTCTCCCAGGCTGCTCCAGAAGTGGAAGGTGGCGAAGCTGCGGTAGGGCGCGAACGGCGCCATCAAGCGGCGCGTGGCGGCGGCGTCGGGACGCTCGCGCAGGCCGTGGAAGCGCTCGAGGGCGAGCGCGAGGCCGGCGTCGCCCACCGGCACGCAGTCGGCGAGGCCGTAGCCGCGCAGCATGACGTAGGCGGCCGTCCACGGGCCGACGCCGCGGCGGGCGAGCAGCGATTCCTCGATGCGCGAGGCAGCGGCGCCGCCGAGGTCGTCGAGCGGCAGCTCGCCGGAGGCGACGGCGCGGGCGAGCTCGACGAGGTACTCGGCCTTGCGGCGCGAGAGTTGGCGCTGCACGAGGTCGCCGGGATCGAGGCCCGCGACCTCGACCGGCGTCGGGTGCGCGCGCAAGCCGCGCGGTGCCGGCGCGCCGGCGAGGGCGAGCAGGTTGCGGCGGAGGGTGAAGGCGAAGGCGAGGTTGACCTGCTGCCCGAGCACGGCCCAGGTGAGGGCCTCGAAGGGATCGGCGGTGAGCGGGATGCGCAGGCCGCGGCGTTTGGCGACGAGCGGCGCAGTGGCGGAGTCGCGCAGGACGCGGCGCTCGAAGGCGGCGACGGGCGCGGGGCCGCCGTGGCCGTCGACCAGGCCGAGGGTGCGGCGCGCGACGCGGTGGGCGGCGCGTACGGTGCCGGGGTCGAGCGGGCGGTCGGCCTCGACGCGGCAGTGCGCCGCGCCGGAGTCGAGCTCGATCTCGAGCAGCGCGGGGCCGGCGGCGGTGCGGAGGGTGCGCAGGATGCGGTGGCCGTCGACGCGATCGGTGAGGCTCGACGGGTCGCGGCCCCAGCTGCGCAGGGTCGGCCCGGGCAGGAAGTCGGCCGGCAGCGCGAGCACGAAGTCGGGCGTGCGGCCGAGCTCGCGAAAGGCGGTGGGCGTGAGGCCGGTCGCGCGGTGGAAACGATGGTGGAAGGTGGAGAGGCTGGAGTAGCCGGCGCGGAAGGCGGCATCGGGCACGGGCTCGCCGCGGGCGAGCAGCTCTTCGGCGCGAGTGATGCGCGTGGCGTCTATGGCCGCGGACGGGGTGGTGTGGAAGTGCTCGCGGAAGCCGGCGTGGAGGCGCGCCGCCGGCAGATCGGCGCGGGCTGCGAGCGCGCGTGGCGCGGCGAAGGCCGTAGGTTCGCGGCGCAGCTCGTCGAACAGCGTCTCGAAACGCGTCCGCTCCGCGTGGCGCGCGTCGGCTGGCAGCTCGCTGCCGTCCAGCTCGGGCACCGGTGGGCGGAGGGCGCGCGCCCGGCTGACGCTCATGGGGGCACTCTACCCGCCGGCGTGGTGGCTGTCTTGCCGGATCTTGCGGTGGAATTGGGCACGGCGGGCGTACCGGCGTCGCCGCTATAATCGCGGCCCTTCGCAAGGCTTCAGCGGCTCACTCGGCGACACCAAGCTCGGGACGAAAACACGTGCGACTCGTCACTCGCGGCGACCTCGACGGCCTCACTTGCGCGGTGCTGATCTCCTTCAACGAGGAGGTCGACGCGCTGTCGCTGATCCACCCGCAGGACATCACCGAGGGGCGCTTCGAGGTCGGTCCCGACGACATCCTGGCCAACGTGCCGTACGACCCGCGGTGCGGGCTGTGGTTCGACCATCACATGCACACGGCCACGCCGGCGGCGCCGCCGCCGAATTTCCGTGGCGCGTTCGGCGCGGCGCCTTCGGCAGCGCATCTCGTGTACGAGTACTACGGGGGCGAGGCGGCGATGCCGCATTACGCCGAGCTCGTGCGCGAGACGGATCGGTTGGACTCGGCGAACTTGACGCCGGGGGACGTGTTGAACCCGCAGGGGTGGATCAAGCTGGGGTTCACGATCGACGGGCGGACGGGGTTGGGGTCGTTCGAGAGTTACTTTTTGTTGTTGCTGGAGATGTTGGTGAGGCAGGCGAGCGTGGAGGAGGTGTTGGCGAATCCGGAGGTGGCGCGGCGGTGCAAGGCGATGGAGGATTCGGACGCGGATTTCCAGGAGGCGCTGCGCACGCACAGCCACATGGATGGGAACGTGGTGGTGACGGATTTCCGCTCGCTGGAGACGGTGCCGATCGGGAATCGCTTTTTGGTGTACGCGATGTTTCCGCGGGCGAACGTGTCGGTGCGGCTGCATTGGGGGCCGCGGCGGGAGCATCCGATGTTGGTGTTGGGGCACAGCATCTTCAATCGCAGCTGCAAGACGAACGTGGGGGAGCTCGCCGCTCGGTATGGCGGGGGCGGGCATCGCGGGGCGGGGAGCGTGGCGTTGATGGATGACCCCGAGCAGCAGATCCGCATGATCCTGGCGGAGCTGAAGGCGAACGGCTGAGGCTCGCGCCGGCGGCGAAGCGGCCGGCCATCGAGAGGGGGAGAAGAGGGCAACGCCGGTGAGGGCGGGCCGGCGGGTGCGGACGGGGCCGGGGGCCGCCGCTGCGGGGCACGCTCGCATTACGAGGTATGCAGGCGGGGGATGCTCGCTCGCCTCCGGGCGCCTCGCGCGATCCGCTGCCTACGACCGGTTGACGAAGGCACCCTCCGGAGGCCCCGCTGCGACGGCCCCCGGCCCCGTCCGCACCCGCCTCCACTGGCGAGCTCGCGACCGTTCGCGGTTGTCGGCGTTGCTGACCAGCCCCCTGATGTCACTGCGAGGAGCGAAGCGACGAAGCAGTCTCGATGTTGAACCGCCACGGGCGCCTTGCTGCCACGGCGAGGCCACGATTGGTCCGCGGGTTTGCTGAAATCTGCGTAGTACCCTTCATTGGGCCTTAGCGCCCCCTCATCTCCATGCCGCTGCTTCGACGTTTCCCTTCGCGCTTGCGTCGCTTTGGTGGCGAGGTGCGGCGGCTCAGCTCTCGCATCTCGAACCGGCTGCTGGCGTTCAATTTGTTGCTGGTGTTCTTGCCGGCGGCGGGGGTGCTGTATCTCGACGTTTACGAGCGGCAGTTGTTGTCGGCGCTCGAGGTTTCGATGGTGCAGCAGGGGCGCATTCTTGCGGCTGCGTTGGGGGATCGGGGGCCGATCGATCCGCGGGAGGCAACGCTGATTCTTCAGCGGCTGGAGAGGCGGTTGAACGCTCGGTTGCGGGTGATCGATCGGGAGGGGTGGGTGATCGCCGACAGTAGCTTGCTCGGGCCGCGGTTGGCGGAGCCGCCGCCGCGGTTTTCGGAGTATGGGTTGAGCCGGGATGACTACGGCACGAAGAGCGGAGAGGAGTCGAGCGGAGAGGAGTCGCGCGGGAATTGGCTCTATCGGCTGGGGTCGGGGATTTATGCGTTGTACCGCGGGGCGTTTCGGGCCGATCGAGTCGCCGCCGGCTGTGGTGGAGCCGTTTCCCGCCGATCAGCCGTTGCGGATCGCGCCGGTGGTGAGCGCGCTGAAAGGGAAGTACGGGGCGTCGACGTTGATCAGCCCCGGCCAACGGTCGGTGACGTTGTTCAGCGCCATTCCGGTGCGGTCGGGGCGGCAGGTGGTGGGGGCGGTGCTGGTGTCGGGGACGACGTTGCGCATCCTTGGCGACTTGTACCAGGTGCGGCTGGCGATCTTTCAAGTGGTGTTGGCGTCGCTGCTGGTGGCGGTGCTGCTCACGGTGGTCACCTCGACGACGATCGTGCGGCCGCTGCATCGGCTGCGGGCCGAGGCGGCGGCGTTGGTCGACAACCGCGGCCGTTTGCGCGGGACGTTTGGCGGCTCGCATCGAACGGATGAAATCGGCGACCTCGCGCGTGCCCTCGAAGACCTGTCGCGGCGGCTCGTCGAGCACCTCGCGTTCGTCGAGGCGTTCGCCGGCGACGTGTCGCACGAGCTGAAGAACCCGCTGGCGTCGATTCGCAACGCGGCCGAGATGTTGGAGGACGTCGAGGAGCCGGAACAGCGGCGGCAGCTGCTCGACCTCGTGCAGCGCGAGGTGGCGCGGCTCGAGCACCTGCTCAAGGAGGTGCGCGAGATGGCGCGCCTGGACGCGCAGGTGGAAGGCGAGGAGCGGCCGACGGTGCGGCTCGACGAGCTTTTGCCGCCGCTCGTCCAGGGCGCGCGACGCCGTGCGCCGGCAGGAGTGGCCGTCGAGCTCGAGCTCGACGGCGGCGGCGGGTTGCCGGTCAAGGCCGCTCCCGAGCGCGTGGCGCAGGTGGTGGAGAACCTGCTCGACAACGCCATGAGCTTTGCGCCGGCGGGCAGCGCCGTGGCGGTGCGTCTCGACCGCGTCGACCACCGCGCGCGGCTCCTCGTCCGCGACCGCGGCCCCGGCATCCCGCAGCAGCACTTGCAGAAGGTCTGGGCGCGCTTCTTCAGCTACCGCCCGCCCGGGACGACCGATGGCAAGCCCCACACCGGTCTGGGGCTTGCCATCGTCAAGGCGATCGTCGAAAGCTACGGCGGCACGGTCGCAGCCGCGAACGCCAACGACGGCGGCGCCGAGTTCGAAGTCACCCTGCCGCTCGCAGGGTGAGCTCGGGGCTTGACGAGCGCTCGCAGCGTGGCGAGCAGATCAGTCGTCGGCACGACGGACGGCGGCGGCCAGGTCGATCATCGACTGCGCCGCCCGGAGTCGCTCGCCAGGGGTCATGTCCAACGCGGATTGAATCAGCGTCAGGTCCGTGCCATCGGGGGCGAAGCACCCTTCGAGCGTCGGCTCGTCGTAGTCGGGTACTGGCTCGGCTGCGTCCATAAGTCGTCTGCTGGAATTCTACGGGCGACGGAGCTCACCGCCACTTGTAACCCAGCCCGTACACGGTCTCCAGCGCCTCGCATTCCGGGTCGGCCGTGGCGAGCTTCTTCCTCAGCCGTTTGACGTGGGTGTCGACGGTGCGGTCGCTGACGTAGGTGTCTTCGGGGTAGCCCTCGGCGACGAGCTGTTGGCGGGTCTTCACGCGGCCCGGATGGCGCGCCAGCGCGTGGAGGATGCGGAATTCGGTGACGGTGAGGGGCAGCGGCTGGCCCTTCCACGCAGCCTCGAAGCGGTCGAGGTCGAGGGTCAGGTCGCCCGCCACCAGCACCTGCGCCGGTGCGCTGGGCTCTTTGGCGAGCGCGCGCCGGCGGAAGAGCACCCGCACGCGCGCCACCAGCTCGCGCATCGAGAAGGGCTTGCAGAGGTAGTCGTCGGCGCCGAGCTCGAGGCCGAAGACGCGGTCGAACTCTTCGTCTTTGGAGGTGAGGAAGATGACCGGCAGGGACTGCGAGAGGCCGCGCAGGCGGCGGCAGAGCTCGAGGCCGTCCATGCGCGGCATGAGGATGTCGAGCACGACGAGGTCGGGGAGCTTCTGGCGGAAGGCGTCCCAGGCCGCCTCGCCGTCTTCCCAGGTGGTGACCTCGTAGCCTTCGCGCCGCAGCGCCAGGCCGACGGTCTGGCGGATGCTCTCTTCGTCGTCGACGACGGCGATGCGGCCGCTGGTTGCCATGGCCGCGGAATCTACCGCGGCCGCGGCTGCCTCGCACGCAGCAGCCGCGGCCGTCGTTATGTTCATGCGGCCGTTGGGTCAGCCACGGCCGCGAAGTGGACTATCGGCGTCGAGTGCAGGCGGCGATCAGTGGCGGTGACGCTCGCCGCGCATGTGCCGCATGTGCTGGAAGGTCAGCACGCCGTCCTTGTCCTCGTCGAGCGAGGCGAAGAGGGCGTCGAGCTCGCCCGCGCCGAGGCTGCCGTCGCTGTCGGTGTCCCACTGCGGTCGCGAACGGCGGCAGCGAGGCGCCGGCCTCCTCGGAGCGGTGGCGGAAGCGCAGCTCGCCAGCGGAGAGCTCGCCGTCGTCGTTCTCGTCGAGCTCGGCGACGTGGGCCTTCCACTCGGCGCTGGTGACCTGGCCGTTGCGGTCGGTGTCGGCGTGGTGGGCGATCATGAAGGCGAGCGCCTCGGGCGGCGGGGAGCCGTGGTGCCGCGCCATCTCGCCGTCCTCGATCTTGCCGCTGTTGTCGGCGTCGAGCTTGGCGAAGAGGGCGTTCCACTCGCTGGCGTCGATCGAGCCGTCGCCGTTGGTGTCGGCCTCGGCCATCGGGCGTGTGGTGGCGGAGGAACATCTTCTCGGCGGCCCTCGCGGCGCGCCGCCTCGGCGGCGGAGAGGCCGGCGGCGGCGAGGCGATGCCGAAGCAGGGCGAGGACGAGCGGCTTCTTGGGAGACGGTGTCGGGTCATGGGGATCTCCTCGTGGTCGGTGGCCGGAAGCGGTTCCGGGTTGAGGTGAGGATAGGGGGCGCTCGGCCGCCGTTCACCAAGCGATGCAAGGGGTTTGTAAAGAGTTGTAAACCGCTGCCGCGCAATCAGTTGCGCCGGTGGACGGCACGTATACTGCTTTCGTGCGCAACGCCTCTGCCCAAGCCGCGCCGCGCGGGCGCCGCGCGCTCGTCCCGCTCGCCCTGGGCGTCCTGCTGGTAGCGCTCGCCACGATGCAGTACCACTGGACCGGCCAGCTCGGCCGCGCCGAGGAGGAGCGCGCGCGCACCAGCCTCAACCGCGCCGCCGCCGGGATCGCCGCCGACTTCGACCGCGAGCTCGGGCGGCTGTTCTTCCACTTCCTGCGGCCGCCGTCGGTCGGCGCCGAGAGCGAGCTGGCGCGCGAGGTGGCGAGGTGGCGCGCGCAGCCCGGCTCCCCCGAGCTGCTGCGCCAGTTGCTGCTCGCCGAGTCCGGGGGCTCGCCGGACGGTGGTTTGACGCTCCGCGCTTTCGACGAAGCGGCCGACGCATGGCGGCCAGCGACCTGGCCCGCGGAGCTCCTGCCGCTGCGCCGTCAGGTCGAGTCCGGCCGCCGCGGCAATTGGGTCGTGCCGGCCGCCGACGTGCCGGCGCTGGTGGTGCCGGTGTGGCCGCGCGGGGAGCGCGATCGGGACCGCGGTCGCCGCACCGGCTCACGCGAGCCCGACCGAGCATCCGAGGAATCTCCTGCGCGCTCCTCCGAGACGCCGGAGCTCATGACGCGAACGCCGTGGCCCGGCGGCGGCGGTGACGAGCCGCGCGCCTTCGCCATCCTCTGGCTCGACACCAACGCCGTTGCCGATCGCGTGCTGCCCGCGCTCGTCGACCGTCACCTCGGCAACGAGGTTCCCTATCGCGTCGAGGTGCGCGACGGCATCGGGCCGCAAGCTCTTCGCACAGGGCCCGCCGCTCGCTGCCGTCGATCCCGACGTGACGATGCCGCTCTTCCGCCTGCCGCTCGCCGAGCGCTTCGCGCGCCACCACGCCGAGCACCACGGACGGCGGACGCGCGTCGCCGGCCCGCTGGCCCTCGGCGACGATCCCGGCCTCCGCGGCCGCTGGCTGCTGTCGATCACGCATCCCGCGGGCTCGCTCGAAGCCGCGGTGGCGCGAGCGCGCTGGCGCAACCTGGCGATCTCGTTCGTCGATCCTCGGCCTCCTCGCCACCGCGGTCGGGCTCGCCCTCGCCGCCGCGCGGCGCGAGCAGGCGCTGGCGCGGCGGCAGATCGAGCTCGTCGCCGGCGTCAGCCACGAATTGCTGACGCCGGTCGCCGCCGTGCGCTCTGCCGGAGAGAACCTCGCCGCCGGCGTCGTCACCGACCCGACCAAGGTGCGCGAGTACGGCGAGCTGATCGTGCGCGAGGGGCGGCGGCTCGGCGGTCTCGTCGAGCAGGTGCTCACCTGGGCCGGCCTGCAGGCGCGCGGCGAGCCGGCAGTGCGGCGGCCGGTCGACGTCGGCGCGCTGGTCGAGTCGGTCGCCGCCGCGTGCGCGCCCGAGGCGGCCGCCGCCGGCGTCACCGTGGAGACGTCGGTCGCGCCGTCGCTGCCGGTGCTCCTCGGCGACCGCGATGCGCTCGAGCGCGCGCTGCGCAACCTGGTGGAGAACGCCATCCGCCACGGCAAGAGCGGCGGCTGGCTCGCCGTGCGCGCCAAGCTCGCGCAGCGCGACGACGGCCGCCCCGCCGTGGCGCTGATCGTCGAGGACCGCGGCCCCGGCCTCGCGGCGGACGACCTGCCGCACCTCTTCGAGCCCTTCTACCGCGGCAGCGGCTCGACCGGGCCGGGCAGCGGCCTCGGCCTCGCGCTGGCGCGGCAGATCGTCGAGGCGCACGGCGGCTCGGTACGGGTGTCGCGCGCCACGGGGCAGGGTGCTCGATTCACGCTCGAGCTGCCGGCGGCTGCGACTGCGAGCGACGCGGCCACCGCGGCGACGGGCCAAGAGCACGCCGACGGGTTGCCCGAGACGAGCGCGTGAAGAGTGCCGATCCGGCGCCCCGCCAGCGCGCCCGCCTGCTGCTCGCCGAAGACGAGCCGAGCCTCGTCACCACCCTCGGCGACCGGCTGCGCGCCGAGGGCTACGCCGTCGAGACCGTGGGCGACGGCGAGGCGGCGCTGCTCGCCGCCCTCGGCGGCGGCTTCGACCTGCTGCTGCTCGACGTCATGCTGCCCGGCCGCGACGGCTTCGAGGTCTGCCGCGAGCTGCGCCGCCGGGGCGCCGCGCTGCCGGTGCTCATGCTCACCGCCCGCACCCAAGTCGTCGACCGCGTCGTCGGCCTGAAGCTCGGCGCCGACGACTACCTGACCAAGCCCTTCGAGACCGTGGAGCTCTTGGCGCGCATCGAGGCGTTGCTGCGCCGCGCCGGCGGCGGCATGGCGGAGGGCGACGGGGCCGCCTCCTTCGGCGACGTGCAGGCCGACTTCCGCCGCGGCGAGGTGCGTCGCGGCGGCGTCGCCGTGGCGCTGGCGCCGCGCGAGCTCGAGCTGCTGCAGTACTTCGTCGCCCACCCCGGCGAGCTGCTGTCCCGCGATCGCCTGCTCGATGAGGTATGGGGCTACGACTCGGCGGTGCAATCGCGCACCGTCGACGTGCACGTCGCCGGTCTACGCCAGAAGCTCGAAGAGGACCCGGCGCGCCCGCGCTTCTTCCGCACCGTCCACGGGCGCGGCTACCGCTTCGTGCCCTGAGCGGCAGGCACAGGCGGCAAAGGGACAGCGGCTCAGCCCCGACGGCGGCCGACCACTCCAGCGTGTTGCCGGTCTCGAAGTCGTCGCGGAACATCCCGCGCATCCACAGGCGCAGCGCGAAGGCGAGCCGACTGCTCGAAGCCGCCGTCCCCTGCCACCAGCACCTTGCCGCCGAAGAGGCCACGTCGGCGAAGGACGGCGCGGGATCGGTCATGTCGGGCAGCGACGGTCACCTTGCCGTCGCCGCCGCCGAAGGTGGGGTCGAGGTCGCCGTCGCTCTCGAGGACGGCGAGATAGCTGTCCTTGGTGTCGCCGCCGACGTCGGGGTCGAAGTCGCCGACGACGCCGATGGCGTCGCCCGGGAGCAGGAGCACGTTGGGCGCACCTCGCGGGTCTCCCGGCGTGGCGATCGAGAGCTCCGCCTTGCCGCCGACGCCGAAGCTGGGGTCGAGCCTCGCCGTCGGGCAGCAGCCTGACGACGCCGACGCCGTTGCCGAAGCCGCCCGCGGGCCCGGCGACGACGATGCGGCCGAAGCGGTCGACGGCGACGGTGCCGGCGCTGTCGGGAGCCAAGTGTCGTCGCCGATCAGGGCCTTGCCGTCGGCTGCATTCCTTCGCAGGCGAAAACGAGAATCGCAAGCAAAGCCACGAGAAGCGGTCGCATCTCCCGCTGCTGCCTACGCGCTCGAGTCTCGGCTCGGCGGCGCCCGAGGAGCCACCCCAGCGGAACGATGGTGGCGGCGGCGAACAGCGAGACGATCGACGTGACGAAGACCTGAAACGGCGTCGAGAACTCCTCTTCGTAGCAGTTGGTGGAAAGCTGGACATCTGTAACCCCGGAACAGACGTCGTAGGCAAACGAGCGCCCCCACGCGAACCACAGGACGACACCAAACAACGCAGTCGTCAGAGCCAGTGCGATGGCGCCTTTGAAGAACGTCGATGACGGCAGCGAGGTTCATGGCTGGCACCTTCGCAGATGGCCGGGTGTTGCCGCACGCGCGGTTAGCGCCTGCACCAGGTTGTCGGCGCGGCGGCGACGACGATCACGCGACGGGCGAGGGTGTGGCGCATCACCGATGTGGCGCTCAATTGGGCCCGTCGCCCGACCACTGCAGGAGATCGCCGGTCTCGAAGTCGTCGCGGAAGAGGCCGCTCATCCAAACCCGCAGCGCGAAGGCGAGGTCGGACTCCGCGAAGCCGCCGTCGCCGCCCACCAGGACCTTGCCGGCGACGAGCGCCGCGCCGCCGAACGACGGCCCAGGGTCCGTCAGCTGCGGCAGCGTCGGGTACGTCACCTTGCCGTCGCCGCCGCCGAAGGTCGGGTCGAGGTCGCCATCGGGCTCGAGGACGGCGATGAAGCTGTCCTGGAGGTCGGCGCCGCCGGGGTCGAAGTCGCCGGCGACGAGGATGGAGTCTCCCGGCAATAGGAGCAGGTCGGGTCCACCTCGTACGTCGTTGATGCTGAGGATCGAGAAGCTCACCTTGCCGTCTCCGCCTCCGAAAGAGAGATCGAGCCCGCCGTCCGGCTGCAGCCGGGCGACGTTGACGCTGCCCGCCGTGATTCCGGCGACGACGATGCGGCCGAAGCGGTCGATGGCGACGCTGCTGGCGTGGTCGGGCGGCCCGTCGACGTCTTCGAAGCTGACCAGGACCTTGCCGTCGCCGGAGAAGCTGGTGTCGAGCGAGCCGTTGGTGTTGAGACGGACGATGGCGTAGTCGGCGCTCCCGCTGTTCGCGGTGCCGGTGTTGGCGTGGCCGACGACGACGAGCTTGCCGTCCTCCTGGACGGCGAGGTCGGTCGCCTCGTCGTCGAAGTTGCCGCCGGCGTCGAAGAGGACCACGCGGTAGCCGTCGCCATCGAAGGTGGCATCGAGGGCGCCGTTCTGCTGCAGGCGGCCGACCAGCATGTGGCGGCTGGTCTGGTCGATGTATCCGGCCCACGCCACCCGGTTGTTCGGCAGCACGGCGACGGCCGCGGCGCCGAAGGGAAAGGGAAAGTCGATGTCGTCGACCTTGCCGTCGCCGCCGAAAGCGGAATCGAGCGACATTCCCGCGGTCAGGCGGACGAACACGGCTCGCTGGTCGGGATCGTTGGCAGGCCCGTCGGCCGTCCCGGCGACCACCAGCTTCCCGTCGGTGCCGAGCGCGACCGCATTGCCGGAGTCGTGGTCCGTCCCGCCGAGATCGAACGGCAGGGTGAGACAGAAGATCTCGTTGGCGCTCGAGATGATGCGGCAGGCAAAGGTGTTGTAGTCGCCGGCGAGCACGCTGCCTGCGACGAAGAACTTGCCATCCGGCCCGGCGACGGCATCCAGCACGTTGGCGTGGGTTGCCGTCGCGCTGGGCTCGAAGACGTAGATGCCGTCGCCGCCGCCGAAGACCGGGTCGAGCGAACCGGGAGTCTGCGCGCCGAGCGGCGTCGCGATGAGGGTGAGCAGCGCGGCGAAGGCGGCGAGTCGAGCGAGACGTGGCGGGCTGACGAGCATGGTGCCTCCCTGGCCTCAGACGGCCTTCGCAAGGTGAGGCGCACGCGCCGCCGACGCGGGGCCAATTGGCGATCGCCGGCGGTCACCGACGCCCGCGCTCGCCCTGCCGGGCCGGCGGCGAGCCCGGCGGCGTCAGCGCGGCGCTGCCGCCTGCAGCAGCGCGTCTGCGGCCGCAACCTCGGGGTCCGCCGCCCCCAGCCGCTTGGCCAGGCGTTCGCGCGCCTCGGCGATCTCCGCCGCCGCCCGCGGGCGATCGCCCTGCGCGAGCGCGACGCGGCCGCTGGCGAGCAGCAGCTCGTCCAGGCGCGGGCTGGTGGGATCGGTGGTGCGCTGGATGGCCACGCCCTCGTCCGCCAGCCGCCGCGCTTCCTGGCAGCCCCGCCGCCGTCGGCCGCGCGAGCAGGTCGAGCGCGATCTGGAGGTCGGAGGCGGCGATGCCCGGGTGCTCGCTGGTGCCGAACACCTCGAGCTCGATGTCGCGAGCGCGGCGGTGGAGCGCCAGCGCCTCGCCGACGTCGCCGCGGCCGCGGCGCACCTCGCCGAGGTACTTGAGGGCGGTGCGCAGCGAGTTGCTCTGCCCGCCTTCGCTGCGCTCGATGTCGGCGGCCACCGCACGCAACACCGGCTCGGCCTCCGCCAGCTGGCCGACGCGCAGCAGCGCCCAGCCGCGCGAGAGGCGGGCGCCGCGGGTGAGCGGGTGGTCGGCCCCGATGCCCTCGCTCGCGCGGTAGATCGACTCGGCCTCGGCGAACAACGTCTCGGCCTCGGCGTAGCGCCGCCGCGCCATCAGCGTGAAGCCGAGGTAGCGCAGCGCCGAGGCGAGCTCGTAGTGTCCGAGCGGACGCAGCACGCCGATCGAGTGGCGGAGGACGCGCTCCGCCTCCTCGGGACGGCGGCGCTCGTTGAGCATGTACCCGTAGGGGATCTCGGTCAGCGCCACCTCCGGGTGGTCGGCGCCGAGGACGTCGCGTTGCAGCGCCAGCGCCGTGGCGAATCGCCGCACCGCCTCCTCGCCCTGCCCGGCGTCGCCGAGGATGTTGGCGAGAGTCACCTGCGCCCGCACCAGGTCGAGGCCGTTCGTCTGCGGGCGCGACTCGAGCGTCTCGACCGCCTCGCGCGCCAGCGGCAGCGCCTCGGCGACGCGCGAGCCGTCGGCCAGCAGGCCGGCGAGGAACAGCTGCCACATGGCGGCCTGCGTGCTGTCGATGCGGGCGGCGGCAAGGCGGCGCCGCACCTCGGCGAGGGCCGCCTCCTGCTGGCCGCCCTGCCAGAGCGCGGCGACCAGCGCTTCGGCGCGGCGCCGCTCCAGCTCCTCGTCGGTCGCGGTCCCCGCGGCCGCGCGTGCGAGCACGCGCTTGGCGGCGTCGAGCTCGCCGCTGTCGACGAGCACCTCGCCGAGCGTCACCCGGCTGGCTGCCGTCGCCGCGGCGTCGGCGCCGAGCTCGCGCTCGCGCAGCGCCAGCGAGCGCTCGGCGCGTCGCCTGGCGCTCGCCGCCAGCCCGAGGCTGCGCTCGACCCGGGCGATGGCGTCGAGCAGCTCGGCGGCGAGCTCGGGCTCGGCGGCGAGCTCGCGCTCGACCTGCCGCGCGCCGGCGTCGAGGATCTCCCGCGCGGTGACGGTGCCGCCGCGGCTGCGGCTGGGATCGGCCTGCTCGAACAGCTCGACGAGGAAGTCGCGCACGCGCTCGGCCCGCCGCGCCTCGCGGCGCGCCACCGCGCCCTGCCAGAGGGCGACGCCGAGACCGGCGAGGACGGCCAGCGCGGTGATCGCGGCGGCGCCGGCGCCGAGGCGGTGACGGGCGACGAACCGCGCCAGGCGGTAGCGCGCCGAATCGGGCCGCGCCCGGATCGGCCGGCGCGCCAGGTAGCGGCGCAGGTCGTCGGCGAGCGCCGCGGCGCTGGCGTAGCGCCGCTGCGGGTCGCGCGCCAGCGCCTTGGTCGCGATGGTGTCGAGGTCGCCTTCGAGCCGTCGCGCGCGCCGCTCGTCGTCGCGCCGGATCTCCGGCGTCAGCTCCGCCGCACTGCGCCGCAGCGCCGCCGACGGCCGCTCGCAAGTCTCCTCGTCCACCTGCCGCGCCAGCGCCGCCAGCGGCCGCGCGTCGCGCGCGAACGGCTTCCTGCCGGTGAGCAGCTCGAAGAGCAGCACGCCGAGGGCGAAGACGTCGGTGGCCGTCGTCACCGGCTCGCCCAGCACCTGCTCGGGCGCCGCGTACGACGGCGTCAGCGCATGCGCCTCGACGCGGGTCTGCCCCTCCTCGCCGTCGCTCTCCAGCAGCTTGGCGATGCCGAAGTCGAGCAGCTTGGGCCGGCCCTCGGCGGTGACCAGGATGTTCGAAGGCTTGAGGTCGCGATGGACGACCAGTTGGCGGTGCGCCGCGTCGACCGCGTCGCAGACCTCGGCGAGCAGAAGCAGCCGGGCGGCGAGCGGCAGGCGGGCCCCTTCGCAATAGTCGGTGATCGGCAGCCCCTCGACCTGCTCGAGGACGAAATAGGGATCGCCTTCCTCGCTGCGTCCGCCGTCGAGCAGCCGCGCGATTCCGGGGTGGTCGAGGCCGGCGAGGATCTGCCGCTCGCGCAGGAAGCGTTGGTGGATGAGGTCCGAGCCGAGGCCGGGGAGGATGCGCTTGAGCGCCACCCGCTGCACGAACTCGCCGTCGGCGCGCTCGGCGAGATAGACCTCGGCCATGCCGCCGCGCCCGAGTAGCCGCAGCAATCGATAGCGACCGATGCGACCGCCGCTGCGGTCGCCGTCGCCACCGCCGCCGCGCTCGAGGGCCGCGGCGACGAAGGCCGGAGCACGCTTGCCGATGGGGACGGCGAGCAGCGTCGCGCCGTGCTCGTCGGCGGCGAGCAGCCGGGCGAGGAAACCGGCGAGCTCCGGGTCCTCGCCGGCGATCGCCTCGAGCCTGGCGTCGCGGGTGGTGGCGTCGAGCTCGACGAGCTCGTCGAAACGCTCCTCCCAGCCGGCCTTCGTCGTCGGTCCCAGCGGCGTCACCTCCCCTTCGGAGATGCGGCTCGGCGGCTCCGGCGGGGACAAGCCGGCGCTCAACCTTCGCTCGCGCCGGGCGGCGCCGTGAGGCGAGCGGCGAGGAAGGCGCGGGCGCGCCGCCAGTCGCGCTTGAGCGACCGTTCGCTGCGGCCCACGACCTCGGCGATCTCCTCGAGCTGCAGGCCGGCGAAGAAGCGCAGCTCGACCAGCCGCGCGAGCTCGGGGCTCGCGCGCTCGAGCTCGGCGAGGGCGGCGTCGAGGGCGAGGATGTCGGCGGACAGGCGCTCGTCGTCGCTGCCCGCTCGCGCCGCCGCGCCGAGCTCGAGCCGGACCTCGCCGCTGCCCCGCCGCTCGGCGTCGCGGCGGCGCGCGAAGTCGACGATCACGTGCCGCATGACGCGCGCGGCGAGGTTGAAGAAGTGAGCACGATCCTCGGCCGAGAACCCTGCCGGCCCCGCCAGCCGCAGGTAGGTCTCGTGGACGAGCGCCGTGGTGTCGAGCGTCGGCCCCGGGCGCCCGTGCGCGCCGAGCTGCGCCTTCGCCAGGCGGTGCAGATCGGCGTAGACGCGGCTGAACAGCTCGTCGGCGGCGGGCCGGCTGCCCTCGCGGGCTCGCGCGATCAGCGCCGTGAGCTCGGTCGGCGGCGTGCGTGCCGGCCCCGGCGTATCGGCAGCTGCTCCGTCTTCGAACAAGAGGGCCTCGGCGAGCGCGTGGTCACCCCTCGCGGCCGCCGCCGCGAGGGGTGCGCGCGAGCCGGATCAGCCGACGAAGGACGACTTCACTTCGGGCTTCATCAGCACGATGAGCGCCCAGATGCCGATCGGCAGGCCGATGAGGCAGCAGCAGCTGCAGGGGAGCATGACGGCGATGGCGCCGCCGACGGAGATGTTCCACTTGCGCAGCTGCTTCATCTGCAGCGCGGCCCAGATGGCGAAGCCGTAGAGGCCGAGCGCGATGATCGCGAAGACGATGCCCATGCCGCCGCTGAAGTACTGCATGTAGCGGTCGGTCGCCGCGCTGCCGCCGCCGGGGATGTTCCCCAGCCCCGCCATGCCGACTCCGAAGATGTTGGCGGCGAGGCTGATCAGCTGCCAGATCACGCCCAGCGCGCCGACCACGAGCAGGCCGATCGCCGGCCCTTGCACCTGCTGCGCGGCGCCCGCGCCCCCCATCGTGGGCGGCGGCGGCGGAGCGGGCGGCGGCGGCGGCGAGTACATCGGTTGGCTCATCGTTCCCTCCCTCAGAGTTGTTCCGCGGTCGCCCGCGGCGGGCGCCCGCTCCACGACACGGGTCCTCGCTTGTGCTCGGCCCCTTAGGTCGTACTTGCGGCGCATTCTACGCGCAGACGCGTCCAGCGCTACCTGATGGTGGCTCCTTCCAAGGGACGCGCAAAGCGGAGGCGGGGCGGCTCGTCGGCACACGCCGGCGGGCGCGTGACCTGGTCGCTTGACCCTGTTGAATACTATGCAGTAGTATGCGCATTCTTTTCGAGGCCGCCCCCATGCCCACTGAAAGCGAAATCCGAGACCGCCGCCATCGCGAGATCCTCGCCCTGCTGCGCAAGCGGCGGGTGGCGAGCCAGGCGGAGATCGTCGACGCGCTGCGCCGGCGCGGCGTCGGCGCCACGCAGCCGAGCGTCAGCCGCGACCTGCAGGAGCTCGGCGTCGTCAAGGTGGGCGGCCGCTACGTGACGCCGCCGCTGCGGCAGTCGCCGCCGCAGGAGCTCGCCGACGCGGCCCACTTCGTCCGCACGGCGCGGCCGGCGGGGCCGAACCTCACCGTCGTGCTCACCGTCGTCGGCTCGGCGCAGACGGTGGCGCTGGCGCTCGACCACGCGGGCTTCCCCGAGGTGGTGGGCACCCTCGCCGGCGACGACACGATCTTCGTCGCCACGGCGACAGCGGCAGACCAGAAGCTGTTCCTGCAGCGGCTCGACACGCTGCTCATCCAGCGCGGCCGCGCGGCGGCGCGGAGGCCGAGGCGTGAGCGGTCCGACGACGAGCGGCGGCGGCGCCGGGCCGATCGTGCTCGCCTTCTCGGGCGGGCTCGACACCTCCTTCTGCGTGCCCTGGCTCCAGGAGACCTACGGCCGGCCGGTGGTGACGGTGACCGTCGACACCGGCGGCCTCGACGAGGCGGCCGCGCGCGAGCTCGAGGCGCGGGCGCGCGCGCTCGGCGCCCGCGACCACCTGCGCGTCGACGCGCGGCGCGACTACTTCGACCGCGTGCTGCGTTTCCTGCTCGCCGGCAACGTGCGGCGCGGCGGCGTCTACCCGCTCTGCGTCGGCGCCGAGCGGGCGCTGCAGGCGCAGGAGGTGGCGAAGGCTGCCGCGCGGCTCGGCAGCACGACGGTGGCGCACGGCTGCACCGGCGCCGGCAACGACCAGGTGCGTTTCGAGGTGGCGCTGCGGGCGCTGGCGCCCGGCATCGAGATCCTGGCGCCCATCCGCGACCAGCCGAAGAGCCGCGCCGAGGAGGCGGCCTTCCTCGTCGAGCGCGGGCTGCCGGTGCCGCCTGTCGGGCGCCGCCTACTCGATCAACCGCGGCCTCTGGGGCACGACGATCGGCGGCCGCGAGACGCTGTCGAGCGCCGAGCCGCTCGCCGAGGAGGCGTGGGTGCTGACGCGCGGCGCGTTCGCGGCGCCGCGCCCGCCGGCGCGGCACATCGCTGGCGTTCGAGCGCGGCGTGCCGTCGGCGTGGGACGGCGAGCCGCTCGACCCGGTGGCTTTGATCGAGCGCGTCGAGGCGGCGGCGGCGCCGTTCGGCATCGGCCGCGGCATCCACCTCGGCGACACCGTGCTCGGCATCAAGGGCCGCGTGGCGTTCGAGGCGCCGGCGGCGGAGGTGCTGCTCGCCGCGCACCGCGAGCTCGAGAAGCTGGTGCTCACCGGCCGGCAGCTGCGGCTCAAGGAGACCGCGGCGGCGTTCTACGGCGACTGGGTGCACGAGGGGCATCACCTCGACCCGGCGTGCCGCGACGCCGAGGCGCTGCTCGCCTCGTCGCAGGAGCGGGTGAGCGGCGAGGTGAAGCTGCTCTTCCGCACCGGCGGTTGCTTCGTCGAGGGCGTGACGTCGCCCTTCTCGCTGATGGCGGCATCGCGCGGCGTCTACGGCGAGGCGGCGGGCGAGTGGACGGCGGCCGATGCGGCGGGGTTCGCGCGGCTGCTGGCGGTGCCGGGGGCGCTTGCACGCGCGGGCGGGCCGTCTCGCGGACGCCCAAGGCAAGCAGCCGACGCGGCCGTCGCTGCCGACGTGGCTGCAGAAGCCGTGGCGGGAGAGACGACGTGAAGGCCGTCGTCCTCGACAAGATCGCCTCGGTGACCCGCTCGTGCGGGTTGAAGCGCGAGGTGCGGCTGTCGGAGCGCATCCCGTGCGAGGAGGGCGTCGTCGTCGCGGTGCGCGTGCTCACCGACAAGAGCACCTACAACCTGCTCGAGCTGCCGTCGGGGCGGATGGCGCAGGTCAAGCGCGGCGACGTCATCGCCGGCGCGCTCGGGCACCGGCAGGCGCTGTTCGGCTACGCCGGGCACCTGCCCGAGCGGCTCGCGCCCGGCGACACCATCCAGCTGCTCAACCTCGGCGGCGTGCTCGGCGTCTGCGACTCGGTGAACCCCGACCTCGGGCCGCCGTTCCAGTGCGAGGTGCTGGGCACGGTGCTGCGCTTCCCGTTCCTCGGCGAGCGGGTGGGGGAGCCGGCGCGGGTGGGCGAGGCGGGCTACGACCGGCCGGGCGCGCTCGACGCGCTGCCGGCGCTCGAGGCGCGCGGCGTGCCGATCGTGGCGCTCGTCGGCTCGTGCATGAACGCCGGCAAGACGGCGGCGGCGTGCGCCCTGGTGCGCGAGCTGACGCACGGCGGCGTGCAGGTCGACGGCGCCAAGACGACCGGCGTGTCGCTGCGGCGCGACGTGCTGGCGATGGAGGACGCCGGCGCGCGGCGCACGGCGCTCTTCACCGACCTCGGCGTGGTGTCGACGACGGCGAAGAACGCCGCCGCGATCACGCGCACGCTGATCTCGCGGCTGACGACGGCGCCGGCGCCGGACGTGCTGGTGGTGGAGCTGGGCGACGGGCTGCTCGGGGCCTACGGCGTCGACGCGATCCTCGCGGACGCCGAGGTGCGCGGCGCGCTGACCGCGGTGGTGCTGGCGGCCAACGACCCGGTGGCGGCGTGGGGCGGCGTCGAGATCCTGCGCCGCGACTACGGCATCGAGCCGGTGGCGGTCACCGGGCCGGCGACCGACAACCTGGTGGGCACGCGGCAGATCGAGGCGCGGCTGGGCGTGCCGGCGGTGAATGCGCGCAGCGATGCCGAGAAGCTGGCGGCCGTGGTGCGGGCCGCGGTGGAGAAGAAGGTGGCTGCGGCGCAGCCGAGCGCGAGCGCGGTGCTCGCCGAGGAGCTGCCTTGAGCGATCTGCGCGTGGCACCGACCGTCGAGGCGAAGACGGCGCAGGCTGCGCGCGTCGAGCCGATGCCGACGCTCGTGCTCGGCGGCTCGGGCTATGTCGCCGGCGAGCTGCTGCGGCTGATCGCGGGTCACCCGCAGCTGCGCGCGGCGGCCGTGTTCTCCGACAGCAAGCCGGGCGTATCGGTGGACGAGGTGTTTCCGCATCTCGCCGGCGCGTTCGACGGGCTGACGTTCAGCGGACGTGAGGCGCTGCCGCGCATCGTCGGCGAGCATCCGCGGTTGGCCGTGCTCGGCGCGGCGCCGCACGGCGCGACGGCGTCGCTGCTCGCCGAGCTGCTCGACGAAGCGGCGCGCGCGGGCAGCGATCTTTCGATCGTCGACCTGTCGGCCGACTTCCGCTTCGCCGATGCGAGCGCGTGGGAGTCGGTCTACGGCCATGCGCACGGCGCGCCCGAGCTGCATCGCCGGGTTTCTGTGCGCGGTGCCGGAGCTCGCGCCGAAGGCGGAGCTTGCGCCCGGGGTGCCGGCGCGCGCGATCGCGCACCCGGGCTGTTTCACGACGGCGGCGCTGCTCGGCTCCGTGCCGCTCTTGCGCGCCGGGCTCGTCGAGCCGAGCGTCACCGTCGTCGCGGTGACCGGCAGCACCGGCGCCGGGCGGACGCCAACGCCGACGACGCACCATCCGGAGCGGCGCAGCACGCTCTTCGCCTACTCGCCGCTCGCGCACCGGCATCAGCCGGAGATGGAGGCGCTGGCCGCCGCGGCGGGCGCGCCGGCGCGGTTCCACTTCGTGCCGCAGTCGGGGCCGTTCGCGCGCGGCATCCACGCGACGCTGGTGATGCGGCCCGCGGGCGGCGCGACCGGCGAGGACGCGCGTGCCGCGCTTGCCGCGCTTCTATGCCGACGGCGCCGTTCGTCGACGTGCTCGCCGCGCCGCCGCGGCTGCAGGACGTGGTGGGCACCAACCGCTGCCGGCTCGCCGTCGCCGCCGACGCCGAGACGCTGGTGGTGTTCTCGGCGATCGACAACCTGGTGAAGGGCGCCGCCGGCGGCGGCATCCAATGGATGAACCGGCTGCTGGGCTATGACGAGACGGCGGGGCTCACCACGCCTGGCCTGGGATGGTTGTAGAGCGAGGTTTCAACGTGACTGCAGACATCGCTGCCAATCCAATCGCTGCTGCTTCTGCCGATGCCGCGCCGCGCCCGTCGGCGCTGCTGCCGGTCTACGACCAGCTGCCCTTCACGCCCGTGCGCGGGCAGGGGGTGTGGCTGGAGGACGCGAGCGGGCGCCGCATGCTCGACCTCTGGGGCGGCCACGCGGTGGCGCTGCTCGGGCACGGCCACCCGCGCCTGCTCGCGGCGCTGCACGAGCAGGGCTCGGCGCTGCTCTTCCAGAGCAATGCGCTGCCGATGACGATCCGCGACGAGGCGGCGGCGCGGCTCGTCGCCTTCGCGCCGCCCGGCCTGTCGCGGGTCTTCTTCGTCAACAGCGGCGCCGAGGCGAACGAGAACGCGCTGCTGCTCGCCTTCCGCAAGACCGGCCGCCGGCGGGTGGTGGCGCTCGAGGGCGCCTTCCACGGCCGCACCGCCGCGGCCGCCGCGGTGTCGTGGGGCAAGCACCGTCACGGCTTCCCGCGCCCGCCGTTCGACGTCACCTTCGTGCCGCGCGGCGACGTCGACGCGCTCGCGGCGGCGCTCGCGGGCGACGGCGCCGGCGACGTTGCGGCGCTCATCCTCGAGCCCGTGCAGGGCGTGGCCGGCGCCTACGACCTCGGCCGCGACTACCTGCTCGCCGCGCGCGAGCTGACGCGGCGCGCCGGCGCGTTGCTTATCTTCGACGAGGTGCAGAGCGGCATGGGGCGCACCGGCCAGCCGTTCGCGGCGCAGCTCTACGACGTCACGCCCGACCTGCTCACCGTCGCCAAGGGCCTCGCCGGCGGCTTCCCCGCCGGCGCCGTGCTGGCCACCGAGGAGGCGAGCGCCGGCGTCGGCATCGGCGAGCTCGGCAGCACCTTCGGCGGCGGTCCGCTCGCCTGCGCGATGATCATCGCTACGCTCGATGCCATCGAGCGCGAGGGCCTGCTGGCGCGCGTGCGCGACGTCGCCGCTCACATTCGTCGGACGTGCGTCGCCGGCCCGGTCGTCGGCGTGCAGGGCGAGGGGCTGCTGGTCGGGCTGCGCACCGCGCCGCCGGCGAAGCAGGTGGTGGCCGCGCTTCTCGCGCGCGGCTTCGTCACCGGAGCGAGCGCCGACCCGCACGTGCTCCGCCTGCTGCCGCCGCTGGTGCTGCACCGCGAGCACGTCGACCTGCTGGCCGACGCGCTGCGGCACCTGCCGGCCGAGCTGCAGTCCGCGACCCCAGCCACCGCGAGCGTTGCCAAGCCACAGCGACGTCGAGGACAAGCCGCTGTCGCCACCGCTGGCCGCGGGCCCGCCGGCCGACATCGCAGCCGCGTACGCGCCCGCGGCCGATCCGGCCTCACCGGTTCACCCCGCGCCGAGGGCGCATCTCATGAAGCGCTTCGTCTCCCTCGCCGAGCTGCCGCGCGAGGAGGTGCTCGACCTGCTCGCGCTCGCCACACAGCTCGAGCGGCGGCCCGACCCGCACGCCCTCGCCGGCCGCGTGCTGGCGCTGCTCTTCTTCAACCCCTCGCTGCGCACCCTCGCCTCCTTCCAGTCGGCGATGGCGCGCCTCGGCGGCAGCTCGTTCGTCATCTCGCCGGGGCAGGGGAGCTGGCAGCTCGAGACCCGCCGCGGCGTGGTGATGAACGGCGACGCCGCCGAGCACGTGCGCGAGGCGGTGCCGGTGCTCGCCTCCTACGCCGACGCGCTCGGCATCCGCTCCTTCGCCGGCGGCCGCGACCTCGCCGCCGACCTCGCCGACGCGACCTTCCGCGCCATGGCGAGCGTCTGCCCGGTGCCGCTGATCAACCTCGAGTCCGCCGTCGACCATCCCTGCCAGGCGCTCGCCGACTGGAAGACGATGGACGACCTCGGCGTGCCGCGCCACGGCCGCTTCGTGCTGTCGTGGGCATGCCATCCCAAGCCGCTGCCGCTGGCGGTGCCGGCGGCGGCGCTCCACATGGCGGCGCTGCGCGGCATGGAGGTGGTGGTGGCGCGCCCGCACGGCTACGGCCTGCCGGCGGCGCTCATGGAGCGCGCGCGGGCGGTGGCCGAGCTGCAAGGCGGCAGCGTGCGCGAGACCAACGACCCGGGCGAGGCGATGGTCGGCGCGCAGGTCCTCTACGCCAAGTCGTGGGCCTCGCCCGAGCTCTACGGCGACGCGCAGGCGGAGGCGATCCGCCGCCGCGCGCTCGCCGGCTGGTGCGTCGACGAGCACTGGTTCGACGAGGCGGCGGGCGAGTGCCGCTTCATGCACTGCCTGCCGGTGCGGCGCAACGTCGTGGTGAGCGACGCCGTGCTCGACTCGCCGCGCTCGGTGGTGGTGCAGGAGGCGCGCAACCGCATGTGGGTGCAGATGGCGGTGCTCCACCGGCTGCTCGCCGGCGTCGACGGCGCCGCGGCGCGGGCGGCGAGCGAGGCGGCGGCGGAGCTGGCGATGACGATGGGCGAGGCGGAGTGACAGCGCGATGAAAGACATCGGTCAACGCCACGGCGGCGTCGGCTTGCGCGAGGCGCTGCCCTACGTGCGCCTCTTCAAGGGCAGGACCTTCGTCGTCAAGGCCGGCGGCGCGCTGCTCGCCGACGCGGCCGCGACGCGCGACGTGCTCGAGCAGGTCGATGCGCTGCTCCACCTCGGCATCCGCGTCGTCTTCGTGCACGGCGGCGGCGCGCAGGCGAGCACACTGTCGCGGGCGCTGGGCAGCGAGCCGCGCTTCGTGGCCGGACGGCGAGTGACTGACGAGCGCGCGCTCGAGGCTGCGGTGCTGACGTTGAACGGCGAAGCGAACACGACGCTGCTCGCCGCCTGCCGTGCGCTCGGCATCGCCGCGGTCGGGCTGTCCGGGGTCGACAGCGCGCTGGTGCGGGCGCGGCGGCGGCCGCCGGTGGCGGTGGACGGCGCCACCGTCGACTACGGCCACGTCGGCGACGTCGTGCGCGTCGATCCCGACGGTGCTCGACACGCTGCTCGCGAGCGGCGTGCTGCCGATCGTCTCGCCGATCGCCGCCGACGACGAGGGCAACCTCCTCAACTGCAACGCCGACGGCATCGCGGCGGCGCTGGCGGTGGCGATGCGGGCCGCCAAGCTGGTGCTGCTGACGGATGTGCCGGGACTGCTCGAGCGCCCCGAAGACCCGCGCTCGCTGGTCTCGTACATCGACGTCGAGGGCTTGCGAGTGATGCGGCAGCGAGGCTTGCTCGCCGGCGGCATGGGACCGAAGACGGCGGCGATCGAGACCGCGCTCGGCGGCGGCGTGCCGCGGGCGCACCTGGTGTCGTGGCGAGTGCCCGATGGCCTGCTCGCCGAGCTGTTCACCAACGAGGGCTCGGGAACGCTGGTGGTGCCCGAGCTCGCGACGCTGACGCCGGAAGAGCAGTCGGCGGAGGCGACGGTCTAGTGAGGACGAGCGCTCGTAGGGCGGGCTCCGCGCCCGCCGTCCCACGCCCAACCGGGCGACGGTGCCGTGATCGACCGCGACGAGCTGCTGGGCTTGCACCGCGCGCTGGTCGAGATCCCGTCGATCTCGGGCAGCGAGGCGCGGATCACCGGGTGGCTCGAGAACCTGCTCTGGGAGCGCGGCGAGCGGCACGGCGTGGCGCCGCAGCGCCTCGGCGACAGCTTGCTCGTGGTGGCCGGCGGGAACGGCGGCGGCCGCCGGCGATGCGAATCCGCGGCCGCTGCTGCTGCTCGACACCCACCTCGACACCGTGCCGCCGGTCGATGGCTGGACGCGCGATCCGTTCGCGGCCGAGGTCGTCGACGGCCGCGTCTACGGGCTGGGCAGCAACGACGCCAAGGCGTCGGTAGCGGCGATGACGGCGGCGTTCCTCGCGTTAGCCGGCGAGCCGCTGCCGTTCGCGCTCGGCCTCGCGCTGGTCGAGGCCGAGGAGACCCGCGGCACCGGCACCCAGCGAGTGCTCGGCGAGCTGACCGAGCGCGGCGTCCCGCTGCTCGGCGCCGTCTTCGGCGAGCCCACCGGCCTCGACGTGGCGACGTCGCAGAAGGGCCTGCTGGTGCTCGAGCTGGTCGCCTGCGGCCACGGCTGCCACGCCGCACACGCCGCGGCGCTCGAGGCCGAGAACGCGGTGCTCGTGCTGGCGCGCGACCTCCTCGCGCTCGCCGCCGCCGAGCTGGCCCCGCACCACGCGCGGCTCGGCGCGACGACCGTGCAGCCGACCGTCGTGCGCGCCGGCAACGCTCGCAACGTCATCCCCGGCGAAGCGACGGCGGTGCTCGACGTGCGCACGACGCCGGCCGCCTCGCACGAGGAGGTCGTGGCCCGCGTGCGCGCCAAGGTAGCGAGCGAGGTGCGCGTCCTGTCGAGCCGCCTCGAGCCGCGCGAGACGCGCGAAGACGCGCTCGTCGTGCAGGCCGCGCTGCGCGCGCGGCCGCAAGCGCGGCTCTACGGCTCGCCGACGTTGTCCGACCTCGTCCATGTCGCCGGCGCGCCCGCGATCAAGTGCGGCCCGGGCCAGAGCGAGCGCTCGCACACCGCCGACGAGTGGGTGGCCGAGGAGGAGATCGTCGCGGGCGCCGAGTTCTACGTCGCGCTCGTGCGCGAGTGCGCGCGGCTGTACGCGGCAGCGCCGGCGCGAGCGGCTGCGCTCGCGGAGCCGCGATGACCCGCCTCTGGGACAAGGGCGACCCGCTCGACGAGCGCGTGCTGCGCTACACCGCCGGCGAAGACCACCGCCTCGACGCGCGCCTCGTGTCCTACGAAGTGCGAGCGAGCATCGCCCACGCCGAGATGCTCACCGCGCAGGGCCTGCTCGCGGCAGCAGACCTCGAAGCGATCCGCACCGGCCTCGAGCAGCTCGCCGCCGAGCACGCAGCAGGCGCAGTGGCAGATCGAGCTCGCCGAGGAAGACGCGCAGACCGCGCTCGAAGAGCGGCTGGCCGCGCGCATCGGCGAGCCGGCGCGCCGCGTCCACCTCGGTCGCTCGCGCAACGACCAAGTGCTCACCTCGCTGCGCCTCTACCTGCGCGACGCGGTCGAGAAGTTGGCCGCCGGCGCCGAAGCCGTGGCCGCGGCGCTCGACGCGCTCGCCGCACGCGAGGCCGATACGCCGCTCCCCGGCTACACCCACTCGCAGCCGGCGATGCCGAGCTCGGTGCCGCTCTGGGCCGGCGGCTGGGCAGCATCGCTGCGCGACGACGCCGCCGGCATCGCCGCCGTGCGCCGCCGCCTCGACCTCTGCCCCCTCGGCTCCGCCGCCGGCTACGGCGTCCCGCTGCTGCCGATCGACCGCGCCGCGACGGCGAGCAAGCTCGGCTTCGCGGCGCCGCAAGAGCCGGTCACCGCCGTCCAGCTCTCGCGCGGCAAGGCCGAAGCCCAGCTCCTCTTCGAGCTCGCCCTACTGATGCAGGACCTCGGCCGCCTCGCCGCCGACCTCGTCCTCTTCTCGATGGCGGAGCTCGGCTTCGTCGAGCTGGCGAGCGAGCTCACCACCGGCTCCTCGATCATGCCCCAGAAGAAAAACCCCGACGTCTTCGAGCTGGTGCGCGGCCGCAGCGCCACCGCGCAGGCCTGCCTGCACGAAGCGCTGGCGATCGTCGCCAAGCTTCCCTCCGGCTACCACCGCGACCTGCAGCTCCTCAAGGCGCCGCTCTTCCGCGGCATCGACCTCGCCGAGGAGACCTGCGCGGTGATGGCGCACGCCCTCGCCGGCGTGCGCTTCCGCCGCGACCGCATCCGCCTCGACCCGTCGCTCTTCGCCACCGAGGAGGCCTACCGGCTGGTGCTCGACGAAGGCATTGCCTTTCGCGACGCCTACCGGCGGGTGGCCGCGAAGTACCGATAAGGGCCGTTCATTCCAGGACCATGGCTTCCTACTGGTTGTATGAAGAGGTGCTGAAGGTCGATGCCGATCGCGAGCCCCAGTTCGCAGTCCAAAGTGCCTATAACTGGATGAAGGCTCTACGCACCGAGATCGAGGGCGAGCACGGCGCGACCGCGACACAGCAGTACGCTTCCTGCACGACCCACTTCAACCACGCCATCCAGCCAGCGAATGTCCCAGCCGCTACCGGTGGGGTGTTCGAGCCTCTCTACGCATCGCTAGTACATGCAATATCGCTGTCGATGACAGCCGAGCGGCTCAACGACGTACTACCAGCCCAGCCTACGGCGGTTGTCTCTTGGTACTACGCAGCATATTTCGCTACGAGAGCAATGATCGCCGCTCTTGGCCAGAAGGTTGACGACAAGCACGCCGCGGTGTCACGTGCTGTCGCGCATAACCTCGCGAAGCCTCTACCACATCCATTAAACATGGTCGCGGTTCGAGCGTCGGGGGAAACGTACATCCCGAGCCTACCCGCCAAGCCTTCGGCGGCGCCGTTCGACCTCCAACAATCGGTCGCTGGCGACCGCGCCCGGGCTCAGGGCATGCTCCTCCAGTACCTCAACGGAACGGCCGACTTCTACGCGATCATTACCAAGAACCGCTTACGAGCCAAGCACAAGCTCAAGGACTTTCGGAAGAAAGACGCACGCGACCTGAGAGACAACGCCCTGGAGCAGAGAATCGGATTCCATCATTGCGCCTTTCGTTATCGCGGGAAGGCGAATTACCGCGATGCCGTATTTCTGACCTATGGGTCACGAATCCCGTCGGCCGCGACCGCCTATCTCTCGGATCTGGCAGCAGTGGCCCGGTTCTGCTTCCTTTGCGCTGTCTCCTTTGTCAGCCGCCGCGTCGGCCAGGGCGACGTCAACAAGTTCTCGTCGGACCTCCTGACGAACCTCCGAGGTCTCGATATCAATAATTCTGCAATGTACTTCTGGAAGGGAGCGTTTTGAAGGGGTGGTTCACCTTGTTATGAGGGCAACGAGTCAGGCCTTGAAGTCTAATCTTGAGCGTCGTAGGCCACCTGTGGACAAGCTAGATTTGGACGACAGGCACTCGAAGTCTTCCCAAGAAGACCTGACGCGGCGCCCAGGAATGAGAAGGCGGTAGTGGCGACCCTACCTGCCATGAGCCGCTCAGCGAGAGGGTGCTCGAGGAAGCCCTTCAACTCAGCGAGAACGAGTGCGCCTCCGTCGCCGGCGCACTCATCGAGAGCCTTCACGCTGAGCCGCCGCTATACGTAGAAAACGCGTGGGAAGAGGTGATCGAGCGGCGCGTTCGCGAGCTTGAGACGGGAACCGCCGAGACCGTTCTTTGGTCTGAGGTCAGGGCTCGGCTGTTCAGTGGCTTCGAGTGATCCTCGCTGGCGTGTCGAGGATAGTGCGCGATGCCTACAGGCGGATTGGAGCATCGTACTGCGACCACAGAAGGAATCTCGGAGCAAGTTTTCTTTTCGTGCCCTTGGGTGTCGCGCTGATCGGCGCCGCCACACCTCCGTCACCTCCACCACCTCACAGCGTGTATCGCCCGGCTTTGGTGCTTCAGTGGAAGGACCGTCTCAACGACGCCGACGAGCAGTTGAAGGCAGGCAACTGGAAGAAGGGCCTCGGAATGGCCGAATCGACGCTTGCGCGAGATGCGCGACCGCATTGCAGCGGTGATGCCAGCGGCAATCTGCTGGCGGTGGCACTCCTCATTCGTGCAATGTCGAGGCGGGGCTCGGTGACAGCGAGGCCGCGGCTTGGGATTTCGGTGCAGCCCAGGCCTCTCTATCCGGATTACTCGCGCGTCGACCTATCGAGCCTTATGGCGATGTCGCCGTCATGATGGACCCCTGGCGCTACAAGGACGGCGCGCCATCTTTGCAGCATCCGCCGATACCCGAGGGCTCAACTCCCAGCCCGACCATCACTCCTCCGCGCAAGATCGCGGGGAATCAGCCCGACTATCCTCTGGCGAAGGCAAAGTCCTGCATTCAGAGCCCGGTCGTCGTGCACACGGTGATCGACGAGGAGGGCAAGACTCGTTTTCCAGCCATCGAAGCGGGTACCGACCCCGTCCTGGCTCTCGCCGCGTTCGATGCCTTGCGGACGTGGCGGTTCGTTCCGGCAAAGCGCGGCGGCAAGCCGGTGGAAGTGTTCTTCGTGCAGACGATCAACTTCAAGGTTCGGCAGTGCTACTAGTCGACGTTGCCGTCGCGAGTGAACCTCACCCGCCCCGCCGCAGCATCCGGTAGCGCAGCTCGACGACCGTCCTTCCCCACAGCGTGAACACCTGGTCGGCGCGCAGCACGCCGTCTTCGTCGACGTAGACGCGCAGGCGGTCGCGGAAGGACGGGATGTGTTGCGCGTGGTGGCGGCCGCGGCCGTCGATGAGTTGGAAGTAGAAGCCGGGGTCGCCGAAGCGGCGGCCGGCGGTGTCGAGGAGGAAGTCGCCGGTGGGGCCGACTTCGATGCTGAAGATCTCGGTGGCGTTGCCGCGCGGCAGCGGGAAGACGATCTTGAGGCAGCGCTCGCCCGAGGGCAGGTCGACGACGCCGTAGAGGCCCGAGTAGAGCGCCTCGCTGGTGGACTTGAGCACGCGGTACCAGACGGTGTGGCGCACGTCGCCGGCCGGCGCGCGGAGGCGGATGATCTCGCTGCGCAGGCCGCGCGAGGTCTCGCGCGCGCCCATCGGCAGGTTGAGCTGCTGGAGGCGGCGGCTGTAGAGGCGGCGCAGGAGGTTGCCGCCGGCCCAGAACCAGGGGCTCCAGAGCACCCACATTTCGAGCTCGAACGCCGTCGTGCGCTCGTAGAAGGCGGCGATCTCGGGGTGGAGGCGGTCGCGCGACGCGGCGTCGAGCGCGAGCGCGTCGACGCTGAAGAGACCCGTGGCTGTATCGCCCTGCCTGCGCCCCGACGTGCGTTCGATCGCCAGCCCGTCACTCGTCGCCAGCCGCTCGAGGTAGGTGTCGCCGATGACGTCGACCATCCCGTAGGGCGCCGCGAGCCAGGGCACGGCGGCCGGCTCGATGCGCCGGCCGAGGGCGATGACCCACTGCTGGCTCAGCCAGTCCTGCAGCCGCTGCGACGGGTAGGCGAACGCCACCTCAGTGCCTTTCGGCCGGATCGTAACGGCAGTCGAGAGTCGCCACGCAGCGGCGGCCGCACGTGCGGCCGGACGCTCACAGGACGCTGGTGCGGACGATCTCGAAGCGCTGGTTGACCAGCGCGTAGCCCTTGCGACGCGGGCTGTCGACGTAGACCTCGACGGCGATGCCGCCGTCCTCGATCTCGGGCGGCGTCGCGCGTGTCTCGAGGCCGGCGGAGGCGCGCGCGCGATCGAGGGCGGCCTGCATCTCCGCGGGGATCGCCGAGAACTTGCGCCGCACGCTCAAGGTCTGCACCTTGCCGTCTTCGATGCCGACCTTGGCCGGTGCCGCTGCGGCGAGCTCGGGGATGCGCTCGAGGGGCACGTCGCTGGGCGCGAAGACGGCGCGGGCGACGTCGGTGTCGTTCATCAACGTGACGGGCTGCGGCGGCATCAGGCTGCCGTTCTTCAGCTCGTAGGCGTCGACGTTGCCCGGCTTGGCGGGGTCCTGCACCGAGAAGACGATGCGGTGCTGGCTGACCTCGATGTCGTAGAGCTTGAGCGGCGCGCCGAGCTTGCTCTCGAGCTCGCGGATGCCGCGCGCCACGACGTCGGTGGTGAACGGGTCTTCGTGCTCGCCGTGGCGAGCCTTGAGCTCAGCGACCGCCTCTTCAGCGATCTTGGAGCCGCAGGCGACGAGCAGCAGCGACGAGGCGACAGTGATAGCGACGAGCGCAAAGGCGCGGGAAGCAGCGGTCATCGGATACCCCTTTCTTTCCCCTAACGCGGCAGTGGCGAGAGAAGGGGCGCAGTCTACCGCCGTCGAGCGGTCGCAACCTGAAAGGCGAGGCGAGATCGACGCGCTGGTCCGTCGTCCGTTCTCGCGTCTGTAGGATGAACGGAGGGTGACGAGGACCCATCTGCGTCTCGAGATGATCGAGGGTGAGCCTGTTCCCATGAGCTGCCGACAGACGGGCCGGCGCCACAGAGCCGCGGCGTGCGCGAGCGCCGCGCTGCTGAGCCTCGCCTGGCTGGCGGCTCGGCCGACCGCCGCGCAAACGATCTACGGCGACGGCTTCGAGGACGGCACGGGCTGCGGCTGGAGCGCCTTCGTCATCTCCACCGAACCCTTCGCCGGCGCAGACGGCGCGCCGTGGCCGTCTCCGTGGTCGGTGGCGGGCAGCGTCGACGTCGGCGACCTGTCCGTCGGCCGCGGCCGGTTGCGGCCGACGCCGAGCACCTACTCGCTCGCGCGCATGACGGCGCCGACTCCCACGCGCGACGTCGAGGTCGCCTTCGCGCTCAGCTTCGAGCAGCAGTCGACGCAGGGCGTCGGCTTCTACGTGCGGCAGAACGGCGGCTACCTGCAGCAGACGAACCCGGAAGGCCAGGGCTACGCGATCTTCGTCGAGGGCTTCCGCGGCTTCCCGCGCCTCGGGCTGTGGAAGGAGCAGGGCGGCGTGGAGACGGAGCTCGCGTTCCTCAACCTCGCCACGCCGTTCGTCGACGGCCTCGTCTACCGCGCGCGGTTCCGCACGATTCAAGCAGGACGAGGACACGACGCACCTCTACGGCAAGGTCTGGCTCGCCTCGGACCCCGAGCCGGCGGGCTGGCAGGTCGACGTCGCCGACTCCAGCGTCGTCCCGCTGCAAGGCGCGACCGGCGGCATCGCCGTCGACTCCTGGAGCGTGCTGCAGAACCCGCCGATCACCGCCCACACCTTCGTCGACGAGATCGGCATCGCCCTCGCCTGCCCGCCGCCGTAGCCCTCCGGTCGCCGTCGCCGGCGCGCCACGGCCACGGTCTCAGAACGAGTCGGTGTGGCCGGCGCTGGCGAAGGTGCCCATCGGGTTCTGGTACACGCGCTGGCGGTTGGCCGCGGTGTCGGTCACCGTCAAGGTGAACTCGACGTTGGTGAGCGAGCCATAGAAGACCCAGAACTTGCCGTTGACCGCGCGGCCGTCGAGGACCTTCACCGTCAGCTCGATGTTGTCGGGACCGAAGAACCAGAAGGCGCCGGTGTCGTCGGTGAGCGTGCGCGTGGTGCCTACGCCGGTGTTGCCGTCGAAGTCCTTCCAGGCGACCTCGACGCGGAAGCGTCCGCCCTCGAGGCAGAGCTGCGTCAGGCCGCTCTCGCACGGGGCGGTGGTGGAGAAGCGCGTGCTCACGCTGCCGCCGCGCGTCGCCACGTAGAGCCGCGCCGGGTTTTGCGGATCGAAGACGAGGTCGCTGACGTTGATGTTGGCGAGCCCTTGGTTCCACAGCCGCCAGATCGTGCCCTCGTCGTCGCTTCGCCACACGCCGTCCTTGCCGACGGCGAAGAGGGTGGAGGGGACCCGGGGATCGACGAGCAGTTGGCGGACCTCGGGGAGGAGGGCGATGCGCGTCCAGTGCGCGCCGCCGTCGGTGCTCTCGAGCACGCGAGTCGAACCGTCGCTGGCGTAGAGCTTCGACGGCGCGCCGGGCGCTCCGGGCGCGACGGCCAGCGTCACGAACACGCCTTGGCCGACGGTGGTCCAGGTGGCGCCACGGTCGGTGCTCCGGAATAGCAATCCCTCGGCTGGGCGCCGAGCCGGACGGGGAGTCGCTGGCGAGGGCGTAGAGGACGGCCGTCGCGATGGGGTCGCGCGCGAGGTCGATCAGCGAGAGACGTCCGAGCTCGTCGATGCGTCGCCAGTGCGCGCCGGCGTCGGTGCTGCGGAAGGTGCCGCCGAATCCGCCGGCGTGGAGAATCGCCCGCTGCTGCGGATCGACGTCGATGGTCTCGATCAGCGCGCCGTCGGGGGTGAAGATCAGCGCCCAGTGCAGCCCGCCGTCGACGCTCTTGAAGAGGTGGCTGATTCGATCTTCGAAGGGCGGCAGGACCTCGTCCACCGCCGCGTACAGGACTCGCGGATCGAGCGGATCGATCGCCAGCTCAGCCGCGTGGGCCGCGCTGGAGCTCTCGCCGATCGCTTGCCAGCTACGGCCGGCATCGGTGCTCTTCAACAGGCCGCCCCAGGAGCGCGCATAGAGGACCGACGGAGTCTTGGGGTCGACGACGACTGCCTCGATGAAGTGGGCTGCGATGCCCTCGCTGCGAAACGTCCAGCTTCGTCCTCCGTCGTCGGACTTGAACACGCCCGGGGTGCCGACCGAGTCGGAGGCGGCGTAGAGGACGCCGTCCACTGCGGCGTCGGGAAGGAGGAGAGGGCCGTAGTCGAAGGTGTCGTCGAGCACGGTCCAGTGCGCTCCGCCGTCGCTGCTGCCGAGGACTTCGCCGCTGCTCAGGCTCGCGTAGAGCTGGTTGGGCGCCGTCGGCGCCACGACGAGGGCGGTGAGCTGGCGAGTCGACGCAGGCAAGCCCGGGGTGAGGGCGGTCCACGTCGCGCCGCCGTCGAGGCTGCGGAACAGGGAGACGGTCTGGTTTGCTTGGGCGCTCCACGCGGCGTAGAGCGTGCCGGGCGCGGCCGGGTCGATCGCCAGCTGCTGAATGAACCCGCCGCCGGAGGTCGGCAGCGTGAGGTCTTGCCAGCTCTCGCCGCCGTCGGTCGTCTTCAACAGGCCCCAGTGGAAGGCGACGTAGAGAGTGCCGTCCGCGCTCGGATCGACGACGAGAGCGAGGGGGCTGGGGTTCGAGATGGTGGTCGGAATGGGCTTCAGCGTCGTCCAGTGATCGCCGGCGTCCGTCGTCCGGTAGAGCGAGGTCGAGATCGTGGTGTAGACGGTGCCCGGGAGGGTCGGATGCGCGGCCAGGATTCGGGCGGGCCCACCGATGAGGCCGGTCTCGGCCCGCTCCCAATGGTGGCCGCCGTCGCGGCTCCGGTAGAGGCCGAGACCGCGGAAACTGGCGTAGACGATCTCCGCCGGAGGCGCGCCGACCGCTATCGCCTCCACCGTCAGCCCCTGGGTCGCTGCTCTCACCGGCAGATCGCCGTTCGCCGCACGCCAGTGGGCGGCGCGGTCGGTGCTCTTGAAGATCCCGGCCGGGGTGCCCGCGTAAAGGGTGCCCTCGCTCGGGTTGCTGGTGAGCGCGCTGATGAATCCGCCCATCGGGCCGACGGTCGTCCAGCGATCCTCCGCGCGCACCGTCGACGGCGTGACGAAGGCGAGCAGGGCGAGGAGAGAGAGCCAATACCAGCGACGGTTGGAGCGAAGGACGGCGCGCTTCGGCTCCCGGGTGGTGACCGACGATGTGAGCTCGAGCATGAGTCCTCGGCGGTTTGGCGTGATTCGACGAGCCGCGATGTCTATGCTGTTTTAGCATGTTTTCGACCGGGCGCCAAGCTGGCGGCGAGCGATCACCCGCCGCTCAGTCAGTCCTGCAGCTGCCGCGTCGGCTGACCGTAAACGACGCGGCGGCACCGCGCGCGCCTCAGCGCGTGTAGTCGAACTCCCAGGTCTCGGTCGCCTTCTGCGAGCGCGGGGCGCCGGCGCTGCCGGGGGCGTGCTCGATGTCGACGGCGAGCGAGCGCGTGCAGCGGTGGGGGAGCAGCGAGGCGGGCTCGGCGATGACGACGAAGGACTGCTCCATCGTCAGGTTGCGGATGCCGGCGGTGGCGCTGAGGTTCAGCTTCTCGATGGTGCGCGCCACGTCCTCGACGTCCGGGCGCGAGACCATGCGCAGCTCGACGCAGCGGCGGGCCGCGTCGTCGTCGTCGCACGCGACCTTGCCGGCGAGGCGAGCCTCCACCACCAGGGCGACCTCGTAGTCGGTGCCGGGGAACTTGCCGCGTCGCCGCTGCGTGAGCGGGCGGTCAGGCTCGAGGGCGAGGCCCTTCCAGAACGAGACCCAGACCGACCACTGCTGCTTGGCGATGGCGGCGAGCGCGGTGTCGGTAAAGAGACCGCGCAACGTCTCTTGTTGCGATGGCGGCAGCGTGGAAGCCGCGAGGCGCTTCTCCAGCTCGACGCGCAGCGGGTCGGTCCCTTCGACCTTCACCAGCTCGCCGTTCTCGTCGACGACGAGGACGGGGATCTTCTCCGCGACGTCGTCGATCAGCTGCTGCAGCGGATCGTGGCCGGGGAACGGCTTGCCGTCGGGCCCCTTGAAGAAGCTCGACGAGCTGGGATCGCTTGCCGTCTTGCTGAGCCGGCGCTCGACCACCAGCTGGTCGCCGCGGCGGCTGGCGACGAGATCGTAGACGGCCACGCTGTTCGACTTCGAGGTCGCGCCGTTCTGCAGCACGCGCGTGCGGTCCGAGGTGTAGTGAACCCTCGCCTCCACGCTACTCGGGCCAATCGAAGCGGAGAGTCGTCGTCTCGCGCGCCGCCGCGAGCAGCGCCAGCGCGGCCGTCACGCAGCAACCCAACATCTTCCACGCCATCGCTCGTCCCCTTTCGTCCATCGTACGACGCTCCTCTCGCGCCGCCGCCTCCGCCCGTGCTGATACCATCCCCAGCCCCGCGATGGCCCCTCCCGCCTCTTCGCTCCCGCCGCGAGAACGACTGCTCTGGATGTACGAGCGGATGGGGCTCGTGCGCGAGCTGGAGGACCGCCTCAAGACCCTCGTCGAGCGCGGCGTGCCGATGGGGCCGGTGCACTTCTACACCGGCCAGGAGGCGGTCGCGGTGGGCGTGTGCGCGGCGCTGCGCAACGACGACTGGATCGCCTCCACGCACCGCGGCCACGGCCACTGCATCGCCAAGGGCGTCGAGGTGCGGCGGCTGGTCGCCGAGCTCTACGGCAAGACGACCGGCACCAACCGCGGCAAGGGCGGCTCGATGCACGTCACCGACGTGTCGGTGGGGATGCTCGGCGTCAACCCGATCGTCGGCATGGGCACGCCGCACGCCGTGGGCGCCGCGCTCTCGGCGCGCGTGCGCGGCACCGATCAGGTGGCGGTCGCCTTCTTCGGCGAGGGCGCGGCGAGCATGGGCGTCGTGCACGAGGCGATGAACCTCGCCTCGATCTGGCGGCTGTCCGTCGTCTTCGTCTGCGAGAACAACGGCTACGCGCAGGCGACGCCGGCCGAGTACGCGCTCGCCTGCGACCGCGTCGCCGACCGTGCCCCGGCGTACCGCATGCCGGGCGTGACGGTCGACGGGCAGGACGTGCTGGCGGTGTTCGCGGCCGCCGACGAGGCGGTGCGGCGCGCGCGCGCCGGCGGCGGCCCTAGCCTCGTCGAGTGCATGACCTACCGCTTCCACGGCCATCACCAGGGCGACGACACGCTGCGCTACCGCCTCGTCGACGAGGAGCAGGCGGCGCGCGAGCGCGACCCGTTGCGGTTGTTCCGCCGGCGCCTGCTCGTCGAGGGCTTCGGCGCCGCCGATCTCGACGCGATCGATGCGAAGAATCGCCAGCGGCTCGACGACGCGGTCGCCTACGCCGAGGCGAGCCCGCTGCCGGGGCCGGAGGAGCTGCTCGCCGGCGTCTACGTCGAGGCGGTCGCCACGTGACGACCGCGACCGCCGTCGCCGCCCGCGAGCTCACCTTCAGCCAGGCGATCAACGACGCGCTGCGGCTGGCGATGCGGCGCGACCCGACGGTGATCGTCATGGGCGAGGACGTCGCCGGCGCCGCCGGCCGCGCGCACCTCGGGCTCGCCGACGCCTGGGGCGGCCCGCTGCGCGCCACCCGCGGCCTGATCGGCGAGTTCGGCCCCGGCCGCGTGCTCGACACGCCGATCTCGGAGATGGGCTTCGTCGGCGCCGCGGTGGGCGCGGCGATGACCGGGCTGCGGCCGGTCGTCGAGATCATGTTCGTCGACTTGATCGGCTGCTGCTACGACCAGCTCATCAACCAGGCGGCGAAGATGTCTTACATGATGGGCGGCCAATTGAAGCTGCCGCTCGTCGTGCGCACCGCCTACGGCACGCACGGCTTCAAGCGCAGCTACGGCGGCGGCGCGGCGGCGCAGCACTCGCAGACGCTCTACGCGGTGCTGGCGCACGTGCCGGGGCTCAAGGTGGTGGTGCCGTCGACGGCCTACAACGCCAAGGGCCTCATGCTGGCGGCGATCGCCGACGACGGGCCGGTGGTGGTGATGGAGCACAAGTTCCTCGGCACGGCCGCGAAGGGTCAGGTGCCCGAGGGCGAGTACACGGTGCCGATCGGCCGCGCCGAGGTGGTGCGCCGCGGCAGCGACGTCACCCTCGCGGCGATCGGCCGCATGACGCACGTCTGCCTGGAAGCGGCGGAACGGCTCGCGGCGGAGGGCACGAGCGCCGAGGTCGTGGACCTCTTGACGCTGCAGCCGCTCGACGAGGCGACGGTGCTCGAGTCGGTGGCGCGCACGCACCGGCTGGTGGTCGTCGACGAAGATACGCCGACCGCGTCGATGGCGCGCGACGTCGCGGCGCGGGTGGCCGACAAGGGCTTCGACTGGCTCGACGCGCCGATCAAGACGGTCACCGCCGCCGATTGCCCCGGTGCCGTTCGCCGCGGTGCTCGAGAACCTCTACGCGCCCGACGCGGACAAGGTGATCGCGGCGGTGGAGGAGCTGTTCTGACGGGCCGGCGGACGGCGGGCGCGGAGCCCGCCCTACCTTGCCGCCCGAGCGACGGATGTTATCCGCGTAGGGCGGGCTCCGCGCCCGCCGTCTCCGCGTCTTCTCCGGCGTAGGGTGCGCTCTGCGCACCTGAGCGATCCATGGCGACGCGAATCGTCATGCCCACCTTCGGCATGTACACCGCCGAGGGCACGCTCGCGCGCTGGTTGGTCGCGCCCGGCAGCCGCATCGAGGCCGGCGAGCTGGTCGCGGAGATCACCACTGAGAAGGCGAGCTACGACATCGAAGCGCCGGCGAGCGGCGTGCTTCACCAGGTGGCGAAGGAAGGCGATCCGCTGGCGATCGAGGGGCTGATCGGCTACGTGCTCGAGGAGGGGGAGGCGCCGCCGGAGGAGCCGGAGAGCCATCGCGCCGCCGCGGGTGGCGCGGCGGTTTCCACGGTCGAGGTGACGTGGCGCGTGCCGACGGGCGGGATCGTCGGCGCGCAGCCGCTGGCGAATGGCGAAGACGAGCCAGTACCCGTGCAAGGGCTTCCGTATCCCGCAGCGACGCCGACCGAGGGCTATGGGCGCGTCAAGGCGAGTCCGGCTGCACGCCGACTCGCGACGGAACGTCGGGTTGATCTCGCGACGGTGGTTGGCAGCGGTCCGGGTGGCCGCATCGTCGAAGCGGACGTGCTGGCCGTGGCTGATCGAGCGGCCTCGATCGCGACTGCTGCCGCTGGAGGCGCAGCTTCGAGTACAGCCGGCGACGCCTCGATTCCGGTGGCGCCGATGCCGCCCGTGCCGTGGCGCATCCAGCGCCGCATCCCGCTCACCGGCGTGCGCGGCGCCGTTGCGCGGCGGCTGCGCGAATCGCTGGCGACCGCCGTCCCGCTGACCTTGACCCGCGAGGTCCGCGCCGATGCGCTCGTCGCCGCGCGCGAGCGGCTGCGGGGGCAGCTCGGCTTCGCGCCGTGGGACGCGATCTTCGTCAAGCTCTTCGCCGACGCGCTGCGCGAGCGTCCTGAGCTCAACGCCATCGTCGCCGGCGACGAGGTGCTCGTGCTCGACGACGTGCACGTCGGCTTCGCGGTGCCGGTCAGCGCCGGCCTGCTGGTGCCGGTCGTGCGCGACGCCGACCGCCGTCCGTTCGCCGAGGTCGCCGCCGCCGTGCGCGAGCTCGGCGAGCGCGCTCGCGCCGGCAAGGCCTCGCCGCCCGATCTCCTCGGCGGCACCGCGACGGTGTCGAACCTCGGCGCCCACGGCGTCGACGCCTTCACGCCGGTGCTCAACCCGCCGCAGTCGGCGATCCTCGGCGTCGGCCGCATCGCCGCGCGGCCGGTGGTGGAGGAGGGACGCGTCGTCGCCGGCGCGAGCTGCGTCCTTTCGCTCACCTTCGACCACCGAGTCGCCGACGGCGCGCCCGCCGCGGAGCTGCTCGCCGCCGTAGCGACGCGCATGAACGACGCCGCCTACCTCGACGCGCTGGTCGGCGTGGCGCCGCCATGAGCGCCGAGCTCGCCGCACCGCGCCCGGCGCCGCTCGACTCGCGCGAGCTCGCCTACCGCATCCGCCGGCACTGCGTGCTGATGTGCAGTCGCGCCAACGCTTCACACATCGGCTCCTCGCTGTCGATGGCTGACCTCCTCGCCGTGCTCTACGGCCGATTCCTGCGCTTCGACCCGGCGCGCGCCGACTGGCCCGAGCGCGACCGCTTCATCCTCTCCAAGGGCCACGGCTGCGCGGCGCTCTACGCCGTGCTCGCCGAGTGCGGCTACTTCCCGGTCGAGCGGCTGGAGACCTTTTACCAGGACGGCTCGCCGCTCGCGGGCCACGCCACGCACAAGGAGATGCCCGGCGTCGAGGTGTCGACGGGCTCGCTCGGCCACGGCCTGGCGCTCGCCACCGGCATGGCCCTGGCGGCGAAGCGCGACAGTCGCGGCGAGCGCTTCTGGGCGATGGTCTCCGACGGCGAGTGCGACGAGGGCTCGACCTGGGAGGCGGCGCTCTTCGCGCCGCAGCACCGCCTCGACAACCTGGCGGTGATCGTCGACTACAACAAGATCCAGAGCCTCGGCCGCGTCGAGGAAGTCATCGACCTCGAGCCGCTCGCCGACAAGTGGCGCGCCTTCGGCTGGGGCGTGCGTGAGATCGACGGCCACGACTTGGCGGCTATCGAGGACGCGTTCGCCGCGGTGCCGTTCGTAGCCGGCCGCCCGAGCTGCATCGTCGCCCACACCGTCAAGGGCAAGGGCGTCTCCTACATGGAGGACAAGCTCCTCTACCACTACCGCGCGCCGCGCGGCGAGGACCTCGATCGCGCGCTGGCGGAGCTCGATGGCGCGCACGAGATCGAGATCGCCGCGGCCGGCTCCGCCGGCCTCGCGATGACAGACGATCGTCATCGCGAGGAGCGCAGCGACGAAGCGATCTCGACGGACCGTGGTCGCAAGGGTTCGCCGTGAGGACCGCCTTCCTCGACACCCTCTACGAGCTGGCGAAGGCCGACCGCCGCATCGTCTTCGTCACCGGCGACCTCGGCTTCTCGGTCGTCGAGCGCTTCATGGCCGACCTGCCCGACCAATTCGTCAACGCCGGCGTCGCCGAGCAGAACATGACCTCGCTCGCCGCCGGCATGGCGCTCATGGGCAAAGTAGTCCTCACCTACTCGATCGCCAACTTCCCGACCCTGCGCTGCCTCGAGCAGGTGCGCAACGACGTCTGCTACCACGAGGCGAATGTCAAGATCGTCGCCGTCGGCGGCGGCTTCACCTACGGCGCCATGGGCGCCTCCCACCACGCCACCGAGGAGCTGGGCGTCATGCGCATGATGCCGGGGATGGTGGTGGTGGCCCCGGCCGACCCCATCGAGGCGCGAGCGGCCACGCGCGCCATCGTCGCCCACCCCGGCCCTTGTTACATCCGCCTCGGTAAAGCAGGGGAGCCGAACGTGCACCCGGGGCCGATCGACTTCCAGCTCGGCCGCGCGATCCAGCTGCGCGATGGCCGCGACCTGACGCTCATCTCGACCGGCGGCATGCTCGGCACTGCGGTGGCGGTCTCGGGCCGCCTCGCCGAGCGCGGCGTCGAGGCGCGGGTGTTGTCGATGCACACCCTCAAGCCGCTCGACGAGGACGCCGTGCGCGCCGCCGCTCGCGAGACGGCCGCCCTCGTCACCCTCGAGCAACACTCGGTCATCGGCGGCCTCGGCAGCGCGGTGGCCGAAGTGCTCGCCGAGCTGCCCGGCCGGAGCGTGCCCTTCCGCCGCATCGGCGTCCCCTCCGCCTTCTCCGAGCGCGTCGGCAGCCAGAAATGGCTCGAGCAGCAGCACGGCCTCGACGAGGCCGGCGTGCTGGCGCAGGTCGAGGCGCTGCTCAGCGCCTAGTTCTGATCCGCCTCGGGCGCCGCGCGTTGGGCGGCGGTGATGCGGCGGATGGACTCCTGGACGACCGTCGGCTGCACCGGCTTCGTCAGCATCGCCGCGCAGCCCAGCGCGAGGGCTAGCTCCTTGGCTTCGGCGTGGTTGCCGAAGGCGGAGAGGGCGATGATCGGGATGTGGCGGGTGGACCAGTCGGCCTTGAGCCGGCGGGTGGCCTCCCAGCCGTCGAGGACCGGCATGGCCAGGTCCATGACGATGACGTTCGGCTGCAGGCGGCGGGCGACCTCGATCGCCTCCATGCCGTCGGCGGCGGTGCTGACCTGGAAGCCGCAGAGCGTGAGGTACTCCGCGATCCCTTCGCGGCTTTCCGCGTGGTCTTCGACGATGAGGACGGATAGAGCCGTGGTTTCTGCTTCGCGAGAGAGCGCCATGCCGTAAGCAAGAAGCACACCGGCGGCCCGCCATTGAACCGCCGCGGAAGCCGACCAGGGACCCATGCGGGCGCGCAGCGCACGCGTCAGGCGCAGCCTGACGCCCGAGCGCAGCGAGAGCATGGGCTGGGTGTATTCTGCGCCGGTTTTGCCGCTTCTGCACGAATCCAGGCGTCCCACAGGCCATCACTGGCGCATCCTGACCTTCGCCTGGCTGGTCTGGCTGACCGGTTTCGGCTCGCTGATGCTGATGAGCTTCGTGCTCGAGCCGGTGAAGCGGGAGCTCGGTCCCAGCGAGCTCGGCCTCGCCTGGCTCACCGGCCTCGCCATCGGCGCCACTGGGGTCGGCGGCTTCCTCTTCGGCGCCCTCGCCGACCGCGCCGGCCGCCGCACCTCGATGGCTGTCGCCGTCGTTGCCTTCGTGCTCGGCAACCTCGCCTGCGCGCTGGCGCCAAGCTTTACCACCCTCGCTGCGGCGCGCGTGCTTGCCGGCCTCGGCATCGGCGGCGCCTGGGGAGCCGGCCAGGCGATGATCGGCGAGACCTTCCCGCCGGCATTGCGCGGGCGCTACGCCGCCTTCGCGCAGAGCGGCGCGCCGCTGGGGCTCGGCCTCGCCACCATCGTCGGAACGTTCGTCACGCCGCACATCGGGTGGCGGGCGAGCTTCGGCCTCGGGGTGCTGCCGGTGCTGCTGCTGCTCATGGTGCCGCTCGTGCCCGAGTCGGACTACTGGCACGCCGCGGGCCGCGGCCATGGGCTCGCCGCCATGGCGCGCACGCTCGTCAACCCGCCCGTGGGCTCGCTCTTCGTGCGCTGCTTCGTGCTGACGACGCTGGCGATCTCCAACTACTACTTCATGATCACCTGGCTGCCGCGCTACCTGCAGGTCGAGCGTGGCCTGTCGCTGGCGCGCTCGGGGTGGGCGACGCTCGCCTTCGTCGCCGGCGCGCTCCTCGGCTATCCGGCGTTCGGCTTCGCGGCCGACGTGCGCGGCCGCCGCATCGCCTTCACCGTCTTCAGCCTGCTCACCGCCGGCGCGCTGCTGATGTTCACCGTCGCCTACCCGCTGATCGCCGGCCATCCGAAGCTGGTGCTCGTCTTCCTCTTCGTCGCCGGCGTCGGCACCGGCATCTGGTCGCTGTTCGGTCCGATGATGAGCGAGCTCTTCCCGACCCGCGTACGCGGCTCGGCGATGTCGATCATCATGAACTCGACGCGGGGCGTGCAGCTCTTGGCGCCGGTCGTCATCGCGGCGCTGGCGCCGATCTGGGGGATGGCTGCCGGCATCGCCCTCGCCGCCGGTTTCGCCGTCCTCGCCGGCGCCTTCGTGTGGACGCTGCCGGAGACGCGCGGGCGGGCGATCACCGCCGCCGACGAGCAGGTATCACATCCTGCCGCCTTGAAGCCGTTGACCCGGACGGCCGATCCGGTTTAGCCAACAACTGCCGTCGCTCGGTGTCTATAGGGACCAGGAGCGCGGCGGCGCACGCCGCCTGCGATGGTCCTGCACCAACCGAGCAACCTCCTTGGCAAAGCAAACCCCGCGGGGCTTAGGGGATTGCTCATGTCTTGTCGTGGAGGAAAGACATGGGTCTGATGGACTCCCTGAAGAAGGCGACCGGCATCGGTCTGAACGCCAACGAGCACTACGACCGCGCGTACGAAAAGGGCGTGCTGCTCGGACCCGCCAACTACCCCAAGGCAATCGAGCTCTTCCAGATTGCGGCCACCAAGGCGGCTGAGGCCGGCGACGGCCTCACGCAAACGCGCGCCCAGGCCAACGCCGCGCTCTACGCCTTCGTCACCACCGGCACTGAGCAGAGCCTCGAGAGCCTCCGCCGGACCCTCCCATCTCTGCCGGAGATCGAGCAGATCGGCCAGCGCACCGAGACGATGCCGACCGCGCCACTGCTGGCGGAAGTCGAGGCACGCCTCGTCGAATGCGAGCTCTCGAAGGCGCACGGCGCCGGGCACACGACGCTCTCGCGTGCGCATGCGAGATGCGCCGACGCCTTCGGCAAGCTGGCTACGGCGCCGCTCATCACCTACCGCTACCACGCCAGCGACCAGCACCGGGAGACCGCGGTGTCGCGCTTCTTCTACCACCAGGGCATGTCCTCCTGGCACCAGGCGACGGCGGTGATCGCGGCGGATCCCGAGGCGGCCGCGGAGCACATGGCGAAGGCTCTCAGCGCATTCGGGCAATGCGGCGACGAGCACGCTTCGCAGGCGCAGACGTGGCTCACCAACTGCCGGTTGAAGCGCACGTGCTGGATCTGCCATCGCGAGTTCCAGGGCGCCACGGTGCACTTCCGCAGCTTCTCGTCGGCTGTCACTCCGTACGCCGAGACGGTCGTGCGCCAACTCGGGCAGGACACCTTCACGATGGACCTCGAGCGGGGCACCGTCACCGTCTGCGGCCCCTGCGGCTCGCTGGTCGAGAACGTTGCCGACGAGTACGCGACCCGTAGGACGCAAGAGCTGCGGGAGCAGGTCACGGAGGCGATCGACAACGTCAGCCAAGTGATCGCGGCGCTGGCGGCGCGGCTCGAGCGCGTCGAGTCGGTGGCCCACCGTCACTAGCGCCGCGGCCATGCAGCACCGCTCAACCGACCGAGGAGCAGCAGACGTGTCCCACCCCACCGCGATCCAGGTTCGCTGCCCTTTTTGTAACGGGCCGCAGTCGGTCCAGGCGGACGGCAACTACACCTGCGAGTTCTGCCTCCAGCCTTTCAGCATCGCGCAGGCGCAGGACGAACAATCCCGCCTTCTCGACGAGATCCGCGGCTGGCTCGACAAGCGGATCGGGTCCGCCGGCGTGGCCGCAGGGGGCGTCGACGCCTCGAGCCGCGCCTACATCTTCCAGCAACGCATCCTGCCGGACCTGCGCCGAGAGGTGGACCGGGCGCTCGAAGTGCTCGGAGCGCACGGGCAGCACCCGCTCGTGCCGGTGCCCGTCCCGACGCAGGCTCCCGGCGGCCGCGTCCCGAACCCGCTGGTGGCTAACCGGAGAGAGATCCTTACCCTCAAGGATCTGCGCGCCCGCCTGCAGAGTGAGTCGATCACCTCGTTCGCCATCGGCGACGGCGATCAGGCGGCGGTGCGGGCGCTCGACCGCCGCATCGGCGAGGTGATGAGCCTGTCCAACGTCGCCGACGCCGCGCACCGGCGCGACGGTCAGGGATACGTCAGCGCCCGTCGCAACCTCGAGACCCTGCTCGCACAGCTGGGGGAAACCTTGGCGGCCCCACCCGGCGCGGATCCCACCCGGCGGCCGTTCCTGGCGGCGCTGCAGGAGAGGTACCGCGGATTGGTGGAGCTCTGCCGGCTGTGCGAGGAGGCCTGCAGCCCCAACGCGATCAGCGGCGCGGCGCTGGCCGACCGCGCCGAGCAGATCGCGCTCACGCTGCGGGCGGCGGCGAGCGCCGTCGAAGCCAGCCAGCACTCCCCGGCCGATGCCATGCCGGTGGTGATCAGCACTCAAGGGGAGGCGGTCGGCGCCGAGTTCCTGGCGCGCTGGCTGCGGGCCTACGACGCGCTGGCCGGCAAGGCGCTGTACGCGTTTCCGAGCTTTGTCGGTGAGCTGGGCGCTGTGGTCGAGGCCGGCAAGCGCGACGCCGAGGCAGCCACCGAGCTCGCGGAGGCTTGCGGTTGGCTGGTCCGCGCCGTGCGCGGCGAGCTGGCCGTCCCGCTTCACGACGACCTCTCGTGGAGCGACGGCTGGACCGAGGCGGCGCGCGCCAAGAAGTCGCTCGGCGTCTTCGGCGTCGAGGAGCAGCTCACCCACGTGCAGCGGTTCCTGCTGCCGGTCTGGTATGCGGAGGTGAGCTTCTCGAGATCCACCGGGGCGGTATTCAAGGAGGGTGTCGAGGGCAAGTGCCTGGGGCTGGTGGACGCCACCGCTCCGCGGCCGGAGAAGGTCCTCTTCCTGCACGACCGCGAGGACGCGCTGGCGCGGGCGCTCGACCATCCGCGGCTGCTCTCCACCCGCGCCGTAGCGCTCCCCGCCAGCACCGCCAAGGCAGCCGAGCAAGCGTTGAAGCAGGCCTGCGCCGGCCGGCCGGACATGCTGCAGGCGAAGGTCCAGGTGCGGGGAATGGCGTTCCTGCCCGCCGTCTACGCTCACTATGAATCGAAGAAGGGCAGCCGCGCGCTGGCGGCGTGCGCCGCCGGACAGGTGCCGGTGGACACCAGTGTGCACGCCTCACTCCGCTCGGCGGGCGAAGTACTGGGTCGCTTTGCATAGGAGCTCACATGGGTCTCGTATCGTCCTTGCTCAACCTCGGAATCCGTGCCGAGGCGGCCGCCGTGCAGGTGGGTACGCGGCTCGGCAAGGTGCCGCTGCAATGGCCGGCGGGCGAGAGCGGCAGCATCATCTACCGGCTGCCGCGCGATCCGCACCTGCGCGCCAGCGTCTTCTCCTCCACCCAGCCGATCGTCGTCAACGAAGGGGAAACCGCGGTCGTCCTCGAAGACGGCAAGGCGCAGGGCGCGCTCGAGCCCGGCAGCTACCTCTTCGAGCGGCAGCGGGTGGTGGGCGCGTTGGACGTGGTGTGGGTGAAGACGGGGCAGCGGGCGCTCAAGTGGGGCATCGGCAATGTCGCCTCGGCGGACGGCATCCAGATCAGCGGCAACGGTGTCGTCTACCTCGCGGTGGTGGATCCGGTCATCTTCAACGCGCAGGTGATCCAGGGGGCCGCCACGATGGCGGACGTCGACCTGCAGCGCTTCGTGATGCCGCGCGTCCAGGGAGTGCTGCGGCCGCTGATCGGCAAGTGGCCGGCGCTCGAGCTGCAGTTGCAGCGCGAGATGTTCACCGAGGCCGTCCGCGGCACGCTTGGCGAGACGATCGCCAAGATGGGGTTCGGCATCGTCGACTTCGAGGTGGTGGAGATCAACTTCCCACCCGAGTTCAAGGAGGTCATCGCCGGGGCCAGCATGGCCCGTTACACCGGCGTCGCTTCCGTCATCCAGGCGCAGACCGAGGCGCAGGTGACGCAGATCGCGGCGGGCGCGCAGGCGCAGGCGCAACTCATCGCCGGGCAGGCTCAGGCGCAGATGATGGCGGCGATGCAAGCGGTCGGTATCGACCCGCTGAAGCTGAAGGCGTTGGAGGCGCTGCAGGTCTTCGCCGCCACCCCTTCCCAGGCAGGCATGCTGACTGGCGGCGACGCAGCGAAGGCGCAGCTGTTCGGACAGCTGGCGGCCGCTGCACTGGCACCTTCGGCGTCCGGCGCTTCGGTGGGGCCGCCGCCGGCGCCCGCGCCACCGCAGCTGCTGGCTGGGGACGCGCCGGTAGGGCCGCCGGCCGAGACGCCCGACGATCTGACGCGGCAGATCGACCGTTTGAGCGAACGTCTCGCCGAAGGGAGTCTCAGCGAGGAGACCTACAAGCAGTTGGTCGCCCGACTCGAAGCCAGACGGCAGAGCCTGCAGACCGAATAGGTAGCGCGGCCGTCGAGTCATCGTGCGCGTGACCCTCGTTCCCCTGCTTTTGGTCCTGGCGGCGATCGCGGCGAGCACGCCCGCCGTCGCGTCGCAACAGGGATCGGAACGAGCGCTGGCGAGCCAGCTCGCCGCCGATGCCGGCGCCTGGCGCGACCTCTCGCGGTCGGCGGAAGACGTCTTCGGTCCGCTGCCGGCAATTGCCAGCGCGCCATTCCTGGGACTCGCCATCCTTGGCGGCTCCTCGCTGCTGCTCGACTCGCTGCCGCCGGCGTACCAGCGATGGCCGGTCGTCGAGCGGGTGCGCATGAACGCGCTCGTCGTACGGGCAAGGAAGTACGCATCGATGCCCGTGGTGCTCGTCCTCGTCGTGCTCGCGCTCCTCACCTATCTGGCCAACTCGGGCAAGCTGCAGGGAGCGTTCGGTAAGGCGGCGGGCGCCGTCGAGGCGATTCTCGCGGGAGGCGCCTACCTCGCCTTGGCGCTGCCGGCTCTGCAAGCCTCGCCAGCGCTCACGGTGCCGAGGCCGCCGGCCCTGCCCGTCGTCGCCGCGCAGCTGGGCCCAACCGTGCTCGGGTCGTCCCTGCTGGTGGGAAGTATCAGTCTGGCCTTCTCGCTGTTCGCGCTGGTGGTGGTCCGCCTGGCGATCGGCGTGCTCATCTGGCTCATCCCCGTGCCAGCAATCGATCTCTTCTTCGAGACGTCGAAGAAGGTGTTTGCCCTTGGTTTCTTGGTCCTCTACTTCGTGAGCCCCTGGCTGGCTCTGCTCTTCAGTCTCGCCATCGTCACGTTGGCGTTGCTGCTGTTCGGTTGGGCGATTCGGCTGCTCGGCTTCTGCTGGCGCATCGTCCTGCGGCCGCTGCTCGGCCGGGTGGTGCCGGCCTTGCGCGGCGACGGCTGGGCCAAGCGCATGGCGCTGCGGGCGGGGATGCCAGCGTCGGAGGTCGCCTTCGCCTGTCCCGCCGCGGCATTGCGCGTTCGCGGGCTCAAGTATCGACAGACCGGGGCGCTCGCCGGCTCGCGGCAGGCGCTCTGGTTCGTCAAGCCGGGTGTCTTCCGCTCGCAGCGTGTGCCGCTAGCTGCAGGTGGCGCGGCGATCGCCCTTCATGCCGGTCTCACCTGGACCGAGCTGTCCGCTGCCGGCGATCTCGGAGGCGAAGCGCAGCGCGTCGCGCTGCCGGTGCATTCGGGTCCTCGCTTCGAAGAGCTGCGGCGAGAGCTCGGCGCGCGCGACGGCGGAGCCCATGGTGCCATGTCCGCCCTACGGCTCGTCCGGCGGGGCCTCGGCGCAGCTACCGCAGCCAGAAGGTCGTCACCCCCACCCGCCCGTACAGCAGGTTGAACAGCCAGGCGGCGATCAGGACGGCGACGAAGTCGAGCAGGAAGAGCAGCACGCGGTTGGCGCGCCGGCAGGCGACGAGCGCCACCGCGCCGCACGCGAGGGTGACCAAGCAGAGGACGAGCGGCACCTTCCACGGTGCGCTGGCGATCGGTTGGCGCTCCGCCCACTGCCAGGCGGCGAGCGCGGCGAGCAGGGTGACGTCGGTGGCGATCGTGGCGACCACCGGCAGCCGCTGGAAGAACGAGTGGCGAGGCATGGGGCCGCGATCGTACGCGAGTCGCGGCTGGGAGCGCGGGTCCGAACGCGCGTTCGCGCGGGCTACGCGGGCGTCGCGAGCTCGACCCAGTCGCCGTCGGCCGACTCGCGGCTGGCGGCGAGGAGTCGCTGCACGGCGAAGCCGTCGTCGAAGGTCGCGTCCTCCTCGGCGGGCGCACCGCGGCGGCAGGCTTCGACGAAGCTCGCCATCATGCGCATGAGCGCGTGCGAGCCGCCGCGCGACGCTTCCTCCGGCAGCGGCAGGTCGCGCCACTCGCGCGAGCCCGCCGCCACCGCGCGCAGGCGGTCGGCGCGGCCGCGCGAGAGCTGCGCCTCGAGCGCTCCTTCGCGGCCGATCACCTGCACGAAGGCGTCCTCGCGCGTCGGCGTGATCCGGCTCGCGTGCCAGTGGCCGCGCGCCTGCGAGGCGAAGCGCAGCCAGGCCATCGCCTGGTCGTCGCTCTCGACGGCGCGCGGCGCGCCGCCGCTCGCGTCCGGCATCTCGCGCGGCAGGTGTTGCACGGTGGCGCGGACGGCGGCGACGGGGCCGAGGAGGTGGCGCGCGAGGTCGAACATGTGCGAGCCCGAGTCCCAGAGGACGCCGCCGCCTCCTCCGCCGGAGGGCGCGCCGAGCTCGCGCCAGCCGATCGGCGTGCCGGGACGCAGGCCGTCCCAGAACTCGTGGTGGCCGCGGAAGAGGTAGGGCTCGCCGACGTCGCCTGCCGCCACGCGGCGGCGCAGCTCGGCGACGCCGTACAGGTAGCGGTAGGTGAACGCAACGAGGTGCACGCAGCCGCACACGCGCGCGGCGGCCAGCATCTCGCGGGCCTCGTCGACGTCGAGCGCCAGCGGCTTCTCGCAGAGCACGTGCTTGCCATGCGCGAAGGCCGCGAGCGCCGCCTCGCGGTGCACGTCGTTGGGGGCGACGATGGCGACGGCGTCGACGTCGTCGCGGGCGCAGAGGGCGGCGGCGTCGGGCTCGACGTGCGGGATGCCGAAGCGCTGCGCCAGCGCCTCGGCGCGCTCGCGTCGGCGGCCGGCGACGGCGACCACCTCGGCGTCGGGCGCGGCGAGGAGGCCGGGTATGTGACAAGCCTCGGCGAAGGAGCCGGCGCCGATCACCCCGAATCGCAGCTTCCGGCTCACTGCTTTTCGCTCACTGCTTCTGCCTCAGTTGGGCGCGCTCCCTCCGCCGCCGGAAGTCTGCGGCGCGCGGATGATAACGGAGGCAGTGTGGGGACCATCGCCCATGGCCCATGCTCGCATCGAGGGATCGTCGGCGCATTGCTACTCTCACCGCTCGATACCAGCTTTGACGTGCTCGTACCCGCGGAGGCATTGCATGAGCCGACGTCGCTCGACCGTCCTCACCGTTCTGCTGCTCGGCTCTTTGCGCTTTCGACTCGTGGCCCGCCGCCGCGGCCGCGGACGAGGGCGCGACGAAGCGCTTCGACCGCATCGCCGGGCTCTGCAAGGCGTGGACGGCGGCGAAGTACGTGCACCCGGCGCTGGCGGCGGGCACGGTGGATTGGGATGGTGCGTTCACCACCGCAGCGCTTGCCGTCGACGGCAGCTCGCCGGCGGCGGCCTATCGAGACGTGGCCGCCGCGATGCTCGCCGCGATCGGCGATCCGGCCACTACCGTGCCGCCGCCGGTCGAGGAGCAGGCCGGTTCGGCACGAAGCCGGGGCCGTCGTCCCCGCCCAGCGCCGACCGCGCCAACGGCGGAGCCAGCGAAAGTCGAGCTGATCCGTCCGCTCGCCGACGGCATCCTGCTCGTCGACCTTCCCGGTTACGAGCGCGCGCACGGCGTGCGCGCCACCGCGCCGGAGCTGCTCGCCAAGCTGCCGGCGGCACGCGCGGGACTGAAGGGCCTCGTCGTCGACCTGCGCTTCGGCGATGGCGAGTCGAGCTGGGCCGCGCTCGGCGCGCTGGCGGACGCCGCTCGCTTCCTCGTGCCGCACCGCGTGGTGGCGCCGGGGACGCGCTGGCGCGCGTACCACGGCTACCCGCCGCAGCGCGGCGCCAGCTCGGGCGGCTACTGGGCGGGCTTCGTGAGCACGCCCGGCGGCACGTTCGAGCCCGACGGCGCGGGCGGCGATTGGCGCCTCGTCTTCCTCGTCGACGAGGACGCGACGCTGCCCGATCTCGGGTGGGCGCTGGTGGGCGCCGGCGAAGCCCGCGTCGTCGGCACCAAGGCGCTGCGCGAGGGGGACCAGCTCGCCTTCGGCGTGCCGATCGGCGAAGGCCTGACGGCGCGCGTGCGCGGCTGGGAGGGCCTGGGTCGCCCGCTCGAGGTCACCGTCGTGCCGCCGCCGAGCGGCGGCAACGATCCCGCGATGGCCGAGGCGGTGAAGCTGCTCGGTCAGGTCTGGGACGTCCCGCTGCCGTACACGCCGCCGCCCGTCCCGCTCGAGGGGCGGCGCGACGACCCTTACGCCGAGCCGCGGCTGCCCGACGCCGGCAAGCGCCTGCTCGCCGGCTGCCGCGCCTGGGGCGTCATCCGCTACTTCTACCCCTACCTCGGCCTGATCGGCGATTGGGACGGCGCGTTCCGCGAGAGCCTGCCGGAGCTCTTCGCCGCCGCCGACGAGGACGCCTACGCGCGCGCGGTGCTGAGGCTGCTCGCGCACGTCGCCGATGGCCACACCCGGGCGAGCGACTATCCCGCCGTCGAGCGGCTGCTCGGCGCCGCCTGGCCGGCGCTGCGGCTGGATGTCGTCGAGGGGCAGGCGGTGGTGGCCGCGGTCGATCCGTCGCTGCAGGGCGTCGCGGTAGGCGACGTCGTGAAGAGCGTCGACGGCGAGCCGATGGCGGCGCGCATGGAGCGACTCGCGCCGTTCATTGCCGCGGCGACCGAGGGCAATCACCGCTGGCGCGCGGCGCGGGCCGCCACCGGCGGCGCCCTCGGCACCAAGGCGGTGATGGAGCTCGAAAGCGCAAACGGCACCGTACGTCGCGTCGAGCTCGAGCGCGTGGCGCCGTGGCTGCCGCCGCGCCCAGCGGAGAAACCGTGGCGGCGCCTGCAGCCGCGCATCGGCTACACCGACCTCAACCACCTGCAGTTCGGCGAGGTGAACGAGATGCTCGCCGACCTCGCCGACACCGACGCGCTGGTGCTCGACATGCGCGGCTACCCGAACGGAGTCTTCTGGATCCTGGCGTCGCAGCTCAACGTCCGCCGCAATCGCATCGCGGCCACCTTCCGCGGCATCGCCCTCGACCCCTGGACATTCGAGTCGCGGGCCGAGGGCGGCGAGAACGGCTACTTCTTCGAGCAGTCGATGGGCCTGCCCGACGGCGAGCCCTACCGCGGCAAGGTGGTGATGCTGATCAACGAGCGTGCGCAGAGCCAGGCCGAGCACACCGGCCTCTTCATCGAGCAGGCGACCGACGTCACCTTCGTCGGCAGCCCGACGTCGGGCTCGAACGGCGACATCACCTCCTTCCCGCTGCCCGGCGGCATCTGGGTGCGCTTCAGCGGCCACGACGTGCGCCACGCCGACGGCCGCCAGCTGCAGCGCGTCGGCCTGCAGCCGCACGTGCCGGCGGCGCCTACCATCCGCGGGCTGCGCGAGGGGCGCGACGAGGTGCTCGAGAAGGCGGTCGAGTGGCTGGAGGAGAAGCTCGGCGGCGCGAGCGCGGCGGTGGAGAAGCCCTGAGCCTCGTGCGCCTCGACAGCGGAGAGGCGCGGCGGTTTCAGGCGGTGAGCGGCGACGGTCCGACGTAGCGCGCCCGCGGGCGGATCAGCGCGCCGCGGCCGTACTCCTCGATGGCGTGCGCCACCCAGCCGATGGTGCGGCCGAGGGCGAAGAGCGCTTGCGGCGCGCCGGCGGGCAGCCGCAGCGCGGCGGCGAGCGTGGCGAGGCCGAAATCGACGTTGGGCAGCTCGCCGGTGAGCTCGTGCGCTGCCGTGCGGAGGGCGAGCACGCGACGCAGCGCGGGCGAGGCCGGCGCGGCTCGCTCGGCGAGCGCCAGCAGCTCGACGCCGCGTGGATCGCCGGCCGGGTAGAGCCGGTGGCCGAAGCCAGGCAGGCGCTCGCCGCGGCGTAGCCACGCCGCGACAGCGGCGGCCGGGCCGACGGCGGTGGACTCGCGCAGCAGCGCCTCGAGCCGGAGCGCCTCGCCGCCGTGGCGGCGTCCCTTGGCGGCCGCGAGGCCGGCGATCGCCGCGTCCCACGGCGTCGCCTCGGCGGAAGCGACGCAGCGCGCCGCGAAGGTGGAGACGTTGAGCTCGTGGTCGGCGCAGAGGACGAGCGCCGCCGAGAGCGCGGCACGGGCGCCGCGGCCGCGCGGGCGCCAGCCCGCGGCGAGGGTGGCGGCGATGCCGTCGCGATCGAGCGCGCGACCGGCGACGGCCGCCGTCGCCACGCCGAGGATGCGCGCGCCGCAGCGTGCGGCCGCCTCGGGCCGCAGGTCCCAGGCCGCTTGGTCGGAGGCGGCGGCGAGCGGTAGCGAGGCTTGCAGGCGCTCCACGGGGGAGGGTAGGCGAGCGCTGGCGCGCGAGCCGGCGGCGGCGCCTGCAGCGGCGAAGAGATCGTTCGCCGCTGCCTCGTCGCCGGTCCAGAGGAGGGCGGCTACCTGCTCGACGGAGGAGCGGCGCGACAGCTCGACGGCGTCGCGGCCGCGGTAGTAGAGGTGGTGGCCGTCGATGAGAGTCAGCGCCGAGTCGAGGACCGGCTCGCCCCATGCCAGCGCCCGCGGCGCCGCCTGCTCCGGATGGCGGCGCACCTCCTGCCGCGCGCGTAGCCGCTCGACGTCCTCGCGCCGGTAGCGGCGAGCGCGCGGCTCGCCGGGCATCGGCTCGGAGGCGAGCAGGTCGCGGCTGACGTAGGCGTAGAGGGTGGGGAGAGTGACGCCGAGCGCAGCAGCAGCCTGGGCGGCGGAGAGGAAGGCGGGGTCGTCGCTCATCGCCTCGGAGTCTGCCTCATATTGATTAGTGAATCAAGATTGACAACATAGTTGACGAAGAGCACCATGGGATCGTGCGGAGCGGCTGGGCTGACCAACCACCCCGCCCTGCCGAGCCCGCAAACCACCGATTGAAGGAAAGCGCCATGACCGCAACTCTCGTCTCCGGTCTCGACCAAGTCGTCGCTGCCACCACTCGCCTGTCGCACGTCGACGGCGAGCGCGGCGAGCTGTTGATCGCCGGCTACCCCGTCGAAGAGCTCGCCCCGCACGCCATGCTCGAAGAGGTCGCCTGGCTGCTCTGGCACGGCGAGCTCCCCGACGCCGCCAACCTCGCCTGGCTGCGCGCCGAGCTTGCCGCAGCCCGCGAGCTGCCGCCTGCCACGCTCGAGCTGCTGCGCGCCGCCGCTGCCGCCGGCGCGGCGCCGATGGATGCCCTGCGCATGGGCGTCGCCTCGCTGTCGCTCGCCGCGTCGTCCTCGCCTCCGACGGGCGAACGGGCCGCTGCGGCGGCGCCGACCACAGGCGGCACGGGCTCTACGCCCACCGCGGCCAGCCTCGGCGAAGCGATCCGTCTCACCGGCGCCTTTCCCGCCCTCGTCGCCGCGCACTGGCGCTTCCGCCAAGGCCTCGAGCTGCCGCCCCCGCGCCCGGACCTCGCGCCGGCGGCAGCCTTTCTCTGGCTGCTCGAAGGCGAAGAGCCCTCGGCCGAGCGCGTGCGCGCGCTCGATACCTACCTGTGCACCGTCGTCGACCACGGCCTCAACGCTTCGACCTTCGCGGCTCGCGTCGTCGTCTCCACCGGTTCCGACTTGGTCTCTGCCGTCACCGCGGCGGTGGGCGCCCTCAAGGGGCCGCTCCACGGCGGCGCGCCCGGGCCGGCGCTCGACACCGTCTTCGAGATCGGCGTCGCCGAGCGTGCCGAGGCGGTGCTGCGCGCCAAGCTCGCCCGCGGCGAGCGCCTCATGGGCTTCGGCCACCGCGTCTACCGCGTGCGCGACCCGCGCGCCGACGTGCTCGGCGCCGCCGCCGAGCGCTTCTACCGCGAGGGTGGCGACACCGGTCTCTACGCGCTGGCGCGCCACGTCGAGGCCACGGCGCTGCGCCTGCTGCGCGAGAAGAAGCCCGACCGCCGCCTCGACACCAACGTCGAGTTCTACACCGCGCTCCTGCTGCACGGCCTCGGCCTGCCGACCGAGCTCTTCACCCCCACCTTCGCCGTCGGCCGCGTCGCCGGCTGGACGGCCCACTGCCTCGAGCAGGTCCGTGAAGGCCGCCTGATCCGCCCGCAGGCCGAGTACGTCGGGCCGCGCGGCCGGCGTTGGGAGCAGGCGATCGGCGCCGGCGTGCCGCGCTGACCCGCGGCGAGGCAAGGGCTCGGCGACTAGCTGCCACTAGGGCAACTGAAGGCGCTCGAAGAGAGCAGCTCCGCGCCGGTTTCCTTGTCGTCGGCCGGGCTCGGCAACCACTCTGCGACGTCGCCGACGCGGATCGTGCCGCCGGTGAGCACCTCGGCGAAGGCGCCGCCGTGCCAGTCGGGGAACATCAGGCGGCGCAGGCCGGGCAGCGCCTCGTCCATGCGCTCGCAGGGCTTGGTCTCGCCGCCGATGCGCAGCACGCAGGGTCCGAGTCGCAGCTCGCGGCGGCGGGTGTCGCGTAGCGGCAAGCCGCGCAACACCAGGTTGGCGCGGCGCGCGCCGGTGGGCAGCGCGCCGCCGAGCTCGGCCATCATCGCCGCCCACACTTCCTCCTCGATGAGCGTGACCTGGCGCCGGCCGCCCTGGTTGGCGTTGCCGACGAGACCGCGGCCGGCCACCAACTCGCCCGCGAGCGCGGCGTCCATCGGCCCGCGCTTGCAGTGCTTCACCCAGATCGCGGCGAGCGTGCCGGAGTCGGTCACGCCGCGAGTCTAGTCGCCGGATCGCGCGCGCGAGCTGCGACGGCCACTCGTGCGTGCCGCTCGCTGCGTCGCCTACTGGCATTCGCTGGCGGAGAAGGCGCCGGCCACGGCGTCGCCGGCCGCGTTGCGGCAGTCGACGTCGAGCTCGAGCTTCAGCAGCAGGACGCCGTTGACCATGCTTCCCGTCGGCGCCAGGCGCGAGACCAGCCGGCTGCAATCGACGCGGCGGAAGGAGACGGTGCGATGGTCGGAGTCGGCGGCGTCGAAGACGCGGATCCTCGGTCCCTCCAGCGGGTCCTCGACAGCGCGCACGACGAGCTTCGATTTCTCGTCGACCAGGTCGGCGCCGAGGAAGAGGTAATGGCCGCCCGCGATGCAGGCGCTCGGGCGCACTTCGCGGCTGCCGAAGACCGGCCCGGCGAGGGCGAAGCTCTCGCCTGGCTCGCGCGGCCGCAGCCCTGACGGCCGACCGGCCGTCGCGCACGCCGCCATCCACAGTGCCGCGCCGCCCACCACCGCAGCCTCGATGACCCGTCTCGCCGTCGCTCCCATGATCTGCCCTCCCGCGCATCCCGGCGCTCGCGTTGCACCGTTGGATCCGCGATGACGTCGCATCGCAACCGCGCCGCTCACGTCGGTGAGGCCAGCATTCGCGCGCATCGCGCTGCATCAACGCCGCACGGCGAGCAGGTGGAGCAGCACGCCGGCGAGGCTCGCGTACCAGCCGAGGCTGGTGGCCTCGCCGCGCAGGGCGTCGGCGAGGTGCTCGGTGAGGAAGCCGAGGAGCAGCAGCGGCGGCGCCAGCAAGAGCAGCGTCGAGGCGGCGAGCCGCAGGCGCGGGCGCCGTGCCGGCACGATGGAGGTCGCCCGCAGGTGCGCGGCGACGACCAGCTGCACGAGCGCCGCGCCGAGTAGGTAGAGGTGGTGGGTGCGGAAGAACACCCGGTGCGCGAGGTCGGGCGGCTCGACACCGGGAAAGCCGAGGCGCATGAACAGGCCGGTGGCGAGGAAGGCGGCCATCGTCGTCCAGCCGACGGCGCGGTGAAGCGTCGCGAGTCGAGCCGATCTCACGGCCGGCGCAGCCTACCGTGGGGCACCGGGCATTCACCTCGTCGTGCTCGCCGCGAGCGGACCTTGCCCGCCCTTCGCCCGGCGAGATCTAGAACGCGCTCGTGTCGCCGAGGCTCGCCTGGTTCCCGGAGGGGTTGCGGTAGATCCGCTGCCTGCCGGTCTCGGTGTCGGTCACCCGCAGCGTGAACTCGACGCTGGTCAACGACGCAGTGAACACCCAGAACTTGCCGTTGACGGCGCGGCCGTCGAGCAACTTCACCACCAGCTCGACGTTGGCGGCGTCGAAGAACCAGAACGCGCCGCTCTCGCCGGTCAGCGGCAACGTCCTGCCGGGACCGGCGTTGCCCGCGAAGTCGGCCCAGGCGACCTCGACGTGGAAGCGCCCGCCCTGGAGGCAGAGCGTCGTCGGACCCGCGACGCAATCCGCGGGCTGGTAGAGGGCCACGATGCCGCGGTTGGCGGCCGTCACGTAGAGCCTGCCCGGATCGCGCGGATCGAGCAGGAGCTTGCCGAGCACGAGCTCGGCGAGACCCTCGCCGACGGGCGTCCAGGTGACGCCGCCGTTGGCGCTCGCCAGCACGCCGTGTCGCGGCACCGCCGCGTAGATCGTCTCCGCCGGGCCGGCAGCGATCACCAGCGACGCCGCCGCCGCCGGCAGCCGGCTGGCCGGCCGCCAGCTGTCGCCGCCGTCGTCGGAGCGCGTGATGGTGCCGTCGCTGAGCGCGGCGAAGACGGTCGTCGGGTCCGAGGGGAGGACCGCCACGGAGCGCGGGTCGCCGGCAATGTCGATGGCGACCTGCCAGCTCTGCCCCCCATCACGGCTCCGCCACAGCTGGGTCCGTTCGTGCGGTACGCCGGGGCCGGTCGGCAATCCGACGACGGCGTAGAGGACGCCGGGCGCGATGGCGAGCTGGATCGTCCTGGCGTATGGCGCCAGGCTGGCAAGCCAGGTGACGCCACCGTCGGTGCTGCGGTAGATCGTTGCGTCGCCGCCGGCAAGGAAGTGAGTCGGGTCGTGCGGATCGATCTCGAGCTCCTGGATGAAGGGAGTCGTGCTCGCGAAGCGGCCCCAGGTGTCGCCGCCGTCGGTGCTGCGGAACAACGGTCCCCCGGTGTAGGCCACCGCATAGACGGTCGACGGATCGACCGGATCGACCTCCACATCCAAGACCGTGAAGACCTCGGCGGGAAGGGGCAGGCGGCTCCAGTTGAGCCCATGGTCGCGGCTGCGCGCGAGGCCGCCGTGCCCGAGCGCGGCGAAGAGGGTCCCCGGATGGTGAGGGTCGACCTCCACCTCCTCCGTCGTCAGCGCGCTGAGGCCGCGGCTGCGGAAGGTCCAGTGCGCCGCGCCGTCGTCGGTGCGGAACATGCCTTCGAGCGCGGTGAAGCTCGAAGTGCCGGCCCAGAGGACCTGGGGGTGGGCGGGGTCGATCGCCAGCGCGCGGACCGCCGGGTGACCGAAGCCCTCGCTGGCGTCCTGCCAGGTCTCGCCGCGGTTGTCGCTGCGGAAAGCACCCGCGGAGGTCGCCGCGTAGACGGTCAGCGACGAGGTCGGGTTGGTGACCACCGCGTAGACGCTGTCGGGCAGCCCGGCGCCCACCCGTTGCCAGGTGAACCCGCCGTCGTCGCTGCGGAACAGTCCAACGTGCGTCGCCGCGTAGAGCGTGTCGAACGGCGCCGCCGCGAAGGCGAAGTCGAACACGAAGGCGTTCGCGGGCACGCCGCTCACCGGGCTCCAGTGCGCGCCGCCGTCGGCGCTGCGCCGGATGCCGCCACCACCGAGCCCGGCGAGGATGGTCTTGGGCCGGCCGGGATGGACCGCGATGGCGAAGACGAGCGGGACCTCCGGCAGACCGGAGTTGAGCGGCTGCCAGCTGTCGCCTCCGTTGCGGCTGCGGAAGAAGCCCTTGTCGGTGCTGGCGTAGACGGCGCCCGGCGCGGTCGCCACCGCGAACGCGTTGGCGACTATAGGAGGCCGTTCGAGGTCCCTGCCGACGTAGCTCCAATGGGCGCCGCCGTCGCGGCTGCGAAAGACGCCGCCCGCTGCCACGCCGGAGCTCACCGCGGCGAAGAGCGTCGTCGGCACGGAGAGATCGGCGGCGAGGCCGACGACGCGCTGCGCCGGCAGCCCTTCGCTCGCCAGCGACCAACCGTAGCCCCCGTCAGTGCTCTTGAACACGCCGCCCGCGGTGCCGGCGTAGAGGACGCTCGAGCTGCCCGGTTGCAGCAGGATCGATGCGATCCCGCCGCCGGGCGGCCCGATCGGGCTCCACTCGGCGCCCCGAGCTGGTGACGCGGCGACGATCGGCGAGAGAGCGACGAGGACACCGACCCCGACGAACCAGCAGATGCGGGCTGGCATCTCAGCCTCCTGGCGATTGCGTGGAACGCCGATGCGGCGCTGGAGCGGGATGGCTCCCGCGCGTTCATACGAACGAGCCGGCGCGGCCATCGCGCCATCGCGGGCATCGCCGAAGCGACACCGCGCGAGAGTAGGGCGACCCCCGGTGCGGCGCACGCGCCGGCGCCGCGCGTGCGTGTGAACGGGCCGACTGCGCCCGGCGTCGGCGCGCGCTACGCTGACTTCAGATGAAGACCTCTGCCGATGGGCGGTCGTCGCGCTCCACTCGCTCGTGCCAGCTGCTCGCCCGCGCGCTCTTCACGCTGATCGCTGCGCTGGCCGCCACATCGGTGCACGCGCAAGCGGTGCAGAACGGGGCGCTGCCCCAGCCGCTGCCGCTCTTCCCGGCCGACAACTGGTGGAACCTCGACGTCAGCCAGGCGCCGCTCGATCCCAACAGCCAGGCCTTCATCGACTACATCGGGCCGACGCGCGGGCTGCACCCCGACTTCGGCGGCGACGCCGCGGGGCCGAGCGATCCCGAGATCTACGGCTTCCCCTACGCCAGCGTCGGCGCCGAGCAGCCGCTCGTGCCGGTGACCTTCGTCGACTACGGCGACGAAAGCGACGCCGGCGCGCCTGGGCGGCCGCCCGGCTACCCGATCCCGCCCGAGGCGCGCACGCAGACGCGCTGGCTCGAGGGCGGCTGGGCTGGCGACGACGACCGCGCCGGCGGCGACCGCCACCTGCTCATCGTCGACCGCGACCGCCGCATCCTCTACGAGCTCTACGACACCGCGTGGCGCAACGGCCGCTGGGAGGCGGGCTCGGGCGCCGTCTTCCTGCTCACCACTAACGACCGGCGTCCCGACGGCTGGACGAGCGCCGACGCCGCCGGCCTCGCCATCCTGCCTGGCCTCATCCGCCCTGACGAGGCCTTCGGGACGGAGCCGATCCGCCACGCCTTCCGCGTCACCGTGCAACGCACCAACGGCTACGTCTGGCCGGCCTCGCACCGCGCCGGCAGCTCGCCCGGCGCGCTGCCGATGGGAGCGCGGCTGCGCCTCAAGGCGAGCAAGGACATCAGCGGTTTCCCGGCGTACGTGCAGCGGATCTTCCAGGCGATGAAGACCTACGGGCTCATCGTCGCCGACAACGGCTCCAACCTCTACGTGCAGGGCACCTACGACCGGCGCTGGGACAACGACGTGCTCAACCCGGCGTTCGCGGCGCTGCGAGCGAGCGACTTCGAGGTGGTGCAGCTCGGCTGGCGGGGCGGAGGAGGGGGAGGCGGCGGCGGGGGAGGGTTCCACCCGCTGCCGCGCTGCCGCCTCGTCGACACCCGCAATCCGGCGGGCGAGCTCGGCGGCCCGGCGCTGTGGCGAACGCGACGCGCGCCTTCGGCGCCGCCTCACGCTGCGGCGTCCCGGCGAGCGCCCGCGCCCTCGCCGCCGACGTCTCGACGCTGCAGGCGCGGCGCGGCGGCTCACTGCGCCTCTTCGCGGCGGGTGCGGCGCCGGCGAGCGGCCTGAGCGTTGCGTTCCGCGCGCCGCGCAGCAGCTTTGCCGGGTTACGCGTGCCGCTCGCCGCCAACGGCGCTTTCGCGGCGCGGGCGAGCCGCGGCGTCCACCTGCTGGTGGACGTCACCGGCTACTTCGACTGACGTTTTCCGCCGAGCAAGTCCGAAAGCCGTTAGCGTTAGGCATGGCCGAGGCCGCCTCGCCGCCGGCGCTCCTCGCTGCTCTGGAGCGCGATGCCAAGCACGTCGAAGACCTGCGTGCCGCGCTCGCCGACCTCCTGCGGCGCTGCCGGCGTGAGGGGATCGACTTTGCCGTCGTCGGCGCGCTCGCCATGCGCCAGTACGGCTACGTGCGCTTCACCGAGGAGATCGAGATCGTGACCACTCCCGAAGGCCTGGACACCATCCACCAACGGCTCGTCGGGCGCGGCCTCTCGCCGCGCGCACCCGGGCTGCGCAAGAAGCTGCGCGACTCGCCGCGCCACGTGGACATCGACGTCCTCGTCTCGGGCGAGCACGCCGGCGCCCCTGGCAGCCCGGTCGTCTATCCCTCGCCGCTCGCCGAGGCGTTCGTGCCCTCGCCCGACGGCATCCGCTACGCGAGCTGATCAAGGTCAATCGCCTCGCCGAGGCGGATGCGGCGCGCTTGCCCGAGGAGCTGCGGCCCCGGTTCCTCGAGCTGCTGGCGGCTTCCAGGCTGGAACGCGACATCGAGTAGCCGCAGCCGCTGGCCCCGGCCGTTCAGCGGCTACTCGACTGACTCGCGCTGCTATCGAAGCGAAGACCGTGCGCCTGCGGGCCGCGCGGCGACTAGAGTGCCGCCGCGTCGGCGCGCCAGCGGCTGCTACTTCTTGACGTGGCCGTTGACCAGCTTGGTCATCTCGAACATGCTGACGCTGTTCTTGCCGTTGAAGACCTTGCGCAGGTTGTCGTCGGCGTTGATGGTCCGCCTGTCCTTGGCGTCCTGCAGCCCGTTCTTGCGGATGTAGTCCCACACACGCTTGGTGATCTCGGTGCGCGGCAGCGGATCGTTGCCGACGACGGCGCCCAGCGCCTCGTCCGGCTGCACCGGTGCCATGAAGGCGCTCTGGCCGCCCTTCCCCTTCGCTTGACCCTTCGTAGCCATAAATCCTCCTTTGCGGATGATGTGAACCGCCCTCCGAGGCGTTCCCCCCGGGCGAGGCGCCCAATCCTACTCCGCCGAGGCGGCGCAGGAGTCAAACGGCGCACGACCTGCGCCGCAAAGCCCTCGCCGGGCTCCGCGATTATGGACGGACGCGACGGGTGCTTTTACCCATCGAAGCGCCAGATCGCGCCGGTTCCGGTTGACCCGCCTGGCCGCGATCCGTAGCATGGAGATCGGCCGGCGAGGGGTCGGCCGCCCAACGAAAGCCGCGCGCCGGCGCGGCTTTTGACGTTCTGGCAGCCGCGCACCGTCGCGGCTGTCGTGTTTTTGGACGTCCGAGCGAGAGGAGCGCCACGATGAGCGCGAGCGAGCAGCGCGAGGGCTTCGTGACGGTGGAGGAGGGTGTCGACCTGTGGTTCACCGTCCGCGGCGAGGGCCCGCAGACGGTGGTTGTCCCCAACGGCATGTACTGGGTCGACGACCTGGCGCCGCTCGCGGACGGCCGACGGCTGATCGTCTACGACCTGCGCAACCGCGGGCGCTCCTCGACGATCGTTGACCCCACGAAGCTCGCGCGCGGCTTGCGGAACGACGTCGATGATCTCGAGGCGCTGCGCCGTCACTTCGGCATCGAGCGGCTGACTCTCGTGGCGCATTCGTACGTGGGGCTCGTCGTCGCGCTATACGCGATGCGGCACCCGCAGGCCGTCGCTCGGCTGGTGCTGATCGGCCCGAGCGAGCCGTTCGCCGGCAAGCAGTACCCGCCGCACCTCACCGGCGCCAGCGCCGACGACACGCTGCGCGACGTCTTCGCCAGGATCGCGCAGCTGCGCGCCGCGCCGCGCTCGATCGACCCGGTGGAGCACTGCCGCGACGTATGGGCGATCCTGCGCGAGATCTACGTCACCGATCCCGCCGACGCCGCGGGCATCGACTGGGGCCGCTGCGAGCTTGCCAACGAGCGCGCCTTCATGGCGTACTGGATGGGCCACGTGCAACCGTCGCTGCGCGCGCTCGAGCTCACCGCCGCCGACTTCGCGCGCGCCACCGCGCCGGCGCTCGTCGTCCACGGCACGCGCGACCGCAGCGCGCCCTACGGCGGCGCGCGCGAGTGGGCGATGCTGCTGCCCGACGCGCGCCTGCTCACCGTCGAAGGCGCCGGCCACGCGCCCTGGATCGAGGCGCGCGAGCGCGTCCTCTCCGCCATCGACACCTTCCTCGCCGGCGAGTGGCCGTCCGACGCCGAGCACGTCACCTCGCTCGAGCCGGCGGCGAAGCCGTCCGGCAATTGATCGCCGCACGTCTCGTCAGAGCTTCGAGATCGAACGCTGGAGGTTCGACCGCGCCTGCTCTTCGAGCCGGCGGCCGAAGTGCTCGGTCAAGTAGATGCGATCGAGATCGAGAAACGACTGCAACACTTGCTTCCGCTTGCGCCGGTAGAGCGGCGCCGGCACCCAGCGGTACTCACGACGGATGGCGGCTTCGTAGGCGTCGAAGGCTGCCGGCGGCGCGCCGAGGATCGCCAGGTCGATGTCGACCAAGTAACGCGCATCAGCCTCGGTCGGCCGCGACGGATGACGCGTCGCGAGGATCAGCTCCTCGACGTGCCGCAGCACCTCCGGCGTCACCAACTCCGTCAGCGCCTCGACCGCGAACGCCGCGCTGCGCTCCTCGTTGTCCCCGGCCCGCGGCTCGTAGATCACGTCGTGAAACCAGAGCGCCAGCTCGACGCATTGCGGATGCTCGAGCTGCGCTCGCACCGACGCGGCATGGTTCAGACAATCGAGGACGTGCGAGAGGTTGTGATACGCGCGGTACGGCTCGGCGTACTTCGCCAGCAGCTGCTCGAGCACTCCCGTAGGCGCCGCCGCGCCGGCGAGCTGCCACGTCTCCCGCCACCGCGCTTCAGCGAGTCGCCTCGTCAGCCGTCACGCGAGCTCCCTGGCGCCCCGGCGTCGGGCGAGGAGGACCGCGAGCCCCAGCAGCGCGCCGACGAGGGCCAACGAGACGTCCTTCTGCGCGTCCCAGATGTCGCCTTGCTGGCCGTTGTACTCGTTGGCGTCCTGCGGCGACAGCACCATCGTCAGGCCCCACTCGAACAGCTCGTAGAGCGCGCTGAACGCCAGCAGGAACTCGACCGTCGTGTAGTAGGCGACCCGCCGTGGAATGCCGAGGTGCCGCGTCGACACCTCCCACACGGGCCGCGCCCAGAGCAGCCCGAAGGCGAAGTGGACGAGGCGGTCGTAGTGATTGCGCCGCAGGCGGAAGGTGCCTGGGAGATCGGTTCCGAACACCGCCCTCACCCATTCCTCGTACGGCACGTTCGAGTAGATGTAGCGGGCGCCGAGCGTGTGCAGCAGCATGAACGCCACGATGCAGCCGAAGGCGGCGTCGGAAAGCGGCCACCGGCGACAGGCGAGCGGTAGAGCAACGAGCAGGACCACCGTCGGCGAGTGCTGCAAGTACATCTCGTCCGGATAGGGAGCGCGGATGCAGCTGGCGGCCAACGCGACGCCGAGAAGGGCGAGGAAGAACCACTTGCGGCCATTCATGTCGGGTCGCCGGCGAGAGGCGGGAATCTCGCGCTGACGTCCTAATCTTGCACAGGTGGGCGCGAACGCCGCGCGCCCGGCGCCGCCTGGAAACCGCCGCGGGATAACGTCACCGAGCCCATGAAGCCAACGCCAGCGCCACGAAACATCCTCGACTGCATCGGCAGCACCTCGCTGCTGCCGATGCGCTCGATCCCATCCCCCGGCGCGGCGCGGATCCTGCTCAAGATGGAGAGCGAGAACCCTACCGGCAGCGTCAAGGACCGCATGGCGCTGGCGATGATCGAGGCCGCGGAGGCGGACGGCCGGCTCCCGCCAGGCGGTCCGGTCGTCGAGTACACCGGCGGCAGCACCGGCGTGTCACTCGCGCTCGTCTGCGCGGTGAAGCGGCACCCGCTCTACGTCGTCACCTCGGACGCCTTCAGCCGCGAGAAGCTCGACCACATGGCGATCCTCGGCGCGCAGCT
>CAWJWP010000016.1:0-660597 GCA_963846495.1 Thermoanaerobaculia bacterium | reverse complement strand
CTCGGGTCGCGGCGGGCGCTGCCGCGTCGTAGCGCTAGTTGCGTCGAGCGCGGCGCTGGATTGGCGCCGTCGATCTCGCTGGGCAACGCAAAACTGGTCCGCGGCCTCGCTGTATCGACTTGCCTGCGAGCGCGTTGATAGTCTGCCGTCAACATTCTATCGATCGCAGTTGGAGAGGGTAAGAATTCCGCTGTGCAGAAAGCGTCGGCTTCGCCAAGCGGCTTCCCGCTGCAGTCGCCACCGGGCACTAAGGTGCTCTCCGTCCCCGGGCCGTCAAACGTCTTTATGGAGCGACCACCGGGAGCGACCTTTATCAAGGTCTGCGGGATTACCAGTCCGGCCGATGCACGCCGCTGCGCCGATCTGGGCGTCAATGCGGTCGGAATGATCCTTACTAAGCCGGACCAGCCTTGCAAGCAGCACTCGCCGCGGCTAACGCCCGACGAGGCAGCCGAGTTGGTCGCTAGCGTACCGGCTGATGTCCTGGCGGTGCTTCTCGTCCACGTTGAGGAGCCTGAAGGGGTTATCGCGCTATGCGAGCGAATTCGTCCCGCGGCCTTGCAGGTCCAGGTTCCGATAGCGCCGGAGGGCCTACGAGCCATTGCAGAGCGGACGGTGGGGCTGAGCATCATCAAGACGTTCGCGGTCACGGCGGAGGCGGTGCTCGACGATCTGGTTGCCGCGATCCGCCGCTACCGCGACGCTGGCGCGATCGACGCGGCTCTGCTCGACTCCGAACGCGGTGGGAGTGGCAAAGTCCACGACTGGTCACTCTCGGCAAGAGTCGTGGAGCGGTTGCCCGACGTCCCGATCCTGCTTGCCGGCGGCCTGACGCCTGACAACGTGGGGGCGGCGGTGCGCCAAGTCCGCCCTTTCGGGGTGGACGTGATGACCGGCGTCAACGCCGCCACGCCCGACACCAAGGACGCCGATAAGCTGCGGCAGTTCGTGCGCGCGGTGCGTTCTGAGGACTGTCGATGAAGTCGCTCGTCGGTGACCCATTCCTGCGCGATCTCGACGACGAGACGCTACGTGTGGTCGAGGCTCGTCGTGAGGCTTGGGGGCTTTCGCTCGCTGACTTTTACCCCATGTTGGACAGCTGGTTCGCGAACTTCGTGACCCGTGACAAGTCGCTCGCCCTGAAGCTCCTCCTCCACATCGACTACCTCAGCCCGGAGACGTTCGCGAGGCGGCTGCGCGACCTGTGGATGCAAGTGCGGCAGTTTCTCCACCAAGGCCGCCGGTCGCTTGCCGACTTGCTGCTGGTGGTGCCTGACGACCGCGGCGACAGCGCCGACCGCCACGCTTACGACCTGATCAAGACCTGCGGCCTTGAGCAGCGGCAGGTGGTGACCGTTTCGGATCTCGAGCACCAGCCAAGCGGTCGTATTCTGGTGTTCTTCAATGACACTCACGGTACAGGGAACCAATTCGTGCGCGACTTGGTGGCGAAGGTCGCGATTGAGCGGTTCCAGGCCATCTTCATTCTCGCCCTCGCCATTGGCGAGAAGGCACTGCGTCGCTTCAAGAGCGAGCTGCCGCATGCGCGCATCCTCCCAGACCGCGCCACGCGGGGCGTCGGTGACCTGTTCACTGGCAACGAGGTGCGGCGCCTCCTCGAGCTGGGTCGGCGCGTCTACCCGTCGCATCCGCTGGGCTACGGCGATGCCGGTCTGGTCACCGCCTACTACTTCCAGTGCCCCAATAACAGCCTGCCGTTGATCTGGGCCGACGGCCGCAACAACACCGTCGACGGCGATGCCTACCCATGGTCCCCGTTGCGCGCCTACATCCCCAAGGCCAGGCGCCCGCCGCCTGCTTCGAAGGTCACCACAATCGAGGCGCCGTCGCCCACCGATCTTGACCCCACCGGGCGCTGGCAATGGTCCGATGGCGAACGCGCCCGCTTGATTGAGCACATTGCCGCTTGGCGGCTGGCGACGCCGTCGTTCTACCGCCACGTCGGGGAGTGGTTCGACAACTTCCTCCCCGACGAGCGGACGTTGGCGCTTGAGGTCTTCCTCGCCGTCTCGTATCTCGACATCCGCGCGGTGCGCACCGCGATCCGCGGGTTACGTGACATCGTCGAGAACGACATCGCGGTCGCCGGCGGCGATGTGAGCGACGTTCTCCTCGTCACCACTGGCGACCATAAGGACTCGGTGTACCACTACGTCTTCGACTTCCTGCGCGAGTGGCGCCTGGAAGTCGACCAGGTACGTAATATCGAGCGACTATCACCAGATGCGGTGATCGACCGGACACTGGTGTTTTTCTACCACACCCGTTCTGGGGATCACTTCCTGCGTGCGCGCGCCGGCGACGCGACGTACGCTGAGATCGTGGCTGCCCTCGGTCCGCGAACCGCGTTCGTGGCTGCCTACGCTATGACCCCTTCGGCGCAGCGGGCGCTGGTACCATCGCGTTTGGCGTTCTTGCCGGCACCGTCGCGTACGCTCGCTGAGCTGGTGCCGCGGCACGCCGCGCAGGCTGCTGCCATCGAGAGCGACCTGCGGCTGGGTACGCCACGGCCGGTCGATGACGAGTTGCTGGTTGCGTACTACTTCCAATGCCCGAAAGCGTCGAGCCCTCTGCTATGGGTCGAGCATGCCAGCGCCGACGGGAAGCGGCCCTGGCGGCCGCTCTTCCGGCACGTCGAAATCCCTAGCGACGGCAGGTAGAAGATCGTGACCCCGGCGCTATCCGCCTCCGCTTTCCTGTCCGATATCCGCATTTGGGATTCCGGCCTGAAGACGGCCGCCCGGCGGTGGCTGCGGAACTTCGAGGACCGGGAGCAGGACCACGCCAACGCGCTGCTCGAGAGCTTCTTGTTCTTCTCCGATGCGCTGGTCGACCGGCTGTTCATCGCTGCCTTCGACGCGCTGGCGGTGGAGGTCGTCGAGCAGGGGGCCGACTACTTAGGGATGAAGGCGCTGTGGGAGGAGTTTGGTGATCGGGTCTTGGTCACTCACCCCACGGGTGAGATGCCAAACGTGACGGACAGCGGTTATGCATTCGACCGACGTGCCCGCCAGCTGCTGCGGGTCCCGGAGCCCCACATTCTCGAGCCAGAGGTGGTCGTCGGGGCTTTGTTTACGGAGCCTGCCCGGCCAGTGCTGTTCGTCGACGATTTTGTTGGCAGCGGCGACCAGTTCCGAAAGACCTGGCACCGCGAATACGAAACCCCGGCTGGTCGAGCATCCTTCGCCAGCCTGGCCGACGCCGGCGCGGGTCCGTTCTACTATTGCCCGCTGGTGTGCGCTGAAGTCGGGCGGAAGGAGATCGCAGACCATTGCGCTGGCGTCCAGTTGCGGCCGACCCACCTGCTTCCCCCCCAGTACTGTGCGAATCACCCAGCCTCGCTGATCTGGCCTGACGCGCTACGGCCGCAAGCGCAGGCCTTCGTCGAGGGCAGCAGCCGGCGGGCCGGGATTCCTCAGAACAAGGCCTGGGGCTACGGCGACCTTGGTCTGGCGCTCGCGTTCAGCCACGGCGTACCCGACTCGACGCTGCCGATCCTCTGGTGGGAGGACAACGGCTGGATACCCCTGGTTGCCCGACGATGAGCGACCTCGGCGGCAATGGCGCGCCTGCCCTGCGGGAGGACCTCAGCACGTTCTTCGGCGGCTACCGGGCCGAGTGGCTAGGTGAGCGCCTCTTCGAGCTGTTCACCGCGCCCGACTACCTACCCGAGCTGACGACCGCGCGCCCGTGTTTCCTTATCGGCGGCCGGGGCACTGGCAAGACCACGGTGCTGCGCGGGCTCTCCTACGAAGGGCAGCGGGCGCTCGCCGGGCCAGAGGTCCCGCTCTCCTCGTGGAAGTACTTCGGCTTCTATTACCGCGTGAACACCAACCGGATCGCCGCGTTTCAGGGCGCCGAGTTGCCGCTGGAAGGCTGGATCCGGGCTTTTTCACATTTCGTGAACCTGGGTCTGTGCGAAGAGGTGACGCGGTTCCTGCAATGGCTGCAGGCCGTAGTGGGTGATCTCGCGCCGCCCTCGCCGGAGGCGCTCAGCCTAGTCGGCGACGCCCTGCACCTCGGCGAAGTGGACAGCATTGGCGCGATCGCAGCGGCGACCAAGAAGGCTCGCGTCCGATTTGAAGCGTACATCAACAACGTCGCCGACGGGGCGCCGCCGCCGATGTCGCTGTTGGGTCAGCCCGTCGACCTCCTGTGCGAGGCGCTTAAGGCAACCCCATTCTTCAAGGACAAGTTGCTGTTCTTCCTCGTCGACGAGTACGAGAACTTGGCCGACTATCAACAGCGGGTCTTCAACACCCTCATCAAGCATGCAGGGACGCTCTACACCTTCAAGGTCGGCATCAAGGACTTGGGGCTGCGGCGCAAGACCACACTCAACGAGCACGAACAGCTCATCAGCCCCGCCGACTACGAGCGCATCGAGATCACCGCCCGATTGCGAGAAACTACCTTCTCAAGCTTCGCCCGCACCGTCTGCAACGATCGGCTCCACCGCCTCGCTACCGTCAGGGAGCAGGCCCCCGACATCCAGGAGACCCTTCCCGGTATGACGGAAGCCGAGGAGGCTCTAGCCTTGGGCGTCGAGGGGCACCTGCGCGAGCTGCGAGCGGAGTTCCGCTCGGAAACCACCGACGAAGAGCTGCGTGATTTGGACGCGATGGCACCGCTCGAAGCTTACCTTGTGATGTTTTGGTCTCGGTCGCAGAAGCGCAAGCCGCGCGACATCTTGCGGGAGGCGCTGGCGGACCGTGGAGGCTGGGCGCGCCGCCTGCGGAACTATCAGCACGCCCTGCTTTTCACGCTCCGTCGCCGCAAGCGCGGAATCCACAAGTACTACTGTGGGTGGGACGTGTTTACACGCTTGGCATCCGGAAATATTCGTTATTTGCTCCATTTGGTATCTGAGAGCTTGCTGCGCCACGTCGAGCGGGGGCGCGATCTCGCCTTGCCGGTCTCCTTCGATGACCAAACACTGGCCGCCCAAGAAGTCGGCCGCAAGAATCTCACCGAGCTTCGAAGGGCTCGCCGTCAACGGCGCCCAGCTTACCCGGCTTGTCCTCGGTCTTGGCCGGATCTTCCAGGTGATGGCCCACCAAGCTGAGGGGCATGCGCCGGAGACTAATCAGTTCTATCTCGACGACGCGGATTACTCGTTAGAGCCGAGTGAACGGAGTGGCGGAGGCGACGGCCCGCGGTCGGCCGAGATTCTGTCCTCGGCGGTGATGCATCAGGCCTTGGTGCGGTCGCCGGGCAACAAGCTCCCGGCCTCATCGGGTGACACCAAGGACTACGACTACTCGTGCCACCCCATCTTTTCCGCCTTTTTCGAGTTTAGCTACCGACGTAAGCGTCACATGCGATTGGCGGAAGCGGAGCTGATCGGGTTAGTGGAGGAGCCACGCAAGACGATCGCTGCCATACTCGCTCGCACTGAGCGCGACGCTAACGAAGGGCTCGGCGAGCAGCTGTCGCTTTTCTCCTCCTATTTCGATGCCACACCGTGACTGCCCCCGGCTGACGCGCCGGATGGCCGCCAGCGACTTCGTGCCGCGGGCGCACAGCGGTTACCTATTCGCTGGCGGGCCCGAAGAGCGCGCTGCTCACCTTGACCACTGGCGAGCCTCTAGCCAGGCGGTGCTGGTGGAGATCGAGACGCAGGCAGCGGCGAGTTTTCGCGTCAACGTTGGTGGCGCAGCGCAGCGCGACGTCTTCCTTCGCAGCCGGCGGGGACTGAGCGAGCTAATGGCGAGTCTGCCCGATGAGCTGTACCTCGACATCACAGGCCTCGCTCATCACACCTGGGCGCCGCTGCTGCGGGCAGCCATCGACTGCCGCAAGCGGCTGTGGGGCGTATACGTCGAGCCAGGAGATTACACCCGGAATTCGACCCCCACGGAGGGAACTATTTACGACCTCAGCGAGCGGATCCTGGGCATCGCGCCGCTGCCTGGGTTTGCCACCCTGCAGGGCGTAGATGAGCGCTCCTTCGCGTTCGTTCCGCTACTCGGCTTTGAGGGCACCCGCCTGATCCACGTTGGCGAGCACGTCCAGGCGCCGATGGAGTCCACGGTGCCAATCGTCGGCGTCCCCGGGTTTCGGGCCGAGTATCCGTTCGTATCGCTTAAGGGAAATCGCAAGCCGCTAGTGGAGGGGCGGTTCTGGACGAATACGCTGTACGCCACCGCCAACTGCCCATTCGATACCTTCTTTGTCCTCCGCAGTGTGCTCGACGGGACGGACTGGGAGTACCTGCGCATCGCTCCCATTGGCACTAAGCCGCACGGGCTGGGGGCGGTGCTGTTTGCGCTCTCTGCGGAAGACCGCGTCGAGCTGATCTACGACCACCCGATCCGCAAGCCAGGGCGCACGACAGGAAGCGCTCGCCTCTGTCTCTACGACGTCTCGACATTCGTCGAGTCCGATGACTTTCATTGGGCGGCCGCACTGAACCCGTGAGGTGAAGTGGCGGGAGATCGACACTACACGCCGCCGCATATCGCGGATGCCGTCGCCTCGGCCGTCGACTGGAGCGCCCTGCGCTCCTTTGTGGTCGCCGATTTCGCCGCCGGGGGCGGCGCCCTGCTGCAGGCGGCCGCGCGCGTGCACCAAGATCTGGCGTTGATCGCCACCGACGCCGACAACGACGTGGTGCGTGCGCTGCGGCGGGCGCACCCGGAGTGGCGAGTCGGCAAGTGCGATTTCCTGGACCGACGGTCGGTGGCTTCGTCGTCCCTGGCCGGCCAGCGCGGCCCGAAGGTGCATGTCGTCGTCCTTAACCCGCCGTTCACCTGTCGCGGCTCGCAGGTGATTGAGACGGCGCTCTCGGTGGGGACAGTGCGGTCAAGTGTGGCTCTGTCGTTCGTGCTTCGCTCCCTCGAGCGGGTCGGCGCAGACGGACAAGTGGCCGCGCTGTTACCCGAGAGCTGCCTGCGGAGCGAAAAGGACGAGCGGGCCTGGCAGGCGATCGGTCGCGTCGCGAGCGTGCAGGTAGTCGGTGAGTTCGGACGACACGACTTCGTCCGCGCCCACGCCAAGAGCGTGGTTGTTCACTTGAAGCGGAGGGCCGCCGGTTCGCCGACGCTGGACACGGTATTGCGAGCCGCAGAACCGGTGGTGCGAAAACCCTGCTCTCCGCCGGCACTGACACTGCTCAGGGGTCGCTACCCGATGCACCTGGCAAGGCCGCTAGGATACGGAATTAGCATCGTTCACACCACCAACTTGCGCGATGGAAGGGTGAACGGTCAACGAATCGGTAGTGCGCCGATTCGCTACGCGGTGAAGGGGCCACTGCTTCTAGTCCCCCGCGTGGGCCTGGTAGGGCCGCAAAAAATCTGTCTGCTGGCCACTGACGAGACAATAGTCATGTCGGACTGCGTTTTCGCGCTCGCCGGCGGCCGGCCTCAACTCGAGGCGGCGCGCGAGCGGATCCTCGAAAGGTGGCGTACGTTCGAAGCCTGCTTTGGCGGGTCGTGCGCTCCCTATACGACTACCCGTCGCTTATGGTTGACGCTGCTCGAGCTGGGAATCGCCGCCGGTGTCGAACCGCGCCTGCAGAAACGCTTCCCGGCTGAGTTAGGAACGTCCCGTGTGACCGAACCCGCCTGCGCCGCGAGCGGTGGTGCCGAGGCTGACAGTCGGGTCCCAGACCACTTGGACGCGAGCCGCGACCACCAGCTGCGCAATGCGGTCGCCACGTTCGATCACCGCCGGCTGCTCACCGAGATTAACGAGAAGCACAGCTAGCTCACCTCGGAAGTCCGAGTCCACCGTGCCGGGAGCGTTGAGGACGGTGATGCCGGATTCCGCCGCCCAGCCACTGCGTGGGCGCACCTGTGCCTCGTAGCCATCGGGAAGCGCGATCGCGATTCCCGTTGGCACCGCTGCTCTTTGCAGAGGGTGGAGGGTCAGCGGGACGTCAATGGCCGCTACAAGGTCCATTCCCGACGAGCCAGTCGTTGCGTACGCCGGGAGGGTTAAGCCTACGCCGTTGTCGAGGACGAGGATCGGGACGATGAGGCGTCTCGAGTGTTCCGAATGGGCAGGTGACATCGCTGCGGATTCGCTGTCGTCGGCGTCGGACACCGTAGGACTCTAACAGCTGCATATCGCGCACTTGGTGCTAACGCCCGTGTGTCTGAGTCGTTAGATGTGCGGGTCCGCGAGGGATGAACCGGCGCTTCGGCGTCGAGTTCACCAACGGCATGGAAGCGCTGCGCCGGCTCGTCTACACCTACTACGCCGACGGCTTCAGCTTCTCCAAGTTCCTGCGCGCCCACCCGCACTGCCGCCGCGACATCATCATGCTGCTCACCGGCAACGTCTACCGCGAAGAGCTCGGCGACCTCTTCGAGCGGCTGAGCGAGACGATCGAGCTGCCGCCAGCGCCGCCCTTCGATCCGCCGCGAGTGGCTGCAGGCGCCGCGGCGTCGTAGCGCTTCGCGGCGTTGACGGCCCGCGGGATCGGCCGGCGCGGGCTTCGGCAGCCGCGGCGCGCGGCGCCCTCTCGACTTGCGCGCGCGACCGCGGTTAGCATCGCGCCCACATTGTCCTGAGTGTCCGCCAGCGGACGTGGAGGGTGCCCTATGGTGTTGTCGTCGCCGGGTGTGCGCCTCGTCTCTCGTCTCGCCTCGATCGCCGCCTCGCTCTTCGCCGCAGTGAGCTTCGCCGACGCGGGCTTCGCCCAAGGCGCGAAGCCGGCTGCGAGCGCCGCGCCGGCCAAAGCTGCCGTTCGAGATCACCGAAGACCGGCCTCGCTGCCGCCACTACAACCCCAAGCGGCAGGCGTTCTTCGGCACCACGCACCTGCACACCGGCCTCTCCTTCGACGCCAGCATCCGCTTCGTCGACTACGCCAACGGCAACGACCCGCGCGGCGCCTATCGCTTCGCGCGAGGCTTGGCGCCGATCAACCTCCCCGAGCCTTCGGGCCTGCAGCCGAAGCCGCGCAAGAGCTGCAGCGATCCGGCGACGCCGACGCCGGGCGGCGGCCCCAGCCGCACGCCCTGCATCGACCAGCCGCTCGACTGGGGCGCCGTCACCGACCACTCCGAGCACTTCGGCGTCATGGGCTTCTGCAAGGGCATCGGCGACAAGTACGTGTCCGAGCGCCTGTCGATGGAGTGCCGGATGCTCAACGGCTTCTTCTACGAGCCGCTCAAGGCCTTGAACCCGGTGCTGGGGAAGACCCTCGCCGCCAACGCCTTCACCCAGCTCACCATCATGGGCCTCGGCGCGATCAGCAAGAACACCAACATGCCGGTGTGCAACAACAACCCGAAGCTGTGCGAGAAGGCCGAGCTGGACGTGTGGGGCGAGGTCCAGAAGGCCGCCGACGAGGCCTACGACCGCTCCGAGGACTGCAAGTTCACCAGCTTCGTCGCCTACGAGAACGCCTCGACGCCGCTGCTCAACAACTGGCATCGGAACGTCATCTTCCGCAACGACCGCGTGGTCATGAAGCCGGTCAACGCCCTCGACATGGCGGTGGTGGTCAACAAGAACCCGCAGGTGGACCCCATCGACACCCTGCTCGCCATCGTGCCCGACGACCCGGTCGCGCAGGCGCGGCTGTGGCCGGTACCGCCCAGCATCAAGAGGTTCAACCACCCGCTGCCGCAGCCGTTCTGGAACAAGCTCGACGAGGAGTGCTGGAAGGGCAAGAACATCACCGACGGCAAGGGCAAGCGCTGCGACTTCGTCACCATCCCGCACAACTCCAACCTCGGCGGCGGGGGCCAGGCGTTCCCGCCCATGTTCCTCGACCCCTACAACAAGGAAGACGCCAAGCGGCACCTGGAGATGGAGCCGCTGGTCGAGATCTACCAGGACAAGGGCGCCAGCGAGTGCCGCTACGACCCGCGCTACCTCGCCGGCACGCAGACGATCGACGAGTTCTGCGCCTTCGAGATCCTCGACAGCAAGACCCTCGGCGCCGCCTCCGGCGTCGGCTCGGGCGGCTCCAGCGGCCCGCAGCCGCCCGACACCTGGGGCCCGCGCGCCTTCGTGCGCAACGTCTGGAAGGACGGCCTCAAGTACGCCATCGATCCCGAGATCGGCATCAACCCGTTCAAGATGGGCGTCGTCTCCGCCTCCGACTCGCACACCGGCGTCATGGGCTGGCACCCCGAGAACGAGCAGTGGCCGGGGCACCTCGGCATCGACGACGCCTACCCGATGGCGAGCTCGTCGACGGCGCAGAACGGCACCGGCGGCCCTTCGGTCGTGTGGGCGGAGGAGAACACCCGCGACTCGATCTTCGAGGCGTTGAAGCGCAAGGAGACCTACGGCACCAGCGGCCCGCGCATGAAGGTGCGCTTCTTCGGCGGCTGGCACTACCAGGCCGACGCCTGCGGCAAGGACTTCGTGGAGATCGGCTACTCGGGCGGCGTGCCGATGGGCGGCGACCTGCCGCGCCGCACCGGCAAGGAGGCCGCGCCGACCTTCATCGCCTACGCCTCGTGGGACGACAAGATCAGGACCAAGCTGCAGCAGATCCAGATCGTCAAGGGCTGGGTCGACGCGGCGGGCAACACGCACGAGAAGGTCTACACGGTGGTCGGCGACCCGGGCAGCCCGCTCAACCCGCAGGCGGGGCTCGACGACAAGACCTGCAAGCCGAAGCCGGAGCTCGGCCAGCAACACCTCTGCACGGTGTGGAAGGACCCGCAGTTCGACCCCAAGCAGCACGCCTTCTACTACGCGCGCGTGCTCGAGGAGCCGGTCTGCCGCTACAGCACGCTCTGGTGCCGCACGTGGATCGGCGTCGATCCGCTCGACTCCGACTGCAGCAGCCAGCTGGCGGGGCTCAAGGACAAGGTGAAGGCGGCGCAGGGCGCCCTGTGCTGCTCGAACCAGACGACCGACACCTTCCTGCAGCCGGTGATCCAGGAGCGCGCCTGGACCTCGCCGATCTGGTACGAGCCGGCGACGACGACGGCTCGCAAGTGAAGTCGGCACTGAAGTGGCTGAAGGCCCCGGCGCTGCACATGCTGGCGCTCGGGGCCCTGCTCTTCGGCTTGGTCGAGCTGCGGGACGGGGCCTTCGGCGCGCAGAAGAAGCGCGTCGAGATCCCCGCCCACCGTCTCGAGGCGGTGGTGAAGGAGTTCGTCGCCGACGTCGGCCGCGCGCCGACGAAGAGCGAGTGGGAGCGATGGTCGACATGCAGGTCGACGACGAGGTGCTCTTCCAGTACGCGCTCGCGCTCGGCATGCACGAGAACTCCGCCGCCCAGGCGCGCCTGGCGCAGATCGCCGACTTCGTCGAGGCCAACCCGCACGCGCACTCGGCGGGCGGCAAGGCCGACGCGGCGATGGAGCTCGGCCTCCACGAGGGCGACCTCATCGTGCGGCGCATCCTCGCCGACAGCGGCGAAGCGGCTGATCCGCAGCGTCGTGCTGGTGCAGAAGCCGACGCCCGGAGGTCGTCGAGCAGTTCTACGCCGCGCACCGCGAGGAGTACATGCGGTCGGCGCGCATCCGCATCTCGCAGGTGGCGGTCAACGGCTTCCTGTGGCCGGACTCGGCGGCGCGGGCGCGCGAGGTGCTGGCGAAGATTCGGCGAGGGGAACTTGGATTTGGAGGCGGCGCTGCGGCTCGCCGACGAGACGCCGGCGCGGGTGCACTTCGAGCTGCTCACCGAGCAGGGGCTGCAGTCGGAGCTCGGCGGCGACTTCGCGAGCGCGGTGATGGCGCTGCGGCCGGGGAGCTGGTCGGAGCCGATCCCGTCGGACTACGGGCACCACCTGGTGTGGGTGCACGAGTACCAGGCGCCGTCGGTGGAGCCGCTCGCGGCCGTGCGCGAGCAGGTCGAGCAGGCGGTGCTGCAGAAGCTCGCCGACGACTGGCTGGCGCTGCGGCTGCGCGAGCTGCGCACGGAGTTCGACGTCGTCGTGCCGGGGAGGGAATCGTGAGGGGTCGCGGTTGGTTCGCGCGGGCGCTTCTCGTTGCGCGTGGCGGCGGTGGCTCGCGGCTGCGGCGACGGCGCGGGCCGGCGCGGGCCCATCAGTTCGCGCCCGCGCTGCTCGAGATCGAGGAAATCTCGGCCGACGAAGCGCAGGTGAAATGGAAGCAGCCGGCGGTTCGCGTGCAGGGAAGCCAGCTGCGGCCGGTGCTGCCCGTCGAGTGCGAGGGCGTCGGCGCTCCGGAGGTGCGGCAGGAAGGCACCGGCATTCGCGCCAGCTGGCGGATCCGCTGCCCGCACGGTTTGGCGGGCAAGTCGGTGGGCGTCGAGGGCATCGCCGGCAGCCAGGCCGACGTGCTGCTCCGCATCGCGCTGCGCGACGGGCGGAGCATCCGCCACGTGCTCAAGGCCGAGACGCCGAGCTTCACCATCGAGGCCGACAGCAGCCGCGGCGGCGTCTTCAAGGACTACGCGACGCTCGGCGTCGAGCACATCCTCCTCGGCTGGGACCACCTGCTCTTCGTGCTCGCCCTCGTGCTGCTCGTCGGCTGGGGGCGGTCGCTCCTGTGGACGATCACCGCCTTCACCGCCGGCCACAGCGTCACGCTGGCGCTGGCGTCCCTCGGCGTCGTTCAGGTGCCGCAGGCGCCGATCGAAGCGGCGATCGCGCTGAGCATCTACGTGCTGGCGGTGGAGCTCATCAGCGCGCGCAAGCTCGCCCGCGAAGGCAAACGAACGTTGACGCAGCGAGCCCCGTGGGCGGTCGCGGCCGGCTTCGGGCTGTTGCACGGCCTGGGCTTCGCAGGAGCGCTGGCGGAGGTCGGCTTGCCGACGGCGGAGATCCCGCTGGCCCTCTTCTCCTTCAACGTCGGCATCGAGCTGGGCCAGCTCGCCTTCGTCGGCGCCGTCCTCCTCGTCGCCGCGGCGCTGCGCAAAGTGCCGCTCGCCTGGCCGCGCTGGTCGACCGCCGTCCCCGCCTACGGCATCGGCGCCATGGCCGCCTTCTGGTTCCTGCAGCGGACCGCCTCGCTGATGTGACCGGCGCGAGAAGGCGGCCGTTGTACCATGCTCGCCGCGATGTCCATTCGCTTGACCGAACAGCAGCAACGCCTCTTGATGAGGCCGTCCGCGAAATGGTCGAGGAAGAGAAGCGGCAGGCGGCGATTCGCAAGGTCGGTCTCCGGAACGCAGGCCGGCGTTTAGACGAGGATCCCGCGATCGTCTGCGAGTGAGGCAACTCGCATCGGCCGAATCCGTATAGGCGCATGCGGCCGGCCATCGTTGTGGATCAAGCAAGCGACCTCCGCGCTAGTGGACTCAACCGGTCGCGCTTTGCCGCCGCGGCTGTTCTGCTAGCCGCGCTCTTCGTCCTCCACCAGGACGTGTGGCTGTGGCGCGACGCGCGGATCGTGCTCGGGCTGCCGATCGGGCTCGCGTACCACGTCGCGTTCTGTGTCGCGGCGAGCGTCGTGCTGGTGCTGGCGGTGCGCTGGAGCTGGCCGCGCGAGGTGCCGCCCGACGATGATGGCGGCGGCGAGGCGCGCCAGTGACTCTCGCCATCGTCGCGCTCTATCTCCTCGCGCTGATCGTGATCGGCGCCGCGAGCACTCGGCTTGGCGCAGCGGACCAGCGCGGATTTCTTCCTCGCCGCGCGCTCGCTGGGGCCGGTGCTGATGCTGACGTCGCTCCTCGGCGCGCACATGACGGCCTTCTCGCTGCTCGGCGCCTCGGCGGAGAGCTACCAGCGCGGCATCGGCGTGTTCGCGTTGATGGCGTCGTCGTCGGCGCTCGTCGCGCCCGTGGTGTTCCTCTACCTCGGCACGCGGGTGTGGGCGCTGGCGCGGCGTCACGGGTTCCTGACGCAGGTCGAGTACTTCCGCGAGCGTTGGGGCTCGGAGCCGCTCGCGCTGCTGCTGTTCGCCGCGCTGCTCGTGCTCCTCGTGCCGTACCTGCTGCTCGGCGTCAAGGGCGGCGGGCTGACGCTGGTCGAGGTCTCCGACGGCGCGCTGCCGGAGTGGCTGGCGAGCCTCCTCACCGTCGCCGTGGTGCTCGGCTATGTCGTGCTCGGCGGCATGCGCGGCACGGCGTGGGTGAACTCCTTCCAGACGGTGATCTTCGTGGCGCTCGGCGCCGCGCTCTTCGCCGTCATCGTCGGCGACCTCGGCGGCCTGTCGCGCGGTGTTCGCGCGGCTCGCGGCCGAGCAACCCGAGCTCCTCGTGCGCGGCGACCGCATCCGCCCGCTCGAGATGCTGAGCTACACGGCGATCCCGCTCTCGGTGGCGATGTTCCCGCACATGTTCCTCACCTGGCTGACGGCGAGGAGCGCCGCGAGCTTCCGGCTCTCGGTCGTCGCCTATCCGCTCTGCGTGGCGGCGATCTGGCTGCCCAGCGTGCTGCTCGGCGTCATGGCTGCAATCGACATCCCTGGCCTCCACGGCCCGGCGGCGAGCTCGGTGCTGATGCGGATGCTGCGCGGCCACGCGCCGGGGCTGCTCGGCAGCGTCCTCGCCGCCGGCGTCTTCGCCGCGGTCATGGCGTCGGTCGACACGCAGGTCCTGGCGCTGTCGACGATGTTCACCCGCGATGTCGTCGGGCGCTCGCGACAGCGACGCGGACGGCCTTTCTCCGAGCGCGCGCAGGTCCTCACCGGGCGCGTCTTCGTCGTCGTCGTGCTCGTCGCCGCCTGGGCGCTGTCGCTCGCCGCCGAGCGCAGCCTCTTCCGCATCGGCGTCTGGGCGTTCACCGGCTTTGCCGGGCTCCTGCCGCTGCTCGTCGCGGCGCTCTTCTGGCGGCGCAGTACGGCGGCGGGCGGCATCGCCTCGATCGTCACCGCGATGGCGACGTGGGCGTGGTTCCTCGCCCGCGGCTGGAGCAACCCGGGCTACACGGTCGGCGGCACCGGCCTCATGCCGGTCGTCGTCGTGCTCGCCGCCTCGACGCTGGCGATGGTCGTCGGCTCGCTCGCGACGCGCGCGCCCGCCGACGAGCGCGTCGAGCGCTTCCTGCCCGCACCGACGCAACCGTCGGCGACGGCGCGCGATCGCGGCGAGGCGCGCGCATGAAGATCGCCTACGTCGGCGCCGGCGCGGCCGGCATGTACTGCGGCAGCTGCCTGCACGACAACACCCTCGCCGCGGCGCTGATGCGGCTCGGGCACGACGTCGTGCTGCTGCCCACCTACACGCCGATGCGCACGGACGAGGAAGGGGTGGCGATCGGTCGCGTCTTCTACGGCGCCGTCAACGTCTACCTGCAGCAGAAGGTCGGCCTCTTCCGCCGCACGCCGCGGTGGCTCGACCGCCTCCTCGACCGGCCGGGGCTGCTGCGCTGGGTGTCGCGCTTCGCCGGCTCGACCGACGCGCGCGCTCTCGGCGAGCTGACGCTGTCGACGCTCGCCGGCGAGCAGGGGGCGCAGAGCAAGGAGCTCGACAAGCTGGTCGAGTGGCTGGCGAGCGAGGCGCGGCCCGACGTGGTGCACCTCTCCAACTCGCTCTTCCTCGGCATGGCGCGGCGGCTGCGCGAAGCGTTGCGGGTGCCGGTCGTGGTGTCGCTGCAGGGCGAGGACCTCTTCCTCGGCGAGCTCGTCGAGCCCTATCGCGGCCGCGCGCTGGCGCTGCTCGCCGAGCGCGCCAAAGACGCCGACCTCTTCATCGCGCCGTCGCGCTGGTACGCCGCCGAGATGGCGCGGCTGCTCGGCGTCGACGACGGGGCGCTGCGCGTCGTGCCGCTCGGCATCCGCCTCGACCAGTACGCGGCGGAGCCGCCGCCGCGGCCCGCCGAGCGGCCGCCGACGATCGGCTACCTCGCCCGCATCTGCCCGGAGAAGGGCCTCCACCTGCTGGTCGACGCCTTCGCGCAGCTCGCCCGCGAGCCCGGCCGCGAGTCGCTGCGGCTGCGCGTCGCCGGCTACCTCGGGCCGAAGGACCGCGCCTACTTCGCGAAGCTCGCGGCGCGCCTCGCCGAGCTCGGCCTCGCCGACCGCGTCGAGCACGTGGGCGAGGTCGACCTCGCCGGCAAGGTGAGCTTCCTGCGCTCGCTCGACGTGCTGGCGGTGCCCACCGTCTATCGCGAGCCCAAGGGGCTGTTCGCGCTCGAAGCGATGGCCAACGGAGTCCCGGTCGTGCTGCCGCGCCACGGCTCGTTCCCCGAGATGATCGAGGAGACCGGCGGCGGCTTGCTCGTCGAGCCTGGCTCCGCCGAAGCGCTCGCCGCCGGGCTGCGCACGCTCCTCGACGACGAGCCACGCCGCCTCGAGCTCGGCCGCCGCGGCCGCGCCGCTGTCTTCGCCGCGCGCGGTGAGGAGGCGATGGCTCGCAGGCCACCGCTGCCGTGCTCGCGGAAACCGTGGCGAGTCCAGTCTCCGTTGGAGCCAACGATGCCCCTCTCTGAGCTGCGCACGCGGCGCAAGATCGAGTTCGCCGACACCGACATGGGCGGCATCGTCCACTTCTCGCGCTTCTTCGTCTTCATGGAGACGGCGGAGCACGAGTTGCTCGCGGCTGCGGGCACGGCGGTGCACTTCGAGCACGAGGGGCAGCTCCTGGGTTGGCCGCGGCGGTCGGCGTCGTGCGACTTCCGTTCGCCGGCGCGCCTCGGCGACGTGCTCGACATTCACGTCCGTGTCGTGCGGAAAGGCGGCTCGTCGATGACCTACGCCTTCACCTTCACCTGCGGCGAGCGGCTGGTGGCGCGCGGCGAGGTGTCGTCGGTGTGCTGCGTGCTCGGCGGCGGGCGGCCGCGGCCGGTCCCTATCCCCGCGTTCCTGGCCGAGCAGCTCGCGGAGCACGTCGCTTCGTCGGAAGATGAGGCGCGATGACGTCCGCTGAGCTGCCGGCGGTCGAGGCGCGCGACCTCGAGAAGAGCTTCGCGCTGGGGCCGACGACGCTGCGGGTGCTCGCCGACGTCAGCTTCACGCTGCGCGCGGGCGAGACGGCGGCGATCACCGGCCCGTCGGGATCGGGTAAGAGCACGCTGCTGCACGTCCTCGGCACGCTCGAGCGGCCGACCGCCGGAGAGCTGCGGCTCGCCGGCGCCGATCCCTTCGCGCTGCCCGAGCGCGCGCTCGCACGGCTGCGCAACGAGCGCATCGGCTTCGTCTTCCAGGACCATCACCTGCTGCCGCAGTACACGGTGCTCGAGAACGTGCTGCTGCCGGCGCTCGCCTTCGGGCGCGTCGACGGCGCGCGCGAGCGGCGGGCGCGCGAGCTGCTCGACCGCGTCGGGCTCGCCGCGCGCGCCGCGCATCGGCCGGCCGAGCTCTCGGGCGGCGAGCGGCAGCGGGCGGCGATCGCGCGTGCGTTGCTGCTCGGACCGCGGCTGCTGCTGTGCGACGAGCCGACGGGTCAGCTCGACGCCAAGAGCGCGACGGCGATCGTCGACCTGCTGCTCGAGCTCCACCACGAAGGCGCGGCGGGTGAGCGAGCGCGACGGCGCGGCGGCGGCGCTCGTCGTGGTGACGCACAACCCGGCGGTCGCGGCGCGGCTCGGCCGCCGCTTCGAGCTCCAGGACGGCCGGTGCTGCGAAGCCTGATCTACCACCGCCGGGCGCACCTCGCGCTCGTGCTGGCGGTGGCGGTGGCGACGGCGGTGCTCGCCGGCGCGCTGATCGTCGGCGACTCGGTGCGCGGCAGCCTGCGCGAGCTCGCGCTGTCGCGGCTCGGCGGCGTCGAGCGGGTGGTCGTCGCCGAGCGCGCGTTTCGCCACGAGCTCGCCGCGGATTGGGCGCGCGAGGGCGGCGGCACGACGGCCGCGGCGCTGGTCGTCCGCGCTTCCGCGCGGCATGGCGACAGCGGGCGTCGCGCCTCGGGCGTCACCGTGCTCGGCGTCGACGCTGCCTGGCGCGACTTCTTCCCCGGCGAGTCGCTGGCGTTCGAGCGGCGAGCGGGGCAGCAGTTCCCATCCGTGCTGCTCGCCGAAGCGCTCGCGCGCGAGCTCGGCGCCGAAGTCGGCGACACCGTCGATCTGCTCGTCCCGACCTACTCGGCCGTCCCGCGCGAGACGCTCATCGGCCGTCAGGAGGCGCACGAGACGGTCGCCACGCTGCGGCTTGACGTCGCGGGCGTGCTGCCCGACCGCGGGCTCGGCGGCTTCCGCCTCGACGCGCGGCAGGCGGCGCCGCTGAACGCAGTGGTCGAGCGCACGCGGCTCGCTCGCGCTGTCGGCGCGCGCGAGCGAGCGAATCTCTTGGTCGCGCGAGGTGCCGCAGACATGAGCGCCGCGACTCCCGCGGCTGCGTCCCTCACGCACACAGCGGCAGGAGCTGCGCTGGCGCGGGCCGTGACGCTCGCGGACCTCGGCCTGCGACTCGCGGTGCATGGCGGCGAGGTGGTGGTGGAGAGCGAGCGGCTCGTCCTCGACGATGCGCCGGCGGCGCGCATCGCGGCATCGGCGCAGCAGGCCGGCGCCCTGGCGACGACGGTCTTCACCTATCTCGCCAACCGCATGCGTGTCGGCGATCGCGAGGTGCCCTACTCGACGGTCGCGGCGCTCAGTCCGCGTGCTTCGCTGTCGACCGTCGACGGCACCACGATGCGTCCGCTCGCGCCCGGCGAGATCGCGCTCGGCGAGTGGGCGGCGAAGCAGCTCGGTGCTGCGCCCGGCGCCGAGCTGGATCTCGCCTACTTCGCCGTCGGCCCGCGCGACGCGCTGGTCGAGCGCACGGCGCGCTTCCGCGTCGCTGCGGTGGTGCCGATGCGCGGCCTCGGCGCCGATCCGAGCCTCACGCCCGAGCTTCCGGGCCTCTCCGACGCCGCGCGGATGAGCGACTGGGATCCGCCGTTCCCGGTCGACCTCTCGCGCATCCGCCCGATCGACGAGGAGTACTGGCAGCGCCACCGCGCGGCGCCGAAGGCGTTCGTCTCGCTCACCGACGGCCAGCGGCTCTGGCGCAGCCGCTTCGGCGCCATCTCTTCGCTGCGCCTGCGGCCGCCCGCCGGCACGACCGCCGAGACACTGGCGCGAACGCTCGCGGGCGCCCTGCCGCGCGCGATCGCTCCGGCGGCGGCAGGCCTCGTGGTGCGTGAGGTGCGTGCCGAAGCGCTCGCTGCCGGCCGCGGCTCGACGGATTTCGCGGGCCTCTTCCTCGCCTTCAGCGTCTTCCTGCTCGCCGCGGCGCTGCTGTTGGTGGCGCTGCTCGAAGGCCTGGCGATCGAGGCGCGGGCGCGCGAGATCGGCCTCCTCGGCGCTCTCGGTTTCCCCACGCGAGCGGTGCGTCGTCGCCTCCTTGCCGAGGCCGGCGCGGTGTCGGCGCTCGGCGTGCTCATCGGGCTCGCGGGCGCCGTCGGTTTCGCCGCGCTCATGCTGCACGGCCTGCGCACCTGGTGGGTGGGAGCGATCGGCGCCCCGGTGCTCTTCCTCCACGTGCGTTCGGGCACGCTGCTGCTGGGTGCCGGCCTGTCGTTGCTGGTCGTCGTGATCACGCTCGCGCTGGCGTTCAGGCGCGCGTCGCGAGCGCCGGTGCCGCGGCTCCTCGCCGGGGAAGTCGCCAGCGCGATCGAGGCTGGGCGGCGCTCGAAGCTCGCCTGGTGGACGATGGTGACTGCGCTCGTCGGAGCAGTCGTCGCGATCGTGGCCGCTCTGCTCGCCGGCGAGCGCGCGGCGCCGGCCCTCGCCTTCGCCGCCGGCGCGCTGGTGCTCGTCGCCGGTCTCGCCGCGCTGGCGGACCGCTGGGGACGCGGACGCTCGTGGCAGCACCGCCGCGCCTTCGCGCTGCGCGGACCGGCGTGGCTCGCCGCCGGCGCGCGCAACGGCGCGCGCAACCGCGGCCGCAGCCTGCTCGCCGCGGCGCTCGTCGCCTGCGCGACCTTCGTCCTCGCCGTCGTGGCGGCGAACCGCGGCGAAGCCGATGCCGATCTCTCGGCGCGCGACTCCGGCACCGGCGGCTTCGCGCTGGTGGCCGAGAGCGACGTGCCGATCGTCGTCGATCTGAATCGCGCCGACGTCCGCGAGGAGCTCGGCCTCGGCGCATCCGGGAGTGGGCCGTCACAGGCACTCGCCGGCGCGACGATCGTGCCCTTCCGCCTGCTGCCCGGCGAGGACGCGAGCTGCCTCAACCTCTACCAGCCGCAGCGCCCGCGCGTGCTCGGCGCGCCGGCGGAGATGATCGCCCGCGGCGGCTTCTCCTTTCAGGCGCTGGCGAAGGAAACGACAGAGCCGTGGCGGCTGCTCGACGAGGACCTCGGTGAGGGCATCGTCCCGGCGTTCGCCGACGCCAACTCGGCGACGTGGATCCTGAAGCGCGGCCTGGGCGAGGACGTCGTGCTCGCCGACGAGAGGGGCAGGCCGCTGCGGCTGCGTCTCGTCGGCCTGCTGCGGAAGAGCATCTTCCAGAGCGAGCTGCTGATCGCCGAGAGCGCCTTCGAGCGCCACTTCCCGAGCCGCGCCGGGGCGTCTTACTTCCTCGTCGACGCGCCGCGCGGCGGCGAGCAGCGCGCGCGCGCGATCAGCGAGGCGCTCGAAGCGGGCCTCGCGCCGTTCGGCTTCGACGCCACGTCGACGGCGGATCGTCTGCACGCCTTCGCCGCCGTCGAGACCGCCTACCTCGCGACCTTCCAGGCCCTCGGCGGCCTCGGCCTGCTGCTCGGCACCGTCGGTCTCGGCGTCGTGCTGCTGCGCAACGCGCTCGAGCGCCGCCGCGAGCTGGCCATGATGTCGGCCCTCGGCTTCCGCCGCGGTCAGCTCGGCGCCTTCGTGCTGGCCGAGAACCTCGTCCTCCTCGCCGCCGGCCTCGCCATCGGCCTGCTCGCCGCCGCCGCTGCGACGGCTCCGAACCTCGCCGCCCGGGCCGCCACCATCCCCTGGCAATCACTTGCCTGGACGTTGCTCGCCGTCCTCGCCGTCGGCTGCCTCGCCAGCCTCGCCGCCGTCGCCGCGACCGTGCGCGCGCCGCTCGTGCAGGCGCTCAAGGAGGAGTAGGGCCGCCCGCAGCGCTATCTTCGTGCCCTGGCGCAGCGACCGTGATCCACCGCGCGGCGAGGATGAGCGCTCCCATCGCCAGGTAGCCGAGCGCGTGCTCGGGGGCGGGCGCCAGCGCCACCGCGGTGTCCGCGGCGGTGAACCGATAGGCGTGGATGAGGCCGACGGCGGCGAGCGCCGCGCCGGCGAAGCACCACAGCGCGGCCCGCACGAAGCGCTGGTCGATCACCTCGGCGACCGCGGCGGCGAGCAGCATCGAGGTGAGGATGAAGCCCTGCTCGAGCGCGAAGATGCCGTGCCCCCAGGAGTCCGAGACGAGCAGCCGGTCGAGCAGGCCGGGGCCGAACGGCGTGCTCTCCGCAGCCCCCATGGAGCCGGTGCGCAGGCCGTTCTTGAGCAGCAGCGCGCCCCACGCCGCGACTCCCGGCAGCAGGCCGACGACGACGGCGGGCGCGTGACGCATCGGCGTCGCCGTGAAGGCCTGGGCGGTGATGACGATGCCGATCCAGAGGACGATCGCCATGCCGGCGTCGATGGGGACCGCCCAGGCGATCCAGGCGAGGGTGCCGGAGAGACACACCACCGTGAAGAAGGCGGCGTTGAGCACCGAATAGCCGGCGCGGGCGCCCATCGCCTTCCACCCCGGGTGGCCGATGTAGATCGTGGTCGGGAAGCAGGACCCGAAGAGCGCCGCCGCCAGCGTGCCGACGCCGTTGGCGGCGAGCGACGGGCGGGCGGGGAAGGCGTCGCCGGCGGCCTCGGCCGATTCGACGTTTTGCAGCGAGCCGATCAAGTTGAACAGCCCCATCGGCAGGATCACCGACAGGTAGACGAGCCAGTTCGCCGACAGCGCGGCGACGAGGTCGCCCAGCACCGGGATCGGCGGATGGAAGGCGAAACCGGTCGACGGCCGGTCGCCCACCGGCGCGATCCCCTGCATCCACGCCAGCAGCGTGCCGACGAGCACCGCCACGAGCCCACCGGGCAGGCCGCCGCGGAATCGCCGGCGGCCGAAGTAGACGAGGAACACGATCGCCAGCGTCGAGAGGCCGACCAGTGGCCGCGCGTAGGCACGGAAGAGGAAGCCGATCGAGATGAAGGTGAGGGCGATGCCGGCGAGCGTGCCGAGCAGCGCCGCCCGCGGCGTCGCGCGGCGGATGCGGTCGGCGTAGAGGGCGCCGGTGAGCTCGATGAGACCCGAGCCGACGCACGCCGCCAACCCCGCCTGCCAGGCGATCGTCGCCGGGTCGGCGGCGCCGGTCGCCTCGGCCACCAGCTTCGCCGGCAGCATGACCAGGAAGACGTAGGCGAACAGCGAGACGGTGTTGATGCCGTACGGCAGGGCGCAGACGTCGCTGCGGCCGGTGGCGCGCCCGAGCGCCATCGCCTGGCGCGCGTAGAACAGGTTGCCGACCACCAGCGACACCGCGGCGCCGGGGAGGATGCGGCCGTAGACGAGCTCGACCGGGAAGCCCAGCACGCCGCGACACAGCGCGTCGATGAGCAGCAGCTGGACGAGGTTGTCGATCGCCAGACCGAAGAAGCCGTCCACGTCGCTGCGCACGAACCACCGCATCACATCCTCCGCCGCGCCCAACCGCTTTGGTGCTGAGCCGAGTATGTTATGGCCAGGAGGATTCGCATGACCGACGTCGACCAGGCCCTCGCGACGCAGCTCGCCAACATCCAGAAGAAGACCGGCAAGTCGCTCGACGAGCTCTATGCCTGGCTACGGAAGACGGGGCTTGCCAAGCACGGCGAGCTGCGTGACGCCGCCAAGAGCGGTCTCGGGTTGGGACACGGAGATGCGAACACGCTGGTGACGCTCCACCTGCGCGACACGGGCGCCGCGGCGGCACCCGCGGCCACCCCGGGCGCCGCGGTCGACGAGATCTATGCCGGGCCCAAGGCGGGCTTGCGCGCGACCCATGACCGGGTGATGGCGGCCATCGACGGTTTTGGCCCCTTCGAGGTGGCGCCCAAGAAGGGCTATCTCAGCCTGCGGCGGAAGAAGCAGTTCGCGACGATCGGACCGGCCACCAAGACGCAGGTCGAGGTCGGTCTCAACGCCAAGGGCCTGCCGGCCGGCGCCCGCTTGGCGGCCCTGCCGCCCGGCGGCATGTGCCAGTACAAGGTGCGGCTCGCGTCTCCCGAGGAGGTCGACGCCGAGCTCGTGGCTTGGATTCGTGCCGCCTATGACGCGGCGGGCTGACGAGCGCTCGACGCCAAGCCCGCAGCTCCGCGGAACGGAAGGGCGGCCGCTACGGCTACGTCCAGCTCTGCTGCTCCCCGAGCAGGACCTGCTGCTGGTGCTGTCGGCGGAGGGCGAGCTGGCGCCTGATTAAGGCGACTCCCGAAGGGTCACCGAGCCCGCGCGCGGCGCCGCGATTCAGGGCAAGACCCGGAACCCACCCGGTGCTCGCCGGCGACGCCAGTCGCTCTCGCGTCATCGTATTCGTCGCTGTCTGACATCGGGCCGGCACTCACCGGCCCGGCGACACAGCGCCGGCGCGCGCGAGCAACTGCTCGAACCGCGGATCGCCGCGTAGTGGATCCCACCAGGGCTCGCCCTGCAAGCGGGCGCTGTCGAGCGGTGTGTGGTAGGCCTTCTCCAAGAGCCCGGAAAGGAGAGCGAGAGCCTGCTCGCGATCCCCGAGCTGCGTGTGCACAAAGGCGAGCGACTCCACCATTTGCGGCCCCAGATACGCATCGTCAGCGGTGAGCGCAATCGCCTTGCGGGCGTGCGCCATCGCGGGCACACGCGCGCCCAAGAGCGCGTAGGTCTCGGCCAGATCTTGATGGAGAGGGAAGCTGTCGGGGCTCGTGGCGAGTGATGCCTCTCGCGCCGTGACGAGCCGGCGGGCGAGGTCCGCACCCTCGTGAAGCCTGCCCTGTCGCAGTTCGGCGTAGGCAACGTACCACTCGAGCGCGCGGATCTGCCGAGGATCGAGGTGCGGCTGGCCCAACGACGCAGCCGTCGCGAAATGTCGATCCCAGAGTTCGATCAAGACGCGGGTCTCTACTAAACCTGCCTCGGTCGTGGGTGGCGCATCGGCCAGCACGGCCCGGGCGGCGGCAGTGTCTCCCGTCCACTGAAGTTGTAGAACGGCGCGATCGCGCCAGATCTCGAACCGGTCGGGGGCAAAGCGGAGACGCTCGTCATAGAAGGGGGCCACCTGCGAATAGCGCCGCAGAGCCCATTTCGTCCGCGCGATGTCGAGGTCGACGAGCCATGGGGGAAAGTCCTCCGGACCACCCAGCTCTCGCGAGCGGGCGAAGCGGTCCAGCGCCTCCTCGTAGCGACCGAGGCGACGCAACACACTGCCGATGGCTTGCGGCACATCGCCGTTGTTGGGCATCGCTCGGCCAGCGGCCTCGAACTCGAGTAGGGCACGCTCGTAGTCGCGAGTACCTTGGGAGTAGACCCATCCGGCCGCCAGCCGCACCCGCGGGTCATCGGGCGCCACGGCCTGCGCCCGCGCCAGAGCGGCTCGAGCGCGCTGCAGGTTGTCCGCTGGTCCCCCGAAGTAGTAGTTGTTCACCAGCGCCCTGGCCTCGCGCGCGTGCGCGAGGGCAAATCCGGGGTCGAGCTTGCCGGCGCGGTGCATCAGCTCGACGCCGCCGAGGTAGTCCAAGGCCGGCGGAGCCATCGTGCGCAGACCACGCAAGTAAAGCTGGTACGCCTCCGGGTTGTGAGTGGGCGGGACCTCGACCAGCCGGCGCTCTCGGGTGGACAGGGTGACCCCCAACGCGCGCACGACCTGACGGGCGATGTCCGTCTGCACGGCAAACACATCGGCCAGGTCGCGGTCGTAATCGTCGGCCCACAGGTGCGTGTCGTCCGCGACCCGGATGAGCTGCGGGCTGATCCGTACGCGACCATTGCCAGGCCGGCCGCTGTCCCAGCGCACCGTTCCTTCGAGCACGTAGTCGACGCCAAGGTCACGGCCGATTTCGCGCAGCTGTTTGCCGGCGCGCCGGTACTGCGTGACGGTCGTTCGCGAGACGACCTCGAGGCCATGAACCGTCGTCAGGCCGCCGATGATCTCCTCGGTCATCCCGTCGGCAAAGTAAGCATCCGCTGGCGGGCCGAGATCCTCGAAGGGGAGCACCGCGAGGCGTGGGAGCTTGCCCGCTCCGCGCCCCGTTCCGCCGCGCGCCGCTTCGAACGAAGGCCGCACGATGAGCGCCAACGCCAACACCACGGCCATCCTTATCCCCGCCCGCCACCGGGAGGCGGCGCGCGATCCAGTCGTCGGCCCGTGAGATTCTCTGGTGGCGGAGCGCAAGCGCTCGAAGTCCGCGGCAAGCTCGGCGCCGTCGACATGCCTTTGCGCCGCGTCCTTGGCGAGCGTGCGTGCAATGACGGCGTCGAGATCCGCTGACAGGCCGGAGCGGCGGCGGCTCGGCGGCTCCGGGTCGCGCTCGAGGATCGCTGCCAGGCGATCGCTGGGGGTAGCACCGGGGAACGGTGACTCGCCGGTCAGCAGTTCGTAGATCACGACGCCCAGGCTCCAGACGTCGGTGCGCGCGTCGACCGGCAGGCCCCGCGCCTGCTCCGGCGACATGTAGCCCGACGGTGCCGATCACCTCTCCCGGAGCTGGTGACCCTTCGTGGATCGGCGTGCCGGCGCCGCGGCGACTTGGCGACGCCGAAGTCGAGCACCTTGACGAGACCGTCGCGCCGGATCATCACGTTCTCGGGCTTGACGTCGCGGTGCACGATGCCGACGGCGTGCGCGGCGGCCAGGCCGCGAGCGATCTGCAGCGCGACGTCGAGCGCCGTCGCCACGGGCAACGGGCCATCGCACAGGCGCTCGCGTAGCGAGACGCCGTCGACCAGCTCGGTGACCAGGAGATCGGCCCCTTCGTGCGCGACGATCTCGTACACGGTGACGATGTTGGGGTGATTCAGCGCCGAGGTGGCTAGAACTTCTCGCCGAAAGCGACGCACGCGCTCGGGATCGGCGGCCAGGTGCGTCGGGATCCGCTTCAGCGCGACCCGCCGCTGCAAGCGCGTGTCGTCGGCGAGGTACACCTCGCCCATGCCCCCGCTGCCGATGCACGCGAGGACCTCGAAGGGGCCAATGCGCTGCCCGGCGAGCGACGCGTCGGCGCCGGCCAGCAGCCGCGCCGCCTCACCCGCCGCAGGTGCAGCGAGGAAGTCGTCGGCTCGATCGTGAGCGAGCAGCGAGTCGACATCCCGGCGGAGGTCGGCGTCGCCGGCGCATGTGCGCGCGAGAAAGGTGTCGCGTTCGCCCGCGGGCAGCTCGAGTGCCTTTTCCAGGATCTTGTCGACGCGGCGCCAACGCCCTTGGTCGTTGCCGCTCACTGGCGCCTCAGGGGCAGCCGCCGCTGGCTTCGAGCCCCGGGTGTGACCTCATGCCGGGTTTCATCTCGCGAACTCGCGTGAGTGGGGTGACAGGCAGTGCGATGTCGTCCGCGTCTCTAAACCAGCAATATGCGGGAGGATCACCATGGCTCATTCCATTCGCGTTCTCTATCGTGGCGTTCAGGGAAGGGTGCGGCGCAACTTCAACTGGGCGCCGATCACCAAGAACTCCGCGGTCGTGATCACCGCAGCGGAGTGGACATTCTTCGGAGGTATATTCGGTACGGCAGGCAGACCCAACCTTGGCGCAGCCAACATCTACGTGACCAATGTCGGCGCGCACGACCCGGAAGGCGGGCCTGGTGGAGTGGAGTTCCATCTTCACGTGGACTGGAGCTCCCCCTTGGACGTCATCGTCACGATCTCAGTGCTCGAGGACATCGAGGCCTTCGTGACCGCCTGACCATGATGCCGGTTCCGCCAGACTCGGCTACGGTGGCATCGAGCCAGCTCGAAAGGCACTCGTCGAAAGGCGGGACGCGGCGACCTGCCGCGCAGCTCGGGGTCCTCAACGGTCGCCCCCGCCTGCTCCGAGTTCGCGTCGGAGAAAGGCTTTCGCCCGCCGCCACTCACGGGTAACCGTGTCGGGGTGGACGCCGAGGACCTCCGCCACTTCCTCCACACTGAGCCCGCCGAAGTAGCGCATCTCCACCACCCGACCCTTGCGCTCGTCGACTTGGGACAGCGCCGTCAAGGCATCGTCGAGCGCCACGAGCTCGGTCGCGCGTTGCTCGGTAAGAATGCACGGCTCGTCGAGCGACACCGGCCGCACGCCGCCTCCTCGCTTGGCGTACCCAGCCTTGCGGGCATGGTCGATGAGGATGCGCCGCATCATTTGGGCCGCGATGCCAAAGAAGTGTGCGCGGTTCTGCCAACGCGGCTCGCGCTGATCGACGAGACGCAGGTAGGCCTCGTTGACCACTGCGGTGGTCTGCAGGGTGTGGCCGGCGCGCTCCCGACGCAGATAACGATGCGCGAGGAGCTGCAGCTCGCGTTCGACGAGTGGCACGAGCCGCTCGAGCGCGGTGCGATCACCCTGCGACCAGGCAAGGAGAAGACCCGTCACGTCGTCAGCGGAGTCGCCTACGGCCACGAAGATACCTGAGCGGTTGGCCTGGGGCGATTATAACGGCATCGATGGAGACTGACTTGACGCCGTACTGCAGGCTTTTACCCCGCAATCTCGCGTGAGTAAATGAAGTCGGGCAAGCGGAACGAAATCCGGGGCCCGGCGAGCAAGAGAACAGCACGAATAACAAAGGAGACGTGCAATGGTAGTTTTCGACGTCCGCAGAGAGTTCCTGCTCCACCAGAGCAATGGAGCCACGGTGAAGCTCAACTTAGATCAGGATGGCGAAGCGCTCGGAGGGAGGGCCGTTGCTCCAGGAGTTGACTTGATAAGCCACGCGGTGACGGGCAGGACGCGCGACAGCCAGTTCTTCCTGACGATCACGTGGAACCAGGGCAGCATCGGTGAATACCATGGCTCGTTCAATGGCGGGCGGTTGAGCGGCATCACGTTCGATCAAACTCGACCTGACAGCCAGGCAACCTGGTTTGCCGACCGCGATTTTGGCCGCCTGCTCTAGAACGGTATTGGTGAGTTACCACGACCAGGAGACGAGCGCTGCCGTCCAATCGGCGTGGGGCGGGCGGACCCCTCGATAGAATCGCCATCGATGGCGCCGTTTCCGTCGCTGCCGCCACAGCGGTGAATGTGCTTCGGTAGGCCGCCGATGTTCCGAAGAGTGCTTGGCAAGTAAGGCGCCGTCTCGTGGCGGCGAGAGCTTTCACCAGTGGTGGCGCGACCTCGGTCCGACCGGCCACTCGACCGTGATCTGACGGTCGCGGAGTCGGTCGAAGAGATGGTCGCGCAGTGCCAGCGGCAGGTTCGTCCACTCGATCTTTGGCACTACACGTCACCGAACGTCATTCGCGCCAACTCCTCCTTCAGAAGTTGCTGCTCGGCGCGGTCGGCGGCATTCGCCAGTCGCTCGGCGAGATCGAAGAAGCAGTCCTTCTCTCGCTCCTTCGCCTCGAGACCGCTTTCGATCAGCGCGACGATGACGCGATTGGCGCTGGTGCGCTGGCGCTTTGCCAGCGCTTGAACCCGGCGAGCCACAGCGGGAGGGAGGCTCACGCTCTGGCGGACGTTCCTTTGTGGCGCGGGCATCGATCGACATTACACAAGCATGACCACTCTGCACCGAGCGCGCGAAGGACGCGGCTGTCAGCCGCCCGCGCTCGCCAGCCGGAAGGCGGCCATCTCTTCGCCGTTGCGCACCAGCAGGACGTCGCCGACGAGAACGGGGTGGTTCCAGGTCTTGCCCTTGATCGCCGGCACGCGGCCGAGCTCGGTGAACTGGTCGGGGGTCGCGCGCACGAGGCCGAGCTCGCCCTCTTCCGACAGCACGACGAGCAGGTCTTGCTCGGGCAGGAGGACGAGTTGGCCGTAGCCGTAGCGGCCGCCTTTCCACTTGCGCTTGCCATCGGCGAGGTCGATGGCGGAGAGGAAGCGGCCGTCGAAGCCGTAGGCGTGGCCTTCGTGGACGACGAAGTCGTTGAAGTAGGGCTTGAGGCCGATCGAGGTCCAGCGGTCCTGCGCCGTCCAGCCGCCCGCGCCGCGCGCGACGGCGACGCGGCCGAGACCTTCCATGGTGCCGACGAGGACGTCGCCGTCCGCCGTCAGCGCCGGCTGCACGATGTTGCCGCCGCCGAGGCCTTTGTGCTTCCACAGCACGGTGCCGTCCGCGGGCGCGACGCCCATCGCCTGCGAGCCGCTGAGCAGCAGGACCTGCCGCACGCCGCCGATCGTCGACAGGTGGGGCGAGCTGTAGCTGCCGCCGCCCTTCGGCCCGGTCCAGCGCGGCGCGCCGGTCGCGAGGTCGTACGCGGCGAGCGTGCCTTCGACGGCGACGATGACGACGTCTTCGAAGATGAGCGGCGAGCTCGAGAAGCCCCAGCCCGGCACCTCGGTCTTGGTGTCGGTGGCCGCGTTGCGCGACCAGAGGACGGCGCCGCTGTCGCCGTCGAGCGCGTTGAGGATGCCGGTCGCGCCGAGCGCGTAGACGCGGCCGCCGTGGAGGGTCGGCGTGCCGCGTGGGCCGGCGCCGCCGTTGGACTCCCAGAAGCGGGCCGGGTCGCGGTGCCCCCACACCGGCTCGCCGGTCGACAGCTTGTAGCAGGAGACGACCTCCTCCTCGCCGCGCTGCTCCTGGGTGTAGACGAGGTCGCCGCGCACCGCGAAGGAGGACCAGCCGGGGCCGATCGGCCGGCGCCAGAGCTCGACCGGCGGCGAGGCCGACCAGTCGCTGGCGATGCGTACGCCGCGCACGATGCCGTCGCGCCGTGGGCCGCGGAAGCCTGGCCAGTCCGCGGACGTCGCTGCTGCCGTTGCCGTAGCTGCTTGCGGCGCTGCTGGTGCTGACGCAGGCGCGGTTCCGGACGCGACGTTGGCGGCTGGAGCCCCTGCTGCCGCGGCACCCGCGGCGGGAGCCGCTGCTGCCGGCGCCGAACCGGCCGCCGTCGACGGCGCCGCCGACTCAGCTCCAGCGGGCGCGCCCGCCCGTTCGTCGGCTGCCTGCGCAGCCGGGGCGGCAGCCGCCGGCGGCAGAGCGAGCGTCGCGTCGTTGCCGCGCGCCAGCAGCAGCTCCTCGGGCGACTTCGTCCACCGCCAGTGGAACTCCGACTTGGCGTCTCCCGTGATGCCGCCCGTGCGGACGAACGCCCACGGGATGCAAGCGAGCAAGAGGACCGCAACCAACGCCACGCGCCGCGGTCCCGACGCCATGCGACGGCTCGCCACCGCCCAGACGACGAAGGCGACCGCCACGATGGGGACGGCGTAGACGAAGAACATCAGCCCCATCATGCCGCCGGCGATCGACGGGTCGAGGACGAAGCGCGTCACTGCGACGACGGCGATGAGGATGGCGAGGGCGAGCAGGCGCTCGCGCCACGGGTGAGCGGCTCAGGAACGCCCACCAGAGGACGATGACGAGGGTCAAGGCGAGCGACGCCATCACGCCGAAAAACAGCGCGGGCATCCCCGCAATCTTCAACTCGGGCGCAAGGGTCGGGATGATCCAGCGCAGCAACACCAGCAGTGCCGCGGCGACGACGCCGGGCCACAGTCGCAGGGGCTTCGCGGGAGCTCGTTCGCCGGTTGCAGTCGCGGTCTGATCGATGGCCATGGTCGGATTCTCCGTGTGCCGCGTCGAGCAGTCGACGACGCGGCCGAGATGACGCGACGCCCGCGCGCAGAGCCCAACACCACGGCTCGCGCGCCTTTCGCGGTTCTTCGGCGACGCTACACCGCTTTACGTACCGCCGGCCCGCGTGTTTCCATCGCCCCCCGGAGCCGCCCGCGCGGAGTAGCATCGCGCCGCAACCGTAGCGAGCGGTGACCGTAGCAAGCTGTGACGCAGCGCCGCGAACTACGTGGGCGAGCCGCAGGCGAGCACGCATGTCGTGGAGCGGCCGGCCGACTCGTGGGCGGCCGCGGAACAACCGTAGCGAGGGGATCCCATGGCGAACACGGCCGAGCCTGCAGCCGAACGAGGGCTACGTCTCACCGGTCTGGAGTGGCTGATCTGCGCCGTCGCGGCGATCGGCTTCCTCTTCGACATCTACGAGCTGCTGATGCTGCCGCTGGTCGGCCCGCCGGCGCTCGCCGAGCTGCTCGGCGTCAAGCCGGGCAGCCCGGAGATCAACGTCTGGATGGGCCGGCTCTTCTACGTGCCGGCGATCTTCGGCGGCATCTTCGGCCTGCTCGGCGGCTGGTTGACGGACCGGCTCGGGCGGCGCCGCGTGCTCGTCTGGAGCATCCTGCTCTACGCCGGTGGCGCGCTCGCCTCGGCCTTCGTCACCAGCGCCCCTCAGCTCTTGGCGCTGCGCTGCGTCGTCTTCGTCGGCGTCTGCGTCGAGTTCGTCGCCGGCACGGCGTGGCTGGCCGAGCTCTTCACCGAGCCCGCTCGCCGCGAGCGCGTGCTCGGCTACACCCAGGCGTTCTCCTCGTTGGGCGGGCTGCTCGTCGCCTTCGTCTACGGATGGGTCGTGCGTCACGCCGATGCGCTGCCCGAGATCGCCGGCGGGCACTCGGCCTGGCGCTACACGCTGGTCTCCGGCTTGATCCCGGCGCTGCCGCTGCTCATCGTGCGGCCGTGGCTGCCGGAGTCGCCGGCATGGAGGGCCCGCAAGGAAGCGGGGACGCTGTCGCGGCCGCGGTTCTCGGCGCTCTTCAGCCCCGAGCTGCGACGCACGACGATCGTCACCACGATCATGATGGCTGCCAGCTATGCCCTCGCCTTCGGCGCCATCCAGCAGGCGCCGCGCATCGTGACGGGGCTCGAGGACGTGCGCTCGCTCGAGCGGCCGGCGCAGCAGCAGGTCGTCGCCGGGACGCAGAAGCTGCAGGAGGTCGGAGGCCTGCTCGGCCGTATCGCGCTCGCCATCCTCGCCGTGCACATCCTCTCGCGGCGACGCCTGCTGCGCGTCTTCCAGATACCGGCGCTCGTCGTCTTCCCGCTGCTCTTCTTCAACGCCATGAAGCTCGACGCCGAGGCGTTCCGCTGGGGCCTGATGGCTCTGCGGCTTCGTGGCGGTGGCGCAGTTCAGCTTCTGGGGCAACTACCTCCCGCGCGTCTATCCGACGCATCTGCGCGGCACCGGCGAGAGCTTCGCCGCCAACGTCGGCGGCCGCCTCATCGGCACGTCGGCGGCGTGGATCAGCGTCAACCTCGCCAACCAGCTCACCGCGGCGAGCCCGCCGGCGGCGCTGGCGAAGGCGAGCGCCATCGTCGCGCTCACCGCGGCCGTGATCGGCATCATCGCGAGCTTCGCGCTGCCCGAGCCGCGCCAGACCGACCTGCCGAGTTGAGCCAGCCGGAGAGCGAGCCAGTGGCGGAGCCCGCAGTCGGCGCGCCGGGGAATGACTCGGCAGCGGCGGAGCCCGCGGTCGGCGCGCCGAAAGGGCGCCGATTCGACCGCCGGATCGTCGACGGCCCGATCGCGGCGGCGGTGTGGATGCTCGCCTGGCCGACGGTGCTGCAGAACGTCTTCGGCGGGCTGCAGGGGATCGTCGACCACGCGCTCGTCGGGCGCTTCGTCGGCTACGTCGCCAATGCCGCGATGGGCGTGTCGTGGCAGATCTTCCTCGTCGTGCTCGTCTTCGTGAGCTCGCTGTTCACCGGTATGAACGTGCTGGTCGCCCGCTTCGCCGGCGCCAACGAGCCGGAGAAGGTGAACCGCACCGTCTACCAGGCGTTCCTCGCCGCGATCGGCCTCTGCCTGGGGATCCTGGCGCCGCTCGGCTGGCTGCTGACGCCGGCGCTGCTGCGGCTCGTCAACGCGGCGCCGGAGGTGCAGGCCGAAGCGCTGCCCTACCTGCGGCTGATGTTCGCTCTTCAGCATCGGCATGCTGCTCTTCTTCATGCTCGGCGGCGCCCTGCGCTCGGCCGGCGACGTGCGCACGCCGTTGCGGCTGGGCGTGGCGCTGACGGTGCTCAACGTCGCGCTCAACGTGCTCTTCATCCGCGGCTGGGGGCCGGTGCCGGCGATGGGCACCGCCGGCGCGGCGATAGGCGCCGTCCTCGCCGGCGCCATCGTCAGCGGCTACGGCATCTGGCTGCTCTGCTCGGGCCGCCTGGTCGTCCACTGGCACCGCGGCATGGACTGGCGGCCGGACTGGCAGGTCATCCGTCAGCTCTTCCGTTTCGGGCTGCCAGCCGGGATGCAGGGCATCGCCATGAACGTCGGCGGCGTGCTGCTCATGCGCTACGTCGGCTCGCTCGAGCAGAGCGCGCAGGCGCAGGCCGCCTACGCGGTCGGCTACAACCAGCTCTTCTCGCTCATCACCTGGACCTCGGTAGCGCTGATGAGCGCCGGCGCCACGGTGGCCGGTCAGAACCTCGGCGCCGGCAAGCCGGAGCGCACGGTGCGCGGCGTGCGGGTGGCGGCGGCGATCGGGCTCGGCATCGCCGCCGTCGTCGGCACCCTCTTCCTCACCGTGCCCGAGCGGCTGCTCGGGCTCTTCGGCATGAACGAGCCCGAGGTCGTCGTCATCGGCACGCAGCTGCTCGCCTACCTGAGCCTCTCGGGGCTGTTCGTGAGCGTGGCGCTCACCTACACCGGCGGCCTGCAGGGCACCGGCGACACCCGCTCGCCGCTCTTCATCTCGATCGTCTCGCAGATCGTGGTGCCGCTCGGCCTCTGCGCGATCCTCAACGCCGTGCGCGGCCTGCATCCCGCCGACATCTGGCTGGCGATCGTGCTCGGCCACGCCACGCGCTGCCTGCTCAGCGTCATCCGCTTCCACCAGGAGCGCTGGCGATCGATCCGCGTCGACCTCGAGCCGTCGCGGCCCTAGCGGCGCCGGCGTCAATCGCCTTTCGCCGCCGTGACGTCGGCGAGCGCGAGTGGCACGTTGGCCGAGGCTGCGGCGTTCGACGGCCCGCGGGCTGCGGCGGAGCTCGAGCAGGCGCCGCGCCGGGCCCGGCGTCGCGCGAGTCTGCTGTTACGTCGGTCCAGTGCCCGTCGCCGACGAGGGCGGCGCGCCGCCGCTACTAGACGGCGAGCTGCGGTGCAGCCCCGGGCTCGCCTTGAGCGGCGCCACCTCGACCGGGCACTCGGCGCTCCGCGCAGACCTGGCGGCCTTCGATGGCGCGCAAACTGAGTGGCGCAACCGCAGCCCGAGCGCGCGGGAACGGCGGAACGTCGCGCCGTGGCCACTCACCAGCGAGGTCGTTCGGCGGTGCCGCCACCTCGGCGCCCGCGGTCGAGGCGCGGATTCCGGCGCCGCGCTCCTCGCGTGGTCGTGAGCACCAGGCCTGGACGACGTGCGCTGGACGTCGATCCACGGCAGCAGGACGCGGTCCATGATCCCGCTCGCCGGCACGGTCTCCGCTGCCTGGACGGCCAGGAACCGGTCGCGTTGCTCGACCAGGAACACGCTCTTCGAGCGGTCGAGGCGAGCCCGCCACCTGCGTGAGGCAGCCACGGCGGATCTCGGTGACGGCTCGGGAGTGGTGGGTTCGGCGGCGCGGTACGGGACAGCCGGGGTGAACGTGTCCGCGGCGAGGACGGAGTCGAACGCGACGTCGAGCGTGACCTCGAATCGCAACAAGCCCTGTTGCTCCAGCGAGCGACGGCGGGGGAGGGCGATGCCCCGCACCTCGAGTCCAGCTGCGAAGCATGGATCGCCTCGGTGTCGCCGATGGGATCGCCGTAGGGCACGTCGCCACCACCGGTCGCCCGTCGCCGTCGAGCCGAAGCGCGTCGCCTGCGGGTCGGGCCGGCGGTACTCGACGCGGGTCGCCGGCGGCACGTCGGCGGCGACAGTCGACGCTGGGCACGTTCTCCACCGCTTCGACGAGCCACCCCTGCGGCAGCCGGCGGAGAGCGGCGCCCGGCCGACCACCGTCGCCCGAGCGTGCCGAGCGCTCGCGAGCGCGCTGGTCGAGCGTCTCGATCGGCTCGCCCGACCACAGGGTCGTCGTATCGACCGGGAAGGCGGGAAGAGCGGGCTGGATATCGAGCCTGCCCGCTGTCCGGAAGTCGACCTGGAGCACGTCATGCGGCGGCCGAAGGGAACCGGCGGCAGGGGGCGAGCGCTCTCGTGGTTGCCGAAGTCCCGGATCTGCTCGCGGATCACCAGCGTCGCGAGCGCGCGCCAGCGTGCTCGCCGCCGACGCCGCCAGGCGCGGCGGACTAGCGCCAGCGCCGCCGCGTTCGCCGCGTCGGGCGGAGCCGGCACAGCACGAGAAGAAAAGGCGCTCGGGCCGACGCACTCCTGGTCGGGGAGCGACGACTCGTACCAGTCTCTCGCCAGCGCAGGAGCGACCGCCACGGATCTCGATGGCGACGACGCCATGGCACTGCCAGCCGCCCGACGAGCGGTGAACTCGGCGAATCCGCGCCGCTCCGACAGGCCCGCTGCCGCGCATGCTCTCGGCTCGTGGCCGGCGGCGTCGCGACGCACCGACAGCGGCGCGAGGGAGGTAGCGCTTGTTGGGCGGCTCACGTAGACGGCCACGGTCGCGGCAAGCGGCTTGAGGCGGCGAGGTTGGCGTTCTAGCCGCGCGCGACGCCTTCGATCAACGCCTCGAAATGGGCGGTGTCGGCGCGGGCGACGATGGGCAGCGAGGCGCAGGGGGTCGGTTGGCCTCCACCTGCCGCGCGCCCCGGGGCGGGATCGCCACCAACGCCAGGACGACAAAGATCCCGCCGAGCCGGCAGCCGTTGCGCTCCCTCTTCGCCATGACCGAGCTCGAACACTAGTGCCCGCCGACGCGGCGGGCGCGCGCTCATCGCCGGCGGGCGGGGACTCGTCCCGACGGCCGCGCGCCCGTCGTCCCGGCTCGCTTCGTACCGCCGGAGCGGCAGATCGGCCCCGCAACGAGCCGTCCCCGGGACGCTGGCGCACGGTTTGAATTACTCGTACTCCCGCGTCTCGGATCCCTGCGGCGGCGCGAGAGGAGGTCGGCATGTTGGGTAAAGCGGACGTCATGGCGACGATTGCGGTCAAGGACTTGGAGGCGGCGAAGCGGTTCTACGAAGGAACCTTGGGTCTCGAGCCGACGGAAGACCAGGAGGAGGGATCGCTCAGCTACAAGAGCGGTAGCTCCACTCTGTTCGTCTACCCGTCGCAGTACGCCGGCACCAATGAAGCGACGGCGGCCACCTGGGTGGTCGGGGACAAGGTGGACGCCGTCGTCGAGAAGCTCAAGGCGAAGGGCGTCGCCTTCGAGCACTACGACCTTCCCGGGATGACCCGCCAGGGCGACGTGCACGTGGCGGAGGGCGGGCAAATGAAGGCGGCCTGGCTCAAGGACCCCGACGGCAACATCCTCGCCATCGCCGGCGAGTGAGGGAGGCATCGATCATGGGCGAACGGCACGTGGCGCGGGCGGCGGTCGAGGTGGATGCTCCCGTCGACGAGGTATGGGATGCCCTCGTCACTCCGGAGACGATCGAGAAGTACATGTTCGGGTCGAAGGTCGTCTCGGACTGGAAGGAAGGCAGCCCCATCACCTGGAAGGGCGAATGGAAGGGCAAGGCGTACGAGGACAAGGGCGAGATCGTGCGCATCGAGCCCGGCCGCGATCCTCGAGTACACCCACTACAGCCCGCTCTCGGGCGAGCCCGACGCGCCGGAGAGCTACCACCGGGTGAAGATCGAGCTCGCCGAACAGGATGGACAGACGCGCGTTTCGCTGTCGCAGGACAACAACGCGACGGCAGAGGCCCGCGAGCACTCCGAGAAGAACTGGGCGACGATGCTCGACGGGCTGAAGAAAGTCGTCGAGCACTGAAGCCTGCGTCGAGGCAGCCGCCGGAGGAATAGACTCCCGCCGCTTCGCGCTTTCAAGCAGGGCGGAGCAACCCTCCGCCCTGGCTTAGAGGCTGCGGCGGAGGCAACCCTCCGCCGCTGGCTTCGTATCTCACCGGGGCGCTCAGCTGTCCCGGGCCGCCTTCCTCGAGCCCAGTGCGCCGGCGCGACGTCGTCCGCCGCGCGTCAGCCTCAACCTCGCTCCGACGGAGAACCCCGACTCATGCGGATCGCCAAAGTCGCCTCGCCACTGCTCGTCGCCTGCGCCATGATCCCCGCCGTGCTCGCCGCCACCGACGTCGCCAAGCCCGACCCCGCTCCCGGCTCCGAGGCCAAGCCGGCCGCAGCGGCTGCCGCGGCGTCGAGCAATCCGCTGCTCGCTCCCTGGTCCGGCCCCTACGGCGGCGTGCCGGCCTTCGACAAGATCAAGCCGGAGCTCTTCCCGGCGGCGCTCGAGGCGGCCCTCGCCGAGCGGCGCACCGAGATCGCGGCGATCAAGACGAATCCCGAGAAGGCGACCTTCGCCAACACCATCGAGGCGCTCGAGCGCGCCGGCGCCACCATGGCGCGCGTCGGCTCGATGTACGGCACCTGGTCGAGCAGCTTGAAGGACGACGCCTTCCAGGCGGTCGAGCGCGACTGGTCGCCGAAGCTGGCCGCCGCCAACGACGAGATCCTCCTCGACGGCGCCCTCTTCGCCCGCATCCAGGCGGTTTGGGACTCGCCGGAGCGCCAGCAGCTCACCCCCGAGCAGCAGCGCCTCCTCTGGCGCACCTACAACAACTTCTCCCGCCTCGGCGCCAAGCTCGGCGCCAAGGAGAAGGAGCGGCTGGCGGCGATCAACCAGGAGCTCGCCGGGCTCTACACCGCGTTCGGGCAGAAGGTGCTCGAGGACGAGGACAGCTGGATCGTGATCGACTCGGAGGCCGACCTCGCCGGCCTGCCCGAGGCGCTCGTCGACGGGTTCAAGGCGGCGGCCGAGGAGCGCAAGCTCGCCGGCAAGTGGGCGGTCGTCAACACCCGCTCGATGGTCGATCCGTTCCTCACCTACTCCTCGCGCCGCGACCTGCGCGAGAAGGTGTGGAAGGCGTTCAAGAGCCGCGGCGACAACGGCAACGCCAACGACACCAACGCCACGATCGCCAAGATCCTGCCGCTGCGCGCCGAGAAGGCGCATCTCCTCGGCTATCCGAACTACGCGGCGTGGAAGCTCTCCAACACCATGGCCGCGACGCCCGAGCGCGCCCGCGCGTTGATGGAGACGGTGTGGAAGCCCACCGTCGAGCGCGTCAAGGAGGAGGTCGCCGACCTCCAGGCGGTGGCGCAGAAGGAGACGCCCGGCATCACCATCGAGCCGTGGGACTACCTCTACTACGCCGAGAAGGTGCGCAAGGCGAAGTACGACATCGACCAGAACGAGCTCAAGCCGTACTTCAACCTCGAGAGCATGATCCAGGCCTCGATGTTCATGGCCAACAAGGTGTACGGCCTGACGCTCACCGAGATCACCGGCAAGGTGCCGACCTTCCACCCCGACGTGCGGGTGTGGGAGGTGAAGGACGGCGACAAGCTCGTCGGCCTCTTCTACGGCGACTACTTCGCGCGTCCCGGCAAGGGCTCGGGCGCGTGGGAGAACGCCTACCGGCAGCAGGCCAACTTCGGCGGCACCATCCTGCCGCTGGTGTCGAACAACAACAACTTCGTCAAGGGCAAGCCGGGCGAGAAGGTGCTCATCTCGCTCGACGACGCGCAGACGCTGTTCCACGAGTTCGGCCACGCGTTGCACGACCTGCTGAGCAACGTCACCTACCAGAGCCTCGCCGGCACCAACACGGCGACCGACTTCGTCGAGTTCCCGTCGCAGGTGCACGAGAACTGGGTGCTGACGCCGGAGGTGCTCGACCGCTACGCCCGCCACTACGAGAGCGGCGCGGTGATGCCAAAGGCGCTGGTCGAGAAGGTGCAGCGCTCGCGCACCTTCAACCAGGGCTACATCACCGCCGAGTACCTGGCGGCGGCGATCGTCGACATGAACCTGCACAGCCTGCCCGACGGCAAGGTCGACCCCGACGCCTTCGAGCGCCAGGACCTCGAGCGCATCGGCATGCCGAAGGAGGTCGCCATGCGCCACCGGCTGCCGCAGTTCAACCACCTGTTCACCGGCGAGGGCTACGCCGCCGGCTACTACAGCTACCTCTGGTCGGACACCATGGGGGCCGACGGCTGGAAGGCCTTCGAAGAGACCGGCGACGTCTGGAGCCCGGCGGTGGCGGCGAAGATGAAGAAGATGCTCGCCGCCGGCGACTCCGTCGACCAGGCCGAGCTCTACCGCCAATTCCGCGGCCGCGATCCGGAAGTCTCGGCGCTCCTCGAGCAGCGCGGCTTCCCCGTCCCGCCGAAGCCGGCGACGGTAAGCACTCCGGCGAAAAACTAAGAGCGAGCCGCTCGTCGGGGGCTCGCCTCGAAGCGGCCGGACGCTGCGTCCGGCCGCTCTTGTGTGTTTTCCGCCCTCCCGACCTACCACCAGGACGCCGGTGCGCACACATCCTCGCCAACGCGAGCCCGCAGCAGCGGGGCGAAGTCGGCGGCCTGGGAGATGCGGCGCACGGAATCGTGGGTGATGACGTTGCCGCTGCCGTTGACGAAGGGCGTGCTTCGCAAGGTCTCCGGGCCGCGGAGCGTTCGCGCGCAAACCTCGGCGATCAGCTCGCGATTGGAGCGGCGGGGAACCGACCAACCCACATCATGGACGCGCACCCACTGAGACGCTTTGTTCCAGGAGAGCACGCGCTTACCCGTTGAGTCGATCATCGCTCCCGGTTCCCAGGGGTCGCCGAACCCGCCTTCGTACGCGAATGAGGCAATCTCGACGCCCGTCGCGGCATCCCAAACGCTGACGTCTGATTGCCCGCTCGAGGAGAGTACGCGCCTTCCCGTGGTGTCGAACATCGCATCGTAGAAGCCGCCGTCCGAATGCTTCAAGCGGGCAATCTGGGCGCCCGTCGCTGCATCCCAAACCCACGCGATTTCGGCCCCACCCCAGGAGAACACGCGATCGCCCGCGGCGTTAAAGGTCGCCCCGTGGACCCCGCTCCCATGCTTCGAGCTGGTTATCTCCGCGCCTGTCGCAGCGCTCCACTGTCGCACGGCTCCGTCTTTGCCCCAAGTGAGCACGCGATCGCCTGCGGGATTGAATTTCGCACCGCTGGCTCCGCCCTGGTGCTTCAGGGTCGAAACCTCGACGCCCGTAGCGGCGTCCCAGACGCGCGCCATCCCGTTCGCGCTCCTGGAGAGCACGAGGTTCCCCGCGGTGTCGAACAGGGCGCTGCGGACCGCGCTGTCGTGCTTCGAAGTGGCGATCTCGGCACCCGTCGCGGCATGCGAAACCCGCGCGATTCCGTCCTCCCCCCAGGAAAGCACACGCTCGCCTGCGGCATCGAGATCGCTTCAGCAGCTCCCTTGCCGTGCCGCTTCAAGTTGGCGATCTCGGCGCCCGTCGCGGCGTTCCAAATCCACACGGTTCCGTCCCCACCCCAAGAAAGCACGCGATCGCCCAGGGTGCCAAACGCAGCACCCCTGACACCATTCTGGTTGTTCGCATGCGCGATTTCGGCACCCGTCGCAGCATCCCAGACGCGTGCTTTGCCGCCTTCGCTCGTGCTCCACGTAGAGCACGCGTTTGCCAGCGGCGTCGAAGACCGCACCGACGAACTCGGCTCCATGCCTTGAGTGGGCGATCTCGGCGCCCGTCGCGGCGTTCCAGACTCGCGCGACGCCATCGTTGCTCCAGGAGAGCACGCGTTGGCCTAGGGCATCGAATGTCGCACCTCGGAGGTTGCCGTCATGCTTCAGGGCGGCGACCTCAGTTCGAGCGGTGGCCTCATTGATCCGTACGATGCCGTCTTCACCGCAGGAAAGAATGCGCGTGCCCGCTGCATCGAACACTGCGCCGAAGACCGCGCCGCGGTGCCTCGCAGTGGCGATCTCGGCACCCGTCGCGGCATCCCAAACCCGTGCGATTCCGTCCGAGCCCCAGGAGAGCACGCGATCGCCGGCGGCGTCGAACCTCGCGCCGTCAACCCAGCTCCCCAAACGAATGCGGAGCAGCCACGACCGATGAGCGGCATCGTGTTTTACGCTGGCGATCTCGGCACCCGTCGCGGCATCCCAAACCCGCGCGACGCCGTCGTGGCTCCAGGAGAGCACGCGTTTGCCGACGGGGTCGAAGCTAGCACCGCCGACCCAGCTCCCATGTTTCGAGCTGGCAATCTCGGCGCTCGTCACGGCGTCCCAAACCCGCACGATTCCGTCCGAATCCCAGGAGAGCATGCGCTTGCCGGCAGCGTCGAAGCTCGCACCTCCGATCAAGCTCCCATGCTTCGAGCTGGCTAGCTCGACGCCTGTCGCGGCGTCCCAAACCCGCGCAGTCCGGTCCAGGCTCCAGGAGAGCACGCGCTTGCCCGCGGCGTCGAAGCTCGCGCCGGAGACCCAGCTCCCATGTTTCGAGCTGGCTAGCTCGACGCCTGTCGCGGCGTCCCAAACCCGCGCAGTCCGGTCCAGGCCCCAGGAGAGCACGCGAATGCCGCCGGCGTCGAACATCGCACCCCTCACCTCACTGTCGTGCTCCGAGGCGGCGATCTGAGCACCTGTCGCGGCGTTCCATACCCGCACGATTCCGGCCTGGTCCCAAGAGAGCACGCGCTTACCTGTGGTGTCGAAGGTCGCGCCATTGATGCGATCCCCCTGTCTCGAGGTAGCGATCGCGGCGCCCGTTGTAGCGCTCCATACCCGCGCGGTTCTATCCTCGCCCCAGGAGAGGACACGTTGTCCAGAGGCGTCGAACATCGCACCCAAGACCTCCCCCTTGAGCGTCGAGGTTGCGATCGCGGCGCCCGTCTTCGCATTCCATACCCGCGAGGTTCCATCCACGCCCCAGGTGAGCAGAAGCCTGCCGTCGGACGATACCGATAGGCCATTGATGGTCCACTCATGGCCTCGCAACTCCAGAATCAGGGAGGACCGCTGCGCAGACGCGGCCAGGGTCGGGGCGGCGGCAGGATCCGCGACCGACAGCATCCCTTCGTGCGCGGCCAAGATCGCAAGACGGGCCGCGCGCTCGAAGTCTCCGTCCCTGATGGCTCGGTTAGCGTAGTCGCTCAGTACGAAGGACACCTGCCTACTCGCCGCCCGCGACTGCCGTACCGCGAAGGTGGCGAACCCGGCGACCGCCAGCGCGACGAGCAGCAGGGCGAAGGCGGCGCGGCGCTGCAGCTTGCGTTGGCGCTCGAGATGCTTCCTCTCGCGCACCACGCGCTTCTCTGCTTCGGCGCGCTCCGCGTCCTCGCTGCGTCGGCAGGATGCGAGGTACTCACGCCCCGCGTCGCCGAGGAGGTGGCGGTAGTCCGGCCGCCCCAGAAGCGTTTCGGTGTTAGCCAGTCGTTCGCCGCGGTGCACGAGCCACGTCTCGCCTGGCAGGGAGTCGGGCGCCGTGGCGTGGCGTCGCCACTCCTTCGCCGCCGCCTGAACCGCGCCGAGGGTGCGCAGGGCGTCGCGCTCCTCCTCGATCCACGCTGCAAGTGCGCGCCAATTGCGCAACACGGCTTCATGGGAAACCTCGACTGTTGTCTGGCCATCCCTCGCGTCGGAAACCAGGAGGCGCTGGCTGACCAAGTGGCCCACCAGGTCGCGCGTTTCGGACGGGAGATCGCTCAGGGCCGCCACCCTCCGCTGGGGTGGCGCGTCGGCGTCGGCGACGCTCACCAGCCAGGGAAGGAACGCCTGCCGCGCGAGGGCTTCCAGCGCCGCCCGATTGTTTGGCAGTGCGGGATCTTGGCGCGCCGCCGCGAAGGCCGCCTCCACAGCCTGGTCGATGGCGCCTTGGAGCCCTCCCAGCTCCTCGACAAACTCCCGGAAGCTCGAGCTTGCCGTCCGCACCATACTCGGCGACCAGTCGCTCCATCGTGAACGCCAGCAGCGGCAGGGCGTCCGGGGAATCGAGTTCGGAAACCAGGCGTTCGGTCAGGGCCGGCTCGACCTGGATCTCCGGTCTCGCGAGCCGGCCCGGTCCCTCGATCACCTCCTTGAAGGCCCCCGGTGACAGGCGCGGCAGGTCGAACGGCAAGCGCGGCAGCTCGGCAAGCCGCGGCTCGCCCTGGAGCTGGGAAAAGCTGTCGGAACGAATGGTGAGGACCGCGACGAGATTGGCGTCCGCCGCAAAGACCGCGCTCAACAGGTCGAGGGCGTCGGCGCTCTCCGCGTTGTCGCTCGCGAAGAGGCTCCTCGGCCTGATCGATGGGCAAGATCAGCGTCGGCGGGCTGCCGGCCGAGTACGTTTCGCCGCCTGCCGTGGCAAAGCGCCGCAGGCGCTCGAGGAGCGGACGTCGGATCTCCGCCAAGCGCGACGCTAGCGCCTCGGTGGAGGGGTTTGGCGGCACCCCCAAGACGCGCATGAGTCCCGAAGGTCCGCTCAGCGCCGCGCGCTCGGGCCGCATGGTTGGGAGAACAACGAAGTTCTCTTCGTCGCGCTTCAACCGCGCCAGCAAACCGGCTTTGAGGAAGCTCGACTTGCCCGCACCGGAGGCGCCCAAGATGACCAGCATCCGCTCCGGCGCCCCGGCGCGAAGCCGGCGCAGGGCGTCAAGCCCGCGGGTGATCGGAGCGTCCCGCCCGAAAAAGACGCCGGCGTCCTTCTCTTCGAGGGCACTGAGGCCGCGATAGGCCGGACGATCGGGTTCATCGGGTGGCGGCCAGGGGAAGTCTCTGGGATCCAGGCCCGCGCGCTTCAGGCCGAATCGCAACCGCTCGTAGCCGTCGGCCTTCGTCGTCGGGTCCGAGACGTCGACCAGCTGATAGTGCGCGGCTAGCTCGCTGGGCAGGTCGGCGAAAGACGTCGGGGCGATGATGACCCCGAAGATGCGCTTTCCGAGTTGGGACGCGAGCAAGAACTCGACCTGGCACCACTTCGACGCCACCCAGTCCGGCGAGACCAGCACCACGACCGCCGAGCAGCGCTCGCCCGCCTTCTTGAGCTCCTCCTGCCATCGTTGGCCTGGCGCTAAGCCATGCTCGGGGTCGAGGTCAAGGAAGGTCTGTCGCCAGCCATGGTCGCGGAGCCAATCGCGAACCACGATCGCCTGATCGTTGTTGCGGCTGGAGTGGCTGATGAACAGGATGCCCACGGTCGCGCGCCTCGCTGCCGGCCCTCAGAGTGTTGTTATACAGATGGTATCGCTTCGCCAACCGGCCCTTGCCGCGGGCGCCGCCCCGCTTAGCCTTGCCGCATGAGCGAGGCACTGCCGGTCAAGGATCACATCGCGGGTCGCGCGCACGTCGGCTCGTTCGAGGAGTATCAGCGGCTCTATCGCGAGTCGCTCGACGATCCCGCCGGGTTCTGGGGGAAGCAGGCCGAGCTGCTGAGCTGGTTCCATCCGTTCCACACCGTCGTCGACGGCGACTTCCGCGAGGTGGACTTCGGGTGGTTCCTCGGCGGGCGGTTGAACGCCTGCTACAACTGCGTCGATCGGCACCTCGCGAGGCGCGGCGACAAGACGGCGATCATCTGGGCGAAGGACGAGGCGGGCGAGTACGAGCGGATCAGTTACCGGCAGCTCTACCGCGAGGTGGGGCGGGTCGCCAACGTGCTCCGCCGGCTCGGGGTGAAGAAGGGTGACCGCGTCGCCATCTACCTGCCGATGGTGCCCGAGCTCGCTTACTCGATGCTCGCTTGCGCGCGCATCGGCGCCATTCACTCGGTGGTGTTCGCCGGCTTTTCGGCGGAGAGCCTGCGCGACCGCATCCTCGACGCGCGCTGCAAGCTGCTGTTCACCGCCGACGAGGGGTTGCGCGGCGGCAAGCGGATCCCGCTCAAGGAGACGAGCGACGCCGCCATCGAGGGCCTCGACTTCGTCGAGCACATGCTGGTCGTGCGCCGCACCGGGAAAGAGGTGGCGATGCGGTCCGGGCGCGACCTCTGGCTCGCCGACGAGGTGGCGCGCGAGCGGCCCTACGCGCCGACCGAGTGGATGAGCGCCGAGGACCCGCTCTATGTCCTCTACACCTCGGGCTCGACGGGGAAGCCGAAGGGCGTGCTGCACACGACCGCCGGCTATCTCGTGCACGCGGCGTTGACGCACAAGCTACGTCTTCGACGTCCACGACGACGACGTCTATGCCTGCGTCGCCGACGTCGGCTGGGTGACCGGGCACAGCTACATCCTCTACGGACCGCTGTGCAACGGCGCCACGACGGTGATGTTCGAGTCGACGCCGCTCTACCCCGACGCCGGGCGCTACTGGCAGCTCGTCGACGACCTCGGCGTCACCATCTTCTACACCGCGCCGACCGCCATCCGCGCCATCGCGCGCGCCGGCGACGAGCCGGTGAAGAAGCACTCGCGCAAGACGCTGCGCATCCTCGGCACCGTCGGCGAGCCGATCAACCCCGAGGTGTGGCGCTGGTACCACGACGTGGTGGGGGAGGGGCGCTGCGCCGTCGTCGACACCTGGTGGCAGACGGAGACCGGCGGCATCATGATCACGCCGCTGCCGGGCGCCATCGCGCCGAAGCCGGGCTCGGCGACGCTGCCCTTCTTCGGCGTCGAGCCGCTGCTCGTCGACGACGAGGGCAAGGAGATCGCGGGCAACCCGGCGAAGGGGAACCTCTGCATGCGGCGGCCGTGGCCGGGGCAGGCGCGCACGATCTACGGCGACCACCAGCGCTTCCGCGACACCTACTTCGCGCGCTTCCCCGGCCTCTACTTCACCGGCGACGGCTGCACGCGCGACGAGGACGGCTACTACTGGATCACCGGCCGCGTCGACGACGTGCTCAACGTCTCCGGCCATCGCCTCGGCACCGCCGAGATCGAGAGCGCTCTCGTGTCGCATCCGCTGGTCGCCGAGGCGGCGGTGGTAGGGTTCCCGCACGAGATCAAGGGGACCGGCATCTACGCCTACGTGATCTGCAAGCCCGAGGCGGAGCAATGGGACCCCGAGCAGCTCGTCGGCGCGCTCAAAGAACAAGTGCGCCACGCGATCGGCGCCATCGCCGCGCCCGACCGCATCCAGGTGACGCCGGGGCTGCCGAAGACGCGCTCGGGGAAGATCATGCGCCGCATCCTGCGCAAGATCGCCGCCGGCGAGTACGAGGAGCTGGGCGACATCACGACGCTCGCCGAGCCCGCCGTCGTCGAGCAGCTGGTCGAGGCGCACCGGACGAGCGTGCGCGCTTGAGCGCGCCGCTGCTGGTGCGCACCGACGCCGAGGCGGGCGAGCTCGGCGCCGGCGAGGGTCAAGCGAGCGCGACGGCGACGGCCGGCCGCCGCGAGGCGCTGGCGCGGCTGCGCTTCTACTGGGTGGTCGCCGTCTGCGGCGCCGTGATCATGGCGCTCGAGATCATCGCCAGCCGCGTGCTGGCGCCGGCGTTCGGCAACAGCGTCTACGTCTGGGGCTCGATCATCAGCGTCTTCCTGGCGGCGCTCGCGGTGGGCTACCGCTTGGGCGGAAAGCTCGCCGACCGCGAGCCTTCGCTCGCCGCGCTCGGCAAGCTCATCCTCTTTGCCGCCCTGGCGCAGGCGGTGCTGCTGCTCGCCGGGAAGCAGCTCGTCGCTTGGCTGGGCGAGCTGACGGACGGCTCGGCGTGGGGCACGCTCCTCGCCTCGACCGTTCTCTTCGGTCCGGCGAGCGTGCTGCTCGCCACCGTCTCGCCCTACGCCGTGCGGCTCGCGGCGCGCGACCTGCGGCAGCTCGGCGACACCGCCGGGCGGCTGTTCGCGCTGTCGACGGCGGGGAGCCTGGTGGGGACGCTCGGCTGCACCTTCGTGCTCATCCCCTTCCTCGAGCTGCAGCCGCTCTTGGCGATGCTGCTCGGGCTCACCACGCTCACCGGCATCGTGGCGCTCGGCGCGCCGTCGCGGCGGCAGGCGGCGAGCTACGCGCTGGCAGCGGCGCTCGCGGTGCTCAGCGTCGTCAAGGGGGCCGGGCGCGAAGAGCTGCCGCCGCTCATGCTCTACTCGGGCGTGACGCCCTACCAGACGCTCGCCGTCGGCGAGCTCGACGACCGCCGCTACATGACGAGCAACGGCATGCTGCACAGCGCCGTCGTGCGCGACACCGGCGAGCCGGGGCTGTCCTATACGCGCTACGTGGCGCTCGGCGCCCTCTTCCAGCCCGAGATGAAGCGGGCGCTGATCATCGGCATGGGCTCGGGCGGCGCCGGCGTCTACCTGCAGCAGCACGTGCCGGGGCTCGAGGTCGATTACGTCGACGTCGACCCCGAGGTGCCGCGGCTGGCGCGCCGCTTCTTCGGCTTCCAGGACGGGCCGAAGTCGCGCGTGCACGTCGACGACGGCCGCCGCTTCCTCGCCAACGCGGACGAGAAGTGGGACTTCATCCTCTGCGACGCCTTCATCGGCATGTCGGTGCCGTTCCACCTGACGACGAGCGAGTTCATGGTCGAGGTGAAGGAGCACTTGGAGCCCGGCGGCGTGCTCGCCTCGAACCTGCCGGCCGGCGTAGAGGACCCCTTCTCCCGCGCCATTTACACCACGGTGCGCAGCGCCTTCCCTGCTACGCGCGTCTTCACCACCCGCGGCGCCGGCGGCGTGCTGCTCGTCGCCGGTCCCGGCGTCGAGACCTACCTGCCCGACCTCCAGGCGCGGGCGCGCGAGCTCGACCGCCGCTTCGCCTTCAACCCGGGGCTGTTGACGATGCTGCCGCTCGAGCGCACGGTCGAGCCGCAGGCGAACGAGCTGGTGTTGAGCGACGAGTTCGCGCCCGTCGAGCACCTGGTGCCCATCGGCCGCATGAAGATCCTCGAGGAGCGGCGGTGGGAGGAGCTGCACCGGCGGACCGGCGTCCCGGGTGGCGGCGCAGCCACTCGCGGGTCCATTGGCGGCGCGGCGGCGGAGCCACGACCCAGCGCTGCTGCGAGCGGGAGCCGCTAGACAGCAGGTGACCTCGTGACCCGCTGGTTCGCTCGCGTCGGTTTAGGCAGCAAGCCGCTGCTCGGCTGGGCGCTCTACGACTGGGCGAACTCGGCGTTCTACACGATCGTCATCACCGCGGTCTACCCGATCTTCTTCAACCAGTACGCGGCGGCGGGCGCGGCGGCAGGCGTGGCGACGATCCGCCACACCAACGCGACCACCATCGCCTTGGTGACGGTGGCGCTGCTTTCTCCGCTCCTCGGCGCCGCCGCCGACCGCATGGGAGCGAAGAAGGCGCTGCTCGGCGGCTTCGTCGGTCTCGGCGTGGCGGCGACCGCGGCGATGGCACTGGTCGACCGCGGCGAGTGGGCGCTCGCCTCGGCCTGCTTCGTGCTCGCCAACATCGGCATCGTCGGCAGCCTCGTCTTTTACGACTCGCTGCTGCCCCACATCGTGAGGCAGGGCAGCGCCGGCGTCGTCGAGACACACCCGGAGAGCCGCGAGGACGAGATGGACCGCGTCTCCTCTGCCGGCTACGCCATGGGCTATCTCGGAGGCGGCCTGGCGCTCGCGCTCGCCGTGGTGGTGATCGCCAGGCCGGCGTGGCTCGGCCTCGGCGACACCTACGCCGCGATGCGGCTGATGTTCGTCGTCACCGCCGTCTGGTGGGTGCTGTTCTCGCTGCCTCTCTTCCGCTGGGTGCCGGAGCCGCCGCGGGCGAGCGCACCGGTGCGCCTCGCCGCCCTGCCCGGAGTGGCCGTGCGGGCGCTCGTCGACACCTTCCGCCACCTTCGGCGCTACCGCCAAGCGCTGCTGCTGCTCGTCGCCGTCGCCATCTACATGGATGGCGTCGGCACCATCGTGCGCATGGCGGTGACCTTCGGCAGCGATCTCGGCATCTCCACCGGGACGTTGATCGGCACCGTCCTCGCCGTGCAGTTCGTGGGCATGCCCTTCGCGATGCTGTTCGGCGCGCTCGGTGCCCGCATCGGCGCCAAGCGTGCGCTGCTCGTCGGCCTCGCCATCTACGTCGGCATCTCGGTCTATGCCTACTTCGTGGACGGGCCGAAGGAGTTCGTCGCCATGGGGCTCCTGGTGGCCACCGTGCAAGGCGGCGTGCAGGCGCTGTCCCGTTCGCTGTTCGCGAGCTTCGTGCCGCCCCATCGCTCGTCGGAGTTCTTCGGCTTCTTCTCGGTGTTCGAGAAGTTCGCCGGCATCCTCGGTCCGCTGGTGTTCGGGCGCGTCGTCGAGGCGACCGGCTCCTCGCGCGCGGCGATCTTCGCCATCGTCGCCTTCTTCCTCGTCGGCGGCGCGATCCTGCTGCGCGTCGACGTCGAGGAAGGTCGCCGTGCCGCTCAAGCTCCCGCCGACGCCGAGCCGCCTCCCGAGCGGGCACCAGCGATGCAGGCGTGAGCGTGGTGGAGCCGACGCCCTCCGGCCGCGCCTCTCAGCACCTGCTCAGTCTGGCCGCCCTGGTGGTGGTCGTGGCCGGGCTCAAGCTCGGCGCACCGATCCTCGTTCCGTTCGCCGCCGCCTTCTTCCTCGCCCTGCTGTCGCTGCCGCTGCTCACCTGGCTCCAGGAGCACCGGGTGCCGCACGGCCTCGCCGTCGCCATCGCGATCTTCGCCAACGTCGCGCTGCTCTTCGGCATCGGCGCGCTGGTGTCGACCTCGGTGCAGAGCTTCATCGAAGCGGCGCCGGCCTACCGCGACCGCATGCTCGGCCTGCTCGACCAGCTGGTCACCTGGGGCGAGTCGCGCGGCATGCCGGCGGCGCGCTGGGTGGAGGAGGGGCTCTTCGACGCCGCCTCGGTGATGGAGCTCATCGGCGGCACCGTGAAGGGTGCCGTCTCGCTCGCCACCGGCCTCCTGCTCGTCGTCACCATCATGGCTTTCATCCTCCTCGAGGTGGCGGGCTTCCCGGCCAAGCTGCAGGCGGCGCTCGGCAACCGCGTGCAGCCGCTCTGGCGCTACGCCCGCATCCGCCTCGAGGTGCAGCGCTACCTGGTGATGAAGACGATCGTCTCGGCGTTGATGGGCGTGCTCTCCGGCCTCGGCTGCTGGGCGATCGGTCTCGACTTCCCGCTGCTCTGGGGGCTCATCGCCTTCGTCTTCAACTACGTGCCCAACGTCGGGCCGGTGATCGCCGCGGTCCCGCCGCTGCTGCTCTCGCTGCTCACCCTCGGCGTCCCGCGCACGCTGCTCATCGCGGCGCTCTTCATGGCCCTACATCTGGGCCTGGGCAACGTGCTCGAGCCGCAGCTCTTCGGGCGGCGGCTCGGCCTCTCGCCGCTCGTCGTCTTCATGTCGCTGCTCTTCTGGGGCTGGGTGTGGGGGCCGGTGGGGATGCTGCTCTCGGTGCCGCTCACCGCCATCTCCCGCATCGTCTTCGAGACCTCGCGCGACCTGCGCTGGATCGCCGTGCTGCTCGCCTCCGAGCCGCCGGGAGGCGACGAAGAAGAGGAGTAGGCCGGGCGTCGTGGCTACCACATCGCCTTCTCCGTCGACGTCTCGCCCGACGACCGCTGGATCACTTACACGCAGACGGGGACCGAGGGCGAGATCTGGCTCGCGGAGCTGCAAGGGCAGCGGCAAGAAGAGAAAGAGGGCGAGCCGTCGCGATGAGCGAGCGCCGCTATACTCGCCGCACCACTTTCCTGGGGTGAGCCTTGGAGCCTTCCGCGCGTGACGACGTCACTCGGCTGCTGCGCCAGTGGGGCGACGGCGACGCTGCGGCGCGCGAGCGGCTGACCGCCTTCGTCTACGACGAGCTGCGACGCCTCGCCGCCGCCTACATGCGGCGCGAGCGTCCCGGCCACACCTTGCAGCCGACGGCGCTCGTCAACGAGGCCTACCTCCGTCTCGTCGACGAGTCGCAGCCGGTGGCCAACCGCGGCCACTTCTTCGCCATCGCGGCGCGCCACATGCGGCACATCCTCGTCGACCACGCACGCCGGCGGCGGTCGCAGAAGCGCGGCCGCGGCGAGCACGCCGTCACTCTCGTCGAGGGGCTGCTCTCCGATGAGAAGCCCACCGAGCTGATCGCGCTCGACGACGCGCTGTCGGCGCTGCAAGCGATCGACGAGCGCAAGGCGCAGATCGTCGAGATCCACTACTTCGGCGGGCTCACCCAGGAAGAGATCGCCGCCGCGCTCGACGTGCACCCGAACACCGTCGCCCGCGACCTGCGTCTGGCGCGCGCCTGGCTGCAGAGCCAGATGCAGAGCGCGACGTGACCGCGCCCGCGCAGCCGGAGCAGTCGCCGCAGCTTTCGCCCGGCGCGCGGCTGGGTCGCTACGAGATCGTCGCGCCGCTCGGCGCCGGCGGCATGGGCGAGGTGTGGCGCGCGCGCGACGCTCGCCTCGGCCGCGTCGGCGACTGGGCCGAAGGCGGCCGCGCGCTGCTGTTTCTCGACTCCGCCACGCTCGGCTTGCGACGAGTGGCGGTGAGCGAGCGCGACGGGCAGCCTCACTTCGGCGCCCCGGCGCCGGCCTTCGAGCAGTTCGACGCGCCCCACGAGGGGTTCGACTTCGAGCCCGGAGGCCGGCGCCTGCTCGCGACGGTCCAAGTCCGTAAGGGTCGGCTTCCCGTACGCCTCATCGTCGACTGGCCGGTGTTGCTGGAGCGCGAGCCATGACGGTCCCGGCCGCGCCCGTCGACCGCTTCCGGCGGCTCGAGGAGATCTTCAACGCCGCGCTCGACATCCCGCCCGAGCGGCGCGGGGCGTTCCTCGACGGCGCGTGCGGCAGCGACCCTCAGCTCCGGGCCGAGGTGGAAGCGCTGCTGCAGGTCGACGAGAGCGATCCCACCTTCGGGCCGGCGGTGGGCGGCGAGGCGCGGCTGCTGACGGAGTCGGTGACGGAGGAGGCGCCGCTACCCCTCGCCTCGGGTGCGCGGCTCGGACGCTACGAGATCGTCGGCCCGCTGGGCGCCGGCGGCATGGGCGAGGTGTGGCGGGCGCGCGACGGCCGGCTCGGCCGCGAGGTGGCGATCAAGGTGCTGCCGCGGCGGTTGACCGCCGAGCCGGCGGCGCTGCAGCGATTCGAGCGCGAGGCGCGCGCCGTGGCCTCGCTGTCGCACCCCAACATTCTCGCCCTCCACGAGTTCGAGCGCGAGGGCGAGACGCTCTACGCGGTCACCGAGCTGCTCGAGGGCGAGACCCTGCGCGAGCGGCTGGCGAAGGGACGGGCGACGGCGCGCAAGACCCGCGAGTGGGGAGCGCAGATCGCGCAGGCGCTCGCTGCCGCGCACGACCGCGGCATCATCCACCGCGACGTCAAGCCGGAGAACCTCTTCCTCACCAAGAGCGGTGTCGTCAAGCTGCTCGACTTCGGCGTGGCGCGCTGGCAGAGCCCGCTCGCGGCCGGCGACGGCGAGGCCTTCAGGACGGGAACCGGTCTCGTGCTCGGCACGCTCGGCTACATGGCGCCCGAGCAGCTGCGCGGCGAGGCGATCGACGCGCGCGCCGACGTCTTCGCGCTCGGCTGCGTGCTCTACGAGCTGCTCACCGGCGAGCGGCCGTTTGCGGCCGGGTCGATGGCGAAGACGGTCTCGGCCATCCTGTCGCACGATCCGCCGCGGCTGGAGACGCTGGCGGAGACGGTGTCGCCCGAGCTCGTGCGCATCGTCCGCCGCTGCCTGGAGAAGCGTCCCGAGCATCGCTTCCAGAGCGCGCACGACCTCGCCTTCGCCCTCGCCGGCGGCGAGTCGGCGCCCCACATCACGACGGCGCCGACGACCGCGATGGCGGCGGTCGTCGACGAGCGGCGGCCGGCGACGGCGGCCGTACGGCGGTGGCGGATCGCGGCGCTCGTCGTCGGCGCGCTCGCTACGGCGGCGACGTTGGTGCTGCTCGGCTGGCTCGCGGCGCCTCCGGCCTCGGCGCCGAAGCTGCGGCCGCTCTCCTACTCGGGTCAGGACTGGGGCGCGACGGTGTCGCCGGACGGGCGCGTCGTCGCTTTCGTCTCGCGGCGCGACGGGCAGCCGCGCATCTGGCTGCGCTCGCTCGCCACCGGCGAGGAGGCGGCGTTGACGAGCGGACCCGACGAGGCGCCGCGCTTCTCGCCCGACGGCGCCGGCGTGCTGTTCGCGCGGCACGAGGAGGGTGGCAGCTCGCTCTACCGCGTGCCGGTGCTCGGCGGCGAGGCGCGCCTCGTCGTGCGCGGCGCGACGGAAGGCGACTGGTCGCCCGACGGCAAGCGCGTCTGCTTCGTGCGCTTCCGTCTCGGCCGCGGCTCGATGCTCGGCGTGGCGGGCGCCGACGGCGGCGACGAAACCGTGGTGCTCACGCGCAGCGACGTAGTCGGCCTTGCAACGCCGCGCTGGGCGCCCAGCGGCGAGCGCATCGCGGTGGTGATCAGCGGCTCGCTGCCCGGCTTGCCCGACCAGCTGTGGATCGTCGACGCCGGCGACAACGAGTGGCGGCAGGTGGTGCCGGCGACGCCGGGCGGCATCATCTCGGCGCCCGCCTGGCTGCGCGGCGGCCGCGCCATCCTCTACGCGCAGGCCGAGCAGGTGAGCATGTTCAACCCGGCGAGCCGGCTCGTCGTTCAAGACCTGCCGCGCGGCCGACCGCGGGTGCTGCTGTCGTATCCGAATCTCACGCGGAGCGTCGACCTGCTGGCGAACGGCAGCGCGGTGCTCGACGTGATCGCGCGGCGCGCGCACCTGCGCGAGGTCGCGATCGGCCGCGACCGCTCTGCGGCACCACCGGGCCCGCTCGCGGACACGGAGCCGCGCTGGGTGTCGCGCGGCGACGTCATCGACCGCCAGCCGGTCTACTCGCCCGACGGAACGCGGGTCGTCTTCTCGTCGAGCCGCAGCGGCAACCTCGACCTCTGGGCCTTCGAGCGCGCGAGCGGTGCGCTGCACCGCCTCACCGACGACGCGGCCACCGACTGGGACCCCGTCTTCACGCCCGACGGCCGGCGATTGGTGTGGAGCTCGAACCGCTCCGGCGTCTTCGAGATCTGGATCGCCGCCGCCGACGGCACCGGCGCCCGCCAGCTGTCGCGCGACGGTCATGGCGCCGAGAACCCCACCGTCAGTCGCGACGGCTGGGTGGTCTACGCCGGCGGCTCGCCGCAGCAGTACGGCATCTGGAAGATGCGCCTCGACGGCAGCCGGGCGAGCCTGGTGATGCGCCGCGATCTCATCAACCATCCCGAGGTCTCGCCCGACGGGCGGCTGGTGGCCTACCACCTGACGAATCGCGGCGCCGTCGAGGTTCGCCTGGTGCGCGTCGAGGACGGTGAGCCGGTGGGCAAGCCGCTGGTGCTGCGCGGCAGCTCGGTCGCTCGCAGCACGGTGCTGGCGTTGAACCCGACGTCGGTCGGGCGCCTGCGCTGGCAGCGCGACGGGCGCGCGATCCTGGTGGTGACGGTCGACGACGAAGGACACACCGGCGTTAGCGTGGCGCCACTCGCGCCCGATCGGACCTTCGCCGGCACGCTGCAGCCGCTCGCCGGCTTCGGCCACGAGCTGCAGCCGGAGTCGCTCGGGCTCGCGCCCGACGGCGCGGCGCTGACGGTCTCGATCCCCGACTTCACGATGTCGCTGCTCGCGGTGGAAGGGCTTCGTGGGGTCGAGCGGTCCGGCCGCTGAGTGGGCGACTCACGGAGAATCACGCGATGGCGCACACGTCCGAAGTAGACCGCGCCTATGCGCTGCACGACCGCGCCGCAGCGGCGTTCGGCCGCGGCGCCATGGCGAGCGCGGAACGCGACGCGCGGCGTTCGCTCGGCGTGCTCGCGGAGCTGCTCGGCGCGCGGCACCCGGACGTCGCCGGCGCGCGCGAGACGCTGGCGACGATCCTTCTCACCCGCGGGCAGTACGCCGAGGCCGAGCAGCTGGCGCGCCGCGCCCTCGCCGACCTGGCGCGGCTGGGGCGCGGGCACGAGAGCCTCGAATCACTGCGCCTGCGCACCGGCTGCCTGCTCGGCTGCATCTACCGCGACCAGGGGCGCTTCGCGCGCGCGCGGCAGGTCTTCGCGCGCACGATCGCCGACGGCAAGCGGAGCTTCGGCGCGCGCCACCCCGAGGTGGCGCAGGCAAAGGTGGCGCTCGGCGGCGTGCTCAAGTTCAGCGGCAAATATGCCGAGGCGGCGCGCTGCTACCGCGAGGCGCTCGCCGTGCTGGTGCCGGCGCTGGGCGAGGACCACCCCGACCTGTCGTCGCTCTACCACAACCTCGGCGGCCTCGCCCACGCGCGGCGCCGCTATGCCGAGGCCGAGCCGTGGGCGCGCAAGTCGGCGGCGCTCACCGAGCAGGCGGTGGGACCGCGCCATCCGCAGCTCGCCGCCGACCTCGCGGCGCTCGCCGCCGTGCTCGACGGCCTGGGACGGTTCGCGGAATCGGAGCCGCTCTACCGCCGCGTGCTGGCGATCTTCCGCCGCGTCCACGGGCCGCGCCATTACGAGATCGCCATCAACCTGAGCAACCTCGGCGCGGTCTACGCCGCCACCGGGCGGCCGGCGCTGGCGGCGCGCACCTACGCGAAGTCGCTCGAGATGATGCGCGAGGTGGTGGGCCCGCGGCATCCGGACGTGGCGCTCGTCCTCCACAACCTCGCCGCGTTGCGCGAAGAGCAGGGGCGAGTGGCCGAGGCGCGGCGGCTCTACGAAGAGGCGCTGGCGCTCTACCGCGCGAGCGTGGGGCCGCGCCATCCCGACACCCGCGTCTGCGCGGCGCGGCTGCGCGGGCTCGGCGGCGCCTGAGCGGCGACGAGGTGGTCGCCGCCGCGCTGGTGGCGCCGCGGTGAAAGTCGATGCGGGATCTGGCTGGCCGTTTCCGCGTCCCCTGCCGAGGCCGACGAAACGACCTCGCGAACCAAGGAGACAGGACATGGCCAGCAAGCAGACGACGACGGGCATGGTCGTGCGGACCGGTGTGAAGGCGGGCGGGATCACCCGGAACCACGGCAAGACCCAGGCACGCTGAGCCCGGGGTCTAAAGTCGGTTGTGGTTTTCGCCTGTCCTTTGCGCTTGAGCTGGTGAGGGCGACGAAACGGCGCCCTCCCAACCAAGGAGACACGGACATGGGCAGCAAGCAGGCGACGGGCATGACGGTGCGAACGGGCGTGAAGGCGGGCGGCCAGGGGATGCAACACAACAAGACGCAGACGGGCATCGTCGTGCGGACGGGTGTGAAGGCGGGCGGCGGGGGCGACAACCACAGCAAGACGCAGGTGGGTGTCGCGGTGCGCACGGGCGTCAAGGCCGGTGAGTCCGGCCGGATCATGATGAACCACAGCAAGACCCAGGCGGGGATCGCCGTGCGCACGGGCGTCAAGGCGGGCGGCGGCGGGCTCAACCACAGCAAGTCGCAGGTCGGCATGGTCGTGCGCACCGGCGTCAAGGCTGGTGAGGCCGGCCGGATCTTTACCAACCACAGCAAGACGCAAGCGGGCATCGCCGTGCGGACCGGCGTCAAAGCGGGCGGCCGCGGGCTCAACCACAACAAGTCCATCGCCCGGTAGGAGTCGACGCACCGGTCGAGCTTCGCGCGGCGGTGAGCGGTTTCGCTCGCCGTTCGCGCTCTCTCGGTTAAGGGGCATCGATGACGACGCACCCGAACCGGGGGAGGACGGCGATGGCCAGCAACGCGAAGACGAACGGCGTGGCGGTGCGCTCGGGAGTGAAGGCGGGTGGGAACTGGTCGAACCACAGCAAGACCCAGGCGGGAATCGCGGTGCGAACTGGAGTCAAAGCTGGCGGCAACTGGCAGAACCACGGCAAGACCCAGGCCGGAGTGGTGGTGCGCACCGGCATCAAAGCGGGCGGCATCTGGGAGAACCACAGCAAGTCGCAGCTCCGCTGATCTCGCCAGCCCGCTTCCGCTGCGGCCATCGCCCGGACGCTTTCGCGTCCTTCGGGGCGGTGGCCGCAGTCGCCTCACTCACGCCGTCGGCGTGCGCGCTGTAGCCTGCCGGTAAGATCCTCGCCAACGTTTCTCTCAGACCTCGGCAGGAGGCTCTCGTGCCGACTCCCTTCGCGCGCACCTTGCGCTCGCTCGACGCCGAGCGCTGGCGGCCTTCGGCGCTGGCGATGGGCGCGGCGGCCGCGCTGCTGATCGCGTGGCTCGCCTGGTTCTTGCTCGCTCGCGTCGCCGTCTACGAGGTCTCCGACAGCGCCCGGCTCGAGGCTGCCTCGACCACGCATCGCATCGACGCGCCCGCGCTCGGGCGCATCGTCGTCTCCCGGCTCGTCCTCGGCAAGCTCGTGCGGCAGGGCGAGGTGCTGGTCGAGCTCGACGCCGATCCTCAGCGGCTGCAGCTGCTCGAGCAGCAACGGCTCGCCGCCGGCCTCGGCCCGCAGCTCGCTGCGCTGCGCGCCGAGGTGACCGCCGCCACCCGCGCCGCCGCCGAGGAGCGCGACGCCGCGCGCGCCGCGGTTGCCGAAGCGGCGGCGCGCCAACGCGAGGCGGCCGCGCTGGCGACCCTCGCCGAAGAGGAGGCGGCCCGCGCCGCTCGCCTCCACGCCGCCGGGCAGATGGCCGAGCTCGACCTGCTGCGCGCCCGCGCCGAGGCGGAGCGCCGGCGCGCCGCCGCCGACAGCGCGCGCCTCGCCGTGACGCGCCTCGAGCGCGAGCAGCGCACCGCGGCGAGCGATCGCGCGGCGCGCATCGAAGGGCTCCGCCGCGAGCTCACCGCGATCGAGGCGAACGCCGGCACCGCCGCGGCCGGCGTGGAGCGGCTCGAGAGCGAGGCCGAGCGACGGCTGATCCGCGCGCCGGTCGACGGCCGGATCGGCGAGGTCGCCGACCTGCGGCCCGGTGCCGTCGTCGACGAAGGCGACACGCTGGGCGCGATCGTGCCGGTTGCCGCGCTGCGGGTCGTTGCGCAGTTTGCGCCCGGCGCGGCGCTCGGGCGCATTCGGCCCGGCCAGGCGGCGCGGTTGAGGCTCGAAGGTTTCCCGTGGGCGCAGCACGGCAGCGTCGCCGCCGTCGTCGCACGCGTGGGAAGCGAGGTCCGCGACGGTCGTGTGCGCGTCGAGCTCGCGCTGCGGACGGGGCCGCGCTCGACGATCCCGCTGCAGCACGGCTTGCCGGGCGCGGTGGAGGTGGAGGTCGAGCGGCTCTCGCCCGCCGCGCTCGTGCTGCGCGCGGCCGGACGCCGGCTCGCGGACTCCACGTCGCACGCGTCGGCTGCCGCCGGCGCCGGCGGCGCGTCGACCGAGCTCCCGCCGAGGTCGCCGGCGTGAGACTGCGATCGCGGGGCCGGCGCCGCCTCTTCGCTCCCGAGGTGGTGCAGACCTCGGCGATGGATTGCGGGCCGGCGGCGCTCAAGTGCCTGCTCGAAGGCTTCGGCGTGCCGGCGAGCTACGGCCGCCTGCGCGAAGCCTGCCAGACCGACGTCGACGGCACCTCCATCGACTCGCTGCAGGACATCGCGACCGAGCTCGGGCTCGAGGCCGAGCAGATGATGCTGCCGGTCGACCACCTGCTGCTCGGCGACGCGCTGCCGGCGATCGTCGTCGTCCGCCAGCCGGGCGGCGACGCGCACTTCCTCGTCGCCTGGCGGCTGCACGGTCCCTGGGTGCAGGTGATGGATCCGGCGGCCGGCCGCCGCCTGCTGCCTCGCCAGCGCTTCCTCGACGACCTCTTCGTGCACGAGCACGCGGTGGCGGCGGCCGCGTGGCGCGAATGGGCGGGCGGCGAAGGGTTCGCGCGCGCCGTGCGCGAGCGGCTGCGGCGGCTGGGCGTCGCGGCGAGCGGCCGCGGAGCGGCTGCTCGGCGCCGCCACCGGCGATCCGAGTTGGCAAGCGCTCGCCGCGCTCGACGCCGCGCTGCGCGCGACGACGGCGATCGTCGAGGCGGGCGGCGCGCGGCGCGGCGCCGAGGCGACGCGGCTGCTCGAGCGGCTGCTGACGAGCGCGCGCGAGTCGGTGCCGGCGACGTACTGGTCGGTGCGTCCGACCGCGCCGGCGGACGACGGCGAGGAGCAGCTGCTCATGCGCGGCGCCGTGCTGGTGCACGTGCCCGGCCTGCGCCAGCTCCCCGCCGAAGCGACGGCGACGAGCGCCCCGCGCCCGCGCTCCGAGAACCTCGCGGCGGCGCTCGACGAGCCGTCGAGCAGCCCGGGGCGCACCCTGCTGCGGCTGCTGCGCGAGGACGGCGCGCTCCAGCCCGCCGTCCTGCTCGGCGCGCTCGGGCTCGCCGCCGGCGGGCTCGTCGTCGAGGCTCTGCTGCTGCGCGGCCTCTTCGACCTCGGCGGCACGCTGGCGCTCGGCGGCCAGCGGCTCGCGCGCGATGGCCGCGCTGCTGCTGCTCGGCGCGGCGCTGCTGCTCCTCGAGCTGCCGATCGCCGCCGGCCTCTGGCGGCTGGGGCGGCGGCTCGAGGTGCGGCTGCGCGCCGCGCTTCCTCGCCAAGATCCCGCGCCTCGGCGACCGCTACTTCCGCAGCCGCCTGGCGTCGGACATGGCGCAGCGCAGCCACACGGTTCATCAAGTGCGGCAGCTGCCCGAGCTCGGCGGCGAGCTCGCGCGCGCGGTCTGGGGCCTGCTGCTCACGACGGCCGGCATCGTCTGGCTCGACCCGCCGAGCGCGCCGTGGGCGCTGCTCGCCATGGCGGCGGCGCTGCTGCTGCCGCTCGCCGCGCAGCCGGCGCTCGCCGAGCGCGACCTGCGCCTGCGCAGCCACACCGGCGCGCTCGGGCGCTTCTACCTCGACGCGCTGCTCGGTCTCGTCGCGGTGCGCGCGCACGGCGGCGAAGGGGCGATGCGGCGCGAGCACGAGGGGCTGCTCGTCGAGTGGATGCGCGCCGGGCGCGAGCTGCAGCGCACGGCCGTCGCGGTGGAGGCGGCGCAGCTCCTTACCGGCTTCGGCCTCGCCGCCTGGCTGCTCTTCCGTCACCTCGACCGCGCCGGCGAGGGCGGCGGCGTGCTGCTGCTCGTCTACTGGGCGCTCACCCTGCCGGTGCTCGGCCAGGAGCTGGCGCAGGTGGCGTGGCAGTACCCGGGGCAACGCAACGTGACGCTGCGGCTGCTCGAGCCGTTGGGCGCGCGCGAGGAGGCTGCTGCGCCGGCGACGACTGAGAGGAGCGAGGCGAGTGAGATTGCGCCAACGTCGGATGCCCGCCGCGCGCCGGGCGCGCGCGTCCACGGCGTCGCCGTCGATTTCGAAGAGGTGAGCGTGGTCGCCGCCGGCCACACCATCCTCGCCGGGCTCGACCTCCGCATCGCCGCCGGCGAGCACGTGGCGATCGTCGGGCCCTCCGGCGCCGGCAAGTCGAGCCTCGTCGGCCTGCTGCTCGGCTGGCACCAGCCGGCGAGCGGCCGCGTGCTGGTCGACGGCGCGCCGCTCGGCGGCGACGCGCTCGACCGCTTGCGCCGCGAGACGGCGTGGGTCGATCCGGCGGTGCAGCTGTGGAACCGCTCGCTGCTTGCGAACCTCGCCTACGGTGCGCCCGCCTCGGCCGCGTCGCAGGCCGGCAGCGCCGTCGCCGCCGCCGAGCTGTGGAGCGTGGTCGAGAAGCTTCCCCAAGGAATGCAGACGTCGCTCGGCGAGGGCGGCGCGCTGGTCTCCGGCGGCGAAGGGCAGCGAGTGCGCCTCGGCCGCGCGCTGCTGCGGCCGGGGGCGCGGCTGGTCGTCCTCGACGAGCCGTTCCGCGGCCTCGATCGCGAGCGCCGGCGCGCCTTCCTGCAGCGCACGCGCGAGGCGTGGCGCGAGGCGACGCTGCTCTGCATCACGCACGACGTGGGCGAAACACGCGGCTTTCCGCGCGTGCTGGTGGTCGACGAGGGACGAGTGGTCGAGGACGGCGCGCCGCGGGAGCTGCTCCAGCGGCCCTCGCGCTACGCGGCGCTGCTCGCCGCCGAGGACGCCGTGCGCGAAGGCCTGTGGGCGAGCGGCCGCTGGCGGCGCCTGCGGCTCGCCGACGGCCGCCTCGTCGAGAGCCCGCCCGAGGTCGTGCCCGCCCCCATCGAGAGACCGGTGGAGACCCGGCCTTACCTGGCATGAGCGCGCAAGCGAGTCTCGCGTCGCTGAGCTGGCCGGCAGCGCAGCTGCCCGAAGCGGCCGAGGCGTTGCTGCGAGCGACCAGCGGCGGAACGTCATCGTCAACGGCGGTCGCGAGCGACTCAGCCGCCGCATCCGCCTCCGACGACGCGCTCGGCGCGTGGCTCTCGGGCCTGGCACGCGGCGCCAGCTTGGAGGTCGAGGCAGTGGAGAGCTCGTATTCGGAGGCCGAGCGCTTGGCGGCGCACGCCGGCCCCGCGTTGCTGCGAGTGGCGGTCGCGGGCGAGCCGCGCTTCCTCGCGCTGCTCGGCGGCTCGCGCCGCAGAGTCGCCGTCGTCGCTCCCGACCTCGGCGTGCGGCGGTTGGCGCCGGCGGCGCTCGCGGCGGGTCTTCGCGCACCGCTCGCGGCGCCGCTGCTGCCTGAAGTCGACCGGTTGCTCGCTGAAGCCGACCTGCCGCCGCGCCGCCGCGAGCGCGCACGCGACGCGCTGCTCGCGCAGCGGCTCGGCGCGCAGCCGCTCGCCGGCTGCTGGCTGCTGCGGCCGCGGCCGCAAGGCCCGTTCGCCGGCCAGCTCCGCCGCGCCGGCCTCGCCTCGCGGCTGGGCGGCCTCGTCGCCGCGCACGCGCTGCAGTACCTGCTCTTCCTGCTCTCCTGGTGGATGGTGGGCAAGGCGGCGCTCGCCGGCCGGCTCGACCGCGGCTGGCTGCTCGCCTGGGCGCTGTTGCTGCTCACGTTGGTGCCGTTGCAGCTGCTCGTGACCTGGCTGCAAGGCGCGCTCGCGCTCGGTGGCGGCGCGCTGCTCAAGCGTCGGCTGCTCGTCGGCGCCTTGCGGCTGCCGCCCGAGGAGGTGCGGCGCGAAGGAGTCGGCCAGCTGCTCGGGCGCGTGATCGAGGCCGAGGCGATGGAGTCGCTGGCGCTCTGCGGCGGCCTGCTCGCGCTCGTCGCCGCGATCGAGCTCGTGCTCGCCGCCGTGGTCCTCGCGCTCGGCGCCGGCGGCGCCGAGCTCGGCGCTGCTGCTCGTCGGCTGGGTGATCGTCGCGCTGCTGCTCACCTGGCAGCTCGTGCGTCGCCGCCGCCGCTGGACGGCGGACCGGTTGCAGATGACGCACGACCTCGTCGAAGGGATGGTTGGCCATCGCACGCGGCTCGCGCAGGAAGAGCGCGCCGGCTGGCACGTCGAGGAAGACGCCGCGCTCGCTCGTTACCTCGACGTCGCATCGCCGATGGACCGCACGGCGACGTTGCTGTTCGCGCTGGTGCCGCGCGGATGGCTGCTGCTGGCGCTCCTCGCGCTGCTACCGAGCTTCGTCGCCGGCGCGAGCTCGCCGGCGGCGCTGGCGATCGCCATCGGCGGCATGCTGCTCGCGTTCCGCGCCCTGCGGCGGCTGAGCCTCGGCGTCACGCAGCTCGCCGGAGCGGCGATCGCATGGAACCAGGTGGCGCCGCTCTTCCGTGCGGCGGCGGAAGACGCGCGCGATGCGACACCGGTGCCGCTGCCGGCATCGTCACCGCGCAGCGAAGCAACCGCCGATGCGCGGCTGCCCCTCATCGAAGCACGCGACCTCGTCTTTCGCCACGCCGAGCGCAGCGACCCGGTGCTGCGCGGCTGCAGCCTGCGCATCGACGGCGGCGAGCGCGTGCTGCTGCAGGGCGCCTCCGGCGGCGGCAAGTCGACGCTCACCTCGCTGCTCGCCGGCCTGCGCGCTCCGGCTTCGGGGCTGCTGATGGTCGAGGGGCTCGACCATCACAGCCTGGGCGCCGAGGCGTGGCGCCGGCGGGTAGCGGCGGCGCCGCAGTTCCACGAGAACCACGTGCTCACCGGCACCTTCGCCTTCAACGTGCTGATGGGCCGGCGCTGGCCGCCCACCCAGGCCGACCTCGCGGAGGCGCAGGCGGTCTGCCGCGGGCTCGGTCTGGGGCCGCTGCTCGACCGCATGCCCGCCGGGCTGCTGCAGATGGTGGGCGAGTCGGGCTGGCAGCTCTCCCACGGCGAGCGCAGCCGCCTCTACATCGCCCGCGCGCTGCTGCAAGGCGCCGACCTCGTGCTGCTCGACGAGAGCTTCGCCGCCCTCGACCCCGAGAACCTGCGGCAAGCCCTGCAGTACGTTCTCGAGCGCGCCGGCGCGCTGCTCGTCGTCGCCCATCCCTGAGCGACCGCGGATCGCTGCGCGACGATCTTTCGGATCGGTTGTGGTTTCCGCCTGTCGTTTGCGCCAGTACGGCTGAGGGCGACGATACGGCGCCCCATCAAAAACCGGGAGAACAAGGACATGGCCAGCAAGCAGACGACGACGGGCATGGCGGTGCGGACGGGCGTGAAGGCGGGCGGCGGCGGGTGGACCAACCACAGCAAGACCCAGGCGGGGATCGCCGTGCGGACGGGCATCAAGGCTGGCGGCATCGGGCTCAACCACAGCAAGGCGCAGGCGGGCGTTGCGGTTCGCACCGGGGTGAAGGCGGGCCTGATCGGGTGGACCAACCACAGCAAAAGCCAGGCGGGCATCGCCGTGCGCACCGGCGTGAAGGCGGGCGGCATCGGCCTCAACCACAGCAAGACCGTGGTCGGCTGACGACGGCTCGGCCCGAGCACGGCAGGGACCGCCCGGAGGGCAACCTCCGGGCGTTTTTGCGTTTGCGCACGCGCTTGACACCCCGGGCAGCCCGAGTATCATCCGGTTGAAAACAGGACTTTTCTGGTTCTGTTTCCTGTTTTCACCCCCGAGGACAGTCCAAGCCCGTGCTGAGGATCACCAAGCAGACCGACTACGGCATCGTGCTCCTGACCCGCATGGCCGGGGAACCGGAGCGGCAGCTCAATGCGCCCGAGCTGGCGGCCGAGGTGCAGCTGCCGCTGCCGACGGTGTCGAAGATCCTCAAGCTGCTCGCTCGCGACGGCCTCTTGGTGTCGCACCGCGGTGTCAAGGGAGGCTACAGCCTGGCGCAGCGGCCCGAGCGCGTCACCGTCGCCGCCATCATCGCTTCGCTCGAGGGCCCGATCGCGATGACCGAGTGCATCGACGACGGCCCCGACGAGTGCCTGCAATCGGGGCACTGCGCCACCCAGGCCAACTGGCAGGTGATCAACCGCGCCATCCGCAACGCCCTCGAGGGGATCACGCTGCGCGACATGGTCGAGCCGCTGCCGCAGCAGCTGGTGCAGCTCGGCTCCCATCGAGTCCTCGCCGTCCGCTGAGCGGCCGCGCGAGCCCGCAGGAGAGAACTACGTCATGCCTACCACGGCAACGGAAACCATCGAGCAGCTGGCGCTGCGCGATTACAAGGCGGGGTTCGAGACCCTGGTCGAGCAGGAGGTCTTCCCTCCCGGCCTCGACGAGGACGTCGTGCGCGCCATCTCGGCGAAGAAGAACGAGCCCGAGTGGCTGCTCGAGTGGCGCCTCAAGGCCTTCCGCCACTGGCAGAAGATGAGCGAGCCCACCTGGGCCAACGTCCACTACGGCCCCATCGACTACCAGGCGATCTCCTACTTCGCCGGCCCCCCGAAGAAGGGCCCGAAGAGTCTCGACGAGGTCGACCCGGAGATCCTGCGCACCTACGAGAAGCTGGGCATCCCGCTGCAGGAGCGCGCCATGCTCGCCGGCGTCGCCGTCGACGCGGTGTTCGACAGCGTCTCGGTGGCGACGACCTTCAAAGCCAAGCTCAAGGAGGCGGGCGTCCTCTTCATGCCCTTCTCCGAGGCGGTGCACGAGCACCCCGAGCTGGTGAAGAAGTATCTCGGCTCCGTGGTGCCGCCCAACGACAACTTCTTCGCCGCGCTCAACTCGGCGGTGTTCTCCGACGGCTCCTTCGTCTTCGTGCCCAAGGGCGTGCGCTGCCCGATGGAGCTCTCGACCTACTTCCGCATCAACGCCAAGAATACCGGCCAGTTCGAGCGCACGCTGATCATCGCCGAGGAGGGGGCCACGGTCTCCTACCTCGAAGGATGCACGGCGCCGATGCGCGACGAGAACCAGCTGCATGCGGCGGTCGTCGAGCTCTACGCCCACGACCGCGCCACCATCAAGTACTCGACGGTGCAGAACTGGTACCCCGGCGATCCGAAGACCGGCAAGGGCGGCATTTTCAACTTCGTCACCAAGCGCGGCCTGGCGGCCGGCAAGGGCGCCAAGATCTCCTGGACGCAGGTCGAGACCGGCTCGGCGATCACCTGGAAGTACCCGAGCGTCATCCTGCGCGGCGACGACTCGACCGGCGAGTTCTACTCGGTGGCGGTCACCAACAACTACCAGCAGGCCGACACCGGCACCAAGATGATCCACGTCGGCAAGAACACCAAGAGCACCATCGTCAGCAAGGGGATCTCCGCCGGCCACGGCCAGAACACCTACCGCGGGCAGGTGAAGATCCTCAAGGGCGCGGACGGCGCGCGCAACTTCTCGCAGTGCGACTCGATGCTCATCGGGCAGGACTGCGGGGCGCACACCTTCCCCTACATCGACGTGCAGAACCCCACCGCGCAGATGGAGCACGAGGCCTCGACGAGCAAGATCGGCGAGGAGCAGATCTTCTACTGCAACAGCCGCGGCCTCGACACCGAGACCGCCGTGTCGCTCATCGTCAACGGTTTCTGCAAGGAGGTCTTCCGCGAGCTGCCGATGGAGTTCGCGGTGGAGGCGCAGAAGCTTCTCGAAGTGAGCTTGGAAGGGAGCGTCGGTTGACCATGCTCGATATCCAGAACCTTCACGCCTCGGTCGAGGGCAACGAGATTCTGCGCGGCATCACGCTGCAGATCCGCCCCGGCGAGGTGCACGCCATCATGGGTCCCAACGGCTCGGGCAAGAGCACGCTCGCCCAGGTGCTCGCCGGCCGCGAGGAGTACGACGTCAGCGAGGGCACGGTGCGCTACGAGGGGCAGGACCTTCTCGAGATGGCGCCCGAGGATCGCGCCCGCGAGGGGATCTTCCTCGCCTTCCAGTACCCGGTCGAGATCCCCGGCGTCTCCAACACCTACTTCTTGAAGGCGGCGCTCAACGCCGTGCGCCGTCATCGCGGCCAGAGCGAGCTCGACGCCGTCGACTTCCTGCGGCTGGTGCGCGAGAAGATGAAGCTGGTGAAGATGGACGAGTCGCTGCTGCAGCGCCCCGTCAACGAAGGCTTCTCGGGCGGCGAGAAGAAGCGCAACGAGATCTTCCACATGGCGGTGCTCGACCCCAAGCTCGCCATCCTCGACGAGACCGACTCCGGGCTCGACATCGACGCGCTGCGCATCGTCGCCGACGGCGTCAACACACTGCGCTCGCCGGCCCGCGCCTTCGTGGTGATCACCCATTACCAGCGGCTGCTCAACTTCATCGTCCCCGACTTCGTGCACGTGCTCGTCGACGGGCGGATCGTGCGCAGCGGCGGCAAGGAGCTGGCGTTCGAGCTCGAGGAGAAGGGGTACGGGTGGCTCGAGCAGGAGGCAAGATCCGGAGCCAACCAGGCCGACAAGTCGGCGCCGGCGCCGGTGGGAGCCGGAGCTTGAGCGCCGAGGCCGCCGTCGCACCGGCGGCGGGTGCTGTCGCCGCGGAGATCGGAGTCGCGGCCGGGCCGCTGCAGCCTTACATCGACGACTTCGACTCGCGCGCGGATCTGCGCGCCGGCGAGCCGGCGGCGCTGCGGCAGCTGCGCGAGCGCGCCTTCGCGCGCTTCGTCGAGCTCGGCTTCCCCAGCATGCGGCAGGAGGCGTGGCGCTTCACCAACCTCGGTCCGCTCGCGCGGACGACGTTCGCGCGCGCGACGCCGCGGGCGGTCGCTGCGGTCGATGCCGAGCCCTGGCTCTACGCCGGCATGGCGCACCTCGTCGTCGTCGACGGCGTGGTGGCGCCCGAGCTCTCGCGCGTCGAGGGCCTGCCGGCGGGCGTGACCTTCCGCTCGCTGCGCGAGGCCATCGCCGAGGGCCATCCGGGCCTCGAGCAGCTCGGCCGGCACACCAACCTCGACGACGCGCCGTTCGCCGCGCTCAACACCGCGCTCTTCGAGGACGGCGTCCTCCTTCACGTCGGCAAGGGCGTCGTCTGCGAGACGCCGCTGCAGGTGCTCTTCCTCTCGACCGGCGTGCCCGGCGAGCCGCGCGTCTCCTATCCGCGCCTCCTCGTCGTCGCCGAGGAGCACAGCAACGCCGTGCTCGTCGAGCGCTACGCCACGGTCGGCCAATCCGGTGACCAACCAGGTGACACGTTCGCGGTGACGGTGAGCGAGCTCGTCGTCGGCGCCGACGCCGTCGTCGAGCACTACCGTCTCGCGCAGGATGGCGCGACCAACGCGCAAGTGGGCCTGCAGCAGCTCTACTGCGCGCGCGGCGCCCACCCGACGTCCTACTCGGTCGTCACCGGCGGCAGCCTGGTGCGCCAGGACGTGCGGGCGGTGCTCGACGGCGAGGGCGTCGATGCCATCCTCAACGGCCTCTACCTGACGCGCGGACGGCAGCACGTCGACCACCAGATGCTGGTCGAGCATCGCGCTCCGCACTGCGACAGCCACGAGCTCTACAAGGGCATCCTCGAGGACCGCTCGCGCGCCGTCTTCAACGGCCTCATCCACGTGCTGCCCGGCGCGCAGAAGACGGACGCCAAGCAGACCAACCGCAACCTGCTGCTCTCCAACGAGGCGCTCGTCAACACCAACCCGCAGCTGCGCATCTTCGCCGACGACGTCAAGTGCACTCACGGCTCGACGGTCGGGCAGCTCGACGAGGAGGCGGTCTTCTACCTGCGCTCGCGCGGCATCGGCGAAGAGGCGGCGAAGAGCCTGCTCACCTACGCCTTCGCCCGCGACGTCATCGACCGCATCAAGGCGCCGGCGGTGCGCCACGACCTCGAGGAGCTGCTGCTGGCGCGGCTGCCCAAGGGCGACGTGGTGCGGCAGGCGCTGTGACGATGGCGACGACAGTGACCGCTCCGGCGCTCGACGTCGAGGCGGTGCGTGCGCAGTTCCCCATCCTGAAGACGCGGATCAACGGCAAGCCGCTCGTCTACCTCGACAGCGCCGCCTCGGCGCAGAAGCCCGAGGTCGTCGTCGAGGCCGAGGCGCGCTTCTACCGCGAGAGCTACGCCAACGTCCACCGCGGCGTACACACGCTGTCGCAGCGCGCCACCGGCGCCTACGAGGCGGCGCGCGAGCGCGTGGCGCGTTTCCTCGGCACCCCCGATCCTTCCGAAGTGATCTTCACGCGCAGCGCCACCGAGGGCCTGAACCTCGTCGCCTGGTGCTACGCGCGGCCGCGTCTCCGCGCCGGCGACGAGGTGCTGCTCACCGAGATGGAGCACCACTCCAACATCGTCCCCTGGCAGCTCGTCTGCGAGGCCACCGGCGCGAAGCTCGTGGTGGCGCCGGTCGACGAGCGCGGCGAGCTGCAGATGGACGAGCTCGCGCGTCTGCTCTCGCCGCGCACGCGCGTCGTCGCGCTGGTGCACGTCTCCAACGCGCTCGGCACCATCAACCCGGTCGCCGACGTGGCGCGGCTGGCGCACGACGTCGGCGCCGCGGTCGTCGTCGACGGCGCCCAGGCGGCGCCGCACCTCACGATCGACGTGCAGGCGCTCGGCTGCGACTTCTACACGTTCTCGGGGCACAAGGTATACGGCCCCACCGGCATCGGCGCGCTGTGGGGGAGGAAGGAGCTGCTCGCCGAGATGCCGCCCTGGCAGGGCGGCGGCGACATGATCCTCCACGTCTCGTTCGCCAAGACCGACTACGCGCCCCCGCCGGCGCGCTTCGAGGCGGGGACGCCGCACATCGTCGGCGCCGTCGGCCTCGCCGCCGCCCTCGACTGGCTCGAGTCGCTGCCGCGCGAGGCGGTCGAGGCGCACGAGCACGACCTGCTCGCGTACGCCACCGAGCTGCTCGGCGCGATCCCCGGCGTGCGCCTCATCGGCACCGCGCGCCACAAGGCGTCGGTGCTCTCCTTCCTCGTCGAGGGCGTGCACGCGCACGACGTCGGCACCATCCTCGACAATGAAGGAGTGGCCGTGCGTGCCGGCCACCACTGCGCGCAGCCGCTCATGGAGCGCTTCGGCGTCGCCGCCACCGCGCGCGCCTCCTTCGCCGTGTACAACACGCGCGAAGAGGTTGAGGTTCTCGCCGCCGCAGTGCGCAAGGCGCAGAGGATCTTCGCCTGATGTCGGAGCTCGGTTTCGGCTCGAACCTGATGGACCTCTATCAGGACGTCATCCTCGACCACTGCAAGCGGCCGCGCAACTTCGGTGCGCTGCCCGGCGCCGATCATGTCGCCGAGGGGTACAACCCGCTCTGCGGCGACAAGGTGAAGGTCTACCTCGCGCTCGACGGCGAGCGGCTCGCCGGCATCGCCTTCGAGGGCGCGGGCTGCGCCATCTCGACGGCGTCGGCGTCGCTGATGACCGAAGCGCTCGCCGGCAAGAGCGTCGGTGAAGCGCAGCAGCTCTTCGCCGAAGTGCACGGCATGCTCACCGGCGACCCATCGCAGGCGGCGGAGGAGAGCGAGTCGCTGGGCAAGCTCGCCGCGCTCGGCGGCGTGCGCGAGTACCCGGTGCGCGTCAAGTGCGCGACGCTCGCATGGCACACCTTGCAGGCGGCGCTCGCGCAACGGCCCGGCGAGCCGGCACCGCCGGTGTCGACGGAATGACGGCCGCGACCAGCGAAGTCGCGGGGAATCCGGCCGCCGCGCCGATTGTTGTGATTCCGACATGAGACCAGCTCGCGCCGTCTCTTGCCGCCCTCTGCGGCGCGTCTGGCGCGCGCCGTTGCGGCCTTGGCGCTGCTCGTGCCGCTCGCCGGCGCGGCGTCCGCACGTGCCGACGAGACGCTCGCCTATCGCTGGAACCTGCGCGGCTTGGGCCGCGTCGCCGGACTGGTGATGCCGAATCAGGGGCGCGGCGAGCTGCGCAGCAAGCCGACCAACGGCGGCCACATCACCGAGCTGGAGATCACTTCGCCGGCCGCCGGCCAAGGTGAGTTCTTCCTCTACGGCGGCGAGACGCGTGCCGACGGCACCACCAGCCGCGCCTGGTCCTCCTACAAATGGCGCGGCCGCGCCAAGGAGGAGAAGAACCCGGTGGAGGAGGACGGCGTCGTCGACGTCGCCTCGGGCATCCACCTCATCCGCCAGCGCCATCCCGACAAGCCGATGTCGCTGCGCATCTGGTCGGACGGCAAGGTCTACCCGGTGGTGGTGACCAAGGTCCGCACCGAGTCGGTCAACGTCCCGGCCGGCAGCTTCGTCGCCGACCACTACCGCATCCGCGGCGTGCGCCGGGCGGACGGGCGGTCGTGGAAGGGCGGCCTCGACATCTGGCTGGCCAAGGACGAAGCGGCGACTCCCGTGCGCATCCAGGTCGAGCGCGGCTTCGCCAACGTGCGCCTCGAGCTGCTCTCCGGCGGCTGAGCGCGCCCCGCGAGCGATCCGCGCGGCACGCGCGTTGCTAGAGTCGCCGTGACGTTGCCGGCGGGCGCGCGCTACTGCTGCGCGCACGGATCGCCGCCGCCGTCGACTCAAAGGAGATAAAGCCATGCGGACAGGGAGCGCGAGGGTCCGGGTTGGACAAGAACCCGGTGTGGTCAGGTTCGCAGCGCGCACGACGCAGCTCGCGGGATGCGTGCTGCTAGCGGCCGGGATCGCTTTGGCCGGTTGCAACGATGAACAACCGGTGCCGCCGGAAGTGGACCCGGCGACCGTCAGCACACCGCTTGCGGAGGCGACGGCGGTGCCGACGATGACGAGCAACGTCGCCGGCGCCCAGCTCGCCGGACCGGGCGGCGCCACCGCCGTCGTCACCTTCAGCGAGGAGCCCGGCGGCGTCCACGTGGTGGCGCGCATCGAGGGAGCCAAGGCGGGTACGCACGGCTTCCACGTCCACGCCGGCGGCAGCTGCGACGCACCCGACTTCACGACCGCAGGTGATCACTTCAACCCCGGCAACACGCCGCACGGCGGGCCCACCGCGCCGCAGCACCACGCCGGCGACTTCGGCAACGTCGAGGTGGGCGCCGACGGCACCGGCAACGTCGACCTGGTGACGGCCGAGCTCACACTGGGCAGCGGCGGTGCGAACGATGTGCTGGGCAAAGCGTTGATCCTTCACGAGGGAGCCGACGACCTCACCACGCAGCCCTCGGGCAACTCCGGCGCCCGCATCGCTTGCGGCGTCGTGCAGCGTGCGCAGGGGCAGGCGGTGACCGAGGGAGCGCCGGTGCCGACGGCGACGCTCTACCAGTAGGCCCAGTAGGCGGCTGGTACACTGCCTTCGTGCGCATCAAGCGGGCCGAGAAGTACGGCTTCTGCGCCGGCGTCCGCATCGCCGACCGCAAGGTGAAGAAGTTCGCCGCGGCGGGCGGGCGCGGCGCCATCCTCGGCCAGGTGGTGCACAACGAGCGGGTGGTGCACGAGATGGAGGAGCTGGGCGTGCGCACCGTCGAGTCGCTCGACGAGGTGCCCGACGGCGCCATCGTCTTCTCCGCCCACGGCGTGCCGCCGTCGTTCCTGCACACCGCGCGGCGGCGCGGCCTGCAGGTGCTCGACACCACCTGCCCCTTCGTCTACGACGTGCACGACGACGCGCAGGCGGCGCTCGGGCAGGGCCTCCACCTCGCCTTCATCGGCGACCCGCGCCACCGCGAGATCGTCGGCTACACCCACGACCTCGATCCGGCGACCTACCACGTGGTGTCGACGGTGGAGGAGGCAGCGGCGATCGACTGGGCGCAGTACCCGGGCGTGCGCATCCTCTACCAGACCACGCTCAACGCCGACGAGTACGAAGAGGTGGCGTGCACGATCGAGGGGGCCGGCAGCGCGGTCTCGCGCACCGACACCATCTGCTACGCCACCAAGGAGAACCAGGAGGCGGCGCAGCAGCTGGCGCAGGACCCCGAGGTGGAAGCGATCGTCGTCATCGGCGGCAGGAACAGCGCCAACACGCGCCACCTGTGGGAGATCTGCGCCCGCATGAAGCCGAGCTACCTCGTGCACGGGCCCGAGGACCTGCAGGCGGAGTGGCTCGCGGGAGTCGAGGTGCTCGGCGTCACCGCCGGCGCCTCGACGCCCGACTACCTGATCGACGAGGTCGAGGCGGCGGCGCAGGCGCTGCGCGCCGGCGCGCACGGCGAGGTGAGCGCCGACCTCGTGTCGACGAGTCGGTGATGCGCGACGGCGCGCCGGTGCGATTGCGGCAGCGGTTGCTCGCTCGGTGGGCGCCGCTGGCGAGCTGTCGGTGAGCGCTCTCGAGCGCCTGCGGCAGCGGGCGCGCGGCAGCGGCGCGCGCATCGCGCTCGGCGAGCCGCAGGATCCGCGGGTGCTCGCGGCCGCGGTGCGCGCGCGCGACGAGGGGCTGTGCAGGCCCCTGCTCGTCGGCGACGGCGCGGCGATCGCGGCCGCGGCGGCGGCGCTCGGCATCGACGGTGTCGACGGCTTCGACCACGTCGATCCACGGACCGACCCGCGCACGCCGCAGCTCGCGGCGCTCCTCGCCGAGCGGATGGCGGCGCGCGGCGCCGCGACCGAGCGGGCCGCCGAGCTCGCTCGCGACCCGCTGCACTTCGCGGCGCTGCTCGTCGCCGCCGGCGAAGCGGACGGTGCGGTGATGGGCGCCGTGGCGACGACAGCCGACACCGTGCGAGCCGCGCTGCGCGCCGTCGGTCCGCGGCCGGGTCTGTCGCTCGTCTCCTCCTGCTTCCTGATGAGCTTCCCGGGCGCGCCGCGGAGCGAGCCGACGCGCGAGCTTGTCTACAGCGACTGCGCCGTCATCCCCGATCCCACAGCGGAGGCGCTCGCCGACATCGCCGAAGCCGCCGCCGAGAGCTGCCGCGTGCTGCTCGACGAGGAGCCGCGCGTCGCGTTGCTCTCTTTCTCGACGAAAGGCAGCGCCGAGCATCCGCGCGCCGCCAAGGTCCGTGCCGCGCTCGCCGAGCTGCGCCGCCGCGGCGTCGCCTTCGCCGTCGACGGCGAGCTGCAAGGCGATGCTGCGCTGGTGCCCGCGGTGGCGGCGAGGAAGGCGCCGGCCAGTCCCGTCGCCGGCCGCGCCAACGTGCTCGTCTTCCCCGACCTCGACGCTGGCAACATTGCCTACAAGCTCTCCGAGCGCCTGGGCGGCGCCCGCGCCGTGGGGCCGCTGCTGCAAGGTCTCGCCGCGCCGGTGCACGACCTCTCGCGCGGCTGCTCGGTCGAGGACGTCCTCGACGTCATGGCGGTCGCCGCCGCGCAGGCGTTAGCGCGTCGGCCAGCGGCCCCCACGTGAGCGCGCGGGAGGGGGGATAGGGTGGCAAGAGAGCCAGGGGAGGGGGTCGGGTGGGGGGCGGCAGCGCGCTTTGCGCGCGGGGGCGGGTGTAGGCTCCACCGGCCATGAAGGTCCTCGTCGTGGGCGGCGGCGGCCGCGAGCACGCGCTCTGCTGGAAGCTCAGCAGAGCCCGCTGATCAGCGAGCTCTACTGCGCGCCCGGCAACCCCGGCATCGCCGAGGTCGCCGACCTCGTGCCCATCCGCGCCGAGGAGATCCACCAGCTGGCGAGCTTCGCCGCCGACTTGGGCATCGCCCTGACCGTCGTCGGCCCCGAGCTGCCGCTCTCGCTCGGCCTCGCCGACGAGCTCTCGGCGCGCGGGCTGCCGGTCTTCGGCCCCACGCAGGCGGCTGCCGAGATCGAGTCGAGCAAGGTGTTCGCCAAGCAGTTCATGGCCCGCCACGGCATCCCCACCGCGCGCTTCGCCGTCGTCCACGACCGCGGCGAGGCCGAGGCGGCGGCGGCCGAGCTCGGCCTGCCGGTAGTGCTCAAGGCCGACGGCCTCGCGGCCGGCAAGGGTGTGCTCATCCCGCGCGACGAGGCCGAGCTCGCGCCGGCGCTCGACACCTTCTTCGCCGAGCGGCGCTTCGGCTCGAGCGGCGACCGCGTCGTCGTCGAGCAGTGTCTCGCCGGCGAAGAGATCACCTTCATGGTGCTCTCCGACGGCGCGCGCGTGCTGCCGCTCGCCGCCTGCCGCGACTACAAGCGGCTGGGCGACGGCGACAGCGGCCCCAACACCGGCGGCATGGGCTCGCACAGCCCGGCGGGAACGCTCGACAAGGACATCGCCACGGACATCCTCGAGCGCATCGTTCGCCCCACGATCGAAGGCCTCGCCGGCGAGAACCGCCCGCTGCGTGGCGTCTTGTACGCGGGTTTGATGTTGACCGACGAAGGCCCGAAGGTGCTCGAGTTCAACGCCCGCCTCGGCGATCCCGAGACCCAGGCCTTGCTGCTGCGCCTCGAAGACGACCTGCTGCCGGTGCTGCAAGCCGGCGCCGCCGGCAACTTCGGCGTCGCCCGCCTGCAGTGGCGCCACGAAGCAGCGGCCTGCATCGTGCTCGCAAGCGCCGGCTATCCCGACGTGCCGAACAAGGGCGAGCCGATCACCGGGTTGGAGCAGGCGCGTGCGATGGAAGGCGTCCAGGTCTTCCATGCCGGCACCGCCCGCCGCGACGACGGCGAGCTCGTCTCTGCCGGCGGCCGCGTCCTCAACGTCGCCGCGACCGGCGTCGGCCTGCGCGAAGCGTTGCGCCGCGCCTACGGCGCCGCCGCCGCCATCGACTGGCCGAGCAAGATCTACCGCAAAGACATCGGCAAAGCAGCGCTCGAGCTCACCGAATCGCGGGTGTAGCTGCGAAGGCCGCGAGCGTTGCATCGCCGGTCGCCGCGCACGACGTCGAGCCTCGTTTGACCCTTCCCACGGTGGGTGCGATACTGCCCGCGCTGCTCCCAGGTCGTTGTCGGCCTTTGGGTTAGCGGCACCGAGCTCCACCGAGGCGGGCCCGTGTAACCGCCGGGCACAACCTGCTGCCCGCCTCTGACCATAGGCCGATACCACCATGGGCGGATGCGGGGGTTGTCAATACAAGGGCATGTCGACGGCGGTGGAGCGCACCTTCGTCGGCGTTCGTTTCGCTGAGGAGACGAACCTCACTCTCTGCGCCAGCGGCGACGCGATCTACGCCTGCGGCGAGCGCGTCGTCGTCGAGCGCCAGGACGGGCCGGCCTTCGGTTACGTCGAGAAGTCGCCGATGCCGGTCTTCAAGCCCTGCCAGAAGAACAGCGCCCTGAAGGTCGTACGCACCGCCACCGACGACGACGTGCGCGCCTGGGAGCGGCAGCGCGACAACGAGGTCACCGGCAAGCGCTTCTGCCAGGAGCGGGCGAAGAACCTCGGCCTCGAGATGAAGGTGTCGCGCGTCGACTTCCCGCTCTACAAAGGGCAGGCGACCTTCTACTTCACGTCGGAAGGACGCGTCGATTTCCGCCAGCTGGTGCGCGATTTGTCGCGCCGCTTCGGCACTCGCGTGCGCATGGTGCAGGTGGGAGCGCGCGACGAGGCCAAGCTGCTCGGCGGCGTCGGCGTCTGCGGGCGCACGCTTTGCTGTTCGACCTGGTTGAAGGATTTCCGCCCCATCTCCATTCAAATGGCCAAGCGGCAGAACCTCTCGCTCAACCCGTCGAAGATCTCCGGGCAGTGCGGCCGGCTGCTCTGCTGCCTCGCCTACGAGGACGAGGAGTACAAGAACCGCAAGACCGCGCCGCCGTCGACCCTGCCGGTGATCCACGACGAAGGCGGAAACGGAGCCTCATGGCCAATCGAAAGCTGATCCGGCCCGACCTTGCCGAGCTCAAGAAGGACGCCGCGCCGCGCTCGCTGCGGCGCAAGACGAGCCCGCCCGAGCAGACCAACGCCGAGGAGTTCTACTACCTCAAGCAGATGGCGGCGAAGACGCCGATGGTGCTGGTGCTCGTCGACGGCGAGGAGCTGCACGGCTGGATCGAGTGGTACGACAAGTCGGCGCTCAAGATCAACCGCCACGACGGGCCGAACCTGCTCCTCCCCAAGCACAGCATCCGCTACATGTTCAAAGAAGAGGAGCTGCGCCGCCGGCGGCCGCGAGGGGAGCGCTCGGGCGACGAGTCTTGAGGCGGGCGCTCGCCGGCTCGTCGATGGAGATGCCGGCCGCGGCGACGGAGCCAAACGCGACGCCGGCGATCGCGGGCGCGCGGCGGCGATGAGCGACGAGACCGCGGCAGACGGACCCGCGGTCGAGCGGTTTCGGCCGCGGTTGGTGGTGACGCAAGGCGATCCCGCGGGGATCGGGCCCGAGCTGATGCTGCGGCTGGCGGCCGCGCCGCCGCGCGAGGACTGCGAGCTGCTGTTCGTTGCGGAGCGCGCGGCGCTCGCGGCGGTGCGGCACCTGGTTCCGGAAGGGTGGGATCGGCTGACGTTCGGAGAGCGAGCGCCGGCATCGCAAACGCGAGATGCCGCCGGCGAGGTCGCCGAGCCGATCGCGGTCTTCGATCCGGTGGACGACTCGCGGCAAGTGAGTCCCGGAAGCTCCGGGCTCGCCGACGCGGCGGGCGCGCTCGCGGCGCTCGATGACGCGGTGTCGATGGTGCACCGCGGCGAGGCGCGATGCCTTGGTGACGCTGCCGGTCTCCAAGGCGTCGATTGCGCGCCACTGCCTGCCCGACTTTCGCGGCCACACCGACTACCTGGCGCAGCGTAGCGGCCTCGAGCGCTACGGGCGCGACTACCTGATGGCGTTCCTGGCGCCCGACCTCCAAGTGGCGCTCCTCACCGTGCACGAGCCGCTGCGGCAAGCGCTCGACGGCATCACTGGTGAGGCGGTGCTCGACGCGCTCGGCTGCCTGGTGCGCCACGCGGGCGGCCGCATCGCCGTGGCTGGCTTGAACCCGCATGCCGGAGAGGAAGGGCTGCTGGGCGACGAAGAGACGACCACGCTGCGGCCGGCGGTCGAGGAGGCGAAGCGGCGCGGCTGGGACGTCAGCGGACCGGAGAGCCCTGACGCCGTCTTCGCGAAGAACCGCGCCGGCGCCTCCGACTGGGTGCTCGCCCTCTACCACGACCAGGGCCTGATCGCGGTGAAGACGGCCGCGCGCGGCGAGGCGACCAACTGGACGCTCGGGCTGCCCTACCTGCGCACCTCGGTCGACCACGGCACGGCATTCGACGTCGCCGGCCGCGGCGTCGCCGACGACTCCTCGCTGCGCGCCGTCGTGGCGACGACGGTGGCGCTGGCGCGCGGCGAGCTGCCGCGCGGGAGACAGCCGAAGAGCAACACTTCGGGCTGAGTGCGCGCTTGCGGTCTGCGCGGCCGCCACGGCCGCCGCCGCGGGACCGGCGCGCGCTTACGTGAGTTGCTGGAAGGAAGCGGCGCGCCTCCGCTCTACGGCCGCCGGTACGACGGCTAGACCTCACAACCATCGACGAAGCGGCCTCCGAGAGGTCCGAAAGCGCCGGATAACCGGCAAGGAGTAGCGGATGAGAGAGCCGTACGTCGAAGGCGTAGCGAGCCACGACGGCCCCGAGTCATGCGTCGGCATCCCGTGAGGGAGGCGGCGAAGCGTTGACAGGGGGAAGTGCAGGCTGGGTATGGAGCCGCGAAATCGGAAAGTTTCGGGTGCCGACGCCGTGGACCTGTGCGGAAGGCGAAACGGGTGGGAGCGTTAGGCGAGCTCTCATTCGACCCGGCGCGGTCGTAGACCCCAAGCATGCACGGACGCTCCATGCGCGGGAACCGGGAGATCTCCAGTCCCTCCGCGGGTGGCGCCGCGGAGCGTGCCGGGAAGGCGAGGAGCCGTAGCCGGCGATGCACGGACGGGAGAAGTCGGATCGGTCCGTAGTACCGAGGAAGCGGCCGAACAAAGCGGCAGGGGCTGCTGCGGAGGTCGTGGAGTGAAGGGGCCGAGGCAAGGGAAACGTGGGCCAGCAAAACGCGCGACGGACGCAGTGCCGAGCAAGCGCGCCCAATGCGCTGGACCGCGTACGAGAAGCAGCACGCAGGGACAGGAAAGTGAGGTTCACGGCGCTCCTGCACCACGTGACGGTCGAGCGGCTGCGAGCAGCCTTCGAGGCGCTGAGCAAGCATGCCGCTGCAGGCGTGGACGGGGTGAGCTGGCAGCAGTACCGTGGGGAGCTCGAAGTCAACCTTCGGGAACTACACGGGCGACTGCACCGGGGAGCGTACCGGGCGAAGCCCTCGCGTAGGGCGTACATCCCCAAGGCGGACGGGCGGCAGCGGCCGCTCGGGGTCGCAGCGCTGGAGGACAAGGTAGTCCAGCGGGCGCTCGTCGAGGTGCTGAACGCCATCTATGAGGAGGACTTCCTCGGCTTCTCCTACGGATTTCGTCCGCGACGGGGCCAGCACGATGCGCTGGACGCGTTCGCCTACGGGATCCGCCGGCGACAGGTGGGCTGGGTGCTCGACGCGGACATCCGTGGGTTTTTCGACGCCATCGACCACGGGTGGCTGATGCGGTTCGTCGCGCACCGGATCGGGGACCGACGGGTGCTGCGCCTCATCCAGAAATGGCTGAGAGCAGGGATCATCGAGGAGGGCAAGAGGCAGGTGCCGGAAGAGGGGACGCCACAGGGGGCGACGATCTCGCCGCTGCTGGCCAACCTCTATTTGCACTATGTCTTCGACCTCTGGAGCCACCATGGCGGCGGCGGCAGGCGCGCGGCGACGTAGTCGTGGTGCGTTATGCGGATGACTTCCTGGTGGGGTTTCAATGCCGCGACGATGCCGAGCGGTTCCTGGCCGAGCTGGACAAGCGGTTGCACAGTTTCGGTCTGGAGCTGCATCCTGAGAAGACGCGTCTGATCGAATTCGGTCGTCACGCGGCCGAGCGGCGGGCACGTCGAGGGCAGGGCAAGCCGGAGACGTTTGACTTCCTCGGCTTCACTCACATCTGTGGGCGGTCGATGGACGGCAAGCACTTCGTGCTGATGCGGCAAACGATGCGGCGGCGAATGACGGCGAAGCTGCGCGAGGTAAAAGCACAGCTCGAGCGCCGGCGCCATACCCCACTCGACGAGCAGGGCAAGTGGCTGGCAAGCGTGCTACGCGGACACCTGGACTACTACGCGGTGCCCACCAACTCGCGTGCGATCTGCGCCTTTCGCGACGAGCTCAAGAAGCGGTGGCGCCAAGCGCTGCGGCGGCGGGGCAGTCGAAGAGGGACGCATTGGCCACAGGTAAGCCGCCTCGCCGAGCAGTGGCTCCCACCGGCCAAGATCCAGCATCCATGGCCCGACGAGCGCTTTCTCGTCAGGACCCAAGCCAGGAGCCGAGTGCGGTAGCGCCGCACGCTCGGATCTGCGCGGGGGGCCCCGGGCAACCGGGGTCCCTACCGCAACCGCCGCGGCGGCCGTGGCGGCCACGCAGACCGCAGGCTTACGTAGGGCTCACCGGGGTGGCGACGAAGTCAAAGTCCACGACCAGCCTGCCGCTGTCGTGCAACGCGCCGCCGAGGAGACGCCAGCGCGGCAGCCCGAGCGCGGCGGGATCGAGCGTCACGCTACCGCGTGCGCGCCAGTTCTCGTCCTCCATCGCGACGCGCGCACGCACTGGCAGCGGCACCACCGCGCCGCGCAGCTCGAGCTCGCCGGCGAGCAGCGACCTCGCCTTCGCGGCGCGCGAACCCGCTAGCGCGAAAGCGGATGAGCGGCCAGCGCTCTGCGTCGAGATAGTCGGCGTCCGCGCAGCTTCGGCTTCGATCCGTTGCTGCAGTGGCGAGGGCAAGCGCGGCAGGCGACCGAGGGCGCGCATCGTCGGCTCGTCGGCGAGCAGGTGACGCACGTCGACGTCGACTTGCACGCGCGACTCCTCGGGCGCCTCGGGATAGACGTGCACGGCGCCGCCCAGCCAGGCGGCGCGGAAGACGTGCTCGCGTACGAGGCGCCGCAGCGGCCCGGCGAGGTAGAGCCGCGCGATGAGCTGGCTCTTCGCGGCGTCGATCTGCCAGCCGCGCGGCCGCACCTCGTGCAGGAACTCGCGGCGCAGTAAGTCTCGGAAGGCGGCGAGGCGCGCCGCGTCGCGCTCGCCCTTGCACGCCTCGACGATCAGCACGTGTGGCAGCTCAGCCGTGTCGGCGTCGACGGCGTGACGCTCGAGCCCGCGAAACGGCGGCCACTCGCTCTCGCCGTGGCGGCACCAGCGCAGGTCCGCGAAGCCGGCCGCCTCGAGCGCTGCCGCGAGCAGCGGCCGGTTCCACAGGAAGCGGTGCGACCAGCCGTGGAAGGCGCGATTGAGCCGCAGCGCCCCGTCGGCGGCGCCGCCACCAGCCGGCGACGCTTCGGTGGTGTATTGCGTCGCCAGCACCCAGTCGAGGTTGGGCGTCGACAGCCGCAGCCGCGCACCGAGCGCGAGCACGCGGTGCGCTTCGAGCAGGAACGCCAACGCCTCGTCCAGCGGCAAGTGCTCGAGGAAGTGCTCGGCGAACAGCGCAGCCGCGTTCTCGAACGGCAGCCCCGCGGTGACGTCGGCGACGTAGTCCACCGACGGCAGCGCCTGCCGGTCGATGTTCACCCACCCGTCGAGGCGCTGCTCGCCGCAGCCGACGTGGAGGAGGAGCGGCGCGTCGGTCCTGTCGCTGCTCATGCGGAAGCGCCGAGCGAGGATCGCACGGGCGGCCGCAGCGCTATGAGCAGTAGCGCGGCAATGCCGCAGGCGGCGGCGAGGCAGCCGACGAGGAAGCGAGGCGGTCGGTGGAGCAGTTCGAGAGCGCGCACACCGTGCGGCAGCGTGGAGGCGACGAACGGCAGCCCCGGTTCGCTGGACGCGATCGGCCGCCCGTCCGCGAGCACTCGCCAGCCGCCGTCCTGGCAAATGCTGGTGAGTAGCCCCGGCTGCGCGCTCGTCGGCGCCAGGGTCGCGCGCCAGCGGTTGTCGCGCAGGGCTGGCGCGCGAACTGCGAGGGATTCTCGTTTCGGCGCCTCTCCGTCAACGACTTGAACGACTGGCGCGGCGTCGGCCGCGAGGACCTTCGCGGTCGCATCGGCGTAGACGGTGCGGTACGCCAGCGACGGCAATGAAGTCGGTGGCGCGATGACCATTGACATGCCGAGCACCGCGAGCCGAGCGCGCGCGGCGGAATCATCGAAGTTGCCGCTCGACGGCGGCAACGGCAGGAGCGCCTGCGCGCAGTGCGCCGGCGTAAGCGGATCGTAAGCTCGCAGGTCGGCGAGCCCGTAGACCGAGGCGACGTTGGGTGCCAGCGCACCGTCGAGGCCGATCAGCCGCTGAGCTCCGAGCCGCTCGCCGAGGAAGGCGAGCACCGGCAACCGCGGGAAAGCCAGCTCGCGCGGCATCGGCGGGTTCGCCGACGCGTGCGCGAGCAGCAGCTCGGCGGCAACGAGCGCCGCTACCAGCGGCGGCATCCACGCGCGGCCGCGCGCGAAGATGAGCAACGCCGCGGCGGCGACGAGGAAACGCAGGTGCCAACGCAGCCAACCGAAACGCAGCACGGCGAGCGTTTCAGGCGCCGTCGGCGACGGATGCGCCACGATCGCCCAGGCCACCAGCGAGGCGAGCATGGTGGCGACGATCACCACCAGCGGCCAGCGCGCGCCGCTGCCGCGCGCGATGCGATCGAGCTCGTAAGCTCCGAGACAGACGAGGGCGAAGCCGACGATCAGCAGCAGCCGGTGGTAGTAGGTTGTCGATTGCAAGGCGAGCGGCAGACGATCGTTCCACGCGCGCAGCGCGGGCGGCAGCACGAGCAATAGCAGCGACACGACCAGCGCCCCTTGCAGCAGCCGCTCCTGCGGATAGAGCGCGCGGTGACCGAAGAGTCCCAGCAAAGCCAACATCACTGTCGCGCTGCCGACGAAGCCGGAGGCATCTTCGTTGCTGTTCTCGGGCCCCCAGTAGTGTAAGAAGCGACTGTTCCCGAACGCGTTCGGCGCCAAGATCGGCAGCCAACGCCCGAGTGCGAAGCGCCCCCAGCTCCGCTCCCACGCCGGCGCTGCGACCTGCACACTCCCTGGTGCGTCGCGGCGCGCCAGCAGCTCGGCAGCGCGTTGGCTGTTCGCCGTGGCGTGCGCCGCCGGCAGCAACACCGGCGCCGCGAGGAGCGCCGCGATCGCAACCGCGCCCGCCACCGCGAGCAAGCGTCGGCGCGCGACCTCGCCTCCTTCCACGACGCTGGCCCGCCGTGCCCGCGCCACGGCGAACGCGGCGACGAACACCAGCGCATACAGCTCCGTCTCCGGATGTCCGGCGAGCAGCAGTGCGCCCGCGGCGAGCGCCAGCGCGACGAGATCGCGCCGCTCCCCGCGATCGAGCACCAACGACGTCGCCCACAGGACCGCCGGCAGCAACGCCCCGACGTTGGCGAGCGGCCACCCCAACCAGAGCAGCACGAACCCGCCGAGCCCCCATCCGAACGCGCCGGCGAGCGCCGCGCCCTCGCCCACTCGTTGCCGCCGCAGCAGCAGGAACGTGGACAGCATCGCGATCACCACTCGCAGCGCCGCGACGACTCCAGCGGCGGCCGCCAGCGAGAACGGCAGCGCCACGAGCTGCAACGGCTGAAACGCTTGCGCCTGCGGATTGCCGAGCAGCGGCACTCCCGTTCCGACGAGCTCGTTCCACAGCGGCCAACGCCCGTCCGCGAACGCCGCCCGCACGCGCGCCAGCTGCGGCGCGATCAACGTCACCAAGTCCTGCTGTAGAAAGTTCCCATGCGCCGCCGGCGCCGGCAGCTGCTGAAACGGCACCTGCCCCCGCAACGTGTCGAGCGGCAGCAAGACCTGCCCGCCGAACAACACCGGCGCGAATACCACCAGCACTAGGAACAACACCGCCAGCGTCACACGCCACGGCAACGGATCGAGCCATCGCCGCACGACAGCCGCGAGCGCGACCGTGACCACAGCGACGTACAGCCCCGGCAGCAGATCGAGAAACACGCGCTGCGAGACTAACGCGCGTAAATGACGGTGCGACCCTCCGTCACGGATGCGCGCGGGGCGCTCCTCCTATCGGGACGCGTGGCGGGGCCGCTCGCCGCTACGAGGCCCCGCGCCCGCTCAGCACGACGGGGATCGTCTTGAGCAGGATCTTGAAATCCAGCCCCAGCGACCAACTGTCGATGTACTGCAGGTCGAGCTCCATCCAGCTGCCGAAGTCGAGCTCGTTGCGGCCGTTGACTTGCCACAGACACGTCAGCCCCGGCTTCATCGACAGCCGGCGCCGCTGCCAGCGCTCGTAGTGCGCCACCTCGTCGGGGATCGGCGGCCGGGGCCCCACCAGGCTCATGTCGCCGCGCAGCACGTTCCACAGCTGCGGCAGCTCGTCGAGACTGAACTTGCGCAGGATGCGTCCCACCCGCGTCACCCGCGGGTCGTCGCGCATCTTGAACACCGGCCCGTCCATCTCGTTGAGGTGCTGCATCTCGGCCAGCCGCTCCTCGGCGTCGGCGATCATGGTGCGGAACTTGTAAAGCGTGAAGCGCCGCCCGTTCAAACCGCAGCGCGTCTGCCGGAAGAGCACGCTGCCGCCCGACGTCAACCGCACGGCGATCGCGACCACCACGACGATCGGCGCCGCCAGCAGCAGGATGAGCGACGAGAGCGCCACGTCGAGCGTCCGCTTGCAGGCGAGCAGCAGCGGGTTCGTCGGCGCGTTCGCGTAGGTCAGCAGCGGGATGCCGTCGATCTCGGTAATCTGCGCCTTGGCTTGCGTCTGCGGGAAGAAGTCGAGGGCGAAGAAGGTGCGGATCCCCTGCTCGTGGAGCGCCAGGTAGAGGGCGTCGAGCCCCTCGATCTCGCCGGCGCCGACGGCGAAGACGACGTCGTCGACGACCAGCTCCTGCAGGATGCGCGGCACGTCCTGCACGCGGCCGAGCACCGGCACGCCGCCGAGCTGGCGCCGGCTACCGCTCTGCCGCATCGAGCCGGCGAGCACCGGCCGCGCCGTCGCCGCCCCGCCCGCTCCCGCGGCTCCCGCTCCCGCCGCCGGCTCGCGGCCCGGCACCTCGACGCAGCCGATCAAGCGGAACCCCCACCAGGCGTGCTCGGCGATCGAGCGCGCCAGCGCCTGTGCCGACGGCCCGGTCCCCACCAGCAGCATGGTCCGGTAGTTGAGGCCGCGGCTGCGCACGTAGCGCGCGACGAGCCGCAGCAGCACCTTCTCGGCGAGCAGGAAGATGCACGATAGGCCGGCGAAGAGCAGCAGCCAGGCGCGGCTGACGCGGTCCTGCGGCAGCATCCGCTCGTCGAGGCGCAGCACGTAGAGGAGCAGGGTGAAGGTGACGATGGCGGCGCCGCTGACCTGCACCACCTCCCACGCCTCGCGCAGGAGCGGCGTCGTGCGGTGCGAGCGGTAGCGGCGGAAGCGCAGCAGCAGCAGGCCCCACACCGAGAGCGCCACCGGCAGCAGCGGCAGGTAGAAGCGCAGCGCGTAGAGCTCGCCGGGGAACGAGCCGTGGGCGACGGCCGGCAGCACCGCGCTCCGCAGCCAGTGCGCGGCGACGAACGCCGCCGCCACCAGCGCGAGATCGAGGCTGAAGACCGAGACGTTGAGGAGGCGGGCCCGTTCCTTGAGCATCCGTCCGAGAGATCCTGCTGCGGGGTTCGCCGTTCGCCGCGTTGGCTCCCGGCTGGGGTGTACGCGTGCGGCGGCCTGTCCGTCACGGATTGTAGTACGCCGCTGTAGGACTCCCGTGTGGCGGTTTCCGCACGCGCCGCGGGCGCCGACGTGACGAGCTGGCGCCGGCTGCGCTCAGCGGCGTGACGAGCCGCCGATTGACGCGCTCAGCGGCCGGCCAGCCGCCGCAGCAGCGCCGCGTAGCCGTCGGCGACGCGCTCCCAGTCGTAGCGCTCGCGGGCGCGGGCGGCGGCGAGCGCACGCCGTCGCGTCACCTCGGCGGGGTCGCGGCGCAGCTGCTCGAGCGCGTCGGCGAGGCTCGACGGCCGCTCGGCGCGGAAGAACACCCCCGACTCGCCAACCACCTCGCGGTTCTCCGGCGTGTCGTTGACGACGACGCAGTTGCCGTACCCCATCGCCTCGACGAGCGCCGGGTGCGTGCCGCCCACCTCGGTCGCGTGCACGTACACCCAGGCGTGCGAGAGCAGCTCGCGGTAGCCGTCGCCGTAGACGGCGCCCGGGAAGCGCACCCGCGGGTCGGCGCCGCCGCGGAAGGCGGCGATGAAGGTCGAGGCGTACGGAGCGTCGCCCACCATCACCAGCGGCACGTCGCCGCCGAAGCCGCGGTAGCCCTCGATGACGCGGTGCGGGTTGTTCTCCGGCTCGAAGCGCGACACGTAGAGCACGTAGCCGCGGTCCTCGAGACCGAGCCGTTCGAGCGTCGCACGCCCCTCCGGCACGTGCGGCTCGACGCCGTAGGTCAAGAGCTCGCTCTCCTGGCCGTAGCGCTCGCGGTAGTGCTCGCGGATCACCTCGGCGTCGGAGATGACGACGTCGGCGACCATGCCGGCGAGCCGCTCGGAGAGCGCGTAGACGCCGCGCCCGAAGGCGCCCCACTTGGCGCGCCGCCGCTCGATGCCGTCGACGTGGAGGGCGGTCGGCGTGCCGGCGAGGCCGAGGAGCGGCACGAAGAGGGCGTTGGCGGAATTGACGACGAGCGCGGCGTCGAAGCCCTCGAAAGCGGCGTGCAGGCAGGAGAGGAAGGTGTGCACCGGCGTGTCGAGGTGCTTCGTCGGCAGCGTCGGCAGCACGACGAGCCGCGCGCCGCGGTGGCTCCTGCGCCCGCGCGGCGTGTAGCGCGACCGGCAGTAGACGGTGACGTCGAAGCCGCGGGCCGTGAGGCGGCCGGCGAGCTCGTCGCAGAGCGTCTCGTAGCCGCCGTAGCGGGCAGGGATGCCACGGCTGCCGATGAGCGCGACGCGGAGCGAACGGTGGGCAGGCGCGCTCTCGTAGGGTGCGCTCTGCGCACCGGCCGCGCCGCCAGACGGCGAGCCGAGGCCACTCACAGGTCGATGCCTCCGCGCACGAACCACCGTTCCATCTCCCACCATTCCGCGGTGCGCCGCGCGCGGATGGCTCGCCGGCGCGCCAGCAGCTCGCGGCGATGCGCCCACAACCAGCTATACGCGGGCAACGAGGTGCGCTCGGCTACGAGCACCCACGCCAGCGCCTGCAGGTCGCGGGCGAGCGCGAAGGGCAGCGTCCAGAGCAGGTTGCCGAGCGACTGGTGGTAGAGCCGCAGCAGGTAGCGGTTCTTGAGCGAGTGGTAGTTGACGAGGGGCGGCATGGTGGCCCGGCGGGAGGGGAGATTGTGGCGCCGGTGCTCGCAAAGGGCGGCGGGCTCGTAGAGCACCTCCCAGCGCCGCTCGCGCAAGCGGAAGCACAGCTCGGCGTCCTCGCGGAAGCTGTGGAAGCGCTCGTCGAAGACCTCGCCGTCGACCGCGACGTCGAGCAACGCCTCGCGCCGGAAGAGTGTGGCGGCGCCGGTGCCGCCGAAGACGCGCTGCGGCTTCAGGAGCTGGCCGCGGTCGAGCGCGCCCGAGCCGCGGTCGTGGTGGCGCCAGGCGGGCGTGAGCTGCATGCCGCAGGCGTCGAGGCGGCGCGAGCCGTCGGGCGACGGGGGGCGAACGAGGCGGCCGGTGACCCCGCCGATGCGCACACGTGAGCGCGATGAAGAAGCAAGCAACCGTGCCAGGTAATCGGAGCTCGGCCGCGCGTCCGCGTTGAGAGTCAGCATCCACGGCGAGCTGCTGCGCGCGAGCGCCGCGTTCATGCCGCCGGCGAAGCCGCGGTTCTCGTCGAGCGGCACCACCTCGCCGCTGATGTGGTCGGGGAAGCACCGCCGCGCTTGGGCGACACTGTCATCGCCGCTGGAACAGTCGACGATGACCAGCTCCGCCGGCGCCGGCGAGAGGGCGGCGACGGAGGCGAGGCAAGCGGGCACGTCGGCGGCGTCGTCGTGAGTGACGACGAGCACCGCCACGGGTGCAGTTGCGGGCGCGAGCTCGGCCGGCGATCCCGGTGGCGCGCTCAACCGGCGCTCTCCCTCGACGCTCTCTCAGTCGTTGCGCTTCCAGTCGTTGCGCGCTTGGTCGTTGTGTTGTCGGTCGATGGGCTTTCAGCACGCGCCCAACGACGCGGCCACCGCCAGCCGGAGAGCGCCCCCAGCGCAGCGCCGAAAAGCCCGGCGGCGGCGTCGGCCTGGCTCGTGGCTCGACGCGGACGCCGCAGCGGCAGCGCGAGCGTGCGCAGTGCGGCGCCGGCGACGAGCAGCGCGCGCGCCGTCCATGCCCAGCCGCGGCCGTGGTGCTTGACGAGGTAGCGGCAGAGGTTGCGGTAGTACGTCCAGAGAAACGGCCCGTAGCCGAGCGGCGCCACGCTGCCGCCGAGCCCGTGGCGGAAGGTGGCGCTCGGCCAGTACGCGAAGCTGCCGCCGATCGCCGCCAGCCGCCGCGCTAGGTCGACGTCCTCGAACCATGCCGGATAGAACGTCGGGTCGAAGCCGCCGAGCCGCTCCCAGGTCGAGCGGCGGAGCGCGAGCGCGGCCGCCGCCGGCTGCGCCACCGCGGCGCCCGCCTCGGGCTCGATGGCGCTGCCGCGGCCGGGATCTCGGAACACCGCGTGGAGCAGCAGCTCGCTCGGCCGAGGCAACGCACGCAGCTGCCACTCCGCTTGCGGGGATCCGTCCGAGCCGACGAGCCGCGGCGCCAGGCCCGCGCAGTCGGGAAGCGCCGCGAAGCCGGCGAGCAGCGCTTCGAGCGCGCCCGGTTCCGGCCGCGCGTCGGGGTTGGCGACGAGCAGCAGCGGCGCTCGCGCCACGGCGGCACCGAGGTTGGCGCCGCCGCCAAAGCCCAGGTTCGTCCCAGCGCGCACGAGCCGAGCCCGACCGAGCTCGGGCAGCGGCGCAGCGGCGCCGTTGTCGACCACCACTGCTTCGAATCGCTCGTCGTCGGGGAGGGCCGCGAGCAGCGTCGCCAGGTCTTCCTCCGCGCGCCAGTGCACGATGACGAGCGATAGCTCAGGCGCTGGGACAGGCGGGGCGTTCTCGCCGGGCGCGCTCATCGCGGCGAGGCTCCGTGCCTCGGTCGCCGCGCGGCGCGGCTCCGGCGCTTGTTGGCACGTCGGCGCTGCTCGCGACGACTTTCCTCACGCGATGCGACCATGCTCTTTACGCGGCAAATCTCTCCGCCGCCAACCGCCGCAGCTCGCTCCGCGGCACCATCGGCGCGCCCCAACGTCCGAAGCGCGGCAGCAGCCGCGCCGCCCGCGCCCAGCCTCCGGCCACCGCCTTCATACGACGCGGCTGGCGCGCAGCGTCGGCAAGGTCGCGCAGCAGCGCGCGCGGCAGCTCGCGGGCGAGGCTGCTGCCGAGCAGCCTCGCCAGCGTCAACCAGCGATTCGCATACAAAAGCCGCAGCCGACGGCCGCCGAGCGCCGCGGCGCTGCCGCCGCCGCGATGGAGCGCGCGCGCCGCCGGCTCCACCGCCGCGCGGCCGCCTCTCTGCCGCAGTCGCGCCGCCAACTCGACGTCCTCGTAATACGTGTCGAGTGCCGGGTCCAACGCGCCGGCCTGCAGCGCCGACGCCCGCAGCGCGCTGCCGCGATAGAGCGCCGCCGCGGCCGAGACGCCGAATACCTCGCGCCGCTCGCCGCTCGGAGCGCGGCCGCCGGCGCCGAGCTGCACCGCCTGCCACCAGCGGTTCCACGCGAGCCCGCACCCGCTCACCGGCCCGTCGTGCTCGGTGAGGTCGACGCCCTGCACGGCGACGAGCTGCGGGTCGGCCGCAAGCGCCGCTTGCAGCGGCGCGAGCCACCCCGGCATCAGCTCGGCGTCGTCGTTGAGCAGCAGCAGGAGCGGCGCCTTGACCGCCGCGATGCCGGCGTTGACCGCCGCCGCGAAGCCGAGCGGGGCGGGAAAGCTCAGCACTTGGTCGGCGAACGTCGACGCCGCGGCAGGCACCGGCTCCGGCCCCTGGTGCACGACGACGATCTCCACGGTCGCTCCCTGCCGGCGCACGCTCGCCAACGCGGCGCCGAGCGTCGGCGCGCCGAGGGTCGGCACGACAGCCGCCACCTCGGCGTTCACTCCCAGTCGAGCTCCACGCGGTCGACGAGGAGCGGCGCGCTCGCCGGCGCGAGCGTCAGCACGAGCGGCGGCGCTTTCGATGGCGACTTCGGCCACGCGAACGGCCCGAGGTCGACGGCATGCCACGGCGTGCCGGCAGCGACCCGAGCGGTGCCGAGCGTCGACTCGCCAGCGCGCACGACGAGCTCCGACGGGCCACCGGCGTCGGCCTCGCACCAGACGCGCATCCGCACGCGCGTGCCGCCGGCAACGACCGGCGCTTCGGCCTGCGCGCCGGCGACGAGGTGCCAGGCGCCGCGGAAGCGCGGCCGGTCGAAGGTCCAGCGCGACGGGTAGAGCGCGCCGCCGGTCGTTGCGACCTGCGGGTCTTCGAGCTGGACGATGCGCGTCGGCAGCTGCGCTGCCGCGAGGAGCGCCCCCGCCGGCGCCGCGATCGCCAGCGCCACGCCGAGCGCCGCGAGCGCCGGCCGCGGCTTGCGCGGCCAGCGCCAGAGCAGGGTCGCCAGCGTCACCGCGACGAGCGGCCACCACCAGCTCGCCGCCCGCGGCCGGATGGCGCTCGGTACCAGGCGCACGAGGTCGAGCCGCAGCTCCTGCCCGAGGCTCGTCAGCAGGAAGTTGCCGCCATCGGCGAGCGGATAGGTCCAGCCGGGAACGGCGAGCCACACCAGAGTGAGCGCCGCCGTCGCCGTCGCCAGCGCCGCGATCAGCAGCCGCGCCCCTCCGCGCCCGCGTCGCGCCAGCACCGGCACCAGCGGCAGCGCCAGCAGCGGCAGCATGGTGAGCCCGTAACGAAACGGCGGCGACCAGCCGCCGAACCACTCGCGGCGGAAGCAGACGAGCATCAGGTACGGCACGACGAGGAAGGCGAGCTCCGCTGCCAGCTTGCGGTCGCGGCGCAGCTGCTCGCCGAAGGCCGGGAAGAGCAACAGCCAGATCGGCGCCGCCACGAGCAGCCCGAAGCCGGCGTCGAAGAAGAGGCCGAGGCCGCGCAGCAACACGACGTCCGCCGTCGACTCGGGCAGCAGCTGCTCCAGGCCGTAGGTCTTGAGCGCGGCGCCGAAGCGCGCGTGGTTGAAGGCGAGGATGGCGGCGAAGAGGAGCGCCAGGCCGGCGGTCGCGACGGCGAGCCCACGCACGCGCCGGCCGCTGCGCCACCAGGCGAGCGCCGCGAGCAGGCCGGCGAAGACGGCGAAGCGCAGCTTGACGAGCGGAAGCAGCACGACCGCCGTCCAGAAGAGCAGCGTCGCCCCCCGGCGTTTCCCGACGTTCGGCAGCGCGTCGACGGCGATCACGAGGAGCAGCGCCGCCGGCACCTCCACCCACACCTGGTGCGAGTAGAGGAGCAGCGGCGGCGCAAAGGCGAGGAGCGCCCACGCGAGCAGCGCGCCGCCGGGATGCTCGCCGAAGCGGTGCCGCGCGACGCGCAGGAAGAGCCAGGCGAGCGCGGCGGCGAGCGCCGCCATCGTCGCAAACGCGCCGGCCGCGCCGGCGATGCGATAGGGCAGCGCGAGCAGCAGCGGCAGCATGACGTTGTGGCGCGAGTACTTCTCACCGGCGCTGCCCACCGGATCGCCCGGCTGCGGCTCGAGCGCGCGCGGCAGGAAGCGCCGCGAGTCGCCGTGCGCGTAGTTGTTCGCCAGGTCGGCGTCGAGGTCGTAGGCGAGGCTGTGGGCGACGAGCAGGTAGTAGGGCTCGTCGCCGTCGGGCGGCCGCTGCGAGGTGCTCCAGGGCAGCACGGCGAGGTAGGCGAGGAGCGGCAGGAAGAAGAACGCCGCGTGAGGGCGCGCCGGCAGCCGCGCGCCGAGCAGCGGACGCAGCCGCGGCAGCAGCTCGAGGAGGTGCGCGGCGAGCAGGGCGAAGAGCGCCGCGGCGAGCGCCGGCTCGAGCGGCAGCCCGAAGCTCGCGCGGGCGGCGGCGAGCAGCAGCCAGGCGACGAGCGCCACCGCCTGAGCAGCGACGACGGCGCGCCGCGGCGCCCGCGCGCCGCGCCGGCGAGCGGCCGCTTCGACGACGTAGAGACCGGCGACGACCGGCGGCACCATCGCCACGGTGCCGCCGAGTGGATCGAAGCGGACGTCGAGAAGCCGCGGCAACGCCCAGGCCGCGGGCAGGGAGAGGACGAGCGCTGCGAGCTCGCGCGGCCGCACGGTCACGGTGCGGAGCGCGGCGCGGATTGCAGCGCGGAGCGAATTCAAAAGCCCACCTCTACGCGTTGCAAGGAGATGGTCACTTCGGGCGGCAAGTCCGCTGCGCGCACTATCCGCAGCCGCGTGGTGATCACGGGTCTCGACAGCTGCCAGGTGGCCGCGTACCCGTGGGCGAAGAAAGTACCGGGCGGCGGCAGCCAGCTCCACCACACCGGCCCGCGCGGCGCGGCACCGCGCAGGTCCGGACGATCGGCCGCCCACTCGCCGGTGTCGTTGCCGGCGCGCAGCGTCCATTCGGTATTGACCCACTTCACGTGGTGCAAACCCGGCGTGCGTTCGACGGTGACCACTGCGACGGGAGTGCCGGCCGCGAGCTCGCCGGCGCCGGCGAGGGAGGAGACGACGCGCACGCGGCCGACGTAATAGCCGGGCGCGCTCCATTCGGGCGCCTCGGCGCGCAGCACCACGCCTTCCGGCGGCAGCTGGTTCCACGCCGGCTCCGGCATGGCTACGACGACGGCGCCGGCGACGACGGCGACGAGCAACGCGCCCGCCCTCCGCAGCGAAGCACGCCGCGCGAGCGCGAGCAGCAGCCAGGCCCCGGCGATCGCCGCGGCCGCGGGCACGACCACGCCGGGCACGCCGGCGGAGAGACGCGACGCGAGCCAATCGAAGGCCACACGCAACGGATCCCACGACTCGCCGCCGGAAGGTCGCCAGGCGAGCAAGTCGAAGGCTCCGCGCAGCGGCTCGCGCAGCCACGGGTAGCCGGCCGCGAGCGCCGCCAGCGCCAACAGCGCGCCCGACCAACCGCGCTGCAGCGCCGAGGCTGCGGCGCCCGGCGTCGATCACCACGAGCAGCGCCGCCGCGGCCGCCGCGCCCTGCGGTCCCCGGCAGCAGCAGGCCGCCGGCCGCGGCGAGGAGGAGCGCCGCGCCGATCCGTGGCAATGGCGCGCCCTCGCGAGTGAAGGCGAACGGCACCAGCACGGCGAGGACAGCGACCGCCGGCAAGATGCGCGCGAAATCGCTGGTGTCGCTCGACGACGTGGCGCCGATCCCCAGCAGAGCGGCCGCCGGGATCCATGCAACGCGGGGTGACAGCAGCAGCGCTCCCGCGGCGGCGAGAGCGAGCCCGCCAGCCGCCGGACGCATCACCGTCAATGCGACGCCGGCCGCGGCGGCGGCGACGATCTCGCGCGTCGTGATCCGAGTCACCAGCGTGTGGCCGACCATCGCGATCGCCATCGCCAACAGCGGCAGCGTGCCGGTGATCGTGAAACCGCCGGCGGCGAGCGCCGTCGCTACCGCGGCGCTCATCGCCAACGGCGCCTCGATTGGCGGGCAAGCAGCGCCACCGCCCACGCCGGCGAGCAGCGGCGGTCCCACGGCGCGCGCGAGCTCCGCCGCGGCGCCGGCATCCATCGCTCCCGCCAAGCCGAGCCGCGCCGGCAGCAGCTCGCCGGCGCGCAGCAGGGCGTGCACCGCCAGCGCGCCACCCATCGCCGCCGCGAGGTCGAGCTCGCCCTGCCGCAGCCGCGCCCAGCCGGCGGCGCACACGGCGGCGACCAGCACGACGCCGAACGCCGCGCCGCGCACGGGACCCGCAGGCAGCGCCCACAACGCCATGGCGGCGAGCAGCGCCGCGGCGCCGCCCAATCGCGAGCGCGGCGGCGCCAGCAGCGCCGCGCCGCCGAGCGTCCAGCCGCCGAGCAGCGTCAGGTATGCCGTCTCGGGCGCGGCATCGGCGGGTTGATAGGCGGCGAGCGCGATGCCGCCGACGACGAACGCCAGCGGCGGCAACAACGCCGAGCCGCGGCGGGCCCACGCCGCGAGCCTCGGCTGCGCACGCGCTTCCGCCGCAGGAGCTGCCCAAGTGCCGGCGTGCGCCACTGTGGTGGCGGATTCTATCGTCCGCGCCGCCGGGTCAGGCTCGCTGCTGCCGCGTTCGATACACTGCGCCGCCATGCTCGCCCGCGAGCTCCTCCGCCACGACCCCGACCGCGTGCGCGCCGCGCTCGCCGCCCGCCGCGCCGACGCGGCGATGGTCGACCGCTGGCTCGAGCTCGACGAGCGGCGCCGCGCCACCATCGGCGGCGTCGAGGAGAAGAAGCGCGAGCGCAACGAAGCGAGCCAGCGCATCGGCGCGATGAAGCGCCAGGGCGGCAACGCCGACGAGGCGATCGCCGCCGTCTCGCGTCTCAAGGGCGAGATCGAGACGTCGGAGAAGGAGCTCGCCGCGGTCGAGGCCGAGCTCGCCGCGATCGAGCCCGCGATCCCGAACCTGCCGCACGCCTCGGTCCCCGTCGGCGCCGACGAGAGCGCCAACCGCGTCGAGCGCACGGTCGGCGAGCCGCCGCGCTTCGACTTCGAGCCGCAGGCGCACTGGGACCTCGGCACCAAGCTCGGCATCCTCGACTTCGAGCGCGCCGCCAAGCTCTCGGGCGCCCGCTTCGCCGCCTACTTCGGCGCCGGCGCGCGGCTCGAGCGCGCCCTCGTCCAGCTGATGCTCGACCTCCACACCCGCGAGCACGGCTACGTCGAGGTGCTGCCGCCGTTCCTCGTCCGCGGCGAGGCGCTCCAGGGCACCGGGCAGCTGCCGAAGTTCGCCGCCGACCTGTTCAAGGTCGAGGAGCACGACCTCTACCTCGTGCCCACCGCCGAGGTGCCGCTCACCAACCTGCACCGCGACGAGATCCTCGACGCCGCGACGCTGCCGCGCCGCTACACCGCCTACACCCCCTGCTTCCGCGCCGAGTCGGGCTCGCACGGCCGCGACGTGCGCGGGCTCATCCGCAACCACCAGTTCGACAAGGTCGAGCTGGTGCAGCTGACGACGCCCGAGACGAGCTACGACGCGCTCGAGGAGCTGACGCGGCACGCCGAGCGCGTGCTGCAGGTGCTCGAGATCCCCTACCGCGTGGTGACGCTGTCGAGCGGCGACATGGGGTTCTCGGCCGCGAAGACCTATGACATCGAGGTGTGGCTGCCTGGCCAGGGCTGCTATCGCGAGATCTCCTCGTGCAGCAACTGCGAGGACTTCCAGGCGCGCCGCGCCAACCTGCGCTACCGCCCCGAGGGGGGCAAGCCGGCGCTGCTGCACACCTTGAACGGCTCGGGGCTCGCCGTCGGGCGCACGCTCATCGCCGTGCTCGAGAACTGCCAGCAGGCCGACGGCTCGGTAGTCCTGCCCGCGGCCCTGCGGCCGTACATGGGCGGCGTCGAGCGCATCGCCGCTGGCTGAGCGCAGTGGCGAGCCGACGCGCGCGCCGCGCGCGAGCGTTGCTCAGCGGCGTCGCGGGTTCGGAATGCGCCCGCGGTCGACGGGCACCGAGCCGCTCTCGACCGCGCAGCCCGCCGCCTGCAGCGCACCGACCGCGCGCTGCAGGTCGCTGTCGCGCACCAGCACGTAGTCGGTGTCGAACGTCGACATCGCGAACAGGCTGACGTTCGCCGAGGCGAGCGCCACCGTCAAGCGCGCCATCACGCCGGTGAGCCCGAAGTCGAGCGGCCCGCGCACCTTGAGCGCGCGAAAGCCGCTCTCCTGCTTCCACGCCGGCGAAGCGAGCGCCTCCGGCAACACGATCGAGATCTCGTCCTCGGTGCGGGTGATCGACCAGAACGGCAGGCGCGTCACCCACTCCGGCATCCCTTGCGCAACGCTCAGCCGGCAGACAGCGAGCAAACCGGGCAGCACCTCGAGCACGAGCGGCGGTTGCGTCATGAGTGGCCGGCGAGCCTAGCAGCGTCATCGGGGGTCCTCCGCCGCGGCTGGTGGGCACGAGTCGCGAGCCGCGGGAAACCCCGTTGTCGCGTCCGTCTAAAGAAACACACGCCAGACACGTCGGCCGCCGCGGCGGTCGGGGAGGTTACGGTGCCGCTCAGCCACTACGGGTTGCTCAAGGGGAAGGCGATCGAGACGCGGCTGGGGGCCGGCGACAGTCCCCACTACCAGGTCTACCTAGTCGATGACACGACGGACTACCGCATCGCCATCAACGTCAAGTCGAAGCTGTCGCCCTCCGAGCTCGAGTACCTGGTGGTCGAGGGCTTCCAGCATCCGCTGACGGCCGTCGTCGCCACCAAGCCGCTGGGGTTCACGCCGTTGGCGAGCAACCCGACCAGCGGCGCGCTCGACTTCATCCGCGGCAACCTCTTCGACCGCACGTTGATGCGGCCGCTGCCGTTCAGCGTCCCCGGCTTCGACAACGACCTCAACGAGAAGATCGACCGCGTCATGCAGCGCGCCGTCGCCGACGAGAGCGCCGTCGTCTACGCCTTCGGCGAGCGCTGGGGCCCGGAGGCGAACAAGAAGGACAAGTACTTCGGGTTCCTGCCCGGCAACGGCATCCACGACATCCACATGAACCAGGGCAACGTCGGCCAGTTCGTGGGCGACGACGGCGTGTGGCAGGACGGCGGGGTGCTCGTCCAGTTCCCGAACCAGGGCCTGTGGGTCGCCGTCTTCCTCAAGTTCCAGTCGCAGGCGTGGCACACCGACGACGCGACGGGCCATCGCATCGGCGCCCCACCGCCGCCGCCGCCGGGAGGCGGTGGTGGCGGAACGGTCGTTGTCCCACCGCCGCCGCCGCCGCCGACGATGGAGGAGCCCGACGGTCTCGTGCGCATCGTCGCCGCGCTCGTCAACGCCCAGGAGTCGCCCGAGGTCGAGGTCGTCACGCTGCTCAACACCGCGCCGCGCGACATCACGCTCGACGGCTGGGCGCTGCTCGACACGCAGAAGATGCGCCTGCCGCTCTCCGGCACCATCGCCGGGGGCGGCACGCGGCAGTTCCAGACCCGCCACCCGCTTGCTCTATCAAACAAGGGCGGCGTGATCACACTCCTCAACGAGCAGGGGCTGAAAGTCGACGGCGTCTCTTACACGCGCGAGCAGGTGCAGAATCCGGGCTGGACGATCGTGTTCTAGCGTCGGCTGCCTCTCCGGCCGCTAAGATCCCTCGACGCGGAGGGGTGGCTGAGCGGTCGAAAGCGGCGGTCTTGAAAACCGCTGGCCCTTCACGGGGCCCGTGGGTTCGAACCCCACCCCCTCCGCCAATCGCGCCGCTTGCGGCGCGATGTGCGGCGGGGGTGTCGCTCGGTCACTCGCCTCACGCTTTCAGCGCGAGGCTCGGGAGCGAATCCCATTCCGATCCCTCGCCTGCGGCTCGGGATCGCCCCCTCCGCCAGCACTCGCCAGGCCGTCGCTGCACCTGGGCCGGCAGTACTTGATTTACGCCTAATTTGCGCTATATACGGGCCCTTATTCGGGACCTCCGCGGCTCCCTGTGGCCGAGATGGGCCAAAATTGGACAAAAATGGCCGTATGGGGCTAGACTTCCGCCTCAGCACCAGGGGAAGCCACAGCAGCGCAGGAGCAGCATGTTTCGAGGCAGCGCCTCAGCGACCGTCGACGATCGAGGACGGCTCAAGATCCCTACCGACTTCCGGCGCCAGCTGGAGGAGCGTTGGGGGTCCGAGGTGTTCATCACCTCGCCGTCCGCCGACTCGACGTGGATCTATCCGCTGCCGGTGTGGGAGGAGCTGGAGACGAAGCTCCTCGCCATGCCGAAGACCGACCGCGCGCGCAACCGCTTCCTCGAGCGCGTGAACTATTTCGGTCAGCAGACGCGGCTCGATCCGCAGGGGCGGGTGCTGATTCCGCAGCCGCTGCGCGAGCGCGCGGCGATGAGCGGCGAGGTGGTGGTGGCCGGCCGCATCGACTACCTGGAGGTGTGGAACCACGAGCGGTTCGCCGCCCGCCTCGAGGCCGAGCCGCTCACCGACGACGACCTGCGGGCGCTCACCGAGCGGGGCTTCTAGGTGGCCAGCGCGGCCGGCGGCCATTAGCGGCCGGCCCATTCGGCGGGATCTTTGACATGTCGCCGATCCACCACCAGCCGGTGATGGTGGAAGAAGTCGTGACGTTGCTCGCTCCCGAGCGCGGCGGCCTCTTCGCCGATTGCACCGTCGGGTTGGGTGGACACGCCGAGGCGCTGCTGCGCCGCGGCGAGCAGGCGCGCTTGCTGGGTCTCGATCGCGATCCGCAGGCGCTCCAGCTCGCTGGCGAGCGGCTGCGCCCTTTCGGCGAGCGGGTGCGGTTGGTGCGAGCGCGGTTCTCGGAGCTCGCGGCGGCGCTGGGGGAGGAGGCACTCGAGGGAGGAGTGCTCGCCGACCTCGGCGTCTCGTCGTTGCAGCTGGAGCTGCCGGAGCGCGGCTTCAGTCTGCGGCACGAAGGGCCGCTCGACATGCGGATGAGCGGCGAGGGAGAGGACACGGGGGGAGGAGAGGGAATCGACGACGGCACGGGGGGAGGAGAGGTTTCGTTGAGCGCCTTCGATCTCGTCAACGAGGCGCCGGAGGGACAGTTGCAACAGATCTTCAGCGAGTACGGGGAGGAGCGGATGGCGCGCCGGATCGCGCAGGCGATCGCCAAGGCGCGCGTCGAGCGGCCGGTGCGCACCACGCGCGAGCTGCGCGAGCTCGTCTACCGCGCCAAGGGCGGACGGCGCAAGGAGGGGCGGATCGACTCCGCCACCCGCGTCTTCCAGGCCCTGCGCATCGCCGTCAACGACGAGCTGCGGGAGCTCGAGCGCCTGCTCGGCGAGGCGATGCGCCTGATGCGACCCGACGGCCGGCTGGTCGTCATCTCGTACCACAGCCTGGAGGACCGCCTGGTGAAACATCGCTTCAAGGGTTGGGCCGATCCGCCGCGCGACCCGTTGACCGGCCGGCCGCGCGAGGAGGAGCGCATCGTCGCGCTGCTGACGAAGAAGGCGCTCCGCCCGAGCGAAGAGGAGATCGCGATCAACCCGCGCGCCCGCTCGGCGCGGCTGCGCGCCGTGCGCAAGCTCGGCTGAGGACGACACCCACGACTTGGTAATGCCAGAACGCCCTTCCCGCGCCGGACCTCTCGCGAGCAGCCGCTTGAAGACGCCGTATCTCCTCCCCCGCCCACCGCGCAACCGCTACCTGGTGCGCCAGCGCGACCGCCGCCGCATGCGCGAGCTGCTGCGCGTCGCGCTGGCCATCGTCGTCGTCGGCGTGGCGCTGCTCGGCTACACCTGGCTCCACCTCGAGTCGCTGGGCAGCAGTTATCGCGTCGAGGGGCTCGAGCAACGGCTGCACGAGTTGGCGCGCCGCGAGCGCCACCTACGCCTCGAAGAGGCGTACCTGTCGAGCCCGCAGCGGGTGGAGACGCGCGCCAGCAAGGAGCTGGGGATGCAGCCGCCCGAGCTCGGGCAGCTGCTGTTCTCGGGCGACGAGCATCGCGAAGCGCGGCCGAGCGTTGCACCACCTGAAACGCCAACGAGCACCGCGCCGCCGTCCTCGCCCGCGCCATCGGCCGCCGCCCAGCCGGAGACCGCGCGATGAGACGCGGCACTCTCGTCGTCCTTGCCGCCGTCCTCTGGTTCGGCGCCGTCGGCGCGCGGCTCTGGTGGCTGCAGGTCGAGCGCCACGAGCACTTCGCCAAGAAGGCGGCGCAGCAGCACCAGCGCGTGCTCGACCTCGAGCCGCCGCGCGGCACCATCTACGACGCGCGCGGCCGCGTGCTCGCGGTGTCGGTCGACGTCGATTCCGTCGCCGCGAATCCGCAGGCGGTCATCGACCCGCAGGGCACGGCGCGCAAGCTCGCCGCCGTCCTCCGCCTCGACGCCCGCGAGACGCGCGACATCGAGCGCCGGCTGCGCTCGGCGCGCGACTTCGTCTTCATCGCCCGCAAGCTCGACCCGCCGCAGGCCGACGCGGTGCGCGCGTTGGACCTGCCCGGCATCCACTTCGTGCGCGAGAGCAAGCGCTACTACCCGATGCGCGAGCTCGGCGCGCAGGTGCTGGGCTTCGTCGGCACCGACCACGTCGGCCTCGCCGGCCTCGAGGCGCACTACGACCGCGTCGTCGCCGGCCGCGCCGGCCGCCGCACGGTGCTCAAGGACGCGCACCGCCGCACGCTCTTGTCGCCGCGGCTCGCCACCGTCGAAGCGCTGCCGGGAGCCGACCTGCACCTGACGCTCGACGCCACCGTCCAGTACATCGTCGAGAAGGAGCTCGCCGCGGCGGTCGAGCGCAACCACGCCAAGGGCGGCACCGCCGTCGTGCTCGACCCGCAAACGGGCGCCATCCTCGGCATGGCGACGCTGCCATCGTTCGACCCCAACCGCTTCGCCGCGGCGTCACAACAGCGGTGGAAAGTCGGCGCCGTGACCGACGCCTTCGAGCCCGGCTCGACCTTCAAGATGGTGACCGCGGCGGCGGTGCTGGCGCACGGCCTGCTCACTCCCGACGACGTCCTGGACTGCGAGCAGGGCGGCATCACCCTCGCCGGCGTGCGCATCCGCGACCACGATCCGTACGGTCACCTGACCGTGCGCGAGGTGCTCGCCAAGTCGAGCAACGTGGGGACGATCAAGCTGGCGTTGCTGCTCGGCCAGCAGCGGCTCTACGAGCAGGTGCGCACCCTCGGCTTCGGCGAGCGCACGGCCGTCGACCTGCCGGGCGAGAGCCCCGGCATCGTGCGGCCGCTGCGCGCCTGGTCGTTCCTGTCGAAGGCGTACGTGTCGTTTGGACAGGAGGTGTCGGTGACGCCGCTGCAGCTCGGCCGCGCCATGGCGGCGGTCGCCAACGGCGGAAGGCTCCTGCGGCCGCACGTGGTGGCGCGCGTCGAAGGGGAACGCGGCGTCGAGCGCCTCGACGAGCCGTTCGAGCAGGGGCAGGCGCTGACGCCGCCGGTGGCGGCGCAGCTCGAGGAGCTGCTCGCCGAGGTGGTGCGCGCCGGCACCGGGCGGCAAGCGGCGATCGACGGCTACCCGGTGGCGGGGAAGACCGGCACGGCGCAGAAGGTGGTCGGCGGCCGCTACTCGCACCGCTACTTCGTGTCGAGCTTCGTCGGCTACGCGCCGGTCGGCAACCCGCGCCTCGTCGGCGTGGTGGCGCTCGACGAGCCGTGGCCGGTCTACTACGGCGGCGTCGTGGCGGCGCCGGCGTTCGCGGCGATCGCGCGGCAGGTGCTGCTCTACTGGGGCGTGCCGCCGCAGCCGGGCGCGGTGCCGGCGCCTCCGGAAACCTCTCCGCTGCCCACGGAGCCTGAGCTCGGCGCGCCGACGGTGCAGCTCGCGAGCGCGCCGCCGCGCGCGACGCCGGCACTGCCCGGTCTGTCGCTCGGCGAGGTCGACGCGGGTGAAGGCGATGCGCTCGACGGCCCGGCGCCGGCGGATTGGAGCGAGGCCATGGACGCCGCTGCCGCGCCCGCGGCGCCGATCGCGGGCGCCGTGGCGCAGGAGCTTGCAGAGCCTGGCATCGACGACGGCGCGGGCTCGGTGGCGCCGGCAGGCTTCCCGCCGTCGCTCGAGGTGCAACCGCTCGCCGTCCCTGCCGCCGGTTCTCCCGCGGCCGCCATCGCCCGCGACGCCTCGCGCACAGCGACGTCGGCGAGCGGAGCCACCGCGACGACACGGCCCGCGGCCCCCGCCGCACCCGCGACCGAGACCGAACCCGCGCTCGCCGGCGCCGGCGCAGGCGGAGGCGCACACTGATGCGCCTGCCCGAGCTCTTCGCGGACCTGCCGGTGCTCGGCGACGTCGAGGCACCGGTGGAGGTGCTCGGCATCCAGCACGACTCGCGCGCGGTGGAGGTAGGCGACCTCTTCGCCGCGCTGCCCGGCGAGCGCTTCGACGGCCGCCGCTTCGCGCCCGACGCCGTCAAGCGCGGCGCGGTGGCGGTGCTCGCCGCCGGCCCCGCCGAGCAGCCGGTCGACGTGCCGTGGGTGCAGGCCGAGCAGCCGCGGGCCTTGCTCGCGCCGCTCTCGCATCGCCTCTACGGCCGCCCCGACCGCGAAATGACGATGGTCGGCGTCACCGGCACCAACGGCAAGTCGACGGTGGTGTGGCTCTGCCAGGCGGTGCTCGAGGCGGCCGGCAAGCCGACCGCACGGCTGGGCACGATCGCCTACTCCTTCCGCGACCTCGAGTTGCCGGCGCAGCGCACGACCCCCGAAGTCTCCGACCTCGTGCGCCTGCTGCGCGGCATGCGCGACCGCGGCGCCGAGGCGGCGTGCATGGAGGCGTCGTCGCACGCGCTGGTGCTCGACCGGCTCGGCGAGACGCGCTTCGACGTCGCCGTGCTCACCAACCTGACGCGCGACCACCTCGACTTCCACGGCACGATGGAGGACTACTACCTCGCCAAGCGCCGCCTCTTCGGCGAGCACGTCAAGCAGGGCGGCGCGGCGGTCGTCAACGTCGACGATCCTTACGGCCAGCGTCTCCTCCTCGAGCTCGGGATGCGCAACGGCAGCCCCGGCCGCATCACGCCGGCGAGCAATGCCGAGCGCGTGGTGACCTACGGCCGTAACGGTCACGTGCGCGTGCTCGAGTCGACGCTCGACACCCGCGGCATCCACGCCCGCGTCGCCACGCCGCGCGGCGAGCTGCAAGTGGAGACGCCGCTGCTCGGCCCCTACAACCTCGAGAACGTGTTGGCGGTGATCGCCATCGCCGAAGCGCTCGACCTTTCGCACGAGGCGGTCCTCGCCGGCCTGCGCGAAGTGGCGCCGGTGCCCGGCCGCATGGAGCCCGTCGACCTCGGGCAGCCGTTTCCGGTGTACGTCGACTACGCGCACACCGACGACGGGCTGCGTAACGCGCTCTCCGCCGTGCGCGCCATGGCGCCCGACCGCAAGCTCATGGTCGTCTTCGGCGCCGGCGGCGACCGCGATCCCGGCAAGCGGCCGCTGATGGGGAAGGTGGCGGGGCAGCTCGCCGACCTCGTCGTCGTCACCTCCGACAACCCGCGCAGCGAGGACCCGCAGGCGATCATGGCCGCCATCGAGGAGGGCGTGAAGGCGAGCGGCAACGACCGCTACCGCATGCTTCCCGACCGCCGCGACGCCATCCGCCGCGCCATCGCGATCGCCGACCGCGAGTGGGCGGTGCTCATCGCCGGCAAGGGGAACGAGACCGGCCAGGAGATCGCCGGGATCAAGCACCCGTTCTCGGACCGCGAAGAGGCGGTCCGCGCGCTGCAAGAGCGCAGTCAAGAGCGAAGCGAAGAACGCAAGGAAGGGCGCAGCGATGCGGCGAACGGTGGCTGAGGCCGCGGTCGCCATGGGCGGCGAGGTCTTGACCGGCGACGCCGGGGCGAGCTGGACGCGCGCCAGCCTCGACTCGCGCAAGGTCGAAGGCGGAGAGATCTTCTTCGCCTTGCGCGGCGAGAACGTCGACGGCCACGACTTCGTCGGCATGGCGCTCGAGCGCGGCGCGGCGGCGGCGGTCGTCGAGCACGCAGTGGAGCTGCCCGACCTCGGAGCGGCGTCGCCGGAGGGCGGCGCGCCCACGGGCGCCACGCCGATGATGCCGAGCGGCGCCGTCATCCGCGTGCCCAAGGTCTACGACGCACTCCACGCGCTGACGCGCGCCGTGCGGCGCGACGTCCCGGAGCGCCTCATCGGCATCACCGGCTCCTCGGGCAAGACGACGACCAAGGAGCTGCTCGCGCTCTGCCTGGCGCGCCGCTATCCGCGTCGCCAAGAGCGAGGGGAACCTCAACAACCTCCTCGGCTTCCCGCTGACGCTGCTGGCGACGCCCGACGACGCCGAGTGGCTGGTGGCGGAGATGGGGATGTCGCTCTCCGGCGAGCTCGCCGAGATCAGCCGCATGGCGCGTCCCGACGTGGCGCTGTTCACCAACGTGCGGCCGGTGCACCTCGAAGGGCTGGGCAGCCTGGAGGCGATCGCCGCCGCCAAGAGCGAGCTACTGGAAGGGTTGGCCCTCGACGGCCTGGTGGTCGCCAACGCCGACGACCGGTGGGTGCGCTGGATCGCCGCCCGCTGGACGACGCGAAGCCGCGGCCGCGTCGTGTGGTACGGCGGCGAGAGCGAGTACCGAATCGCCGACCTCACGCCGCGCGAGCAGGGCGGCACGCGCTTCCGTCTGATCACGCCGGCGGGGGAGGCGAACGTCGAGCTGCCGCTCCACGGCGCCTACAACGCCGAGAACTTCCTCGCCGCTGCAGCCACGGCGCACACCCTCGGCGTGCCGCTTCAGGCGCTCGTCGAAGCGGCCGCGGCGGCGGCGCCGGTGGGCGGCCGCGGCGCGGTGCGCGCGCTGCCCAACGGCGCCACGCTGATCGACGACAGCTACAACTCGAATCCGGTGGCGCTGCGCCGCGCGCTCGAGAGCGCGCGCGCGCTGCCGGGCCGGCGGCACTGGGCGGTGCTCGGCGACATGCTCGAGCTCGGCCCCGAGGCGCCGCGCTTCCACCGCGAGGAAGGCGAGGCGGCGGCGCGGCTCGGCTTCGCGCCGGTCGTCGGCGTCGGCGCCCTCGCGCGCGAGCTCAGCGACGGTGCCGCCGCCGGCGGCGCCGAAGCGCACTGGTTCGCCAAGGCCGACGAAGCGGCGGCCTGGGCGCCGCAGCAACTGCACAGCGGCGACGTGATTCTCGTGAAGGGCTCGCGCGGCGTGCGGCTCGAGAAGGTGGTGGCGGCGCTCGCCGGCGCCGCGGCGGGGGAGGGGCACTGAATGCTCTACCACTTCCTCTTCCCGCTCGCCGAGCGCTGGGCGGTGTTCAACGTCTTCCGCTACATCACCTTCCGCTCGGCGGGCGCGGTGCTCACCGCGATGCTGCTGTCGCTCCTCCTCGGCCCCGCCTTCGTGCGCGCGCTGCGCCGCCTGTCGGTGGGGCAGAACATCCGCGAGCTGGGACCGAAGGCGCACCAGGTCAAGGCGGGCACGCCGACGATGGGCGGCCTCCTCATCCTCTTCGCCACCGTCGTCCCGACGCTGCTCTGGGCGCGGCTCAACCCCTATGTCTGGATCGTGCTCGGCGTCACCATCGGCTTCGGCGCCGTCGGCTTCGTCGACGACTACCGCAAGGTCAAGCGCGGCAAGAACCTCGGCCTCACGGCGCGCGCGAAGCTCCTCGGCCAGCTGATCGTCGCCGCCGCCGCCGGCGTCGCGCTGCTCGTGCTGCGTGGGCGGCCGATCGACGGCTTCCCGTTCTGGGAGCCGGGCAGCCAGGCGGTGCTGAGCTTCCCGTTCTTCAAGAACTTCGTGCTCGAGATGGGGTGGTTGTACCTCGGCGTCGTGCTGATCGTGCTGGTCGGCGCGAGCAACGCCGTCAACCTCACCGACGGCCTCGACGGCCTCGCCATCGGCGCCACCATGATCGCCGCCGCCACCTACGCCGTCTTCGCCTACGTCGCCGGCAACTACAAGGCGGCGAGCTACCTGCAGATCGCCTTCGTGCCGCCGGCGGCCGAGGTGACGGTGTTCTGCACCGCGCTCGCCGGCGCCAGCCTCGGCTTCCTCTGGTTCAACGCCCACCCGGCCGAGGTCTTCATGGGCGACGTCGGCTCGCTGGCGCTCGGCGGCGCCATCGGCACCGTCGCCGTGCTGTGCAAGCAGGAGCTGCTGCTCGTCCTCGTCGGCGGCCTCTTCGTCGTCGAGGCGCTGTCGGTGATCGTGCAGGTCGCCTCCTTCAAGCTCACCGGCAAGCGCGTGCTGCGCATGTCGCCGCTCCACCACCACTTCGAGCTCGTCGGCTGGGCGGAGCCGAAGATCATCGTGCGCTTCTGGATCATCGCGCTGCTGTTCGCGCTGGTGGCGCTGTCGACGTTGAAGCTGCGATGAGATGAGCCCGATCGACGTGCCCTGGACCGCTGCGCCGTGGAGCCGTGTGCTCGTCTACGGGCTCGGCCTGTCGGGCCGCGCCGCAGCGGCGTTCCTGCGCCGCCGCGGCGTCGAGGTGATCGGCGTCGATGCGCGGCCGGCGGAGCAGCTCGAGCTCGGGCCGCTCGCCGCCGATCCCGGGGTGCAGGTGCTCGCCGGCGGCGAGCCCGCGGCGCTGCCGGGCGAGGTCGACGGCGTCGTGCTCTCGCCGGGCGTGCCGGCGGACCGGCCGCTGCTCGTGCAGGCGCGCGAGCGCGGCGTGCCGGTGATCGCCGAGGTCGAGCTCGCCTTTCCCTTCCTCGACGGCCCCGTCGTCGGCATCACCGGCAGCAACGGCAAGAGCACGACGACGGCGATGACGGGGCACCTGCTGCGCCACGCCGGCATCGCCACCGAGGTGTGCGGCAACATCGGCCTGCCGCTCACCGAAGTTGCCGACGGCGAGCCGGGGCGCACCTTCGTCGTCGAGCTGTCGAGCTTCCAGCTCGAGACGACCGTCACCTTCCGTCCGCGCGCCGCCGCGCTGCTCAACCTCTCGCCGGACCACCTCGACCGCTACGCCGACATGGCGGCTTACGCGGCGGCGAAGCAGCGCATCTTCCTGCGCCAGGGCGAGGAGGACGTGGCGGTGCTCAACGCCGACGACCCGGCGGTGGCGGCACTGCGCGTGCCGTCGCACCGGCGCTGCTTCTCGCGGCGCCCGGAGGTCGTAGACGGCTGCGCGTTTTTGGGCGACGCGGTCGTCGAAGCGGGCAGCGGCCGCGAGCTCTTCCGCGCCGCCGACGTGCCGCTGCCGGGGCCGCACCACCTCGAGAACGCCATGGCGGCGTCGCTGCTGGCGATGGCGGCCGGCGCGCCGGCCGAGACGCTGGCGAGCGGCCTGCGCGGCTTCAAGGGCCTGCCGCACCGCACCGAGCCCGTCGGCGAAGTCGGCGGCGTGCGCTTCTTCGACGACAGCAAGGGCACCAACGTCGGCGCCACCGCCAAGGCGCTCGAAGGGTTCGCCGACGGCAGCGTGCACTTGATCTTGGGCGGTCGCGGCAAGGGCACGGGATTAGGCGACGAGCTCGTCGCGCTGGTGCGCAAGAAGGCGCGGCGCGTTTACTTGATCGGCGAGGAAGCGGAGCGCTTCGGCCGCGAGCTCAACGGAGTGGTGCCGTTCCACCGCTCCGAGCGGCTCGAGGTGGCGGTGCGAGAGGCGGCGGCTGCGGCGCAGGCGGGCGAGACGGTGTTGCTCTCGCCCGCCTGCGCCAGCTTCGACCAGTTCCGCAACTACCACCACCGCGGCGAGGTCTTCCAGCAGCTGGTGCGCGACCTTACGGCCGTTGACTCGCAACTGCGACACGACTGATGGCCAAGAAGCTCGCCTTCGACAAGCTCCTCTTCACCACCGTCCTGGTGCTGGTCGGCTTCGGTTTGGTGATGGTGTACTCGGCGAGCGCCGCCATCGCCCGCGAGAGCGGCTCGGCGTGGAATCCCTTCCTCGTCAAACAGGCGGTGGCGGCCGTCGTCGGCGTGGCGCTGATGCTCGCCGTCATGCACGTCGACTACCGGCGGCTGCGCGAGCCGTGGGTCGTCTACCTGCTGCTGCTCGGCGCCCTCGGCCTGCTCGTCGCGGTGCTCTTCGCGCCGCAGCTCAACCAGACCCACCGCTGGCTGTTCATCGGCGGCGTGTCTGTGCAGCCGTCGGAGATCGCCAAGCTCGCGCTCGTCGTCTTCCTCGCCTACCAGCTGGAGAGGAAGCCCGAGCGCGTCAACCAGCGCGAGCTCTTGGTGCCGGCGCTCGGCGCGGCCGGCCTGATGGCGCTCCTCGTCCTCCTCGAGCCCCACATGTCGGCGGCGCTGGTGCTCGCCGGCGTCACCTGCCTGCTGCTCTTCCTCGGCGGCCTGTCGTGGCGCTACATCGGCGCCGCCGTCGCCCTCGTCGTGCCGCTCGCCCTCGTCGCCGCCTGGGCGTCGCCGTACCGGCGCGCGCGCCTGCTCTCCTTCCTCGACCCCGAGCGCGATCCGCTGGGCAGCGGCTTCCAGGCCATGCAGTCGCTCATCGCCGTCGGCTCGGGCGGCGTGCTCGGCCGCGGCCTCGGCCACGGCGCGCAGAAGCTCTACTTCCTGCCCTACCCGCACACCGACTTCATCTTCTCCATCGTCGGCGAGGAGCTGGGCCTGGTCGGCGCGCTCGCTCTCGTCGCCCTCTTCGCGGTGGTGGCGTGGAAGGGCGCGGTGGCGGGGATGCGCGCGCCCGACGCCTTCGGCCGCTACCTGGCGTGGGGGCTCACCGGCCTGCTGGTGCTGCAGGCGCTGCTGCACTGCTCGGTGGCGATCTCGCTCGTGCCCTCGACCGGCGTGCCGATGCCCTTCCTCACCTACGGCGGCAGCGCGCTGGTGACGGCGCTCGTCGCCAGCGGGCTGGTGCTCAATGTGTCGCAACATGGCTGACGTCGAAGTCAACGCCGCGGCCGCGAAGGCCTCAGTCGACGGGCTGCACGTGCTGCTCGCCGGCGGCGGCACCGGCGGCCACGTCTTCCCGGCGCTGGCGGTGGCGTCGGCGCTGCAGAAGCGCGGCGGCCGCGCCACCTTCGTCGGCAGCCCGCACGGCTTCGAGGCGCGGCTGGTGCCCGAGCGCGGCATCCCGTTCCACGCGCTGCCGGCGAAGCCGGTGCTCGGCCGCGGGCCGATCGACAAGGCGCTCGCGGCGCTACACGCTCGGCGCGCTCGGCGTGGAAGGCGCGCGGGCTCGCCAAGGAGCTGCGGCCCGACGCCGTGCTCGGCACCGGCGGCTACGCCTCGGCGGCGCCGGTGCTCGGCGCGCGGCTCGCCGGCAAGCCGGTGGTGCTGCTCGAGCCCAACGCCGAGCCGGGCGTCGCCAACCGCATGCTGTCGCGCTACGCCGAAGGCGCCTGCGTCGCCTTCATCGAGGCGGGTGCGGGGCTGCGCTGCCGCACCTGGACGACCGGCGTGCCGGTGCGCGAGGAGCTGTTCGCCATCCCGTCGCGGCTGCCGCCCGGCCCCGAGCTGCGCCTGCTCGTGCTCGGCGGCAGCCAGGGCTCGCGCCAGCTCAACGAGCTGGTGCCGGCGGCGGTGGGGAAGCTGCAGCTGCCGGCGGAGCTCTCGCTGCGCGTCGTCCACCAGTGCGGCAAGGCGCACGTCGAGTCGACGCGCGCGGCGTGGGAGGCGCTCGGTCTCGACGACCTGGCGCTCGGCGACCGCGTCGAGGTGGTGCCGTTCATCGACGACGTGCCGGCGACGCTTGCGTCCTCGCACCTCGTCGTCTCGCGCGCCGGCGCCATCACCCTCGCCGAGCTGTGCGCCGCCGGCCGGCCGTCGATCCTGGTGCCGCTCACGATCGCGGCCGGCCACCAGCAGGGCAACGCGGAAGCGCTCGAGCGCGCCGGCGCCGCGCGCGTCCTCGCCGGCGCCGATGCGACGCCGGAGCGGCTGACCGCGGTGCTCGGCGAGCTGATCGAAGCGCGCGGCGCGGCGCGACGTTCACCACGTTGCAGCGGATGGCTGACGCCGCGCGCAGCCTCGCCCGCCCGGGCGCCGCCGACGCCATCGTCGATCGCCTCTCGGAGGTGGCGCGATGAGCCGCCAGTGCTGGCTCCTTACTTCGGGCCCCTCTCTCCCCGGCGAGGGGAGAGAGGGGTTGGGGAGAGTGGGGTGGCAGATCGAGACAGTCTTTTCCGGGGTGGGGGTTGTGCCTTGAGCTCCCTTCCTACCTTCCGCCAGATGGCGGGCCTGCGCCGCGTGCACTTCGTCGGCATCGGCGGCGCCGGCATGTCGGGCATCGCCGAGGTGCTGCTCGACTACGACCTCGAGGTCACCGGCTCCGACCAGGCGGCGAGCGAAATGACACGCCACCTCGAGTCGCTGGGCGTCAAGGTGGCGATCGGCCACTCGCCGGCGCACGTCGAGGGCGCCGATCTCGTTGTGCGCTCGTCGGCGATCCGCGACGACAACATCGAGATCGTCACCGCGCGCGCGCGCGGCATCACCGTCATCCGCCGCGCCGAGATGCTCGCCGAGCTGATGCGGCTGAAGTACGGCATCGCGGTGGCGGGAACGCACGGCAAGACCACCACCACCTCGCTCGTCGGCACCATCCTCACCGAGGCCGGCCTCGACCCGACGGTGATCGTCGGCGGCCGCCTGCGCGTCTCCGGCACCGGCGCGCGCCTGGGCAAGAGCATGTACCTCGTCGTCGAGGCCGACGAGTTCGACAGGAGCTTCCTGCGCCTGCAGCCGGTGCTGGCAGTGATCACGACGATCGACGTCGACCACCTCGACACCTACAAGGACCTCGCCGACATCGAGGCCGCCTTCGAGCAGTTCGCCTGCACGGTGCCGTTCTTCGGCCAGATCATCGTCTGCCTCGACGACGCCAACGTGCAGGCGCTGCTGCCGCGGCTCGCCGGCCGGCGCGTGCTCACCTACGGCTTCTCGCCGCAGGCCGATCTCGTGGCGCTCGACGTGCGCTCCACCGGCGGCGGCTCGCGCTTCACCGTGCGGCACGCGCAGCGCGGCGTCCTCGGCGAGGTGGCATTGCCGCTGCCGGGGCGGCACAACGTGCAGAACGCGCTGGCGGCGATCGGCGTCGCGCTGGCGCTCGGTCTCGACTTCGAGGCGATCGCGAAAGGCATCGCGGCGTTCCGCGGCGTTCACCGGCGGTTCGAGCGGCTGGGGAGCTTCCGCGGCGCCGCGGTGGTGGACGACTACGCGCATCACCCGGCGGAGGTGGCGGCGACGCTCGCCGCGGCGCGCGAGGCGTTCCCGCGGCGCGCGGCTCGTCGCCGTCTTCCAGCCCCACCTCTACTCGCGCACGCAGCAGCTGGCCAAGGAGTTCGGGCGCTCGCTGCTCGGCGCCGACGTCGGCGTGGGTGACCGACGTCTACGCGGCGCGCGAGGAGCCGATCCCCGGCGTCAGCGGCGAGCTGGTGGTCGAGGCGGCGCGCGCCTCGGGGCACCGCAACGTCGGCTACGTCACGCACTGGCGCGAGCTGCCGCCGGTGCTGGCGCAGTCGATACGCGAGGGCGAGGTCGTGCTGACGATGGGCGCCGGCGACGTCTTCAAGCTCGGCCAGCAGCTGGCCGCGGAGGGCGCGGCGTGAGCGAGGTGCTGCCGATGCGCGGCGTCGGCCTGCCTATGCGCGAGCCCGGCTCGACGCGCGAGCTTCCGCACTACGACGACGGTCCGACGCCGCTGCGGCGGCCGTTCAACGTGCGGCGGCGGAAGAAGAGCGGCATCCCCTCGCTGCTCGCCGCCGCGGCGCTACGCGCGATCCTCGTCGTGGCGCTGCCGGTGGGCGTCGTCGTCTGGCTCCTCTACTCGCCGTACTTCCTGATCCGCGACGTGAAGGTCGACGGTGGCGCTCGCGTTTCGGCGGCGTGGATGCAGGAGAACCTGGCTCCCCTCGTCGGCCGTCACGTCCTCGCCGTGTCGCTCGAGGGCGTGCGGCGGCGGCTCTCGGCGCACGCCTGGGTGGCGTCGGTCGAGCTGCGGCGCGAGCTGCCTCACCGCCTGCGCGTCTCCGTCGTCGAGCGGCAGCCGGTGGCGCTGCTCGCTGCGAAAGATGGCCTGCAATTCCTCGACGGCGAAGGCCTGACCATCGCCCCCGTGCCGTCGACGACGGCCGGCGACGTCGCGGGCGCCGCGCGCGCTAGCACGCTGCTCGTCCTCCGCTACCGCTTCCCCGGCCCGGTGCCGGTGCAGCCCGCGCTCGACGTCGTCGCCGAGCTGCGCCGCGCGCATCCGGCGTGGGGCGTCGGTGCGCGCGAGGTCGAGATCCTCGGCGAAGGCGAGTACCGCGTCACCACCGCCGCGCTGCCCTACCCGCTGCTGCTGGAAGCGGGCACCGTCGGCGCCGCCGTCGCCAACCTGCAACAGATGCTTCCCGACATCGAGCGCCGCGTGCCGGCGGTGGGCGAGGCCGACCTGCGCTCGCCGCGGCGGCTGGTGATCCGACCGAAACCTACTGACCAGGCTTCCACAGCGTCGACGAGCTAGCGAGGAGAGCGCAAGACATGGCCAAGCCGGATCCGTACATCGTGGGCATCGACATCGGCTCCTCCAAGGTGGGCGTGCTCATCGCCCAGCGCTGCGACGACGGCGCGCTCGAGGTGGTCGGCAAGGGGCGCGCCCCGAACCGCGGCACCAGACGCGGCAACATCGTCAACGTCGAGGCCGCCGTCGAGGCGTTGAAGCAGGCCTGCGAGGAGGCCGAGGTGATGGCCGGCGTCGAGATCTCCCGCGCCTACGTCGGCATCTCCGGGGCCGACATTCGCGCCATGAACTCGCGCGGCATGGTCACCGTCTCGCGCCGCGACCGCGAGATCGGCTTCCAGGACATCCAGCGCGTGCTCGAGGCGGCGCAGTCGGCGCCGCTGCCGGCCGACCGCGAGATCCTGCACGCCATCCCGCAGGAGTTCGTCGTCGACGAGCAGAGCGGCATCGCCGACCCGCTGCAGATGCTGGGCAGCCGCCTCGAGGTCTCGGTGCACCTCGTCACCGGCCAGTCGACGCGCAGCAAGACGCTGCTCACCTGCGTCAACCGCGCCGGCATCGAGGTCACGGAAGTCGTCTTCGAGGCGCTCGCCACCGCCGAGGCGGTGCTCACCCACGACGAGCGCGAGCTCGGCTGCCTGCTCGTCGACGTCGGTGCCGGCACCACCACCTTCGCGTTGTTCGCCGACGGCGAGGTGCAGCACAGCGCGGTGGTGCCGGTGGGCGCGGGGCACTTCACCAGCGACCTCGCCACCGTGCTGCGCACGCCCTTCGCCGAGGCCGAGCGCATCAAGCTCGAGAAAGGCTGCTGCCTGCTGTCGCTCGTCTCCGACGAGGAAGGCGTCACCGTGCCGACGGTGGCCGGCGGCGGCACTCGCGTCGTGCCCAAGCGCGAGCTCTGCGAGATCCTGCAGCCGCGCGGCGAGGAGCTGTTCCAGATGGTGCAGCACGACATGCAGCGCGTCGGCATCGTCGAGCCGCCGCGCGCCGGTGTCGTGCTCACCGGAGGCGGCGCCCAGCTCGACGGCCTGCTCGAGCTCGCCGAGCAGATCTTCAACTGCTCGGTGCGCTACGGCCTGCCGGTGGGCTTGCGCGGCCTCGTCGACGTCATCAACTGCCCCACCTGGTGCACGGCCTCCGGCCTGCTGCTCTACGGCCTCTCGGCCGAGAAGCGGCGGGCGCGCAGCGGCAAGAAGCAGCCGCGCTCGGTGCGCCACCTGATGGGGCAGATCAAGAGCATGTTCTCGGACCTTCTGTAGGCGAAAGGAGCTCGCCCATGATCCTCTTCGACGATCAAGACAAGGCCGATGCGGGAATCACCCTCGACGAGGAGGGGCTGCCGCCCGCTCGCATCAAGGTGTTCGGCGTCGGCGGCGGCGGCGGCAACGCCGTCAACCGCATGATCGACGCGCGGCTGCGCGGCATCGAGTTCATCGCCGCCAACACCGACCTCCAGGCGCTGAAAAAATGCAGAGCGCCGGTGAAGATGCAGCTCGGGCCGGCGCTGACGCGCGGGCTCGGCGCCGGCGGCGACCCCGAGATGGGGAGGAAGGCGGCGCTCGAGGACACCGACAAGATCCTCCAGCTGCTCGAGGGCGCCGACATGGTGTTCCTGACCGCTGGCTTGGGCGGCGGGACGGGGACCGGCGCCGTGCCGATCATCGCGTCGCTCGCCGCCGAGATCGGCGCGCTGACGGTCGCGGTGGTGACGAAGCCGTTCTCGTTCGAAGGACGGCGGCGCATGGGCTTGGCGGAGCGCGGCGTCGACGAGCTGCGCGGCTCGGTCGACACGTTGATCACCATCCCCAACGAGCGGCTGTTGAACTTCGTCGATCGCGGTACGCCGTTGACCGAGGCGTTCCTCATCGCCGACGACGTGCTGCGCCAGGCGGTGCAGGGCATCTCCGACCTCATCACCATCCCCGGCGAGATCAACGTCGACTTCGCCGACGTGCGCGCCATCATGACCGGCATGGGCATGGCCCTGATGGGCACCGGCGTCGCCCGCGGCGAAAACCGCGCCGTCGAGGCGGCGCAGCGCGCCATCAGCTCGCCGCTGCTCGAAGAGACCTCGATCGAAGGCGCCAAGGGCGTGCTGCTCAACGTCTCCGGCGGCCGCGACCTGACGCTCTACGAGGTGGCGGAGGCCTGCCGCATCATCCAGGAAGCGGTCGACCCCGACGCCAACATCATCTCCGGCATGGTCATCGACGAGCACCTCGAAGACGAGATGAAGGTCACCGTCATCGCCACCGGCTTCAAGTACCAGCCGGCGCGCGCTGCCATGCCCGTCATCGAGCCGCGGCCGCTGCTCCAGCCGCCGCGCGCCATCGACAACCCGCGCCTCGACCGCTCGCCCGTCGAGCAGCGTCGCGCGCTCTCGGTCGTGCGCACCGTGCCGCCGCCGGCACCGGTCGTGGAACCGGTCGTCGACTTCGCCCCGGCACCGTCGTTACCGGTACCGCCACCCGCAGTCGTGGCGGCGCCGGAGGTGCGCCCGGCGGCCGACCAACGGGCGCATGACGACGACGACGAGGTGCCGTTCTTCAAGAAGGTGCTGGCCCAGCACGCGACGGAAGACTCCGGCGGCTACGGCCCGAACTGGTCGGGCGTCGACGACTACGACATCCCGACCGTACTGCGCAAGCAGATGGACTGAGCTGCCGAAAAGACAGCGGCTCGGCCGGTGAGGAGCGACCGATGAAGAAGCGTTGGTTGGCGGCCCTGGTGCTGGTGCTAGTGTCGGCGGCCATGGCGCAGGACGGGAAGCTCGTGGTGGGACAGAGCGACACCATTCGCTCGGTGCTCGCCGCGCAGGTGGGCAAGCCGGTGACGCTCAAGCTCGACTCGGGCGAGGAGCTCACCGGCACCGTGCGTACCGTGGGCGAGCACGTGGCGCACCTCGAGAAGCTTGCCGGCAAGGACTTCTTCGACGCCGTCGTCGACGTCGAAGAGGTGGCGGCGGTCATCGTCCGCGCGCGCTGAGGACGCCCTCTCGCAGCTGAACCATTAGCGCCAGCTAGCGGCTAGTCTGCGAAGACGGCCGCGAGCGGGATCTCGAGGCTCGGCAAGAGCGGCGTCGCCAGCCGATCACGTGAGACAGCAGAAAGGGGAGTAGGCTCCGGCGAGAGGGATCTCGCCATGATGTATTGCCCCGAGTGCGGCGGTGAGTACCGGGACGGGTTCACGCAGTGCGCGGACTGCGAGGTGGCGTTGGTGCCGACTCCGCCGCCGACTGACGCGGAGGCGGAGGAGCAACCGGACGTCGAGCTCGTTTCGGTGCTGGAGACGGGCGATCCGGCGGAGATCGCGCTCGCCGAGTCGTTGCTGCTCGAAGCCGGGATTCCTTACTCGAAGCAGGGCGACCGCGTGCAGGACCTCTTCGGCATCGGGCGGATGGGTGCCGGCTTCAACGTGCTGACGGGTCCGGCGCGCCTGCTGGTGCCGGTCGAGCACGCCGAGGCAGCGAGCGAGATGCTGCGCGACTTGGCGGCGCCTGAGCCGCTGGAAGCAGACGTGCTGGAAGGGGACGCGCGGGAAGCGGAGTCGGAACCGGAGTCGCCGGCGCCGAACGCACCCGAACTCGAGTAAAGCGCTACCGGTCGGCTCGTCGCGAAAGCGACGAGCCACGAACGTCAGTCGCGCGCCACGGCCAGCTGGTAGGGCCGCACCTCGACCGTCATCACGCCGGCTACGACCGCCGGGTCGGCCTCGGCCCAGGCCTTCGCCGCGGCGGCGTCGGCTGCTTCGAACACGATCAGTCCAAGCGTCATGTCGAGCGGCTCCTGCGTGCGGCCGCCGAAGATCACCGTGCCGGCTGCGGCCGCCTCCTGTAGGCGCTGGAAGTGACGCCCCGTGGCCTCCTCGTCAGCCTTCGTCCACGCGCTCTCGACGCGCAGCCGCTCGACCGGCCGGAGGATGGCAAGGAACTGCTGTTTCGTCGGCGCCTCAGTCGCTTTGCTGTCGGCGCTCGCGGATGCTGCTTCCTGCGGATCGGAGGCAGCGATTGCCGGCGTCGCCAGTGCGATCGCGAGAACTCCTACGGCGACGACGAACCGCTTCGTGAGATGGCGCAGACCGATCGTTGTCACCGATGGCTCCTTTCGACGGGAAGCGGCGCGTCAGGCGAAGACCAGGCGGCCTTTGGGGACTGGAATCGCGCGACCGAGCTCACGAGCCGTTGCGATCCACTCCACGATGGCGATCTCCGCATTGCGAAGCGCCTCTTCCCGAGTCGCTCCGTCGGCGGCGCACCCCGGGAGCTCCGGAACTTCGGCGATGAACGCGCCGTCCTCGTCGCTCCAGTAGATCGCGATCTCGTAGCGGCCGTCAGACATCGGTATCGTGTCCCAAGTCGTACCTTACCAGGACGTCTCGCACCTGCCGCACCTGGTACGGCTTCGCTGACCCGTCGGCGCGAGGCTGCAGGTTCAGGATCTCGGCGACGCCGGCGCGAGAGAAGATGTGATGACTGCCGCGGACGCGCTCCTCGAAGCGGAGGTGCCGCAGTAGCGAGCACAGCTCGTTAAAGCGGATGGCCGAAGCGGATCTTCCGTGAACGATTCGCTCGATGAGCTTGCGGTATCGGCTCATGAATCCTGCGCTGACGGTGCGAGAGCGTGGCTCTGGCCACGCCTGCTCCTCCAGACGGAATCGGGTCTCGATTCCTGTCAGCGCCCGATCGTTCGGGAGGTTTTCGGCATTCCCGCTGTTGCGGGATGCGGTCTTAGGACCGGCTCACTGCAGCTCGGCGCGCCGCGCGATGATGTCTTTCGAGATCCGCAAGGCGGCGACCACGGCTCCTTCCGAGTGGCTGTCTTCGGTGGTGTCGCCGCCGATGTAGAGGCGGCCTTGCGGGCGGCGCAGCTCGTTGGCGAGGTCGTCGAAGCGCGAGCGGCCGTGCTCCAGCGGCCAGTAGGCGACGGCCTGCGGGTAGACGAAGATCTCCGCGTGCGGAGGTAGGCGCGGAGGCCGGGGAAGAGCGCCTCGAGGGCATCGGCGCATTTCTCGCGGATCTCGTCGGCGGGCTGGTTCATCAGCGTGCGGGCGAAGCGCGCGTGCAGCAGCAGGGTGAGGACGCCCTCGCGCTCGCCGCCGGCGCCGGCGGCGACTCCGCTCTGCAGGTCGGTGACGTCGTAGATGCTGCCGGCTTGGCTGTCGGAGAGCAGCGTCAGCATGTTTTCGCCGTCGACCGTCCACAGCTTTTCGCCGCCGGGGGCGACGCGGAAGTGGACCTTGATGTAGCTGCCCATGCGCGTCGTCTCGATCGCCTTGCGCTTCCCTTCCGACAGCGGCGGCGTGTACTGGATGCGGCCGAGGTGGCTGACCGGCGCGGTGACGACCGCCATCTTTCCCGTCACCTCGACGTAGCGATGGTCGCCCACCAGAACGCGCAGGCGCACGCCCGGCGGCGTCCTGCTCGATCGCGGTGACGCGCGCGTTGGTCAAGATCTGGCTCGGCTCGAGCTTCGACGCCAGCGCGTTCACGAAGTTCGTGTTGCCCTCGGCGACGTGGTAGTTCTTCTCGCCGAAGCCGTCGGGCGTGTCGAGGAAGAGGCGGACTTCGTCGATGCCGTCGAGGGCCGAGATCTGGTCCCACTCGATGGCCATCTCGGGCTCGACGGTGACGCGGATCCACTCGCTCACCTTGTGCGGCAGACCGTCGCCCTCGACGAAGTCCTTGAAGCTCACTTTGGTCAGCGCCGCGAGCTCCGGCGGCAGCGGCTTGCCCGCGTAGTGGCTCGCGTGGAGCTCCTCGTAGAGCTTCCAGGCTTTCTCGTTCCAGCGCAGGAAAGCGGCGCGCTCCTCGGCGTCGAAGATGCCGGCGAGGTAGGTGTCGCGGTCGCCCTCGCCCTGGTAGGGGTGGATCTTGCCGTCGATGCGCACCGTCGAGTGCGCCACGTCCTCGATCAGCGGCAGCCGCAGCTCGCGCAGCAGCGGCACGGCCGGGCTGCGCTCGAAGTACTCCTCCATGTGGCCTTCGGCGGTCGCGCCGTCGGTGAAGGTGACGGTCTGGATGCGGCCGCCGTAGCGCGGCGCGCTCTCGACGACCAGCGCCTCGATACCCGCCTTCTCGAGCTCGTAGGCGATGGTCAGCCCGGTGAGACCGGAGCCCACGATGACGACCGGCGCCGAAGTGCGTATCGACGCGGCGGCCGCGTCGGCGCGCGCGCTCGCCGACGCCGCGCTCGCGGTGACCGCCGGCTGGTGAGTCGGAGCCGCGGCGCAGGCGACGAGCAGCGCCGCGAGGAGGCCGTGAACGAGCCGCAAAGACTTCTTCCCCATCGCGCATCTCCTCGTCGAGTCGATGTGGAGCGTTCCGCCGCGCAGCGTAACGCAGTCGGCCGCTCGTACCGCTGCGTCGCCCGGCTAGCGCGCCGGGCCCCTCCTCAGCGCTCGACGAACACCGGGTAGAGCAGGTAGCGGTCGTCCGCCCACGGCGTGCGGCGGTAGAGCCAGGCCAGCCGCGCCTGCGGGTCCTTGGCGAGCTCGGCGTCGGCAGCAATCGCGCGCTCGAATTCGGCGCGCAGCGCGGGATCGGCGGCGAGCATGCGCTCGGCCAGCGGCTCCATGACGTAGCCCTCGACGTACTCGGTGCGCTGGAAGATCTCGTGGAAGAAGCCCCACTGGAGGAACGAGTCGGGCGAGGCGGGCTCGAGCAGCACCATGGCCAGCACGCCGAGCGGCTGGTCGGTGCTCACCCGCACGCTGCCGGCGGGGAAGCGCTCGCGCCGCCGCTCGGGCGTGCAGCCGGCCTTGCCCGCCGCCGGCGCCGCGCTCGACCACGGCTCGCCGGCGCCGCCCGCCAGACCGACGCGACCCTCGAACGGCGCGCTCGCCACCGCGACGCCGCTGAGGCGGCAGCCTTCCACCTCCACCTCGCGCGCCTCCGCCAGCCGCTCCAGGACGATGCCGTGCCGCTCGAGGCGGTCGATGACGTCCGCCCATGCCGGCGACAGCCAGTACGCCTTGGGACGCGGCACCGCGAGCGCCACCGCGCTGGCGCCGTGGAGCGGGGCGCGGAAGGTGCGCGGCTTGCCCGTCCACTCGATGCGCGTGCCGCCGGAAATCGGCGACGGCGATGTCCGCCAGTCGACGCCGAGCACCTCGACCTCCTGCGCCTTCTCGTCGCGCGTGCGCACGAGCACCACCTGCGCGTCGCGGCGCGCGCGGTCGTTGCGGATCGCTTGGCGCAGCGCCTCGCCCTTCTCGCCGAGGTGCCGCAGCGTCGCCTCGAGCAGCACGTAGGTGCCGAGCACGCGCTGGTCGTAGGGCTTGAGCGAGTGGTTCTCGACCAAGCACCGTCGGCTGGCGGCGGGCGTCGCCGTAGCCGTCGGAGAAGCGCGCCTGCTGCGGGTAGTCGACGTAGCCCTTGAGCGGATCGGTGGAGTCGAGGAGGTTCGCGACCCATAGCGGCCCCGGCACGTGGCCGGCGGCGCGCAGCGCGCCGTCCAGCGTCGGGCGCAGCACGTCTTCCATCCAGGCGCCGATCGCCGGCGACCAGCCGTCGGGGCCGGCGCCGCCGAAGGTGATGTCGTACTGGTAGTCGGCGCCGTCGGTGACGTGGAGGTCGTAGTAGAGGTCGGGCGTCCACGCCTGCAGCGCGGCGACGATCGCGCGCACCTCGGGCGTGTCGAGCTTGGTGTAGTCGCGGTTGAGGTTGAGGTTGCGCGCCGTCGTGCGCCAGCCGGCGTTCTCGGGCCCGCGCTGGTTGATGCGCGAATACGCGGTGCGCCGCTCGTGGCCGTCGGCGTTGAAGATGGGCACGAAGAGGAGGTTCGCCTTCGCCAGCAGGTCGAGCCGCTTGCCGACGGTCAGGTCGCGCAGCAGCATGAGGCCGGCGTCCTTGCCGTCGATCTCGCCGGCGTGGATGCCGGCCTGCGCGAGGAGCGTCGGCCGGCCGTTGCGGCGCAGCTCCTCGGGCGTGCTCGCGCCTTCGGCGGAGGCGACGACCATCCACAGCTCGCGCCCCTCGCCGCTCTTGCCGATGGTGACGAGGCGCAGCTGCGGCGCCGCCGCGACGAGCTTGCGCAGCCACGCCACGGTCTCGTCGTAGCTCGGCGTGGTGACGAAGTCGCTCTTCTCGGCCGGCGTCACCCACGGGTCGCTCGCCGGCCGCACCAGCGAGCGGCTCTTGCCGCTCCAGGGCGGAGGGGGCGGCAGCGGCGCCGACCAATCCTGTCGCCGCGGCGGCGGCGAGCGGCAGGACGGCGAGGCCGAAGGCGACGAGGACGAACGAGCGGCGCAGGCGTGAGGTCATCGAGGCTCCTTGGGGGCGAGCAGTGAAGCGGTAGTCGTACGGCGGCGATGATGCCATCGCGCGGCGTTCGCGCGCGAACGCGTGGGCCGATCGGCCGCCGTGGTGCGACGAGCGGTTGCAGGTGAAGCGCGACATGCGTCGACCTCGGCGTGGAACGCTTCACGGCGCGCCGTCGGCTGCAGCGGCTAGCCTCGAACGACATGAGACGAGCTGCCGCCGCCGCGGCGCGCGAGCGCTCGGCACCCTCTCGCGTGCGGCGCGCTCGCCGCTCGCCGCGCCGCTCGCGGCCACCACCTACCAGGTCGGCCCCAGTCGTCCCCACACCACCCTCGGCCAGCTCTTCTCCAACGTCAATCTCGAGCCCGGCGATCTCGTCGAGGTCAACGGCAACGTCACCTACGCCGGCGGCATTGTCATGCCGAGCGCCGACGGCGGCTCGCCCGGCAACCCCGTGACGCTGCGCGGCCTGCGCGTCTCCAACCAGCGGCCGATCCTCTCCGGCGCCACCAACACCATCGAGATCCAGGCCAACCACGTGGTGATGGAGGGCTTCGAGGTCACCGGCGGCACCTTCCGCTGCATCTACCACCACTCGCACGACGTCCTGATCCGCGACACTCTGGTGCACGACTGCGCGGCGCACGGCATCCTCGGCGCCGACACCGGCTCGGGCTCGCTCACCCTCGAGCACGTCGAGGTGCACCACTGCGGCAACGGCACCTCGCAGCACGCCATCTACATGGCGACCAACGAGGAGGACTACCCGGGCGCCGTCTTCCGCATGCAGCACTCGTGGATTCACGACCAGAACGGCGGCAACGCGATCAAGAGCCGCGCCGAGCGCAACGAGATCTACTACAACTGGATCGAGGGCACGACCTTCCACCTGCTCGAGCTGATCGGCCCCGACCCCGCGGGCGGTGTACCGGCCAACCTGGCGCGCGAGGACTCCGACGTCGTCGGCAACGTGCTCGTCCACCACAACAGCTTCTCGTTCGTGCGCATCGGCGGCGACGGGACGGGCGAGAGCGCCGGCCGCTACCGCTTCGTCAACAACACCTTCGTGCGCGCCGCCGACGCCGGCACGCCACCGGGCTCGGCCGTCTTCCGCTGCTTCGACGCGCTGGAGAGCGTCGAGATGCACAACAACGTCTTCTACAGCGTGGCGAGCGGCGGCGGCCTGCGGCTCCTGCGCGACCTCGAGGCCGACTGGACGCAGGGCAGCCAGCGCATCTCGGGGCAGAACAACTGGCTGGAGACGGGCTCGGTCGACCTGCCGAGCCAGTGGACGGGCAGCATCACCGGCGCCGACCCCGGCTTCTGGGCCTACGCCGCGCTCGATCCGCGGCCGGTCATCGGCAGCCCGATGGTCAACGCCGGCACCTCGACGCCGACGCCGCCCGCAGGCTTCCCGTTCCCCAACCCGCATTTCCCGCCGCTCTACCACCCGCCCGTGCACGTCGTGCTCACCGGCAATCCGCCGCCGCTGCGCCCGCTGGCGCCGCCGCTCGACGTCGGCGCCTACGAGCAGCCCGCGATCTTCAGCGACGGCTTCGAGAGCGGCGGCACCGGCGCCTGGTCGGCGAAGCTCCCGCCCTGAGGCGGACTGCGCGTATTCGAGTGAGGCAGTGCCGAATCGCACGGCGCCGCCGCTCTTACAATCGCTGCCCATGGCCGCCATGCCACCCGATCGCGCCGCGGCCGCCGGCGAGCGGCCGGCCACGACGAGCCGCGTCACGGCGCTGCTCGCCGCCGCCCGCGGCGGCAACCGCGACGCCGCCGATCGCGTCTTCGCGTTGCTCTACGACGAGCTGCGCCGCGTCGCTTCGCGGCAGGCGGGCCGCTTCGGCGGCGGCGCGACGTTGTCGACGACGGCGCTCGTCCACGAGGCGTACCTGCGCCTCGCCGGCGACGAGGTGGTGCCGGCCAACGACCGCGCGCACTTCTTCGCGCTGGCGGCGCGGGTGATGCGCAACGTTCTCGTCGACCACGCGCGCGCCGGCGAGTCACGCAAGCGCGGCGGCGGGGTCAAGGTGCTGCCCCTCGACGGCATCGGCGAATCGTTGCGCGAGGACGGCGGACCGGCGGCCGAAGAGCTGCTCGCCCTCGACGGCGCGCTGTCGCGGCTCAGGGCGGTCGATCCCGAGCTCGAGCGCCTCGTCGAGTGGCGCTTCTTCGCCGGTCTGACGCTGGAGGAGATCGCCGGCCTGACCGGGACCTCCGAGCGCACGCTCAAGCGCGACTGGGCCTTCGCCCGCGGCTTTCTCCTGCAGCAGCTCGCCGGCGGCACGGCGGCCGCGGCGCCGTCGTGAGCGAGCTGGATCATCCGTGAATGAGCTAGACCCAGCGCGCTGGCGACAGCTGCGGCAGCTCTTCGGCGAGCTCGTCGAGCTCGCTCCCGCCGAGCGCGAAGCGCGGCTCGCCGCGCTGCCGCCGGCGCTGGCGCAGGAGGCACGCGGTCTGCTCGCCGCCGCCGAGGCGGACACGAGCAAGCTGCTCGGCGAGGAAGCGCTCGGCGCCGTCGCCGCCGAGGTGCTCGCCGACCTCGGCGCGCCGCCGGGTCCAGCCGACGAAGCGGAGGGCGACGGCCCCGACGCCGCCCTCGCCGGCACGCTGCTGGGCCCCTGGCGCCTCGAGCGGCCGCTCGGCCGTGGCGGCATGGCGGAGGTGTGGGAGGCGCGCCGCGTCGACGGGCAGTACGAGCAGACGGTGGCGGTCAAGCTGCTCAAGCGCGGCATGGACTCCGCCGAGATCGTCCGCCGCTTCCTGCGCGAGCGGCAGATCCTCGCCCGCCTCGACCACCCAGGGATCGCGCGGCTCTTCGACGGCGGCCTGGGGCCCGACGGCCGCCCCTACTTCGTGCTCGAGCGCGTCGACGGCGAGCCGATCACCGACTGGTGTGCGCGCCGCGAGGTCGACGTGGCGGGCCGCCTGCGGCTGCTCGTCGATTGCTGCGAGGCGGTGGCGGCGGCGCACCGGCAGCTCGTCGTCCACCGCGACCTCAAGCCCTCGAACATCCTGGTCACCGCAAGCGGCGCGGTGAAGCTGCTCGACTTCGGCATCGCCAAGCTGCTCGCCGACGACGACGGCGCGGACGAGGCGACGCGGGCCGAAGCGCGCGTGCTCACGCCCGCGTATGCCGCGCCCGAGCAGGTCGTCGGCGAGCCGGTGTCGACGGCGACCGACGTCTACACCCTCGGCGTGCTCGCCTACGAGCTGTTGACGGGCCGGCTGCCGCACCAGCGCAGCGGCCGCCGCGCCGAGCTCGCCTCCGCGGTCGCCGGTGAGTCGATCGCCCGGCCGTCGACGGCCGTGCTCGAGACCGCCGCCGCGGAAGCCGGCGGCGCCGAGCAGGCGCGACAGCGACGCCGCCTCGCCCGCGCCATTGCCGGCGACCTCGACACGGTGGTGATGACGGCGCTGCGCCGCGAGCCCGAGCGGCGCTATCCGTCGGTGGCGGCGTTCGCCGAGGACCTGCGGCGCTACCTCGACGGTCGACCGATCGCGGCGCGGCCCGACTCGGTGGGCTATCGCGCGCGGAAGTTCGTCGGCCGCCATCGCTGGGCAGTCGCCGCGTCGAGCCTCGCGGCGGCGGCGCTGGTCGTCGCCGCCACGGTCGCGCTGGTGCAGGCCGACCGCGCGCGGTCCGCAGCGCGCCGCGCGCAGACGCAGGCGCAGCGCGCCGAGCAACAGGCGGCGCGCGCCGAGCGCGTGCGCTCGTTCCTCACCTCCATCTTCGCCGTCTCCGACCCGGTGCTCGCGCGCGGCGAGCAGGTCACCGCTCGCGCCCTGCTCGACGAAGGCGTCCGCCGCGTCGACGCCGAGCTGCGCAGCGAGCCGGCCCTGCGCGGCGAGATGCTCGACCTCCTCGCCGGCCTCTACCGCAAGCTCGGCGATCTCGACGTCGCCAAGGGCCTAGCCGAGCGCGCGCTCGAGCTGCGCGCCGCCACCCACGGCGCCGAGTCGGCGGAAGCGGCGAAGAGCGAGTGGACGCTCGGCTGGGTGCTCGCCAACCAGGGCGAAATGGAGCCGGCGCGCCGGCGGCTCGGTCACGCGATCGCCGTGCTCGACCGCGTCGAGGGACCCAACAGCCTGGCCGCCGCCGACGCGCGCGAGCCGCTCGTCGAGCTGACCTTCGCCGCCGAAGGTCCGCAGGCCACGCTGGCGGTGGCGGAGCGCCGGCTCGCCACCTACCGCGCCGTCGCCGGCGAGCGCGACGCGCGCACCGCCCTCGCCCTCTCCGACGTCGCCGTTGTGCTCGCCGAGCTGCAGCGGCGGCCGGAGGCGGAGGCCGCGTACCGCCGCGCGGCGACGGTGCTCGACCAGGTGCTGCCGGCCGACGACCCGCGCGCCGCGTATCCCCACAACAACCTCGCCGGGCTGCTGCTCGACACCGGCCGGGCTGCCGAGGCGGAGCGGGAGATCCGCCGCGCTCTCGCCGTGCGCGAGAAGTCGCTGGGCCCGGAGCATCCGGAGACGACCGCCAGCCGCGGCCTGCTGGTGCTGGTGCTGATGGCGCTCGATCGGATGGCGGAGGCCGAGCGCGAGGGCCGGCGGGCGCTCGCCGCCGCCGAGGGACGCGACCGCTTCGCCGCCACGCAGGCGCGCGCCGCCCTCGGTCAGGTGCTGCTGCGGCAGCAGCGCCATCGCGAGGCGCTGCCGCTCTTCGAGCAGGCGATCGCCGAGCGCGCCGGCATGCTGCCCGACGACCACATCCTGATGTTCGCCGTGCGCATCAACCGCGCGCAGGCGCTCGCCGGCGTCGGCCGCCTCGACGAGGCCCGCGCCGCGCTGCGGACGATGATTCCCGCGCTCGAGGCGAAAGGCGCCGAGGGGGCCGAGCACTTGATCAAGGCGCGCGACATTGCATCGCGGCTCGAGAGCCGAAGCGCTGACTCGTCGCAGTAGAGCGCGCGCCGCGCCTAAGGCGTGAAGGCGCTCCACTCGCCGAGGTTGCCGCTCTCGAAGCCGGAGGAGAGCAGCGGCGTCGAGCCGGTGACCCGCTGTCCGAAGACCTCCTGCTCGTTGAGGGCGAGGGTGTCGTGGCCGCCGGCCCAGACGACGAGGAAGTGGTCCAACGCGCCGGCGAAGGCGACGGCGGGCCGGAACGCCTCGCGCGCGCTCACCGTCATGTTGCTGAGCTGCTCCTCGGGGGCGACCTCGAGCCCCGCGGACGTCAGCAGCTGGCCGTAGGCGTGGAAGCGGTTGCCGAAGAAGTAGCCCTCCCAGGCCACCTCGTAGTTGCCGCTGGTGGGGCTCGCCGCGACCGCCGGCTTGCGGGCGCCGATGTCGACGTTGCCGGTGCCGCCGACGGAGCTGATGCGGAAGTCGTTGACGCCGATCTCGGTGCCGCTCGCGCTCAACCGCTGGCCGAAGATCTCGTGCTCGTCGTTGACCAGGCCGCCGACGTTGTCCTCGCCGCGGAAGACGACGAGGTACTCGTTGCTCACCGGGTTGTAGGCGACCTGGGGCAGCTCCGCGGCCCACGTCGAGCTGTTGTTGACGCCCACGTCGGAGATGCGGAAGTCGTTGGTCCCCACCTCGGCGCCGGTCGCCGCGGTGAGGCGCTGGCCGAAGATCTCCAGCTCCCCGTCCGACATGGTGGGAAGGTCCTCCTCCGAGCTCCACACCACTAGGTACTCGCCGGCGGTCGAGTTGTAGGCGACGTCGAGCGACATCACCTGGAAGAAGTCGCTGCCGGGGCCCTCGATGCCGATGTCACTGATGCGGAAGTCGCCGCCGATGGCGGAGCCGTCGCCGTCGAGCCGCTGGCCGAAGACCTCGGTCTCCACCGAGGCGTCGAGGCGGTCGCCCACCCACACCACCAGGTACTCGTCGACGATGGAGTTCCACGCCACCGCCGGCACACGCGCCTTTTGGGTGGTGCTGCCAGCCGCGCTCTGATGGCTGATGCGGAAGTCGTCCTCGCCGATCTCGGTGCCGGTGCGGCTCAAGCGCTGGCCGAAGATCTCGATCTGCTCGTTGACCATGCCGCCGACGTTGTCGTCCCCCTCCCACACCACCAGGTATTCCTCGCGCGCCACGTTGAAGACGACGCGCGGCACGGTGGCCCCGAAGAACAGGTTGTCGTCGCCCATGTCGCTGATGCGGAAGTCGTTGGCGCCTAGCTCGGCGCCGGTGGCCGCGTCGATGCGCTGGGCGAAGATCTCGAATTCGTTGTCGACGTTGCCGTTGACGTCGTCGTCGCCGGCCCAGACGACGAGGTACTCGTTGTCGAGCGGGTTGTAGGCGACGTGGACGAAGTCGGCGGTGAAGTCGCCGCCGGGGCCGAGGGTCCCCATGTCGCTGATGCGGAAGTCGTCCGGTGGGATCTGGGTCGCGAGGGCGGCTCCGGCGGCGACGGCGACGAGCAGGAGCGTTGCGAACGGGCGGCGGATGCTGGCGGGCATGTGAGACTCCTGGAGCGGCGGCGTCAGCGCCGCCAGAACGAGGTGGTGCCGATCTCGAAGCCGTCGGCGAAGACGAAGCGGTTGCGCAGGCGCATGGCGAACATGCCGGCGGCGGAGTCGCCGGCGGCGCGCCCGACGAGCCACGGACGCCCGGTCGAGAGCGCGAGCGCCGTGCCCTGCTCCCAGTTGGCGCCGCCGAGGTCGATGTCGAGCGCGAAGCTGCCGGCGCTGCCGAAGGTGGGGTCGAGGTCGAGGACGCCCGACGCGTTCACCACCAGGCGCGCGATCTCCATGCCGTCGTCGACGACGTCGTCGAGGAGGACGAGCGGCTTGCCGTCGCCCTGCACGGCGACGCCAGCGATGCGGCGGTTGGAGAAGCCGGCGTTGAGCGCCGGCGAGCCGTCCGGCCTCATCACGCTCGCCCGCCCGAGGCCGTTGCCGCTGTCGAGATTGACGGCGAAGACGACGGTGCCATCCGAGCCGAGGACGACGCCGGCCGGGAAGCCGTCGATGCCCGAGATGTCGTCGACGATCTCGACGCCGTCGTCGCCGAACGTCGTGTCGAGCTCGCCGCTGTCGGTGAAGCGGATGAGGAACGGATCGGCGTCGAGCGCGATGTCGGGGTCGTAGCGGGTGGCGAAGACGAGCGGCCGCCCGCCGCCGTCGACGACGAGCTGCGCGCCGGTGCTGCTCAGCGTGCCCAGGTCGGTCGCCGCGACCTCGGCGTAGCCGCCGTCGCCGAAGGAGGTGTCGACGTCGCCGTTGGCGCGGAAGCCGACGACGAAGAGACGCGACACGAGCGAGTTGACGCGCGAGGCGAGCAGCGCATAGATCCGAGCGCCCGCGGTCGGCGATTCGGCGACGTCGAGAACCGCGCACTCCTCGGTGTCGCAGAAGCTCTCGCTGTCGAGGATCTGCCAGCCGTTGTCGCTCCAGCTGCCGTCGAAGGCGCAGGAGTTGGCGCTGGTGAAGCGGCCGATGAGCCCGCGGTCCTGGTCGGGCGCGCCGCTGAACGTGCTCCTCCCTCCAACCACCAGGCGGCCGGCGCGGTCGACGAGCACCGCGAGCCCCTCGAACTCGGCGAGCAGGAGGATGCCGGCCTCGCACTCGGCGATCGCGTTGCCGTTGACGCTCACCCGCAGGTGGTCCATCCCTGCCGTGGACGCGAGGTCGCCGACGACCACGACCTCCTGGTTCGGCATCACCGCCAGTGCGTGCGCCGTGTACTGCCCGAACGGCTCGGCGCCGAAGCTCAGGATGCCGTCGCCGCTGAAGGTCGGGTCGGGCGAGCCGTCCACCTGTGCGCGCGCCGGCGACGTCGGCAGCGAGCTGCCGGCGAGCAGTGCGACGGCGACGGCCAACGGACGCAGCCGTCTCGATGGACGCATGGTGAGACCTCCCATGCATCCCAGATCGGAAACGGCGAAAGAGCGGGGCCAATGCGCGGCGGAGCGCGACTCGCGCTTGACAGCGGATGCCCAGATCCGGATAATCCGCCCCCTTCGCGCCGGGAACGAACCATGCTGCTCACGCACCAACCCTCGCTCTCCAGCTGTCGCACGGCGATAGTCGCCGGCTCTGCTTACGAGCGGACCGACGAAAGGAAGCCGTTCACCGCGGCAACCGAGGTGCACTCCTAGGGCAGCGTTCCAGCCATTCGCGCCTGCGACGTAGAGCCTTCCGGGGTGCCCGCCTCGGAAGGCTCTTTCGTTTTGCGCCAACGACCGCGAAGGAGATCGTGACCGGATGCAGACACTGAAACCGACATGCAAGCGCTGACATCACCGGGCCGGCGGTGCGCGCGCCTCACGGAAGTGATCGGCGTCGCGCATTCCGCGAACGGGTTCTAGCGAAGGTGGCGTCAGGGACGACTGGATAGCTCAGAGGAAGAGCACCGAACCCTTAATTCGGCTGACGCAGGTTCGACTCCTGCTCCAGACCCATGGCGTTGGAAAACGCCGTCGTTCACTGCCGACCGACCCGGGGGCTCGTCCCGGTGTGGCGCCCGCCGGCGCCGCCGTTCGATCGCGCGTGATTCGTCACGCACGGCTCGACGGCGTCGCGCGGCAGCGTCCGGCGTCGCCCTGAAGCGCCGGGCCGCCGCTCGGCCGAACCGCGCTCCCGCTCCCCACGATCGACCGCACGCATCCCCGGCGTGCGGCGAACGCGGCGGCGGCCGGCGCGCGCAGTAGGCCGAGCGGGGCCCGCCGCTCCGCGACCGCCGACGTGGCGCCCACTCGTGGATGGGCCCTCGGGAAGGTCACTCCTTCGCCGCTGGTCCGGTGAGACACACGCTTTTGGAATTCTGACGGCTGCTCCGCGGCCGCCCGCTGACGGTGCGTCCGCTCCACGACACGGGTCCTCGCTTTTGCCCGGCCCTACTGATCGGTTCCCGCCGCCTGACCCGGGAGGGCGGCACAACGATGGAGCCGGAGGGGGTGGAGACGTCCGTCCCCTCCGGCTCGCGGACGGCCCGCCCGCCGTGCGGGCAATCGTTTGGAGGTGATTCGTCATGCTGCGTTCCTTCAAGATCCGCGACTTCGAGCGGGGCCTGCTCTACCGCGACCGCGTCTTCCGGCGCGTGCTCGCGCCGGGCCGGCACTGGGTGTGGGACCCGCTGCTCCGCGTGCGCGTCGTGCGCAAGTCGGTGCGCGACGTCTTCCTCGAGTCGCCCGACCTCGACGTCATCGTGCGCTCGGGCGCCCTCGGCAGCGAGGCGCTGGTGCTCGACCTCGCCGAGTACCAGCGGGCGCTGGTGTGGGTGGACGGCCGCTTCGTCGCCGTCCTCGGCCGCGGCCTGTGGGTGGCGTGGACCGTCTTCCGCAAGGTCGAGGCCGAGGTGGTCGACGCGCGCGCCGTGCGCTTCGACCACCCGGACCTCGCGGCCGTGCTCAACGCGTCGATGGCGGCGAAGTTCCTCGAGCCGGTGCAGGTCGAGGCCTCGCACGTCGCGCTCGTCATGGTCGACGGTCGGCTCGCGCACACCCTCGAGCCGGGACGCTACGCGTTCTGGAAGGAGGTGGCGCGTCTCAAGGTGCTGTTCGTCGACCTGCGCGAGCGGGTGACCGACGTCGGCGGTCAGGACGTGATGACCGCCGACAAGGTGACCCTGCGGCTCAACGCCGTCGTCACCTACCGCGTCGCCGATCCGGCGCGCGCGGTGGGCAGCGTCGAGTCGTACGAGCAGGCGCTCTACCGCGAGGCGCAGCTGGCGCTGCGCGCCGTGGTCGGCGCCCGCGAGCTCGACGCCCTCCTCGCCGGCAAGGACGAGGTGGCGAGCGAGCTGCTGGCGCTGCTGCGCGGCTGGGCGGCGGGCGTGGGTCTCGAGGTCACCGGCCTCGGCATCCGCGACGTCATCCTGCCGGGCGAGATGAAGGCCATCCTCAACCGGGTGACCGAGGCCAAGAAGGCCGCCGAGGCCGACCTCGTCACCCGTCGCGAGGAGACCGCGGCGATGCGGTCGCAGGCCAACACCGCGCGCATCTTCGAGTCGAGCCCGGCGCTCATGCGCCTGCGCGAGCTCGAGGTGCTCGAGAAGGTCGCCGGCAAGGCCCAGCTCACCGTCATCCTCGGCGAGGCGGGCCTGGCCGACAAGGTGACCAAGCTGCTCTGATCTCGGCCGCCCTCTGGATCACGGAACCCAGGGGCGGCCACCTTTCTTTCTCAGCGCGCCGTCTGCGCGGCGAGGATCTCGTCGAGCCGCTGGTAGCTGCGCTCGACGCCGGTCTCCATGCCGGTCTCGAGCACGCCGTCGCGGATCGCCTGCGTGTCGTAGAGCGAGGTGCTGGTGACGGTGGTGCGGCCGTCGCGCTCGGCGAAGGTGGTCGTCACCAGGGACTCGCCTTCGTACCAGGGGTCGTCGAACTTCTCGGTCGAGACCAGCCGCTCCGGCGGCACGATCTCGCGGAAGACGCCGCCCATCGTCATCTCGGCGCCGGTCGTCTCCTTGCGCCACACCCAGCGGTAGGCGCCGCCCACCCGCAAGTCCATCTCGCACACCGGCATCGACCAGCCGTCGGGGCCGAGCAGCCAGCGGCGCACCAGCTCGGGCTTCGTCCATGCTTCCCACACGAGCTCGCGCGGCGCGTCGAACTCGCGGGTCATGCGGATCTCGCGGTGGCTGGGGGTGGAGATCTCGAGGCTGTGCGTGCGGGTGGCCATGGGCTGCTCCTGTTTAGTGAATGGTCTAGCGGGTGGTCGGACGTGGCCGGGTTTTGGTTGGCGGACGTCGGCGTGGTCTGGCTGGCGGGCGCCGCGCGGGCGGCCGGCGGGCGGACGAGGACGCGGCCTGCCGCGGTTTCCCCGGCGCGGGTTGCGCTGGCTGCGATCGCGATGGCTGGCGCTGCGACTTGAGCTCGTCGAGCAGACTGTCGAGCCGCTCGAAGCTGCGCTCCCAGAACCGGCGATAGCCCTCGAGCCAGCCGTTCGCCTCGGCCAGGGCTTTGGCTTCCAGCCGACAAGGCCGCCGCTGCGCATCGCGTCCGCGCGAAATGAGCCCGGCCCGCTCGAGCACCTTCAAGTGCTTCGAGATCGCCGGCTGACTCATCGCGAACGGCTTGGCCAGCTCGAGCACCGAAGCCTCGCCGTCAGCGGCGAGCCGCGCCAGGATCGCCCGCCGCGTCGGATCGGCGAGGGCGGCAAAGGTGGCGTCGAGGCGGGCGGGAGTGGGCTGCATCAATAACTTTCAATAACTCTCAGGTTCTACAACCTGGAGGTTATAGAAGTAACGAGAAGGCTGTCAAAAGCGTGCGGCCGGCTACCATTCGACCGCCGCTAGACCGTTAGCCCCCAGCGCGCGCCGCCGCCGATGCCGAGCACCGCGTCGGCCTCGCGCTTGGCTTCGGCGAAGGCCTCGCGATGGCGCGTGAGCAGCGGTTGCAGCGCTACCGGCGTCGCCGTGGTTTCGGCGAGCGCCGCGAGCAGCTCCGGCAGGCCGGCACGGAGCACGCGCTGCAGCGCCGGAACGCGGTCGCTGCGGCTCCACTCCACGAGCGCCGCGAGCAACGCCTCGCGCGCCTCGGCGAGGGACGCTGCCGCCGGCACGCGGCCGGCAGCCAGCTCGCGGGCGGCCTCGTCGAGCGCGCGCTCGAGAGCCGCCAGCGCCGCCGACACCGACTCGCCGTCACCGTCGTCCTCGCCGGCAACACCTTCCGCCGCCGCCGCCGTGGGCTCCTCCCATTCGTCGGCGTCGACGTCGAGGAACAGATCGGGCTCGGGGTCTTCGAGCGGCGCGCTCGCGACCTGCGGCTGCGTCGCCGGCGGCCCGAAGGGCATGGCCGCCGCGAACGGCATCGCCGCGCCGGCGGCTGCGGCCGATGCCGCCGCCTTGCCCATCTCCCACTCCGCCGGCATCGCCACCGGCTGCACGACGCTACGCAGCTGGCCGCCGGCGTTCACCACCTCCTGCTCGTCGACCACCACGAAGGCGGTGAACCGCGTCAGCAGCCGATGGCGCACCGCGAGGTCGACGATCTGCCGCTCGATCCGTGTGCGTGCGGCGGCGTCCGCCAGCCGGTAGTCGTCCTCGAGGTCGCGCACCCGCGAGCGCGCCCACAGCTGCGCCAGCGCCGGCAGCTCCACCTCGCGCGGTTCGACCTGTTCCACGAACGGGCTGCCGTCGGCGTAGCGGCCCCGGACACCCAACCGCGCCTCGCCGCTGCCGTCGCCGGTCACGCCCGCGGACCGCAGCCGCAGCATCGCGCCGGCGGCGCGCCCGGCGAAGAGGTCGGGCAGCCGCGCCGGCGTCAGGCTGTCCGCTTCGACGAGCCCGGCGGTATCGTCGATCGCGAGGTCGACCACCAGCGGCGCGCCGATCTCGCGGCCGAGCTCGACGAGCGCGCGCTCCACCGCCGCGCCCGGCGCGACGAAGCTCGCCGTGCCACCGCCGAGGGCGGCGAGCCGGCTCAGGAACGCCTGGTTGACGGCGGTGTCGATGCCGACCGTGAACACGCGGCCGCCGCCGAGCTGCCGCTGCACGCGGCGCAGCACCCGGTGCTCGTCGGTGACCTGCCCGTCGGTGACGAGGACCACGATTGCCGTGCGCCCGTCCACCTCGCGGCGTTCGGCGAGCGCCGCGAGTGCGGCGGCGAGCGCCTGGTCGAGCTCGGTGCCGCCGCGCGAGCCAATGGTGCGCAGCCACGTGCCGGCGCGCTCGAGCGCGCCCTCGCCGGCGGCCAGCCAATGACCGTCGCGGGCGCCGTCGCCGCCGGCCTCGCCGCCCGGCATCCACTCGATGCGATCGTCGAAGGCCTGCAGCGCGAAGCGGTCGCGCGGCCCCAGGGTCTGCAGCAGCGCCGCGCAGGCGCGCGCCGCCGACACCATCTTTATCCCTTCCATCGACCCCGAGCGGTCGAGCAGGAACACCACGTCGCGCGGCGGCGCCAGCGCGCCGCCGGCCGCCGTGCGCGCCGGCGGCACCAGCGCCAGCATCCCGAACGCACCTTCGCCCGCCTCGCCGCGGTGCACGAGCAGGGTCGAGCGCAACCGCTCGCCGGCGAGCGACCAGCGCAGCACGAAGTCGCGGTCGAGCGGCTCGTCCTCGCGTGCCAGCGCCACCGTCACGCGGTCCGCCGCCGTCTCGGTGAGCACCGCGTGCTGCGAGCAGGCGAGCTTGCTCCAGCCCTCCTCCTCGCCGCCGCGCAGCAGCTCGACGGCGATGCGCAGCGCCACCCGCGGGTCGAATCCCGGCGCCAGCCGCGGCGGCGTCAACCGCGAGGCATCCGGCACGGCGTCGGTGTCGAGCCCGCTGCCGCGACCCCACGCTTGCCGCTCCAGCGGCTCGCCCGGCACGTAGCGCGGCGCCACCACCAACGGCAGCCGCAGCTCGGTCGTGCCGTCCTCGAAGAACGGCAGCCGCTCGGCATAGGTGAGGCGCACGGTCACCTCCTCGCCCGGCGGCAGGTTGCCCACCTGCAGCGTGAACACGTCGTCGCGCTCCTGCTCGAGCAGCGCCGCGCGCCGCCCCTCGGCGAGCGCCCGGCGGTAGTCGGCGCGCGCCGCGCCGCGCTCGCGCACGACACCCCGCAGCACGCGCTCGCCGACGCGCAGCTCGAAGTCGGAGACCGCCGCGCCGCCCGCGAGCGGGAAGACGTAGACCGCCTCGAGGTGCTCGGCGTGCGGGTTGTGGAAGCGCTGCGTGACGGTCACCTCGGCGATGCGATCGGCCACGCGCGCCGCGATCTCGACGCCGCGCAGCGGCAGCGGCGCGCGCCTTTCGGCGCGGCCGACCGACAGCACGCCGAGGCGGCGGCGCGGCTCCTCCGCGACGGCCTCGAGCAGGGGCAGGGTCATGGGGGCGGGGTTCATCGGTCGTCTCCCTTCGCCGCATCTCGCGGCTTCGTCTCCAGAGCGTCCAGCGCGGCGTGCAGGCGCTCGACGAGCGCCTGGCGCGACGCGGCAGGGGTCCAGCTCGCCTCGGCCATCAGCTTGAGCCCGGGCTCGAGCGACACCTCGCGCCAGGTGAGCGCGGCGATCCGCGGGGTGTGAGCGCGCGGCTCCGCGGCGTGGAGCAGCGCCTCGAGCTCGGCGTCGCTCAATCCGTAGAGCCGCTCCTGGATCGCGCCCAGGCTCAATCCCGCCGCCTGCAACGCCTTGATCGCGGCGAGCTGCAGCACGTGCCGGCCGCCGTAGCGCGCCTGCCGGTCGCGGATCGCCGGCGGGTCGAGCAGGCCGAGCGTCGTGTAGTAGCGCACCGTCCGCGGGTCGGGCGCAGCCGACACCCGGCGATCGCTCTGCGCGGCGAGAAGGCCGCGATCGGCGAGGAGCCGGGTCACTTCGGCGGCGAGCTCGGGCAACAGCATGACAGCATTATTAGAGGTTGCTGTATTGCTGTCAAGGAGCGCCGTTTGGGTCGGGCGACCGATAGCGGGCGGTCGACGCGGGGCAGCCGGCCGACGACCGGCAGCTCGTGGTCCTCGCTTGGCGTGCGGTGGCAGGCGCAGCAAAGCCAGAAGCCGGGATCGCCCGGCGCCGGATGGCGCGGCATGACGCGGGAGGACGCCCGCCGGCTCGCCGTCGAGGCTTCAGTCGGCGAGCACGTCGGCGAGCGGGATCTCGAGCCCGGGCAGCAGCGGCGTCGTGAGCACGTCGCCGTCATGACGCGAGAAGAGGAGCGGACGGCCGAAGCGCTCGCCATCGCGGCGGAAGACCTTGACGGTGTCGGCCTCGGGATCGACGAGCCAGTACTCCTGGATGCCGGCGCGCTCGTAGAGCTCCCGCTTGAGGACCTCGTCGTAGCGGCGGTTACTCGGCGAGAGGACCTCCACTACGAGGTTGGGGGCGCCGCGTAGATTCGCTTTGCCGACGATCGCAGCGCGCTCGTCGCTAACGAAAAACAGGTCCGGCACGACGACGTCGTGGATCGAAAGCAGCACGTCCACCGCGACGAAGAACACCTCTCCGAGCCGATGTTCCTCGACAAAGGGATAGATCCGGAAGCCGAGACGCTGCAGGACGCGCTGGTGGCGCACGGCAGGCGAGGGGCTCACGTAGTGGTCCCCGTCGATGAGCTCGTGCCGCTTCCCGTCGTCGGGGAAGAGCAACAAGTCGTCGTAGGTGAGCTTCGTCGCGCTCTGGGCCATCGGTCGTGCCATCGCGGGCTCCTCCATGATGCCATGGGTGGCTCCTCCAGCCACCTCAGACGGAAATCACTGGTGGTTCCTTTCACAGACGAACGTGAAGAGGCCGTTCGGTGGCGCGTTAGCGGGCGGCGCGTTGTTGCTAGTCTCGGCGCCGTCTTGACCCGACCTCGGTGCACCCTCGCAGCCCTCGCGCTCACTCTGCTCGCGACTCGTGCCGAGCTCGGCGCCGCGGCACAGCGGCCGCTGCCCCCCGCGGCGGCCGCGCGCATCGACGCGCTCTTCGCCGAGTGGAGCGGCAACGAACGCCCGGGTTGCGCGGTTGGCGTCGTGCGCGACGGCGCGCTCACTTTCGGCCGCGGCTACGGCATGGCCAACCTCGAGCATGGCGTGCCGATCGACGTGCGGTCGCGCTTCGACGTCGGCTCGGTGTCGAAGCAGTTCACCGCGGCGGCGATCGCGCTGCTCGCCATCGACGGCCGTCTCGGGCTCGACGACGACGTGAGCCGCTTCGTGCCCGAGCTGCCCGACCACGGCGCGCCGGTGACGATCCGCCACCTGCTGCACCACCGCGGCGGGCTGCGCGACTACACATGGTTGATGGCGCTCGCCGGCGACGACGACGCCGACCTCACGACCGCCGGCGAGGCGCTGGCGACGCTCGCTCGCCAGCGCGGCGTCGACTTTGCGCCCGGCGAGCGCTTCGAATATTCGAACAGCGGTTACTTCCTGCTCGGTCTCGTCGTCGAGCGCGCCGCGGGGATGCCGCTCGCCCGCTTCGCCGAGGAGCGGCTGTTCGCGCCGCTCGGCATGACCTCGACGCACTTCCACGACGACCACACGCGGGTCGTGCCGCGGCGGGCGCAGGGCTACGCGCAGAGCGACGGCCGCTTCGGCATCGCGATGTCGGACTGGGAGCAGGTGGGCGACGGCAGCATCTTCACCACCGTGGAGGACGTCGCGCGCTGGATCGCCAATCTCGAGAGCGGCAAGGTCGGCGGGCCGCGCTTCGTCGAGCTCATGGCGAGCGCCGGCTTGGCGACGTCGTACGAGGACGGCAGCACCTACGGCTTCGGCCGCGTGGCGACGACCTGGCGCGAACGCGACGTGCTGCGCCACGGCGGCGCCTGGGCCGGTTATCGCGCGCAGGTTCTGCACGTGCCGAAGGAGCGCTTGGCGGTGGCGATCCTCTGCAACTTCGCCGAGGCGTGGGGTCTCGGCGCCAAGGCGGACGCGGTCGCTTCGATCGCGTTGGGAGAGACGCCGGATCCGCCCGCGCCGCCGCCGCCGCGCCCCGGGACCGAGGGCGCGGACGAGAGCGGCATGACCGCGCCGCCGCCACCGGCGCGCCTGGAATCGCTCGCCGGTCGCTTCTGGAGCGACGAGCTCGCGACGGCGTGGGAGCTTGCCGTCCGCGAGAGTCAGCTCGCTCTCATCGCGCGAGGCGGCGAGGCCAAGTCGTTGCCCCTGGCGCCACCGATACCTCCGCCGCAGCCGCCCGCGGGTACGCCATCGACCGCGGCGCCGTCACCCACACCTGCGCCGCCACCGGCTGTCTCCACTCTCGCGGCCGAAGCGCCATCGGCTCCCGCGCAAGACACGCTCGACTTCACTCTCTACGGGGACGTCCGCCTCCGCTTCGCGCCGCGTCCCGACGGCGAAGTCGACGGCTTCGAGCTGCTCGCCGGCTCCAGCCCCGGCATCGCGTTTCGCCGCATCGACCCGCCGGCGCGCGCCGTGCGCATCGTCAACGCCCGAATCGTCGACGGCACCGGCGCGCCGGCGCGGCTCGGCAGCCTGCGCATCGCCGGCGACCGCATCGCCGCCGTCGGCGACGTCGCGCCGCTACCCGGCGACGAGGTCGTCGATGCGCGCGGGCTCGTGCTCGCGCCCGGCTTCATCGACACTCACTCGCACGCCGACGACGATCTCTTCGCCATGCCCGACGCGCTCGGCGCGGTCAGCCAGGGGATCACCACCGTCGTCGGCGGCCAGGACGGCGGCTCGCCCCTCCCGCTCGCCGACGCCTTCGCGCGGCTCGAGCGCTCGCCGGCGGCGGTCAACCTCGCCTCCTACTCGGGCCACGGGACGCTGCGCGAGAAGGTGCTCGGCGAAAACTACCGCCGCGAGGCCACCGCCGCCGAGGTCGCGCAGATGGCGAAGCTCCTCGAGCGCGACCTCGAGGCGGGCGCGCTCGGCCTCTCGACCGGCCTCGAGTACGACCCCGGCATCTACTCGAGCCGCGCCGAGGTGGTGGCGCTGGCGCGCGTCGCCGCCCGCCACGGCGGCCGCTATATCAGCCACGTGCGCAGCGAGGACCGCTGGTTCTGGGAGGCCATCGACGAGATCCTCGCCATCGGCCGCGAGGCGAAGCTGCCGGTGCAGATCTCGCACCTCAAGCTCGCGATGACGACGCTGTGGGGCAAGGCGCCCGAGCTGCTGCGCAAGCTCGACGAGGCGCGGCGGCAAGGCGTCGACGTCACCGCCGACATTTACCCGTACCTCTACTGGCAGTCGACGCTCACCGTGCTCTTCCCCAAGCGCGACTTCGAGGACCTCGCCGAAGCGCGCCGCGTGCTCGCCGAGATCGCGCCCGCCGACGGGCTGCTGCTCGGCCGCTACCTGCCCAACCCGGCCTACGCCGGCCGCACCGTCGCCGAGATCGCCAAGGAGCGCGGCGAGGCGCCGGAGGTCACGCTGCTCGCGCTGATCCACGATGCCGAGGCGATGCGCCGCCGCGGCACCGAGACGAATGGCGCGGTGGTCGAGAGCGTCATCGGCACCAGCATGACCGAGGGCGACCTCGAGCAGCTGCTCGCCTGGCCGCACACCAACCTCTGCACCGACGGCGAGCTCGACGGCCGCCACCCGCGCGGTTTCGGCAGCTACCCGCGCGTGCTCGGCCGCTACGTGCGCGAGCGCGGCACGCTGCGTCTCGAGGAGGCGGTGCGCAGGATGACCTCGCTCGCCGCCGACCACGTGGGCATCGCCGACCGCGGTCGGCTCGTGCCCGGCGCCTTCGCCGACCTCGTGCTCTTCGACCCGGCGACGGTGCTTGACCGCGCCACCACCGCCGAGCCGCACGCGCTCGCCACCGGCATCGAGCGCGTGTGGGTGAACGGCCGCACCGTCTTCGCCGGCGGCTCGGCGAGCGGCTTGCGGCCGGGCCGTGTCCTTCGTCGCGCAGGAGTGAAGCCATGAAGTCGTCTGCGATTCGCGACACGTTGATGTTCGGCATCGCCGCGCTCGTTTTGCTGGCGCCGACATCGGCAGCGGCGGCCGAGTGGCAGCCGCCACCGGCGGCGCTCGTCGAGAAGGCGCGCGTGCTCCTACGCGAGCACCCGCTCGTCGACGGGCACAACGACCTGCCCTGGCAGATGCGCCAGCGCTACGCCGACGACCTGTCGCGCATCGACCTGCGCCAGGAGCAGACCGCGCTCGAGCCGCCGCTCCACACCGACCTGCCGCGGCTGCGGCGCGGCGGCGTCGGCGGGCAGCTGTGGTCGGTCTACATCCCGACGACGCTGAGCGGGCCGGCTGCCGTCGTCGCCGTGCTCGAGCAGATCGACGTCGTCCACCGTCTCGCCGAGCGCTACCCGGAGGCGCTCGAGCTCGCCTCCACGGCCGCCGACGTCGAGCGCATCCACCGCGCCGGCCGCGTCGCCTCGCTGATCGGCGTCGAGGGCGGGCACTCGACCGGCGACTCGCTCGCCGTGCTGCGCGAGCTCCATCGCCTCGGCGCCCGCTACATGACGCTCACCCACAGCGACCACACGCCGTGGGCCGACTCGGCGACGGCGAAGGCCAAGCACGGCGGTCTGACGCCGTTCGGCCGCGAGGTGGTGCGCGAGATGAACCGCCTCGGCATGCTCGTCGACCTCTCGCACGTGGCGCCGGCGACGATGGTGCAGGCGATGGAGGAGTCGGCGGCGCCGGTCATCTTCTCCCACTCCGCGACGCGCGCTCTCGTCGACCATCCGCGCAACGTCCCCGACGACGTGCTGCGGCGGCTGCGCGAGGACGGCGGCGTCGTGATGGTCACCTTCGTGCCGTCGTTCGTCGCACGCGCGGCGTGGGAGCAGTCGGCGGCTGAGGATGCGGAGGAGGCGCGGCTGAAGGCGCTCCATCCCGAGAGTCCGGACGCGGCGACCGCGGGGCTCAAGGAGTGGCGCGCCAGCCATCCGCCGGCGCGCGCCACGCTCGCCGACGTCGCCGACCATCTCGATCACGTGCGCAAGGTGGCGGGCGCCGACCACGTCGGGATCGGCTCCGACTTCGACGGAATCACCACGGTGCCGGTGGGGCTCGAGAGCGTCGAGACTTTCCCCGTGCTCCTCGCCGAGCTGCTGCGTCGCGGCTGGAGCGAAGAGGAAGTCGTCAAGGCGGCAGGCGGCAACTTCCTGCGCGTGCTCCGCGAGGCCGAGCGAGTGGCGGCGCGCCTGCGAGGCGAGCGGCCGGCGTCGGAGGCCCGACTCACGCCGCTCGTGACGCCGACCACGCCCTGAGCGGGCACGGACGACGATGCGCAGCGGCTGCGTTCCCGGGCTCCTCGGCGGTCGCCCTTCGCGCAGCTCGGAGCGCTGCCGATGACGACGGTCGAAGTTGCGGCGCCCTATCTGATCTTCCTCGGCGCGGTGAAGAACCCGCTCGACGCGAAGACCGGGCGTGGCCTCGTCGACTGGTGCCCCGAACGCTGCGCCGGTCAGCTGCGGCTGCCCGGGTGCGCCGTCGACCTCGGCCTCCCCGAGATGAGCCCGGCCGCGGCCGCGGGCGCGCGCACGCTCGTCGTCGGCGTGGCGCCGCTCGGCGGCGGCTTCGAGCCGGCGTGGCTGGCGACCTTCGAGGAAGCGCTCGCGGCCGGCCTCGACGTCGCCAGCGGCATGCACGCGCGGCTCGCCGACCAGCCGTCGCTCTTGGCGGCGGCGCGGCGCCACGGCTGCCGGCTCATCGACGTGCGAGTGCCGCCACCGGGACTACCGATCGCCAGCGGCCGCCGGCGCCGCGGCCACCGCCTGCTCACCGTCGGCACCGACTGCTGCGTGGGCAAGAAGTACACGGCCCTCGCGCTGGCGCGCGAGCTTGCCGCGTGCGGCGTTCCGGCAACCTTCCGCGCCACCGGCCAGACCGGCATCCTCATCGCCGGCAGCGGCATCCCCATCGACGCCGTGGTGAGCGACTTCGTCGCCGGCGCCGCCGAGACCCTCTCGCCCGACGCCGCGCCCGACCACTGGGACGTCGTCGAAGGCCAAGGCTCGCTCTTCCACCCCGCCTACGCCGGCGTCACCCTCGGCCTCGTCCACGGTACCCAACCCGACCTCCTCGTCCTCTGCCACCAAGCCGGCCGCCCGACGATCGACGAATACCCCGACCACCCCATCCCGCCGCTCGTCGAAGCGATGCGCCGCTACCGCGAAGCCGCCGCCCTCACCAACCGAGACGCCGCGTTCCTCGGCGTCAGCCTCAACACCTCCGCGCTCGACGACGCGGAGCGCGAGCGCGCGCTCGCCGCGGCACGCGCAGAGACGGGCCTCCCCTGCGTCGACCCGCTCCGCGGCGGCGTCGCGCCGCTCGTCGACGCGCTGCTCGCGCGGTTTCCACGATGAAGATGTCCGTAGCTCTCGACGAGTGGCCGTTGCGCGAGCCGTTCGTCATCGCGGGCTCGACGACGACTGCGATCACCACCGTCACCGTGACGCTCGAGGACGACGAGGCTCGCGGGTGGGGGGAGGCGCTGGGCGTCGATTACCTGGGCGAGACGGCGGAGAGCATGCGTGACGAGATCGAGGCGCAGCGGGCGGCGATCGAGCGGCTCGTGGATCCCGGGGCGCAGTTCGACGAGCTCGACGTGATCGTGGATGCGATGCCTGGCGGCGGCGCGAGCAACGCGCTCGACGGGGCGTCCTGGGATCTGCGCTGCAAGCGCACGGAGCGGTCGATCTGGAGCTGGCTCGAGATCGAGCCGCGGCCGGTGACGACGGCATTCACGTTGAGCCTCGGCGAGCCCGCGGCGATGGCTGCGGCGGCGCGGCGCGCCGCCGACTATCCGATCCTCAAGCTCAAGCTCGATGCAGACGAGCCGGATGCGCGGCTCGCTGCCGTGCGCGCGGCGCGGCCCGATGTGGAGTTGCTCGTCGACGCCAACGGGTCCTGGACCGTGGACCTTCTCGCCGAGCTCGCGCCCGCCCTCGTCGAGCATCGCGTGGCGCTCGTCGAGCAGCCGCTGCCGAAGGGCGGTGACGCCGCGCTCGCCGGGTGGGACGCGCCGGTGCCGCTCTGCGCCGACGAGTCGCATCAGACTTCGGTGGATCTCGACGAGCTCGCCCCGCGCTACCGCTTCGTCAACGTGAAGCTCGACAAGTGCGGTGGCCTGACCGAGGCGCTGTGCATCGTCCAGCGCTGCCGCGAGCTCGGCCTCGGCCTCATGGTGGGCAACATGCTCGGCTCCTCGCTCGCCATGGCGCCGGCGTTCGTCGTCGCGCAGCACTGCCGCTGGGTCGACCTCGACGGGCCGCTGCTGCAGCGCGGTGATCGCGAGTCGCCGATGCGCTACGAAGGCGCGCTGCTCCACCCGCCGAGCCGCGAGCTGTGGGGGTGACCACGAGCGCGCCGCCGCGGATCCGGGCGTAGGATTCCCTTCTCACTTCGTCTCATTCAGGGGGTGTGCCCGTGAACAGGCCGCGCGCGCTCGTCTTCTCCTGCTGCACTCTGCTTCCGCTTGCCGCCGTCGCGCATGCCGCCGAGGCGCCGCAGCCGCCGCCGACGCGCAAGGCGGCGGTCACCGACACCCACCACGGCACCGCTGTCGTCGACGAGTACCGCTGGCTCGAGGACAGCGACTCTGCCGAGGTCAAGGCCTGGATCGAGGCGCAGAACGCCTACACGCGCTCGGTGCTCGACGCGCTCCCGGGCGCCGCGACTCTCCGCAAGCGCGTACACGACATCCGCACCTTGCAGGTGCCGCGCATCGGCGGACTCAAGGCCGCCGGCGGCCAGCTCTTCGCCTGGCGTTTCACGCCGCCGCAGCAGCAACCGGTGCTCATCACCATCCCGAGCGCGGATGCGGTCGAGCAGACCCGCGTGATCCTCGACCTCAACCAGCTCGACCCGTCGGGCTCGACCTCGATGGACTGGTTCGTGCCGTCCTTCGACGGCCGCTACGTCGCGGTGTCGCTCGCCAAGGGCGGCTCCGAGCGCGGCGACCTCTATGTCTACGAGGCGGCCACCGGCCGGCAGCTGCCCGACGTCGTCCCGCGCGTCAACTACGGCACCGCCGGCGGCAGTCTCGCCTGGGACGCCAAGGCGGAGGGCTTCTGGTACACGCGCTACCCGCGCCCCGGCGAGCGGCCCGACGCCGACCTCGACTTCTACACCCAGGTCTACTACCACCGCCTCGGCACGCCCGACTCGGCGGATCGCTACGAGCTAGGGAAGGATTTCGCGCGCATCTCCGAGATCCAGCTGCGGTCGAGCCCGAACGGGCGGTACGTCTTCGCCAACGTGCAGCTCGGCGACGGTGGCGAGTTCGAGCAGTTCCTGCGCCGGGAGGACGGCTCGTGGACGCGCCTGTCGCGCTTCGCCGACGGCACCATCGACGGCGTCTTCGACCCCGCCGCCGAGCGCCTGCTGCTGCTGTCGCGCAAGGACGCGCCGCGCGGCCGCCTGCTCGAGCTGCCGCTGCAGCCGACCGGCCCGCTCGGCCCGCCGCGTCCGTTCCTGCCCGAAGGCGAGGCGGTCATCGCCTGCTTCTTCTACGGCGGGTGGTGCGGCATCATGCCGACGGCGCACCGCATCTACCTGCGCGAGGAGCTCGGCGGCGTCGAGCAAGTGCGCGTCCTCGACCGCGACGGCAAGGCGCTGGGGATGGTGCCGCTGCCGGACGTGAGCGCCGTCTACGAGGCACTTCCCGAGCCGGGCTCCGACAGCCTGCTCGTCGCCAGCGCCTCCTATGTGCAGCCGCGCACCTGGTACCGCTTCCAGCCCGACCTCGAGCCGGGTGCCGCGGCCATCGTCGACGCCGAGCGCGGCACCCGGCGCACACCCGAGCCTCCGCGAGAGCGCGGCGCCGCCTCGGGCCGCGTCGCCAGGACGAGCCTCACCTTCGACTTCCCGATCAGCCTCGCCGACGCGCAGGTGTCGCGCGAGTGGTGCGTCTCGCGCGACGGCACCAAGGTGCCGCTGGCGGTCGTGGCAGCGAAGAACGCGCCGCGCGACGGCTCGAGCCCGGCGCTGCTCACCGGCTACGGCGGCTATGGCTTCAGCTCGCTGCCGTACTTCGATCCGGCGCTGCGCATCTGGCTCGATCACGGCGGCGTCTTCGCCGTCGCCGGCATCCGCGGCGGCGGCGAGTTCGGCCAGGCCTGGCGCGAGGGCGGCCGGCTGCTCCAGAAGCAGAACGTCTTCGACGACTTCATCGCCTGCGCCGAGCACCTGGTGAAGGAGCGCTACACGCAGCCGCGCAAGCTCGCCATCGAGGGCGGCAGCAACGGCGGCCTGCTGATGGGCGCGGTGATGACGCAGCGGCCTGAATTGTTCGGCGCCATCGTCTCGCACGTCGGCGTCTACGACATGCTGCGCAATGAGCTGTCCTCCAACGGCGCCTTCAACATCCCCGAGTACGGCAGCGTCAAGGACCCGGCGCAGTTCCGCGCCCTCTACGCCTACTCGCCGTATCACCACGTCAAGGACGGCACGGCCTACCCGCCGATCCTGCTGCCCGCCGGCGCCAATGATCCGCGCGTCGACCCCATGCACTCGCGTAAATACGCGGCGCGGCTGCAGGCGGCGACCGGCGGCAAGAGCCCGGTGCTGCTGCGCGCCAGCTCGACCTCGGGCCACGGCATCGGCACCGCCCTCGACGAGCAGATCGCGCTCGAGGCCGACGTCTGGGCGTTCCTCTTCGCGCAGCTCGGCGTGCCGGTGCGCGAGTAGGGCTCGTCAGCCCAGCGGGCGTGCACCGGCGAGCGCGGCGGCGAGACGGTCGGCGAGCGTCGCCAGCGCGCGGCTCGTGCCGGCGGCGATCTCGGCGCTGTCGAGCGAGGCGAGCGGCTCGACGATGCGTTCGTGACCGGCGAGCTCGACGGCGCCGGCGACGCCGGCGCGCAGGGACCAGCGCAGGTCGAGGACGAGCTCGTTCTGCGGCCCGGCGGCGAGGTCCTCGAAGGCGAGGTCGAGCGAGCGCAGGCCGCCGGCGGGCTGCGCCTGTCCCGGCAGCACGACTATGCCCTCGGGCAGCCGCGCCGCGAGATCGAACGCCAGTCGGTGGAGGACCACCGTCTCGAGCGGCGCCGCCCACAGCTCGTGACCGCGCACGTCCAAGCGCTGGTCGCTCGTGCGCACGACGACCTCTTGGCGGTCCAGGCCGGGCGGCAGCTCGATGCCGCCGATGCCGATCGGCAAGCCGCTCACCGCCACCCGCGTTGCCGGTGCTGCGACCGGCGTCAGCGCGTAGTGGCGGATCTCGGGACGCTTCAGCAGCCCGCCGCAGCCGACGAGCATCACCACGACGAGCATTGCGAGGCTCTGACGTCCGCTCACGGCGCCCTCCCGCGGACCAAAGACTCGGGATGCTCGCTCAGGTAGGTCGCGAGCGCCCGTACCGACTCGGCTGCCCGCGTCACCTCGCGCACGAGCTCGGCGAGGTCGTAGTTCTGCTTCGGCCCGGTGCCGAGCAGCGATTCGGCGCGCGCCGCCGCCGACTCCGCCGACGTCGCCGCCCGGCGCAGGCTCTGGACGATCGGCTCGACGTTCTCGCCGGCCGTGCCGACGATCTGCTCGGCGCGCAGCGCTGCCGTCTCGACGGACGCGGCCGCGGTGCGCAGGTCCTCGGCGATCGGCTCGACGTTGGTGCGCGCGACGTCGGCCGTCTCCTCGAGCTCGCCCATCGCGCGGTGGAAGCGCGCCAGGCTCTCCTCGATGCGCGCGTCGCGGGTCAGCGCGTCGACGCGGCGCGCCGCGCTCTGCAGGTTGCCGGCGATCTGCCGCAGCGGCAGGTCGTCGATCGTTGCCGCGAGACGCTCCACCGAGCCCAGCACGCCTTCGATGCCGGCGCCGCCGCCGGCGGCGGGGACGATCGGCGGATCGCTGCTCAACACGAGCTGCGCCGTCCCCGGCGAGCCCACCATGTCGAGCGACACCGCGCCGGCTCCCGGCAGGATGAGGCTGGTCGCCAGCCGCGCCCGCATCCCCTTGTGCACGAGCGCGCCGAGCGCCGCGTCGGTGCGCGCGCGCAGCTCGTCGCGCGATCCCACCGTCGGATTGTCGAGCCCGAGCTTGCGCGCGTCGACGACGAAGACGACCGGCGTCTCCAGGCTCGCCGATGCGGCCACGTAGCGCAGCGCCACGCCGCGTACGGCGCCCACCTGCACGCCTCTCATCTCGACCGGCGTGCCGGCGCCGAGCCCCTTGACCGGACCAGGGAAGTAGGTGAGGTACTCGAGCTGCGGCCCGTCCGCCGCCGCTACCGCCGCCGAGCGCGACTCGTAGAGCTCGAAGCGCGTGCCCTCGGGCACCGGCGGACCGGCGAGCACCTCGGGCGTGTAGAACGAGAAGCCCGGGCTGGCGAGCGAGGCCAGCGAGGCGTCGCCCAGCGACAGCCGCCCGCCGGCCAGCGAGACGTCGAGCCCGCCGGAGCGCCAGAAGCGCGAGCTCTGCCGCACGTCGCCGGCGTAGCGGTCGAGCACGAAGACGTGCACTGCCGTGATGCCGCGCTGGTGGTCGTACTCGGCGCCCAGCACGCGGCCGACGCGCATGCCGCGGAACTTGACCGTCGAGCCGATCGCCGCGTCGCCGACGCCCTCGGACTCGAGGATGAAGATCTTCCCCGGCTCGGGCGCGGCGAGCACCGGCGGGTGCTCGAGCCCCTGGAACTCGTCGGCGGGCTCCCCCTGGCCCGGCGCAATGCCGATGTAGGTGCCGGAGAGCAAGCTCGCGACGCCGCCCTCGAGCCCCGGCTCGACGATCCAGAAGCGCGTCCCGGTCCGCAGCGCGTCCTTCAGCCGCGAGTCCATCGAGATGCGCACGACGACCTCTTGGAGGTCCTCGTCGAGGGTGATCTTCTGCACCGCGCCGACCTTGGCGCCGCGGAAGCGCACCGGGCTGTAGCGGTCGAGCCCGCGCGCCTCGACGAAGCGGACGGTGATCTCGCCGCCGCCGAGGAAGGCGTAGCGGACGACGAGCCAGCCGACGATCACCAGCGCGGCGATGGGGAGGATCCACAGCCAGGGCGTCCATTCGATGGGATGGACACGGGCGCGGTGCGGTGTCTCCTCGCCCGTCGTGCCGGTCTCGCGTTCCGCGCGGTCTTCGTCGCGCGCCGCGCGCCGCCCCTCCCGCCCCTCGCGCGGCTCGTCGCGGTCCGCCATCAGGCCTCGGCCGCCTTCCACATCAGCCGCGGCTCGAAGATGCGCACGGCGAGCATGAGAAGGGCGATGAGCAGGAAGAAGGGCGTCGAGCCGGGGCCGGCGATGATGTCGTCGATGCCCGGGAAGTCGACGATGGGGGTCGCGGTGGCGGCGATGAAGGGGATGACCATCGGCCAGCGCGCCAGCTTGCGGAGGACGCGGAAGACGCGCGTCCGTCTCACCAGGCCGCCGCGCTCGGGGAAGCGCACGCGCGCGAGCAGCCAGGTGAGGCCGACGAGCTCGACGACGGGGAGCACCAGTCCGGCGAGCAGCAGGACCAATGCCAGCGACACGTAGCCGTGCTCGGCGATGAGCTCGACGGTGCCGACGATGGTGTGCTCCCAGACGCCGGTGAGGCGGTCGTTGACCAGCACCGCGTAGAGGTAGGCGGGGATGGCGAGCGGCAGGGCGGCGACGAGGGCGACGAGCGCCGGCAGGAACCGCCGCAAGAGGTTGCCGTCGAGCTCGGCGGCGCAGCGCGGGCAGGGGGCGCCGGGCGCGCGGCCGGTGATCACCATCTCGCACTCGCCGCAGGAGAGGACAGGCCCCACGGGCCACGACGTGCGGTCGGGGAGGATGGCGTTCCACACCCGCCGCGATTCGAGCGTGCGGTCGGCGACGAAGGTCAGCGCCGCGACGGCGAGGTAGCACCACGCTCCCGCCAGCACCTCGACGTCGGCGGGGATGGAGGCGCGGAAGTAGGTGACGAGGCCGGCGACGGCGACGACGTCGGTCATGCACCAGATGCGCAGCTCGCGGCTCCAGCGGAAGAAGCGGCCGCGCGGCAGCGGCCACCCCCAGCGCAGCGAGCCGAGGACGAGCACGAGGAGGAGCGCGCGAACGGCGGGGAAGAGGATGGCGAAGAAGAGGAAGCCGAAGGCGAAGGGCCACCAGACGTCGTGGTAGATGACGGGGACGCTGGTGATGAGGCGCGCTTCCTGAAAGACGAGGTTGCGGATGGTCGACTGCATGAAGGGCAGCACCGCCGCCGGGACGAGGAGCGCGAGCGAGGCGAGGGAGCAGACGAAGGTCAGGCCGAGGCTGGTGGCGACGCGGCGGTCGAGCAGACGGTCGCAGCGCACGCACTCGGCGATGGAGCGCCGTGGCAGCGGCGGTAGAAGCTGCGGAAGGCCGCAGTCGGCGCACGCTAAAGCGAGAGATGGGGAGGGCCTGCCGGCCCTTCGCGGGAGCATCGCCGTCCCGGCCTGGCAATGAACGTGCCGGCGCTGGCGCGAGAGCGCGGCCCCCGCCCGCCCGCAGCTGCCGGAGCGTGCCCAGCCCGCGGCCAGACGCCTCAGCCGCCGGGGCGTGGGGGCGTGACGTTCTTTTCCGGCGGCTTCTCGCCTGGCGGCACCGGCTCTCGCCACAGGGCGAAGAGCGCCGTGGCCAGGCCGAGCAGGATCTCGTCCGCGAACGGGATGAGGTCGGGGATGAAGAGGTCGAGCAGGAACAGCCCCGCGGTCACCGCCAGCAGCTGCGGGAACTTGAGGCGGGACGCGACGCTGCCGATGGCGCGGGTGCGCATATTAGGGTCCATGGCGGAAAGCGTAGCGCACGCGCTGTGCCAGGACCGCCTCAGCAGGTGACGCCGGAATCGCCGGCGCATCTGCGGCGTACGCTCTCATCGTGCGCAAGCGTCGAGACGGGGACGAGCTGGCGCTTTATCGCGAGCGGTTGCGCGCGATCGAAGCGCTCGACCCGGCCCTGCGCGCTGCCGACGACGACGAGGTGCGAGCGCGTGTCGCAGCCCTCCGCGAGCGCGTCGCGGCCGGCGCGGCGCTCGACGAGCTCCTCGTCGAGGCCTTCGCGCTCGTTCGCGAGGCGGCACAGCGCGCCCTCGGGCTGCGGCCGTTCGACGAGCAGCTTGCGGGCGGCATCGCGCTTCACGAGGGCAAGGTGGTCGAGATGCCGACCGGCGAGGGGAAGACGCTGGCGGCGGTGGCGCCGGTCTTCCTCGCTGCGTTGGCCGCGCGTGGCGTGCACGTGCTCACCTTCAACGACTACCTGGCGCGCCGCGACGCGTTGTGGATGGGGCCGGTGTACGAGCTCCTCGGCGTCAGTGTCGGCTTCGTGCAGGAGGGTATGGAGGTCGCGAGCCGTCGCCGCGCCTACGCTTGCGACGTCACTTATGTCACCGCCAAGGAAGCGGGCTTCGATGTGCTGCGCGACGGGCTGTGCTTCGACGTCGAGGAGCAGGTGCATCGGCCCTTTCATCTGGCGCTCGTCGACGAGGCGGATTCGATCCTCGTCGACGACGCGCGCAATCCGCTGGTGATCGCCGGCGCGGTGGCGGGAGAGCCGGCGGGGCTCGCGCGTCTCGCCGACGTGGCGCGGCACCTCGAGGCCGGGCGCGACTTCGACATCGACGAGCATGGGCGCAACATTTTCTTGACCGGGCCGGGCAGCGAGCGGGTCGAGGCGATGCTGGGCTGCGGCAGCTTGTTCGACGCCGAGCGCACGCCGCTGCTGGCGCTGCTGCGCAACGCGCTGCACGCCGAGCACCTGCTGCACCGCGACGTCGACTACATCGTGCGCGGTGGCGCCATCGAGCTGGTCGACGAGCTCACCGGGCGCGTCGCCGACGACCGCCAGTGGCCCGACGGCTTGCAGGCGGCGCTGGAGGCGAAGGAGGGCGTGCGGCTGGGCGCCGACGGGCAGCTGCTCGGCTCGATCACGTTGCAGCATTTCCTGCAGCTCTATCCGCGGCTGTGCGGGATGACGGCCACCGCGCAATCGGCGGCGGAGGAGTTGCGCGAGGTCTATGGGCTCGAGGTGACGGTCATTCCGCCGCACCGGCCGGCGATCCGCGAGGACCTGCCGCACCTCCTCTACTCATACCGCGAGGCGCGCGACGCCGCGGTCGTGGCGGAGATCGCGCGCGAGCACGGGCGCGGGCGGCCGGTGCTCGTCGGCAGCGCGAGCGTGGCCGCGTCGGAGCGGCTGGCGGCGCGCCTCGGCGATGCCGGCATCGCCTGCCAGGTGCTCAACGCCAAGAACGACGAGCAGGAGGCGGCGATCGTCGCCGAGGCGGGGACGCCGGGAGCGGTGACGATCTCGACCAACATGGCCGGCCGCGGCACCGACGTCCGGCTCGGCGGCAAGGACGAGCGCGAGCGCGAGCGCGTGGTGCCGGCGGGCGGCCTCTACGTCGTCGGCACCAACCTGCACGAGAGCGTGCGCATCGACCGCCAGCTGCGCGGGCGCGCCGGCCGGCAGGGCGACCCGGGCGCGTCGCGCTTCTTCCTCGCTCTCGACGATCCGCTGCTGCGGCGTTACGGCATCGCCACGCTGTTGCCGGCCAACGTGCTCGCCGAGCGCGGCGGCGAGCCGATCGAGGCGCCGCTCGTGCGCCGCGAGGTGGCGCGCGCGCAACGCATCGCCGAGGGCGAGCTGTTCGACGCCCGGCGCCGGCTCTATCAGTTCTCGGAGATCCTCGAGCGGCAGCGGCGCTACCTCGCCGACTGGCGGCAGGACGTTCTCGCCGGCCGCGCCGAGGCGGGGCTGCTGGCGGAGCGCGCGGCCGAGCGCTGGCACTCGCTGCGCGCAGAGGTCGGCGAGGCGGTGCTCGCCGAGGTCGAGCGCAAGCTCACGCTGCTCACCATCGACCGCTGCTGGAGCGACTATCTCGCCGAGATGCAGGCGCTGCGCGACGAGGTGCACCTCGTGCTGCTCGGCGGCAAGGAGCCGCTGACCGAGTTCTACCAGACGGCGATCTCCACCTTCGAGGCGCTGCTCGAGCGCATCGACGAGGAAGTGGTCGCGGCGTTCCTCGCGCTGCGCGTCACCGCCGAGGGCGTCGACTGGGAAGCGCAGGGCTTCCGGCGGCCGGGCGCCACGTGGACGTACATCGTCAACGACCGCATCTTCGCCAGCAACCTGATGCTCGGCCTCTCCAGCCACGCCTCGATCGGGTTGTGGGGCACGCTGCTGCTCTGGCCGCTGCTATTTGTGTGGGGCCTCTACCTGCACTGGCGGCGGCGGCGGGGGCCGCAGCGCCCTTAGCGGTGCGCTGCGGCCCTGCGATCGCGCCGAACAGCGTCAGCCGCCGCCGGTGAGCTGCTCGGCGAGCGCGTCGAGGCGCTCGCCCCAGTAGCGCTTGAGCTCCGCGGCCCGCTCACCGCTGGGCAGCTTGCTGTGCTGGATGGCGACCATGCTCTTGTCCGGCCCCTTGGGCGCGAAGCCGGCGACGACCAGCGTGCCGTCGTCCCAGTTGATGCGGATCGACTTGTACGGCGACGCCTTGCGAATCGACAGAGCGACGCCCGGCAGCCAGCGCTTCCGCGCCTTCTCGTCGGTGAAGGCGGCGAACAGACGCTCGACCGGCACCGCCACCGTCTTGCTCTTGCTCGTCTCGAAGGCGCCGCCGCGGCGCTGGCCGATGGCGCGCAGTCCCTTGATGCGCTCGTAGCCGACGGTGACCGTCTGCGCCCACCAACCCGGCACGCCGAACTTCTCGTGCACGTGGTCGGCGATCTCGCGGTGCGGCTTGTCGGCGGCGCCCCAGTGGTCGAGGTGGCCCACCCAGCGCTCCCAGGTGCAGCCGGTCTTCGCCGCGATCGTCTCGTCGCTCAGGCCGGCGAGCGCGGCGTAGTCGATCGGCGCCTGCTTCTGCGGTGCGGGCTTCTTCGCAGGCGACTTCTTCGCGGCAAGCTCTTGCGCCGCGGCACTCTTTGCGGCGGGCTTCGTCGTTGTCTGCGTCTTCGCAGCGCTCTGCTTTACGGCTGCGTCGCGCTTCCCGACGACGTGCAGGCGGGCGGTGGTATACGACTCGCCGGTCTTGCGCATGCGGGTGCGCACGACTCGCTTGAGGTCTTTCTGCTGCGGCATCTCACGAGCTCCTCATGACCACGCCGAGATCGAGCTCCCCAGCAGCGCGGCCCCGGCGGAGGTTCAGGGCTCGTGGAACCGACCCGGGAGTATGCCCCCCTTTGCCTCGCGAGGGCCTTCGCTGGGGGAAGGCCGAAGAGGTTCGGCGCGGGTTGTCGCCGAGGAAGATCTTACGACCAGATCGCTCGGAAGGACAACCCTCGGTACACTGCGGATCTCGCGCGCACCGATGAACAGCATCCCCTCCCTCCGCCTCAACAACGGCGTCGAGTTGCCGCAGGTCGGCCTCGGCGTCTACCTCGCCAAGCGCGGCGAGGAGGCGCGCCGCGCCGTGCGCGAGGCGCTGGCGCTCGGCTATCGCCACGTCGATACCGCCAAGGACTACGGCAACGAGCGCGACGTCGGCGAGGCGATCCGCGACAGCGGCGTGCCGCGCGAGGAGGTCTTCGTCACCACCAAGCTGTGGAACGACGACCAGGGCTACGACGAGGCGCTGGTGGCCTTCGACGCCAGCATGGAGCGCCTCGGCCTCGACTACCTCGACCTCTATCTCCTGCACTGGCCGGTCGTCGGCAAGCGCCTCGACTCCTGGCGCGCCCTCGAGCGCCTCGCTCGCGAAGGCCGCGTGCGCGCCATCGGCGTCAGCAACTTCATGCCGCGCCACCTCGACGAGCTGATGGCGCATGCCGAGATCGCGCCGGCCGTCAACCAGATCGAGGTGACGCCGTTCCTCCAGCAGCGCGAGACACGCGCGGCGTCGGAGCGCTACGGCATCGTCGTCGAGGCCTACAGCCCGCTGACCCGCGGCAAGCGGATCGATGATCCCACCGTCGCCGCGATAGCGCGCGAGGTCGGCCGCTCGCCGGCGCAGGTCCTGCTGCGCTGGGGCATCCAGCACCGCATGGTCGTGCTGCCGAAGTCGGTCCACCCGGACCGCATCGCCGAGAACGCCGCCCTCTTCGACTTTGAGCTGCCCGCCGACGCGATGGCCAAGCTCGACGCGCTCGAGGCAGGCCTCGTCACCGGCTGGGACCCGCGCGAAGAGCCGTGATCTTCGTCGACGGTCGCCGCGCCGGCTGAGCTCAGTTCCCCCGCGTGTACCAGGTCCCCCCGGGTCCGGTGAAGCTGATCCCCTCGCCCCAGATGAAGTGGTTCATGCCGTTGCGATCCACCGCCAGCTCGAAGTAATCGCCGTACGGGAACCGGTAGCCGGCAGCCGTCTTGTACGGCGCTCCGCTCGCGAGGTCCGACAGCCGCACCGCTGCCTGCCACGTCGCGCCCGTATTCGTCGTCCGCCGGTACCACGTGTTCCACGCCGTCGGGCTGCCGTTGCGGTCGTCCTGGAAGGCGGCGCGGAAGTCGCCCGCCGTGGGACCGGCGGCGAGGGCGGGGAAGTTGCCGTTCACGGCTCCCGCGGCCGACAGCAGCGTGCGGGCGCTCCAGGTGGTGCCGCCGTCGGTCGACGCACGCGCGTAGATGTGCTGCGGACCTCCCGGCGTGTCACTGGCGCTGTAAGTGACCATGACGTTGCCGGCGATGTCGACGGCGAGGGCGGCGGAGGAGCCGAGGAAGCCGAGGTAGCAGCCCGCGGCCCATGGGCAGTCGGGCTGCTCGCGCGAGGTGTCGATGATGGTCGTCGTCCAGCTGGTGCCGCCGTCGGTCGAGCGCAGCACGCCGATGTTGGCGTCGCCGGTGTAGTCCTGGCTGAAGTCGGTGGTGACGAAGAAGACGTCGCCGTTGGGGGCGACCGCGCCACCGGTCTGGAACCAGTAACGGGTGTCGTTGTTGGTCTTGCGATTGGGCCCCCAGGTGGCGCCGTAGTCGTGCGACGCGGCGACGTAGCTGTCGGAGGCGTTGAAGGCGAGGTAGACGTCGCGGCCGTCGGGCGAGATCGCCAGCACCGGGCGATCCGAGAAGGTCGGCGTCTTCTTGCGGCCGGTGAAGGTGATCGGCGTCGTCCAGGTGGCGCCGCGGTTCGAGGACTTGAGGAACTTGACGCCGGGCACGTAGTCGTCGAGCCAGGCGGCGTAGATGGTGCCGTCGGTCGCGACCTCGATCATCGGATCGTTCTGCGGGTTCTTGCTGATGGGGAGGAAGCGGTCGGCGCCCCAGGTGGCGCCGCCGTCGCTCGAGGCGCGGAAGACGATCACCGGGAAGGGGCAGCCGTTGCACGCCTTGGGGCCGTTGTAGCGGGTGGTCATCTGGTAGACGTACGACGAGCTCGGGTCGGCGGCCACCGCCGGCTCCCAGTCGTCGAAACCGCTCCACACGCGCTCGGAGTCGAATCCGGCGACCGCAGCGGCCACCGGCGTCGCCTCGACCGTCGTGCTCTTCTCGAAGGAGAGACCGCTCGCGACCTTCTTGTCCTTGCCGCGCTCGCCGGCGACGTTCGAGCACCCGGCCACGAGCGTGGCGAGCGCGAGCAAGGCGAGGTCCCACCGGCCGAGCCGCCGCATTCGCAGGCCAAGGAGCGTCGCGCGCATGAGAGCCCTCCCAGGATTTGCGCCGACGCTAACACGGCGCGCAGGTCGTCGAGGCGGCAGCGCCGGAGGGCTACTTTCCGCGCAGGGCGATCCAGCCGCCGACGGGCACGAGGAGCAGGAGCGTCGCGAGGGCCAGCAGCAGTGGCGTGCTGAGCTCGACCGTCGAAGCGAGCTGCCGCACCACGTGCAGCAGCCCTGGGCCGAAGAGCGAAGAGCAGCAAGCCGACCGCGACGGCGAGCGACAACGCTTGGCCGACGAGCAGCGTGCGTCGCGCCGCTGCCTGCGCTTCCTGACGGTGCCGCATGCGCATGCGCCACCAGGTGGTGCCGGCGCTCGGCACTCGCGCTTCGGCGACCGCGGAGGTGCGCTCGTCGAGCAGCGCGCCGGCGACGAGGTGGAGCTCGTGGCAGGAGGAGCACTCGCGCAGGTGCGCGTCGAGGTCGAGGCCGAGGAAGCCGCGGCCGAGGGCGGTGAGGAGCTCGTCCTCGCGCGAGCAGCGAGCGGGGCCTGCGTTGCCGGCGCCGCCGCCGCGCGATCGGTAAGTCCGGCTCGCGCGTTCATGGCTCGCCCTCCGGTCCTTCGCTGCGCCTCGCATGCTTCGCTTCGCCCGCGGTGCTCTTCCCGCCCAGGAACCCGGCGAGCTTCCGTCGCGCGCGCAGCAGCATGGTGCCGACGCTGGCGGTGCGCACGCCGACGATCTCCCCGATCTCCTCGTGCGAGGCGCCTTGTGCGTAGGCGAGCCAGAGGAGCTCGCGCTGCGCCGGCTCGAGGCGCCGCATGGCGCGGCCGAGGTCGGTGCGGATCGTCGCCTGACGGTCGGCGGCAGGCGCCGTGCTCCTCGGCGCCGTCCCGTGCGGCGACTCGTCGTCCAGCGGCACTTCCTCGCGCCGGCGGCCGCGCCGCGCTTCGTCGCGCGCCAGGTTGGTGGCGATGTGGAAGAGCGAATGGCGCCGGTGCGCCTCGCTCTCGTGGCGCGCACCGGCGCGGTAGAAGCGGTAGTAGGCCTCCTGCAGCAGGTCGTCGGCGCGCTCGCGGTCGCCGGTCAGGCGCGAGAGGTAGGCCCAGAGCGGCCGCGCCGTGCGCTCGTAGAAGGCGCGGAACTCGTCCTCGCCCATGCGTGCGAGGGCGCGGTCGAGCTCGCGACTTTCGAGGCTCGCGGTGGCGCGGATCACGAGCGGGAAACTCATCGCCGTCGATTATCGCGTGAAGCCGGCATCATCAGCTTCGCCGGCAGGCGCGCCGGCCGGGCCTTGCCACAGCCCGAGACGCCGCGAGAGGACGATCGACACCACCGCCGCGGCGATGAAGCCGCCGCCGATGCAGAGGCCGATGACGCCCAGCGCGTAGAAGCCGTGCGCGGTGTCGGTGTCGAAGCGGCCGCTGACGAACAGCATGCCGATCGCGCCGGCGGCGATGATGACGCCGAGCTGGATCGACGCCAGCGCGCGGCCGATGGTGCCGCCCTGCGCCGGCTGGGCGGCGTGGAGCGGGATGGGCGCCGACTCGAGGAACCTGGTTCCCGCCGGAGTGCGCATGTACTCGAGCAGCGCGTCGCTGGTGCCGAAGCGCTCGAGGATCTTGTTGTGCACCTCGCTCTGCGTGCGCGCGAGGCGGCTCCACCGCCGGTGGTCGATGAGGGTGCGGATGAGCCACGAGATGGCGAAGGCGATGACGGCGAAGGTGGAGAAGATGAGGATCGGCTCGATGGCGCGGTCGAAGCCGCTGCCGTCGGCGACCGGGAACTCGGAGAGGTAGAAGCGCGGGTTGCGGCGCACCTCGGGGTGCTCGGCGACGAAGCGCGAGAGCTCGGGATAGCCGGCGAGGAAGGCCTGGTTGGAGAGCAGCGTCGGGTCGAGGGCCAGGATGGTGGCGAGCTCGGAGGGGCTTTCGCGCAGCAAGGTGCCGAACTCGGAGCGCACTTCGTGGCTGCTGCGGGTCGCGGTCGCGGGAGGCGCGGCGATGTCTTCGCTGGTGGCGGAAGCCGTTGCGGACACCGAGGCGGACGGTGACGTTTCCTGGGCGAACGCGCTGCGCGCCGACGCCGACGCGAACGTGAGCAGCAGCAAGAGCAGCGGGACCGAGGTCTTACGGAGGAGCGGGAACATCGGGCGTTCTCCTTGTACGGGTCGCGGGCGGTCGAGTTTTCTTAGGTCAGGGTGGGGAAGCCGCGCTCGGCGCCTCCCTGCTCCTCTATTACGACCGGCGAGCGACGACGTGGACAGCCGTCGCGTCGAGCCCGTGCGACGCGTCAGCCGGGGCCGCCGGGACCAGGCCCGCCGCGACCGCGCCCGCGGCCCCGTCCGCGCCTGCCGGCGCGATCGTCTTGACCGCCTGCCTCGCCCTCGCCACCCTCGCCGAGAGTGGCCTCGAGCCCGCGCACGAGCTCCTCACGCTCCGCCGCGGAGAGCCGCGCCTCCGGATGGACGAGGAGGTAACTGCGCAGCGGCATCTCGCCTTCCTCGACCTTCTCGGCGGCTTCGTCCGCGTCCTTCTGCTCGCGGTCCCACTCCGAGAAGTTGAGGTGCTCGCGCGCCTCGGCGACGTCGTGCGCGACGAGCCACGACGCCGGCGCCAAGTGGTACCACTGCCGTTTCGACTGGTTGCTGTGGCAGTCGAAGCAGGCGCGAGCGGCGAGCTCACGGGTGCGCGGGCTGTCCCACGCCGGCTCGGCGGTCACCGGCGGGTTCTCGACGCGGCCGAAGGGGAGGAGCTGGGCGGCGACGAGCAGCGCCCCGAGGACGAGGAGACCGCGGAGAAGCCAGCGTCGGGCGCGCATGGCGGCGCATGCTATCGCTGCTGTTCGGAGTCGCCCGCTCGGCCGCGAGCGAACGCCCACCCAGACAGCAGGACCGCCACAGGCTGCACCAGCAGCAGCGCCATCGCCGCGGGCGACCCGAAGAGGCCGGCGACGGCGGCGACGACGAAAGGTGCCGCGAGCTCGAGCGGCGTCCATAGCGCCGACGCGGTGCCGGCGAGCAGCGGCCGCTCGCCGGCGGCGCGCAGCGAGAGCGCCTGGCAGAGCGGCCAGTGCCAGGACGAGAAGAAGGCGGCGACGACGAGCAGCGCTCCCGCCGCGATCGGCGAGCGGACGCTCAGCGCGCTGGCGAATGCGAGCCCGCAGGCGCCGCCCGACAGCATCAGAAGGCGCGGTGTCGAAACTCGCTCGATGGCGTAGGACACCGCGGCGGTGCCGGCGAGCGCGGCGACGGTCCACGCTCCCAGCACGACGCTGCGCGGTGACGTCGCGAGCGCGAAGCGATCGCCGAGGTAGAGCGCACCGACGCCGAGCACGATCTCGTCGAGGAAGGTGCAGGCGGTGGCAGCGAGCGCGGCGAGCAGCACCGGCCGCGCCGCGAGCAGCTCGCGCAGCGTGAAGCGCGGCGCCGGCTCTTCGTCATCGCCGTCGCTGGCGCCGCCGCTCAGCACGCTGGTCCTGCGGCCGAGGATGAGCAGCGCGAGGGTCGCCGTCACCGCGGCGCCGACGAAGTAGGCCGCGCGCCAGCGCGAGCCGACGACGACGAGGATGGCCGGCGCCGCCACGTCGCCCAGCGCGCCGGCGAGCGCCCATCGCGATGCCACCCGCTCTGCCGCCTTGCCGTTGCCGGTGCCGCGCTCGAGGCCGACGAGCGCCGCCTGTGCGAACGAGCAGGCGACGCCGGCGACCGGCCCGATCAGCACCATCGCCGCCACGACGACGAGCGGATGCGGCGCCCAGCCGCACACCAGCAGCTCGAGCGCGCAGACAGCGAGCGCCGCGGCGGTGACGCGATGCGGCGGCCGTCCCTGCAGCCGCAGCAGCAGCCATGGCTCGACGAAGAACGCGAGCAGCCCGCCGGCGCCGAGGGTGACGGCCGCGGCGAGCCCGGGCCCCAGCCCGAGCTCGCGCGCCAGCTCGGGCGTCGTCAGCGGCCCGACGCCGGCGCCCAGCTCGTCAGCCGCGGCGACGGCGGCGAAGAGCAGCGATCGTCAACGAGGAGGACGGAAGACGCGGCGCATCGGTGACGATGATAGCGCTGGCGGCCGCGGCGACCGTGCAACACTGTGCGCGTCGGGCCGTACACTTCGGCAGCTTCGCCGGTTCGCCGAATCCCACCCACGCACGGAGACCTCATGCGCCAGATGACCTCGATCCTCGCCCTCGCCGCCGTGATGACGGTGTCCACTGCCTGCAGCCGCAACGCCGCGCGCACGGCTGACGACGAAGCGGCGCCGGCGCCCGCCGCAGCCGCTGCTGCGCCGGCCGCTCCTGCCGCCGCGCCGACGGCATCCGCGCCGGCGCCCGCTGCCGCGTCGGCGACTCCGCCGCCCGCCGCCGACGCGACCGGCAACGTTCTCCTCGCCGAGTGGAGCGGCCCGCACGGCGGCGTGCCGGCGTTCGATCGCATGGACCTCGCCGCCGTCAAGCCGGCGCTCGAGGCGGGGATGGCGCAGCAGCTCGCCGAGATCGACGCCATCGTCGCCAACCCCGAGCCGCCGACCTTCGAGAACACCATCGTGGCGATGGAGCGCGGCGGCCGCGCCCTCAGCCGCGCCTTCGTCTACTGGTCGATCTGGAGCGGCAACCTCTCGACGCCCGAGTTCCGCAAGATCCAGACGGAGATGGCGCCCAAGCTGTCGGCCTTCAACGACAAGATCACCCAGAACGAGAAGCTCTTCGCGCGCGTGCGCGCCGTGCACGACAGCCCGGCGACGGCGAGCCGGCCGCCGGCGGAGCGCCGCCTCGTCAAGCTCGTCTACGACGGCTTCGCGCGCAACGGCGCGCTGCTCGAGGGCGCCGCCAAGGAGCGCTACGCCGCCATCAACCAGCGCCTCGCCGAGCTGCACACCAAGTTCGCCAACAACGTGCTCGCCGACGAGGAGGGCTACACGCTCTTCCTCGACGCCAGCCAGCTCGGCGGCCTGCCCGAGTCGTTCAAGGCGGCCGCCGCGGCGACCGCCAAGGAGCGCGGGCAGGAGGGGAAGTACGCCGTCGCCAACACCCGCTCCTCGATCGACCCCTTCCTCACCTACTCGACCGACCGCGCGCTGCGCGAGAAGGTGTGGCGCACCTTCTACAGCCGCGGCGACAACGGCGACGACAACGACAACAACGCCTTGATCGCCGAGATCCTGAAGCTGCGCGACGAGCGCGTCGGCCTCCTCGGCTACGACAACTACGCCGCGTGGCGGCTCGAGGACCGCATGGCGAAGACGCCCGAGCGCGCGCCATGGGTCTGATGGAGGCGGTGTGGCCCGCCGCCCTGGCGCGCGTGAAGCAGGAAGTCGCCGACATGCAGGCGGTCGCCGACGCCGAGGGCGCCGGCATCGCGATCGCGCCCTGGGACTACCGCCACTACGCCGAGAAGGTGCGCAAGGCGAAGTACGACCTCGACTCCGACGAGGTCAAGCAGTACCTGCAGCTCGACAAGCTGCGCGAGGCGATGTTCTTCGTCGCCGGCGAGCTGTTCGGCTTCCGCTTCACGCCGGTGCCCGAGGGCGCGGTGCCCGTCTACCACCCCGACGTCAAGGTCTGGGAGGTCACCGACAAGACCTCCGGCGCCCACGTCGGTCTCTGGTACCTCGACCCCTTCGCCCGCCCCGGCAAGCGCTCGGGCGCCTGGGCGTCGAGCTACCGCGGCCACGAGACCTTCGACGGCAAGGTGACCGTGCTCTCCTCCAACAACTCGAACTTCGTCAAGGGCGCGCCGGGCGAGCCGGTGCTGATCTCGTGGGACGACGCCAAGACCTACTTCCACGAGTTCGGCCACGCGCTGCACTCGCTGTCGTCCAACGTCGCCTACCCGACGCTCAACGGCGGCGTGCGCGACTACACCGAGTTCCAGTCGCAGCTGCTCGAGCGCTGGCTGCTCACCGACCCGGTGATCGACCAAGTACCTCGTCCACTACAAGACCGGCCAGCCGATCCCCGCCGCGCTGGTGGCGAAGATCAAGAAGGCGGCGACCTTCAACCAGGGCTTCGACACCACCGAGTACCTGGCCTCGGCGCTGATGGACATGCGCTACCACACCGCCGATCCGCAGGGCATCGATCCCGACGCCTTCGAGAAGCAGCAGCTCGCCGAGCTCGGCATGCCCGACGAGATCGTCATGCGCCACCGCTCGCCCCACTTCAGCCACGTCTTCTCCAGCGAGGGCTACTCGGCCGGCTACTACGGCTACCTGTGGGCCGACGTGCTCACCAGCGACGCCGCCGAGGCGTTCGCGCAGGCGCCCGGCGGCTTCTACGACAAGGCGGTGGCGAAGCGGCTCGTCGAGAACCTGTTCGCGCCGCGCAACAGCATCGATCCGGCGGACGCCTACCGCGCCTTCCGCGGCCGCGACGCCAAGATCGACGCGCTGATGCGAGTACCGCGGCTTCCCGGTGCCGTCGAAGTAGGGCGCGCGAGACGTGCCGGCGTGGCGGGCGCGGAGCCCGCCCTACCGGCCGCCTGCATTTCGCCGCATCGCGTAGGGCGGCCTCGGCGGCCGCCGTCCGAGATCACGAGCGGACCGGCGCCACGTCGAACGGCGGCGCCGGCCTTGCGACCGGCGCCGTCTCGGTGCCGCCGCCGCCCGCCGGCAGCAGCTTCCCGAAGCCGTGCAGGATCGTCTCGAGCGCCGGCAGCATCTGCCCCAGGCGGCGCGCGCGGATGACGACGTCCCAGAGCGGCTCGAATTTCTTCCAACCCACCGCGTAGGCGAGGTGGCGCAGGCCGCCGAGCGCCGACTCGTGGTGCATCGCGCCGCGTACGACCGAGCGCCAGCGGTAGAAGCGCTCGTAGGCGCGCCAATAGCCTGCCTCGAGCTCCTGCTCGGGCATCGACCGCGTGCGGAAGACGACGTGGCGCGTGTCGTAGAGATCCCATTCGCGGTGGAGGAGCCGCCCCTCGGCCTCCATGCGGGTGAAGAGCGCCGTGCCCGGGTAGGGCGTGAGGATGTGGAAGGTCGCCGTCTCGATTCCTTGCTCGATCGCCCAGTCGACCGTGCGCTCGAAGACGCCGCCGTCGTCCTCATCCATGCCGAAGACGAAGCTGCCGTTGACCATCACACCGAGGCCGTGCAGCCGGCGCACCGCCTCGCCGTAGTCGTGGTGGACGTTCTGCATCTTGCTGCGCGCGCGTAGCGCCGCCTCGTTCAAGGTCTCGAAGCCGACGAAGAGGCTGCGCAGCCCAGCCTCGACCGCTTTCTCGAGCAGCTCGGGCCGCAGCACCGACTGCACCGTTCCCGCCGCCTGCCAGAGCCGCCCCATGCCGCGCATGCCGTCGAAGAGGGCGCGCGCGAAGCGCGGGTCGCCGAGCAGGTGGTCGTCGAGGAAGTAGAGGTGGCGGCCCGGCAGCCGCTCGATCTCGGCGAGCGCGGCGTCGACGCGCTGCGTGTAGAAGCCCTTGCCGCCGGCGAAGAAGGCGTCCTTGTAGCAGAAGTCGCAGTGGTGCGGGCAGCCGCGCGAGACGACGATCGAGTTGGGGACGAGGTAGAGGTGGCGCTTGATGAGGTCGCGGCGCACCGGCGGCAGCTCGGCGAGCGTGCGCACCTGCGAGCGGTAGACCTTCTGCGCGCGGCCGGCGGCCCAGTCGGCGAGGAAGGCCGGCCAGGTGTCCTCGCCGGGGCCGATGAAGAGCGTGTCGGCGTGGGCGGCCGCCTCCTCGGGCAGCGAGCTCACGTGCAGGCCGCCGAGGACGACGTAGGCGCCGCGCCGACGGTAGTGGTCGGCGAGCCGGTAGGCGCGCGAAGCCGACGTGATGTAGACCTGGATGACGACGAGATCGGGGCTGTCGTCGATGCGGAGCTTCTCGACGTGCTCGTCCTGGAGGTCGATCTCGCGTGTCGGGCGGCAGGTAGCCGGCGAGCGTGGCGAGCCCGAGCGGTGGGAAGAGCGAGTACTTGATCGGCCGGAAGAACGGGCTCAGCGCCTCGGTGAGCGCCGGCAGGATCATCTTGACGCGCATGGCACCTCCTGGCGGAGCAGAGGCTAGACCGCGAATACGGGCGAGCGCGTGACCGACCGGTGAGGAGCCGATGAGCGTTTGGCGGCGCCGTCGTATCCTCCCGCCGCCATGCAGTATCCAATTGCCACGGTCCTCTCGTTCGTCCTCGTCCTCGGCGCGCCGGCCAACGACGCGCTAGCCACTGCCGCACCGGCGATTGCTGCCGCACCCGCGGCGGCCGCGCCGCCGCAGGCTCCCGCGGTCGACGAGGACTTCATCCGCCAGTTCGCCGCCACCTACGGCTTCCGCCTCGGCGCCCCCGGCGAGATCGCCATCGCGCCCGACGGCGATGTGCTGTTCACCCGCACCGGCCCGCGCAGCTTCGTCGGCGACCTCTACGAGCGGGACGCGCAGAGCGGCGCCGTCACGCTCGTCCTCGACGCCGCGACGCTCCTCGCCGGCGGCGAAGAGCAGCTCTCGGCGGAGGAGAAGGCGCGCCGCGAGCGCCTGCGCCAGGCGACGCGCGGCATCAGCGGCTTCGAGCTGTCGCAGGACGGCAGCCGCCTGCTGGTGCCGCTGTCGGACCGGCTCTTCCTCGTCGAGCGCGCGGGCCGGAAGGTCGTCCCGCTCGACACCGGCAGCGGGTTCCCCTACGACCCGCACCTCTCGCCGGCGGCGGACCGCGTCGCCTTCGTCGTCGACGGCGACCTCTGGGTGGTCGACGCGCGCGCCGACGCGAGGCCGCGCCGGCTGACGACGCGGCCGGGGCCGACGATCGAGCACGCCGTCGCCGAGTTCGTCGCCCAGGAGGAGATGGACCGCACGCGCGGCTACTGGTGGTCGCCCGACGGCCGCCACATCGCCTACCAGCGCAACGACGTCTCCAAGGTCGACACGCTCTACGTCGCCGATCCCGCGCATCCCGACCGTGCGCCGACGCCGTTCCGCTACCCGCGGGCGGGCACGGCCAACGCCGAGGTCACCCTCGGCATCCTCCCGGTCGAGGGCGGCGATACGCGCTGGATCGAGTGGGACCGCGAACGCTTTCCCTACCTGACGCGCGTGCACTGGCCCGAGCGCGGACCGCTGACGCTGGTGGTGATGAACCGCGCGCAGACCGAGCTCGCGGTGCTCGCCGCCGACGAGAGCGGCAAGACGCGCACGCTGCTCACCGAGCGCGACGCGGCGTGGCTCGACCTGCCCGATCCCGAGCTGCCGCGCTGGCTCGCCGACGGCAGCGGCTTCCTGTGGGCGACCGAGCGGCACGACCTCTGGCAGCTCGAGCTGCGCCGCGCCGACGGCTCCTTCGACCGCGAGCTGACCCACGCCGGCTTCGGCTACCAGAGCTTCGAGGGCTTCGACGATGTGTCGCGGACGGCCTGGGTCGTCGCCTCCTTCGACCCCACGCAGGCGCAGGTCTGGCGGGTGCCGCTGCGCGGCGAGCCGCAGGCGGTGACGCGCGAGGAGGGCGTCCACACCGTGAAGGTGGCGCGCACCGGCGGCGGGGCGGTGACCACCTCCTCGCTGAGCGACGGCAGCCGCCGCTCCGACGTGCGGCGCCCCGACGGCACGCCAGCGGGCGAGCTGCCGGCGGTGGCGGAAGCGCCGCCCTGGCGGCCGTCGGTCGAGTGGACCAAGGTCTCTGCCGATGGCCGCGACTTCAACGCCGCCGTCGTGCGACCGCGCGCCTTCGAGCGCGGCCGCCGCTATCCGGTGCTCGTCCACGTCTACGCCGGGCCGACCTCGCTGATGGTGCGCCGCTCGCCGCGCTCCTACCTGCTCGACCAGTGGTACGCCGACGCCGGCTTCGTCGTCGTCGCCATCGACGGCCGCGGCACGCCGCACCGCCGCAGCGACTGGCTGCGCGTCGTGCACAAGGACCTCATCAGCGTGGCGCTGCGCGACCAGGTCGACGTGCTGCGCGCGCTCGGCGCCCGCTACCCCGAGCTCGACCTCGAGCGCGTCGGCATCTACGGCTGGTCCTTCGGCGGCTACGCGAGCGCCATGGCGGTGCTGCTGCGGCCCGACGTGTTCCACGCCGCCGTCGCCGGCGCGCCGGTGACCGACTGGGCGCTCTACGACACCTTCTACACCGAGCGCTACATGCAGACGCCGCAGGAGAACCCCGAGGGCTACGCGCGCAGCAGCGCCATCGCGAACGCGGCGAAGCTCACGCGGCCGCTGCTCGTCATCCATGGCACCAGCGACGACAACGTGCACTTCGCCAACAGCCTCGGCCTCGTGCAAGCGCTCTTCCGCGCCGGCAAGGAGGTCGAGCTGCTGCCAGTGTCGGCGACCCACATGACGCCCGATCCCGAGGTCGCCCTGGCGCTGCACCGCAGGCAGCTGGCGTTCTTCCGCCGGCACTTGGCCGAGCGCTGAGGCTGGCGGCTGGCAGCCGGTGGTGGGCCGCGGCGCGGGCCGGGCGGCCCCGGCGCCTGTGCACGGTTTCACCGCGCCGCGGCGCCCGGCTGTCGATAATTTTCGCCGCGTGCCGCCCCCGATCCCGGAGCTCAAGCGCCGCCGCCCGGCGGGCGCCGTCGGCGAAGCGCCGGCGGAGCCCGTCGAGGTGGCCGAGACGCTTCGCAAGGGCCTCGTCGCCTTTCGCGAGGAGCGCTGGCGCGAAGGCTATGAGCTGCTGAGCCTGCTGGCGGAGCGCGAGGACAGCCGCGCCAGCATGCCGCCGGTCTTCTTCTCCTACCTCGGCCTCGGCATGGCGCACTGCGACCGCCGCAAGCGCGAGGGGCTCGAGCTCTGCCGCTGGGCGCTGGACGCGGATCCGAACAACCACGAGAACTACCTGAACGCCGCGCTCGTCTACCTGATGCTCGGCCGCCGCGACGCAGCGTACAAGGCGGTGAGCTGGGGCCTCGAGATGCGGCCGGGCCACCCGCGGCTGCTCGAGCTGCAGCGGCAGATCGGCGTGCGCCAGCGGCTGACCTTCCCGTCGCTGTCACGCCGCAACCCGCTCAATACGCTGAGCGGCCGGCTGCGGGCACTGTTCGGCCGCGGGCGGCGACGGCGCCCGCCTCTCGACGACGAGGAGGAGCAGCGGAACGACGCGGCGGCGCGCGCCCGCGAGCGCGCCTTCGCTCAGCTGGCGAAGCGCTGACGCTTCGGCAGCCGCCGCCGCAGCCCGACGAAGAAGACCAGGTAGTAGCCGATCACGACGGCGCCCGCCGCCATCGACTCGGCGACGCCGAAGACGTCGATCCAGCTCTCGCCGGCGTCGCGGTGCCACGCGTGCCAGACGCGCCAGAAGCCGTAGCCGACGCGGGCGGTGACGACCAGCGACACGAAGAGCACCAGCCAGCGGTTGGGCGTGTAGAAGAGACCGCGCGGCGTCGGCTCCCAGCGCGTGGCGGCGAGCCCGAGGGTGCCGAGCAGCCCGCCGGCGAGCAAGCCGAGCAAGCTGTAGGGGAGCGCTCGCGGTACCCAGAAGGTGGTCACCGCGGCGCCGGTGAGGAAGACGGTCGCCGAGACCGCCAGCGAGACGAGGTTGGTGGTGGCGACCCAGCGCCGCGCCAGCCGCCGCGCCTTGCCGGTGCGATAGCCGAGGAACAGCGACAGCGGGATCGCCAGGAGGACGAGCATCCCGACGAGGATGACGGCGAGGGCGGCGATTACGAGCGGCACGCGGGGAGGGTACTTCGTCCGGCGAGCCGGCGGGGTGACGGTGACCGGCTAGCCACGGAGTCGTAAGGTCACCGTTGTCGATCGCCCCGGTACTCACTCGTCGCTCTGGTGACGGACTTAGACTGACAAGGAGGAATCGACCATGGCCGCATCGACATCGACCCTCGCCGCCAAGTGGCAGAGCTGGGCGCCGCAGCTGCGCAGCGTGCTGCGCATCGTCGTCGCCTTCATCTTCATCACCTCGGGGACGGTCAAGCTGTTCGGGTTCCCGATGGCGATGCCGGGCGGCGGCACGGTTCCGCTGCTGTCGCAGATCGGCATCGGCGCCTTGCTCGAGGTAGTCGGCGGCGCGCTGATGCTGGTCGGGCTCTTCACGCGGCCGGTGGCGTTCGTGCTCTCCGGCGAGATGGCGGTGGCGTACTGGCAGTTCCACGCCGTGCAGGGCTTCTGGCCGGTGGTGAACCAGGGCGTCGCCGCCGTCCTCTACTGCTTCGTGTGGCTCTACTTCTCGGCCGCGGGCGCCGGCCCGTGGAGCCTCGACGCACGACGTGGCGCCGGCTGAGCCGACGATGCGCGCGGTCGTCCTCGCCCGCCACGGCGGCGTCGAGGTGCTGCGTCCCACGACCGTGCCGCTGCCGTTGCCCACGGATGACCAGGTGCGCGTGCGCGTAGAGCGCATGGGCGTCAACTACGCCGAGGTGCTGTCCCGGCGCGGCGAGTACGGCTGGGCGCCGCCGCTGCCCTACGTCCCCGGCATGGAGGCCTATGGCCGCATCGACGCCGTGGGCCCGCAGGCGCCGCGGCAGGTGGGCGAGGCGGTCATCGTCGGCGCCCAGCACGGCTGCTACGCCGAACAGGTGGTCGTGCCCGAGCGGCAGGCGCTGCCGGCGCTCGCCTCCTACTCGCCCGACGAGAACGCCGCCTTCGCCGTCAACTACGTCACCGCCTGGGTGGCGCTCTTCGAGATGGCGCGCCTGCGGCCGACCGATCGCGTGCTCGTGCAGGCGGCGGCCGGCGGCGTCGGCACCGCCGCGGTGCAGCTCGCCAAGGCGCACGGCTGCACCGTCTTCGGCGCCGTGGGCAGCGACGAGAAGGTGGAGCTCGTGCAGCGGCTGGGAGCTGATCGAGGAATCAACTATCGGCGGCAGGATCTCGCAGCCGAGCTGCGCGCGCACGCCGGCGAGCGCGGGATCGACGTCCTCCTCGAGCTGGTGGGCGGCGACGTCCACCGCCAGGCGATGCAGCAGCTGGCGCCGTTCGGCCGCGTCGTCGTCGCCGGTCTCGCCGGGATGCGCTTCCGGCGCCGCAACCCGCTCACCTGGTGGAGCGCGTGGCGCGCGCTGCCGCGGGCGCGGCTCGGCGACATGGCGCTCGGCTCCTACGGCATGCTGGCGACGCACGTCGGCTACCTGCTCGAGCAACCGGCGCTGCTCGCCAAGCTGTGGCGGGACCTCGTCGCCTTCGTCGAGCGGCACGGCATCCGTCCCGTCGTCGGTGCCACCTTCGCCTTCGACGAGCTGCCGCAGGCACACGCCCTCCTCGAGTCGCGTCGCAGCGTGGGGAAGGTCGTGGTGCGGATCTGACACTTGCGCTACGGTGTGCCACGTGAGGGAGCATGTGGCACGCATCGGCAAGGCTGGCCGGCTGGTGATCCCGGCCGAGCTGCGACAGGCGCTCGAGCTGGAGCCCGGCACCGAGGTCGTCCTGAGCGTCGACGAGGCGGGGCTTCACCTGCGCAGCCGCCGGCAGGCCCTGGCGCGCGCGCAGGCGCTGGTGCGCCGGCACGTGCCGGCAAAGCGAAAGCTGACGAGCGAGCTGCTCGCCGAACGGCGGCGAGAAGCCAAGCGGTGAGCCGGGCGGTCTGGGATGCATTGTCGATGGGCGATCGCGCCTGCCTGGGGCTGGCGCTCGCGACCGGCCTGCCGGTCGTCACCGCCGACCGCGCGTGGCGGAAGCTGGACCTCGGCATCGAAGTGCGTACGCTGCGCTGAGCGTCGCGCGGGACCGGCTCCACCGCTGCGCGATCGGCCGTGGGCCGTTTACCCCGCGTGCTCGGACATCTGCCGCACCTCGAGCTCGCCGGTGAAGGCCGGACCGAGGACGTCGGCGTGGAGCTGCATGAAGCCGCGGCCCATCTCGATCGCTTCCTCCTTGGAGTCGGCGCGCAGGATGGCGTAGCCGCCGACGAGCTCCTTGGCTTCGGCGAAGGGCCCGTCGACGATGGTCACCTTGCCGTCGGCGACGCGCACCAGCGCGCCGTGCGAGCTCGGCATCAGGCCGCCGGCGTCGAGCAGCACGCCCTGCGCCGCCTGGCCCTCGCTGAGCTTGGCGATCGCCGCCATCAGCTCGGGGCTCGGCGGCTTGCCCGCCTCGTAGTCGCTGTTGCCCTTGACCAGCATCATGAATCGCATCGCGGTCGTCTCCTTCCGGGTGGTGAGCGGAGAAGAGCCTCCGTTCTACCAGACGACGAACGAGGATCGCCGATTTCGACACCTCCTCGGAGACACCGCGCCGCGCGCCGTCTCGACGTTCAGCCGCGGCGCCGGCGCTCAGTCGCCGCGCAGCGCGGACATCGGGTTCGCCCGCGCCGCCCGCCATGCGGGTATCCAGGAGGCGAGGATGGCCATGCCGGCGAGCAGCAGCGTCGCCGCGAGGTAGGTCGGCGGATCGGTGGCCGCCGTCTCGAAGAGCAGCGGCCGCACGAAGCGGGCGAGGAGCAGCGCCACCGCCGCGCCGGCGCCGACGCCGATGGCGGCCAGCGTCGCCGCCTCGCCCACCACCAGGCGCAGCACCTGGGCGCGCCGCGAGCCCAGCGCCATGCGGATGCCGATCTCGCGCGTGCGCTGCGCCACCTCGTAGGAGAGCACGCCGTAGATGCCGACCAGGGCGAGCGCGAGCGCGATGGCGGCGAAGCCGGCGAGCAGCAGCGCCGCGAAGCGTCGCGGCGCCACCGAGCGGCGGTGCACGTCCTCCATCGTCTGCAGATCGCCGAGCGGCAGCTCGGGGTCGAACGCCGCGAGCGCCCGGCGCACCGCCGGCACCACCGCGGTCGGCTCGCCGGTCGTGCGCACGGTCGCCATCGCGATGTTCCAGGCGTCCTGCCGATGGGGAATGTAGACGAGCGGACGGATCTCGTCGCCGGCGCCGAAGAAGCGCACGTCGCCGACGATGCCGACGACCTCGCGATAGACGTTCTCGTCGCGCCAGGAGCGCACCCGTTTGCCCAGCGCGTCGCCGCGCGGGAACATCTGGCGCGCCATCTCCTCGCTGACGATCATCACCGGCGTCGAGCCCTCACGGTCGGCGGCGGTGAAGTCGCGGCCGCGCACGAGCGGGATGCCGAGGGTGCGGAAAGTTCCCGGCGTCACCACGTTCCACTGCGCGCTCGTCGCCTCGCTCGCCGGCGGCTCGGGCTGGCCGTCGAAGAGGAAGGAGCGGCCGAGGTAGAAGCCGCCGCCGCCGAGCGGCAGCGAGGTCTGCAGCGCCGCGTCTTCGACGCCGGGGATGGCGTCTAGCCGCTCGACGATGTCGGCGAAGGCGGTGGCGATGCTCCCCTCGGGGTCGTAGCGGTCCCCCTGCAGCGACAGCGAGAAGGTGAGCAGACGCGCGGTCTCGAAGCCGGGATCGGTTGCCGTCAGCCGGCCGAGGCTGCGCATCAGCAGGCCGGCGCCGACGAGCAGCAGCAGCGACAGCGCGAGCTCGGTCGCCACCATCAGCCGGCGCTTGCCTCCGCGCGCCGCGGTGATGGCGCGGGTGCCGCTCTCGGCGGTCGCCGCCGCCCAACTCGTGCGCGTCAGCCGCAGCGCCGGCGAGATGCCGAAGAAGACGGCGGCGAGGAGCGACACGCCCAACGCGAAGGCGAGCACCGGCAGGTCGAGGCTCGTCCCCTCGAGCCGCGGGGTGTCGGCAGGCGCCGTCGCCAGGATGCCGCGCATCCCGGCCCACGCCACGGCGATGCCGATGGCGCCGCCGGCGAGCCCCAGCACCAGCGCCTCGGTGAGCAGCTGCCGCAGCAGGCGTCCGCGGCCGGCGCCGAGGGCGGAGCGCAAGCCGAGCTCCCGTTGGCGGCCGGCGGAGCGCGCCAGCAGCAGGTTGGCGACGTTGACGCAGCCGATGGCGAGCACCAGGCCGACCGCGCCGAGGAGCACCCAGAGGGTGCGCGGCACGTTGTCGCCGACCACGAAGGCGACGAGCGGCGTGGCGGTCATCGACGTGTCGCCGCGCGTCGCCGGCTGGGCGCGCGACACCCGCTGCGCGAGGGTGGCCAGGCGGGCGCGCGTCGCCTCCAGCGTGCGGCCGGCGGCGAGGCGGGCGATGCCGTTGAAGATGAAGTTGTCGCGGCGCAGGAAGTAGTCAGGCGTGAGCTCCTCGGGGCCGACCCTGAGCGGCAGCCAGAGGTCGACACCCTGCGGGTAGCCGAGCCCTTGCGGCAGCACGCCCACGACCTCGACGTCGACGCCGGTGACGCGCAGCGGCCGGCCGACGACGTCCCGTCTGCCGGCGAAGCGCCGCTGCCACAGCTCGTACGAGATGAGCCCCCGCCGCGGCGATCCGACCACGAACTCCTCCGGCCGGAGGAAGCGGCCGAGGGTGGGCATGACGCCGAGCGCGGGCAGGAACTCCTCCGTCATCTGCACCGCCTGAACGCGCTCGGGCGTGCTGCCGCCGGCGACGTTGACGTTGATCTGCCAGTAGACGGCGACCTTGTCGAAGACGCGGTCCTGCTGCCAGTCGAGGAAGTCGCCGTAGGTGATTGACGAAGACCTGTCGCCGGTCGCGCGGTCCGTCGATTCCGGCACCACCAGCCGATCGCTCGCCGGGTAGGGGAGCGATTCGAGCAGCACCGCCTCGACGACGCTGAAGATCGCCGTCGTGGCGCCGATGCCGACCGCCAGCGTCAGCACCGCCACGGCAGTGAAGCCGGGCGCGCGACGCAGCTGGCGGAGCGCGAAGCGGACGTCGTGGCGCAGCTCGCTGAAGAGCGCAGCGCGCCGCCGCACGCGGTCGCGCCCCTCGCCCAGGCGGCGGCACTCGGCCTGGACGTGCGCGAGGTCGCCGAAGCGGCGCACCGCGTCGGCGCGCGCCGCCGCCTCGTCCATCCCTTGCGCCATCAGCTCGCGGACCCGCATCTCGACGTGGAAGGCGAGCTCCTCCTGCACTTCCTCGCGGACGGTGGGCTCGAAGATCGGCCGGTCTTCTTTCATGGCGCGCTCAGGCGGTAGCGAGGACGCGCGACACCGCGGTGGCGAAGCGCGTCCACTCGGCGGTCTCGCGCACGAGCTGGGCGCGGCCGCGGCTGGTGAGACGGTAGAACTTGGCGCGGCGGCCGAGCTCGGAGACGCCCCACTGCGCTTCGATCCAGCCGCGCTCGTCGAGGCGGTAGAGCGCCGGATAGAGCGAGCCCTCCTCGATGCGCAGCGCCGCGTCGCTCGTCTCTTCGAGCCAGCGGGCGACGGCGTAGCCGTGGCGCGGCCCCCAGGACAGCGCCTTCAGCACCAGCGCGTCGAGGGTGCCGTGGAGGTGGTCGGGGCGGGCTTTTGGCATTGCGCTCTCCCTAGACAATCTGGGTAAGAGCGAGCTTCGCAGCCGCATACCTAGATTGTCAAGGCTAGCGGCGTCCGGGCGCTGACGGCAACGCAGCCATCGCGGGGCCAGAATCGCCGTCGGCTAGAGTGGACGCTCATGCCAACGGTCGCCGTGCCGCCGAGCCCGCCGGGCTCGCTCCTCCTCGGCAATCTCCCCGAGTTCGCACGCGACCGGCTCGGCTACTTCGCGCGCTGGAACCGCGAGCTCGGCGACGTCGTCGGCGGGCGGTTCTTCAACCGGCGGGTGTTCCTCCTCGGCCATCCCGACCTCGTCGAAGAGGTGCTGCTCACCCAGCACAAGAATTTCGTCAAGCACACCTTCTTCTTCCGCCACGTGACGGCGCTCTTCGGCCGCGGCCTGCTCACCAGCGAGGGCGACTTCTGGCTGCGCCAGCGGCGGCTCGCGGCGCCGGCGTTCCACGGCAAGCGCATCGCAGCCTACGCCGAGGTGATGGTGCGCTCCACCGAGCGCATGCTCGACGGCTGGCGCGACGGCGAGGCGCGCGACGCGCACGACGAGATGATGAAGGTGACGATGCAGATCGTTGCCAAGACGCTCTTCGACGCCGAAGTCTCCGCCGACGACATGGAGATCGCGGACGCCTTCGACGCCATCGTCGAGGAGATCGCGCGACGCCTGCGGCTGCCGCTGCCCATCCCCGACTGGGTGCCGCTCGAGCGCAACCGCCGCTACCTCGCGGCGGTGCGGCGGCTCGACCGCCTCGTCTACCGCTTCATCGCCGAGCGGCGCGCCGATCCGCGCGACCGCGGCGACCTCCTCTCGATGCTGCTCGCCGCGCGCGACGAAGACGGCCGCGGCATGAGCGACGCGCAGCTGCGCGACGAGGTGATCACCCTCTTCCTCGCCGGCCACGAGACGACCGCCATCGCGCTGTCGTGGAGCTGGTACCTGCTGGCGCGCCACCCCGAGGCCGAGGCGCGGCTCGCCGCCGAGCTCGCGGCCGTGCTCGCCGGCCGGGCGCCGACGCTCGAGGACCTGCCGCGGCTCGTCTACGCCGAGCAGGTGGTCAAGGAGGCGATGCGGCTCTACCCGCCGGCCTACGCCATCGGCCGCGAGGCCCTCGCGGACTGCGAGGTCGGCGGCTATCGCGTGCCCAAGGGTGCCACCGTTTTCGTCAGCCAGTGGGCGATGCACCGTGATCCGCGCTTCTTCGGCGCCGACGCCGACGCCTTCCGGCCCGAACGCTGGAGCGCCGACTTCGAGGCGGGGCTGCCGCGCTACGCCTACCTGCCCTTCGGCGGCGGCCCGCGCGTGTGCATCGGCAACCGTTTCGCGATGATGGAGGCGGTGCTGCTGCTGGCGACGATCGCGCAGCGCTTTCGGCTGCCGCTCGCGAGCGGCGGCGAGATCGCGCCTTTCCCGTCGATCACCCTGCGGCCGATCGGTGGCGTGCCGGTGCGGTTGCAGGCGAGGCAGCGCGCAGCCACGGCGGCCTGACAGCCGCGACGGCAGCGCGGCAGCCAGCTGCCGATGCTTCGGCGGAGTGGCACTATGCTGCTTCCCAAGCAGGTCCACTCGGCATGCCCTTGGGATAGGGCTAGGAGCCGCCATGAGAGATCGCTTCGGCCCGACGGTGCTGGCCATGGTCCTCGCTCTGTCCCTGCTGCCTTCCGCGTCGTTCGCAGCAACCGACTGGGACGCCATCGGCCTCGAGCGGCCGGCGTGGGTCTCGCGGCAGGCGGAGCGGCGCCTGCGGCTGCTGGCGGTCTTGCCGGGGCTCGCCGACGGGCTCGAGAAGCAGGCCGAGGAGTACTTCGGCAGCCAAGGGCCGGGGCTCGCTGTCGGTCTGGTGCTCGATGACGGCCTCTACTTCAGCCAGGGATTCGGCTTTCGCGACGCGAAGAAGCGGCATGCGCCCGACGAGACGACGGTGTTCCGCATCGGCTCGCTCACCAAGGTGTTCACCGGCACCGCGCTGCTCGTGCTGCGCGATCGCGGCGACGTGTCGCTCGAAGACCTCGCGTACGAGCATGTTCCCGAGATCGATCAGGTGTCGGCGCCGGGGCCGCTGCCCTGCGGCACGCATGGGCAGCCCGCGTGTCACCTGCCGGTGAAGCTGCGGCACCTGCTGTCGCACACGTCGGGACTGCCCAACCAGATGAACCCGCCGGAGGTGAACCTCCACGACTGGCTCGACCAGCTGGAGCACACCTCGCTGCGCTTCTGGCCGGGGTCCTACGCTGCGTACTCGGGCGTCGGCACGGAGACGACGGGGCTCGTCGTCGAGCGCGTGGTGGGCAAACCCTACGCGAAGGCGGTGACCGAGATCCTCCTCCGCCCGCTGGGGATGGACCACTCGTACTTCGACCACTCCGACGTGCCCGCCCGGCTGCTGGCGCAGAAGTACCGCCTGTCGTGGAGCGGGCCGCCGGTGTACAAGACGCCGCGGTTCACGGCCAACGACGACTGGGACCACCCGCGGATGCTCACCGCCGCCGGCAACTTGTACAGCAGCGTGTGGGACCTTGCCCGCTTCGACGCCATGTTCCTGTCCGCGAACGCTCCGGGCGGGATCCTGAGGCGCGAGACGCTCGAAGACGCCACCGAGCCGCTGGTCGTGTCGTCAGGGGCATCGACGGCGGCGTGCAAGGACGTCATCACCATTGCCGGCGGAACCAGCTTCTCCGGCTGCCAGGAGGCGGACGACTTCGGCGCCAACTGGTACGTCGGCGAGGCAGGCGTGCTCCAGCACAACGGCTCGTTCGGCGGCGAATGGGGCTCGGACACGGTCCTCTCGCCCGGCCGCAAGCTGGGCGCGGTGGCGCTGGTCTCGACCGAGCCGTATCCGCAGATGGTGGCCGGCGCGCAGCCCAAGGAGGTCGACCCCGGTTTCATCAGCACCGTGAGCCGCGCCGTGCTGCAGGCGGGCACGACCGGCGACGCGGCGACGAGCTGGCGCGACAGCGAGCTCGGCGTCGGCGTGGCGCGCTTCCTGTGGCTCACCGGCGCCGCTCGCGGCAAAGGGCAGGCGGCCGTGTTCCGGGCCAAGGTGTTGGATCAGCTCGCCGCGAGCTATCGCGCCGCGCAGCACCTCGACGAAGCGAGCGTGGAGGGTTGGCTGGCAAAGCTGCAGCAGGGCATCGCGGGCTGCTCCACCTTCCGCGTGCGGCGGGCGCCGAGCCCGCACAAGCTGTCGTTGCGGCTTTCCTGTCCTGCGGCGCGAGGGGGGCGACCGACGGCCTACGACGTCACCTTGACGACGTCGGCCGCGGCGCACCACCGCATCGAAGACATCCGGTCGGAGGGGGTCACCGACGAGGCCTACTGACGTCGCGGAGAAGTGAACGGAGCGCGGCCGCGCAGCGTGCCGCGCCCCGATCGACGCGCCTCAGCCCGCGGTCTGCACGGCGTCGGCCGCCGGCGCCGGCGCGGGCAGCCGCTCCGCGAGCCACGCCTGCCAGCGCGCGCCCTCGCGCTCCGCGGCCGCGGCGCCGTCGTTGCCGTAGAAGAAGAAGTTCGCTGAGACCATGACGCCCATCGGCCCGCAGTCGCCGGCGCCGAGGACGGCTAGGCCCGGTGAAGGCTCGACGAGCCGGAGCACCACGCCGTTGCTGCGCATCTTCTCGACCTCCACGGCGAGCTCGGGAGCGCCGAGGTCGCCGATGGTGCGCCGCTCGCCGGCCGTCGCGCCGGTCAGGCCGAGACGGTCGAGCACCGCCGCCCAGGCCTGCGTTTCGTTCGAGGTCGTGACCGTAACTGCCGCGGCTGGCGCTGAGCGGGCGCCCGGGAAGTGGGTGAGGTAGAGGCGCAGCACTTCGAAGAAGAGCGGCCAGCCCTTCTCCATGCTTTCGAGCTGATCGTCCCAATCGGCTTGGCTGGTAAAGAGGCTGTTGACGAGGCGCACGCGGCAGAAGCCGCCGGCCTTCGCTTCGACGAAGATCTCGGTGGCGAGCGGTGGCGCGCCTGGCATCCAGCTGGCGCTTTCCTCGGCGGCGAAGCGGTGCGGCGGCTGCCACGCGGTGACGACGGCCGTGGATTCCATGCCGGGTCCCATCGACTGCTTGAGGGCGCCGCCCTCGCGCTCCTCGACTTCGGTGGGCGCGAACCAGGCGCTCCAGCCCGGGCCGGTGGCGATCGCCTGCCACACCTGCTCGGGCGTGCCGGGCACCTCGACCTCGACTTCGACGGAACGGACGGGCACGGAGTCGTCGCGACGTACGGTCATTGCAGATCCTCCTTGCGGGGCTTGGTGGGAAGCGGGTGCGCGGCCACCACCAACCGGTGCGAGCGGCCGCCGGGCGCGGACGGGTCGTGGTAGCGCGCGACGAGATCGGTGATGGCATGTGTCAGCTCGTCGGTGAACGCGGCGCGGTCGGCGGCGGAGCGGAAGCGCACCTCGGTGTCGATGCCGAGCGTGGCGAGCCGCTTGCCTGTCGAGTCGGCGCGGCGCAACAGCTGTCCCACTTCGTGGAGCAGCCGCGCCGCCAGCGCCAGGAGATAGCGCGCCGACAGCCGATCAGCACAACGACCGGGATCGCAAGCATGCTCGCCGAGCGCCGCCGGCGAGACGACGTACGACGAAGCGGTCGCCGCGAGCACCCGCTCGGTGAGCCCGCCCCATCGCCGCTCCTCGACGACGCGCACCAGCCCATGCTCCTCGAGCGTGCGCAAGTGGTAGTTCACTTTCTGCCGCGGCAACCCGACCCGCGCAGCAAGCGACGCCGCCGATGCCGGCTCCGCGAGCTCGGCGAGGAGCTGGGCGCGCACGGGATCGAGCGCGATGGCCGCGGCGGCGGGATCGGCGATCACTTCCAGCGGCTGCATGCCCCATTGTGGTCATTGACAGGAAAATTTGTCAAGGCCGCGGTAAGCGACGCGTGCCGCGCCTGAGAGCGCCGCTCGACGTATCGGCGACCGGCAATCAGGACAGGATGTAAGCGCGCTGACGGGCGGCTTCGGGAGACATCAGCAGCAACACATGAAGCAGCTGCCGATGCCGCTCGGGCGCCGGGCGCCCATCGAGGTAGAGCTCGGCGATCCCGTCGCGCCACCGCAGCAGCTCGCGGCGGAACGTCGCTTGCTCGGCTGACTGGATGGTGAGGTCCGTGAGACGCAGGACGCGCTCGTAGACTCGCCGCAATTCCTCGGGCTCGGTCGCGCGCCGACCGCGGTGCATCTCGTTGGCGATCATCAGCAGTTCTTTGCCACCGGCAATAAGAAGCCGAAGAAGACTTTCCTGAACCCCCACGGCGCTCGTGCTGCTAGGGCTGGTTCTCGCGCCGAGGGCAGCCGAAGCAGCTTGCACGAAATCGCCGTTTCTGCAACAGCGCCTACAGTTCTCCATCTCGACCGAAGCCGCGCTGGCTGCCTACAACCGCGGCTTGAGCTACTACAACGCTGGATGCCTTCAAGAGGCGCTTGGCGAGCTGCAGCGCGCTGTCCACCTGCTGGAGACGGAATCCAATCCCGGAACTCAGCGCAAGGAGTTGCTCGGACTAAGTCGGGCTGCCATAGACCTGGTGAAGGCCCAACTCTTCTTGGAGCAGGGCCAGAAACAAAATGGCACGGTGGCCCTGTTCACGGTCTTCGATCGTTATGGTCCTTCGGTTGTTACCTTGCGTGCCCTGCTCGCCCTCACACCGCTGCTGCCGCCGCGAGCGCCCGAATGGTCTCGCCTAGAAGCCGATCTCGAGACGCTCTCCAATATCGGTTACTGGCAGGCCACGAAAGCCATCGCGGCGTCGCGGATCGCGACTGGGAAGGCAGCAGCCGCCGTGTCGTACCTGCAGAGCCAACTTCATAGCCTCGAGGACCTCCAGCGCGCCCACGCGCTACGCGTGCTGCTCGCCGACGCCTACCGCGCTAGTGGCCGCACGCTAGAGGCCTGGCTGTTGATCCGTGAGGAGGAGCGCGCAGGCGCAGAGGAGATTCTTGATTGGCAGTTGCGAGTGGAGCTGTTGCGCGTTGCTGCCGCTGTGGCCCAAGAGCGGGCGGCCGAGGGTGACGCCGACGCATCGGCAGCAGCTGCCGTTTACGCCGCGGCGCTGCGGGAGGTCGGCACCCCATGAAGCGCTGGCGGATGTTGTTCACTCCATTGACGACCTTCTTGGTCGTGGTGTTGGTCAGCGTGCTGGCCTCCACCTGGCTGCTGCGCTTGGCGCAGAGCGAAGCGATGAGGCGGGTCCGAGCCGAGACGCCGCAGTCGGCAGAGATCAGCTCGACGCAGGAGCGGTTCCTTGCCTCGCGAGGCGCCGGGTCCGAGTTGCTCTTCAAGCTCGCCTTCGCCAGCCTCGGAGCTCTGCTGGGCCTACGGTTTTCCGACAAGGCGCAGCTCCGCATCGGCAGTCACGCACATTTCGCTGCAGCCGGACTCCTGCTCGGCTCCATCTACAATGCCTTCCTCTATCAAGAGAGCGTGGCACACGTGCTCGAGGGGCCGCTGGAGATGCTCTATGGCGCAGAGTTGCGGTACCCCGTCGTATGTCAGTTCTGGTTTCTCTTCGCAGCGGTGACCCTGCTCGCGGTGTCCCTGTTCCGACCTTCGCGGAAGATCGCGGGCGCCCTCCTCTTCGCGCTCGCGGTTGGCCTAACGCCTGCGGCGGGACAGCGCCCCGCGGTAACCGAGCCCCAGCCGTCGGCCGCCGCGACGCCATCAGTCGCGGCAGGGCGGGACCCGGCGGTCGATCTCGCTCAATGCGGCGCAGAGTGGATGCGATCACGCGGCGTAGCTGTCAGTGGGTCGAGCGCAGGCGATCTCGGAGAGCTGGCCGCACGGTTGGCTCGACGGAGCGAGGTGAATCTGACGGCGCTGACGCCGGTGGATCGCTGTGCGTTCGTGAGCGCACTGGCTGACGGCCTTCGCTACGCCGCCATCAACGAGGGCGCTACCGCCGACGCCGCCGGGCAAGGTCGCGCGGTCGCTGGTTTGCTCGACCGGGCGCTGAGCTCGACGGCGGACCCGACGTTCTCGCCCGGCGAGCTGGTCCATAAGCTTCTCGCCGCCGCGCAGATCTGGCGCGAACCGGCTGCCGTGCTCGACATCGACGCCGGAGATCGAACCCTGTTCATCTCGGTCAACGACCCACGCGAGCGGCAGCTCATGTGGCGTGGCTACACGCGCTTGCTGCTGCGCATCCCTCCGGGCACCTACCAGCTTTCGGCCTCGGAAGATGGCGTGATCGTGAGCCGCCGCACGCTCACCGTCGGCGACGGCGACCGGATTCCGATCTCTCTCGGCGGGCCGCGCTGATGAGGACGTGCAGGCGGCTCGTTCTCGCGTTGGCCCTGTTGCTGGGCGCCCGCGCCGCTGGTGCGCAGACGCTGTCACCGCGCCTCCAGGAAAAGCTCCGCGAATTCTCGACCCGGGCGCCGTCGAGCTTGACGGAGGCGGACTGGCAGGAATTCGACGGGGTGATGATCTCTATCTCGCGCGAGTTCCTCGATAGCGGATTGAGCCCTTCCGAGCGGGCTCGCCTTGCAGGCGTTCCGATCTCCGTGGTGGAGCTCGAGGGCGCACCGCCGGCGTGGGTCGACGGGAGTGCGATCCGCCTGTCAAGTGATGCGCTTACGGACGTCATGCTGTTGGGCATGTATCTCGGGCATGACGTCTACGTGGCGATGGGTTCTGAGTTCCCTCTCGGTTCTCCACTGGTGACGCGGCCATTCGCCGCCAGCGCGATTCTGCCTCTGCTGGCTTCGCTCCATGAGTTGTCCTTGGCCGGCACCCCCGTCGAGCTCATCAAGTGCCCGTCGACGTTCGCCCTCTGTGCCGAACCGCAGGCCGCCGCCATCTTCGGCGGTACGCTCGGCTTCCTGATCGCGCACGAGATGAGCCACCTACTGCTCGGCCACCGTCCGGCGGGGCGTGACCCGAGGCCGCTGGCCGAGGAACTGGCGGCGGACGCCAAGGCGTGGAGCATCCTGCAGCGAGCTGCCCCTGGGATTACGGACGACACCGAGAGCCTCGACTTCCGCGTCCGGGTGGGAATCGAGGCGGGGCCGCTGCTTCTGCTGCGGTGGATCCTGGATGGGCAGCCGTCCGACTCGGCGCCAGCCGATGCTGTCTACGACCGTATCAGCGCGCTGAACGACCGGCTCTCGGAAGGCGTCGCTTACGAGGTGGGGGCGGTCGTCGACGAAGAACCGGTGGTGGATCGCCTACGCACCTTCGAAATCGCGTGGGTGGAACTCCCGGACGAGCTTTATGTCGACGGCGTCAGGGTCCAGCCGCAAGAGGTAGCGGGCAAGACCTTGCAAGTGGTCGGGCGCGTACGCGTACTGGCCCGCAAGGGGACCGCCTTCGCATTCTCCACGCTGCCGGCGGTGGGCGGGCGGCAGCCAGAACGGCTTCAGCTCGACTACAAACCGCTCGTCACCGAGTTGCCAAGCTCATCCGAGCTCAGCGAGTGGCGGCGGCAGGGCGAGTGGTTCAAGGTGTTGTTGACGACCGCGACACCTCAGTTGACGCCGCGGCCAGGGGCACCTGCGCGGGCGCTGTTCGAGGCGATGGATCGGCTTGGCGTGGCGCAGCTGATCGATCCAACTCTTGCCGGACCATCCGCTCGCGATCGTGCACTCCCGCAGTTCTGGCGCAAGCGGGCCGAACCGCTCGGCCGCTGGCGGCCGAGCGCACCCTGAGCCCACCGCCGCGTATCAGGCGAGGATGTAAGGCCGCTGTCGCGCCGCTTCTTTGGACATCAGGAGCAGCACGTGGAGCAGCTGCCGATGCCGCTCCGGCGCTGGACGGTCCTCCAGGTAGAGCTCGGCGATGCCGTCGCGCCAGCGTAGTAGCTCGCGGCGGAACGTCGCCTGCTCCGCTGCCTGAACGGTGAGATCTGTCAGGCGCAGCACGCGCTCGTACACCCGCCGCACTTCCTCGGGCTCCATTGCGCGCCGACCGCGGTGCATCTCATTGGCGATCATCAACACCTGGCGGTCGCGGTCGAACTCGCGCCACCGCTCGAGCGTCAGGCCGGCATGCTGGCTCATGGCAGCGCCTCTCCGCGGCCGATCAGCGCGAAGGTGAGCTCGCGAATGCGGCCGCGAGCTGCCGCGTCCTGCACTTCCATGCTGCGGTTGCCCTGCGCGGGGCGGATGTTGATCAGTGATGTGTACTCGATGCACTCGTCCTCGCCGCGACCGGGGTAGTAGTTGGCGCCCCACAGATCCGCTTGTGCGCTGCCGCGGGCGAGCAGCATCGCCTCGGCATCGGCATGGAGCTGGCCGCCCACGGCGGCGACGTCCAAGCGCACGTCGACGACGTACTTGACCATGTCCTCGAAGAAAAGCGCCACTAGCCGAGCGAGCTCGGCCGGCTCGATAAGGCGGTCGACGACGACGATCTCGTCCTGCATCGCGAGCACGATAACAGCGAGGCGCCGCCCGCCGCTCACACCTCCAGCAGCACGCCGCGCGTGGGCGCGCCGGTCATCCGCGCGACGCTCCAGACGTACCAGGAGAGCTGGCGGCGGTAGCGGTCGCGGGCGGCGCGGATGTCTTCGGTCTTGAAGTCGACGACGATCCATTCGCTGTCGTCGCGGAAGGCGAGGTCGACGATGCCTTCGACGAGGGTGCCGTCGTCGAGGCGGTGGCAGAAGGGGAGCTCGCGCCAGAGCTCGGGCGGCGGCGCGGGCGCGGTCGCGCAGCAGCGGGTGGTCGAGGGCGCGCGCTACGGCTTCGGCGGCGGCTTCGACTTCTTCCGGCGGTGCGGCGAGCAGGCGGCCGTGGTCGCTTGCCAAGCGGTCGACCTCGGCGCGCGAGGCGGCGAGCGGCACGTCGCGCAGCAGGCCGTGGACGAGGGCGCCGAAGCGCGGGCCGGTGGGGCGGCCGGCGGCGCGCGGCAGCGACTCCTCGGCGATGAGCGCTGGCGCCGGCGGATCGACCTCGAGCGCCGTCACCGTGGCGATGCGCAGCGTCGGCGCGGCCGCCGCGCGCCCGCGTCTCCTCGAGCCCCTGCTGCCAGCGTCGCGTGGCGCTCGAGGTCCGCCTCGACGATCGCCGCGTCGGCGGGCTCGGCGAGGAGATGCTCCTGGCGAACGCCGAAGTTCTCCGGCACGGCGAGGTCGAGCAGCGCCGGATCGAACCAAGCCACCGCGTGGCCGCCCTCGCGCGCGCGATGTAGGCCGGGGCGGATCGAGCGCGGCGGCTCGCCCGAATAGCCGTCGGGCAGGCCGAGCACGGTCGCCGCGCCGCGCACGGGAAGTCCCGGTGCGGGCGCCGCGTCGTACGCGCTCTCGCGCGCCGGGTAGAGCGCGCGGTTCAAGTCGGCGACCCAGCCGTCGACCGCGCCGACCCCGGTCACCGGCACGACGAGCAGGTCGCGCGCGCGCGTCGCCGCCACGTACGCCAAGCGCCGCCCCTCCGCGGCATCGCGCGCCGCTTCGCGCGCCGCGTGGTCGTGGAGGTCCCAGGGCGTGCAGCCGAGGAGCGGCGCCGCCCACAGGCCGCGCTCGCCGTCGACGATGCGGCTGGGCTCTTCGCGCGACAGCCGGCAGGTGACGTCGGCGAGGACGACGACCGGGAACTCGAGCCCCTTCGCCGCGTGCACGCTGAGGATGCGGATGCCCTCGGCGCCCTCTTCGATCGTCGCCGACTGGCGGCTCTCGGCCGTGCTCGCCTGCGCCTCGAGCAGCTCGACGAAGCGGCGGAAGGAGAGGCCGCCGCGCGCCTCGAAGGCGCGGGCGAGCTCGCCGACGTGGTGGACGTTGGCGACCACTTGGTGACCCGCCGGGCGCACGGCGAAACCGGCGAGGGCGCGCGTGCGGCGCAGCAGCTCGTGCAGCGTCTCGCCCACCGGCACGCGGTTGCGCCGGCGGTGCAGATCGGCGAGCAGCGCCAGCGCGTCGGCGACCGGTACGAGTGCCTCCGGCAAATCGGCCGGCCGCGGCTTGAAGGGGTGGAACGAGCCGACGCGGTGGCGCCAGTGCAGCAGCGTGTCGTCGCCCAGCGCGAAGAGGCTGCCGCGCAGGGTGGCGAAGATCATCAGCTCGTCGTCGGGGTGCTCGATCGCGACGAGCGCCGTGCGCAGCGTCTCGACCTCCTCGCGCTGGTGGAAGGAGCGGCCGCCCATCAGCACGTGCGGCAGGTTGCGCGATTCGAGCTCGCGGCGATAGGGCTCGGCGACGTCGCGGCCCCAGGAGACGAAGCGGCGGAAGAGGACCGCCACGTGGCGCGGCGCGACCGGCACGCGCGCGGGTCCATCCTCGCCCGGCTCCTCGACGGTGAAGCCGCTCTCGCGCAGCAGCCAGTGGAGGAAGGCGGCGAGCGCGCCGGGCAGGCTTTCTTCGACCGCCCAGTGCGCGACGTCGCCGTGGCGGCCGAGCGGCCGCGGCACCGGCAGCGCGATCACCGCCGGCTGTCCGTCGGCATCGGCGCGGTGCTCGCCGAGCTCGATGAAGGCGGGCTGGCCGCTTTCGCGGTCGAGCGTCAGCACCGGCGCGAAGGCGGCGTTGACGGCGCGCTGGATGCCGCGCACGGCGCGGAAGCTGGTCGAGAGCTCGAGCCGCGCCACGCCGTGCTCGGCGAGGCGCTCGCAGATTTCCTGGTAGAGGACGACGTCGGCACGGCGGAAGCGGTAGATCGACTGCTTGGGATCGCCGACGAGGAAGAGCGCGCCCGAGCGCGGGCGGACGCGGCGCCAGTCGCTCTCCGCCGGGTCGTCGGCGGCGAGCAGCAGCAACACCTCGGCCTGCAGCGGATCGGTGTCCTGCATCTCGTCGACGAAGAGGTGGCTGAAGCGGCGCTGGAAGCCGGCGCGCACGTCGGCGTGGTCGCGGAGCAAGTTGCGGGCGAGGAGAAGCAGGTCGAGGAAGTCGAGCTTCCCTTCGCGCCGCTTGCGCGCGGCGTAGGCGTCGAGGCTGCCGGCGAGGGCATCGCGCAACGTCGCGGCGAGGTCGGCGTCGGCGCGCGCGGCGAAGTCGTCCAGGCGGACGAGGAGTGCGTCGCGCATCGCCACCACCACGGTGCGCTCGCGCGGGCCGAATTTCTTGCCGCCGCCGGTGCGGCGGTTCTCGGTGCGGCGCAGCTGGCGGCGCAGCGCGATGAGCCGCGCCTCGAGGGCGTCGAGGTCGCGCGGGCCTGCCGCCTCGGCGCGCTCGATCCAGCGCGCTTCTTCCTCGACGGCGCGCAGCGCGCGGCGCAGCGGGTGGTCGGCGGGACCTTCCGCGGCGGCGGCGGCGAGCGCGGTCAACTCGGCGACGAGCGCCTCCACTTCGGCGGCGCGGTCGAACGGCTCGCGCCGCCACGGAGCCGGATGGTCGCGCCACTCGGCGAGCTGCCACGCCGCCGAAGCGAGACGCGCGAGTGGGGGATCGCCGCCTGCGCCGCCCGCTCCAGACGCGAGCGACAACCGGCTCAGCGCGCGGCGCAGCGCCGGCGAGCCCGCCGCCAGCGCGTCCTGCACCCAGCGCTCGAAGGTGCGGCGGAAGAGCGCCTCGGCTTCCTCCTCGTCGAGCTCGACGAAGTCGGGATCGATGCCGGCCTCGACCGGCCGCTCGCGCAGCAGCTCGGCGCAGAAGGAGTGGATGGTGCCGAGCCGCGCCTCTTCGAGGTGCTCGATCGCGTCCTGCAACGCCGCGCGCTCGGCGTCGTCGCTCGCGGCGGCGCGGCGGCGGTCGAGCTCCTCGCGCAGCCGCAGCGCCAGCTCGCCGGCCGCTTTGCGGGTGAAGGTGACGGCGACGACGCGGTCGACGGTGGTGCGGCTCGCGGCGAGCAGGCTCACCAGCCGGCCGACGAGCATCGTCGTCTTGCCGGTGCCCGCCGCCGCCTCGACGAGCAGCGACTCGTCGAGCGAAGAGAGGATGCGCTCGCGGGCGGCGGCGTCGTCGCGCTGCGAAGGCGAGAGCGAAGGATTCGCCATCGTCGTCGTCATTCGTGCCGCCGCACGTCGATCAGCTGTTGCAGCGGCGCCGTCGGCTTGTGGCGGATGCGGCGCTCCTCCCACGGCCCGCAGACGGGGCGGTAGTCGCAGCGCCCGCAGGCGCCCTCGCGCGGCGCGGCGGGGAAGAAGCCGTCGGCGAGCGAGCGGTCGAGCAGGTCGAGCACCTCGCCGAGCGCGAACAGCGACAGCTCGTGCACCGGCACCTCGAAGGTGCGGTAGCCGCCGCGGCGAGTGCAGAAGTAGAGGCGCCCCCAGCGCGCCGGCGTCCCGAGCATCTCGCTCGCGGCGAGCGCGTAGAGCAGCGGCTGCAGGCTCTCGCCGCCGCCGATCGTCACCAACTGAGTGTCGGGGGCGCGGCCGGTCTTGTGGTCGGTGGCGCGCAGCAGGCCGCCGTCGAGCGAGCGCTCGACGAGGTCGATCGAGCCGCGCAGGCGCAGCCGGCCGAGCAGGTCGGCGGCGGTGCTGCGGCTCTTCGGATCGCGCCGGTCGTCGGCGGCAAGGCCGAAGGCGAGCTCGAAGTGGGCGGGCACCCACGGTTGGCGAGACGCGGGGCCGACCGAGCCGTCGATCACTTCGCGCAGCCAGCCGCGCAGGTCGACGCGCATCTCCTCGATCTCGCTCTCCCACACCCGCGGCAGCGCGGGCGCGAGGCGCTCGCGGTAGTCGGCGGCGAGGCCGTCGAGCGTCGTGTCGAGCAGGTCGAGCGCCTCCTGCGCGGAGTCGGCGGCGAGCGGCAGGCGCCCGCGGTCGCGCAGCGCGCCGAGCAGCTCGGCCTGCACGGCGTGGAAGAGCTGTCCCTTGGTGAGCGGGTCGAGCTCCTCGAGCGGCATCGCCTCCTCGCGCGGGCGCAGGCCGTGGACGGCGTGGAGGAGGAAGCGGTACGGGCACACGGCGAGGTTCTGCAGCGCGGTGGCGGAGTAGGGACGGGCCAGCGGAGCGTGCGCGGCGAGCGCAGCGCGCGCCGCGTCGTCGGGCTCGACGAGGCCGTCGGCGGGGGTGAAGCGGCGGCTCCAGCGCTGCCAGCGCGCGCGCAGCGAGCGTGCGAGCGCCGGCTCGAGGCGGAGCAGGAAGCGGGCGCGGCCGCGCGCGTCGGTCTCGTCGGCCGTGAGAAGAGGCACGAGCACCGCGAGGTCGTATTCGGCGGCGTCGATGGAAAGCTCGGCCTCGCGCGGCGCCGGCCAGCCGAGGCGCAGCGCCGAACGCTCGGCGGCGCGGCGGAGCAGCCGGCCGTGCGCAGGCAACTCGCCGAGGGCGGCGCGCACGAGGTCGAGGGCGTAGAAGGAGGGCACGCGTACGCGCCCCTCGCGGCTGTCGAGGGTGGGGAAGGAGGCGACGAGCCCTTCCTCGGCGGCGCCGAGCGCGAGGGCGAGGAGGAGGCGCTCTTCGGCGACGCGATCGGCTTGCGTGGGGAGCGCGCGTTCGCCGGCGAGTTGGCGTCGATCCTCGTCGAGCAGAAGCGGGTCCTCGAGCGCGCGGCGCGGGAAGACGCCCTCGACGAGCGCGGGCAGGAAGACGGTGTGGAACGAGCGGCCGCGCGCCTCGTCGACGCTGCCGACGAAGACGCGGCCGAAGGGCGAGCCTTCGGGGCTCGCGCGCAGGTTGGTGAGGCGGTCGGCGAGCGCCAACCGCACCTCGCCGAGCGACACCGGCCCGACCTCCGCCATCGGCCGCAGCTCGGCGAGCGTCTGCAGCGCACGCTGCGGGTCGTGGAGCGCGCGCGCCGCCAGCCGCTCGAGGTGGTCGAGCCAGACGGCCCACGGTGCGGCCTCGGGCAGCGCGGCGAGCGACTCGACGAGCGGCAGCGCGAACTGCCCGAGCGTGGCGAGCCGCGCGAGCTGCCGCCGCAGGTGCTCGGCGCGGCCCGGATCGTCGCTCTCGCAGGCGGCGAGGTGGACCTCGAGCTCGTGGCGGAGGCCGGCCAGGCGGCGGCGCCAGCGGTCGAGACCACCGATCACGGCCGCCTCGACGAGCAGCTGCTCCCAATTGAGCGGCGTGCGCAGCGAGCCGGCGATCACCGGCGAGGAGTCGTCTTCGGCGACGGACGCGCGCGACATCGCAGGCACGCCCTCGTCCTCGTTCGGCGCCGCGCTGAGACGCTCCTCTTCGTCGGGCTCGACCCAGGGCACTGGCCGCGGCGGCGGCGCGCCGTCGTCGTCTACCGCCGGCACCTGTCCCAGCGACAGGTATTCGGCGAAGCGGTTGGCCGACAGCCGCTCGAGCGCGCAGTCGAGCAGCGCCAGCAGCGCGCGGCCGGCGGGGTGCGGGCGGACGACGCCGCGGGTGAAGAGGGCGGGCACGCCGGCGCGGTCGAGCGCCTGCTCGAGCAGCGGCTGGTAGCGCTCCGGCTCGCGCAGCAGGACGGCGCAGCGGTCGAACGCGACCCCGTCGCGGGCGAGGCCGAGCAGGCGGCGTGCGATCTCGACGCACTCGGCGCCTTCGCCGGGCGCTGAGGTGAGCACGAAGCCGTCGTCGAGCGGCTCCGGCGGAGGCGGCGCTTCGGGGCGGAAGACGTAGGTGCGCGCACGAGCGACGGCGCGCGTCCCCGGAGGAGGCTCGTCGAGCGCGACGGGCGCGGCGCCGAGCGCGAGCTCGAGCGCGCGCAGCGCGTGCGCGTCGGCGGCCGGCGCCACGGCGAGCACATCGGGCGCCCGCGCCGCGAGTGCCGCGACCAGCGCCGACTCGAGCGGCGAGCGCAGCGCGAGGTCGAGCAGCAGCAGCCGCATTCCCGTGTAACGCGCCGGCGGCTCGTCGGCGATGCGGGCCGCGGCGCGCACCAGCAGCGCCGGCGCATCGGCAAGTCGAGAGCCTTCGAGCTCGTCCTCGTACGCAGCGAGCAGCCGCGCCAAGTCCGCGCCGCGCGCCCCGAGCGCGGCGAGCGCCGCCGGTGCGATGCCGTGATGACGCAGCTCGCTTAGCGTCCGCACCAGCGCGCGTGGCAGCCCCGGCGCGCTCGCTACCTCCTCAAAGTACGCAAAGGCACCTTCGGCGCGACATCTCCCAAGCGCCCGCGCCGCGATCGCTTCACCGCCGAGCGCCGTCAACGGCGTCGGCGCATCGGCCGTGCCGAGCACGACCTCGGCCGCGAGCTGGGCGGGCGTCAACCACGTGAACGCCCAGCAGCCCACCGGTGTCGGCAGTCGCTTCGCGTACCAGTTGCTGGCCCGCCCGGCGTGACGCGGCGAGGATCAGGGCGGGAGCGCCGTGACTGCGCAACAACCAGGCGCGCGCGGCCGCGAGACGTGGTGAGGCGGCGGCAGAGCTGAGGATCGTCGGCATTCGATGGTCGAGCGATGTGTGCTCAGCTCGACTTTAGTGGACGGTCGACGACACACTGTTGTCGTGAACGAAGAAACGTCGCGCCGGTCTCGCGCGTAAGCTCGGCGTGAAGCGGCTGATGTTCGTCGTTGGCATCGCGCTCGCGGTGGCTGCGCTGCTGCTCGCGGCGCTGGCCGTCTTTCTGCGGCGTCCCAGCGTCGGGCGATCCGAGGTGCTGCTGCGCGAGCGGGCGCGGCCCGAAACATTGAGGGCGCACGTCGAGATGCTCGCCGGCACGCTGGTGCCGCGCGACGTCGATCATCCGGAGAACCTCGAGCGCGCCGCCGCCTATGTGGAGGCGCGGCTGCGCGAGGCGACGCCGCGCGTCGTGAGCGAGCGCTATGAAGCCGCGTTCCGGCCCGACCTGCCGCGACAGCCGGTGCGGAACTTGATCGCGAGCTTCGGGCCCGAGGACGGGCCGCGCATCGTCGTCGGCGCGCACTACGACGCGTTCGGGATGTTTGGCAGCAATCCCGGAGCCGACGACAACGCCAGCGGCACCGCCGGGCTGCTCGAGCTGGCGCGGCTGCTGCGCGCGCAGCCGCCGGCGCGGCGCGTCGACCTCGTCGCGTTCACGCTCGAGGAGCCGCCGTTCTTCGGCAGCGCGGAGATGGGCAGCCGCGTGCGCGCTCGCGCCCTGCGCGCCGCTGGCGTCGACGTCGAAGCGATGATCGGTCTCGAAATGATCGGCTACTTCAGCGAGCGCCAGCCCTGGCCGAGCGCGCTCTTGGCGGCCGTCTACCCGCGGCGCGGCGATTTCGCCGGCGTCGTCGGCCAGCCTTTCGACGGCGGCTTGGCGCGCCGCATCAAGGGCTGGATGCGCGTTCCCGCCGCGTCAGGCAACCCGGCGGTGCCCGTCTACAGCTTCAACGGACCGACGATGATGGGCACCGACGCCTCCGACCACGCGAGCTTCTGGCTGGAGGGTCTTCCCGCGGTGATGGTCACCGACACGGCGTTCATGCGCAATCCGCACTACCACGCGCCGGGCGATCGGCCCGAGACGCTCGACTACCGGCGCATGGCGACGGTCGTCGACGGCGTGCTCAATGCCGTGCTGCACTTGGTTGGAAATTCGGCTGGCAATCCGGCAATCCGGCCGGCGAGTAGCGGCTCCTAGTCGGCGCAGCGGCCCCACTCCCACGACTCCGAGCGCTGCTTGCCGTCGACCGTGCCTTCGGTGCGCGCGCGCAGGCCGCCGTCGAGCGCTCGTAGATGATGCGCTGCGGGAAGTCGTGCTGGCGGTTCTCGAAGACGACGCGGTGCTCGCTGATGGTGGTGGCGCAGAACGCGGTGACGGCGCCGCCGCGCGGGCTCGCCAGGTAGCAGAGCTTCCCGTCCTGGGGCGCGATGCGCAGGAACTCGAAGAAGACGACGCGGCCCTCGGCGACGGCCTTGTTCATGCCCACCATCTCGCCGCCCGCCGGGGAGGTCCAGTGCTCTTCCGTGATCACGTCGTCGTTGGTGCCGATCCAGCAGCCGGCGAGCCAGGAGAGGCGCGTGATGTTGTCGGCGGCGGCGGCGCTCGCCGCGCCGAGGATCCAGATCGCGAGCCCGAGCGTCGTCACGTGCAGCCGCGCCATGTCGTGCCTCCTTCGCTTTCGATTCGACGCGCAGGCTATCGCTTCCGAGGACCGCGCGCCGCACCGGCGTGACGTTTCGAGCCGGCGCCGAAGCGAGCGCTCGCCGCTTGACAGGGCCGTCCCGCTGTGGCGGAATGCGCGCTCCGATGTCGAACCCCCGGCCGGCCACCGCTCTCTCAGATGCGCATGTCGACAGCAGCGCAAGCCGTGCGGGCGAGCGAGCGACGCCGGAACGTAACAGCGAACCAGCGAAGCGATTTCGAAAGACCCGCGACGGCACAGCCGGAGCGGGTCTTCGTGTTTCTGGGCCCTCCGGCACCGTCGCAGCGACGAGGAGGTGCCCGTGAGCCGAGCGAGCCTTCGCATCGAGAGCCGAGCGATCGAGTCGGAGCGCGTGCCGCTGACGCGCGTGCGGCTTCCAGCGGTACAAGTCTGCGTCGCCGGCGCCAGCGGCCGCGTCGGCGCCGAGCTGGTGCGGCAGCTCGCCGTGCAGCGGCGCGAGATCGCCGCCGCGACCGGCATCGACGTCGTCCTCGCCGCGGTGGGCAACCGCCGCGGCTTCCTCGCCGCCGACGGCGGGGTCATGACGCCTGCCGCCGCGGGCGGCGACGGCGCCCGTCGCCTCCTCACCCTCGACGCGCTGCTCGACTGGCTCGACGAGCGCCCCTGCACGCCGTCGCTGCTCGTCGATTGCACCGGCGCCCCGGCGCCCGCCGCGCGCTACGGGGAGCTGCTCGCGCGCGGCATCGGGATCGTCACCGCGAGCAAGCTCGCGCCGGCCGGTCCGCTCGCCGAGCACCGGCGGCTGCTGCGCCTCGCCGCCGAGCGGCGGGTGCCGTATCGCTTCGAGACGACCGTCGGCGCCGCGCTGCCGGTGCTCCACGCGCTCGAAGGGCTGCGCCTCGCCGGCGACCGGCTGCGCTCGCTGCAGGCAGTGCTCTCGGGAAGCCTCTCGTTCGTCTGCGCGCAGCTGATGACGGGAGCGCGGTTCTCCGCCGCGGTGCGCGAGGCCGCAGCCCGCGGCTTCACCGAGCCGCACCCGGCCGACGACCTCTCGGCGGAGGACGTCGCGCGCAAGCTCGTCATCCTGCTACGGCAGGCAGGCGTGGCCGTCGAGCGCGGCGACGTGCACGTCGAGTCGCTGCTGCCGGCGCCGGCGAGCCAACACCACGCGCCGCCAACTGTCGAAGCGTTCCTCGACAGCCTCGAGGCACTCGATACGAGATGGGGCTGGCGCGCTACCGCCTCAGCCGCCGCCGGCGAAGTGCTGGTGCCGCTCGCCCGCTACGACGGCACGGCCCGCTTCGCCATCGAAGCGGTGCCCGCGAGCTCGCCTTTCGCGCGCCTACGCCCAGGCGAGAACCTCGTCCTCGTCGAGACCGACCGCTACCGCGATCCGCCGCTGCTGATCGGCGGCCCGGGCGCGGGTCCCGCAGTGACGGCGGCCGGCGTGCTCGCCGACGTCGTGCTGGCGGCCCGCCAGCTCGCCGGCAGCGACCGCGCGCCGGCCGCCCTCGAAATCGCCACCACCTTGCCACAGGCTGCGACGCGCCTTCCGCTATGGTGAGCCACCCACCATGGCGCGCTTCCGCACTCCCCGCGAGCGGCGGCTCTGGCTGCTCGCCGCCATCCTCGTCGTCGTCATCTACGGCTCTGCCTACTTCGTGCAGTTCCTGTTCGACGCGCTGCGGGAGCGCGGCGTGCTGGAGGCGACGATCTGGAGCGCCTTCGGCCTGCAGCGGCCGCTGTCGGTCTCGGTGCCGTCGCACGCGCGCGGCCGGGAGGGTGGGAGATCGCGCTGCTCGCCGCGGCGGCCGGCGTCTACCTGCTCTGGCTGCGGCAGCTCCACATCATCCAGGAGCGCATCCACCTCATCCAGTACGGCGCCCTCGGCGGCCTCGTGTACGCGGCGCTCCGCGAGCGTTGGACGACGCCCGCGCGCCGCTGGCAGCACTGGCCGGCGGCGTGCGCGGTCCTCATCGCCGGCGCCGCCGGCTGGGGCGACGAGCTGGTGCAGGGGATCCTCCCCAACCGCCACTACGACCTGCGCGACGTCGCCACCAACGCCGAGGCGGCGGCCCTCTTCGTGCTCGTCCTCGCCGCGCGTCACCGCCTGCGCGCCGAGCGCGCGCGCCGCCAGTCGACGCACGCTTCCGCAGCCGCCGCGCCCGACGGCTCCGCGCCCGCCATAGAATAGGCAGCACTTTCGGCGCGGCGCGCAGATTGGCGAGGGCGCATTTGGGCCTGGACACCAGCGGCCTGCTGGACGACAAGTACGAGATCCTCAAGCGCCTGGCCGTGGGGGGCATGGGCGACGTGTACCTCGCCCGCCACCGCCACCTGCACGAGCAGCGCGTCGTCAAGATCCTGCGCTCCGACCTCGCCACCGATCCCGACGCCATGCAGCGCTTCCAGCAGGAAGCGCGCATCGCCACCCAGATCAAGCACCCCAACGTCGCCATCCTCTACGACTTCTCGCAGCTCCCCGACGGCCGCTTCTACATGGTCATCGAGTACATCGAAGGCGAGGACGTGGCGAGCCGCATCAAGAAGGGCCCCATCCCCGCCGACCAGGCGATCGATTACGCCATCCAGGCGCTGCGCGGCCTCGACGCCATCCACTCGGCGGGCTTGATCCACCGCGACGTCTCGCCCGACAACTTGATGGTGACGCGCGACCGCCGCGGCCGCCATCTGCTCAAGATCATCGACCTGGGGTTGGCGAAGGATCTGGCGCCCGAAGCCGACCTCGAGCTGACGCAGGCCGGCGCCTTCCTCGGCAAGTTCCAGTACTGCTCGCCCGAGCAGGCGGGCTACCTGAAAGACGCGCCGCTCGATGCGCGCAGCGACCTCTACTCGCTCGCCCAAGTGCTCTACGAGATGGTCACCGGGCTGCCGCCCTTCGAGTCGGAGAGCCAGCACGGCTTCGTGTTGAAGCGGCTCACCGAGCAGCCGCTCAACCTGCGGCGCCGCAATCCGCGGGTGCCGCTCCCGGCGGCGCTCGAATCGGTGGTGATGCGCGGGCTGGCGCGCGACCGCGAGCGACCGCTTCCCCGACGCGCCGGCCTTCATCAGCGCGCTCGTCAAGGTCGCCGAAGGGCTGAAGGAGCTGTCGACGCAGGAGCTGTCGGCGGCCGACGTACAGGCGGCCCTCGAGAGCCAGGGGCTGGCGACGCCGTCCGGGTCGAGGGTGTCGCAGCGGCCCCCGGTCGCGTCGGCGTCGCAAACGGGATCCGTCGCGCGGCCGGCCGCAACCCCGCCGCGGCCGCCGGCCGCGGCACCGCCCGCGGGATCGCCGGCGCCGCCGTCGTCGCGGCCGGCAGCGCCGCCCGCGCCTCCGCCCGCGCCGAAAGCGCCCGCCGCCGCCTCGCCGACCGGCAAGCAAGTCATTCCCTCGGACCGCACGACCAAGCTGCCGACCGTCGGCGCCGTCGGTGCCAAGCCGGCCGCGTCGACGCCGCCACCGGGCGGCACCCGCACCGGCGGCAGCCTCGATAAACAGGAGCGCGATGCCCTCCTTGCCCGCATCGACCGCGCCGCGAGCCGCGTGCAAGAGGGCGGGCAACTCCTCATGCAGGCCGAGGCGGCGCTCAAGGAAGGACGCTTCGAGGACGCGCGCCAGCAGCTGCAGAAGCTCGAGACGGTGACGCCGGTGCCGCGCGGCGTCGCCGAGCTCAAGCGCCGGCTCGTCGAGGCGGAGGAGATCGCGCGCCGCCGCCAGCAGGTGGTGCAGGCCGAGCAGATGCTCGAGAAGTACCTGCTCGATCGCTCGCAGACCCTCGCCAGCCTCGCCCTCGAGACGCTGCTCGACCTCTACCCGAACCACCCCAAGCGCCACACCTACCTCACCTGGATCGGCAGCCTCGCCGACGAGGCCGAGCGGCAGAAGCGCGCCGAGAAGCTGTTCGCCGACGGCCAGGCCGCGGTGGCGCGCGGCGACGCCGCCGGCGCCCGCCAGACGCTCGGCGAGCTCGAGCGCCAGGATCCCACCGGCAAGCTCGCCGGCTCGCTGCTCGCCGAGATCAACGACTTCGAGCGCTCGCGCCAGGTGGGGCAGCAGGCGGCGTCGGTGCGGCGGCAGGTCGAGGACGCGCTGCGGCGCGGCGAAGTCGACGAGGCGAGCCGCGGGCTCGACCAGCTCTCCTCGCTCGACGTCACCAAGGTGACGCTCGACCTCCTGCGCGGCCAGGTGGAGGAGGCGCGCCGCGAGCAGGAGCTCGCCGAGGCGACGGCGGTGATGGAGGAGGACTACCGCGACGCCCTCGACCGGCACGACTGGCATGGCGCGCGCGATGCCGCGCACCGCATCGAGGACGTGGCGCCGGAGAGCCCGCGCCCGCGCCAGATGCTCGCCGAGGTGGCGCGGATGCAGGAGGTCGAGCAGCGCCAGCAGGCCCTCGCCGAGGGGCTGCGCGCCTTCGACGGCTACCTGCGTGCCGGCCAGGTCGGCCAGGCGGAGATGGCGCTCAAGGTGTTGCGTCAGTTCGGCGCCGACGACGAACGCGTGCACGACGCCGAGCGGCGGCTCGCCAAGGCGCGCGGCTAGCGCGCAGCCGAGTCGAGAGGCCGGTGGCGACGGCCATCTTCATCGACTCCGACAACGCGATGGGGTCGCCCTCGGGCGACGTCGACGACGCCTATGCCATCGCCGCGCTGGTGCGCTCGGAGCTGCCGATCGCCGGCCTCGCGGCGTGCGCCGGCAACACTGCGGAGGAGCTGGCGCACCGCAACAACGAGCGGCTGGCGGCGGTGCTCGGCTACGCCGGCCCGCTGCTGCGGGCGCGCGAGGCGGCGGAGGCGCTGCGCGGCTTCGCCGGCCGCGTCGCCGCGCTCGGGCCGCTCACCAACGTCGCCGGCGCGGAAGCGGCGGCGGAGATCGTTCTCGTCGGCGGCACGCTGCACACGCGCGGCTGCTGGCCGCCGCTCTATCCGCACGAGTTCAACTTGACCTTCGACGCGCGGGCGGCGCACACCGTGTTCGCGTCGGCGATTCCGCTCACCATCGTCCCACTCGACGTGGCGCGTGGCTTCTGGGTGCGCGAGCGTGACCTCCACGACATACCCGGCAACTTCGGCGAGCTGGCCCGGCGTGAGACGAAGCGCTGGTTCCGTCGCTTGCTGTGGGTGCGGCGCACGCGGCGGTTCGCCATCTACGACCTGGTGGCGGCGCTCTACCTGCTCGGCGGCGAAGGGCTGACGATGGAAGACACGACGGCGGCGATGCGGCCGAACACGTTCCTCGAATTCGGCCGCGGCAATCGGCCGGTCAAGGTGTGCACGGCGCTCCATCGCGAGGTGCTCTGGGAGCGCTTCCTCGCGCTCGTCCGCTGAGCGGCGCGGGCCGCCGATCGACCGTCGGATATCCTTCGCGGCTCCCGCAGCTGCGCTCCCCGGAGGCCCGTCCCGCCATGCTCGAGTCCCCGCTCGCCGAACCCATCGCCACCCGTTCCGCACCGACCGCCGCGGCCCGCGCGGCGACGTTGCGCTACGCCTATATCAAGCTCACCCGCGAGCTCGACTCGCGCTTCGAGAACCTGCTGCTCACCGGCCGCGTCGCCAAGTGGTACAGCGAGGTGGGCAACGAGGCGACGACGGTGCCCGCCGGGCTCGCGCTGCGCAGCGGCGACGTGCTCTGCTCGCTCCACCGCGACCTCGGCGCCATCCTTGCGCAGTACCTCGACCCGGCGCGCACGTTCCGCGGTCTCGGCTTGGAGAGCGACGGCTACGGCACGCCCGACGTGCGGCCCGAGCCCGAGGAGCTGCTCTACCGGCTCGCCTGCCAGCTGCTCGGCAAGGCGGACGGCTTCTCGCAAGGAATCGAGCGCTCCTTCCACTACGGCTATCTCGACGCCGAGCGCGGCATCCGCCACGTCGGCATGATCAGCCACCTCGGCTCGATGATCCCGGTGGCGGCGGGCACCGCGTTCGCGCTGAAGCAGAGCGGCTCTGACGGCGTTGCGGTCAACTTCATCGGTGACGGCGGCACCTCGACCGGCGACTTCCACGAGGGGCTCAACATGGCAGCGGTCTGGCGGCTGCCGCTGGTGCTCGTCGTCGAGAACAACCGCTACGCCTTCTCGACGCCGACGCGGCTGCAGTACGCCTGCCGCCAGCTCGCCGACCGCGGCCCGGGCTACGGCGTCGCCTCGGTCACCGTCGACGGCAACGATCCCGACGCGATGGCGGCGGTCTACGCCGAGGCGTTCGCGCGCGCCCGCGCCGGCGAAGGGCCGACCCTCGTCGAGGCGATGCTCGGCCGCATGCGCGGGCACGCCGAGGGCGACGGCTCGCTCAAGGTGGTGCCCGACGAAGAGCTTCAGGGTTACCTCGCCGCCGATCCGGTGCCAGCCTACGCGCGCCGGCTCGAGCGCGACGGCGTGCTGCTGCCGGAGCAGCGCGAAGCGATCGATCGCCGCTGCGCCGAGCTCGTCGAGACGTCGCTCGAGCGTGCGCTCGCGGCTGCGCCGCCGCAAGCGGAGGTGGCGTGGCGGCCGGTCTTCGCTGAGGTCACGGAAGAGGACCTGCACCGTAGGGCGCCCTCCGCGGGCGCCGTCCAGAGCGGCGGGCGCGGAGCCCGCCCTACCGGCTCCGGCGAGGCCGGCGTCTCTTCCACGAGCACCGAGCGCCCCGTAGCCGAGCCCATCGTCGCCGAGCCCGACACCGTGGCCATGGCCGCCTTCGCCCCCGACGCCGCGCCCGCCGTCCGCACGAACAAGACCGCCGACGGCGAGCAGTCCACCTACCTCGACGCCATCCACCAGGCTCTGCGCGAAGAGATGGAGCGCGACGAGCGCGTCGTGCTCATGGGCCAGGACATCGGCGCCTTCGAGGGCGCCTTCCGCGTCACCCGCGGCCTCTTCGCGCGCTGGCCTGACCGCGTCCTCGACACGCCGATCGCCGAGGCGGGCACGGTCGGCATCGCGGCTGGTGCCGCCCTGCTCGGCTATAGACCAATAGTGGAGATGCAGTTCGCCGACTTCGTCTCCAACGCCTTCAACCAGCTCGTCAACGTGGCCGCGAAGCTCTACTACCGCTTCGGCGTGCCCTGCCCGCTGGTGGTGCGGCTGCCCTCGGGCGGCGGCGTCGGCGCCGGGCCCTTCCACTCGCAGAACCCCGAGGGCTGGTTCGCGCACGCCGGCGGTTTGAAGGTCGTCTGTCCGGCGACCGCGCGCGACGCGCTAGCGCTCATGAAGGCCGCGATCCGCGACCCCAACCCCGTCATCTTCTGCGAGCACAAGTTCCTCTACCGCCGCATCAAGGAGACGCTGGCGTCAAGCGAGCCGCCCGAGCCGCTGGGTCGCGCGCGCGTCGCGCGTGAGGGCCGCGACCTCACCCTCGTCGGCTACGGCGCCACCACCTGGACCTGCCTCGAAGCGGCCGAGGCGCTGGAGAAGGACGGCGTCGCGGTGGAGGTCGTCGACCTGCGCACGCTGGTGCCCTACGACGAGGCGACGGTGCTCGCCTCGGTGAAGAAGACGGCGCGCGCCGTCGTCGTTCACGAGGACCTGTTGACCGCCGGCTTCGGCGCCGAGGTCGCAGCGCGGCTGGCCGACGCCGCCTTCCCCTGGCTCGACGCGCCGGTCAAGCGCGTCGCCTACCCCGACCGCCCGTCGCCCTACGCCAAGGTGCTCGAGCAGCAGCTGCTGCCAGGCGTCGACAAGGTGCTGGCGGCGGCGCGCGAGACGCTCGCCTACTGAGCCGGGGATCGGTGCGCAGAGCGCGCCGGACACGCTGTTCGCGAGCTGGATGTCCGTGCCCGCCGCCAGCGGGGGCTGATGCGGACGCTGTGGCAGCAGCTCGGCGAGACGCGCGGTAGGAGCGCCGGCCGGGACTGCTGCCACCCCGACCGCTACTGCTTGCCTACCTTGCCGGCCAGGAAGGCGGCGCGGATCTCGGCCCACCTCAGAGCACGGCTGTACAGGGTCAGCTCGTCGAGGCCGCCCTTGAAGTAGGTGCTGGAGAAGCCGTGCCGTCCGATACTCAGTGGAGCGATCGTGGAGACGCTGCCCTGCAAGGGCACGAAGCTCTTGTCGCGCACGCCGTTGACGTAGAAGCCGACGCTCTTGCTCGCGGTACGGTCGACCGTCACCGCGATGTGGGTCCACTGGTTGGGCTTGATCGTCGTCGTGGTCGCGACGTAGTTCTCATAGGTGTTCCCGTTCGCCAGCTGGAGGCCCAGCCTGCCGCCCGTATACACGAACAGGTGGTAGCCCTGGTACTTCTGACCCACTTTCGTCCGCTTGTCGAGAATCGGCGTCACGCTCACGCTCCCGGGCAGCCAGCGGATCCATCCCTCGATCGAGAAGTCTCCGGCGCCGAAGTTGAGCGCCACCGCGTTTTGGACCTGCAGGTATTGACTGGTCCCGTTGAGCACGATCCCTTTCCCCACGCGTGCCGCCGCATGAGGCACGTTGCCGACGAAGGTGCTCGGCGTGTTGCCGGCCGAGTCGAGGGCGGTGAGACCATTCGGCTCGTCGAAGCGCCACCAAGCGGCGGCGTTGGGGAACAGAGGAGCGCTCAACGGCCCGTAGGCCTCGGCGTACCTCATCTCGCCCGGGCTCGACTTCCGGTAGCCGCCGGTGACGAAGACCTGACCCTCAGCCGCTGTCGAGGCCGCTCCGCTAGCCCGCGACTGGACCATGTTCGGCGGGGCTGTCGACGGCCCATTGGCATCGTACGCGACGACTCCGCTCGTCCCGTTGAGGGGAGTGGATGGACCTGCCGAGGTGAGGTACATCAGCCCATCGGGCCCCGTCACTGTGCTGAACCCAGCGGTGCTTGGCGGAGTCAGGGAGCCGAGCGAGCTCCAAGAGGTACCGTCGAAACGCGCCCAGGTGCCACCAAAACCGAGGCCGAAAGCGTAGATGTTGCCGTCGAGGCCGGTGACCGCGTGGTAGGCGCCCGGCGTCGGCGCGGTGGCCAGGAGGAGAGTCCACGAGTTGATTTGCGGATCGTAGACCTCGATGCTCTTGATCCCGGTGCCGCTGGGTTGGCTGAAACCGCCGATGGCATAGATCTTCAGGTCCGGCCCGACGGCCACGGCCGGCCGCGAGCGAGGGACGTTGAGCTTCGCAAGGGCTTGCCAGCTGCCGGTGGCGATGCTGTAGCGCTCGACCAGGCCGCTCGAGATGTTGCCCACCGCACCGCCGATGGCATAGAGGTAACCGTCGGCACCGAAAACGACCCCTGGATCGCAGCGTGGGCCGCTCAGACTAGCGACCGGCGACCACGAGCCGGCATTCAGCGGATGGTAGGTCTCCACCGAGGCAATGCACTGCGTCCCGACGAGCCCGCCTACGGCATATACCCGGCCGTCCGAGCCGGTGGCGGCACCGTGCCGATGACGAGTAGAAATCATGTCTTGAATGCTCGCCCACGCCTGTGCCTGGGTTTGCCGCGGCGCCACGCAGAGGAGCAAGGCCAAGAGCACCATCGCGTGCCGAACTCTTCGGTGCGGGATCGTCCGTTCGATGCGGTGCTCGACGTACCTGTGACTCATGTGATTTTCAAGCGACATGTCCCTTCTCTCCTTCGTTAGCGGAATGTAGTAAGGACTTCGCCGGCGCCGACGTTTTTCTGACAGGCGCCGGCACGCAGCGGCAGGGGCTGCGGCGGCCGGCCGAGGTGCCCAGCGCACCAATCGACGTACTGCCGCTGCGCGCCGAGCCGACTTAGCGCCCGCGCCGGCCGAGTCGCGCCGAGAGCGGCCAGGCGATGCGCCCGAGCCCGCAGCCGACGTCGAGCACGCCGTCGTCGCGGATTCCCACCAGGCGGTCGATCAGCTCGACGGTCGTCGTGCCGAGGCCCCGGAGTCGCCCGGGCCGATGCCGGCGACGGCCCGCCCTAGCGTGCGACCTCCGCCGCCGCGGCGCGCAGGTCTTCGAGCGCCATCTCCATGCGGTCGCGGTGGGTGCGGAAGGAGAGGACGCAGATCCTGCCCACGAAGCCATCGTCGAGGTCGGTGCCGGTGAGCAGCACGCGCTGACGCGCGGCGACCTTGGCGAGCAGCTCGCGGTTGAGGCGGTCGCGCTCTTCGCGCGAGCTTCCCGGCGGCTCGAGGCGGAAGGCGAAGAGCGACAGCTCGGGCGGCGCGACGAGCCGCATGTGCGGGATCTTCGCCACTTCGTCGGCTGCCCAGTGCGCGAGGTCGAGCTTCTCGTCGAGGGCGTCGCGGAAGGCCTGCGTGCCGCACAGCTGCAGCGGCAGCCACATGCGAAGGCCGCGGAAGGGCCGCGACAGCTCGGGGCTGAGCTCGGAGAAGTCCCACCAGCCCTCGCCCTCGCCGCCCGGGTGCTCGGGCGGCCGCGACGGCAGGTAGGCGGCGTGGAGCGCGTGCGCCCGCGCGAGCGCCGCGCCGTCCTTCACCAGCAGGCAGCCGGTGCCGTAGGGCAGGAACATCCCCTTGTGCGGGTCGAGCGTCACCGAGTCGGCGCGCTCGATGCCGGCGAGCGTCGCGCGCCCGCGCTCGGTGAGCACGAAGAAGCCGCCGTAGGCGCCGTCGACGTGCAGCCACAGGCCTTCGCGCGCGGCGAGGTCGGCGAGCGCCGGCAGCGGGTCGACGGCGCCGGTGTTCACCGTGCCGGCGGAGGCGACGAGCATGAAGGGCTGCAGGCCGCGCGCGCGGTCTTCGGCGATCGCCGCCGCGACGGTCTCCGGCGCCAGGCGGAAGCGCTCGTCGCACGGCAGCGCGCGCACGTTCTCGGGCGGCAGGCCGGCGAGCATCGCCGCCTTCTGCAGCGAGTGATGTACCTGGTCGGAGCTGTAGACCGTGCCGCGCAGGAAGTCCGCCGGCAGCTTCTCGCGCCGCGCCACGACGAGGGCGGAGAAGTTGGCCAGCGAGCCGCCGGTGGTGAGGAAGCCGCGGGCAGCCTTGTCATAGCCGATCTCGTCGCACAGCCAGCGCAGGACGTTGGTTTCCAGCTGCACGAGGCCGGGCGCCGCCTGCCAGACGCCGGTGTAGCGGTTGAGCGTGTCGCCGAGCAGATCCGCGACGGCGCTGTGGAAGAGGCCGCCGCCGGGGATGTAGGCGAGATAGCCGGGCATCGCCGTGCCGAAGCTGTGGGGCGTCGCGCGATCGAAGAGCAGCGCCAGCGTCTCTTCGAGCGGCTGCCCGCGGTCGGGCATCGGCGCGATCAGCGCCGCCGCGGCGTCGACGGCGCCCTCGACGTCGTAGATCGGCTGCTGCGGGTAGGACTCGACGGTCGGCACGAGGCGCGCCATGGCGGCGTCGACCAGCGCCCGCATCTGCGCGCCGTCGGGCTCGAGCGGGAAGCCGCTCACCGCGTGCTCGTCACTTGTAGCGCACGCCGTGCTTGATGACGAGCGCCGGATCGGCGAGCAGGTCGGGCCGCGCCAGCACGTCCCCGCGCACCGCGATGACGTCGGCGTACTTGCCTTCCGACACGGTGCCCACCTTCGCATCGACCTTCATCGACTTCGCCGGCCAGTAAGTGGCGGCGCGGATGGCGTCCATCGCCGGCACGCCGAGCGTGCGCACCCAAGTGTCGATCTCGCGCCACGTCGAGTCGCTGTGGAAGGTGAGCGGCACGCCGCTGTCGGTGCCGATGAGGAGCGTCACGCCGCTCTCGCGCAGCTGCGCGAACTTCCGCGGCACGAAGGGCTCGCGCCGCGTCACCATGGCGAAGTACTCGAGGCGGTCGACGTGGGCGAGCGACTGCCGGATGTCGGCGATCACGTCCGCCGGCAGGCCTTCGTGCCAGCGCGGGTCGTCGATGCGCTCGGGGTTCTCGCGCGTCTGGCGGTAGAGGAAGAGCGGCGCCACGGTGGGCGTCCAGTAGAGCGGCCGCGCGCCCGGCGCGGCGGCACGGGCGCGCAGGAGGTCGATGACGTCTTCCGGGTACTCGGGCGAGGTGGCGAGGCCGGTGTGCTCGAAGTCGTCGACGCCGGCGGCGATGCCGCGGCGGATCTCCTCCGGGCGATGACTGTGAGCGATGACCGGCAGGTCGTGCTTGTGCGCCTCGTCGACGACCGCCTTCACCTCGTCGAGCGTCATCTGGTCCTGGTCGATGAGCTTGATCAGGTCGACGCCGGCGTCGGCGAGCCGCTTCACCTTGGCGCGCGCGTCGGCGGCGCCCTTGATGCCCCAGCGGAACGCCTCGGTGCCGGGGTAGGGCTCGTGCTGCAGGAACGGGCCCGAGACGTAGAGCGTCGGGCCGGGGATCTTCCCGGTGTTGATGGCGTCGCGAATCGCGAGGATGTCCTCGAGCGGCGCGCCGAGCTCGCGCGCCGAGGTGACGCCGGCGAGGAGCAGCTGCTTGGCCGCCGCCGGCATGATCGTCGAACGGAAGAGCGGCGGGTAGGTCTTGTCCCAGTGGTCGTAGTCGCCGTGGCCGACGATCATCAGGTGGACGTGACAGTCCCAGAGGCCGGGCAGCACGTCCATCCCTTCGGTCGAGATGACCTCCGCGCCGTCGGGGATCGCGACCTCGCCCTGGCGTCCGACGGCGACGATCTTCTCGCCGTCGATGAGGACGACGCTGTTGGCGAGCGGCGCGCCGCCGTAGCCGTCGATGAGCCGGCCGCCGACGAGAGCTTTCTTCTGCGCCTGCAGCGGCGTGGCCGCGGCGGCGACGAGGGCGAGCGCGCCGGCGACGAAGAGGGCGGCCGTCGAACGGGTGAGACGCATCGGCGACACTCTCAGGAGACCGGGCAGGTGGTGATGACGACCTCGACGCGGCGGTTCTTGGCGCGGCCGGCGGGATCGTCGCTGCCGTTGGGCGCGGCGTTCGGCGCCACCGGCTTCGACTCGCCGTAGCCGATGGCGGTGGTCGCGGCGGCGAGGTGCCCGTGTGCCGCCAGCCAGTCGCGCACGGCGCGGGCGCGGCGCTCGGAGAGCTTCTGGTTGTAGTCGTCGCTGCCCTTGGCGTCGGTGTGCCCCTCGACAGCGACCGCACCCTTCTCCTTGGCGAGCTGCGGGCCGAGCGCCTGGAGCGTCGCTTCGGCTTGTGGAGAGAGCGTGTCGCGGTCGAACTCGAAGAGCGCGTCGGCGGCGACCACCAGCCGATGGCGGCAGCGCTCCTCGACGCGCTGGATCTCGCCCGCCTTCTGGATCTCGCCGGGCGTCTGCCACGTCCCCTTCGGCTGCTGGATCTCGCCCGGCGTCTGCCAGGTGCCCTTGGGCTGCTGGACCTCGCCGGGCTTCTTCTCTTCTGCCGCGGCGGGCGCCGCTACAGCGATGAGCGCGAGCGCGACGGCGGCGACCGCCGTGGCGGCCTGCGGGGAGCGGCACGGGCGAGGCAAGTGCAGCCGAGCCATGAGCGCCTCCTCTCTCGAGTCGGCGCGAGCCTATCGCGCGCCGCCGTCGCGACGCGTGAGCCGCGTGCGTCCGCTGTCGCTACGTGCCCTGCGGCATCAACACCCAGAGCAGCAGGTAGAAGATGCCGCCGGCGAAGAGCGTCGTCGGCGTGAGGATCGCCCACACGACGCGCACGACGGTGGGGTTCCAACCCAGGTGCTCCGCGATGCCGCCGCAGACGCCGGCGATGACTTTGTTGGTGCGCGAACGATGTAGGGCCATGGAAATCCTCCTCGCCGGCGAGCGCTGCAAGCGGCGCACCGGCGCGTGCGTTCACCAGGCACTACGCAAGGAGGCCGCGCCGCGTTCCATCGGCGCTGCGGCCCGTCGCTGGCGCGCCGCCGCGGAGCGGCGCACCGTCGACGCCGAGATCAGGCCGGTGCCGGCGCGGCCACCGAGGCGCCGTAGGCGGCGAGCTTCTCGCGCAGCCACGGCGGCAGCTCGCGCTTGCCGTAGGTGTCCATGTCCATGCCGGCGGTGACGATCGTCGCCTCGGCGGCGAGCGAGCCGTCCTGCTTCCACACCGCGTAGCGCCAGGTCACCGACGTCCGGCCGAGCTCGAGCCCGCGCACCTCGACGTCGATCGCGTCGCCGAACCGCAGCGGCCGTCGGAAGTCGATCTCGAGGTGCACCGACGGCAGCCCGAAGCGCTGCTCGTTCATCACCGTGTGGTACTCGACGCCCACCACCTCGCTGAAGAACTCCTCCAGCGCGACGTGAAAGTAATGCAGGAAGCGCGGGTAGTAGACGATCCCGGCGTGATCGATGTCGCCGAAGCGCACCTTCAAGTGGGCGCGGAAGGGCATGGGCCGGCGATCGTAACAAAGCGGCGCGAGCGACTAGCGGCCGCGCGTTTGTTGCGCACGTGCGTGGGCCGGTCGACGCGCGGCGGCACCGATGCCTGCGCTGCGGTCCGCTGCGCGCGATCGACGCCTAGCCGGGCAGCCGCGCGAAGAGCACGGTGTGGTACGGCACCTTCGCCGTGCCGCGCGTCGCCGGCTCGTACTTCCACTCGCCGAGCAAGCGCACGAAGGCGCGCGCGAGCTCGTCGTTGTCGGTCTGCACGACCTGCGGCTCGGTCACCGAGCCCGAGGTGCTGATCGTCACCCGCACGCAGGCGTAGCCGCTCTTCGACGCCAGCTGCGACGCGTCGGGCTCCGCGCCGCTGAGCTTGCGCGGCGGGTTGACGCCCGAGATGTTGGGCTGCGCGTAGGTGCGGCAGGCGGCTTCGGTGCCTGCGCCGCTGCCGCTCGCCTGCGTGGAACCAGGTTGCGAGCCCGAGGCGCAGCCGGCGAGGGTCGTCGCGAGCGCCAGGGCGAGTAGGGAGAGTCGATCGCTGCGCATCGGCGGGTCCTCCTCGGTGAGAAGCACCGTACACGAGGAGAATAGCGCCGCGCGGCGTCGGCGTCGCCAGCGGATGCGACGGCGGCACGACCGGTCGCGTTACGATCGCGAGGTGAGGCGCTACCGGCATCGCGGCTCGCAGCGGCAGGCTCGGCGCGGAGGGAGGCCTTCGCGTGCAGGACGCCAGCGGGGACGGTGGTGGGGGCTGCTCGGCCTGGCGGCCGCCGGCGCGGGGCTCGTCTACCTGGCTACGCGCGACGTCGAGCCCGACCGTCCTGCTCCGCCCGAGCCGCCGCTGCCGCCGCCGGAGCCGGACTCCGCGGCCGACGAAACTGCTGCGGATGCGAGCGAGCCGTTCGCCGGCCGCTTCGTCGACGGTGCCGCCGGCCGGCTCTTCGTGCGTGTCGCGGGCGACGAGGGCCCCGCGCTGGTTCTCGTGCACAGTCTCGCCGGCAGCGGCGCGCACTGGCGGCCGCAGCTCGCGGCGCTCGGCGGTTCCTGTCGCGTCGTGGCCCCTGACCTGCGCGGCCACGGCCGCTCCGATCCCGCGAGCAACGGCGCTTACGACGTCGCAGCCCACGCCGCCGACCTGCTCGCCGTCGTCGACGCGCTCGGTCTCGACCGTTTCGTGCTCGCCGGCCACAGCTTCGGCGCCTGGGTGGCGCTCGAAGTCGCCGCCGCGCACCCGCAGCGCGTGCTGGCGCTCGCCCTCGTCGACCCCGGCGGCGACACCAGCGGCGAGCAGTCGGCGGCGATCGACACCGCCCTCGCCGCCGTCGCCGCCGACCCGCGCGGCGAGTTCCGCATGCACTACCGCGAGTTCCTCCACGGCGCCAAGCCGGCAACCTCGCGCCGCGTCCTCGCCGACCTCGAAGCCACGCCGGTCGACGCGCTCGTCACCGGCATCACCGAAGCGATGCGCTACCCGGCGAGGGCCCGCCTCGCCGCCTACTCCGGCCCTGTCCTCTGCATCGCCGGTCCGCTCAACGACAACCCCAGCTCCCTCACCCGCACGGTCGCCGGCCTCGCCACCGAGTGGCTAGCCCCGACCAGCCACTGGCTGATGCTCGACCGGCCGGAGCAGACGAGCGGCCTACTCGCGGAGCTGGTGCAAAGCGCTCACTCGCCCGCGTCCTGACGGCGCAAGGAAGACTTCCACTCGAGAATGCGGCTGTCCGACGTCATCAGCGTCGCCCCGAACAGGGATGCGGTGGCCACGATGAGGCGATCTGCAGGATCGTCATGGAATGCGGCGAGCTGAGCGGCAGCGATCGCAACTTCGCCGTCGACGGCGATCTCGGCCAGACCGTTCTGCAGTAGCTCGTCCCTGATCATCCGCGGCGGCTGGCGCAGCTGTAACCGGCCCTTCGCTGCGAGCAACGCGATCTCCCAAAACGAGATTGCCGACACTGCCAGTCGGCCGTCGGCCAAGGCGCGATCGACTGTCGTGCGGGCGCGCCGGCCCAGCCTCTTGTCGCCACCGTCGAGCCAGACCAGGCAATGAGTGTCGAGCAGGATCAGCGGTTGGCTTCCCACTCGACGTCGAGCGGTTCAATGATGTCGCCGAGGATCTCTATCTGGCCAGCGTGCAGGCCGAAGAGGGTCGCGGGCCGTTCGCGGTAAGGCACCAAACGGCTGACGGGCTTGCCGCGTTTGGTGATGACGATCTCTTCGCCAGTGTCGTTGACCTCGTCCATGAGTTGCAGGCAGCGGGCCTTGAACTCCGACGCGGACACAGCGCGCGCTTGGCGTGACTTGGTCTTGACCATGGTCATGACTATATCAGCGGTGGTCAGTCACTCCCGATGACAGCACCTGCGCGAGGTGCAGTCCGCGGCGTCTGGTGCCGTGGTCGACCTGGGTGCGGCAGGAGAAGCCGTCGCTGACGACGACTGTGTCGCCCGTCGTTGCGCGCAGCGCGGGGAGAAGCGCGAGCTCGCCGCAGGCCATCGACACGTCATAGTGCCGCGCGTCGAAGCCGAACGAGCCGGCGAGGCCGCAGCAGCCGGCGTCGAGGAGGGTGACGTCGAGGCCGGTCTTGGCGAGGAGGTCGAGCTCGGCGGTCATGCCCCAAAGTGCCTTTTGGTGGCAGTGGCCGTGGAGGACGGCTTTGCCGCTCAGCTTCGGCGGCTGCCAGCGTGTCGTCGGCTGTTGCAGCAGCTCGGCGAGTGAGACGACGTTCTTGCGAAGGCGCTGCGCGTCGGGATCGTCGGGGAACAAGCCCGGCAGCTCGTCGCGAAAGGTGGCCAGGCAGGAGGGTTCGAGGACGACGATGGGGAGGCCGCGGCGCAGCGGCTCGCGGAGCGCGTCGAGGTTCTGGCGCAGGAGCTTCTTCGCCAAGCCGAGGAAGCCGTGGTCGTAGAGCGGGCGACCGCAGCAGAGCAGACGTGGCGGTAGCTCGACGCGGAAGCCGGCGGCTTCGAGCACCTCGACAGCGGCGCTGCCGATCTCGGGGTCAAAGAAGTTGGTGAAGGTGTCGGGATAGAGCAACGCGGCCGGCCGGTCTGCGGGTGCTTGTGTGCGCGCGCCGCGCTTGGCCATCCACTTGCGGAACGTCGTCGTCGCGAACCGCGGCACCGCGCGCTCGCGCGTCAGTCCTCCCGCGGCCTTCAGCAGCCCCGACAAGCCGGGCGCCGCCATCAGCGCGTTCACCAGCCGCGGCGCCTTCGACGCGAGCCGCGCCCACCACGGGATCAAGCCCATCGCGTAGGCCGCGCGCGGACGCAATCGCCGCTTGTAGTAGTGGTAGAAGAACTCCGCTTTGTAGGTCGCCACGTCGACGCTCACCGGGCAATCACCCTTGCAGCCCTTGCACGCCAGGCAGAGGTCGAGCGCTTCCTTGACCTCGCGCGACCGCCAGCCCTCCCCGATGACCTCGCCGACGAGCATCTCGTGCAGCAGGTGGGCGCGGCCGCGCGTCGAGTGCTCCTCTTCGAGCGTGACGCGGTAGCTGGGGCACATGGTGCCGCCCTTCATGGCGCGGCACTTGCCGACGCCGACGCAGCGCATGGTGGCGCGCGCCAGCGAGCCGTCGTCGTCGACTAACCGGAAAACAGTCTTCGGCTGCGCCGGCCGGTATTCGGGCCCGAGCCGCAGGTTGCTGGTGATCGGGTAGGGGTCGACCACCTTGCCCGGGTTCATCCGCCCCTCGGGATCGAACGCCGCCTTGACGGCGCGGAACGCTTCGAGCAGCTCGTCGCCGAACATGCGCGGCAGCAGCTCGCCGCGGCTCTGGCCGTCGCCGTGCTCGCCGGACAGCGAGCCGCCGTAGGCGACGCAGAGGTCGGCGGCTTCCTCGACGAAGTGCCGGTAACGCTCGACTCCTCCCGCGGTGTAGAGGTCGAACGAGATGCGGGTGTGCACGCACCCCTGCCCGAAGTGGCCGTAGAAGGAGCCGCGGTAGCCGTAGCTCGCGTAGAGCCCGCGCAGGTCGCGCAGGTAGTCGGCGAGGCGCGCCGGTGGCACCGCCGAGTCCTCCCACCCTTCCCAGGTGTCGCTGCGGCCGGGCACGCGCGCGGTGGCGCCGAGGCCCGACTCGCGCAGCCGCCACATGATGAGCTGCTGCGGCGGCGTGAGCAGCGAGACGCCGCGGAAGCCGTCGAGCTCGCGCAGCGTCCGCTCGGCGCGCGTCGCCACGTCGTCGGCCTCGGCTTGCGAGGCGCCGCCGAACTCGACCAGCAGGTAGCCGCCCGCGAGCTCGCCGTCTTTCTTCTCACCTGAGCGCGGCAGCAGCTCGCGGCCGGCGGGGTTCAAGTTCTTGCGGGTGTTGTCGGCGATCAGCTCGTCGTCCATCCCTTCGAGACCGATGGGGCCGAGCTCGAGGATCGCCGGCACCGCCGCCGCCGCCGCGTAGACGTCGGCGAAGCCGACGACGAGGAGCGAGCGCGCCGTCGGCCAGTCGACGAGGCGCAGCGTCGCCTCGAGCGTGGTGGCGAGGGTGCCTTCGCTGCCCACCAGCAGCCGCCCGACGTCGAAGCCGCGCTCGGGCAGCAGCGCCGGCAGGTTGTAGCCGGAGACGCGGCGCGGGATGTCGGGGAAGCGGCGGCGGATCTCGTCGCCGTAGCGCTCGACGATCGTCGCCAGCGTGCGGTAGATCTCGCCGCGCCGCCCGCCCTCGGCGACGATCTTCGCCAGCTCCTCGGGCGGCGTCGGCCCGACGCGCAGCCGCACGCCGTCGTAGGTGAGGACGTCGAGCGCGAGCACGTTGTCGTCGGTGCGGCCGGCGAGCACCGAGTGCACGCCGCAAGAGTCGTTGCCGATCATGCCGCCGAGCGTGCAGTGGCTGTGGGTCGCAGGGTCGGGGCCGAAGGTGAGGCCGCGCGGCTCGACGTGGCTGCGCAGGTGGTCGAGCACGAGCCCGGGCTGCACGCGCGCGCGGCGGCGCGCCAGGTCGACCTCGATGACGTCGCGCTGGTAGCGCGTCCAGTCGAGGACGACGGCGAGGTTGCAGCACTGGCCGCAGAGGCTGGTGCCGCCGCCGCGGTTGAGCACCGGCGCGCCCGCCTCGCGGCAGAGCGCAACCGTCGCCATGACGTCGTCGAGCGTGCGCGGCAGCACGACGCCGATGGGGATCTGGCGGTAGTTCGAGCCGTCGACCGCGTAGAGCGCGCGATGCTTGTCGTCGAAGCGAACGTCGCCGGCGATCGCCTCCGCGAGCCGCTTCCCCAGCGCCCGCGCGTCGCCCGGCCACTCGCGTGGCGGGTCCTGCGTCCAGCGGCGCGTGCCGGTCGGGCGAGACGGCGGCGGAGGCGGGCGAGATCACGAGCGGCGCTCCGCCGGCATCGTACGCCCGCTATGGAGAGAGTCCGTCATCGCGAAGGGGCGTAGCGCCCGTCGCGATCTCGATCATCGAGATTGCTTCGTCGCTGCGCTCCTCGCAATGACAGTTGGCCACCTTCGTTCCTCGGCACTACGAAGCCAGTAACGCTTCGCCGACGGTCGAGGCAGGGCTCAGTCTTTGATGACGGTCGTGTTACCGCCGCGGCGGCCGCTGACGATGACGAGCACGACGATGAGCACCACGGCGGCGACGCCGACGATGATCAGCGTCGGGCTGGCGTACCAGGTGGTCGTCTTCTTCGTCGTCTGGACCTCGACGTCCGGCGCGGCAGGAGCCTGCTCGGCCGCGGGCTGCTGGCCTTGCTGGGCCGCCGCGGGGGCGGGAAGCGCGAGCGGCAGCGCAATCGGCGCCACGAGGAGCGCCGTGAGAAGGGCGAGGGTCGCCCGTTGACTGGCAGTGTGACGGGTAGGACGCATGGGTACCTCCTCGCTCGACGAAGCGTCGAGCATGCGGCGTGTCGAGCAATCGCCGTGCCGCCGCACGCGGCCCGTGCGCGGAAAGCCCGAGATCAGCTCGGCGGCTTCTCCCACTCCTCGCCGGGCTGGTGCAGGCCGACGTAGTAGAGCAGCGAGCGCGCGAAGCCGTCCATGCCGGGGAAGAAGCTGGCGGCGGTCAAGTTCATCCGCCAGAGGTCCTCGCGTGCCGGACGGTGGAGCGCGCGCGGCAGCACGATCTCGACGATCGAAGCCGCCACCGCCTCGCCGGCGTCGCCGCTGCCGCGAAATTCACGCGGCTGCGCGTCGAAGCCCAGCCGCTCGACGCCGAACGTCGCCGCAAGGTTGTCGACGAAGCTGCGCGTGGGGTCGAGCGAGACGAGAAACATCCCCTGCTGCGCCGCCAGCCGCTCGTCGAGGTGGAACGGCTCGACGGCCACCACGCCGGCGCCCAGGTCGCGGCGGCCGAGCACGGCGTTCGCCACCGCCCATCCCTCGGACGGAAGCTCGCTGAGCTCCGGGTCGCGTTCCGCCAGCCGCGCCGTCGCCGCCTCGCGCAGCCGCTGCAGGTCGACCGCCCACACCGCTGCGTCGCCGTCGGCGCTTTCGATGGCGAACCACACCGCGACGTAGAAGGAGTTGCTGAAGTCGAGCAACCGCGTCGGCGCCCCGTGGTGCCGCAGTAGCGCCAGCCAGCCGAGCGCGTCGTCCTCGTCGGGAACGTGCGGGAGGTACTGGCGCGCCCGCCGCCGCGCCTCGCGCAGCATGCGCTCCTCGAGCGTGAAGATGTCGTTGCGGTCGTACTGCAGCCGCTCGGCGGCGCGGTCGATCGAGGTCGACGGCACCTGCGAGGCGTCGGGCTGGCCGCGGAAGGCCGAGCGCGGCAGCCGCCGCGCCAGGTCGCGGGCGGCGTCCCACGAGGTGGGGCGGATGGCGGCGAAGACAGGCGGCGTGGCATTGCGCGGCTGAGTGGTCGCAGAGCGCACCCTCCGCGGAAGCGGCCGCCGCGACGCTGCCGCGCCGCAGCGTAGCGCGCTCGGCGACGCCGTCCGCTCCGGCTTTGCGCTCGCTCACCGCGATGCGCTCGCCGGCCTCGAGCGTCTTGCCCACCATCGGGAAGTCGGGCATGTACGTGGTGAGCGAGTCGTCGAGGTGGCTGCGCGAGTAGCCGGCGGCGAGCTGGTTGTTGTAGTAGGTGAGGTAGAACTCGAACGGGTCCTGCGGGTGCGCGTCGGCGATCTGCAGGTTGGTGCCCACCATGAAGAGGCGGCCGAAGCGCACGGTGCCGCCGTAGAGGTGCATGTAGTTGGGCACCGCCGGATCGGGCGGCGGCGGCGGCGCCTCGATCGCCGCGGCGCCGGGCGACGGCCCCAGCTGCTGCACCAGCTCGTCTCCCTCGATGCGCACGGCGACGACGCGCCCCTTGATGGCGGGCGGCGGCAGCGCCGTCTGCGGATCGAGCACCAGGTCGTTGTGCTCGACCGTGATGCCCTTCGCCTTCGAGAGGTCGAGCAGGTCCGCCATCTCGATGTTGAAGATCCCCATCAGCGCCTTGCCGTCGAGGTCGCAGATCTCGACCTTCAACGGGCGGATGCGCATCTTGCCGTCGGGCGTCGGCACCACCTCGGCGACGATGGTGAAGGGGATGTCGATGACCTTGTGCATGATGCCGCGCTGCATCATGTGCCCGTCGGGCGTCATCTCGATGAGCAGGTGGCTCAGCGGCGCGCCCGGGTAGGCGAAGACGTAGTTGTTGAGCAGTCCGGTGAGCGAGGCGGCGCTCATCCCCACCTCGGCGTCCTGCACGCGCACCTCGTACGACGTGGCGTCGCCGAACACCGGGACGCCGCCTTCCTTGGTGCCGATCATCTCGCCGAGCAGGTGGCGGACGTTGAGGAAGAAGGTGTCGGCCTGCCGCAGGTGGACGTTGCGCATGACGAGGCGCGTGTGCTCGTCGACCGGCGGCACCGGCGGCTGCAGCGGCACCACCGGCTGCGCCTCGTCGATCACCTCGCGCGCCGTGGTGTAGCCCTGGCCGCAGCAACAGCCGGCGAGGAGGGCGGCGGCGAGCAGCAGCAGCGCGCCGAAGGCGAGGCCGGCGAGCACCGTGCGCCGCCGGCGCGAGCGTGGCCGCGGCGGCGGGGCGGCGACCGGCTCGGCGCTCATCTCAGTCGGGCAGCGAGAGCAGCCGCGCGCAGACCTCGTCGAGGTCCTTGCCGCTGACGTCGGGCGGGTCGAAGGCGTCGATGCGGCTCTCGCCGCGGTCCACCCATCCGGTCGCGAGGCCGGCGCGATGCGCGCCGTGCACGTCCCAGGCGTGCGCCGTCACCACCGCCACCCGCGGCGCCGGCACGCCGAGCAGCCGCACCACGTGCCAGTAGACCTCGGGCCGCGGCTTCCACTGCTGCACGTCGTCGATGGAGACGATCCCCTCGACCAGGGTGCCGACGCCGGCGCGGCCGAGCAGCTCGCGAGTGCCGTCGGTGTCGCCGTTGGTGAGCACCACCGCCGGCACCGCGGCGGCGCGCGCGCGGGTGAGCGCCGGCGTCACGTCGGGGTGCACCGGCAGCTCGCGCCAGAGCGCGGCGATGCGGTCGAGGTCTTCTTCGACGTGCCCGTTGCCGAGCTCGGCGACGACGCCGCCGAGCGCCGCGCGCGCCACTTCGTCGAAGCTGCGGAAGGAGCCGCTGGCGGCGAGGGCGAAGCCGGCCTGCAGCGTGCGGGACATCCAGAGCGCTTGCGAATTCGGCGGCAACCCGGCGCTCTGCAGTGCCTGGCCGAGGGGTGCGGTGTCGAAGAGGGTGTCGAGGACTTCGAAGGCGAGGGCCTGAGGGCGTTGCGGCATGGTGGGTATCAGCGCAGGTTCGAGGAGTGGTGGATGGTTCGGAGGCCGCGTCAGCGGCGCGGCAGGAGAGCCGTGTGCGAATCCCGAGCCATAGCGAGCGGACTGACGGCGGCGGCCGGCGGCCGCGAGTGGGCGCTGTAAGACCTACACGCGCCGTGTAACGGCTTCGTCCTGCGGCCTGGGCAAGGGGCGCCACCACCCAGCCACGTCGACATCCCTCTAGCTCGCTTCTCGGCGCCCCAGCTCCGTCGCCTCGCTGTCGGCGGTCTCGACGACGCCCACCTTGTGCTTGAAGACGAGCTCGCCGCCGAGCCAGCCGGAGCCGCCGAGGATGAGGAAGGCGAGGGTCGAGATGCCGCACGCGGCGGTGCCCCAACCGTCGGGGTTGCGGAACCGCAGCCACAGGCTGGTGGCGAAGAGGACGACGGCGACGAGGTTGAGGATCATGTGGAGGCGGGCGACCTTGTAGCCGGCCTCGCTCATCCGCACGCCGAAAAAGTCGATGAAGCCGAGCACGGCGGCGGCAAGCGCGCCGACGACGCCGACGATGAGCGCGTAGCGGGCGACGTCGCCCCACGGCACGGGCCCCTTCAAGTAGGCGAGCACGTCGGCGACGAGCGTGACGGTGAACGCCCCGATGGGAATGGCGACCATCGCGGGATGCAACGGATGGCCGGCAATGGCGGCACGGCTGCGCATGGGCTCCTCCTCTCTCGCGCTCTCGCTGCCTGCGAACAGCCCGATGGCCCTGGCGGGCGGGCTTTGCCACGGGACGCCGCTGCATAACTCGCGCCCGTGAGCCGAGTGAATGCCCCACGCACCCTGGGCTCCAGCGCCTCCCGCGGGCAACCGCCGCATGCCGCAACCTTCACCCCTGGCACCCGTACGGCACCGAGGGCGGAGCACCGCCGGAGGAGGCTGTCCATGCCGTTGCGCGCGGGCCGGTTCGTCGTTGGGCTTGCGGTACTGGAGTTGGCGATGGCGGCCGCGGCGACCGCTGCCGCGGCGCCGTCGCCGAGCACAGCCGCATCGAAAGAGACGCCGGCGCCGGTGGCCGCCGCGGCGGGCGAGATCGCGCCGGGCGTTTACTTGATAGCGGGCAAATTCGTTCCCGGCCAACAACCCGACGGCAACAGCATCGTCTTCGCCGCGCCGCAGGGCGCGATCGTCGTCGACACCGGCCGCCACCGCGCGCATACCGAAGCCGTGCTCGACCGCGTCGCCGCGCTCGGCCTCGAGCTACGCGCGGTCATCAACACCCACTGGCACCTCGACCACGTCGGCGGCAACGTCCTCGTTCGCCAGCGCCACCCTGCCGTACGCGTCTACGCCAGCAACGCCATCGACGAAGCGCTCGGCGGCTTCCTCGCCGACTACCGCAAGCAGCTCACGCAGCTGCTCGCGAGCGATCGGCCAACCGCCGACGCGAAGGAAGCCTTCCGCCGCGAGCTCGCGTTGATCGACGCCGGTGCGCAGCTCGAGCCCAACGAAGTGGTCGCCTCCTCCGGCCGTCGCACCATCGCCGGCCGCCAGCTGGAGCTCCATCTCGAGAACCGCGCCGTCACCGCCGGCGACGTCTGGATCTACGACCCGTCGACGCGAGTCCTCGTCGCCGGCGACTTGGTGACGCTCCCGGCGCCCTTCCTCGACACCGCCTGCCCCGAGGGTTGGCAAGCGGCGCTCGCTCGACTCGCGGCGGTCGAGTGGGACCTGCTCGTCCCCGGCCACGGCGCTCTCCTGCGCAGGCAGGAATTCGCCGGTTATCGCCGCGCCTTCGACGCCCTGCTCGCTTGCGCCGCCTCCTCGCAACCGGCCGGCGAGTGTGTGGCGGGCTGGTTCCGCGACGGCGGGGAGCTCGTGAGGGCGAGCGACACCGGCAACGGGCGAGAGCTGGTGAGCTACTACGTCACCCAGGTCCTGCGCGGCGAACCGGCCCGCATCACGCGGCTCTGCGGCCGCAGCGACGCATCGTCCGGCTAGTGTCAGGACTGGCCGGCCGCTACTCGCCGAGCGCACGTCGCAGCGCCTCCGCGTAGCGCCGCTGCACCGCCACCCTGCGGCCGCTGCGCAGCATCGCCTCCTCGTAGGAGCCCCGCCGCTCGAGCGCGGTGACGCGGTCGATCCGCACGATGGCGGCGCGGTGGACGCGCAGGAACTGCGCCGGGTCGAGCTCGACGGCCAGACTGGCGATGGTGGCGCGGAAGAGGTACGCGCGCTCTTGGCAAACCAGGCGCACGTAGTTGCCCGCCGCTTCGAGCAGCTCGACGTCGCCGGCGTCGATGACCAGCAGCTGGTCGCGCCGGCGGACGAGGAAGCGGCGCCGGGCGCCTTCCCGGCCGCGGGACGCCAGCAGCGACAGCAACGCCGCCTGCAACGCCGCCGGGTCCATCGTCCGCAGACGCGCCTGCGCCAGCTCGAAGGTGTCGTGGAAGCGCGCTGCCGAGAACGGCTTGAGAAGGTAGTCGAGCGCACGCACCTCGAAGGCGCGCAGCGCGTGCTCGGCATGGGCGGTGACGAACACGACCGGCGGCATCGCCGCCGGCCCCACCGCCTCGATGACGTCGAAGCCATCGAGGCCAGGCATCTCGATGTCGAGGAAAACGAGGTCGGGGGCGAGCGAGCGGATGGCGTCGATCGCCTGCAGGCCGTCGGCGCACTCGTGCACGACTTCGACGCCGTCGTGGCGGAGCAGATGAGAGATCAGCTCGCGCGCCAGCGGCTCGTCGTCGACGATCAGCACGCGCGGCGATGACGGACCGGGCCTCCGCCCCTCGTCGGTCACGTCGCTAACTACGGACCGAGTTGGGCGAGGTTGCGATTCATCAGCGGCGCGCGCCACCGCACCGGCGTCGCTCCGCGCGATACCCGCGCCGATACCAGCGGATGGCGCCGCCGTCCCTCGCTTTCCCGACGTCGTACCAACGGTCCCTGAGCCGCGCGCAGGGGTGGCCACAATCGTTAGAGCCGCAACAAGGAGCCGATCATGCCCAACCACAGCCAGCCACCCTCCGAACGCACCGCCCCCTCACGGCACTGGGCTACGCCCGTCATCGTCGCGCTGCTGGGAATCCTCCTCGGCGCGACGAGCGCGCCCGCGCAGCTCGTCGTGCCGTCCCCGCCCGCCAACCCGCACTACTTCACGTTGAACGGCGTTCCCATCGCGCTGGTGGGAGTGTCCGGCGAGTACATCCCGCACGTCTCCGACCACAACGCCACTTGGGTGAACCGGCGCTGCCGCTACGACAACGGCCTGACCGGGACGAATTACCGCGCCGGCGAGTACAAGAAGTGCATCGACGACTACCACCTGAAGGGGCTCAACAAGATCCGCATGTGGATCGGCCTCACCTTCAGCCCCGGCTTCGACGAGGAGCTCGGGCAGCCGTTCCCCAACGAGCAGCCGTTCTTCTGGAACGGCAGCAAGTGGCGCCTCGACCGTGCCGACACCGCCTTCTACGGCCGCGTGCGGGAGGTGATCGCCTATTGCGCCACCAAGGGGATCATCGTCGAGGTGACGCTGTTCGCCCATTCCGGCGACTACAACCGAGGGCCGTACGCGGCCGCCAAGAACTTCTACTTCGACGTCAACGGCGTTCGTCACGACGGCGTCGGCTTCACCAGCAAGAGCTACGTGATGAGCTTCGACGCCAATTACAACAAGGCCCTCCCCGAGCCCGACGCCGACGCCAGGAACCGCGAAATGCGGCGCCTGCAGGTGACCTACGTGCAGCGGGCGGTGGCCGAGCTCAACTCGCTCACCAACTTCTACTGGGAGATCGCCAACGAGCCCGACTTCAACACCGTGACCCTGCCCACCGCCATCCCGGCGATGATCGACTGGCACAACTACATCGCCGACAAGATCGTCGCCGCCGAGGGACCGCTCCCCAACAAGCACGTCATCGCGGCGAACTTCATCACCGAGTCGGCCTACCAGACGATCAAGGGGACGTCGGCGGCCTTGAGCCCGAACATCAAGGTGATCAACGGCCACTACGTCGACATCTCGCCCAAGGACGGCACGCCGCCGCGGCTGGGAGCGATCAAGATCCTGCGCACCTACAACCGAGGGACGCCAGCGATCGCCGGCAAGCTCTTCGGCTTCGGCGAGACCCAGATCAGCCACGACCCCAACAGCCGGATGAGCTCGCGCGCGGAGGCCTGGGAGTTCATGCTCAGCGAAGGGGGGCTCTACGACAACTTGAACTACGCCTGGAACATGCCGCCGCCGACAGGAGGGACCTGCGACGCCGCCTGCCGCGCGACCTGCTGCAAGTTCTGCAACGACTCCTCGCACGTGCGCATCGACCTCGGCAGCCTCAACAACTTCCTGAAGGCCTTCAACCTGCCGGCGATGCGGCGCGAGGTCGGCGCCAGGCCGGCCTTCGTGACCAGCGGCGTGCCCGACTACGGGACGGCCAACACCTACTGGGGGGGAATGCAGTGGGCGGGCAACCAGTACGCGCTGTACCTGCACCACAGCACGCTCGCCGCCGACCCCGGAGCGAAGTGGTACAAGCCGGTCACCGGCAACTACACCAAGCAGCTCACCTTCTCGCTCACCGGCGCGCCGATCGGGCAGCACTTCAAGGTCGAGTGGTTCGTGCCGCCGCCATGCACGCTGCCGTCGCAGAACCAGACCGTCGTCATGCAGGCTCTGCGCTGGGACGGTGTCCCCGTGACGCTGCAGTCGCCGCCCTACACCTACGACCTCGCGGTGCGCATCACCCGCTGCCCGGGGACGACCGCCTGCGTGCCCTGAAACGCTGAGGGCGCGCGAGCGGCCTCAGCGCAGCCGCACCGACGCCTCGACGCAGCCGTCGCGGCGCCGCACTTCCAGCTGGGCCGCCTCGCCATAGGTCTCCGCCAGACGCCGGCGCGTGTGGCGGAGACCGAATCCCTCGCGGATCTCGCCGCGGCCTTGCGAGTTGTTGGCGACGCGCAACCGCAGAGCGCCGTCATCGTCGAGCGTGGCCCCGATGTGGATCCACGCCGGACCGGCGTCGCGCCCGACGCCGTGACGAACGGCGTTCTCGATCAGCGGCTGAAGCAGCAGCGGCGGCACCCCCGCGGCGCCCGCGTCGGCATCGACGCTCACCTCGACGCGCAGCCGGTCGGAGAAGCGCTGGTGCTCGATCGCCAGGTACTCCCGGCACCAGTCGAGCTCGACGCTGAGCGGCACCAGCTCCCGGCCGATCGACCTCAGCGACCGCTCGTAGAGCGAGCGCAGCCGGTCGAGCGTCGCCGTCGCCGCCGGCGGATCTTTGACCAGCAGCGCGACCACCGAGTTGAGGGCGTTGAACAGGAAGTGCGGGTGGAGCTGGAGCCGCAGCACCTCCAACCGGGCCTCGCGGTGACGGGCCAGCATGCGCTCCGTGCGCAGCTCGCGCCGCTGCGCCTCTGCGGCGGCGGCCAAACCGAGCTCCACCATGGCGGTCCCGCACACCAGCACGGCCGGCGTGACGATGTAAAAGCCCAGTTTTCCCTGCACGAAGAGGAGCAGCCACGGGCCGAGCGGCTCCGTGCGCTGGACACCGAACGACCCTTGGACCACCAGCGCCAGCAGGGGTGTGAGGATGCTGCATGCGACGATGACGACCGCCGCCTGCCACTGGAGGCGCGGCGCCCGCCAGAAGCGGCTGCGGCGCAGGGGCATCAGGAGCAGCAAGTAGAGGCCCGACATCAGCAGCAGGCAGAGAAGGACGACGCCCACCGACGCCCACATGCCCGCCGGGTGGTGGGTCTCGAACAGCAGCAGGGGGAAACCGAGCACCGCCATCGCCGGCAGCACCTGCGAGGCGTGCTCGAGGTCGCGGCGCCAGCCGCTCGTCGCCCGGCGGCCGCTCACCCGCGCACCTCCACGGCGGCGAGCACCCGCTCGGTCTGCGGCTCGAGGGCGCGCAGGTCGAAGCCGTCGGCGCGTTGTTGGAGCCGCACGCAGAGCGGTCCCTCCACCTCCTCGACGAGCGTCGCCAGCGCCTCGACCAGGGTCCACTGACGGATCGGGGTCGATAGGTGCGGCCACGGCGGGTCCACGGCGAGCTCGAGCGAGCGGCCGCAGGCGGCCTCGAAACGCAGGAAAGCGGCGGCCGCCTCGAGCTCGCGCTCGAGCGTCCACGGCTTCACTTCGATAGCTGCCAGGCCGGCGCGCAGGTAGGTGGCGAGGGCAGTCACCGCCTCCTCGCCGGTGGACGGAGAAGTCTCGATCGCCCTTCGGACCCGCTCCAACAGCTCGTCGAGCTGTCGCGGGCCGAGGCGCGCCAGCGTCGCCTCGAGCTCCTCGCCGGCCGCCGCGGCCTCGGCGCGGGCCAGCTCCAGGTCGCTCCGGTAGGCCGCGCGCAGGGCGATCTCCGACGCCACCGGCCAGGCCGTCGATAGGTAGAGCACCAGCTCGATGAGCACCGTGAAGGTCCAGTTGCCGAGGTTCCCGGGCAGGCCCGGGAAGTCATGACCGAACGCCACCATCATCAGCCGGAAGGTGAGGCCGTGCAGCGGCAGGAGGCAGAGCGCGAGCCCGACGTGGACCAGCACGTCGCGCCCGCTGCGCAGCGGGTATCGCCGCGCGCAGCGCGCCACCAGGGGCGTCATCAGCGGCCAGCTCAGATAGGGCGCGGCCAGGCGCAGCTCGGAGACGCCCGTGCCGGTGAAGGCGCCGGTGACCCACGCCAGGAGCGCCGTGAGGCCGCCGACCGCCACCCAGATGGCGCTGACGCGCAGGGCGTCGGCCCACGCGGAGCCGTGCAGAGAGGCTCGCGACAGAACGGGCGCGTCGTCTGGCCAGGCATTCGCTTCCTCGACTGCAACGGTCACGAGCTGCGAGCTCCTGCCGGCGAGGTAGCGAGACGGCGCTCCATGGCGAGGGCGGAGCCGAGTTTACCGGCGGCGCCTGCGGGGCGCTGCCGCTGCCGTCACGCCGAATCCTGCTGCCATCCCGATGGGGCGGGCCTCGAGGCCTGAGCCGGCTGTTAACGTCTTGGCACCCCTCGCGTAAGACGGCTGACGGAGCACCCACGACGAGGAGGAGCCACTTGCAAGCCGCCCCAGCCCTAGGATCACCAGCAATGCCCAGCGCCGACGCGCAGCTCGAAGACCTCTTTCGCGTCCACGGCCGCGACGTCTTCAAGACCGCGTTCCGCGTGACCGGCAGCGAGAGCGACGCCGAAGACGTCGTCCAAACCGTCTTCCTGCGACTCCTCGCCAACCGCCACGCCGGCCGCGTGCGGCGCGACGAGGCGGGAGCCTACCTGCGGCGGGCAGCCACCAACGCCGCCCTCGACGCCCTGCGCCGCCGCCGCACCCGCGCCGCCGTCCCCATCGACGACGCGCCTCCCGACTCCCTCGCCGACACGGCACCCTCGGCCGAACGCCAAGCCGGCGGCATCAACCTCCGCCGCGCCCTGCGCGACGGCCTGGCGCGCTTGAACCCGCGCGCCGCCGAAGCCTTCGTCATGCGCCACCTCGAAGGGTTGAGCAACGGCGAAGTGGCGGAAGTCCTCGGCACCTCGGCGCCCGTCGTCGCGGTCACCCTGCACCGCGCCCGGCGCTCCCTGCAGAAGCACCTCACGGCGACCCTCGGCAACGTGGGTCCCTTTGCCCTCGATGGAGAACGGTCATGAGCGATCCCCTGCGTCACGAAGAACTGGTCGAGCGCGCGAGCGCCGCCATCCGCCAGGAAGCCGAAGGCCTCGACAACGCGCGCGTCGACGCCGCCCTCGAGCGCGTCCGCGAGCGGCTCGGGGTCGCCCCCGAGATCGCCGGCGCCGTCCTCGGCTGCGCCGACATGCAGCGACTGCTGCCCGCCTTCCTCGCCGGCACCCTCTCGCACGACCGCGAGCTGCTGGTCGCCGACCACACGCGCAGCTGCATCGCCTGCCGCCGTGCGCTCAAGAACCTCCAAGAGGACGCGCCCGCGGCGCCGGTCGTCGCCTCCTCGCCGCGCCGCCGCATGCCCACGTGGGCCTGGGCCGCCGCGGCCGCCGTCGTCCTCGTCGTCGGCCTGCAGCTCCTCGTGCTGCAGCAGGTGTGGCCCGGCGGCGCTGCCGGCGGCAACATGCTGCGCGTGCTCCAGGGCACCGTGGTCGGCGTCGGCGGCAGCACCGCGCAGACCTTCGGCGCCGGCGCCGACGTTCCCTACGGCCAGCAAGTGGTGACGCCGCGCGGCCAGAGCGCCATGGTGCGCCTCGCCGACGGCTCGACCGTCGAGCTCCGCGAGCGCACCCGCTTCTCGGTGGTGCGCAAGCGCGGCGGCACCCAGCTCGCGCTCGAGGGCGGCGACGTCATCGTCGAGGCCGCCAAGCAGGCGCCCGGCAAGCACCTCTGGGTGGCCACCAACGACTGCACGGTCGCGGTCGTGGGCACCGTCTTCGCCGTCGACGCCGGCACCCGCGGCTCGCGCGTGTCGGTGCTCGAAGGCACCGTGCACGTCGACCAGCCCGGCCGGCCGCAGCGCGTGCTCCAGCCCGGCAACCAGGCGTCGACGAGCACCCGCGTGCGTCCGGTGTCGCTGCAGGACGAGGTGGCGTGGAGCCCGCGCCGCGAGCAGCACCTCGCCCTCCTCGCCGGCGTCGCGCTGCTCCAGAAGGAGCTCGCGGCGCAGCCCCCGGCGGCCAAGCGCTACGACAGCCCGTTCCTCGACCGCCTGCCGGCGAGCACCGTGCTCTACGCTGCGATGCCGAACATCTCCGGCAACCTCGGCCAGGCCCTCGACCGCGTCCGCGAGCGGGTGGCCAGCGACCCGCAGCTCGCCGCGCTGCTCGTCAACAGCGGCGACGTGGCCCGCCTCGGCAGCTTCCTCCAGCACATCGCCGGCCTCGGCAGCGAGCTGGGCGAGGAGATCGCCGCGGCCGGCTGGCTGGGCGCCGACAACCGCATGGTGGGGCCGATCGTCATCGCGCCGGTCGACAACCCGGCCGCGTTCCGCGCCCGCTTCGAGGCCGAGCTGCCGCAGCTGCGGCAGGACCTCGGCGGCGACCACGTCTTCCTCGTCAACGATCCGAACGCGCCGCTCGCCGGTCACGGCATGCACGTGTGGATCAGCGACAGCCTGAACGTCGTCGTCATCGCCTGCCAGGAGGCGGCGCTCCAGCAAGCGGCGGCCGCGCTGGCCGACAGCGCGCAGCCGTTCACCAGCAACGCCTTCCACGACACGATCGCGGGGCGCTACGCGGCCGGCATCGACGGCCTCCTCGCCCTCGACCTGCACAGCATGATGACGGCGCACGCCGACGACAACGACCGCGAGAAGCTCACCCGTCTCGGCCTCGGCGGCGTGCAGCACCTGCTGCTCGAGCAGTGGGCCGAGGACAACACGACGAAGCGCGAAGCGGTCGTCTCCTTCGACGGCCAGCGTCAAGGCATCGCCTCGTGGCTCGCCGCGCCGGGCCCGATGGGCGCGCTCTCCTTCTTCTCGCCCGACTCGACGGCGGTGGCGGCCTTCGTCACCAAGGAGCCCTCGCTGCTTCTCGCCGACATCCTCGCCAGCTTCAGCGCCGAAGAGCGCCAGGAGTTCGAGCGCGAGCGCACCGAGTTCCAGCGCGAGCACGGCTGGGATCCCATCGACGACCTCGCCGGCCCGCTCGGCGGCGAGGTGGCGGTGGGCATCGACGGCCCGATCGTGCCGCAGCCGGCATGGAAGGCGGTCGTCGAGGTCTACGACCCGACGCGTCTGCAGGTCGGCATCGAGCGCCTCGTCGCCGACGTCGACTCGCAGCTGCGCAAGAACAACGAAGGCTCGCTGACGCTCGCCGCGCAGGGCGACGGCTGGGTGGTGCGCCGCACGCGCGCCAACGGCACCACCAACGAAGGTCACTACCGCTATCAGGACGGCTACCTGGTGGCGAGCGCCACCGCCGGCCTGGTCGACAACGCGCTACGCACTCGCGCCTCGGAGAGCGGCCTGCTGCAGTCGCCGCGGCTGCGCCAGCTGCTGCCGCCCGACCGCCAGCTCAACCTGTCGGCGCTCTGGTACCAGGACCTCTCCTCCGTCGTCGGTCCGATCGCCGGCGTGCTCAAGGGCATCGCCGGTGGGGGCGCCGCCGAAGCGGAGCCGGGCGCGCCGCAGGCGCCGCCGCAGATGGAGGCGCTGGTCAAGGCGCTCGGCGAGAACGCCGGCCCGACGGTGGTGTTCGCCTACGGCGAGGAGGACGAGATCCGTCTCTCCTCGTCGAGCCCGCGCAACCCGCTCGGCCTGATCGACATGCTGCTGCTCAAGGGCGGCAACCTCGGCCCGCTCTCGGCCGCGGTGCACGGGCCCGGCGGCGAGGCGTCGATCGACGGCTGACGCCGCGAAGTTGGGGGCGGTGCTCGAAACACCGCCCCCGCTTTGCGCGTAAGGACGGCTGACATGGACACCTCGACTCCCGTCATCGCCCTCGACGGCTTCGGCGTCAAGCTCGGCAAGCGCTGGGTGCTGCAGGAGCTCAACGCCGAGCTCAAGGGGCGCTCGATCGGCTTGCTCGGTCCCAACGGCGCCGGCAAGACGACCCTCATCAACACCCTCCTCGGCTTCCACTCGGTCGACGCCGGCAGCGCCCGCATGCTGGGCCACGACGTGGCGAAGGAGCGCAAGCAGCTGTCGGCGCAGATCGGCTACATGCCCGAGCGCGACGCCTTCGTCGCCGGCATGACCGGCATCCACTTCGTGCGGCTGATGGGCGAGCTCGCCGGGCTGCCCTCGCAGGTGGCGCTCGAGCGCGCCCACGAGGCGCTCTTCTTCGTCGGCCTGGGCGAGGCGCGCTACCGCGCCGTCGACACCTACTCGCTGGGCATGAAGCAGATGGCGAAGCTGGCGCAGGCGCTCGTCCACGGGCCGCGCGTGCTCTTCCTCGACGAGCCCACGAACGGGCTCGACCCCGGCGCGCGGCAGCGCATGCTCGACCTCGTCAAGTCGATCCGCGACCGCGGCGAGACGACGATCGTCCTCTCGTCGCACCTGCTCAAGGACGTCGAGACGGTGTGCGACGAGGTGGTCGTGCTCAAGAACGGCCGCATCGCCACCGTGTGCGACCTCGAGGCCGAGCGGCGCGCCAACCAGAGCTTCCTCGAGCTCGAGCTGCGCGGCGGCAACGGCCACTTCGCCGAAGAGGCGGCGCGTCTCGGCTGCGAGTGCCTGGTGCACAGCAAGCGGCGGTTGAAGCTCCTCCTGCCGCCGCAGGTGCAGGTGCAGCAGCTCTACGCCATCGCCGCCGAGCAGGGCGTGCAGATCCGCCGGCTCCAAGCTCGCCGCGACTCGCTCGAGGACATCTTCCTGAAGGCGATGGAGGAGCGCGATGGCAGTCCATAGCCACGTCTTCCGCCCCTACGAAGGGGTGCGGACGTCGAACAAGAAGCGCTGGCTGGTGGTGGCGCGTTACGCCCTCGCCGACGCGCTCTCGCTCAAGAAGACGATCGCGCTCCTGGTGCTGGCGGCGTTCCCGCTCCTCGGCGGCGCCGTCGTCATCTACCTGCACCACAACCTCGAGGCGATCAAGATCCTCGACCTGCCGCTCAAGTCGCTGGTGCCGATCGACGGCAAGTTCTTCTTCTACATCTTGACCATCCAGTGCTACATCGCCTTCGGGCTCACCGCCGCGACCGGCGCACGCGTGCTGGTCAACGACCTGCGCGACAACGCGCTGCCGCTCTACCTGTCGCGGCCGCTGACGCGCGTCGAATACGTGCTGGGCAAGGCGACGGCGATCGCCATGCTGACCTCGCTCGCGACCTGGGTGCCGTCGCTGTTGCTGGTGGGGTTGCAGATGGCGCTCGAGCCGTCGTGGGTGGCCGGCAACTGGTGGATCGCCCCGGCGGTCTTCGTCGGCGCCTGGACGGCGATCCCGCTCTTCGCCCTCGTCTCGCTGGCGGTCGCCGCGGTGCTGCGGCGCCGCGCCATCTCGGAAGCCGCCTTCGTCGCGCTTTTCCTGGTGATCCCACTCATCGCCGGCGTCGTGAATCAGTTCCTGCACGCTCAGTGGTGGATCCGCTTCTTCGTGCCGGCCATCTTCGAGTCGCTGTGGACGCCGCTCTTCCGGTTGCAGCAGAGCAACGGCCTGTCGGCGGGTGGCGCGCTCGTGAGCCTCGCGATTGCGCTGGTGCTCGCCTCGACGGTGTTGCTGCGGCGGGTGCGGGCGTGGGAGATCGTGCGATGAGCGCCGTGCAGACAGCGACCGCCGCCGGCGCCAAGGAGAAGGGCGTCGTCTTCCACGACGTCTCCAAGTTCTACGGCGAGGTGCTGGGCGTCAACGGCGTCACCATGACCGTCGAGCCCGGCATCACCGCCCTCGTCGGCCCCAACGGCGCCGGCAAGAGCACGCTGATGAACCTGATGACGGGACTGGTGACGCCGACGCGCGGCGAGATCACCGTGCTCGGCCACTCGCCCCGCCACCCCGAGACCTTCCGCCACCTCGGCTACTGCTCGCAGTTCGATGCCTTCCCGCGCGCCGCCACCGGCTTCCAGTTCGTCGCCGGCTTCCTGCGCCTCTTCGGCTACGAGGAGCCGGAGGTGCGGCGCCGCGCCGCGGTGGCGATCGAGCGCGTCGGCCTGACCGAGGCCGCCAAGCGCCGCGTCGCCGGTTACAGCAAGGGCATGCGGCAGCGCATCAAGCTGGCGCAGGCGATGGCGCACGAGCCGTCGGTGCTGGTGCTCGACGAGCCGCTCAACGGCCTCGACCCGATGGCGCGCAGCGAATTCATCGCCCTCTTCCGCGAGCTGGCGAGCGAAGGGCGGCACGTCATCGTCTCCTCGCACATCCTGCACGAGGTCGACTTGATCGCCGACCAGCTGGTGATGCTTCACCAGGGCTACGTCGCCGCCGAGGGCGAAATCCCCGAGATGCGCGAGGAGATGGCCATCGACCGACCGATGCAGATCGCCGTGCGCTGCAGCGAGCCCTCGCGCCTGGCGGCGCGGCTCTTCGGCGCCGACCACGTCATCGAGGTCAAGCTGCTGCCCGACGGCGGCGGCCTCGTCGCCACCACGCGCGACGCCGACCGCTTCTACCTGCTGCTCAACGAGCTCGCCAGCCGCGGCGAGGTGGGCGTCGAGGCGGTGGCGCCCGCCGACGAGGACGCGCAGGCCGTGTATCGCTACCTGGTAGGGAGTGAAGCGACATGAGCGCTGCCGCGACCATGCAACCGGACGTCCTTCCCGCCGGCGTCGACAGCGCGCCTTCCGGCCGTGCCGCCGAGCTGCGCTCCCTCCTCGGCGTCATGCGCCTCGAGTGGCGGCGCCAGCTGCTCACGCCGCGTGTGCTCTGGCCGCTCCTGCTGGCCATGATGCCGCTGGCGCTGACCGGCGCCATCGCCTGGATGGTGGTGCACTTCGGCGACGATGCGGTCACCAGAGACGGCTTCGCGCTCGAGTACGCCAACCTCTACCACGCGCTCATCGTGCGCATCGTCATCTTCTTCGGCACCCTCGCCCTCTTCCTCAACCTGGTGCGCGGCGAGGTCGAAGAGCGGACCTTCCACTACCTGCTGCTGACGCCGGTGCGCCGGCCGTTGCTCATCCTCGGCAAGTACCTCGCCGCGGTGGGCTCGGCGTGGCTCCTCTTCCTCACCACCACCATCGGCAGCTTCCTGATCATCCACATTCCGCAGGGCCTCGGCACCGCCTTCACCGGCCCCGCCCTGCGCCAGCTCGCCGCCTACGTCGGCATGACCATGCTCGGCTCGATGGGCTACGGCGCCGCCTTCCTGCTGCTCGGTACGCTGCTGCGCAGCCCCGGCCCGCTGGTTGCGCTGTTCTTCGCCTGGGAGTGGTTCGAGTTCCTCATGCCCCCGCTCCTCAAGCAGGTCTCGGTCGTCCACTACATCAAGGCGCTGACGCCCGTGCCCATCGACGAAGGGCCGTTTGCGCTTGCTCGCCGAGCCCACGCCGGTGCCCGTCGCGGTGCTGCAAGTGCTGCTCTACGCCGCGATCCTGGTCAGCATCGCCGCCTGGTCCGCGAGCCGCACCGACCTCGACTACGGCAAGAGCTGAGCAGGGAAACCGCGTCGTTCAGCGCTTTCCGAGATCGAGCACCAGGTAGTCCTGGTCGTCGTAGACGGCGGTTACTCCCGGTGCGCGCCAGAGTTGGAGCGCAAGGTCCTGGTAGTTGGGCATTCGCCAGAGGGTGACCCAGCGGCAGCCGAACTCCTCGCGGATGGTGCCGGCGGGGTCGGGGTCGCGGCCTTGGACGACGGCGACGTAGCGCTCGAAGAGGCGCGGGTCTTTGGCGCGGAAGACGGTGGGGTCGAGGGCGACGAGGGACTGGAGCTGCGGCGCGGCGTAGAAGAGCGGCGAGCTGTCGGCCCATTGGGCGGTGAAGACGCGCTCGCCCTTGTTGCCGTGCTTGCCGAGCCAGCGTGCCATCGCCAGCGGCGCCGAGTGGGTGCCGTACGGTTGCTGGAGCAGCGAGACGACGGTGGCGAGGAGACCGACCGCGGTGGCGGCGCCGAGCGTCTTGCGCGCCCAGCCGGGCGGCGGCGCCAGGCCGCGTAGCGCTCCCTCGCGGACGACGATCGCCAGCGCCAGCAGCACGAGCGGCTCGCCGAGCTCGAGGAAGCGGCGGATGAAGAGCGTACCCGCCGCCAGGAAGGCGAGGGCCGGCAGCGCTGCGGTGAGCGTGGCGCGGCTGCGCAGCGATGGCCGGAAGAGCAGCGCGGCGGTGACGAGGGCGGCGGCGACGTAGGCGGGCCACTGCTCGCCGACGATCCAGAGCTTCGGGCGGCAGCAGCTCGGTGCCGAGCTGGCTCTTGAGCGCGGTGTCGGCGCTCGCCGAGGTGGCCTGGAACGGCACCACGAAGTTGGCGATGAGGAAGAGCCGGAAGTTCGCCGGCACCTGCGGGTGGACCAGCTGGCCGAGCAGCCACCCTCCCGCAGCAGCGGCGATCGGCTGCCACGGCACGCGCGCGGCGAGCGAGACGGCGCGGTTGTTTCCGACATCGCGCACCACCAACCCACTGAGCGACCACAGCGCCGCGATGGGCACGGCGATCCAGCCGCCGACGTGGGTGAGGCCGAAGAGCGCGCAGACGACGAGGAGGGCTTTCCACCGCCGCTCGACGAGCAGGGTGATGACGATGACGGTGAAGCCGATGAGCCAGACGTGCGGGCGCAGCATCTCGAGGCGTTGCAGGAAGATGGTGCCCAGCGCCGGCAGGACGAGCAGGAACCACCACGGCCGCGGCACGCGCAAGGACCAGAACGACCAGGCGAAGGCGCCGATGACGAACAGCTGTCCGAGCAGCACGCCGAGCGCGGCGGCGAGCTCGAGCGGCAGCGTCGCGAGCGGCATCAGCAGCAGGTGGAAGAGCGGCGTGCTGTCGACGAAGCGGTCGTAGAGCGTCGAGAACGGTGTCCACCAGAACGAGTCCATGCGCAGGTCGTGGCGCATCTCGCGGGCGAGGCCGAGGTGGTAATACTCGTCGAAGGACCACGGCGCCGGCGCCGAGAAGCGCAGCCAGGCGCCGATGAGGAGAACCGTCGCCGCCGCGGCGAGCAGCGCGAGGAGCGCGCGCCGCGGGCTGGCGGCAGGGGCGGCCGCGGACGCTGCAGTTACCGCCGCCGCCGCCGCCGCGCGCGGCGCCGTGCTCGGCACACGTGCATTGCCTGACGCTCCGGGCGCCGCAGCGCGCTCTTGGCGACGTGCCTTCTTGCTCTTGCTCGCCACCTCAGCGCGCCCCCGCCGAGAGCGCGCGCCGGGGATCGATGCGCGGCGTCCCCGCCGGCGGCGCGCCGAGATCGAAGATCACGTAGTCGGGGTCGCTGTAGGCGATCGCCGCGCCCTGCCGCTGCATGGCCATGCCGAAGGTGCGGAAGCTCTTCCACACCGTCACCCAGCGCGCGCCGAAGTGCTCGCGGATGGCCTCGATCGGCCGCGGGTGGTTGCCGCGCACGAGCTGCGAGAAGAGCGCGAAGCGCGCCGGGTCGTGGGCGTGGAACACCGTCGGGTCGAGAGCGACGATCGACTGCAGCTGCGGCGCCGAGTAGAAGAGCGGCCCCGAGTCGGCCCACTGGACGGTGAACACCCGATCGCCGGCGCCGCCGTGCTCGCCCAGCCACTGCGCCATGGCGCGCGGCGGCGACCACTTGCCGACGTCGTAGCGCGCGTTGGCGAGCAGGGTCGAGCCGAGCGCCAGGAGGAGGACGACGACCACCGCCGTCTTGCGCCACTCCTGCGCCGGCGGCGCGATGGCCTCGTCGCGCCACTGGCGAACGACCAGCGCCAGCGCAAGCAACGCCAGCGGCGCGCCGACCTCGAAGAGCCGCCGCATCGCCACCGCGCCGACGACGACGAACGCGGCGGCGACGACGGTGATCGCCAGCGGCCCGCGGCGCCGGAGCCGCGGCTGCAGGAAGAGAGCGGCGACCGCCAGCGCGAGCGCCAGCAGCATCGGCCACTGCTCGGCGAGCAGCTGCGCTCCGGGCGGGGCCAGCTCGGTGCCCAGCTCGCGGCGGAGCGCCGCGTCGCCGGCGGCTGTCGACTGGAAGGGGATGACGAACCCCGACAGGACGAGATGGCGGAAGTTGTGCGGCAGCTGCGGGTGGAGGAGCTGCCCGGCGAGCCAGCCTCCGGCGGCGGCGGCGAGCGGCTGCCACGGCAGTCGCGGACCCGCTGCGCCCGGCTCGCGGGCAGCGACGAGCCCGAGCAGCGTCCACACCGCGGCGAAGCCGATCGCGACCCAGCCGGCGGTGTGCACCAGCCCGAACGCGGCGCAGGCGACGGCGAGCGCCCACCAGCGGCGGTCGACGAGCAGCGCGCAGGTGAGCAACGAGAACCCCATCAGCCAGACGTGAGGCCGGCAGACCTCCAGGCGCTGGAGGATCAAGGTGCCGCTGGCGGGCAGCGCGAGCAGGAACCACCACGGTTGGGGCACGCGCAGCAGCAGGAGCGCGACGGCGAAGGAGCCGACGACGAAGAGCTGGCCGAGCAGGGCGCCGAGCAGGCCCGCCGTCTCCAGCGGCAGCCGCGCGAACGGCATCAGCAGGACGTGGAACAGCGGCGCCCCGTCGACGAACCGCTCGTACATCGACGAGAAGGGCGTCCACGGCAACGACGCGAGGCGCGGCTGCGACCACATCTCGCGCGCCAGCGCGAAGTGGAAGTACTCGTCGTACGAGCGCGGCGCCGGCGCGCTCCAGCGCAGCCCGAAGAGCAGCGCGAGCACGGCGACGGCGGCGAGCGCGAGAGGCCAGCGCGGCTCCGACCTCCCCTCAACCCCCGCGGCCGAAGCGGTGACCGCCGCGGGTGTTGCCTGTCGCCGCTCGGCGCGCCGCTGCTGCCGCGTGCTCCGGCGGCGCGGCGACACGGCTACATCCGCTCCGGCAGCGGGATGCCGAGCACGCCGGCGAGGGCGCCGAGTGTCTGCGCGAAGGCCTGCGTCGCCGCGAGGCGCGCGGAGCGCAGCGCCGCGTCGGCCTCCTGCAGGATCGGGTGCCGGTGGTAGACGGCGTTGAACCGCTGCGCCAGCTCGAGCGCGTGGCGCGCCACCAGCGACAGCTCGAGCGAGCGTCCCGCCTTCTCGATCGTGTCGCCGATCTGCGCGCCGAAGAGCGCGAGGTCCCACAGATCGTCCGCCCACGCCTCTTCGGGCAGCGCCGCCGCCTCCTCGGCGCTCACCGTCGTCGGTAGGCCGGCAGCGGCGAGCTTGCGCTGGATGTTGCGCGAGCGCACGACCGCGTACTGCAGGTACGGCCCCGACTCCCCTTCGAAGGCGAGCGCCTCGGCGAAGTCGAAGGCGATGACGCGGTTGGTCGATGCCTTGACCATGAAGAAGCGCATCGCCGCGGTGGCGATCTCGACCGCCAGCCGCTGCAACTCCTCGTCGGGGAGCTCGCGGTTGCGCGCCGCGATCTCCTCGCGCGCCTTGGCGATCAGCTGGTCGAGGAGGTCGTCGGCCTTGACGCCGATCCCCTTGCGCCCCGACATCTCGAGCGCCTTGCCTTCGCCCTCTTCGTCGACGGCGACGCCCAGCGCGCGCGCCGTCTGCGGCGACAGCGCCACCATCTCGTAGGCGAAGTGCACCGAGCGCTCGGCCTGCTCGACGTGGCCGAGCGCCTCGAGCCCGGCGCGCACGATCTTCTGCAGATAGCTCTGGCGGATGTCGATGACGTTGACGACGCGGTCGGCACGGCCGAACGACGGATGCTCGGCGACGCCGTCGTTCGCGCACGTCTCCCACACGCGCTCTTCTTCCCAGCGGCGGTACTGGAAGTCCTTGCCGAGCAGGCCGAACTTCCACAGCTGGTAGGCGATGTCCTTGCCGACGTAGGTGACGGTGCCGTCGGAGCGCACGATGACCTTGTCGGGCTCTTCGAGCCCCGAGAACTCCTCGGCGTGGGCGAGCGGCATCATCCAGCAGCCGTTGTTCTTCCCCTCCGTCTCGAGACGCACGACGCCCGCTTCCTTCAAGCGCTCGAAGGCGACGTGGAAGAAGTCGAGGGCGAGGATGTCGGCCTCATGCGTCAGGACGTCGTAGCCGATGCCGAGCCGCCGCATGGTGGCGAGGTGACGCACGAGGACGCGGCGCGCGACGAGCCGACCCATCTCGGCGCGCGGGCCCTCGCCGCGCTCGAGCTCGTGCAGGGTTTCGCGGCGCAGCGACTGGCGCGACGGATCCTGCTCGTACCAGCGGCCGACCTCGCTGTAGAGGTCCCAGCACCAGTAGTCGAAGGGCTCGGGGATGGCCGTCACCTGATCGAGCGTCAGGCCGCGCAGGTCGACGCAGCCGACGACGACGTCGGCCACCTGCACGCCGGTGTCGTCGATGTAGTTCTGCACCTCGACCGGGTGGCCGAGCGCGCGCAGCGTGGCGACGAGCACGTCGCCGAGCACCGCGTTCCTCAGGTGGCCGATGTGCGCTGCTTTGTTGGGGTTGATGTTGGTGTGCTCGACGATGACTTTTTCGCGGTTTTCAGGGCGTGTGCCCGTGGCACCCGCCCCGAAAACCGCCACGCCTTCGCCCAGCAGCTTTCCCATCGCCTGCGAGCGGGCGAGGAAGACGTTGAGGTAGCCGGCGCCGGCGAGCCGCACTTCGCGCACCCACGGCGGCGCCGCAAGCCCGTCGAGGATCTCCTGCGCGATCGCCCGCGGCGGCTTCTTGAGCTGCCGCGCCAAATGGAGCGGCGCCGGGAAGGCCAAGTCGCCGAGCTCGCGGCGCGGCGGCACCTCGACGACGGGCTCGTGCTCGACGCCGTAGAGCTCGCGGATGCGCGTGGCGAGGAGCCGCGAAAGCTCCGCCTTGGTCTCCGCCCACATGGCGGCGGAGCCTACCAGCAGCAACGTCGCGGCCCGGACGCTCGTGCGCCCGGGCCGTTCTCGCCACCGCCGCTACGGACAGGTGGCGAAGGCGCTGGTGTCCTGCAGCGGCGGATAGGGCTGGTTCAGCGGGTTGAAGTACGTCTTGACGTTACCGGTCTGGGTGTCGGTCACCTTGAGGTCGACCTGGACGTTGGTAAGGCCCGCTGCGAACACCCAATACCGGTTGTTGACGCCGCAGGCGTTCAAGACCTTGACGACCAGCTCGATGTTGGCCGAATTGAAGAACCAGAGGTACCCCGAGTCGTCGGTGAGCTTGACCGTCGACGCCGTCCCGGTCGGAATGCTCGGCGTCGCGAACGTCGCCTCTACCTTGAAGCGGTTGTTGTTGAGGCACATGGCGGTGGCGGTGGGCGTGCATCCGGCGACCGCGGTGTGCGGATCGACGCGGATGCCGAGCGCCCGCGGGTTGTTGGCGGGGCTCGACGGGAAGAACGTCGAGTAGCCGGCCCAGGTGCCGCCGTTGGTGGCGCTGAAGAAGTTGGTGCGCTGGGTGAGGCCCGACGAGGTGTCGCCGCAGATGTAGATCGCCTCGGTGGCGCTGACGTAGAGCGACGGCCACAGGATGCCCACGAAGACGCTGGTGTCGGGCACCGTGAAACCCAAGCTCGTGAGGTTGACGTTGAAGAAGCTCGGCGTCGTCGAGATCCCGTTGGCGGTCACCGACTGCTGGTGGAGCAGCGGACCGGGACTGCCTCCCGAACCGTTGTTGTTGTAGACCACGAGATCGAACGTCATGCTCGACGGCGCGCCGGCGGTGCGGAAGAGGCAGATGCACGCCTGGTCGAGCGACGTCGTCCCGCCGGGCAGGTCGAAGCGCATCACGGCACCGGCTCGCTGGCCTCCGGAGGACAGGGCATAGCCGAAATTGAGGGTGCCGTCGTCGTAGACGACGCCGCCGCTGCAGTTCGCCGTGACGGCCTTGGCTTCCACGCCGTCGTTCGACAGCTGGCTGGTTTCGACCGCCTCCCCGTCGACGACGACCCGGTCGGACGTGACCTCCTGCGCAGCAGCTGGAACGGCTACGGCTGCGAGAACGGCTGCGAGAACCATCATGGAGAGCAGGCTCTTCTTGGACATCACCGTCTCCTCCCGCCCGAACGGGCTTTGTTGAGTGCGTGCAGCGAGCGCTGAGTGAGGCATATCACACCTGGTTTCGAACGGGGATCCTCCGAGCCGGCCGGCCGGGGGCCCTTTGATATGCTCGCGCCCCGTGGGAGACAGCGCCGTCAAGGGTAAGGAAGCGGGCCCGGCGGCCGGCCGGAGCCTCTCGATCAAGATGCGGGAGACCGACCTGCAGCTGCTCGAGGGGGACATCACCGACCTCTCCGTCGACGTCATCGTCAACGCCGCCAACGAGAAGCTGCAGCTCGGCACCGGCGTCGCCGGCTCGATCGCCAAGAAGGGCGGCCCTTCGATCCAGGAAGAATGCAACCGCATCGGCAGCACCGCGGTGGGCACGGCGGTGATGACCGCCGCCGGCAACCTCAAGGCCAAGCACGTCATCCACGCCGTCGGTCCGAAGAAGGGCGAGGGCGAGGAGGACAAGAAGCTCGCCTCCGCCGTGCGCTCGTCGCTGGCGCTCGCCGAGCGGCACGGCATGCGCTCGATCGCGCTGCCGGCGATCTCGGCGGGGAACTTCGGCTTCCCCATGGACCGCTGCGCGCGCATCATGCTCACCGAGATCCAGCGGTACATCCAGGGCGGCACCAAGCTCGAGCAGGTCGTCGTCTGCCTCTACGGCGACGAGGCCTTCGACACCTTCAAGCGCGAGCTGCGCCGCGGCTTCCGCTAGCTCCGCGGGAGCGCGAAGGATCGGCCCGCGCGCGGGCCTCAAACGGACCATGAGCCGTCCCTTGCTGCGGCGCCTCGGCGAGCCCTTCGTCGCTGCGCTCCTCCTCGTCGCGACGTCGACGCCGCTCGCGGCGCAGGACGTGACGCCGGCGCAGCCCCTGGATGGGGTGGACACCGCAACCGCGGCGGCGCGCACCGTCGGCTTCCCGCTCCAGCCCGGCGTGTGGCGGCTCGACGGCGCCGATCCCGATCTCCCATTTGCCGACCTCGAGCCGCTGCGCGGCATCGTCGGCAAGGCGACGGTCGTCGGCCTCGGCGAATCGATCCACACCTCGGGCGGCTACTACGAGGCCAAGCACCGGCTCTTCCGTTACCTGGTCGAGAAGCTCGGCTTCCGCGTCATCGCCTTCGAGACGCCGTGGCTCGACGGCGACACCGCCAACGCCTACGTGCAGACCTGCGACGGCGACCCCGACGCCGCCACCGCCGGCTTCTTCGGCGTCTGGCGCAGCGCCGAGCTGTCGGCGCTCATCGGCTGGATGTGCGAGTGGAACCGCACTCACCCCAAGGCCAAGGACCGCGTCTCGGTCTACGCCTTCGACGTGCAGTGGCAGGCGGCGGAGGACGCCGCGGCCCTCGCCGAGTTCCTCGGCCGCGTCGACGTCGACGCCGCGGCCGAGCCGTACGCCGGCCTCGGGCGCTGCGCCGAGGTCGAGACGGTCTTCCGCGCCACCACGGACGTGCCCGACGAGGCGGGCTCCCGCTGCGACGCCGCGGTGCAGGCGGTGGCCGAGCTGCTGGCGGCCAACGACAAACCGTTCACCCAGCGCGTGGGCAAGACCGATCTCGCCTGGGTCAACCTCCGCCTTGCCGGCCTGCAGTCGTGGCTCGAGGAGATGGTCTACTACCGCTCCGACTTCCCGCGCGCCTACGCCGCCCGCGACCGCGGCATGGCGACGCTCTTCCAGGGCATCCGCGCCCTGCGCTACTCCAAGGCAAAGGTGGCGCTGTGGGCGCACAACGGCCACATCACGCGCGATCCGGCCGCCTACGGGCTGACCACCATGGGATCGCACCTCGCCGCCGCCCTGGGCAAGAAGTACGTCATCTTGGGGCTCACCTCCTGGGAGGTGTCGATCGACTGGCCGTCAGTGGGCTGCGGCCCGCAGCCGCTGCGGCCCAGCCCCTTCCAGCCGGTCGAGAACATCCTCCACGGGTTCGACGAGGAGGCGCTGCTCGTCGACCTCCGCTTCCCGGGCACCAGCGACCCGCTCCTCGCGCCCGGTGGGCTGTACAACGTCGGGAATGCGTCGATGGTGCCGGCGCGCGCCTTCGACGCCCTCGTCTACCTCGACCGCTCGCGCAAGATGACGCCCCTCGCCTGGGCGCCTTGCCAGTAGGCGATCGGATCCGTTGACGGCCGCCGGTGAGGCGCCGTCGAGGCCTACAGCTGCTCGGCGACGCGCTTCAACCCGCGCAGCTGCTCGGCGAGCATCCGTTCCCAGCGCTTGTCGAGCCGGAATAGACGCAGCAGCGTGGTGCCGGCGCCGCTGAAGCGGCTGCGCGCCACGACCCGCACGCCGTCGGGGCGCGGCTCGAGGAACCACTCCTGGCGCAGCGGCACGGTGAGCCAGCGGCCGTCCCAGAGCAGCGACTTGCCCTCCGCGCTGAGCCCCACCTTCGGGCGCAGCGTCGCCTCGAGGCGCCCCATCTGCAGCGTCAGCTCGAAGCGGCTGCCTTCGCGCAGCGGCTTGAAGTCGAGGGTCCTTGCCTCGCGCACCGCCGGCCACCAGGTCTTCCAGCTGCGCGGCTCGACGAGCAGGCCCCACACCTTCCCGCCGTCGGCGGCGATCGATATTCGGGACTCGAGGGCGAGCGGCACGGGCGCGCCTGCTTCCTCGGAGCGGCGCTCTAGGCGCCGAACTTCTGCAGCCGGCCGGCGTGGGCGAGGAGGAGCGCCAGCAGCGCCCGCGAGGGGAAGGTGCCGAGGTGCCCGCCGGTGCAGGCGAGCTCGTCGAAGCGCTCCGCCGCGTCGGCGAACACCGTCGCGCGGCCTTCGCCGTGCGGCCCGGCGAGCAGCAGCGGGACGGGGTGGAAGGAGTGCGCTTTCATCGGCGCCGGCGTCGAGTGGTCGCCGGTGACCGCGACGACGTCGGGCTTGAGCGCGAGGAGGCGCGGCAGCGCCGCGTCGACCTCCTCGATCGCCGCCACCTTTTGCGCCAGGTTGCCGTCCTCGCCGGCCTGGTCGGTCTGCTTGACGTGGAGGAAGAAGAAGTCGAAGTCGCTCCAGCGGCTCGCGACGGTCGCGACGATGTCGCCGATGCGCTTGCCGCAGGGCACGACGTCCATGCCGCAGGCCGAGCTGACGCCGCGGTAGAGCGGATAGCCGGCGAAGCAGCCGAAGCGCATCCGGTAGAGCTGCGGCATCGGCTGGAGGTGCGGCAGCGCCGAGAAGCCGCGCAGCAGCGCGCGGTTCGCCTTCGGCTCCGACGCGAGCTCGCGGTCGAAGGCTTCGACGAGGTGGCGCACGATCGCCGCAGTCGCTTCGCCCTCGGGCGCGCTCGCGCGCGGCGCGAGCGGCGGCACGCCGGTGTCTTGCGGGTCGGTGTCCTCGACCTGCGGCGACAAGCCGGGCCCGCGCAACAGCAGCACGAAGCGGTGTCCCTCGCCGGGCGAGAGGTGCGCCTCGACGTCGCCGCCGAGGTCCGGCACCGCGCGCTGCAGGCGCTCCACGATGCCCCGCGACTCCTCGGTCGGGATACGGCCCGCGCGGCGGTCGGTGAGCTTGCCGTCGGCGCCGGCGGTGGCGAAGTTGCCGCGCGCGACGACGTCGCCCGCGCGCACCTCGACGCCGCCGCCCAGCGCCTCGAGCACGCCACGGCCGATGTCGCCTTCGGGCGAGAGCGGGTCGTAGCCGAAGAGCGCCAGGTGGCCGGGGCCGCTGCCCGGCGTAATGCCGTAGGCGACGGGCATGATGCGGCCGAGCGCGCCGTCTTTCGCCAGCGCGTCGAGGTTGGGCTTCTTCGCCAGCTCGAGCGCCGTGCGCGGCTGCGCGGCGGCGCGCACGTCGCCGAGGCCGTCGAGCACCATCAGCACGATCTTGCTGTCGTTGGGATCGACGAGCTCGGCGAGCCGCCGAATGTCGAGCACGCTCATCGGCCGCCGGGTTCCGTCACCAGATTGCGTCTCACGCCGCCTCGTCTCACGCCACGAAATAGCCGTAGGCGCGCACCTGGATGCGCGTGCGCGGCTCGAAGCCGGAGCCGAAGAGGCCGAAGGCGGAGGCGCGCGCCATCACCGGCAGCACGATCCAGCCGTCGAAGCTCTCGCCGCCGGCGTAGGCGGGCACGACCGGCTCGATCTCGGCGAGCTTGAGCCAATGGTCCTCGCGCGCGTCGACGCGGGCGCGCAGCTCGACGTAGGCGCGGTCGAGGTCGATCACCCGCCGCGACGACGGGTGCCAGATCGAGAACAGGAAGCGCGCCTCGTCGAAGTCGGCGATCACCAGCTCCGAGCGGCCGCCGACGAGGAGCGGGAAGTTGAAGGTGCCCCCGCTGTCGGTGGCATAGATCTCCGGCGTCGGGTCGAAGACCACCTGCAATGGCTCGGCGGGTAAGTCGACGGGCTTGCGGCGTTGCATGAGCGCGGAGAGTCCCGATGGAAGCGGCGGCGCGGCAGCCGCCGCGGGAGGGCGCGCAGTCTATCAGCGCGAGCCCGGCGTCAGCCCGACGGTCTGCAGCGTGAGCCGCTCCAGCGACCAGTTGATCGGCAGCGGATCCGGCGGCCCGCCGCGCGCCGACGAGCCGGTCTGGGAGAGCAGCTCTTCGAGGGCGGTTTCCCCGCGCGGACCGCGCGAGCGCACGCCGCCGAACTGCAGCACCCATGGGTTCGGGATCGGCTCCTCCGAGCTCAGCAGGAAGAAGGTGTCGGTCCCGAAGGGCGCCCTGACGCGAAACCCCGCCTGGCTGCCGAGCCGGATCTCGGCGGGCCAGCTCTCCTGGGCCGCGACCGCGATGGGGAAGCGGTTCTCGACGCTTCCCTGGGTGACCCGTGGGAAGAGCAGCGTGCTGTTGCCGAAGCTGTCGATGGAGAAGACGTAGAGATGCCGCGGCTTCACCGCCGAGCGGTGGAGCGGCCTCGGCGCGCGCGCCACCGGCCGGTACCTCTCGCCGGCGCGCAGCGGCTCCGTGCGCGTCGCGGCGCCGGAGTCGTCGACCAGCCAGAGGCGGTAGGGGAAGTCCGCTCCCGGCGGCGGCTCGAGCGTCAGCCACGAGCGGATCTTGTTGAGCCGCAAGGCCGCCTCGGTGAGCGTCGGGACGCAGCCGCGGTCGGCGGTCGAGCACCAGTCGCTGCGTGTCGGCAGCGGCGAGGCCGCGGCGTCCTCGGCGCCCACGGCCGGCCGGACCCAGGCGAAATCGGCCTCGTCGCCGGCGAGGCGGCCGACGAGCTGGTAGTGCGCGCCGTTGCGCGGCGACCGCTCGACGGCGTCGTTGGGAGACCCGGCTCCCAGCGCGAGCGCGGTTGCCAAGGCCGGCGGCGCCGGGAGCTGGACGAACAGCGACGAAGGCCGGCCATCGCGCGCCGACGCCTGCCGGAGCACGTCGCGTGGCCGCGGGTCCATGCCGAGCGGCCGGCTCGGTTCCCCGCGGGCAGTGAGCCACCAGCCGCCGTCCCAGTGCAGGACGAACGCAGGAGTGCTCTTCACGGGGTCGATCACCCAGGTGAGGCCGGTGCTCGAGGCGAGCGCCCGCAGCTCGCGCGCCAGCGCGACGGCGCGCGGCCAGCGATCGCCGGCGTTCGGGATCCATACCCGCAGCGTCGGCTCGTCGGCCAACGCCCAGGCCGAGAGCGTTGCGACGTCGCCGCTCCTGACCGGTCGTCGCCCGACATCCGAGCGTCCACCGACGACCCTCGCCTCGGCGGCGGCAGGACCAAGGATCCGCGTGACGCGCAAACGGACCGGCGGACCGAGGGCCGCGTCGCCGCGCACCTCGAGCTCGACACCCCGTCGCAGGCCGTGCGCCCACCCACCCTGGAGCAAGACCCTGCCGCCGGCCTCGACTCGCCGGACGGCCACCGCCAGGCCCGCGGCGTGCTGCGATTCTTCGTCCCCGAAGAGCGGCGCCTGCCGGCGCTCCGCGGTTCCGGCGAGGACCGGCTGCTGGAAGGCATCGCTCGTCTGCAGCAGCGCGCGGGCGCGCAGGAAGGTGACCTCCGCCGGCTCTCCCGGCGGCGAGCGGTGCACGGCGGTCATCAGCGCCAGCGAAAAGGCGCCGTGCGGCTCGCCGGTGGGTCCGAGGACCTCGATCGCCTGCTCGAAGTCGCGCGTCGCCGAGAGGACCAGGGCGCCGCGCTCCTCCGGCTTACCGCCGGTGGGGGCGGCGTCCATGACGCCGCGAGTGGCGGGAGGAAGGAAGCGCGCCGCTTGCGGCAGCGGCAGGCCGCGAGCCAGGCTGCCGCTGTTGCAGCTGTCGAAGATCGCCGTCAGCCGCGCGCCGCGGTCGAGGATGCGGTTGAAGATGCGCGCCAGCTCCTTGTCGCGCAGGTCTTCGGCTCCCTCGTTCGAGTCCGCGGGCACCAGGCTCTCGTCCATCTTGTCGGGCTCGTCCGAGCCGGGGTTGGGGACCTGCGAGCCGTGACCGGCGTAGAAGAAGACGACCTCGTCGCCGGGCCGCGCCGGTGCCGCGAGCTGCTGCTCGAGGGCGTCGAGGATGGCTCGCCGCGTGGCGACGCGATCGAGGAGGAGGGTCACACTCGACGGAGGGAAGTCGTAGCGCTGCTGCAGCAGCTCCTCGAACGCTCGCGCGTCGCGCGCTGCGCCGTGGAGGTTCTTCCAACGGTCGCCGGGGCGCGGCGTCGCGCCGGCGAGATAGTCATCGATGCCGACGACCACGGCGCGCCGGGGTACGTGTGCGGGCCGAGTCGGGCTCGCCGCCTCCGCCGCCGAAGCGCGCGGCGGCGCCGGCCAGCAGACGAACGAGCTCACGCCGGCGCCAACGACGGCGAGGCGGAGGACCCACCGCGCCGTGGAGCGCGATCTGCGCCGCCTCGCCGGCGCGACGTTCCTCACTTCGGCACCGCGGGCGGTTGCAGCGTCAGCTCCCCGGTGAGGGTGAACGCCGCCCAGTAATACGGATCGGGGAACCGTTGCCGGAGCTCGACCTGGGCCTGCCGCAGCGACTCGGCGGCCGAGACGCCGGCCTGCAGCCGGCGGTAAAACGACGCCATCAGCTCGATCGCCGCGGCGTCGTCGACGCGCCAGAGCGTGGAGACGACCGCCGGGCTCCCGGCGTAGAGGATGGCGCGCGCCAGGCTGGCGATCTCGTCGCCGCCGCTGCGCTTGCCCAACCCGGTGTCGCAGGCGGAGAGGACGACGAGGTTGACGCCGCTCAGATCCACTTCCGAAAGCAGCTCGCGCACCTCGAGATCGCCGTCGTGCGCCGCATCGGCGGCGAGCGCGATGCGGCTGAACGAGCCGCTGTCGGCGTCGACGAAGCCGTGCGCGGCGACGTGGATGAGGTCGACCTTTCCATCGAGGCCGTAGAGGCGGCCCTCGTTGGCCTCGCTGCCGAGCCAAGCCTTCGTCCCCCACAGCGCGGCGACCTCCGCCGCTTCGCGCTCCGCACCCGGCAGCGGCTGCAGGGCCTCGACCGCCGGAGCGCCGAGCACCAGCGCGCGGCCCTGGAACGGGCTGCGCTTGCCGGCGAGGAAGGGCAGCACGCTCGCCGACGGCAGGTACGACAGCGCGAAACGCGCCACCAGCGGCTCGCCGCCGGCGTCGTGCAGCGCCGCGAACGGCAGGCGATGGAGGACGCCGTGCGGGACGAGGACGAGCTCGCTGCCCCGCACCGCCGGCAGCAGCGGCGCTACGAGCTGCTGGTGCAGCCGCACCGCGCGCGCCGGATCGGGAGGACACTCGCCGAGCGGTTCGACGCCGCGAGCGACGGCGCGGCGAACGCCCGCCGGCGCGGGGCTGGAGAAGCGGCCGAGCTCCGCCGACAGGCAACGGACGTCCTCGGCGCCGTCCTCGCCGAAGGCGAGCGGAACGTAGACGAAGCTCGTCGGCGACACCACCCAGGCGTGGACGCGTTGGCTGGTGGTGAAGTAGCTGACCAGCGTCTGGCCGGGCGCGAGCGCGCGCTGCACCGCCGGCAGATCGAGCGCCTGGGCGGCGACGAGCGATGCGTACTCGGGGTTCGTCACCTGGATGCGCGTCATCAGCCCGCCGTATTCGACCTTGGCGTGCTCGAGGTCGTGCTCGTGCGCCTCGAGCTCGACCCCCTGCGACGAATCACGCTCGCGCTGCCACTCCGCGATCGTGCGCCGCAGCGCTTCGGCGCGCGCCACGAGCGCCGGGTCGCCGCCGTGGACGGCACCCACGCGCGTGTTGGCGAGCTGATGGAGCAGGGCGCGGGCGCGGGCGCGCTCGGCGAGCGCGAAGGCCTCCTCGCCCAAGCCGCTCTGGGCGAGCTCGCCGATCGCCAGGTCGTAGACGATGCGGCGTGCGCCGCCGAAGAAGGCGGCAAGCAGCGCATCGGTGCGCATCGCGGCCGACGGCTGCTCGAGCTGGTCGACGGCCCGCCGCAGCAGGTCGATGGCTTGCGGCTTCTTCTGCTCGCGCAGCGCGACGACGGCTTGCATGAGCAGCGAGTAGGCGACCATCTCGCCGTCCTCGAGCCGCGTCGCCGCGGCTAGCGCGCTTTCAGCCTGCACGCGGGCGTCGGCGAGCTTCCCCTGCCGCACCGCCGTGGTCCACAGGCAGAAGCTGGCCAGCAGCTGCATCTGCGGCATGTCGGCCCGCATCGCGGCGTCCGTGGCCGCCCGCAGCTCGGCTTCGCTGAGGGTGACCTCCGGGGACTCGAGCGCGATCAGGGCCGGCACCAGCAGCATGACGGCCTCGAGCGGGCGACGCTCGCCCGGCTCGAGCCGGAGGGCGGCGAGACGCTCGCGCAGCGTGGCGATCAGGCCCTGCAGCTGCTCGCGCGAGGGCTGCCCATGGACCTTCGCGTTCATCAGGTCGAGCATCGCGAGGCTGGCACGGGTAGTCGGCGAGCTGTCCTTCTCGGCTGCGTCGCGAGCCTCTTGCAGCACGGTCGCCGCGCTGTCAGCGGCCCCGAGACGCGCGTAGACCTCGAAGAGCAGGGTGCGGGCGGTGGTCTCGAGCATGGGGTCGCCGAGCTGCTTGTAGAGGTCCGCGGCCAGCTCCAGGCGTCGCGTCGCCTGCTCGAAGTCGCCCCGCACGAAGGCGAGGTTGCCGATCTCGTGTTGGACGCTTGCTTCGCGTCGCGAGTCCTTGATGTCCTGAGCGACCCGCAAGCTCTCCTGGAAGGCCGCTTCCGCCTCGCCCAGGCGGTCGTGCCGCAGCAGCAGGCGGCCGCGGTCCTCGAGGAGGGAGGATTCGCGCTTCCTCACGCCGTCGCCGCGGGCGAGCTCCAGGGCCTGCGCGTTCCACTGCAGCGCCGGCTCGGGTCTGCCGAGCAGCGACTCGATCTCCGCCAGCCGTCCCATGGCCTGGATCTCCAGCCGATGATCGACGGCGAACGGCATCAGCTTGATCATCGCGGTGCCCTTCAGCGACCGCTCCAGGTGCCCCTTGGCCTCTTCGAGACGCCACTGCCGCCGGCGCAGCGCGCCGAGGTGGGCGTAGATCGACATGTCGAACATGCCGCCGAGCATCTGCGACGTCACCTGCGCGCGGGCGAGCTGCGTCTCCGCTTCGTCGAGCCGCTCGAGGTCCACCAACACGCCGCCGAGCTCGTCGCGCACGGCGCCGGCGAAGACGGTGGCGAGCATCGGCGTCGCCGCCTCGAGCGGCGGGACCTGCATCAGCGGGAGCGAAGGGGCGAGCAGGCGGGCGGTGGCGAAGAAGCCGGCGAACGAGGCGCCGCGCGGGTTCGCGACGACGTCGTCGAGGAGCGCGAGCGAGCGCTCGAGGCGCGCCAGCGCGGCCTCGCTTTGGTCGTCGAGCCGTGCCGTCCCGCCCGCCATCCAGAGGAAGAGAGCGGCGCTGACGCGGTCGCCCGCCGCTTCGAACAGGGCCACCGCGGCGTCGAGGTCGCGGCTCCCTGACGCGTAATCGCTGCGGCTGATTGCGGCGAAGGCGCGCACGACGAGCGCCAGCGCCTCGCCGTTACGGTCTTCGCTGCGGCGATAGAGCGCCAGCGCCTCGTCGATCTTTGCCAGCTCGACGGCCGCCCCCTGTAGGCACTGCTGCATGGCTTCCGTGAGCAGGCTCTCGGCGCGGCTGCGCAGCGCTGCGGGTGTCTCGGCCGCCGGTGCGGCCGAGGTGAGCGCGAGCATCAGCAGCAGGGGGAGAACGGCCGCCTTGACGACGGCGCGGAGACGGCGGGATGTCGTGTTCGTTGCCATGGTCTCGTCAGACACGGCGGTGATCGCTTTGTGGGCGTCGCCCAGCGTCGCCGATCAGCCGGCAGGCGGCGCGGCAGGCACGCGAATGCGATAGACGGCCGCCTGGTGGTCGGCGCCGCGATCGGTGCCGACGACGCGCAGCTCGTAGGTCCCTGCAGGCAGGGCCGCGCGCGGAAAGGCCACCGAGAAGGTGCCGTCGGAGTAGAGGGCCAGCCCGTCGAGGCGCCACAGCAGCGGCTCGCCGGGCCGGTCGAGGGCGCGCACCTCGAGACGGTAGGCGTCGTGCCGCGTCTCGCCGAGCAGAGCGAGCCGCAGCCAGATCGCGTCGCCGCGCCCTTCCAGCCTCACCGGGGGCGGCTCCTCGGCAGGCACCACGCCTCGCGTGCTCGGTTGCCAGAGCGTGTACGGCTCGACGTTGACCTGGGGTGCCCGCGCCTCGGCCAGGCGCTCCTCGGCTTGCAGTCGCGCATTGCGTTGCGTCCATCCCCAAAGCCAGGTTCCCATGATGATCAACAGCGACGCGGCGATGGTCAACGGAAGGCTGAACGGTGGGAAGGGCTGCGGCGGCGGTCGGCGTCCCACCCGCCGGCGCAGCGCTGCCCAGTCGCTGGCGACCTCCTGCGGCGTCAGGTAGGCAGGATCGCCGGGAGACGGCTCGGCGGCGTCGAACAGGGCGAGGTCGCGGACCAGCCCGCCGGCCGCGGGGTCGAGCGCGATCGCTTCCTCGACCCGCGCCCGTTCCTCTCCTTCCAGCTTGCCGTCGAGGTAAGCCGCCATCTCCTCCTCGCTCACCGGGCGAGCGAGCGGCGGACGGGACGCGGCGGCACGAGCACGAAGCGCAGCAGAGAGCTTGGAGGGCGTCTTCATGGCTCGGACTCTCCTTCGTCGGGCTCGTCGAAGTCGGGAACGTCGCCGCTGAGCCTGAGTCGAAGCGTCTCCTTGGCTTCGTGAAGAAGGCTTTTCACGGTTTCCATCGATTTGCCCGTCAATTTGGCGATCTCGCGATATTTGAGCTCGTGCAAGAGGCGCCAGTGCACGCAAATTCGCTGTTGCTGCGGCAGCTCGGCGATGGCGTCCCACAGCCGGCGGACGTTCTCGTCTTCGATCAGCCCGTCGAGCGCCGAAGGGTCGCCGGCAGCCGGTTCCCACGAGGATCTCTCGCCTTCGCGCTCGGTGAGCTCGGACAGCGAGCGCGGGCCGTGCCAACCGCCCCGGCTCTTCCGATAGCGCGCCTCGTTCAGCAACAGATTGCGCGCAATGATGAAGAGCCACGATTTCGCGGAGGACTGGCCGAGAAAGCGATCCATGCCCCTGTAGACACGAGCGAAGGTTTCTTGTGCGAAATCGCGGGCGTCCTCGCGGCTGCAACGGTTGCCGACGAAGAAGGCCACCACCTTTCGGTAGTGATCGCGGTAGAGCTGCTCGAACCATTCGTCGTCGTTGGCCACGGCTGCGCTCCCTCTGGCGCCGATGCGATGACTCTAAGGTCCCTGGGCCCTGGGCTACACTGTCGCCATCGCCCGACATCGTTTTTCGTTTCGGCAACCGGCGACAGCGGCTGGCCGGCGGTCGAGCGGCGCGATCCACCTGCGGCGACCGCGCCTCGCGCCGCTGGCGATGGCGGCGTTGCTGCTGCTGAGCTGCCGGCATCGCGAGCGGGCGGCCTCGGCGCCCGACGCGCCGCCCATCTGTCCGTTCCTTCCGCAGCTCTCCATACCGACCTCCTATCGCCCCTGTGAGCTCGCGGCGGCGCCTGCCGGGTTGCCGGGGGTTCCCCGTTGTCCGCCGCGAGCCGGCCGGGACCCGGGATCACCCGCCCCAGACGCCGCCGTGTCCATAGACACCGTGGGAGGACCGCTCGGGTGGCCGCACCATGCGGCTCTCGCGGCGCTCGCGAGCGGCCGCCTCCAGCAGGACCCGGATGCCGTCATGACACTCTTCGCCACCGCCCTCGAACGAGGCCGTTCCGCCGCGCTCCTGAGTGACGTGGCGGCCGCCCACTTCGTGCTCGCCCAGGAGCTCGATCGGCCCTCGGCGCTCGTCGACGGCCTCGAAGCGGCGGTCGAGGCGACGGCCCTCGATCCGCGCCTGCCCGCGGCGCAGTTCAACCGCGGGCTCCTCTGCCGCGAGCTCGGGCTGCGCGAGTGCAGCCGGGAGGCGTGGAGCGAATACCTCGAGCGCGACGCGCGATCGCCGTGGGCCGACGAGGTGCGGCGATACCAGGCGCAGCTCCTGGCCAGCGCCCGCGAGCCGGAGAAGGCGCGGCAGCAGCTCCGCGATGCGCTGGCGCGAACGGACCTCGTGCAGCTCCGTCACCTGGCGTCGAGCTATCCGACGACCGCGGCGCGATGGGTCGTCGAGGAGTTGCTCGACCAATGGGCCGCCGCGGCGCTGGCCGGCGAGGAGGCCAAAGCCGACGAGCTGCGCAGCCGTGCCCTCGACCTCGCGCAGGTCCTCGAGCGGCAGGGCCGCAGCACCGGGCTGCGACGGGTGATCGAGCCGTTGGCGGCGCCGCAGCGCGCGCCCCGGCTGGCGCTGGCGAGCGGCCACCGGCGCTATGCGGAAGGCATCCGGCAGCTCGGCGGCGGGGACCTGCCGGCGGCTCGGCAGCGTTTCGCCGAAGCGGAGGGCGCCTTGCGCCGCGGCGGCAGCCCGTTGGCCGCCGAGGCCGAGCTGCAGCGGATCACCTGCCTCATCCTCGAGACGAGTTACGCGTCGGCGCTCGCTGCAGCGCAGCGGGTCGAGCGGTTGCCCGACCTCGATCCCGCCGTTGCCGCGCGCGCCGCGTGGCTGCGCGCCATCGGCGAAACGCCGCTGCGGCGCCCGCTCGACGCCATCGCCTCCTACCGCCGCGCCTCCGATCTGTACACGCGCGCCGGCGACGTCTCCAACCTGGTGAATACCGACACCAGGCTGGCCGAGATGCTCGACGACGTGCATCAGCGCGAGGAGGCTTGGCGCGTCCGCCGGCGGGCGCTCAAGGGCGTCGAAGGTCTCGAGGACCTCGCGCGCCGGCCGTTCGTTTGGGGAGCGGCCGCGGACGCGGCCCTCGCCGGCGGCCAGGTGAGGGTCGCTCGGCTGTTCCAGCGCCAAGGTCTCTTCGAGGCACGACGCGCCGGCCGCCCGCTCTGGCTGGCGGAGGCGCTGCGCCAAAGCGCCAATGTGCATCTCGAGGCGGGCCGCGACGACGAGGCGCGCGCCGATCTCGCCGAGGCGGCGCGGCTGGTGGCGGACGCCAAGGACGACCCGATCCGCCAGTCGATCGAGCTCAAGCTCGAGGAGCTGCAAGGCCGCGCGGCGCTGGCCAGCGATCCGCAGGCGGCACGCCGGCACTTCGAGGCGGCGATCCGCGAAGTGAGCCGGCTCGGACAGCAGGTCCTCCTCTCGGCCCTCCTCGTCGAGCGCGCCCAGGCGCTGGAGGCGCTGGGCCAGGGCGGCGAGGTCCGGCGAGCGCTGCGCGCCGCCGTCGCCCTCATCGAAGAGGAGTGGGAAGCGAGCCTCGAGCACCGGCTGGGCAGCGACCAGGACCCGCTGTGGCCGACGTACTTCGGCTCGCGCCGCCGTCCCTTCGACCGCTTGATCCGCCGCCTCTACGACGCCGGCGAGATCGAGGAGGCACTGAGCGTCGCCGAGAAGGCGCGGGCGCGCGAGGTGCTCGACCTCCTGCGCGGACCGGCGGCCTTGCAGCCCGGCGTGCGGCGCCTGTTCGCCGGTCCGGCGCGGCCGCTCGGCGCCGGCGAGTTGGTGGCGCGTCTGCCGGCGCGGACGGTGCTCGTCGAGTACGCGTTCGCGGACGAGCAACTCCTCACCTGGGTCGTCGGCCGCGATGGCGTGCGCTTCGCCGCCGCGCAGCCGGCGCGCGAGATCGACGAGCTGGTGAAAGATCTCGGGCCGACGCTGCGGTCATCCGCTTCGGGGCCGGGGATCCGCGAGGACCTCGCCGCGCTCTTCGATCGCCTGGTGGCGCCGTTCGCCGACGAGATCCACCCGCGCGAGCGGGTCGTCGTGGTGGCGGATGGCGTCCTTCACGGACTGCCGTTCGCGGCGCTCTACGACCGCTCGGCGCGCCGGTACTGGATCGAGGACCACCCGATCTCGGCGGCGCCGAGCGCCACGCTCTACGTGTACTCCGTCTCGCGCGACCGCGAGCTCCGGGTGGAGATGCCGCCGAGCGTGCTCGCCATCGGCGACCCCGCGTTCGACCCGGCGCAGTTCCCGCAGCTGCGGCGGCTGCAGGGCTCGGACGAGGAGAGTCGAGCGGTCGCCGCGCTGTACACGCGCTCGCTGGTGCTCACCGCGGAGCGGGCGAGCAAGGACCGCTTCCTCGCCGAGCTGGGACGTCACTCGGTCGTCCATTTCGCGGGCCATGCCATCGGCCATCCCTGGGCGGCGTTCCTGGTGCTCGCGCCGGAGGCGCCGGGGGAGTCGAGCTCGCTCTATGCGAGCGAGCTGCTCTCGCGGCCGGGGGGACGGACACGCCTGGTTTTCCTCTCCGCCTGCAGCTCGATGGGCGAGCAGGAGGCCGGAGGCCAGGGCGTGGCAGCGCTGGTGAGGCCGCTGGTCGGCGCCGGCATCCCGGCGGTCGTGGGCACGCTCTGGCCGGTGGACGACCGCGTTGCCGTCGAGATCGGCAAGGCGTTCCATCGCCACCTGCTCGCCGGCAAGGACGTGCCCGCTGCGCTGCAGGCGGCGCAAGTCGATCTCCTCCGCCATGAGCTGCTCGTGCTACGGCTGCCGCAGTCGTGGGCAGCCTTCGGAGTGGTCGGCCACGCTTCTCTCGGAGAGGCAGAAACGGAGGATTAGCCAATGGGATTCCTGCTGCGCATCTACTTCATCGGACTGGTGGCGTTCGTACCCGATCCCGGCGGACAGAAGATGACGGTGCTGCTCGTCGACGCCCGCCATCCCTACGTGGCTTCCGACGGCGAGTTGCTGCCGGCGCACCATCCGCTGCTGCTGGCGCGCGCCGAGCGCTGCGCCGGCGACTGCTCCGCGGAGCAGGACGCGGTGGCCGACGTCGTCTACGCCGGCACGCCCTCCGCAGCGGAGCGCTCCGACAAGCTCCACCGCGCCCTCGCCGGCGGCGGCGCCTGGTCGCTCGACCAATCGGAGCTGCGCATCGTGCTGCCGGAATCGGGGCGCACGAAAGCCGTCCCCTTCCGCATCGTGCGCGGCGAGGCGGAGGCGGCCAACGACGGCGACGTCAGCAGCAACCGCGAGCCGGTCTCGCCCGAGGACTTCGACCAGGTGGCCGACCTCTCGGCCATCCTGGGACGACACGTCGCCGTCGATCCCATGCTGCTCGCGCGTCCCGACAAGGGGCGCACGGTGGCCCTCCTCAAGCTCGCTGCCGGCACGGTCAAGTCGCAACGTCTCTCCGGCTTCGCCGACGAGGTCGTCGAGTTCCAGTTCGCCACCGCCGGCGAGCTCGAGGCCGGCGTCGACCTGGGGATGCCGACGCACACCCTGGCCGATCGCGTGATCGTCGAGATCCCGGTCGCGGGCTGCAGCGTGCGGCTGGAGGAGAAGAACGCGGTGACCGCGGCGCGGCGCAGCATGGAGCTCACGCCGGCGAGCTGCGACGGCGGCGTGCTCGAGGTGGCGGTCGTCAACCTGCCGCGGCACTCCTTCGGCGACGGCGGCGAGCACCAGCAGGAGCACGAGAAGGCCGCCGAGGAGGCGTCGACGCGGCCGGTGATCGATCGTCACTTCGAGCTCTTCTACGACTTGGCCGAGCTCGCGCCGCCGCGCAATCGCCGGCCCGTGCCCGGCTATCGGCAGGGTCCACGCACGCCTCGGCCGTCGACCGCCGAGGATGCCGACTCGCGGCTGCTGCCCCTGCTCGGCTTGGCGCCCAGCCGCGGCCTGTGGAGCCTCCCGCAGTGCCCGGTGGCGCGGCTGTCCGCGCGCTGAGCGGGCCGTCCGTTCACGGCCGGCCGTCGACCAGGTCTCGGCGCGGGTCGGCGATGGCTCCGACCCGCGCGAGGAAGTCGGCGATCTGCTCGCCGGGAACGACCTCGACAGTGCCGGCGCCATAGCGGTTCGTGGTCACCGCGCAACCGGCGATGCGGGCCTCGCCCGCCGGCTCGAACCGCCCGCGAGTGAGGCCGACGAGGGCGCCCTGCCGGTCGACGACCGCGCCACCGCCACCGGACGTGGAGGCGGCGCGGTCGAGACCGACTTGGATCGCGCTGCGTCGCGCGTCGCGCTCGATGCGGGCGACGCGTGCGGTGAGGAAGAACGGGCGAGCCGCGGCGGCCGGCTCCGCGCCGGTGGCTGCCGTCGCGATGAGGGCGAGAGCGGGCAGCGGCCCGGCCGCCTGGTGCGAGAGGACCGCGACCTCCTCGCCGACCTGGAGGGGGGTCGCGCGATCGGCGAGGCGCGGCGGGATCGTCGGGCGCCGCGGGATCTGCAGCAGCGCCAGGTCGGCGCCGCCCGCGATGGCGAACAGGGTTGCCGGGACCGGCTCCTGATCGGGAAGCTGCACTGACAAGCTGTCGAGCGTTCCCGTCCACCGCGGGCGGACCGCCACCTCGTCCGCGGGACGGCCGAGAGCGTCGCGCCACGGCCGGACGAGATGCGACGAGGTGAGCACCAGCGTCGGCTGCACGAGCACGCCCGATCCATAGGCGGCTCCGCCCAATGATGCGCCGCCCCTCGCCGAGGCGATGCGGTAACGGCTCCTGACCAGCGCGATGCGAGGGCCGACCTGCGAACGCAGCGCATCCCAGGAGCGTTCGTCATGCCGCCCCTCGTCGGCGCGCGCCGGCCTCGCCTCGCGCTCCGGCTCGGGAGGGGCCACGAGCTCTTCTCCGCCCTCGTGCAGCCAGAGGCCGAGAGCGGCGAGTGCGGCGACGCCGGCTAGCGAGCCGCCGAGGTGTCTGAGCTGAAGGCGCACGCTCACGCGTCGTTCTCGCTGGCGATGAAGAATCGGTTGCCTGCTAACAGACACGCCGCCCACTGCCTTGTTGGACCGCTGTAACCATTCGCCCGGCTGCGCGGTACTCCGCATCGAGTCACACTTCGAATCACGACGGAGGTCGCATGCGCTTGCAGCTGCCCGTTCCCGCCACCCTGCGCCGGCTCGCGAGGCGGCCCGGCTTCCTCGCGCTCGCCACCACCACGCTCGGCCTCGGCATCGGCGCCGCGACGGCGATGTTCGCCGTCGTCGACGCGGTGCTGCTGCGTCCTCTGCCGTACCGGGCACCCGACGAGCTGGTCACCATCTGGTCGCACGTCGACCTGCCCGAGCGCGAGGGCGGCTCGCCGCTGTCGGCGAACGAGGCGGCCGAGTACGCCGCCCGCAACCGCGCCTTCAGCGGCTTCGCAGCTTTCACCTGGGGGCAGGCGACGCTCCTCGGCGGCGACCAGCCGCGCCAGCTCGTCGCCGCGCGGGTGATGCAACCGCTCTTCCCGGTGCTCGGCGTGCAGCCGCTGCTCGGGCGCACCTTCCTTCCCGCCGAGGACGCGCCGGGACGTGACGAGGCGGTGGTGCTCTCGCATGGGCTCTGGCAGCAGGCGTTCGCCGGCGACGACGGCGTGCTCGGCAAGAAGGTGGTGCTCGACGGCCGGCCGCGCGTCGTCGTCGGCGTCATGCCGCCCGGTTTCGACTACCCGGGCGAGGCCGAGCTGTGGGTGCCGCTGGCGATCGACCGTGCCGCGCTCGACGCGCAGTCGATCGAGTCGCACGGCTGGAACGCGGTGGCGCGGCTGCGGCCCGGCATCACCATCGAGCGCGCCATGGCAGACCTCGACCGCGTGGTGCGCGAGCTGCGGCCGCTCTACCCCGGCCACTTCGGCGAGCGCGAGGGCGTCTCCGTCTACTCGCTCGAGAGCACGGTGCTGGGCGACAGCCGCACGCCGCTGCTGGCGCTCTTCGGCGCGGTGTCGCTGCTGCTCCTTCTCGCCTGCGTCAACGTCGCCAACCTGCTGCTGCTGCGCGCGCAGCAGCGGCAGCGCGAGGTGGCGGTGCGCGACGCCCTCGGCGCTTCGCCGTGGCGGCTCTTCGGCCAGCTCCTCGGCGAAGCGCTGCTGCTGTCGCTCTTCGCCGCCGTCTTCGGCGTCGTGGCGGCGCGAGTGTCGCTCGCCGGCGTGCGCGCGCTGCTGCCCGCCGACCTGCCGCGCGGCGAGACGCTCGCCGTCGACTGGCGGGTGCTCGGCTTCGCGATCCTTGCCGCGGCGCTCTGCACGCTGCTCGTCTCGACGGCGCCCGGGCTGGTGGCTGCGGCGGCGCGGGCGCGGCGCCGCCGCGTTGCGCGGCGCGGCGACGGGCGCCGAGGAGCGGCGGGCTGCCCGACGCGCTCGTCGTCGGCCAGGTGGCGCTGGCGCTCGCGCTGTCGACCGGCGCCGCGCTTGCCGGCAGGAGCCTCGACCAGCTGTCGCGCGTCGACGTCGGCTTCGCGGCGCAGCGGCGTGCTCACCGCCCGCGTCGCCCTGCCCAAGTCGGCCGCCTACGACACGGCCGAAGAGGTGCAGGCGTTCCACCGCGAGCTCGGCGACCGTCTCGCCGCCGACCCGCGCATCGAGAAGGTCGGCGCCGCGAGCTGGCTGCCCTTCGCCGACTACCCCTCCGACTGGGGCGTCGAGGTCGAGGGCTACGTGCCGCCGCCCGACGCACCGGCGGCCGGCGTCGAGTACACGATCACCGCCGGCGACTACCTCGGCGCGCTCGGCGCCCGCGTGCTCGCCGGCCGCACGCTGCGCACCGGCGACGAGCTGGGCGTGCCCAAGGCGGTGGTGACCGACGCCTTCGCCAAGCGTTTCCTCGCCGGCGCGCCGCCGCTCGGCCGCGTGCTGCGGCTGAAGTCGGACCCGACGCCGTACGAGATCGTCGGCGTCGTCGCCGACCAGCCGCTGCGCGGGCCCAAAGCGCCGGTGCGGCCCGGCGTCTTCCTGCCGATGGTGGAGATCAACACCGGCAAGCCCTGGCTGCCGCGCGAGATGGCGATCGTCGTGCGCACGAGCGGCGACGCGTGGACGGCGGCCGCGCCGCTGCGCCGCGCCGTGCAGCGCCCTCGACCCGCAGCTGCCGCTCGCGTCGGTCGCGAGCTTCGACGAGGTGTGGCGGCAGGCGCTCGGCGAGCCGCGCTCGCTCTTCGGCATCCTCGTCCTCTTCGCCGCCGCCGGCCTGCTGCTCGGCGGCGTCGGCACCTTCGCCGTCGCCGCCGCCTGGGTGGTGCGCGGGCGGCGCGACATCGGCGTGCGCATGGCGCTCGGCGCCGAGCAGCGGCGCGTCGTCGGCGAGGTGCTGGGGCGCGCCGCGCGGCTCACCGTCGCCGGCTGCCTGCTCGGCGGCATCATCGCGGTGGTGGCGGCGCGGGCGGTGCGGGCGCGGCTGCTCTTCGAGGTCGAGCCCACCGACGTCCGCGCGCTGGGCATGGCGATGCTGTTGCTCTTCGTCGTCGGCCTGCTGGCGACGCTGGTGCCGGCGCGGCGGGCGGCCGCCGTGCAGCCGATGCGGGTGCTGCGCGAGGACTGAACGCGCTGCGGCCCGGCCGCGCGGAGCCCCGACCGCGATAGCGTCGGGGCGATGCGCGCCATGCAGCTCGTGCGCGGCGGAGCGCCGCTCGAGGAGCGCCAGCTCGCCGATCCCGTCCCGGGTCCGGGCGAGGTGCTGGTCGACGTCCACTTCGCCGGCATCTGCCACAGCGACGCCCACTACCGTGCCGACGCCTCGCGCGTGCGGCTGCCGGTGACGCTGGGGCACGAGGTGGCGGGCGTCGTCGCCGCGGTGGGCGAGGGCGTCGAGGAGGTCGCCGCCGGCGATCGCGTGGCGCTCCACTACCTGACCGAGAACGGCGACATGCTCGGCAAGGAGCGCGACGGCGGCTACGCCGAGCGCATCGTGGTGCCGGCGAGCAACGCCGTGCGCGTGCCGGCGTCCGTGCCGCTCGACCAGGCGGCGATCATGATGTGCTCGACGGCCACCGCGCTCCACGCGCTGCGCGTCGCGCCGCTTCAGCCTGGCGAGTCGGTCGCCATCCTCGGCTTCGGCGGCCTCGGCATCTCGGCGCTGCAGCTGGCGCGCGCGCTCGGCGCGTCGCGCGTCTACACCGTCGATCCGGTGGCGGCGAAACAGCGCCTCGCCGCCGCAATGGGCGCGATCCCGGTGGCGCTCGACGAGCTGCCGGAGGTCGACGTGGCGCTCGACTTCGCCGGTCACGAGGCGACGGCGGTGGCGGCGCTGCGTCGTCTCGCCACCGGCGGCCGGCTGGTGGTGGTGGCGATCAACCTGCGGCAGCTCACGATCGATCCCGTATGCGGACGTGCTCGGGCGCGAGCGGCGCATCGTCGGCTGCTCCGACCACACGCGTGACGAGCTGGTCGAGCTGATGACGCTCGCCGAGCGCGGCTCGATCGACCTGTCGCGCGCCGTGAGCCGTCGCATCCCGCTCTCCGCCACGGCGGTGAACGCCGCGCTCGACGACCTCGAGAGCGGCACCGTCCACCTGCGCACGGTGATCGCCGCGCCGGCCGCGCTGCCGCCGGCGTAGCCTCGAGCGGCGGGTCAGCAACTGCGCCGGCGGCGGGTCGAGGATCGACATTGACCCCTTGAAGCGGCTCTTCGGGCCGGCTGCAGCGTCTCGTCAAGTCGTTGCGTCGGTGAGACTTGGCGCGAGTGAGCCGGCCAGGCACGGCCGATGCTCTCTGCTGCCCCGACCGATCCCACTGCATTGCCGCCTCGCGGCAAGGGAGCCGCGGGCGCATCTCCTCTGGAGCCAGAGCATGAGAGTCGACGCCCTCGTCCTCCGTTGGCGGACTGTCTTCGCGGCCGCCGCCATTCTCGCCGCCGCCCTCACCACCGCGGCCGCGGCGCAGCGCATCGACCGCGCGAAAGGCGTCGACCCGCGCGTCGACTACGACGCGTTCACCCGCATCGGCCCGTGGGACGACCGCAACTATCTGGTCACCCGCGCCGACCTGGCCTTGCTCGCCGCCAACGAGCACGAGCTGCGCGACCCCATCCCGGTGTTCTTCCGCATCGAGCTGCGCAAGACGGTTCCCGGCCTGCCGCGCACCGGCGTCCCGCAGTATCCGCGCAGCGCCCTGCAGATCTTCGAGATGCGCTACGGCGGCTACCTCGTCGACGGCCAGCTCTACCGCGGCCTGCGCGTGCGCAACGGCCGCTTCGAGATCGTCCAGGAGCGCGGCACGCCGCGGGAGGAGTTCGAGCGCACCAAGGCGCTGACCACCGACGTCAAGGTGACCTCGCCCACCGGCGCCGCCGAGTCGGCGGTGAAGATCCACCCCACCGACCTCAACAAGGTGGTGGCCGGCTCCAACGGCCCGGGCTCCGGGCAGATCATGTGGTACTCGACCAACGGCGGCGCCGCCTGGACGCAGTCGGCGGCGCTGCCGCAGGGCGGCACCTGCTGCGACCCCACGATCGACTGGTCCTCCAACGGCCAGTACGCGTACACCTCCGCCCTCGGCGGCTGCGGCGCGCAGCTCTGCAACATCTACGTCTATCGCTCCGGCGACGGCGGCGCCACCTGGAACGACCTGGCAACCATCACGCCCGGCGACGGCCGGCGCGAGCTCACCTCGGCGGGCATCAGCGACAAGGAGTTCATCCACGTCGACAAGTTCGCCACCTCGCCCCACCGCGACAACGTCTACCTCTGCTGGCACGACAGCAACACCCTGAAGTTCTCGCGCTCGACCGACTTCGCCAACACCTGGAGCGCCAACCTCTCGATGTCGTCCGGCAGCAGCCAGTCGGGCATCGGCTGCGACCTCGCCACCGACAAGTCGGGCAACGTCTACTACTTCTGGCCGGCCACCAACGGCCAGACCATCCTGATGCGCAAGTCCTCCGACGGCGGCGCCAGCTTCGCCTCGGCGGTCACCGTCTCGGCGACCACCGACGGCTACGACTTCGCCATCCCGGCGATGGAGACCCGCCGCGCCTTCATCTACGCCGCCGCCGACGCCGACCTCTCCAGCGGCGCCTTCGGCAACTCCCTCTACGTCGCCTGGACCGACACCACCGCTGCCGAGGACCCCAACGTCCCCGCCAACAACCACGCCCGCATCCGCGTCGCTTACAGCCGCGACGGCGGCGCCACCTGGACGGTGCGCACGCCGCACGAGACCGCCGACGCCAGCACCGTCGACCGCTTCCACCCCTGGCTCGGCGTCGCCAACGACGGCAAGGTGTACGTGATGTTCTACGACACCCGGCGCAGCGCCACGCGCGTCGGAGTCGACGTCTTCTACTCGGTCTCCTCCGACGGCGGCAACAGCTGGACGACGCCGGCCCGCATCACCACCGTGATGTCGCCGCAGATCGACGACGGCTTCGAGTGGGGCGACTACAACGGCCTCGACGTCGTCGGCAACCAGCTGATCGCCATCTTCACCGACAATCGCAACGAGTCCGGCGGCAGCGCCGACTCGATCGACGTCTACGCCTCCGGCATCACCATCGGCGGCGGCCCCGGCAACACGCCGCCGACGGTGACAATCACCGCTCCGCCCAACGGCCACACGGTGACCCAGGGCACGTCGATCACCTTCACCGGTTCCGCCACCGACACCGAAGACGGCAACATCTCGACCAGCCTCACCTGGAGCTCGAACCTCAACGGCAACATCGGCGGCGGCGCGAGCTTCAGCACCACCGCGCTCGCGGTGGGGACTCACACCATCACCGCCGCGGTGACCGACAGCGGCGGCGCCCCGGGATCGGCGCAGCGCACCGTGACGGTGAACAGCACCGGCAACGTGCTCACCAAGGGGGTGCCGGTGAGCGGCCTCTCGGGCGCCACCGGCAGCCAGCAGTTCTGGACGATGGCGGTGCCGGCGGGCGCCACCAACCTGACCTTCAACACCTCGGGCGGCACCGGCGACATGGACCTCTACGTCAAGCTCGGCTCGGCGCCGACCACCTCGGTGTACGACTGCCGCTCGTGGACCGGCACCAACACCGAGACCTGCAGCTTCCCGACCCCGTCGGCGGGCACCTACCACGTCCTGCTGCACGGCTACGCCGCCTACTCGGGCGTCACCCTGACGGGCAACTACACCAGCCCCTGCACGCCGCCGGCGGCGCCCACCGGCGTCAACGCCACCGCCGCCTCGGCCTCGCAGATCAACGTCGGCTGGACCGCCTCGGCGGGCGCCACCTCGTACACCGTCTCGCGGTCGACCACCAGCGGCGGGCCGTACAGCTCGGTGGGCACCTCGCCGACCACCTCCTTCGCCAACACCGGCCTGACCTGCAACACCACCTACTACTACGTGGTGAGCGCCAGCAACGGCACCTGCAGCTCGGCGAATTCGGCGCAGGCGTCGGCGACGACATCGGCCTGCACCGGCTCGACGGTGACGTTCTACTCGGTGGCGGCCGAGGACGGCCGCATCTGGGAGTCGGGCGAGACCGGCAGCGTCGGCGGCGGCGGCAACTCCACCGACAACCTGACCACCGCCATCCGCGTCGGCGACACCGACGCCGACGAGCAGTACAAGAGCATCGTCTCCTTCGACACCTCGTCGATCCCCGACGGCGCGACCATCCAGTCGGCGACCATCCGCCTGGTGCGCGGCACGCTCTCGGGCACCAGCCCGTTCACCACCCACGGCTCGTGCGTCGCCGACATCAGCAGCGGCGGCTTCGGCGGCTCGGCGACGTTCGCCGTCGCCGACTGGCAGGCGGCGGCGACGGCGACCAACGTGGCGACGCTGTCGGCGCCGGCGGCCAACGGCTCGGCGTCGAGCGGGAGCTTGAGCGCCGCCGGCCTCGCGGCGGTGAACAAGACCGGCCGCACCCAGCTACGCATCTACTGCACGCTGGGCGACGACGACGACCTGCTCTTCGACTACGTCGGCTTCTACCCCGGCGAGATGACGACGACCGCCAACAAGCCGCAGCTGACGGTCACCTACCAGTAAGGCCCGCTCGTAAGCTCACGGCCAGGCGGCATCCGCCGCCTGGCCGCGTGGCTCACGGATCGCTTTCGGCAGTGGCGCGCGTCGCGTCCGAAGTACCATCAACGGCCGGGTGACATTGCACGAGGATCGGCCGCTGGTGGTAGTGCTCGCCGGCCCCAACGGCGCTGGCAAGAGCACGACCGGGCCGTCGCTGTTGCGCGGAGCGCTCGCGGTCCGTGAGCTCGTCAACGCCGACACCATCGCGCTCGGGCTCTCGCAGCTCCACCCTGAGTCAGTCGCCATCGCCGCTGGCCGGGTGATGGTGCAGCGCCTGCGGCAGCTTGCCGCTGATCGTGCAGACTTCGCCTTCGAGACGACGCTCGCGACCCGCTCTTTCGCTCCGTGGCTCGCCCGTTTACGCACGGACGGCTATCGGACCCACCTGTCCTTCCTCTCTCTACCGAGCGACGACCTCGCGGTTCAGCGCGTTGCCGAGCGCGTGCACGCGGGCGGTCACGACGTGCCCGAGATGGTGGTCAGGCGGCGTTTTGCCGCTGGCCTCCACAACTTCTTCGCCATCTACCAGCCCCTCTTCGACACCTGGCAAGTTCTCGACAACTCCGACATCGCAGGACCGCGCCTGGTAGCCTCCGGACGCGGTCGCCAGCGGGAGCAGGTCGAGGATCCTCAGGCGTGGCAACGCCTTCGGGAGGCGTCACGATGAAACTAGAAGAGCGTCCGCAACCGCCCCCGGTGGAGCGCGTCGAGGATCTGCCGAGAATTCTCGAAGCGCTCAGGTCCGCCGTCCAAGAGGCGCTCGCTCGCCACAAGCGCGCGGGGCAATCCGTAGCCGTCTGGCGCGACGGCCGCGTGGTTGTCGTGCCGCCGGAAGAGATCCCCGACTTTTCTCACGACCGCCGCTGATGGTCGGGTTGCGCCGACCGTTCAGCCTTCGTACTTGATCGGCTCGCCCAGCTCGTCGAGGGAGAAGTTGGCCATGATCTGGTGGCCGTTGAAGTCGAGGACGCGGATGTCCTCGTTGGTCGCCAGGTCGGCGGCGACGATGGGGTAGGCGTGCTGGTAGCGGCCCTCGACGGCGGCCAACGCGACCTCGTAGGCGATGAACTTGTCGATGCCCTTGTAGCGCAGCTTCGCCACCAGCCGCTCGTCGGTGAGCTGCGGGTAGCTCGACAGCACGAGGATCGGGCCGGTGCCGGTGAAGAGCAGGTAGGCGCGCGGGTGCGTTTCGGCCTGCGTCGGCGCGGTCACCGGATCGGCTTGCACGGTCATGGCAGTCCCTCGTCGAGTGGATCGGAAGTGGCCGCGACCAACGTATCGCCGCGCTCCGGAGCTGTCAAACCCGGCTCGGCTGCCCTCGACTGCGCCAGCAGGTCGTGGCCGAGCTCGCCGGCCAAGCGGTAGACGAGCGGCAGCGGCAGGCCGACGACGTTGCCGTAGTTGCCCTCGATGGCGCTGGCGAAGAGGGCGAAGCGGCCCTGGATGGCGTAGGCGCCGGCGCGGTCGAGCGGCTCGCCGCTCGCGACGTACCAGGCGATCTCGCGCTCCGAGAGCGGCGCGATACGGACGCGGGTGAGCTCGACGCCGGAGGCAATGCGGCCGCTCGTGCCATCGACGAGCGCGACGCCGGTCACCACGTCGTGCTCGCGGCCGGAGAGGAGGCGGAGCATGCGCGCGGCGTCGTCACCGTCGGCGGGCTTGCCGAAGACGGTGCCGCCGAGCGCCACCTCGGTGTCGGCGCCGAGCGCCAGCTCGCCGGCTTCGGGGCGCGCCGCCGCCGCCTTTTCGCGCGCCAGGCGTTCGACGAGCGCGGCCGGCGCCTCGTCCGGCCGCGGCGTCTCGTCGATGTGCGCCGGCCGCACGGTGAAGGTGAGGCCGATCCCCGCGAGCAGCGCCGAGCGTCGAGGCGAGGCGGAGGCGAGGACCAGTCTGGTCATCGGCACTAGCGGCTCGTGGGGGAGCGAGATTGCTTCGTCGCTGCGCTCCTCGCAATGACGGGATGAGCTGTCATCGCGAGGCCGCGAAGCGGCCGTGGCGATCTCGACGAATCACGGGTAATAGCCTTTCGCCGATGCGACGTTGACACCCGGCCGCTTCACGTCGACCTCGACCTTGCGGTAGCCCGGCCCGTTGCCGTCCGACTGGTAGGCGAGCAGGTACTGCGCGCGCAGCTCGCGCTCGATCGAGCGATAGACCGAATCGAAGCCGCCGGCGCGATCGACGAAGAACGCCGTGCCGCCGGTCTCGGTGGCGAAGCGCTGCAGGTTCATGCGCGCCACCTGCGCGTTCGCCGACAGGCCGAGGCCGATGGTGTAGATGGCGACGCCGCTCCTGCGCGCGAACTCGATCGCCTCGTCGAAGGTGTACTTGCTCTTCGAGTCCTCGCCGTCGGAGAGCAGCACCAGCACGCGCTTGCCGCGGATGCCGCTGAAGTACCAGAGCGCGTAGACGACGCTGTCGTAGAGGGCGGTCTCGCCTTCGGGCTCGAGACGCGCCAGGCCGCCGGCGAGCACCGCCGGGTCGTGGGTGAAGGAGACGCGCAGCTGCGGCCGGTCGGCGAACGACATCACCGCCGCGCGGTCCTTGGGGGTGAGCAGCTGCTCGAAGAAGCGCGAGGCGGCGGCCACCGCCTGGTCCATCTCCTCGACCATCGAGGTCGAGGTGTCGAGCAGCACCGCGGCGTGGATGGGCAGGTCCTCGACGAACTCGCAGCGCAAGAGCTGCTGCTGGCGGCCGTCCTCGCGCACGCGGAAGTCGGCCGGCGCGAGGTCGGCGACCGGCTTGCCGCGGCGGTCGATCGCCGTCGTGTAGAGCTCGACGAGGTCGACGTCGACCGAGGCGCGCGTCGGCGGTGCGTTGAGGAAGGCGACGTCCTCGGCGGCGGCACCGCTCTGCAGGTGCGCCACCGCGCGCACGTACGACACCACGCGGCCGGCCGGCGGCACCAGCGACTGCACGAAGGGCGGCTGGTAGAGGGTGGCGAGGTGGGTGTCGTCGACGAACAGCTCGAGGCGGTCGAGCCGCTCGCCGCCGGGCACTTCGACGACTGCTTCGGCGCGCACCGGCTGGCCGGGCACGGCGGCGCCGACCTTGGGCTCGACGAGGCGGACGGCGAAGCGGTGCGGGCCGGCGTTGACCGCCACCTCGTCGCGCGCCAGCTCGCGGCCGTCCAAGGCCTCGGCGACGACGGTGAGCTGGTGGAGGCGCGGCTCCTGGCCCAGGTCGAGCTCGACGGTGTAGGGCGGCCGCGTCTTGGCGAGCATGCCCTGGCCGTCGAGGAGGAAGCGCACGCGCGCCACGCCCGGCCCGCGCACGTCGGCGGAGACACGCAGGCGGCCGGTCAAGAGATCGGCGGGCGGCGGCGAGACTTGCACGACGACGTCGTCGGCCGTGGCCGCGGCATTCGTCGCGATTGCGCCCGTCGCGCCTGTCGGCCCCGCACCCGCGCTGTTCGCGGGCTCGGCTCCCATCGCCGGCGTTGGCCCCGCCGCTGCGCCGCCCGCCGAAGCCGCCAACACCGTCGGCTGCGCCGCCGGCAGCAGCGGCACGCTGAGGTCGCCCTCGTGCCGGAAGAACGTGCCGCCGTTCAAGTCCTCGACCCGCACCAGCAGCCGGTAGTCGCCCGGCCGCAGGTAGCGCTCGAGGAGTAGCGGGATTTCCGCCGCCGCGCCCTCGGCCGGTACTTCGAAGCGGTAGCGGAACGACTCGAAGAGGTCGTCTTTACGCAGCACTTCGCCGTCGACGAGGAAGCGGTAGCGCTTGTCCTCCTTCTCACCGGCCGCCACCGCGGCTTGCGCCGGCACGCGCACGACGCCTTGGACGACGGTGCGGCTCTGGTGGCGCGCCGGGAAGACGACGTCGAGGTGTGCCGGCAGGAGCGCCGCGTCCTCGGGGATCGTGGTGGAGCGGGCGGCGAAGTTCTGCACCCATTCGGCGCTCGGCGTCCGCGGCCTGGCGCCGCGCTCTTCGAGAATCTGCCAGTCGACGGCGGAGGCGACCATGGAGAGCAGCTCGTCGGACTGCACGCACTCCTCGCGGATGCGGTCGACGATGCGCTCGTCCTCGTCCAGACCGGCGGGAATGATGAGCAGTGAGGCGATGCCTTCTTGCGGGTGCCAGAGGTCGTAGCGCCCCTGGCGCTGGCCGCCGCGGGCGACGAAGACGACGACGAAGGAGCCTTTGACGAGGGTGCTCTGGTCGACGCGCCAGAGCTCGAGCGGGCGCAGCAGGGCGCCGCAGCGCGAGGTGAGGACGCGGTCGGGCGGGCCGTTGAGGAGGAGCAGCCGCGAGCGCTCGTCGTCGAGGTTGCCGTAGCGCTCGCGCGCCGTCTCGACGCGCGACTGCCAGGAATCGCGCAGCTCGTTGCCGGGCGTCTCGGGGTAGGGGTCGCGCGCCTGCCAGAAGGCGCGCAGGAAGGCCTGGCGCTGGTAGTCGCGGGTCAGCGCGAGGAAGGCTTGGCGCTCTTCAGGGGTGATGAGCGGCGCGACCTCGGCGAGCCAGTCGCGATAACGCTGGGGAAGGTCGGCAGGGAGGTCCGCAGGCGCCGCGGGTTTCGCCGCGGCGTGAACGACGACCGGACCGAGAAGGACGAGTGCGAGGACAGCGAGCGCTGCGGAGAGCTGCAGCGAAACGGGGCGAAGATGCGACCGGGCTGGGCTACGGGTAGTACCCACGAATGGTGTGCGCCTCGAGTCCGGGCTCCTTGACCTTCACTTCGACGGTGCGGAACTTCTTGTCGGTCTTCGCGTTCGTGGACTGATAGACGAGCAGGTACTGGCTGCGCAGCTCTTCCTGGATCGACTGGTAGATGGGCGCGAGCTGCGTCGCTTCGTCGACGAAGAAGCTCCTGCCGCCGGTGTCCTCGGCGAGCTTCTCGAGAGCCTTCTTCGCTTCGCGCTCGAGGTCCTTGCCGAGGCCGATGCTGTAGATGGCGACGCCGGCGCGGCGCGCGAAGTCGAGCGTGTCTTCCCACTTGAACCGGCTGCTCTCGTCCTTGCCGTCCGAGAGCACGATGAGGGCGCGCTGCCCCTTGAGGCCGTTGAAGTAGTAGAGCGCGAAGACGACGCTGTCGTAGAGCGACGTACCGCGCTCCGCCTTCAACCCCGCGAGCCCGCCACCGAGCGACAGCAGCTCGTTGGTGAACTTCACCTGCAGCCGCGGCCGGTCGTTGAAGGTGATGAGCGCGGCGCGGTCCTTCGGCGTCACGATGTCGGTGAAGAACGCCAGCGCCGCCCGCTGCGCCTCCTCCAGGCTCTTCTCCATCGACGCCGAAGTGTCGAGCAGCACGCCGACCTTGATCGGCAGGTCACGCACCTGCTCGAAGCGCACCAGCTGCTGCGGCACGCCGTCTTCCTTCACCTGGAACTGCTCTTGGGTGATCCCTTCGGCCGGACGGCCGTTGCGGTCGGTGACGGCGGTGTAGAGCTCGACGAGCTGCACCGCCACCTCTTCGAGGCCCGGCGGCGCGTTGATGAAGACGTGGTCCTCGGTGTCGGCGCCGTCGGCGAGGTAGGCCACCGCGCGCAAGTAGGTGAGCTGCTCGCCGGCGGGCAGCAGGATCGGCTGCTCCCACGGTGGCTGATAGAGCGTCGCGACCAGCGTCTCGTCGCGGTAGATCTCGAGTCGCTCGATCGTCTCGCCCTCGGGCACCTCGACCTTGGTCACCATCCGCACGCTGCTCGCGAAGTGCGACTTCGGCGGCGGCTCGGTGATCGTCACCGCGAAGCGGTGCGAGCTGGCGTTGACGATCATCTCGTCGCTCGCCAGCGGCTTGCCCGCCGCGTCGGCGACGGTCGCGCGCAGCGTCTGCGAGCGCGGCAGGTGGCCCAAGTCGAGCTCGACGCTCCACGGCGGCGACTTCTTGGTGAGGATCGGCTGGCCGTCGAGCGCGAAGATCACCGACGCCGCCTGGTCGCCGGTGACGAGCGCGTCGAAGCGCACCTTGCCGGCGAGCATGTCGCGTCCCACCGGCGCCAGCAGCTGCACGGTGGTGTCGCCGGTGGCGATGAGGGCGTTGGCCTCGGCCAGGAGACGCGCCGTCAGCGGGTCATCGGGCGCGGGAGGCGGCACCTGCCCCTCGACCGTCGGCACGTCGATCTCCTGGACGGTGCGGTAGAAGCGCTTGCCGTCGACGTCCTCGACCTTGAGCACCAGCTTGTAGTCGCCGGGCCGCAGCGGCCGCTGGATGATGAGCGGGATGTGCGGGCCGCCGACGTCGGCCGCCGGGAAGTCGAACTTGTAACGGAAGCGGTCGAAGAGCTGGTTGCCGCGCAGCACCTCGCCGGTGAGCAGCAGGTTGTACGAGCGCGCGCCGCCGAGCTCGACGAAGCCGAGGTCGGAGGTCGCCACCTTGATGGTGGCCTGCAGCACGGTGCGGCTCTGCTGGCGGCCGGGGTAGGCGAGCTCGACGGTGGCGGGGAAGGTGCCGGCGCCGGCCGGCACGTCGGTCGAGTAGGAGGCGAACGTCGCCAGCCATTCGCCCGACGGCTTGTCGAGCGGCCCCAGCGCCTTCATCACCAGCATCGGGTAGGCCATCTTGCCCATGGCGAAGATCTTGGCGATGCCGGCGAGCAGCGCGTCGGCCGACTCGCCGGGGCAGCTGTCGCGGATCTTCTGGAACGCTTCCTGGTCGCGGCGGCCGTCGCCGGTGTCGACGCCGATGCCCATGTCCTGCACCAGCACGCCGACGCCGTCGAGCGGCTGCCACATGCGGAAGGGGCCGGCGCCGAAGCGCTGGTAGAAGATGACGAACAGCTCCTCGCGGGTGCGGTTCTCCTTGGTGAAGAACCACACCTCGGCGGGCCAGACGATGGTGGCGCAGCGCACCTCGACGCGCGCCGCCGGCGGCCCGTTGAGGAGGAGGAAGCGGCCGCGCTCGTCGCCGACGCCGCCGAAGGCCATGCGCGCCTCCTCGAGGCGCGCCTCCCACTTGTCCCTGAGCTCGTTGCGCGGCGTCTCCGGGTAGGGATCGCGCGAGCGCCAGAACTTGTCGATGAAGGCGTCGCGCTGGTAGTCCTCGGCGAGCTCGAGGAAGGCCTTGCGCTCGGAGTCCGAGATCAGCAGGTCGACGGCTTCGAGGAACGCCTGGTACTTGGGCGCCAGCTGCGCGACTTTGGCGGCCTGCTCCCGGCGCTCCTTGCGGTTGGCGGCGACCGCCGGTGAAGCGAGGGTGAGGAGCAGCGGCAGGAAGGCGAGACCAAGGACGATCCGCGACCGCACCGGCACAGGTTACAGGACGCTTCCGCGTTGAGCCAGGGCGATGGGGCGAGTGGCTAGAATGATCCGCTCGCGACGGCCGGCTGCTCCGGGCCTGCCGTGCGCGGTTCTTGCCGTCATCGCGAGGCCGCGAAGCGGCCGTGGCGATCTCGATGTCGAGATTGCTTCGTCGCTGCGCTCCTCGCAATGACGCCTCGCACCAAGGCTTGCGATGAACGAGCTCGTCTACTTCGACCACAACGCCACGACGCCCGTCGACCCGCGGGTGCGCGAGGCGATGCTGCCCTGGCTCGGCGAGCGTCACGGCAACCCGTCCTCGGCGCACCGCGCCGGGCAGGCGGCGCGCGAGGCGGTGGAGAGCGGCGCGCGACCAGGTGGCGGCCTTGCTCGGTGCGCACGGCGACGACTTGACGTTCACCGCGTCGGGTAGCGAGGCGAACAACGCCGTCGTCTTCGAAGTGGCGCGCGCGGCGCGCTTCCGCGGCGACATCGTCGTCGCGAGCTGCGACCACCCGTCGGTGCGCCGCGCCGCCGAGCGCTGCGCCGAGCAGGGGATGACGGTGCGCGCCGTGCCGCCCGGCCGCGACGGCGTGGTGGCGGCCGAGGCGCTGCTCGCCGCGGTGAACGACGAGACGCGGCTCGTCTGCCTGATGCTCGCCAACAACGAGCTCGGCACGCTGCAGCCGGTGGTCGAGGTGGCGGCGGCGTGCCGCCAGCGCGGCGTGCCGGTGCTCTGCGACGCGGTGCAGGCGGCGGGCAAGGTGCCGGTCGACGTCGGCGCGCTCGGCGTCGACTACCTGAGCCTCGGCGCCCACAAGTTCCACGGCCCGCTCGGCGCCGCTGCGCTGTGGGTGCGGCCGGCGAACGCCGGACGGCCGGCGCCGCCCTTCGACGGCCACCTCGTCGGCGGCACGCAGGAGCGGCGGCGCCGCGCGAGCACCGTCAACGTGCCGGCGGTCGTCGGTCTCGGCGTTGCCTGCGAGCTGGCGATGCGCGAGCTGGCGGCGCGCCACGCGTACCTCCTGGCGCTGCGCGAGCGCTTCGAGGCGGCGCTGCCGGCGCTCGGCGGCATCGTTCACGGCGCCGCGGCGCCGCGGCTGCCGCACACGACGAACGTCGCCTTCCCCGGTCTCGTCGGCCACGATCTGGCGATCCGTCTCGACCTCGCCGGCTACGCGGTATCGACCGGCGCCGCCTGTCACTCCGGCGTCGTCGAGCCGAGCGAGACGCTCCTCGCCATGGGCCTGCCGCGCGAGGAGGCGCTCGCCTCGCTGCGCATCAGCTTCGGCATGACCAACACGATGGACGAGGTCGAGGGCTTCCTGCCGGTGCTGGCGCGCGAGGTCGCGGCACTCAGGAGCCTCGCCGCTCGTCAAGAGGCCGATGACCGCCTTCTCGACTCTGGGCCCCTCTCTCCCCGGCGAGGGGAGAGAGGGGTTGGGGAGAGTGGGGTGGCAGATGGACACAGTCCTGGTCTGGGGTGGGGGTCGTCTGGGATCTGATTCCCTCACCGCCGTCGCGATGAGCGGCGGCCTCGACTCGTCGGTGGCGGCCTGGCTGCTGTCGCGCGAAGAACGCGTCGTCGGGCTGTCGATGCTGCTGTGGGACCACTCGGCCCGCCCGCGCGGCAGCGGCCGTTGCTGCGGCGCTCTCGACCTCGGCGACGCGCGCCGCGTCGCGCAGCAGGCGGGGATCCCGCACTACACGCTGCGCATGGACGAAGAGTTCCGCCGCGACGTCGTCGATCCCTTCGTCGACGACTACCTCGGCGGCAAGACGCCGAGCCCCTGCGTGCGCTGCAACACCTTCGTCAAGTTCGACGCGCTGCTGACGCGCGCCCGCGCCCTCGGCGCCGAGACGGTCGCCACCGGCCACTACGCGCGCATCCTGCCGGGCGCCGACGGCCCCGAGCTCCACCGCGCCGTCGACGAGGCGAAGGACCAGAGCTACTTCCTCTTCGAGCTCACCCGCGAGCAGCTCGCCGCCTCGCGCTTCCCGCTCGGCGAGCGCACCAAGGGCGAGGTGCGCCAGATCGCCCGCGACGCCGGCCTCGTCGTCGCCGAGAAGGGCGAGAGCATGGAGATCTGCTTCGTCGACGGCGAGGTGGCGGAGTTCGTCGCCGAGCAGGCGGCGGCGCGACCGGAGCGCTTCGCCGCGGTGGGGCGCGCCGGCGCCGCGGCCGGGCCGGCGACCGTCGTCGCCGAGGACGGCACCGTGCTCGGCGAAGGCGCGCCCTACTACCGCTACACCGTCGGCCAGCGCCGCGGCCTCGGCGTCGCTGCCGGCCATCGCCTCTACGTGCTGCGCGTGCTGCCGGAAGAGAACCGCGTCGTCGTCGGCGACGAGAACGCGCTGGCCGCCCGCGGCCTCGTCGGCGAGCGCCTGCACTGGATCGGCGAGCCGCCGGCCGATGACGCGGAGGTCACGGTGCGCATCCGCTCGCGGCACGCCGGTGTCGTCGCGCGCGTGCTGACGCAGCCTGGTGGTCGCGCTGAGGTCGAGTTCGCCAGCCCGCAGCGCGGCGTCGCCCCCGGCCAGGCCGCCGTCTTCTACGCCGGCACCCGCGTGCTCGGCGGCTGCTGGATCGCCGCGGCGCTGCTCTGAGCGCACCGGCGCCCCCTTCCGTCATCGCGAGCGAAGCGAAGCGATCTCGATCCCGCGAGGTCGAGATTGCTTCGTCGCTGCGCTCCTCGCAATGACGGGGTAGCGACCGCCGTCGACGGTTTCCATCAGGTCGCAAGCCGTCGATTCACGCCGGTTTGTCAGAAACGGCGACGCGCCGGCGAAGAACAAGGGCGTGCCGGACCAACTCGTCTTCTACTCGCTCCTCCTGCCGCGTGCGACGCCGCGGCCGGACCTGCTGCGTCAGCTGCTGACGAGCGTCGAGTCGCTGCGCCGCCACGGTGGGCGCATGCCGGTCGTCGTCTTTACCTACGGCGACGACACCGCCGCGCAAGTCGAGCCGCTGCTCGCGCCCTACGGCGTCACCGTGCTGCCGCAGGGCTCGTACGAGGAGCGCCTCGCGCGCCACTGCCCGCAGGGCTGGTCCTTCCTCGCCCAGTACCCGCTGCTCCACAAGTTCCTCAACTTCGGCGCCATCGCCGAGCTGCGGCCGAGCCAGGCGCTCTTCCTCGACTGCGACACGATCTTCTTCTCCGACGCGAGCCGCCTCTTCGCGCGCTACGCCGAGGCGCACGTCTACGCGCGCGAGGAACCGACCTGCAGCCGCAGCCACTACGGCTACGACCCCGGGTACCTCGACGAGGCGGCGCTCGGGCGGCTGACGGCGTCGCTCGGCATCGGGACGCTGCCGCCCTTCAACCTCGGCGCCGTGCTCTTCAACCACGGCATCTGGCGCGCGCTCGCCGACCTCGAGCCGGCGCTGATCGAGTACGCCTGGCGGCTGCTGCTCTGGATGGCCGCCAACCCGAACGAGCTGCGCGCCGCCGCCTACGGCGAGATCGGGCCCGCGCGCGCGATGCGCGAGCAGCCGCACGCCCTCGCGGCCTGGTCGGTCGCGAGCCCGCCGCTGACGTATCCGTCGGCCAATCAATGGATCCTCGACCAGCTGGCGCTCTGGCTCGCCCTCGGCCACCTGCCCGGGCTCGCGTACGGCGACTTCTCGCCTCACCACGTGGTGCAAAACGGCGAGCTCCTCTCGCACGCCGCGCCGCACCCCGAGTGGGTGCTCTGTCACTACTTCTCGCAAAACATGACGCGCGTCGAGCAATGGCTGCGCGCGCTGAATGGGTCAACACCGGATGGTAGCGGCGAACACGCAATCGCAGTGAACGCCTGATCGACGAACCGACCGAGAAAGGGGCACGGCCATGGCGACGACGAAGCGAGCGAAGCGAGCGAAACCAGCGAAGGGAAGGGCACGCAAGGCGGTGGCGGCGAAGGGCCGCGGCGGCCGGACGCGCGCGGCAGCGGCTGCCGCGACCGACGCCTTCCCGGACCGCCTCTATGGCATCGCCTCGCCGCGCTCGGTGGGCGGCGTCTCGCTGTTCACCCCCGGCGTGATGGCGGACTCCACGACGGTCGCCAACTTCGCCTCCGACCCCGGCACCGTCGAGCGTGCCGCCTACATGCTGCAGGACGCCGGCTTCGAGGTGCTGCAGGTCAACAACGTGATGATCAACATCGCCGGCAGCCGCGAGACCTACGAGCGGGCGTTCAACACTCGCCTCGTCGCCCTCGAGCAGCCGACGATCAAGGAGGACGGGCGCGAGGAGGAGGCCACCTTCTTCGACAGCCCCGACACGCCGACGCGCGGCCTCATCTCCACCGACGGCACGCGCTTCCAGGACGTGCTCGAGGGCGTGGCGCTCGAGGAGCCGCGCTATCTCATGGCGGCGGCGGCGCTGCCGCCGCCGGCGCGCTACTGGCACCTCGACGTGCCCGCCGACGTCTCGCTCGGCTGCAACGCCGACGTGGCGCACCGCGACGGCATCACCGGCCGCGGCATCCGCGTCGCCATGGTCGACACCGGCTGGTTCCGCCACCCGTTCTTCACCGCGCGCGGCTACCGCGCCCAGCCGGTCGTGCTCGGCCCCGGCACCGCCAACCCGCTCGCCGACGAGGTCGGGCACGGCACCGGCGAGTCGGCGAACATCTTCGCCGTCGCGCCCGATGCGGAGCTGCTGCCGGTGAAGACGACGCTGTCGGGCTCGCTGGGCACCGTGCTGGTCAACGCCACGGCGGCCTTCAACGCCGCGGTGGCGCTCAACCCGCACATCATCACCAACAGCTGGGGCTTGAACCTCAAGTTCGGTCCGTTGAGCGCGGCGCAGCAGGCGCTCGGCGCGGCGGTGGCCGCTGCTGTCGCCGGCGGCATCGTGGTGGTGTTCTCGGCCGGCAACGGCCAATGGGGCTTCCCCGGCCAGCACCCCGACGTCATCTCGGCCGGCGGCGTCTACATGGAGCGCGACGGCTCGCTGCGCGCCTCCGACTACGCCAGCGGCTTCGACAGCAACATCTTCGCCGGACGGCGCGTGCCCGACCTGTCGGGGCTCGTCGGCCTCCAGCCCGGGGCGAAATACATCATGCTGCCGGTCGAGCCCGGCGACAGCATCGATACCACCGGCGCCGGCGGCACGCATCCGAACGGCGACGAGACAACCAACAACGACGGCTGGGCGGCGTTCAGCGGCACCTCGGCCGCCGCGCCGCAGATCGCCGGCGCCGCTGCCCTCGTGCTGCAAGCGTGCCCGCGTCTGACCCCCGCCGAGGTCAGAGACGTCTTGATGCGCACGGCGCGCGATGTCACCACGGGGACCAACATTCTCGGCAACGTATCGGTAGTCGGCCCCGACAACTCGACGGGCAACGGCCTCGTCGACGCCGGGCGCGCGGTGCTCATCGCCAAGCTGCGCTGCGTGCGGCCGATCGGGCCGCTGGTGCCGCTGATCCCGATCCGCCCGCTGCTGCCGCTGCGGCCCCTCCAGCCGCTGCTTCCACTAACGCCGGTGCAGCCGATCCGGCCGCTGGTGCCGCTGCTGCCCCTCCAACCGCTGGTGCCGATCCAGCCGCTGCTGCCGCTCCAGCCGGTGCACCCGATCCAGCCGCTGCTGCCTCTCACGCCGATCCAGCCGGTTCATCCGCTGGTGCCGCTGACGCCGGTGCAGCCGCTACAACCGATCCAGCCGTTGCTGCCGCTGCTGCCCCTCCAGCCGCTGGTGCCGATACGGCCGCTCATCCCGCTGCGTCCGCTCGCGCCGCTCGATCCCGGGCCGTTCGAGCCGGGCGGTGGCGGGCACGCACACGGGGCGGAGGGGCACGGCGGTGCGCAGCTGTCGGCCGAGGACGTGCAGCGCCTCGAGGACATCATCCTCTCCGGCGGCAAGGACGTCCTGTGATGCAGCAGCTGGTAGTCGTGGCATCGTTGGCTTCAACGCGACGGCGTGAGGGAGCCCGCTGATGCCCGAGCGCGGAAAGAGGACCGGTGACGCGCGGCGCCCTGGCGGCGCCGGTCCTCTCACCGCGCAGGCGATCGTGCGCGCGGCGTCGGGCAAGCGGCTGCAAGGCAGCGAGCCCATCACCACGCGCACGCTCGCCGAGCACCAGCCGTCGCCGGCCGACGTCGAGACGACACGGGCGGCGTTCGAGGGTGCCGGCTTCGAGGTCGGGCAGCTCGGCGGCATCAGCTTCGCCGTCACCGCGCCGCAGGAGCGCTTCGAGCAACTGTTCGGCGTCGAGCTCGACGTCGACGAGCGAGGTGCGGTGAGCCTCGCGGGAAAGAACGCGCCGCCGGGCGGGCTCGAGCTGCCGCTCGACCGGCTGCCGGCGGCGCTACGCGATCGCCTCGAGGCCGTCGCCTTCACGCCGCCCGCGGACTTGCACGCTGGCGGTGGCGAAGGATCGGCACTGTTCTGACGCTTCGACGCGCCAAGGATCGACTTCAGATTCGACGGAGATAGTTGCCATGTTCGCGCAAGCCCAACTCACGAATGGCATCGACGCAGCAGCGCAGGCCGCATCCTTCGCCGCTCGCGGCGCGTGGAGCATCGACATCCCGCGCCCGGTCCTCGAATCGGCGCTCATGCGCCAGGGCGGCTACGGCGTCTACGCCGGCTTGCCCGACGACGCCTACTGCGCGCGGCTCTACCAGGAAGCTGCCGAGCGCTACCCCACGGCCACCGCCCAGGAGCACTGGGACGACGACCTCGCCGACGGGCGCGGCGGCAAGCCGCGGCGCCGCCTGCTCACCGCCGAAGCGGGGCCGGTGCAGGACCAGCTCTACGCCGCGCCCTGGCTCGCCGAGACCCTCACCTCGGTCTGCGGCGTCCCCATCGTGCAGAGCGGCAACCGCGGCAGCTACAGCTACTACGCGCGGCCCGGCGACTTCCTCGACCTCCACCGCGACGTCGAGACCTGCGACCTGGCGATGATCACCTGCCTCTACGAGACCTCGCAGGGTGACGACCCCGGCGGCGCGTTGGCGATCTACCCGAGCCGCATCCACGAGCCGCTCTCCGCCATCCGCGCCCGCCCGAACGACGGCATGCTGCTGGTGAAGCTCCAGCCCGGGCAGACCATCCTCATGTACGGCGGCGTCGTCCCGCACCTCGTGGTGCCGGTGCGCGAAGGCCAGGTGCGGGTGATCTCGGTGCTCTGCTTCGAGGCCCGCTGCGGCTGCTGAAAGCTGGCGGGTACCGAGCCCGCTGGCGCGTGACGTTGGCCGCTGACTTCGCTGCCGCTTACTGCGGCGCGATGTACTCGACGTTCAGGTCGAAGTCGTCGAAGCGTTCCGGCGGCACGCCGAAGGTCGTCGCCAGCACCTCCTTCGGCACCGTCTGGAACCCCACCGACACGCCGATGTCGTTGGGCGCGCTGTTGTTGAAGATGACGAGCATCTGCAACACCTCGTCGCCGACGTTCTCGATGTAGTGAAACCACCCCTGCGGCAGGACGGCGATCTCGCCGGCGCCGAGGTCGAAGCGCTGCCACTCGCCATCAGGAAAGCCGAGCCCGATGCGCGCCTTGCCCGCGAGCACGTAGTCGAGCTCGGCAGCATCGGGATGCCAGTGCGGAATCCGCACCGCCTTCGGCTGCAACGTCAGCAAATAGATCGATAGCCCGTTCCCTGCCAGCCCCGGAAACGTGCTCTGGTTCGCCTCCTGAATCGTCCCGCCCTTCGCCACCACCTGCGGCGGCAACCCCTTCAAATCGAACTTGAACGCAGAAGCTCGCGACATGGCACCCTCCTCCTGGATCGATTGGTTTGACTCCGTTCGGGTGCTTAATGGTGCCATCATTCGTTATCGTGACGTCATGGTTCGAATGCAAATCCGGCTGACGAAGAGCCAGGTCGCTGCCGCGAAGGAGCTGGCCCGGCGCGAGGGCCGATCGCTTGCCGATCTGGTGCGAGAAGGCCTTGACAGATACCTCCGGTCGCGAGGTGCGCTGGATCACGCCGACCTAAAGCGTCGCGCCCTCGCGGCGCCGGGGCGGTTCCGTTCCGGCAGTGACGATCTCGCCACAGCGCACGACCGGCACGTCGCGCAAGACTTCTCGATCTAACGACAGCGCAATCAGCCGGTGCCGAGCAAGGCGGGCAGGCGGTCGCGGAAGGAGCGGCTCACTGCCAAGCGCTGGCCGCTTTCGAGGATGGCGACGTGGCCGCCGTGGGCGGTGAGCTCGAGCTCGCGCACTCGCTCGATGTTGACGATGGTGGAGCGGTGGATGCGCACGAAGCGCTGGGGGTCGAGGCGGGTCTCGAGGTCGCCGATGGCGCCGCGGACGACGTGGGTGCGGCCGTCGGTGCTGTGGATGCGGACGTAGTTGTGCGCCGCGTCGACCCACTCGACGTGGTCGACGCGCAGGAAGCTGACGCGGCCCGCGGAGCGCAGCGGCAGGCGGTCGAGCGGACGCCGGCGCTCGCCGTTCTGGCGCAGCCGCCGCGCTTCGAGCTCCTCGCGCACGCGCGCCAGCGCCGTAGCGAAACGCTCCTCGTCGAACGGCTTCAGCAGGTAGTCGACGGCGTCGACGTCGAAGGCGCGCAGCGCGTGCTCCTCGTGGGCGGTGACGAAGACGACCGCCGGCATGGCGCGCGCGCCGACCGCGTCGATGAGCTGGAAGCCGTCGGCGCCCGGCATCTGCACGTCGAGGAAGACGACGTCGGGCGGCTCGGCGCGAATCGCCGCGAGCGCGCCCGCGACGTCCTCGCTCTCGCCCAGCACCTCGACGTCGCGCTGGCGCAGCAGCAGGTCGCGCAGCCGGTCGCGCGCCGCCGGCTCGTCGTCAACCACCAGCGCCCGCAGCACGCGGCAGCTCCTCGATCAGCTCCAGGTGTGAGTCGGCGTCGGCGTCGGCGGCCGCCAAGCGGTGGGGGAGGGCGACGAGAAGCCGCGCGCCGCCTTCGCTGCGGTCCTCCAGCACCAGGCGGTGCGCGTCGCCGTACAGCTTCTGCAGCCGGCCACGCGTGTTGGCAAGGCCGATCCCTTCGCGCGGCGCGCTGTCCTCCGCCGCCGTCAGCCCCGGTCCGTCGTCGGCGATCTCGATCTCCAGGTCGTCGCCCGCGCGCCGCGCCCGCACGATCGCGTGCACGGGCTTGAGGCTCACCGCCACCGCGTGCTTGACGACGTTCTCGACCAGCGGCTGCAGCAGCAGGTTGGGCACTTGGCAAGCCAGCAGCTCGCGCGGCACGTCGACGTCGAGCGTCAGCCGGCCGCGGAAGCGCACCATCTGCACTTCCATGTAGCTCTGCAGGTGCTCGAGCTCCTGCTGCAGCGTCACTTCCTGGGCGCCGGTCGAGGCGAGCGACAGCCGCAGGAAGTCGGAGAGGCGGCAGACCATGCGGTCGGCGGCCGCGGGGTCGCGGTGCACCAGCGCCGAGATGGTGTGCAGGGCGTTGAACACGAAGTGCGGGTCGAGCTCGGCCTTGAGCAGCTTGATCTCGGTCTGCACCAGCGCCGTCTCCAGCCGGGCCGCGTCGAGCTCGCTCTGCCGCAGCCGCCGCTGGTAGGCGAGCGCGCTCACCACGCACAGCGCCACCGCGTACATGAAGAAGTCGAGCAGCAGCCAGCTCGAGAAGAGGTTCGCGAACAGCTTTCGCAGCGTGAGCTCCGGCGCGCCCAGCCACTGCGTCCCCACCCAGCGCGACGCCCAGATCCCCAGCCCGCTCGCCACCGAGGCGAGCACCGCCAACAGCGTGTGCTTGGGGATCTGCCGCCGCAGCTTCCCGGGCGCGAGCGGATCGCGCTCCGACCAGCAGACGATGAAGGGCAGCGTCAGCCCCCACCAGACGCAGCCGACGAAGGTCCACGCCAGCACGTCGAGCTTCACCGGCGTCGCCAGCATCGAATCGGAGGCGAGTAGCCCACCGATGCGGATGACGCCGAGCAGTGGCCCGACGGCGGCGAGGAGGAGGAACTTGCGAAGCGTCATGCGGAGGCCCACGCGCGGGAGGCCCGAGTGTGCAATGTCCCGCGCCGCGATCAGTGTACTCGCGTGCCGAACCGCCGGTATCGAGGGCCGATCAGCGCGCCGCCCGCCGCGCCCACAGCGCCGCCGGCAAGCCCACCAGCAGCGCGTGCCCGATGATCCCGTTCAGGAACACCGGCAGTGCCGGCCAATGCAAGCCGCGGCCAGCCGCCGACAGCGGTATCACTACGAAGCTCATCACGAAGTAGCAGACGACGCCGTACGCCAGCCCGCAAGCCACCGCACGCCGCGTGAGCAGCGACCAACGCCGGCTGACGAGGAAGTAGATCGTCGCGATGATCATCGCGATCGTGAAGTGGAGAAGGCCGCCGAGGATCGCCGTCGGCACCCCGCCCGCCCGCGCTGCGTCGCGCCCGAGCAGCCCGGCGGCCACCGATTGAAAGATGCGAATCGGCGGCGCGTCGAGATAGAGCCCGAAGAACACGATGGCGTCGAGGATGTCGAGGATGCCGACCGTGAGGCCGCCGAGCAGCACGGCGCGCACGCCACTGATCTCGCCCGTCGCGCGTGAATCGGTCGTGATCGACGTCGGTTGAACGCGAGCTGACAGCGGCTGTGCGGTCATTGCGGATCCCTCCGTGGAAGCGCCGCGAGATCGCGGCAGGCCACTTGATACCGCGTCCCGCGAAGCCAGAGTCATCGAATGACCCGAATCGCCGTCGTCCTGGGCTGAGTTGCTGCCTTCGTGGTCTGGTCGTCTGCTCCGGACGGCGTCGTGTACGCGTCGCGGATGTCAGGCGGTTGCTCTCGGCCGCGTCCCGAGATGCGCAACCGCCGGCCCGTGCAGTCGAACGCGAGTTCAACGTGCTGAACAAGGTCTCGCGCAAGCGCGCGCCGGTACGAGCGACGGCGATCACGTGCCGAATCGCGGCGATCGAAGGTCACTCTGCGATCCGGCACCGGTCGCCGTACAACGAAATCGCGAGGTGGCAGCCTCCCGATCCGAACTCTTGAACTGACTGCACCGCAACTCCGCCGTGGGCCGAGTTGGCGACGACGCGTGCTGACCGTTCAACGGTCGCGGCTGGTTCGCTGATAACGCGGGAGCGCCGCCATCGAGCGCGCATGGCGACGACGATTCAAAGCGCTGGTGCGCGGTCGTCCGCGATCGTCACCCCATCGCTCCTTACCGCCCCTAACTCGCACAGCGGCCGTTAGTTAAGCGTCTGCGCCGCGCGTGGCTCTGCCCTTGCTCCCACCGCCGGGCGACTCGCAACCCGACGGTGCTCATCGCGCACCGCAGCCGACAAAGGAGGCGCGCCGCCAACGACCGAATCCACTCTCCATCTCACGCACTCACGCACTCGCAAAACGCACGGGCTCCACGAGCCCGCATCGATCACGACCCCGGAGAACGAGTTCCCATGAATCACTCGCACCACTCGCTTCGACGCATCGCCGGCCTCGCGCTGGCGCTGCTGCTCCTCCTCGCCGGCGCCGCCGCCGCGCAGCTGCAGACCGGCAACCTCTACGGCACCGCCGCCGACGCGCAAGGCTCTTCGCTGCCCGGCGTCACCGTCACCCTCACCGGCGGCGGCGCCCCGCAAGTGCAGGTCACCAACGCGCAAGGCCAGTTCCGCTTCCTCAGCCTCGCCCCCGGCAGCTACGCGCTCAAGGCCGAGCTCGAGGGCTTCTCGACCGTCGACTACCCGAACATCACGATCAACGTCGGCCGCAACACCAACATCGAGGTCACGATGAGCGGTGCGGTCGAGGACGTGATCACGGTGACGGCGGAGTCGCCGCTGCTCGACGAGCGCCGCATCGGCACCGGCGCCACCGTCGCCTCGACCGAGCTCGAGAAGATCCCCACCGCCCGCGACCCCTGGGCCATCCTGCAGACGACCCCCGGCGTGCTCAGCGACCGCATCAACGTCGGCGGCAACGAGAGCGGCCAGCAGTCGCAGTACGTCGGCCCGGGCGCGATGGGGACGCAAGCCGTGTGGTCGGTGGACGGCATGGTGATCACCGACATGGCGGCCCTCGGCTCCTCGCCGGCCTACTACGACTTCGACGCCTTCGAGGAGATGCAGGTGACGACCGGCGGCTCCGACAGCACCATCGCCACCGGCGGCGTCGTCCTCAACATGGTCACCAAGCGCGGCACCAACGAGTGGCGCGGCAGCGGCCGCTACTACCTGACCGACCGCGACGGCGCCCTCGGCCTGCCCGAGCAGGCGGACCTGAGCCTCGACAGCTCCGAGCTGGCCACCGCCGGCCCGTGGCGGACCGGCTCCGGCGCCACCACCGGCCAGGCTTCGTTCAACCAGGGCAACCGCATCGTCAAGGTCGACGACTACGGCGCCGAGCTCGGCGGCCCCATCGTCGCCGACCGCCTGTGGATCTGGGGCTCCTACGGCAAGCAGAAGGTCGACCTGCTCACCATCGCCGACGTCTCTGACTTCACCGACCTCGAGAGCAAGAACGCCAAGCTCAACGCGCAGGTCTCGGCGAGCAACTCGGCGACCGGTTTCTACTTCGACAGCGACAAGGTGAAGATCGGCCGCAACGCCGGCCCCACCCGCCCGCAGGAGACGACCTGGAACCAGGGCAAGTTCGGCCCTCGCCCGACCGCCTGGAAGGTCGAGGACACCCACCTCTTCTCGTCGAGCTTCTACCTGACCGGCATGTACTCGAAGGTCAACGGCGGCTTCGAGCTGGTGCCGCAGGGCGGCGCCAGCCCCACCGGCCCGGCCGCCACCCTCGACGCCGGCGGCGTCTGGCACAACACCTTCGCCCTCGTGCAGACCGAGCGGCCGCAGGACCAGTACAAGGCCGACGCTTCGAGCTTCTTCAACACCGGCAACCTCTCGCACGAGCTCAAGTTCGGCGCCGGCTACCGGCAGGCCGAGGTCTCCTCGCTGTCGAGCTGGGGCGGCGGCGGCCTCATCCTCGACGCCGCGCAGGTCGGTTTGCCGACGGGCACCAACTACCTGCAAGCCACGCGCAACGCCGGCCTCCACGTCGAGCAGACCTACACCGACGCCTTCGTGCAGGACACGATGACGCTCGGCAACGTCACCATCAACGCCGGCCTGCGCTGGGACAAGCAGGAGGCGACCAACCTCGCCGCCAGCGCGCCCGCCAACCCGGTCCTCGGCAACGTGCTGCCGGCGGTGAGCGGCGGCGAGTTCGACGCCGGCTTCGAGTGGAGCGACCTCTCCCCGCGCCTCGGCCTCACCTACGCGCTCGGCGCCGAGCGGAAGACGCTGCTGCGCGCCTCGTTCTCGCGCTTCGCCGACCAGATGGGCACCGCCGTGGCGAGCTTCACCAACCCGCTCGCCGGCGTCGGCTACGCCTACTTCTACACCTCGCAGCCGACCGGAGCCGGCGGCGGGCCGGTCAACCCCGGGCAGATCATCGTCGGGCCGAACGGCTTCAGCCCCAACGTCAACCCGATCACGCGCGGCCTGCTCAACTCCAACGCCGTCGACCCGAGCCTCGACGCGCCGCGCACCGACGAGCTGCTGCTCGGCATCGAGCACGCCCTGCTGCCCGAGTTCGTCGTCGGCTTGAACCTCACCTACCGCCAGCTCACCGGCCTGCTCGAGCAGGAGCTGCTCGTCTTCGACGGCGACACCACGCAGTGCAACGAGAACTTCAACTCCCTCGAGTGCCCGGCGTTCGCGGCCGGCAACCTCGGCTCGGTCGGCCGCGTCCACCGGCGCTCCGACTACGTGCCGGTCACCTTCAGCCAGCCGATGCCCGACGGCACGACGCGCACCGTCACCCGCTGGCGCCTGGCGCCCGGCGTCTCGACGCGCGGCGGCCTCTTCCTCGAGAACGGCGACCGCGAGCAGGAGTACAAGGGCGCTTCCCTGGTGGTCAACAAGCGGCTCGCCAACCGCTGGATGCTGCGCGGCAACTTCACCTGGGCCGACTGGACGTGGAGCAAGGTCCCCGACAGCGAGCGCGAGGACCCGACGCAGCTCCTCGGCGGCGGCGACCGTGAGGGCGACCCCTTCCTGCAGGGCTCGGGCACGGGCTCGGGCGCCAAGGGCGGCATCTACATCAACAGCGAGTGGTCGTACAGCATCAACGGCCTCTACCAGGTGGCGCCGGATCGCCCGTGGGGCTTCAACGTGGCGATGAACGTCACCGGCCGCCAGGGCTACCCGCTGCCCTACTTCCGGCGCAGCCCGCAGGAGCTCGCCAGCGAGAACTTCTCGCAAGACAACGTGCAGGTGACGACCGACCCCGACGAGCTCCGGTTCGACGACATCCACATGGTCGACGCGCGGGTGGAGAAGGAGCTCTCCTTCAATGACTTCGGCGTCACCGTGGGCGTCGACGTGTTCAACCTCTTCAACGAGTCGTACGTCCTCCAGCGCAACCACCGGCTGGCGCAGACGACGTCCGACAACGTGCGCGAGATCGTCAGCCCGCGCATCTACAGGCTGGGAGCGCGGCTGAGCTTCCGCTGAGCCTCGACGGTTGATTGCTGAGCGGCCGCCGGGGCCCGTGAACCGGCGGCCGCGCTCTCACGTACATTCGAGCGAGCGACGGCAGGAGATGCACGCATGAGCGCGAAACGGATCGCAATCTGGGTGATGGCCGGCGCGCTGGCGCTCGCTGCAGTCGTGCCGGCGAACGGCGCCGTGCTGGTCGAGCTGTTCACCTCGCAGGGGTGCTCGAGCTGCCCGCCGGCGGACCGGCTGCTCATCGCCATGGGCAAGGACCCGGACCTCGCCAAGCAGGTCGTGCCGCTCGCTTTTCACGTCGACTACTGGGATCGTCTCGGCTGGCGCGACCGCTTCTCCGACGCCGCATGGACGCGGCGGCAGAACGACTACGCGCGCCAGCTCGAGGCGGAGACCATCTACACGCCGCAGCTGGTGATCGCCGGCGACGCCGATTGCAACGGCGCTGACGTGCAGTGCATCAAGAAGGCGGTCGAAGCGGCAGAGGCGCGTCCTGCGCAGGGGCGTGTCGACGTGGCGCTGGCGCCCGCGGGCGACGGCGCGGTCAACGGCCACGGTGCGAGCGCAGGCGCCAACCGGCGCGACGGCCGTCGACGTCATGGTCGCCGTCTACGAGAGCGGCCTCGAGACCGAGGTCAAGGGCGGCGAGAACGCCCGCAAGACCCTCCACAACGACTACGTCGTGCGCCGCCTGCAGCGCGCCTTCAAGCTGAGCGGCCCGGCCGAGCGGAGCGAAGCGGTCACGCTGCGCCTCGAGCGCGACTGGCGCCGCCAGAACCTCGGCGTCGTCGTTTTCCTCCAGGACGCGAAGACCTCCCGCGTCTACGGCGCTGCCACAGCGGCGATCCAGTAACGGGCGGCGCCGACGACGTCGGCTCAGTAGGGTGGGCTCTGCCCACCATCCGGCTCCCATCACCCGTCATTGCGAGGAGCGCAGCGACGAAGCAATCTCGACCTCGCACCATCGAGATCGCTTCGCTTCGCTCGCGATGACGTACTGGCTACGGGTAATACCCGCGGATCGTGTGCGCTTCGAGGCCAGGCGCCTTGACCTTCACATCCACGCGCCGGAACTTCTTGTCGGTCTTCGCGTTGCTCGACTGATAGACGAGCAGGTACTGGGAGCGCAGCTCCTCCTGGATCGACTGGTAGACGGGCGCGAGCTGCCCTGCCTCGTCGACGAAGAAGCTCCTGCCGCCGGTCTCGTCAGCGAGCTTGGCGAGTGCGCGCTTCGCGTCGTGCTCGAGGTCGGCGCCGAGGCCGATGGTGTACACCGCCACGCCGGAGCGGCGCGCGAACTCCAGGGTCTCGTCGAGGCCCAGCCGGCTGCTCTCGTCCTTGCCGTCGGACAGCACGACGAGCGCGCGCTGGCCCTTGAGTCCGTTGAAGTAGTAGAGCGAGAAGACGACGCTGTCGTAGAGCGACGTGCCGCGCTCCGCCTTCAACCCCGCGAGCCCGCCGCCGAGCGACAGCAGCTCGTTGGTGAACTTCACCTGCAACCGCGGCCGGTCGTTGAAGGTGATCAGCGCCGCGCGGTCCTTCGGCGTCACGATGTCGGTGAAGAACGCCAGCGCCGCGCGCTGCGCTTCCTCCAGGCTCTTCTCCATCGAAGCGGAAGTGTCGAGCAGCACGCCCACCTTGATCGGCAGGTCGCGCACCTGCTCGAAGCGCACCAGCTGCTGCGGCACGCCGTCTTCCTTGACCGCGAACTGCTCTTCGGTGATCCCTTCGGCAGGACGGCCGTTGCGGTCGGTGACGGCGGTGTAGAGCTCGACGAGCTGCACCGCCACCTCCTCGAGCCCCGGCGGCGCGTTGATGAAGACGTGGTCCTCGGTGTCGGCGCCGTCGGCGAGATACGCCACGGCGCGGAGGTACGTGAGCTGCTCCCCCGCAGGCAGCAGGATCGGCTGCTCCCACGGCGGCTGGTAGAGCGTCGCGACCAACGTCTCGTCGCGGTAGATCTCCATCCGCTCGACCTGCGAGCCCTCGGGCACCTCGAGCTTGGCGACGACCCGCACGCTCTCGCGGAAGCGCTGCTTGGGCATCGGCTCGCTGATCGTCACCGCGAAGCGATGCGAGCTGGCGTTGACGACGATCTCGTCGCTCGCCAGCGCATGGCCGCCGGCGTCGAACGCCGTCGCTCGCAGCGTCTGCGAGCGCGGCAGGTGTCCGAGGTCGAGCTCGACGCTCCACGGCGGCGTCGTCTTGGTAAGGATCGGCTGGCCGTCGAGCGCGAACGTCACCGTGTCCACCTGATCGCCAGTCACCAGCGCGTCGAACCGCACCTTCCCGCCGAGCACCGACTGCCCCGCGAAGGTGTCGCTGCCCACCGGCGCGAGCAGCCGTACGCTCGTCTCGCCGCCGGCCATCAGCGCGTTGACCTCGGCGAACAGCCGTGCGCTGAGCGGGTCGGCCGGCGGAGGCGGCGGCATCGCGGCGTCGATGGCCGGCACGGTGAGCGGTTGGTCGACGCGGAAGAAGCGCTTGCCGCCGAGGTCCTCGATCTTGAGCACCAGCCGGTACTCGCCCGGCCGCAGCATCCGCTCGAAGACGAGCGGCACGTTGTCGCCGCCAACGAGCGCCTGCGGCAGGTCGAACTTGTAGCGGAAGCGGTCGAAGAGCTCTTCGCCGCTCAACACTTCGCCGGTGAGCAGCAAGTTGTACGAGCGCGCTCCGGCCAGCTCGCTGCGCCCGAGGTCGCCAACCGCCACGCGCACCGTCCCTTGCACGACGGTGCGGCTCTGCCGCCGCCCCGGGAACGCGAACGACAGCTCGGCGGGGAACGTCGCCGCGCCCGCCTCGAGCTCGGTCGAGTAGGAGTCGAAGGTGGCGAGCCACTCGCCCGCCGGCCGCTTCGGCGGCGACTCCGCCTCGAGCATCTGCAGCAGGTACTTGAAGCCGGGCTGCGCGCCGATCCAGCCGATGGCCGCGAACAGCGCTTCGCCGGCGTCGCCGCAGCTCTCGGCGATCAGCCGCAGCCCCTCCTGCGGGCTGCCCTCGCGCATCATCGCCGACGTCCGCACGAGCAGGGCCTCGACGCCGTCGTCGAAGCCCCAGCGCCGCCACGCCATCAGTCCGCCCGGGCGGTAGAAGATGACGACCATCTCCTCGCGCGTGCGGTTCTCCTTGGGGTACGACCACACCTCGGTGGGCACCACGATGCCCGAGCAGCGAAAGCCGGGGCCGCCGTTCTTGTCGCGCTGCGCGATCTCGACGCGTACGGCCGGCGGCCCGTTGAGGAGGAGGAAGCGCGAGCGGGCGTCGTCGAGCGCGCCGAAGGCCGAGCGCGCCATCTCGACCTTCGCCTGCCACTGCTCGCGCAGCTCGTTGCGCGCGGTGTCGGGGTAGGGGTCGCGCGAGCGCCAGAAGGCGACGATGTAGGCGTCGCGCTGGTAGTCCTCGGGAAGCGCGAGGAAGGCGGCGCGCTCCTCGGGGCCGAGCAGCAGCCCGGCTTCTTCGACGAATTGCTGGTGGCGCGGCGGCAGCTCGGCGAGGCGGGCGCGCTCCGCAGCCGCTTTCGCACGCGACCCGCGCGCTGCGGGCTTGGCGGTTTCGCTGGCGCCAGCGGCTGCAACGGCTCCAGCAGCTCCTGCGGCGGTGGCCGCGAGGATCGCCAACCCCAAGGCGACGGCGGCGAGGCGCTTCGACATCGGCGTATCGCGATGCGGCCGCAGCCGCTCGGCGGTTAGATCGCATCGCGGCGGCGAATCCTTCGCCGGTCGACGAAGGATTTGAGTCGGTGGTGCATCCATCTTGGCGCAGGACCGAAACGGCGGAGACCCTGCACGCCTCGCCATCTCCGCCCTGTTGACGGAGGGTACTCGATGACGATGCGGCGCCGCCTCCTCGCTCTCTCCCTGTTCGCTCTCATGGCAATGCCCGCCGCGCTGGCGGCGCAGGAGCCCCGCTTCGAGCTCGGCGTGCGGCTCGGCGCGGTGGCGGCGGACGGCGAGCCCACCAACGACATCATGGGCGGCGGCGTCTACGGCCGCTATCGGCTGAGCGACCGCTGGCGGCTCGGCGTCGCCGTCGATCACTCGCCCGACTTCGACGTCGAGCGCCCGTACGAGTTCCTCGGCTTCGCCGGCGACCCCGCGGCCGGCGAGGTCGACGCCGCCGGCACCTCCACCAACGTGCTGGCGTGGATCGAGCGCGCGTACGGACGCCCGCAGGGCCGCCTCGAGTGGTTCTGGGGCGTCGGCGCCGGCATCGGCACCGTCGACGTCGAGCCGGTCGCCGGCCCGCTCGCCGGCGGCGGCCGCTACGACATCGTCCAGGAAGTCGGAACCGAGCTGCTGGCGACGGCGCTCGCCGGGCTGCGCATCCGACTGGGCAGCCGTTGGTCGCTCGAGGCGGCGATCCGCGCCGAACAGCACCAGACCGACTGGACGGTCACCGACCGGCGCTCCGGCCGCACCGTCGAGCTCGACGACTACCTCACGACCGGCGGCCACTTCGGCCTCGCCTACCGCTTCTGAGCCCGGCGGCGTGCGCGCGTACGAGCCGCCGCCTAGCCTTGGGCGCCGCTCCCGGCGCTCGCCGCCGAGTGGTCGGTCTGAGCCGGGCCGACGACGACGACCACTTCGCCGCGCACCGTCTCGTCGGCGAGCGCCGCCGCCAGCTCGCCGAGCGTGCCGCGGCGAACCTCCTCGTGCAGCTTGGTCAGCTCGCGCGCCACCACCGCCGGCCGCTCGCCGAACGTCGCGGCCGCATCGGCGAGGGAGGCGGCGAGGCGATACGGCGACTCGTAGAACACGACGGTGTGCTCGAGCGCCGCGAGCCGCGCGAAGAACGTCCGCCGCTTGCCTCCCTTCGGCGGCGGGAAGCCCGCGAAGGTGAAGGGCAGCGGCGGCAGCCCGGAGACGACGAGCGCCGCGAGCAACGCCGAAGGTCCGGGGATCGCCTCCACCGTCGCTCCCTGCGCCACCGCCCCGCGCACCAGCACGAAGCCGGGGTCCGACACCAGCGGCGTGCCGGCATCGGAGACGAGCGCCACCGTCCGTCCCTCTTCCAGCGCCGCGAGCAGCGAAGGCAACCGCGCCCGCTCGTTGTGCTCGTGGTACGACACGAGCCGCGCCTTGACGCCGAGCCGCGACAGCAGCAATCCGGTGTGCCGAGTGTCCTCGCACGCCACGAGATCGGCGCCGGCGAGCGCCTCGCGCGCCCGCGGCGACAAGTCGCCGAGGTTGCCGATCGGCGTCGAGACGACGAGCAGGCGGCCGGCCATCGCTCGCCCGGTCACTCGCCGAGCGCCGCGTAGCGCACGAGGCGAAAGCGCGGCCCTTCGGCCTCGCGCAGGCGCGTGCCGAGCGCTTCGTGCAGCTCCGGCGTCCACGTCGTCCAGCGGCCGAAGAACGCCTCCGCCCGCTTGGGGTCGCCCGCGGCCTGGATGGCGAGCACCTCGCGGAGCAGATCGGTGACCGTCGTCTCGTAGCGCTCGGGGCGGAGCACCAGCCGCCCCTCGTCGTCCCAGGCGAGCAGCCCGCGGTCGAGGAAGAAGTTGAACTGCGCGAGCTGCATCGTCTGGTACGGCTGGTCGGCGCGCGGCTGGTTGTTCAGCAGCGTGCGCAGGATGCCGCTCGCCTGCACGGCACGCAGCCGCTCGTCGCTCACCGTGCCGGCGGCGCGGAAGCGGTGCACGGCGAAGAGCGACACCAGGTCGGCCTTCATCTCCTCGAGCGCGTCGGCCCAACGGCCGAGCGCCTGGTCGAGCGGCCGGCCGTCGCTCGTGCGGTCGACGCCGAGGTAGTGCCCGATCTCGTGCCACAGCGTGCGGTGGAAGCCGCCCTCCGCCTCGTTCTGCCCGGCGAAGGCCGGCGCCACCGCGGCGCGCCAGCGGCGGTCGGCGATGGCGAACAGCTCGGGGTGGGTGAGGATGTTCTCGCGCAGCAGGATGACGCGGCCGTAGCGGCGCGAGAAGAGCGCGTCGTTGGGCAGGATGGTGGCGGTGTTGGTGCCGCGCGCCTGGCCGAAGTCGGCCACCACCTCGTAGACGCCGACCGGGATGTCCTCGCGCACGCGGCGGTGCGCGTCGTAGGGCAGCGCGTCCTCGATCGACTGGATGCCGCGCAGCTGCGTCAGCAGCTCGGCCGTCGCCTTCTCGTCGCGCACCAGCAGCGAAAGCGACGGGAACGCCTTGACGCCGAACAGCGCGTCGTCGTAGGTCTCGTAGGTGCCGATCTGCGCGTTGAGGCGGCGGAAGCGGCCGGTGACCCACGAGGCGTCGCCGCTCTCGTAGTCGTTCGAGAGCAGGTCGCGGCCGCGATTGCGCAGGTAGCGGGCGAGCTCGGGATCCTCGGCGTCGACGGCGTCCGCGGCGGCGAAGAGGTGCCGCTGCGCCGCGCCCAGCTCGCGCGCCCAGGCGACCGCCTGCGGCACGGCGTAGAGGACGGCCGGGTCGGGGGAAGCGGCGAGGGCGGCGAGCCGCTCGCCGAGCCCGGGATGGAGGATCGCGAGCGCGGGCGAAGCCGCGAGGGTGGCACGCTCAGTGGCGAGGTTGGCGGCGGTGGCGCGGTGCACCACGGTGCGCTCGCCGAGGATCTCGTCGCGACGATCGGGGTGCTTGGCGAGGAAGGCGTCGACCTCCTCCTCCGCGATCCCCCAGGGATAGACATTGCGCCCGGGCACCGTCGGGTCGACGCCCAGGAACGGCTCGCGCTTGTTGTCGAGCGTGGTGGCGATCGGCCCCTGGAAGAGAAGGTAGAGCGTGCGCAGCTCGTCGAGCGCCTTGGCGTCGAGCGGAGAAGTCGGCGCGGGCGTCGCGGCGGCGAGACGCTCGCGCACCGCGGCCGCCTGGTGGTGCAGCGTGTCCTCGTAGAGCCGCTGGAAGATCGCTCCAACGGCCAGCAGCTCGTCGAGGGCGCGGCGCTCGCCGGCGCTCAAGTGCGAGAGGTCCGGCGCCAGCCGCACGGTGAGCACCTTGTCGAGCAGCTCCCGCCGCCGCTCCGCCGGCCAGGCGCCGGCGAGGATCGGGTCCGCGGCGCCGTTGGACGAGTCAGCCGAAGCGTGGCCGGAGACGAAGGCGAGCGAGATGAGAAGGGCGGCGAGAACGTGACGTCGCATGGGCTGACGTTAGCGCAGGGCGAGCGCTGACCGGGCGGCGCTAGACTGCTCCGCGACCGCTGCGCTCGGTCGAGCGCTGCGGATCGTGCCATGAGCGACGAGCTGCCGCCCGACATCCGAGCGCTCGAAGACGAGCTCGCGGCGACCGAGCGCGACGCTCAGGCGCTCGTCGACGGCCTCTCCGAAGAGCAGGGTCGATGGCAGCCGGCGCCCGGCGCGTGGAGCGTGGCCGAGTGCCTCGACCACCTCGCCACCGCCAACCGCGTCTACGTCGAAGCGATGCGTCCGGCGGCGGCGCGTGCCCGCGAGCGTGGCAAGTGGCGCCGCGGACCGGCGAAGCCGGGTCTCCTCGGCGGCTGGTTCGTGCGCACGCTCGAGCCGTTGGAGAACCCGCGGACAGGGCGCAAGCTGAAGGCGCCGCGCAAGATCCAGCCGCGCATCGCGCCGCCGCTCGCCGAGGCGCGCGCGGCCTTCTTCGCTGCGCACCGCGACGCGGTCGCCTTCCTGCGCGAGAACGCCGATCTCGACCTCGCGCACATCCATTTCGAGAACCCCTTCGTCGCCATCCTGCGCTGGAGCCTCGCCACCGGGATGCACGTCATCGCCGCGCACGAGCGCCGGCACCTCCTGCAGGCGTGGCGTGCGCGCAAGGGCGCCGAGAGCGCCGCGCGGACGGCCTAGACCGAGCGCGCCAACGCCGCGCCGGCGAGAAACGGTGCCGCTGCGGACGGGCGACGTCCTGCTAGCGCGCTGAGCGCGCACTGTCGGGACGGCCCCGCGCCGCGCGGTACGGTTTTCGCACGCGCGAGAGCCATGCGCCGCCCACCACGGCTCGTCCCCGTACACCTGCTTCTCGCCGTCCTCTTCGCCGGCTGCGCCCCGGCTCCCGCTCCCGCCCCCCGAATGTGCACGAAGATCGGCTGCGAGAGCGGCCTCTCCGTCGTCGTCGAGGGGACGCCGCCGGCCCCGTACCGCGTCGAGGCTCGCGCCGCCGGTGAGAGCCCTCGCGTGCGGGAGTGCCCGTCGCCGCAGGAGTGCGGCCAGATCTTCTTCGCCGACTTCCTGCCCGCGGAAGTGACGGTGGAGGTGATCGCCGGCGCCGAACGGTCCTCGCGGACGGTGCGGCCGCAGGTCGAGACCGTGCAGCCCAACGGTCCCGACTGCCCGCCCACCTGCCGGCAAGCGCGCGTGACCGTGCCGTGGCCGGGGTGACGACGTAGGGTCGTCGGCGAACCGTCAGGGCGGCGGCGGTGGCGCGGACGCCTTCCGCCGCGCCTCGTACGCCTCGCGCAGCGCCGCCACGAGCCGCTCGTCGACGAGCCCGGCCGGATTCCCCGGATGCGCGAGGTCGTGGGCAGCGCGGAAGGCATCCACTGCCGCCACCGAGTCTTCGCCGAACGTTCCCCACGCCTTCTCGAATGCGGTGGCCGCCTCGCGGAACGCGGCGACCTTCGCCTGCATCGCGGCGGGATCGGTGCGCAGCAGCGAGCTGTCGACGCCGAGCTTCGGCGCCGTCGGAAACTCCTTCACCTCGGGCCGGAAGTGACCGAGGGCGTGAAGCATGCGGTGCAGCTCGACGACGTCGGGACCGGTGATGCGCGAGAAGCTGCGATAGCCGAGCCGCCGCTGGGTCGTGCGGTAGACGCGGTAGAGCTCCTCCACCGGGTCCGGGTGCTCGCCGACGTCGATGGCGATCGAGATGTGGTCGCCACCGCGCCCGGGATCGTTGGGATCGGCGATGCGCAGCGCCGCGCTCTGCAGGTTGCCCCAGCGCTTGTCGCCGCCCGTCGCCTGCCCCGCGCGCAGGGCGAGGATGAGCCGCTCGGCGAGCGGCGTGCCGGTGCCCGCCGTCGCCTCGAACGACGCCGCGACCGCGTCGAGCACCTGCGGGCCGACGAGGATGTTGCCCTGCACCACGTAGTGCACGCCGGAGCGGCTGCCGGCCCAGGCGCCGTTCTCCTTGCCGCTGAACGAGGCCGTGCGTCCCTGCATGTCGATGATGCCGAGCTGGCGGTGCTCACGCCCCGCGTCCCCTTCGAGCAGCTTGGCGATCGCCGCGTCGGGAGCCAGTCCCTGCGCCAGCAGGTCGAGCCCGCGCTGACCGTACGCCACCTCCGTCCACGCCTGCGTCGCGACCGCGCCGACTCCTGCCCTCACCCATGGCACGGCGCGACCGACGAACGGCACCCGTCGTCGTCACCGCCACGCCGCTCTCGCCCGTCGCCGGATCGATGGCGCAGATGGAGAACGTCGAGAAGAACGGCACCGCTGCCGGCAGCTCGGCGGCACCGGCGGGCCTCAGAGGCGTGGCGAGAACGAAGAGAGCGAGCGCGAGCCGCCGGGAGCAACGAGTCATCACGCGGTCCTCCGATCGAATGCGCGAGACGGCGAGCGGGTTCCGGCTCCGGATACTACGTCGCTCTTTCGCGCAGCTCGGCATTGACGGTGGCGGCGGATCGATCCCGAAAGGCGCCGACGTCGCGCCAGCCGCCGTCGCTGTGGCGCTGTATACTGTGCTGTATGCCGGCCACGCGTACCCAGGTCTATCTGACCGAGGATCAGCGACGTCGCGTCGACGAGCTGGCCGCCGCTCGCGGCGTGACGCTGGCCGAGGTCGTCCGCTCGGCGCTCGACGAATATCTCGACAACGAGCTGCCGGACGCCGGTCCCATCCTCGCGGCTACGTTTGGCGCCGCTCCCGAGCTGTCGCCGCCGAGCCGCGACGAGTGGGACCGTGGCTGACCTGCTCGTCGATACCGACGTCTTCGTCGACCACCTGCGCGGTGCCCACGAGCTGAGGCCGGCTGGCCATCGCCTGTTCTACTCGGTGATCACGCGCGCCGAGCTGTTCGCCGGCACCAGCGCCAGCGATCGAGTGGTGCAGCTCCTGAGCGCCTTCCGCGAGCTGCCTGTCGATCGCGCCATTGCCGAGCGGGCGGGCCGGATTCGCCGCGAGACCGAGCTGCGAATGCCCGACGCATTGATCGCTGCCACGGCTGTCGAGCACGAGCTGGCGCTGGTGACGCGCAATCGGCGCGACTTCGATCGCGTGCGCAGCCTGCGTCTGCGCGCTCTGCGCTGACCGAGGACCTCCCAGTCGCGCACTGAGCCGGTCGCTGGTAGCGCCGTTAGGGAGTTCCGTCGCCGATTCCGCGTCCCGTGGCAGGACCAACCAGGAGGGCCCTGTCATGAGAACGCGTCTCCGCCTCTGTGTGCTCGTCGCGACGCTCGCTCCGTTCTTCTTCGCGAGTGGCGCGCGGGCCGAGCTGATCCTCGACCCCGCTCACCCGGCGCTCATCGGAGCGGTGCACGAGCCGTTCACCACCGCTATCGCGCCATCGGGAGCGACGTCGATCACCTTCACCCGTAGCGGCGTGACCTTCACGTTCACCACCACGCCGCCCCGGCCGTTCTACGTCTGCGACGGCAGCGGGGCGTGTCGCCTCCAGGCTCCGTTCCCGAACGGCATCGACGTCGCCATCTCGCCCGGCGTCGCCGCCATCGGCTTCTCCCATCGCTGGATCGAGTGCCCCGGACAGTTCACCTACACCGGGAGCGCGGGATCGGAGACCCACACGCCGCCGTTCCCGCCCGGGCTCTACTTCGGCGGTGCGGCCAACATCGGCGACATCACCTCCGCGCGGCTCGCCAGCTCGTGTCCGTTCCCGGAAACGTTCGACGACATGCTGTTCGTCCCCGGTACGGGAACGCCGCCGGCGCCCGCCGCCGAGCTGGCGCTCGCCAAGACCGGCCCGGCGTGGACCATCGGCGACGAGGACGTGCACTACGACCTCACGCTCTCCAACCCGGGCGGCAACCCGGCGGTGGACGTGCGGGTGACCGATTTCCTGCCGCCCGAGGTGACCTTCTTGGCGTCGTTCCCGCCGCCGCAGAGCTTCTTCGGGAGCTCGGTCACCCTCGGCTTCGGCGATCTCGCCGCCGGCTCGACCACGCCCGGCCTCATGGCCGTGCACACGCTGCCCTTCGAGGACCCCAGCGGCGGTCCGACGCTGAGCTGTGAGAGCACTCTCCTCAACGTGGCGATCGCGACGACGGCCTCCGAAGACGTCGATCGCAGCGACAACACCGCGATGCAGATCATGAAATTCGACAAAGCCTCGCGCAGCGGCCAGCCGGAGATCTGCTTCAACGGCATCGACGACAACTGCGACGGCAAGGCCGACTGCGGCGACCCCGCCTGCGGCTGCGTGCCGCTCTTCCTCGCCGGCCCGAGCGTCACCCAGTGCGGCAGCGGCTACGTGCCGGTGGGGCCGTTCCCGGTCGGCGGCCGGCCGCTGATGTGCGCGCCGGCCACCATCCCGGCGGCGCCGCACCGCTGCACGGTGCCGCGCGGCGCCTGCGGCGGAGTGACCGTGCCCGCCTGGTGCTGCGAGCTCCACACCTGGACGGGACCGGCGAGCTTCGAGGAGCTCGCGCACCTCGACGAGTGCAACGTCGGCGTGCCCGGCTGCGTGCCGGTCGATCCCAACTTCAAGGAGGTCGACCCGCCGGTCAACGGCCAGGGCTACGCCTACGCGACGGCGGGACAGCGGCTGCGCTACACGCTCCACTACGAGAACGTCGGCACCGCCGACGCCCACGACGTGCTGGTCGTCGATCCGCTCGACGAGGACCTCGACCTCTCGACCCTCACCGTCGAGGACGGCGGCACTTTCGATGCCTCGACGCGCACGCTCACTTGGCGCGACCCGGTGTTGCCGCCGGCGACGCCGCGCAGCGTCAGCTTCTCCGCCAACGTGAGGGCCGACGCGCCACCCGACACCAAGGTCCGCAACGTCGGCACCGTCATCTTCCCCGACGCCGTGCCGCCCAGCCGCGTCGACACCAACTTCGTCGAGCATCTCGTCATCGCGGCCGACCAGGCGCCGGCCGCCGATCTCAGCGTGCTTCGGCTGCGAGCGCGCGAGCGGCGACGAGTGGCGGGTCGACCTCGTCAACAACGGCTTCGGCTACGCCTACAACGTCACCGCCACGATCGTCGACCCGCCCGCCTCCGTCAGCGTGCTCGACGGCGTGGCTCGCTTCTCCCACCCCGACGACCCCGACCCGGCGACCTTCGCCACCACCGTCGGCCTCGCCACCACGACGAGCGCCGACACCGTGACGTTCGAGACCCTGACTCCGGGCGACGCCTGCCCGGCGCTCTCGTGGCGCATCGCCTACCGCGACTTCCACGGCCAGACCTTCGAGCGCACCGTGCGCACGGCGCCCGACGGCGACCTCGACGCGGTGCCCGACGCGAGCGACAACTGCCCGACCGTCTACAACCCGTCGCAGGCGGATTCGAACGGCGACGGCGTCGGCGACGCCTGCGCCAACCGTCCCCCGCAATGCGGCGGCGCGCAGCCGACGGTGGCGCGGCTCTGGCCGCCCAACCACCGGTTCGTGTCGGTGGGGATCACCGGCATCACCGACCCCGACGGCGAGGCCCCCGAGGTGCGAGTGATCGCGGTGCGTCAGGACGAGCCCATCAACGGCGGCGGCGACGGCAACACCAGCCCGGACGCCATGCTTCCGGGCGGAGCCCAAGTTTTGCTGCGCGCCGAGCGGCGTGGTGACGGCGACGGCCGCGTCTACCAGCTCCAGGTCGACGCCGCCGATCGCGCCGGCGCCCGCTGCTCGACGGTGGTCAAGGTCTGCGTGCCCCACGACGCCGGCGATGCCGCCTGCGGCGACCAGGGGCCGACGTACGACTCGCTGGCGCCGTAGAGCGAACGCCGTCGTTCGTCAGTCGGTACGCTCGGAATGCGGGCGGGGGAGGCCCCGCTCGCATCGCCGTTTGTGCCGGCGTAGTAATGTCGCCAGCCAGCCCAGGAGGTCCAACCATGGTGCGATGCATCGTCGCCGCGACGTGGCTACTGCTGTTCGCGCCCGTGCTGGCGGCCGAGGAGTGCGGTTGGCTGCCGACTCGCGACGTGGACGCGGCGCTGCCCGACTTCGCGCCGTGGCGGGTGATGACCGGCGGCGCCGCGGGCTCTTGCACGTTCATCGGCAGCGGCGGCCCGAACATCTTCGGCGCCAACCAGCTGCTCAAGGCGTCGCCGGCCGAGGCGACGAGCCTCGTGCGCGGCATGCGCACGGAGATGGAGAAGTCGTACACCGTGACCCGGATCAAGGAGCTCGGCGCCGAGGCCTTCAGCTACCGGTCGAAGTCGGGACCCAAAGCGGAGGGCCCCGACGACGATCGCTCGATCATGTTCACCGCTCACCAGGGCCGCGTCGTCGTGACCGCCAACTTCAACCTCGGCACGACCGTGACCCCCGACCACGTCGCCGCGGCGACGAAGCTCGTGCAGGCCGCGCTCGCCATCGACAAAGACCCGGCGGCGCTCGCCGCCGCCGCCAACTGCCCCTGGTTCTCGACCGACGTGCTCAAGAAGCTCCTCCCCGGCAAGGACTTCAGCCAGCAGACCTTCGGCAGCAACAGCTGCATGGCGCAAGCCGGTGGCAGCGTCGTCCTGGTGTCGATCATCGAGACGCGCAACCCCGAGCAGGTGATGGAAAACAGCGGCGGCGGCTGCAAGCGAGAACCGGTCGCCGAGCTCGGTGACACCGCCGAGATGCTCTGGCCCTGCGAGGGCGGGAGGCCGCACGCGAAGCTGCGGTACCTGAGCGGCAACCGCATGATCGAGTACTCGCTGGCGCCGGGAAGAGAGCCGACGGCCGCGGAGCGCAAGCTGCTGATCGATCTGGCGAAGAGCGCTCCGGCGCGCGCGAACTGAGCGCAGCCTCTGCATCGAGCGCAGCTGCCCACATCTGCTCGACGGCTGCTCCCAGTTCGGGCAGACGGTCTGCGGGGCCGCGGTAGCGAGGAGCCTTAGGATCTCGCGTAATGCGGTTGCTCACCCAGGCCCGACGCCACCCCTCGGCCGTGCTGCTCGCCGTGCAGCTCGCCGGCGTCCTGCTCTATCCCCTGATGGAGGCGACGCCTGCCGGCCACGCCCTCTTCGGCGCCTTCGGGCTGCTCGTCCTCGGCGCCGCGTTGTGGCTGGTGCGGCGTACCTCGTGGCTCACCTGGGTGGCGCTGCTGCTGGCGCTGCCGGTGGTCGTCCTCTCGGTGCGCCACGCGCTCTGGCCCACCCCGGCGGCCGCGGTGATGATCTCCGCGCTCGAGGCGGCGTTCTACCTCTACGCCACCGGCAGCCTCATCGCCTACATGCTGCAGGACCAGCACGCCACGCCGGACGAGCTCTTCGCCGCCGGCGCCACCTTCACGCTGCTCGCCTGGGCCTTTGCCCACGTCTACACCGTGTGCCAGTACTTCGTCCCCGGCAGCTTCGGCAGCGCCGTCAATTCCGAGGCGCCGCGGACGTGGGTGGAGTTGCTCTTCCTCAGCTTCACGACGCTGTCGAGCGTCGGGCTCGGCGACATCGTGCCGCTCAAGCCGATGGCGCGCGCGCTCGTCATGCTGGAGGAGTTCACCGGCGTGATGTTCATCGCGGTGGTGCTGGCGCGGCTGATCGGGTTGCTGAACATGCCGCGGCTGCGGCGGGAGGGGTGAGGGAGGCGTAGCCGGCTATCGATCCGCCGGCCAAAGGACGAATGCGGAACCGTCGCGGTGGCGCAGTGCTCGAAAGTGCCGTTGGTCCACCGTGAGCAGCGTGCGTGTATGTAACCGCTCCGCGGTCGCGACCACTGCCGCGTCGGCGAGGCCGATGTCGAGATCGCGGTACCGCTCGACGAGCTCGCAGGCTCTAGAGACGTCGGCTTCGGTGAAGGGCTCGAGGAGAAAGGCGCCGTCGTCCAGGCTGCGCAGAAAGTCGAGCTCGGCATCTATACCGAGAAACCGGCGCAACAGGTAGTCCACTTCGGAGAGCAGCGCCGACGGCACGACGACGGGTCCCGCGACGGCAGCGAAAGCATCGACGATCGCTTGGTGATGGTCGTCTCGTTTGTCGTAGAGCGCGTAGAGCGCTCCCGAGTCCGCGACCACCGTCACGGCCGGCGCGCCTTCCTCACCTCCGACCACAGCAACTCCTCGGCGCGGCTCGACACGTCCGAGCGTCCGCTGTCATAGGCGCCGATCCCTCGCGGCATCGGCCGGCCCACTCCGCGCGCGTATTGCTTCAGGATGGCGGCGCCGAGCTCGGCAGCCGTCGTTCCTTCGCGTGCGGCCGCCTGTCGAAGCGCGCGCTCCGTCTCGGCGTCGAGCTCGATGGTGCTGTGAGCGCTCGCGTCGTAGTCCGCGGCCTCCTCGCCGACCAGCGAAGGCTCCGCCGTGAGCTTGCCCCGGCGCCGCCGCTGCCCTCCGCCGAGGTAGTTGCGCAGGGCCGTCTGCATGACTACGTTGAGGCTAGGCGGCGCCTCCAATCGGCTCAAGTGCCTCTCGAGCAGCGCCTCGAGCTCATCCGTGAGCGTGATCGTCGCCCGTCGCATGGCCTGAGAGGTTACACCAGTTGGTGCAGTCTGGTGCATCGATACGTGGCGGAGAGGGAGGGAATCGAACCCCCGCACGGTTTCCCGTGGCCTCCGGATAGCAACCGGGCACCTTGCCAGCTCGGTCACCTCTCCGCGGTGGTGGGTCCGGCGGGATTCGAACCCGCACGGTGCGCATCTTGAGGGCGCCGCCTCTGCCGGTTGGGCTACGGACCCGTGGTGCCGCCCCTCGGATTCGAACCGAGACTGTCCAGCTTCTGAGACTGGCGCCTCCTACCAAGTTGGGCTAGAGCGGCGAGTTTGGTGGGGGTCCAGGGAGTCGAACCCTGCGGGCCGAAGCGGCGGCTCTACAGGCCGCCCCGCCTCCGTAACGGTCTAGGCCCCCGATGGAAAGAACATGGCGGAAGGTGGAGGAGTCGAACCCCCGCCGGCTCTCACCGGCGCCACGGTTTTCGAGACCGCTTGCCGTCCTACACAGCGGCACCTTCCCGAATCGCGAAACGCAGAAAAACGAAAAGCCTCCCGCGGCCGGTTGGCCGGGGAGGCTTGGTTCGCTCGCGCGGATGAGGTCGATGCGCCTACACGATCAGCTCCCTGGCCGTGGCCAGCGAGAGGTAACTCAGGGCTGAAGACAACCGTCGCATCGCGGCGCGAGTATACACGGGTCGCGGTGGTCGCGAGGCCGATCTCGTGCGCGATCGGCTGCGCCGGTCCTGGACGGCCGAGGATCTCCTAAGCCCGAGCGCCGACCAGCCAGCAGGCTGCGGTCGCGCGGACGACCTCTCCGTGCACGTAAGGCTCGAAGGCGGCGCGGACCGTCTCGATGACCTGGGCGCGCGTTCGCTCGTCGACCTCGGTGAAGATCGTGCCGAGAGGACCGAGCCGCGTCACGTAGCGGATCAGGTCCTTCTCGGGCAGCGCGCAGACGACGTCGAGCGGTCGGATGTCGATCACGGCCCAGCCGCTCTCGTCCAGGATTCGGGTGACGCGGCTCGCATCCGCGAGGGAGAACCGCCCCGGCTCGTCCGGCTGCGAGGGAGGCAGGTTCGGCAGGAGCGGCGCCGCTGCGCGCTCGGCGGTGGTCATGAACGGGTTCTCGGCGGCGCTCCGCCAGGTGACGAACCGCAGCGCGGCGCCGTCCGCCGCGGCGCGCCTCAGGTTCGTGAAGGCGCGGACGGGGTCGTCGAAGAACATGACGCCGAAGCGCGAGATCAGCATGTCGAAGCTCCCGGGCTCGAAGGCGTGCTCTTGCGCGTCGGCGCGGATGAAGTCTGCGGCCATGCCCTCACGCTCGGCGCGGAGCCGGGCGGCGTCGATGAGCGGCGCCGAGATGTCGACGCCGGTGCAGCGACCCGCGTCGCCGAGCAGCCGCGCCACGGCGAGCGTCGTGCTGCCCGCGCCGCAGCCGATGTCGAGCACCCGGCCCGCCGACGCCGCGCCGACCTCCGCGACGAGCAGGTCCTGGAACGGCGCGAGCATCTGGTCGAGGAGCGCCTGCTCGTCGACCCAGGCGTGGCCGCTGACGCCGTTCCAGAGCGCCGCCTGCTCGCTGTTGGCGTTGCCCGTGATGTCCACCATGTCGGGCACTATGCCAGCTCGCGAGCAACCCCGCCGCCACCGCGAGCCCCACCCACAGCCCCGGGCTGCTCAGGAACTCTTCACGCCATCATCACGTGCAGCACCGCCTCCAGCCAGTGCGGCGCTGGCGTTGCGGGCAGGGGGACCGCGCTCGCGGAGGGCGCGAGGAACTGCACGCCGCCGATGAGCGTCGGTTGGTACACGTAGCGCTGCGGGGCGTCGCCCGATCGCGGACCGCCGGGCCGATGCCAGGCCACGACCTGCGCGGCGCCGTCCACGATCTCCACGCCCCAGAGCAGGTTCTCGAAGCGACCCGCAGCGCCGCTGTTGAGATACCCGAGGAGAGGCTCTCCTGCGCCGCTCAGGGTGCTGTGGCGGACCTCGTGGGAGTGTCCCAGCACGAGATGGCCGGCCCTTGACGGGAACATCAACGGCATCGAGGCGGTGATGGCCAGCTCGTCGAGGTGGCGGAACTTGAACCACTCCGTGCCGCACAGGACTTCGTTGAACACGTTCTCGGCGACGCTCGGCCGCTCGAAGTACTCCCAGGAGATGTTGTGCCCGAAGGCGCTCTCCCAGAGGGCCGGATCTCCCAGCTGTGTGGTCAAGAGGTCCTTGGCGCCGCCGGCCGCCCCGAGGGCCGCTGCCAGCGGGCCACTCACCGGGATGCCCGCCACGTCGAGCAGAGCCGCGGCCAGCAGCAGGTCGTCGACGGCCGCCCGCACCGCGGGATCGTCGGATACCAGGCTGGCGCGGAAGGGTTCGCCGGAAGTCCAGTTGCGGACGTCGTCGTCGCCGTCCCAGGACCAGACGCGGTCGGCGCCCTGGTAGGCCCAGGCGAGCGCCTCCGAATAGGCTTCGCCCAGCCGCCGGGCGAAGAGCGGCGTGCACTGGCGGTCGAAGTGATGGCCGTGCGCCACCACGAACGGCCCGGCCCCGGAGCTCGCGCCGCCGGGCTCGATGATCAAGAAGTCACACGGCACGTCCAGGTTCGGGTAGACCGAGCGCAGCGTCTCCAGCAGCTCGCCCTCCTGGAGGTCCTGGTCGTGGTTGCCGGCAACCCGGATGTAGCGGCCGTGCTTGTGGAACTGGCTGTTGATCTGCTTGTAGAGCGCCCGGTTGCTGTCGATGATCCGCTCGAGCTGCTCGCGACGGAACGCGAGACGGTGATCGTCGAGCGCGTTCCAGCTCGGTCCGAAGGGTTCATCCGTGTCGCCCGCCTCGGCCAGCTCGCGGCGGTGGGCCGCCTCCGACGCCGTGGGCTCGAAGATCAGGAGCTCCTCGACGTCGCCGTTCTCGACCAACGTGAACTCGCTGGCGGCGTAGTGGCTGAGCACCTCGCCGTAGAGCTCGCGGTTTCCGGAAGTGGCGAAGAAGTCCTGGCGGTGCCCGGCGTGCGCCATGTGGAAATCGGAGAAGATGACGTACGGCCGGTCGGCAGCCACGCGACCCACGTGGCGGTAGCCGCGCTCGTCGAGCCGCGTGCCCGGTTGCGCGAGGAGGCGTCCGATCCGCAGGGACGCGTTCATCACCTCCACGTCGACGACCGCTCGGAACGTCTCATGGATGGCGTCGGCGGTCTCGTAGACCACGTGCAGATCGTCGAAGATGTCGCTTTCGCTGACCTCCAGCCCGAACCGCGAGGCAGCCACCTTGAAGTGGAGGTGCTTCGGGATCGTCGGGACCGTCGGGTTCTCGAGTCGCTCCGTCACCCACGGCAAGGTGGCTTCGATGAGGCAAGAGAGCGAAATGCCCATGGGGATTCCCCGCCCTCAGACGGTGAAGTGGCGACCGGTCACGGAGGTGACGATGTGTGGTGGCGGCGTGTTCGTTCCTGTCGGCGCCGGCACGGCAAGGCTGGCACGGCGATAGATGTCCACGTTCAGCTTGTTGATCCAGCAGGCCAGGAGCAGCGCGTACATCGCGTTGTAGTTGGCGTTGCCGATCGGCAGCCGGAAATTCTGAAACGGAAGCGGGCGTGCGGTCTCGGAGAAGAGGATCTCGCAACCGTCCGCGTCCGGCTGGAGGGTGACGATGCTTCCCGTGGTGCGGATCGGCTCCTGCACGATCGGGCCAGGGTCGCTTGCGGCAGGCAGTCGAGCGGGCATGGGTGGCTCCTTTGGTCCGCGTTGGCAGCTGGTGAAAGCCGTCGCTAGGTATTGGCGTCGTGGGCGGACGAAATTGGACTTGGTGTGTGAGATGTCTTGGGGGGCCCACCGACGTCAGTCGTAGAAACCTCTACGCGGAGAAAGCTTGCGGTCGCCTCGGGCCCTCGGACTGAGGCCGCGGAAGCGCGAGCCGCTTCGCGGGCAGGGGTTCCGCCGCTAGGAGCCCCGCCGCAAGGACAGACGGCCGATGTCCCTGCAGGGTGGGACTCAGCCTCGGCGCCCACCAATCCGGACGGCGGGCGCTGAGCCCGCGTCACACGAGCCGTTGGCAGATCGCCGACTACGGCTTCGGCCGCTCGCCGACCTTGGGCGGGAGCGCGCGCTGCGGCCGGTCGAAGTAGTCCTGCACGTCGGCCCGCCGGCGGAGCTCGGCCGTCCAGCGTTGCAGCTCCTCGTTGAGGCGCTGCTGGCGCAGCACCTCGCGGATCTGCTCGCGCAGCTCGTCGAGCGGCGGCACCGGCTTGCCCTCGGCGCGCAGCTGCGGCGCGAGCGTGCGCTGGTAGTAGGCCTCGATCTCCTCGAGCCCGACGAAGACCCGCGCGCCGAGCAGCTCGTCGACGTAGACGAGAACCTGCAGTTGCTGCGCGACGAGCTGCTCGAGCCCTTCCATCGTCATGCCGAGGGCCTGCGAGACGCCGGCGGAGCTCCTCGTCCGAGCCGAACTTCGTGCGGATCGTCTCGACCTGCTTCGCAATCATCTCCACCGGCACCTGCTCGAAACCGTAGCGCTCGACCTCGTGGATGCGCAGCCGCTCCTCGACGAGACCGTCGAGCACCTTGCGCCGCTGCTCGCGCTCGCCACCGGTGCCGTTGCCGCGCGCGATGCCGGCGAGCACCATGGCACGGTCGACGTCGGATTGCAGGATGGGATCGCCGTCGACGACGGCGACGATGCGGTCGCGCAGCGAGGCGTCGGCCGGCTGCGTGGTGGCGGTGGGCGCGTGCCTGACCGCAGGCGGCGGCGCCGCTGCGGCGACAGAGGCCACCAAGAGCGGCGCGAGCCACCCGAGGAACGTCGAAGCTGTGCGGGACACCGCGCGGGATCGTAACACCGGGCGCGACCCTCGAGCTCAGGCGCCGGGCTTCGGCGCGCCGAGCTCGCGATACGCCATTTGTGCGCCGAGCACGCGGCCGACCGTCGCGCGCAGCTCGGGGCTGCCGATCTTCGCCAGCGCCTCCGCGGGCTCGGCGCCGATGCACCAAGAGGCCCACAACCGTGCCTGCGCTGTGCCGCCGAGGTGGGCCGCGAGCATGAGCGGCGGCCGGCCGGCGAAAGTGCCGGATAACTGCGCCAGCCGCGCCGCGCCGACGGCGATCGACGTCTCGGGCTGGTAGAGGTCGCTGGCGCGGAGACGCGCGATGCCGGCTGCTCCCGCCACGCGCTCGGCGTTCGCGGCGTCGACGAGCAGCAAGCCGCGGCCACCCCACGACGTCATCGCGGCGGGATCGAAGCGGCTCCCTTCGCGCATCAATGCCCACAGCAGCGCCGGCTCGACGCCTTGACGCTTCGCCGCCGCCTGCACCTTCTGCGGCCACGGGCGCGGGAAGAGCACCTCGCGCAGGGCGAGCGGCAGGAGCTGCGGCGGCGCCGCCGCGAGCGCCGGCGCCGCGGCCTCTTGCGCGACGAGGAGCGCCCGGCCCGGATCGCGCGCGCGCAGCAGCCGCTGGGCGGCGGTGAAGGCGAGCGCCGGCTGGCGCAACGGGAAGTGACGCGTGATGGTGTCGAGGCTCACGTCGGCCCAGCCGCCGAGCGCCAGCACGCGGTCCTCGGGATCTTCGAGCGGCGACGCCCACAGCGGCCATGCCTCGGGCTCGACGGCGGCGAGCTTCAGGAACGGCGCGAGGCGGCGGTCGCGTGTCCACTGCTGGTAGAGGTGGAGGCGCAGCGGCTCCCGCTGCGGATCGCCGGCGGGCAGCAGCAGCCACGCGGCGAGTCGCTCGTCGACACGCGGCGAGCGCCGCCAGCGCTCGACGGCCGCCTTCACCACCGGCGCCATCGCCGGCCCGGCGAGCCGTGCGCGCGCCTCGGCGGTCAGCGGGTGGTACGGCAGCTCGCGCAGCAACCGCAGGTACTGCGCGAGCGCCGCCGCCGGCTCGCCCTGCGCCTCGTCGGCGCGACCGATCCAGTAGACGACCTCGGCGTCGGCGTGACCCGTCAGCTGCACCGCTTGCTGGAGGAGGAGCGGCGCGTTCCCGACCTCGCCCGCGGCGAGCTGCGAGACGGCGAGGAAGAGCGCCGCCTCGACGGCGGTGCGGCCCCACTCGCGGCGGCCGCGCAAGATGTCGTAGGTACGCAGCGCCTCGGGACGGCGGCCGAGCAGCCATTGGACGCGGCAGGCGGCGAGCAGCGCCGAGCTCGTCGTCTCGCTCGAGGCGTTCAAGTTGGCGGCGCGCACGTACGACTGCAGCGCGCCGACCCGGTCGGCATTCAGCTCGCGCGCGGCGCCTTCCTGGTAGAGAGCGCGCGCCCGCACGTCGGTGCGCGCCCCGCGTTCGGCGAGGCGCGCGAAGGTCTGGACGGCGCTGCGGTAGGCGTCGCGCGCCATCTGCGACCGCGCCAGCAGCTCGAAAGCCTCGACGTGGCGCTCGTCGCGCAGCTGCGGCGGCAGCGAGGAGACGAACGGGCCGAGGATGGCGCTGGCGAGCTCGGGGTGGCGCAGCCGCTGGAAGGCGCGGCCGACGGCGAGCGTCATCTCCGGCGTGAGCTCGCTGCGCGAGACGGCGGAGAGGCGCACGGCGGCGTCCCACGCCGCTTCGTCGTTGGTGCTCTCGGCGAGCACGCGGCCGAGCTCGGCGACGCGGCCGCCGGCGGGTGCGCAGTCGGCCTGCGCGACGAGCAGCGCGCGGCGGTCGGCCGGCAGCAGCGCCTGCCAGTCGAGGCCGCGCAGCACGCGGCAGTCGCCGCCCGCGTGCAGCGAGCGGTGGAGGAGCGCCGCCGCCTGGTGGCGCAGCGCCGGCGACAAGCGGCGGTCGATGAGCGGCGCCAGGAGACCGGCCGCCATCTCCGGGTGCTCGCGCGCCTGCAGGCGCGCCAGGCGCAGCCGGCAGTAGGGCGCGAGCTGCGGCGCCCGCTGCATCGCCAGCGCGAACGCCTTCGCCGCCTCGGCCGGCTGCCCCATCGCCTCGAGCAGCGTGCCGCGCAGGTAGTCGATGCCGAGCTCGGCCGCCCCCGGCTCGCCGGCGACGCGGTCGGCGGCGAGGAGCGCCTCGCCGGGCGTCGACGCGGCCTGCACGTCGGCGAGCTGCGCGAGGCGGACCTGCGCGGCCGCGGGGACGACGAGCGCCAGGAGGAGCAGTGGAGGGAGCGAGTGGCGAGGGCGCAAGATGTTCAGGGTGGCGCTCAGCGGCGCGAAGCCGCCGCGAATGTCGTGCGGTCTGCCACGGTGGGCTGACGCCAGCGGGTGACGCTGCGCACGCGTCAGTCCGAGATCCGTTCCACCTGCGCGCCGAGGCTCTGCAGCTTCTTCTCCATGCCCTCGTAGCCGCGGTCGAGGTGGTAGATGCGGTCGACGATCGTCTCGCCGGCGGCGGCGACGCCGGCGACGACGAGGCAGGCCGAGGCGCGCAGGTCGGTCGCCATGACGTTGGCGCCGGAGAGCGAGCGCGGCCCGCGCACGACGGCGTCGCGGCCGTCGACGTGGATGTCGGCGCCCATGCGCAGCAGCTCGGCGACGTGCTGGAAGCGGTTCTCGAAGATCGTCTCGGTGATGTGCGCGGTGCCCTCGGCCTGCGTCATCAGCGCCAGGTACTGCGCCTGGAGGTCGGTGGGGAAGCCGGGATGCGGCGCCGTCGCCACGTCGTGCGCGCGCAGCGTGCCGTTGCGGCGGACGCGGATGCCGTCCTCGCTCGTCGACACGTCGGCGCCGGCGGCGGCGAGCACCTCGAGCAGCGGGCCGAGGTCGCCGGGGTCGGCACCGGTCAAGGTGACGTCGCCACCGGTCATTGCGGCACCCACGAGGTAGGTGCCGCCCTCGATGCGGTCGCCGATGATCTCGTGCTCGGCGGCGCCGAGCTGGTCGACGCCGTCGATGCGGATCGTCTCCTCGCCGGCGCCCTCGATGCGGGCGCCCATGGCGTTGAGCAGGTTGGCGAGGTCGACGACCTCGGGCTCGCGGGCGCAGTTCTCGAGGATCGTCTCGCCCTCGGCGAGCGCCGCCGCCATGAGGATGTTCTCGGTGCCGGTCACCGTCTGCACGTCGAAGCGGAAGCGGGCGCCGGAGAGGCGCTTGGTCTCCGCCATCACGTAGCCGTGCTCGAGCTTGATCTGCGCGCCGAGGGCGTCGAGGCCCTTCAAGTGCTGGTCGATGGGCCGCACGCCGATGGCGCAGCCGCCGGGGAGCGAGACGCGGGCGCGGCGCCGGCGTCCCATCAGCGCGCCGAGCACGAGCACCGAGGCGCGCATGGTCTTCACCATGTCGTAGAGCGCCTCGAACGGCGCGTTGTCGTGGTTGGGGATCAGCCGCACCGAGCCGTCGCGGTCGTGGCTCTCGACGCCGAGGTAGGAGAGCAGCCGCCGCATGGTGGCGATGTCGCGCACCTTGGGGACGCGGCGCAGCACCACCGGCTCGTCGGCGAGCAGCGTGGCGGCGAGAGCCGGCAACGCCGCGTTCTTGGCCCCGCTCGCCGCGACGGTGCCGACAAGACGGCTCGGTCCGGTGATGCGGAAGCGGTCCATGGCAGCGCGCTAGTTTGGCCGATGGCCCCCGCGTAGACAAGGCGAAAGCGGAGGGCTCGGAGAAGCGGAGCAGGAAGCGTGCCGCGCAGCGAAGCAACGGCGCGGCGATGCGGCGCCGGCTAGGTGCGGCGGAGCTCGACGACGCGTTCGATGCCCGCGAGATCGCGGAGCGTGGCAGCAAGGCGCCAGCCGCGGTCGTCGGCGAGCGCAGTGAGCGACGCTGCCTGTTCGACGCCGATCTCGAGCAACAACGGCGTGTGGGTGCGGGCCGAGTCGAGTGCAACGAGCATCTCGTCGTAAGCGTCGAGACCGCCAGGGCCGGCCCACAGCGCCGACGCGGGTTCCCAGCGCGCGACCTCGGGCTGCACCTCGCCCGCGGGATCGAGGTACGGCGGGTTCGACACCACGAGATCGAAGCCTTCAATGCGCAGCGGTTCGGACCATCGCGCAGCGAGGAAATCGACACGCGCGCCGAGCGCTCGCGCGTTCGCTCGCGCCACCGCGAGCGCGCCAGGCGAAGCATCGCTCGCGACGACGTGGCCCTCCGGCAGCTCCAGAGCCAGCGTCACCGCGATGCACCCTGACCCGGTGCCAAGGTCGAGGATGCGCGGCCGGTTCGGCAACGACTTCGCCAAAGCAAGCGCCGCTTCCACCAGATGCTCTGTCTCCGGCCGCGGTACTAGCACTCGCGAATCGACAACGAACGGTCGCCCGTAGAACTCCTTGCTACCGACGAGGTACGCGACCGGCTCGCCAGCGAGCCGCCGCTGATCAGCTCCTCGAACCGCTGCGCGTCATCACGACGCACCGCTTCGTCATCGCGCGCCAGCAGCGACGCCTCGCCGATACCGAGCACGTGCCCGAGCAGCAGGTGCGCCTCGCGCGGACTGGCGTAGTTCACGGCGGCAAGCCGCTCGCGGGCGGATGCGAGCAACTGCCGGACGTTTGGACGCGATGCTTTGAGACTCGCCTTCACCTCGTCCCAGGAGAGGGTGCCTTCGAGGTCGCGCTCGAGTGCGTCGAGCCGCTCGTCGAGAAGCTCCTTCTGCCAGTCGGCGAGGGGTTCTTTCAACAGACCGCTCAGGCCCGAGCCGTCTCCATCGCCAGCTGCTCGGCCTGGAAGTGCTGCTCCAGCGGCTCGAGGAGCGGGTCGAGCTTGCCCTGCATCACGGCGTCGAGCTGGTGGACGGACAGGCCGATGCGGTGGTCGGTGACGCGGTTCTGCGGGAAGTTGTAGGTGCGGATCTTTTCCGAGCGGTCGCCGCTGCCGACCATCTTGCGGCGCTCTTCGGCCTCGGCGGCGTGCTGCTTCGCCTGCTCCATCTCGAGCAGGCGCGCCTTGAGCACGCGCAGCGCCTTCGCCTTGTTCTTGATCTGGCTGCGCTCGTCCTGGCAGCTCACCACGAGGCCGGTGGGCAGGTGGGTCAGGCGCACCGCCGAGTAGGTGGTGTTGACGCCCTGGCCGCCGGGGCCGGAGGCGCAGAAGCGGTCGACGCGCAGGTCCTTCTCGTCGACCTTGACCTCGACGTCGTCGGCCTCGGCCAGCACCGCCACCGTCACCGCCGAGGTGTGGATGCGCCCCTGCGCCTCGGTCGCGGGCACGCGCTGCACGCGGTGGACGCCGCCCTCGCGCTTCAGCCGCCGCCAGGCGCCGCGGCCCTCGACGATCGCCGAGACCTCCTTGACGCCGCCGACGCCGGACTCCGAGAGGTCGATGACCTCGACGCGCCAGCCCTGCCCCTCGGCGAAGCGCGTGTACATGCGGAAGAGCTCGGCCGCGAAGAGCGAGGCCTCGTCGCCGCCGGTGCCGGCGCGGATCTCGAGCACGACGTTGCGGCCGTCGTGCGGGTCCTTGGGCGCGATCTCGCGCTTCAGGTCGGCGAGCAGCGCCTCGCGCCGGCTGTCCAGCCCGGCGCGCTCCTCCTCGGCGAGCGCGGCGAGCTCGTCGCCCTTGGACAGCGACTCGACGAGCTCGCGGTTCTCCTCGCGGCGGCGGTCGACGTCGCGCAGCTCGCGGTAGAGCTTGACCACCGGCTCGAGGTCGGCGAGCGCCTTCGACACCTCGCGCACCTGCGTCGGCTGCGCCAGCACCGCGGGGTCGGTGAGACGGGCGCTCAGCTCGTCGTGCGTGCGTTCGATCTCGGCGAGTTTCTCGATCATCGGCGTCGGCCTCGAGGCAGGAAGAGGTTAGTCGCGCTCCACGACGCATCCGGTGTCCACAAATACCAAGGGCCGCTCCACGCGGAGCGGCCCTCGGATCGATGCGGCGAGCGGAGCTAAGCCTGCTTCTGCGCGGCGGCCTGCTTCTGTTGCGTCTGCTCGAACCGCTTCTTGAACCGCTCGACGCGGCCCGCGGTGTCGATCAGCTTCTGCTTGCCGGTGAAGTAGGGGTGGCAGTCGTTGCACAGCTCGAGGCGCAGCTCCTGCTGCGTCGAGTGCAGCTGGAAGGTGTTGCCGCAGGCGCACACCGCGGTGACCAGGTGGAGCTCGGGATGAATGTCGGGCTTCACGATTCGACCTCGCTTTCGGACCAGGGTCTCTCCAAAGGGCCGCCAAGGATAGCCGCATCGGCCCTGCCTGGCAAGCCTGGGAGTTGCAGGGGTTAGAACGTGTCGCCGGCGGGCCGGAATTCCCGCCCAACGAGCGGCCGAAGCCGCTACCATTCGCCCACCGATGACAGGCGGTCCTCTCTTCGTCTTCGACGGCCACACCGACGTGCCGACGCGGCTGTGGGAGTCGCCGGCCGACCTCCGTGCGGAGCAGACCGACCGGCACGTCGACCTGCCGCGGCTCCGGCGCGGCGGCGTCTCCGGTCTCGTGTTCGCCTTCTTCCTGCCGGCGCACCTCTCGCCGGAGGACGGTCTCGCGCACGCCGAGACGATGCAGCGGCTCACGCTCGCGCAGCTGCGCCCGGGCGAGCTCGAGCTCGCCACCACGCCCGACGAGCTCGACGCCGCGGTCGCGCGCGGCGCCGATCGGCGTCGTCTTCGGGCTCGAGAACGGGCGGCCGCTGTCGCTGCCCGGCGCGCTCGAGCGCCTGCTCGCCATGGGCGTGCGGCTCGTTACCCTCACCCATGTCGGCACGCACGAGTGGTGCGACGCGGCGGGCGACGACGAGGCGCACGGCGGCCTCTCGCGCGACGGCTCCGATTCCGGCGAGAACATCGTGCGCCGCCTCAACCGCGCCGGCATCCTCATCGACGTCTCGCACGTCTCCGACCGCGCCGTCGAGCACGTGCTCGAGGTCTCGACCGCGCCCGTCGTGGCGAGCCACAGCTCTGCCCGCGCCCTCTGCGACCACCCGCGCAACCTGACCGACGAGCTGGCGCGCGGCGATCACGGCGCGCGGCGGCCTCGTCATGGTCAACGCCTTCCCGGTCTTCCTCGACCCCACGGCCGAGCGCGCCAACCGCGAGCGCATGGCGCACCTGCGCGAGCCGATGCGCGCGCTCGCAGGAGGCCTACGCCGGCCGGCCCGCCGAGCTCTACGCCGCCAAGCTGCAGCTGCTCGCGCCCTACCCGCAGCCGCCGGTGCCGCTCGCCGCCTTCGTCGACCACGTCATGCACCTGCTCGGCGTCGTCGGCGAGGAGGGCGTCGGCATCGGCACCGACTTCGACGGCATCCCCGAGACGCCGGTGGGCTTCGAGGACGTCTCGCGCTTCCCCGACCTCGTCGCCGCGCTGCGCGAGCGCGGGCTCGACGAGCGGACGCTGCGCCTCGTCATGGGCGACAACTTCCGCCGCGTCTGGCGCGCGGCCGCGAACGGATCCAGGCCTTGAGGCCGGCGCGGGAGAGGGTTGTTCCGCCGATCGCGAGCAAGTGACAAATCGAGATCTCGCCCCGACGACTCCTCGGGAAGACCGACCGTCGCCTCTGCTGCGAGATGCTAGCGATTAGCCGCTGCGCGCCGCCCACGACGGGCACTACTCTCACTAGCCTCAATCTCGTCGGCGTGCCGCACCTTTCGTGGATGGGCAACGGCTGTTTCGGCGCCGAGGAGAACGACTCGTTCCGCTACTCCGTCAGCATTCTCGGCGTAGAAGTCGGCTCCCTCCGCATACTTGTTCACGGCCCACTCGTAGAGACGAAGCGCGTCTCTAATGATCTCCGCCTTACTGTTGGCCTCCACTAGATCTACCAGTCGCTCGAGTCTCTCGTTGGACAGCCCGGTCAGATCTACCGTCACTCGAATCGTATTCTTGTTTCGCATGCTCCTTCAGCCGCAGGATCGGTTCTCAGCGTGAGAGGTTCGTCAGGTCATGGTTGAGCTGCGCTTACGACCAATAATCCTTAAGCAGCCTTTGCGCTGTGGCTGCCACCCAGCGGAACAACTCTCGTGCTTCGATCAGCGCGATCAGCTTGCCAACGCCCTTAAGCCGTTGCCATAGCGTTTTCCGATCGTTTATTTCGAGGTCAAAGTCTCTTCCGACGATGACCCTCACGCCTCTCAGGCTCTGGGGGAATCGGCGTGCCTTGCTGCCCTGTTCGCCTGGCTGGCTGCTCCTGCTCTCGCGTTTCTTTGTTTGGGGTTGTTTTTCTCGCAGTGACCGATGCCTATCTTTGCTCTTTGCCTCAGTTCCCGATGACTTATTGAGTGCCATTGCCCGGGTAGCCTCCTCGGGGGGGCGCTTGCGAGCGGATGGCTTGTCTCCGTGTCGACAGCTGCGTGACGGCGTATATTCCCGTCCTTGCGGGTGCCGACGCTCCGGGCCTTATCACTGATCCGTCGTGCCATCAGTTAGTCCTGCCTCTCGCCTCGCGCCGTTTCTTGGGTGGTCGTCTGTTCACGCGAAGTCCGTTTACCCCAGCGTCCTTGCTGGTCACGTTGACCACCAGCGCAAGAGACCTCGCCCGTTGCTCGGGCACAGGCCCTACGCCGAGGAGCGCCGGGCCTGTTTGTATATGCGCAAGAGACCGCGCCCGTCGCTCGGGTAGAGGCCTTGCGCCGAGGCGGGCGATGCTGTGTGCGGGTTGCACGATTTGTCCTCCCACAGCCATGCCAATGTCACCAACATTACTGCATAGTTGCTGCACTCGTCAACCAGCGGGGGGATCAGTCGCCCGCCGGCGTCGCGTCGTCGTTGTCGGCGCAGGCGGCCAGCAACTGTGTGAGCGCGCAAGCCGCCAGCGCTCGCCACGGCCAAGAGAGCGAACGTGCTGGTGCCGAGAGCGAGAGCCGATCTTCCCGAAACGCTCGCACCATCAGGGGCGACGCGGCCGTCGCGGCGCCGGCGCCGGCGACGATGCCGTCATCGCGGGCCGCGCGGCCTCAGCCGTCGTCTCTGTCGTCGCTCGGGCCGATGCGAATCCCGCCGCCGCTGCTGCGCAGGACGAGGTCGGCGCCGCCGCCGTTCAAGTTGCCGCGCAGCGAGCTGCGCGAGATCTTGCCCTGCACGGTCACCGGCAGGTCGCAGACGACGCCACCGCCCGACGACGAGGCGTCGATGTGGAGGCGCGCCCGGCGGTCGAGGCCGACGCGCACGCCGCCGCCCGAAGACGAGAGCCTGCCGCCGGCGCTGTGCTCGGCCGCCAGCACGGCGCTCACCGGACCGCCCGAGCTCTCGGCGTCGATGCGGCCGCCGATGTCCTCGAGGTGCACGCCGCCGCCGCTCGACTCCGCCGCGACGTCGCCCGAGACGCTGGTGACGTCGACGCCGCCGCCGCTCGAATCGGCCGCGACGTTGCCGACGACCTGCTCGACGGTGACGCCGCCGCCCGAGCTGCCCACCTTCACGTCGCCGCGCACCCGCCGCACCTCGACGCCGCCGCCGCTGCTGCTGGCGTCGACGGCGCCGTTGACGTCGAAGGCGCGCACGCCGCCGCCCGAGGAGCGCAGCTTCACCGCGCCGTCGAGGTTGGTGACGCGGATGCCGCCGCCCGAGCTTCGCAGGTCCACCCGCGCCTGCCGCGGCACCTGGATCTCGAAGCGCAGCGACATGCCGCGCCAGCTGAACCATTGCGAGAAGCCCGGCCGCCGGCGGTTGATCACCTTGGCCCGCCCGGGCTCGGACGAGAACTCGAAGGTGTAGCGCTCCTCGACGTCCTCGCGGTCGCGGTCGGAGGTGATGACGATCTTGGCGCCGTCGCCGGGGCCCCCGGTGAGGACGATGCCGCCGCCCGCGGTGTCGACGACGAGCTCGCCGCCGGGAGCGAGGGGCAGCGTCTTCTCGAGCCGGAAGTCGGCGGCAGCGGGGGCGGCGAGCAGCAGGCCCGCCGCCAAGCCGGCGGCGAGCGCAAACGGAGCGAAGGACGGCAGGTAGCGTCGCATGGAGATCTCCCGTGGTCGAAATGTCTACGTGGGTAGAACGTAGACCCGCTCGGGAAGGTTTCACCGACGCCGCGCCCTGTGTGGATGCCGACCCGGAGGAAGCTCCGTCATCGCGAGGCCGCGCAGCGGCCGCGGCGATCTCGATCTGGCAACCGCCACCGTCGTAGCGTGAAGCATCGAGATTGCTTCGTCGCTGCGCTCCTCGCAATGACAAATGGGCTACTTGCTCGTGGGCTCCTTGTTCGTGCGTTACCTTGCTGGCCAGCGCCTCCTTCGGCTCCGACCGTGCCGAGGTCGACCATGGCGCGGTCGATCATCACCACGAAGGGGCGTGGCTGCACGACGATGCCGCCGCGGCCGTCGTGCGAGACGACCTGCACGGTGCCCATGCCGTAGCCCATCGGGCCGCGGCTGTAGTAGTGGACGCCGAGCCGGTAGGGCGCCGCGCCGCCGCGGGGCCGCGGCACCGCGAAGCACTCGGGGCCGTAGCCGGTCGTCACGTCGGCGTAGAGGCGGCCGCCCGAGGGCAGCTCGGGATGCGAGTAGTAGGCGTGCGCGCCGCGCCGGTCGTAGACGTGCAGGTCGACGTCGTTGGCGTCGGTCTCCCAGCTGAGCACGAAGCGCAGCGACGGCTCCTCGGCGAGGCGCGCGCCGGCGAGGCGCAGGCGGTCGAAGATCTCGTTGCGGCGGCCCGGCTCCTCGTGCATCCAGGCGGCGCCGAGGATGCCGAGGTCGTCCTGCAGCACCGTCTGCACGCCGGCGAAACGGCCGCCGGGATACTGGCGCGCGAGACCGGCTTCCAGTGCGGCGAAGGCGTCGGCGAAGCGGCCGGCGCGCAGCAGCGCCCAGGCGTAGAGGCGATGGCTCGACGGATGGTCGGGCCGCTGCTCCACCGCCTTCTCGTAGGTGTCGACGGCGAGCGTGATGCCGGCGCGGCCCAGCCGCTCGAGCCGCTCGCCCGCGAGGCGGCGCATATCGGCGCGGCTGGGGAAGAGGTCGATGAGCGAGCCGTAGGCGCGTGCGGCGGCGGGCAGCTCGCCCGCGGCCTCCCACGCTTCGCCGAGGGCGATCAGGGCGAGGACGTCGCCGGGCGCCTCGGCGCTCCAGCGCTCGGCGAGCTGGCGCGCCGGATTCACGCGGCCGGCGGCGAGCTGCGCCATCACCTCGGCGAAGCGGCCTTCATACGGCGCGGCGGTGCGTTGCGCGTCGGGGTCGTCGCGCTCGCCGGCGGCCGCGGTCTGCTCGGTTGCGGGTGCGCCGCGATGATCGCGAGCCGCACCCTCGCGCACGGCTCTCGGTTGGGCCGGCTCCGCCGGCACCTCAGCCACCCGGTTGGGGAGCGGCGACTCGGCGGTGATGGTGACCTCGTCGGCTTCGGTTGCCGGCGCGCCGCTCCTCGGCGGCGGCGGAACTGCTGGAGGCGGTGGTGGTGCAGTCGCGAAAGCCCCGGAGACGACGCCGCCAGGCACGCCGCCGGCAACTCCGCCGACGACACCGCCCGACACGCCGCCAGGAACACCTTCCACTCCGCCGTCGACGCCTTCCTCGACGGCGGTTGCAGCGACGTCGCCGTCGCGGAGGTAGCCGAGCGAGCGAAGCGCCGCCTCGTCCTCCACTTCGTTGGCGGCGCGGCCCTGTCGCATCATCGGCTCGGCCACGGCGTCGCCTCCTTCGGCGGGCGGCGGTGGCGCGGTCGCCGGCGCCGGCGGAGCCTCGAGCCTGTACCTCCGCTCCGAGCGGCGCCGCGCGACCTGCTCGCGGCTGGCGGGTGCCTTCGGCTGCCCCACCGCAGGCGGCGCGACGCTCGGCGCGCTGCGCGCCAGCACCTCGATGCCGCCTGAACCGACGGTGAGGATGTCGGCGAGGGCGCGCCGTTCGAGCCCGTAGCGCGCGTAGTCGAACTCGGTCTCCAGCACCAGCAAGGCGGTGAACGGCGACAGCACGCGGTGGGTGATCGAGAGCTCCGTCACCTTCAGCGTCAGCGCGCGGCGCAGGTCGTCGTCGCCTTCGGAGGCGTTGGCGCGCAGGTGGAGCAGGCGGTCGATGCGCGCCTGCGCCCAGGCGCGCTGGAGGAGCGGCCGCTCGGCGCTCGCGACCTCGCCGGCGAGGGTCGTCGATTTGCGGTCGAGCGTCACGCGCAGCGCCCGCGTGTCGGCGACGTCGGCGAACACCAGCGTCTCGTCGCCCGGCTGCACGCCGTCGAGGGTCTCCGGCCACACCCAGCTCGCGCCTTCGACGCCGACCTTGATGCCGGAACGGCAGGCGAGCGTCAGCCTGCGGCCGAGCTCGGCGAGCGGCGCGTTGCCGTCGAGCCGCTGGCCGTCGTGCGGCAGGTTGCCGGTGGTGAGCTCGTGCAGCACCGCGTCGTCGCGCAGGCCGCCGAAGGCGAGCGCGTCGAGGCGCTCGACGCCGCGATCGCGCAGCGCGCGCACGGCGGCGCGCAGGGCCGAGGTCTCGACGTCGCCGGCGGTGGCGACGCCGTCGGTGATGAGCAGCACGCGCGGGTAGCTCCCCTCGTCGTGCTCGAGCCGTCCGTGGAGGTACCGCAGCGCGCCCTGCAGGTCAGACGCGCCGAGCGCGCGCCGCGCTCGCAGCCGCTCGACGTCACGTGGAGCGAATTCGCCAGCGGCGCCCGCGAAGATCGGCGCCACCTCCTGGTCGAAGGCAGCGACGGCGAGCGGCGTCGCGGCGCCGGCGCCTTCGCGCAGTCCGGCGATCAGCTCGCCGACGCGGTCGACCTGCCGTTCCCAGCCGAGGGCGCGCGAGGCGCTCGAGTCGACGAGCACGAAGAGGCCGCCGATCTCCTGCGGCTGCGCCTCGACGGGCGCCGCCACGCGCACGACGGCGAGGTTGCCGTGGCGCAGGCCGGCGCGGGCGCCGAGGCGGTCCTGGGCGACGATGAGGTCGCGGTCGGGCGTCCACCCGCGCTTGCGCAGCGACACCACGCGGGTTTCGCTGACCTCGGCCTCGGGATCGTCGCCGGCGGCGGCGCCGACCTCGTCCACCGCGCGCTCGCCGAGCAGCACGCGAGCGTCGAGCTCGCCCACCTCGGGCAGGCCGAGGAGCGGCAGCACGTAGGCCTCGTCGCTCTTCGTCAACGCGTGCGACCAGGAGATAGCGATCTCCTTGCGGCCGCGCGCGGGGATGGGGAAGACGCGCGCCGAGAACTCGTTGGCCGCCTCCTGCTCGAGCAGCGCCGGGTCCTGGCGGCGATGGAGGAAGTCTTCGTACGCCTGCCGCGCGCGCTGGCGCTCGACCACCTCGCCCTCCTGCCACGACTCGCCGATCTTCATCGCGAAGCGCGACAGCGCGGCGCCCGGCGGCAGCGCGACGCGGAAGCGCCCCTCGATGACGCGGTCGCGCGGGTTGTCGAAGGTGAGGTAGAGCTCGGTGAAAGCGAGCGGCGGCTCGAGCACGCCGCGGGCGCGGATGGCAACCAGCGCGAGGCCGGTGCCGTCGGTGGCGGTGAGGCTGAACGGCGGCGTCGCGTCGCGCTCGGCGACGTCGCGCTGCGGCTCGGCCGGGAAGCGGAACGACTTGCCCGGGGGGACGAAGACGCGCGGGCGCGCCGCCGGGGCCGCGGAGGCCGCGGCGACGCCGACGCGCTTGCCGCCCGCGTCGCGCTCATCCGCCGCCCCGGTCGTGGTGGAGCCGCCCCGGCTGTGTCCGACGAAGCTTCCGACGAGCGCGACGGCGAGCAGAAAGAGCGGCGGGACGGCGCGGGCCATGGCGGTGCCTCCGGGAAGCGAGCGCGCCCCGGAAGTGGGGCAGCACCTCCCTTAGACCCGGCGGCAGGGCGCGAGACAACCGCGCCTGCATGTCGCCGCCTCAGCGGCTGGCGCGTGTCGGCTCGACGGCTTCGAGCGGCGGTGTCGCCGGCGCCGGCGGCTCGGGCCCCGCCACGATGGTCGGCCGCGGGGCGTCCGCGCTAGTCGGCGCCGTCGTCACGGCGCGCTCCTCCTCGACCTCGATCGCCGCCGCTTCCACCTTGATGTAGTTGAGCAGCACCGGCGCGATGATCATCCCCGGGATCCCCATCAGCTTCTCGCCGAGGATCAAGCCGAGGAGCGTCAGCCAAACCGGGTTGCGGATGCGGTCGCCGATGATCTTGCTGTTGAGGAAGTACTCGAGCTTGTGGACGACGACGAGGAAGCCGAGGGCGAAGAGCGCCATCCGCGGCGACACCGTGAAGGCGATGGCGACGATGACGGTGTTGCTGATCAGGTTGCCGATGACCGGCAGCATGCCGCAGAGGAAGGTGACGCCGAGGATCACCGCGGCGTTGGGCAGCCCGGCGAAGAGCACGAAGAGGGCGGTGAGCGTGGTGTTGATCGCCGAGATGATGATCTGGGCGCCCATCACGGTGACGAAGCACTTGTAGAAGGTCCCGAAGCGCTCGGCGATGGCCGCCGCGGTGAGCGAGTAGAGGTTGTTGCGGATGCGGTGCCGCGCGTGGTCGAGGTCGACGGCGCTGTTGAGGAAGAGGCTCAACGCGACGACGATGCCGATGATGAGGAACACCACCTCGCGGGTGGCGTCGGTGGCGAAGCGGCCGACGAAGCCGGCCTGGTGCCTGGCCCAGTCGAGCGCCACGCCCTTGAGGCTGGCCCAGTCGGAGAACGGCAGCGCGACGCCGTTCTTGTCGGCGTAGTCGATGATCGACGGGATCGCCTTGTCGGCCACCGCCGGCAGCGCTACCACCGCCTGAGTGGCGAAGCGGCCGAGGAACACCGACCCGGCGAGCAGGATGAGCGCGAAGAGCAGGATCGCCAGCCACTTCTTGCCCGAGAAGAGCAGCCTCTCGAGGATGAAGAACGAGAAGAGCGCCGCCAGCAGCGGCGTGCCGAGGTGCAGCCAGCCGACGAGCAGGAACGTGGCGGCGATGAACCAGTAGCTGATGCGGACGGGTTTGGTCATATCGGCGCTTGCGCTCCATGGTGGCACATCGCGGCCCCGGCGCCCACCATTCTGGACAAAGCAGACGACGACTCGATGCACGCGGTGCGCGCCGCCGCGCCCGAACTGGTTTAGGCTAGGCGCAGCTTCGCGATCCAGCGTGTTCTACCGGCGGCCGCGCCGGTCCGGCTTCAGGGCCCAGCCGCCGACCCGCATCTCGTCCGCACCGCAGGAGGGACTCCATGGCCAGGCTGCTCGTCCACGAACCGCTCGCCGCCTCCGACAAGCAGAAGCCCGACATGACCGTCGACGTCGCCGTCGTCGGCGGCGGCTGCGGCGGCGTCTACACGGCGTGGCAGCTCAAGAAGAAGTTCCCGAAGAAGAAGATCGCCCTCTTCGAGTACAGCAACCGCATCGGCGGCCGGCTCTACTCGGTGAACCTGCCCGGGATGCCGCACGTCAAGGCGGAGCTCGGCGGCATGCGCTACATCCCCAAGTCGCAGGCCTTCGTGCGCGAGCTGATCGAGCAGCTCGGCTTGCAGACCCGCGACTTCCCGATGGGCGCCAAGGACGATCCGGGCGGCCTCAACAACTTGATGTACCTGCGGCGGCGGCTGCTGCGCGCCAAGGACCTCACCAACCCGGCGCTGGTGCCCTATGCGATGAACCCGACCGAGCAGGGCATGAACCCCGACCAGCTGCAGAAGTACGTCATGAATTCGCTGGTGCCGCACGCGGCGGACCTGACGCCCGACCAGTGGAACGAGGTGACGGTCTTCAACGGCGAGAAGCTCTACAAGACGGGCTTCTGGAACCTGCTCTACCGCGTCCTCACCAGCGAGGCCTACCAGTTCATGGACGACGCCGGCGGCTACTACACCAACGTCGCCAACTCGACCTCGGTGCTGTCGCTGCCGGTCTTCGAGTTCGGGCCCAGCGTGCGCTACAAGACCCTCGTCGAGGGCTACGAGGAGCTGCCGCGGGCGGTCGGGCGCGCCTTCGAGAGCGAGCACGGCGACATCCACCGCAACTGGCGCCTCGACGGCTTCGTGCGCGACGGCAAGCGCTACACGCTGCTCTTCGTCAAGACCTCGACCGACAAGCGCGGCTGCACCGACCCGCACGGCGGCTCCGGCAAGAAGGAGACGATGCGCGTCTCCGCCTCGCAGATCGTGCTGGCGATGCCGCGCCGCTCGCTCGAGCTGGTGCGCTGGGAAGGGTTCGAGGAGCCCGACGTGCGCACGCTCGTCAACGCCGTCATCAGCCAGGCGGCGTTCAAGATCTTCCTCGGCTACCCGTATCCGTGGTGGCGCGTCCTCGGCCTCGAAGCGGGGCGCTCGATCACCGACATGCCGCTGCGCCAGACCTTCTACTTCCCGACCGAGGGAGAGCAGAAGGGCGCCGACAAGAAGAACGACAACTCGCTGATGATGGTGAGCTACAACGACCTCGGCAGCGTGCCGTTCTGGAAAGCGCTGGAGGCGGACGCGCTGGGGCCCGACTCGGTCTTCCCCGGCCGCCCCAACCCCTTCGTCAAGAAGAGCATGGTGCCCGACACGCCGTTCCCGATCACCACCCAGATGGTCGACGCCTGCCAGCAGATGGTGCGCGAGATCCACGGCCTCGCGTTCGTCCCCGCGCCGTACACCGCCGCGTACCACGACTGGTCCGACGACCCCTACGGCGCCGGCTGGCACGCCTGGAAGGCGGGGGTGCGCTTCTGGGAGCTGATGCCGAAGGTGCGGCAACCGGTCAAGGGCGAGGACGTCTACATCTGCGGCGAGGCGTATTCGATCAACCAGGGGTGGGTCGAGGGCGCGCTGCAGACGGCGGCGCTCATGCTCAAGGAGCACTTCGACTGCCCGCCGCCGTCCTGGCTGCCCAAGGACTACGACTTCGGCTACTGAGCGGCGAGGCGCGACGCACCATGGCTGCACCCACCTGCACCGTCGCCGAGTACCTGATCCGGCGCTTGAAGGAGATCGGCGCCGAGCATCTCTTCGCCGTGCCCGGCGACTACGCCGGCAACTTCTTGAGCGCCGTCGACAAGGGCGGCGAGATCACCCGCGTCGGCGTCACCAACGAGTGGGTGGCGGGCTACGCCGCCGACGCCTACGCGCGCCTGCGCGGCGTCGGCGCCATGTGCCTGACCTACGGCGTCGGCACCTTCGGCGTGCTCAATGCGCTCGCCGGCTCGTACGTCGAAGAGTGCGCGGTGGCGCTCATCATCGGCAGCCCGAAGTTCCAGCAGCGACAGAACGAGCGGCGCGAGGGCATCCTCTACCACCACTCGACGGGCACGCTCACGGCAGACGCCGACTCGGTGAAGAACGTCGTGGTGGCGACCGAGGTCGTGCCGGCGGGCAAGACGGCGCCGGCGCAGATCGACCGCGCGCTCGTGGCGATGCTCACCTGGCGGCGGCCGGTCTACATCGAGGTCTACGCCAACGCCTGGACCGACACCTGCCGCGCGCCCAAGGGGAAGCTCGCGCCCGGCAAGCTGCCGCTCTCGAAGCGTTCGCTCGACCGCGCCGTGCGGCACGCGCTGGCGCGGCTCGAGGGCGCCCAGGTGCCGGTCATCTGGGCGGGCGTCGAGGTGCAGCGCTTCGGCCTCCAGGGCCTGCTCGAGAAGGTGATCGAGACGACCGGGCTGCCGTGGACGACGGACCTGCTCGGCAAGTCGCTCCTCTCCGAGGACCACCCGGGCTACCAGGGCTGCTTCGACGGCGCCTCGGCGATCAAGAACGTGATGGACCTCTTCGGCGCCTCGACCTGGGTGCTCGGGCTCGGCAACCTGGTCACCGACGACTTCGCCGACTGGGTGCTCGATCGCTACAACTACATGATCCTCGCCTACAACAACTCGGTGCGCGTCGGGCAGGACCACTACGAGAACGTGCCGCTGGCGGCGTTCATGGAGCAGATCGTGGCGCGGCTTGGGAAGAAGAAGTACCGCGCGCCGCGCGGCGCCCTGGCGGCGATCGAGCGCGTGCCGACACCGGGCGAGAAGGCGCGCAAGCGCCTCGCCGCGCTGGCGCCGCTGCACGCCGTGGCGGTCGACGACCGCGTCACCTACGAGCGCTTCTTCGAGCGCATGAAGACCTGGGTCGACGAGTCGATGGTGCTCCTCGCCGACACCTCGATCGCCCTCTACTCGGCGGCCGAGCTGCCGGTGAAGCGGCGCGACGGCTTCATCGCCCAGGCGGCGTGGAACTCGATCGGCTACACGCCGGGTGCGGCGGTGGGCGTCGGTTACGCGCAGCCGGAGCAGCGCGCCGTCGTCTTCTGCGGCGACGGCGGCTTCCAGGAGATCGCGCAGGCGGCCTCCGACGTCGTGCGCTCGGGGCACGATGCGGTCATCTTCGTCTTCAACAACGCGCTCTACGGCATCGAGCAGGCGTTCGTCGACCCCTACTACTTCGTGCCCGACAAAGACGGCAAGCGCCACCCGGCCGAGCCCTTCGACTTCCTCCACCCGTGGAGCTACGCCAAGCTCACCGACGTCTTCGGCGGCGGCTGGGGCGCGACGGTGGAGACGATGACCCAGCTCGAGGCGGTGCTGCAGGCCGCCAAGTCGCAGCGCGGCCTGACCCTCGTCGACGTGCGTGTGCCCCAGGACTCGATCACGCTGCAGATGCTGCAGCAGGCGGGCGTCGACCCGACGAAGCCGCAATGAACCTCTACGTCGGCAACCTGTCCTTCGACACGTCCAATGACGATCTCCAGGACGCCTTCGAGAAGTACGGCACGGTGGCGTCGTGCAAGATCGTCACCGAACGGCACGGGGGCGCTTCGCGGGGGTTCGGCTTCGTCGAGATGCCCAACGAGCAGGAAGCAAGGGCGGCGATCGCCGGCCTCGACGGTCGGCCCCTCAAGGGCAAGCTGATCAGGGTCGCGGACTCGGCGAGGCAGCCCCGCGGCGCCGACTCGGCCGAGTAGCAAAGGAGAGCGCGGATGAACCTGTACGTCGGCAACTTGTCGTATCGCCTGACCGAGGACCAGCTGCGCGAGGCGTTCGAGGAGTTCGGCGAAGTCGCTTCGTGCACGATCATCAAGGACCGGGCGACCGGCCAGTCGAAGGGCTTCGGCTTCGTCGAGATGCCGAACGACAACGAGGCCAAGGAGGCGATCGGCGGCCTCAACGGCCGCGAGCTCCAGGGCCGCAAGATCAACGTCAACGAGGCGCGGCCGCGCGAAGGCGGAGGCGGCGGCCGGGACCGCGGGTAGGCGGTCGCACGGGCCGCCGTCGTCCCGTCGACGCGCGCCCGCGTGATCGCGGCACCGGCTAGGCGACGAGTTCCAGTGCCGCGAGCGATGGCCGCTTCGGCTGCCGGCCGTCGCCGGACGAGCGCCCGTGGAGGTTCCCCCACAGCCACGGCAGCAAGTGGCGGCGGCACCAGCGCAGCTCGGCGCCGAGCCGCGCGGTAGCGGTGCGCGTTGGGGCCGGCGGCAGCGGCAGCCGCCAACTGTCGTCGACGCCGGGCAGACCGATCGCGTGGGCGAGCGCCGCGGCGATGCGCGCGTGGCCGGCGGCGTTGGCGTGGATGCGGTCCTCGCTCCACAGCCGTGGGTCGGTCGCCACCGGGAAGTCGGCGAAGTCGAGCAGCACGACGCCGGTGCGGGCGCTGGCGGCACGGATCGCGGCGTTGAGCGCCCGCACGCGCGGCAGGAGGCCCCGCGCCAGCGGCATCACCGCTGACAGGTCGGGCAGCGTGAAGGTGAGCACGGTGGCGCCGCCGGCGACGAGGTCGCGCTGCAGCCGCTCGACGCCGGCCGCCACGCGCGTCAAGTCGAAGCGGCGCGCGGTGACGTCGTTGGTGCCCGAGAACACCGTCGCCAGCTCGGGCCGCATCGCCAGGGCGGGCTCGAGCTGCTGGTCGAGGACCTGTCGCGTCGTCAGCCCGCGCACGCCGAGGTTGGCGTAGAGCACCGAGCCCTGCGCCGCCGCCAGCCGCTCGGCGAGGCGATCGGCCCAGCCGCGATAGCCGCCGTTGCCGTCGGGATCGTCGAGCCCCTCGGTGGAGCTGTCGCCGAGGGCGACGTAGCGCTCGAAGCGGCGCGGTTGCACGAAGGAAGAGTAAACCGGCGCGCGCCGTGCCGAGCGCTGCGTCAGCTCGCCGCCGCGCGCTCGCGCTCGAGCAGCCGCCGCTTGCGCTCGGCGCCCCAGCGGTAGCCGGCGAGGCTGCCGTCGCCGCGGATGACGCGGTGGCAGGGGATCGCCAGCGCCACCGGGTTGGTGGCGCAGGCGCGCGCCACGGCGCGCGTCGCGCGCGGCGCGCCGATGGCCGCCGCGACCTCGGCGTAGGTGCGCGTCTCGCCCCACGGGATCGAGCGCAGGAAGCTCCACACCCGCTCCTGGAAGGCGGAGGCGCGCACGTCCACCGGCAGGTCGCCGTGCGGCGTGCCCTCTTGGACGTGGCGGTACAGGGCCTCCATCCAGGCGTGGAACGCCGGGGAGTAGGCCTCCTCCATCGGCCGCAGCTCGGCGCGCGGGTACTCGCGGCGCAGGCGCGCCAGGAGCTCGTCCTTGGTGCCGCCGAGCTGCACGAAGCAGAGCCCGCGGTCGGTGGCGGCGAGGAGCAGTTTGCCGGCCGTCGTGTCGGCCGCGGCGTAAGTGATCGCGACGCCTTTGCCGCCCGCGCGGTACTCGCCCGGCGTCATGCCGAGGCGGCTGTCGCTACGCTCGTAGACGCGGCTGCTCGAGCCGAAGCCGGCGGCGTAGATGGCGCCGGTGATCGAGTCGCCGCCGCGCAGCTCGCCCTTCAGCCGCTCCAGGCGGCAGAGCTCGGCGTAGCGGCGCGGCGAGACGCCGACCGTGGCGCGGAAGGTGCGCTGCAGGTGCGCCGGCGAGAGGCCGACGCGCGCGGCGAGCGCAGGAAGCGTGAGCGGCGCGCCGCCGTCGCACTCGCGGCGGATGTAGTCGCAGAGCTCGGCGACCCAGGCCGCCGGGCCGACGGCGATCGCCTCGTCGGGCTTGCAGCGGCGGCAGGCGCGCAGGCCGTCGCGCTGCGCCGCCTCGCGCGTGGCGTAGAAGCGGACGTTCTTGCGCAGCGGCCGCCGCGCCGCGCACGAGGGCCGGCAGTAGATGCCGGTCGTCAGCACGCCGAGGAGGAAGCGGCCGTCGAAGGCGGCGTCGCGGCGGAGGACGGCGTCCCAGCGCTGCTCGTCGTCGAGCACGGCGGCGATCGGCGTCGGTGCCGCGGCCACGGACGCAGGTGCGCTCGTGCGGCGAGACTCGGTCAGGCGTTGCGGCTTGCCCATGAAGGACGATCGATCGACGCGTTCGAGAGAAATCATGTCGCACTCCCCACCGCCGCGAGGGCGGTCTCGATGGTCGGAAGGGTCGGGAAGGTCGGGATCGCGGCAGCCGACGAGACCGGCGGCGCGCTGGCCGGCCGCGCGGGCTGCGCGCGGTACATCGACTCGGGGATCTCGGCGAGTCGCGACGGATGGATCATGCCGTCGGCGAGGCCGAAGAACTGACAGAAGCTCATGATCAGCGGCCGCCAGGCGAGCGGATCGATGCGGTCCGTCGTCCCCGCCATGATCAGCCGCTCGTCGACGTGCACGCGGCGGATGCGCACCTCGAGCGCGACGAGCTTGCCGGCGCGGTCGGGCTCGTCGGCGGCGATCGGGTGCGTCCCCGCGAGCGTCGCCTCGAGCTGCACCGGGCACTCACGCAACCGCGGCGGCGCCACGAGGTCCGACGGCATCGGCGTCAGCTGGCCGGTGCCGAGCTTGTCCGGCTCATAGCGATACCCCATCGCCACCTTGTGCGGCGGCACCGGGTTGCTGCCGGTCGTGCGCGCCAGCCGGTCGACGGCATCCACCTGGTCGACCGACGGCAGGTTCAGCACGCACTCGCCGGTGCGCAGGATGTTCGCCGGCGTCTTCGACCGCGCGCCGAAGCCGAGCATGCAGCTCCACCCCAGCCACCAGGCCGAAGACATCGGCGCGACGTTGGTGCTGCCGTCCTCGTTCTCGGAGGTGACGAGGACGACCGGCGTTCCGAAGTAGAGAATCGCGGGCTCGATCGTGCGGTGCATGGCGCGGGCTCCCTGGTCTGCGAGGCGCCGGGCCCGGCGTGGCCGGTCTCCTGCGCGTCGAGGCCATGGTAGGGAGCGGCGCGAGCCGCCACACTCCGATTCTTGCGATCGAAGTCGAGAGCCGAGAAACGCGGCGCCGTCAGGCGATCGCTTCGCGCTCCGCGGCGCGGCGCGCCAGCCGCAGGCCGTGGCCGGCGCAGTCCTTCACCTGCTGCTCGCTTTCGAAGTCCTTGAGCCGCGGCAACGGATCGGGAGCGAACAGAGGCCGCGCACCCGGCGATCGGTAGGCCCCGATCTCCTTCAGCGGCCAGATGGCGAAGTCGATCCGCTCGCCGCGGTCGACCGACTGCGAGGTGAAACCAAACCCGGCTGCGCTGATGCTGGAGCGCAGGACTCGTTCGACGACTTCGTAGTTCATGGCGTCATGTTACTCCTCGCGGTCGATCGCCGTCCGCGGCTCAACGGCGGCCCGGAGTCGGCGTCGCCTCGAGCGCCGGCGTGGCCTCCGGGCCGAGGCTTGGCGTCGCCTCCGGCTGCGGCGGCTGGTCGCTGACGAACTCGCGGTAGTGGTCCCACCGCGTGAGGATGGCGTCGACGTACCCGACCGGCTCGGTGCCGCGCGCGAAGCCGTACTTCACCACCGGATCGTTGTAAGTGTCGCGCTTCGATTTGCGGATGAGCCAGTAGGCGACGTTCTCCCACGACGCGGCGTCGTCGCCGTTCTTCTCGGCCAGGCGCACGGCGTCCTCCACGTGCCCGAGGCCGACGTTGTACGACGCGAGCACGAACTTCAGCCGCTCGGCGCGCCTCGTCACCAGCGGCCGCCAGGCGCTCTCGAGACGTTTGAGGTAGCGGCAGGCGGCGTCGACGCTCGCCTCGGGGTCGCGCGGATCGACCTTCAGCTCGCGCGCCGTCCTCGGCATGATCTGCATCAGCCCGACGGCACCGGCCCAGGAGCGCGCCCGCGGGTCGAAGCGCGACTCCTGGTAGGCCTGGGCGGCGACCAGACGCCAGTCCCAGACGGGGATGCGCGCCGCGTCGCGGAAGGCGGGATCGTAAGGAGAGAGGTGACCGGTGTCGCCGGTCAGGTAGCGGCTCTCGACCCGCCGGTGGTAGCCGCGGCGATCCAGGAAGTATTTGCGGTAGAGGATGTTGAGCTTCCCGTCGGCGCGCTTGGCGGCCAGCCACTGGTTGAGCGCGGCGTGCAGGTTGGGGGAGCTCTTGCGCACCGCCCAGACGACAGGCTGCGGCGGCCCGATGGCCGGCTTGATGACGAGGTTGGCGAACTCTCCGGTGCGCAACGCGGCGACGTTCTCCGCCGCCACGGTGTAGGCGATGTTGCCCTCCGCCAACCGCGTGATCAGCCGATCGGTCGTCTCGTCCACCTCGACGACCTCGATGTCGTCGCTGAGCTCGACGTTCAGCTCGAGCAGGTGCCGGCGGTAAGGCGACACCTTGGCCATGTGCACCCGCTCGCCGCCGAGCTCGGCGGGGCGCCTGATCAGCCGCGCGCGCACGGTGACCGGTGCCGGTGAGGTGGTCTCGCGCCGCTCGCGCTCGGTGGCGCGCTTGACGGTTCCCGACGCGCCCTTGGCGGCCCCGCCCGCACCGCGCTGCACGACGACCGGCGCCGTGGAGTAGAGCGGGTCGCTCATCAGCACCTCGCTCTCGTTGAGCGAGGCGGCGAGCTGCGCCGCCACCACGTCCGCGTCGCCGCGGTTGAGCGCCTCGAACAGCAACCGGCTGTCGCGCGCCACCACCGGCTTGAGCCGCAGCCCGCTCTCCTCGGCGAAGGCGTTGAGCAGGTCGTACTCGTAGCCCATCGTCTCGCCGCGGTAGACGAAGTAGCCGGTGGAATTGAAGGTGAAGAGCACCTTGAGCGTCTTGTCCTCGGCGACCTGCTCGAAATCGCGGGCGACGGGCGCCGCGAGAGGAGCGGCGGCGGCCGTGGCCTCCAGCGGCTTCGGCACCGGACCTTGTGGCTCCCGGGCCGGGTCTTGGCGGCAGGCGAGCAGACCGAGCGCTGCGGCGACGAGGGCCCGTGTCCGCGATCCCATGCGAAGACGCCCGTGCAGTCGGCGTGCCGGGCACGGCGGTGTCGCGGGTACGAAGATCGACGCCGGGTAGCTATACCGGCCGAAAACCGTCTTCCGCCAGCAGCATCTTGTCGAACGTCGCAACTGCGGAGCATTCAGCTGCCAGCGCCTCCTCGCGGATGAGGTAATCCGCGAAGTCTCCGCTGCCGTCCCGGAAGGCCGACAGAGCGGCGGCGATCTGGTCGCTCGAGCGGAACACGAGCTGCCGTGCGCGCAAGAGATCAGTCAAGTGACGCGCGATCTCGGTCCGGCGCACTTTGTACGCCGAGCTGAGCACCCAAACCAGCTCGCAAACGACGATGTTGGGAACGAAGCACGGCGAGCCTTCCTCTGCTGCGTCCTGCAGCAGCTTGGTGGCGCGCTTCGTCTGCTCGGCGTCGTCTTCGACCAGGAAGCGAACGAGGACGTTGGTGTCGAGAGCGATCACCGGCGAGCGGCGCTTTTGCGGATGGCTTCGTTCATGGCCTCCACAGTGACGCCCCGTACGCGCGGCTTGAAGACGCCGCGCAGCGACATCAAGTCCACCGTCTCGGGCACGAGCTCCACGACGCCATCGGCACGCAGACGGAATGCAATCCGGTCCCCGGGCTCCAGCTCGAGGGAATCCCGGATTTCCTTGGGCAGCGTGATCTGACCTTTGCTGGTGAGTGTGGACGAAGGCATTCTTACCGGCCCTATCGATCCTTACCTTAGCGTAAGGCGGCAGTTGGAGCAACGTGCCTCACTGCACCCCGTCCACCCCTTCCGCGATCACCAATCCCGTCGTCTGCTCGCCGGTGGCGATCGCCATTCGCTGGCCGTCGGGCGAGAAGGCGAAGGACTCGCTGCCCCAGGGCAGGTCGAAGCCGGCGAGCTTGCGCGCGGTCGCGCTGGTGTCCTTGCCGGGCACGAAGTCCTGCACCCAGATGCCGGGGACGTTGCGCTCGTCGGAGGCGACGTAGGCGACGGCGCGGCCGTCGGGCAGCCAGCGCGCGCGGCCTTGGACGACGCCGCGGATCTGCGCCGGCAGCACGGTGCGCGCGATGCGGAAGCCGGGCACGCGGGCGCCGTCGGCGAGGCGGACGGCGTTGATCTCGAACGACGTGGGGCCGGGGTCGGTGCGATAGAGGACGTACTGGCCGTCGGGCGAGATCTCCGCCAGGCCGTGGTCGCCCGGCACCAGGTTCATGGCGCCGCTGCCGTCGGTGCGGATCTTCCAGATGCCGCGCTGCGTCGGGTTGAGCGAGGTGTAGACGAGCCACTTGCCGTCGGGGCTCGGGCTCGGGTTCTCGGCGTCGACGCCGTCGCGGGTCACCTGCCGTGCGCCGCTGCCGTCGATCGCCGCCGTCCAGATCTCCATGTTGCCGCCGCGCCGGCTGCTCCACACGATGCGGCTGCCGTCGCCGACGTAGGCGGGGTCCCAGTCCTCCTGCGGCGCGTCGGTCAAGCGGCGCAGGAGGCGCGTCTCGCGGTCGAGCTCCCAGAGGTCGAGGTTGCCGCTCCGGTTGGAGGAGAAGATGACGCGCCGGCCGTCGGGCGAGTAGCGCGGCTGGCGGTCGAGCACGTAGCCGCGGGTGAGCCAGTCGGCGCCGCCGCCGTCGAGACGGTGCTCGTGCAGGTTGGTGCGCACCGCGGCGGCGTCGAAGATGATGCGGCCGGGCGCGGCGATCGTCACCGACGGACCGACGTTGAGGCTCGAGAAGAGCGGCCGCGCGGCGCCGTCGAGGCCCAGCCGCACGATGGCGCCGTGGAAGGAGCGCACGTCGTGGGCGCGCGGGATGAGCACCGCGCTGCTGTCGGCGAGCCACGCGGGCGCCGCCGGCAGGCCGAGCACCGGCCCTCCCGCGTAGATGGTCTCGCCGCCGCTCTTCGGATCGACGAAGCGGATCTGCGACGGCGCGCCAGACAGCGAGACGCCGGTGACGACGACGATCCGCTTGCCGTCGGGCGACCAGGCGGGCGGGCCCATGGCGTTGGTCTCGATGCGCAGCAGCTCGCGCTCGTTGCCGCCCTCGGCGTCGGCGACGACCAGCGCCCAGGTGCTGTCGTCGCGGTTGCGGCTGAAGGCGATGCGGCGGCCGTCGGGCGACCAGTCGGCGGCGTTGGCGTTGGCGAGGATGCGCCGCTCCTCGCCGCCGACGACGGCGGTGCGGTAGAGGGTGCGGTCGGCGCCGTCGAAGCGCGAGAAGAGCACCTGCCCGCCGTCGGGCGAGAAGCGCGGGAAGTCGTCGACGCCGGCGGTGAGCGGCGCCTCGCTGCCGCCGACGAGCTGCTTGAGCCAGATGCGCCGCCGCCCGTCGCGCTCGGAGACGAAGGCGACCACGCGGCCGTCCGGCGAGACGTCCGCCGAGGCGTCGCTGCCGGAGTGGGTGAGGGCCTGGAAGCGCGGCGGCGGCGTCGCGGGCGCCGGCGCGCGCAGCAGCCAGCCGGCGGCTGCTCCGAGGGCGAGGAGCAGTGCGCCGGCGAGCGCCAGAACGAGCGGTGAGGCGCGCCAGGCGGCAGCGCGTCGCCCGCGCAACGGATGCAGCGCGATCGTCGCGCCGGTTGTGGAGTCGAGACCGCTCGCGGCGTGGAAGCCGTCCGCGTGCGCATCACCGCCAGCCGCGAGGGCGCCGCTGTGGCGGTCGGTTGCATGGCCGTAGGCCACGCCGCCGCCGCTGGCTCCCGATGTTCCGCCATCGGCCGACAACGGCACCGGCCCTGCGCCGCCGCCACGTGGCGCCACATCGCGCAGCCGCGCGAGGTCGCGCGCCAGGTCGCGCGTCGAGTGGTAGCGCTCCTCTGGCGCTTTGGCGAGGAGCCGCTCGATGACCCACGCCACCTGGTCTGGTGCGTGCGGCGCCGCGGTCGCGAGCGGCACCGGCTCGTCCCGCGCGATGGCGGTCATGGTGGCGAAGGGATTGGCGCCGGTGAACGGCCGCCGCCCGGCGATCAGCTCGTAGAGGATGACGCCGAGCGCGAACTGGTCGGCGCGGAAGTCGATCGCCTCGCCGTTGATCTGCTCGGGCGCCATGTAGCCCGGTGTGCCCCACAGCTGTCCGGCGCGCGTCGCCATCGGTGCCGCTCCGTCGGGCGCGAGCGGCCCGTCGCCGAACACTTTGGCGAGGCCGAAGTCGAGGATCTTGACGCGCCCCTCGCGCGTCACCATCACGTTGTCGGGCTTCAGGTCGCGGTGCACGATGCCGCGCTCGTGCGCCGCGGCGAGGCCGTCGGCGATCTGCGCGCCGATGGCGAGCGCGCGGCGCGGCGGCAGCGGCCCGCGGTCGAGGATGGTGCCCAGCGACTCGCCGTCGACGAGCTCCATGCCGAGGTAGGTGACCTCGCCGCTGCCGGCGCCGGCGCGGTCGAAGTCGTGGACGACGACGATGTTCGGATGGTTGAGCGCCGACGCCGACCGCGCCTCCTGCGCGAAGCGCCGCAGCCGCTCGTGGTCGAGCCCGAGCTCGTCGCGCAGCACCTTGAGCGCCACCTCGCGCCCCAGCCGCTGGTCGCGGGCGCGATAGACCTCGCCCATCCCGCCGCCGCCCAAGGCGTCGACGATCTCGTACGGGCCGAGCCGCGTCCCAGGTTGGAGAGCCATGGAGGCTGAGGCGATGATAGCCGCCGCGCCGCGCCCGGCTCGCTCGTGCGGCCGGTCACGAACTAAGCGGGCGAGCCGTCAGGCGAGCACGCGTGTCGTGGAGCGGGCGCCGCTCGCGGCGGTCGCGGAACAACTTGTTATTCGAGCGTCGCCGCTCGACTCTGACTCGGGAGGTGTGTCCATGATCACAGTCCGCCGCGTTCGGCGAGCTTTTCCACTGCTGTTTCTGCTCGCGGCAGCGCCGCTCCATGGCGAGGCGCCGCCCCTCCTGCCGCTCGGATCCGCGGCGGCGCTCGCCGAGGAGGTGTCGGGCGAGCTCGCCAAACGCAATCTCGAGCTGATCTCGCGGCAGCATCGGATGCGCGGGTCGCGCGGGTATGCGGAGGCGGCGCGGTTCGTGGCCGAGGAGCTGCGGCGGTACGGGCTCACGGACGCCCAGGTGGTCGCGATTCCGGCCGACGGCGAGACGTTCTATGGCACGCAGCGCTCGCGGCGGCCGTGGGATGCCGAGTTTGCGGAGCTGTGGGAGCTGCGGCGCGACGATGCGGCGGATTCGGCGACGCGCTGGGTGCGCTCGCGGCGGCTCGCCAGTTGGGACGCGGTGCCGCTGTCGCTGGCGCAGGACAGTGAGAGCGGCGACGTCGAGGCCGATCTCGTCGACGTCGGCGCCGGCACTGCAGCCGCGGACTACGACGGCCGCGACGTGCGCGGCAAGATCGTGCTCGTCTCGTCGCAGCCCGAGGCGGTCGTGCCGCTCGCCGTCGAGCGCTTCGGCGCCGCCGGCATCGTCAGCTACGCGCAGAACCAGCGCACCGCGTGGTGGGGCGACGACGCGACGCTGGTGCGCTGGGGGCACGTCGGCAGCTTCAACGCCAAGCCGACGTTCGCGTTCATGGTGTCGCTCGGGACGGCGCGCGATTTCCAGGCGCGGCTGAAGCGCGGCGAGACCGTGCGCCTGCATGCGGTCGTGAAGGCCGGCCAGCACACTGGCGCCTACCAGGTGGTGACGGCGACGATCCCCGGCGCCGATGCCGCGCGCCGCGGCGAGGAGGTGACCTTCAGCTGCCACCTCGACCACCCGCGGCCGGGCGCCAACGACAACGCCAGCGGCTGCTCCGCGATCCTCGAGGTCGCGCGCTCGCTGTCGAAGCTGATCGCCGAGGGCCGGCTGCCGCGGCCGGCGCGCACGCTGCGCTTCGTCTTCCCGCCCGAGATCGAGGGCACGCTGGCGCTGCTCCACCACCGGCCCGAGATCGCCTCGCGCGCGCGCGCCGCCATCCACCTCGACATGGTGGGCGGCGGGCCGGCGACGAAGGCGGTCTTCCACGTCACCCGCGGGCCGGCGAGCCTGCCGTCGTTCGTGCACGACGTGGCGGCGGCGCTCGGCGCCTGGGCGAACCGCGAGACCGGCGCCTTCGCAGCGAGCGGCCGCGCCCAGTGGCCGCTCGTCGCGCCGGAGGGCGGCAAGGAGCCGCTCGCCGCCGACCTCTCCGACTACACCGGCGGCAGCGACCACGACGTGTGGAACGAAGGCTCGTTCCGCGTGCCGGCGATCTACTTCAACGACTGGCCCGACCGCTACATCCACACGACCGGCGACGTCGCCGCCAACATCGATCCCACGAAGCTGAAGCGCGCCGCGTTCCTGGCGGCCGCGTCGGCGCTCGTGCTCGCCGACCTCGACGTCGCGCGCGCCGGCGACGTCGAGGCCGTGCTGCGCGCCGCGAGCGCGCGCCGGCTCGCCGACGCTCGTCGAGCGGCGGGCGGCGCTGCCGCACGCCGAAGGGGAGGCGCTCGCTCGCTTCTGGTGGTGGCACGAGCGCGAGGTGCACGCGTCGCTGCGGCGCTTCGTCGCGCCGGCGGGCGCCGCTGCCGGCGCCGCGGCGCCGGCGCTCGACGACGAGGCGCAGCGCTTCCTGCGCCGGCTGGGTGGAGCTTCTCGGCGGCGTGTCGTTGGCGCCGGCGACGAGCGGCGACGGCGCGCTCGTCTTCCGCCGCCGCCCGGCGCCGCGCGGGCCGATGAGCGTCTTCGGCTACGACTACCTGAAGGCGAAGCTCGGCGCCGAGCGCGCACGGCAAGCTGGCGCTCCTCGCCGCCGAGCCGCGCTGGGGCGGCGGCGACTACGCCTACGAGGCGCTCAACCTCGTCGACGGCCGGCGCAGCGCGCAGGACGTCCGCGACGCGCTCACCGCGATCAACGGTCCGGTGCCGCTCGCGGCCGTCGTCGAGTACCTGCAAGCGCTCGAAGCGGCCGGCGTGCTCGAGCGCTAGCGTCCCATCAAGACGGACACGTCGGTGGGATCGGGCGCACCGAGAAGAACGCCTCCCCATCGACACGGGTCGCCCGCACCATGTGGTGCACGTACTCCGTGGCCCCGCAGAGACACAACGACCCGGGCGTGGAGTCGGCCATGCGCACCAGGACCGTGCCACGCTGCCGCTCGATCTGCTCGATCTCGACGTTGCCGAAGCAGGTGAGCGCCGAGGTGGCGACGACCACCATCTCGCGCTGAAAATCGATCGTCGGTTTCGCCGCGACGTTGTCCCACATCTCGCGCCACACGGCGTCGTACCTCGCCTCGTCGCGCACCACCTCGCGCAGCAGCGGTCCGGTGCGTCCCGGGATCGCCGCCTTGGAGATGGTCGACAAGGAGACTTCGCCGCGCGGCTCGCTCGGCGAGTCGTGGCAGCCGAGGAGGGCGAGCAGCGCGAGCGCCGGCGCGAGTCGGCCAAGGCCTGCGGCGACGAATCGAGCGCAAAGGACGCGACGGAGCAGTAGACGACCATGGTGTTCCTCCGCGAGTGGTTCGGCGAGCGGCGGCAGCAAGTCGAGTGCCCGACGATCGCCACCGTCGCACGCAATCCTTTCAATGACTTGCGAGCGCCGCGGATCCGGCTCCTTGGATTGCCGTCCAGCCCCTTGAAGCCTCTGCGCCCTCAGCGCCGCTTGGTCCCCACCTCGATGAACGGCGGCACCTGCACGACGAGCGACTCAGCCTTCGGTGCCCCGGCCCTCGCCAGCGAGCCGTCCCACCCGCCCGGCACCAGCACGTTGCACCAACGCTCCGGGCTCACCGCCCCCTGCTCGCGCAGAGTGCTTCCATGCCGCGCGCGCCGGCTCGTCCTCGCGCTCCTGAAGCTGACCGAGCCGCAGCCGCGCCGCGGCGCCGTACAAGCCGAGGTGCACTCGATCGCACCCTTCCGCCGCCTGCGCCAGCAACTTCGCGGCGCCCTCGCGATCGCCCTCCAACGCCGCCAGCCCCGCCCGCAGCAACTGCAGCAACGGCTCCGCCCACGCGACGCGCCGCTTCTCCAGCCCCGCGAGCTCGCGCGTCACCAGCGGTTGCAGTTTCCGATACTTCTCGCCGTCGAGCCCCGCCGCCGCCATCGCCGCGAGCGCCGCGCGCAGCCGCAGGTGCCCCGCCTCGACGCCGGTGAACTGCACGCGCAGCAGGTGCGTCGCGGTGAGCTTGGGCCAGCTCTTCTCGATCTCCGCCCACGCCGCCTCGCCGTTGCCTTCGTAGAGCGCGATCTCGACGAGGCCGGTGAGCTGCCAGTAGTGCTGCAGGTGGAAGCGCGTGTGCGACCAGCGGGCGATCGCCTCCAGCGCCTCCTTGCGCGCCTCCGCCGGGCGGTCCTCCATCAGCCGCGCGAACCAGGCGATGCGCGAGCGCACGTTGGTCTCGGCGTAGAGGTCGCCGCGGGCGGCGAAGCCTTCGAGCGCGGCCGGCAGGCGACGGCGGATCTCGGCGAAGTCGCCGAGGAAGATGAGGTTGCGGAAGTGCATGGTGATGGCGGTGTCGAGCTCCCAGGTGACGCCGCGGCAGCGCTCGCGCAGGATGTGCTCGCCGCGCTCGAGCCGCTCGCGGGCGAGCGCGAAGTCGCCGCGCAGATAGGCCGCCATGCCCGAGGTCATGGTGGCGAGCCCTTCGATGCGCGGATCGCCGATCTTCTTCGCCAGGCGCATCGCCTGCTTGACCATCTCCTCGGTCGCCTCGGCGGTCTTGGTGCCGCCGGTGCCGGAGACGGCGATCTCGAGCGCCAGCGCGCGCGCCACCCGCGCCGGCTCGCCGGCGTCGAGGGCCAGCAACAGGCCGCGGGTGCCGAAGTCGAGGCCGCGGAAGGTATCGACGAGGCCGAGACCGACGGTCACCGACCAACAAGTGTCGATGGCGATCAGGCGCTCGGCAGCGACCTGCGTCGAGTCGCGCTCCTTGAAGCGCGTGCCGCGCAGGCGCAGCCGCAAGCGCCGGTAGGCGAGCGAGAGGAACGCCGCGCGCGGCGTCTTCGGCATCCGCATGCCGATGGCGGCGAGCACCTCCTCGATGGCGGCGAGGCCTTCGTCGATGCGGCCCGAGATGAGCAGCTGCTCGGCAGCGCGCCGGCGCAGCTCGAGCGCCTCGCCGGCCTTGGCGCCGGGCGCCGCGGCCATGTAGGCGGCAGCCGCCTCGGCGCCGCGGCCGGCGTTGGTCGCGGCTTCGCCGAGCTCGACGTTCAAAGCGCGGCGCTCGGCCTCGCCCTGGCCGCCGAGCTCGAGCACCAGTCGCAGCAGCTCCACCTCGCGGTCGAAGGCGAGCGCTTCGCGGGCGCGCCGCGCCGCCTGCAGCGCGTACTCGGCGGCGCGCGTCTCCTCGCCGGCGGCGCGGTAGTGGAGCGCCAGCGCCTCGGGGTCGACGTGCGGATCGAGCAGCAGGGCGGCGGCGATGCGGGCGTGGAGGGCGCGCTGCTTCTCGGCGTCGAGCACGCCGGCGACGGCCTCGGCGATGCGCGTCAGGTAGGGCTCGATCCAGCGCGTGCCGGCCGCCTCGCGCACGATGACCAGCTTGCCGCCGCGCAGCACGGTGAGCGCCGCCTGCAGGTTCGACTCGACGCGCGCCGCGTTGGCGGCGGCGTTGAGCGACAGCGGGTGCGCCGCCACCGCGAGCACCTCGAGCAGGGCGCGCGCGTCCGCCGGCAGGCGGCCGAGCAGCGCGCGCACGAGCGCGTCGAGCGAAGGGAAGGAAAAGGAGCGGCCGCTCGTACCCGCACCCGCCGCCTCGCCGCCGGGGCCGCCGACGGCGGCGCCGGTGAGCCGCGGGTCGGGCTCGGCGAGCGCCTGCGCGTAGCGCACCAGCGCGAGCAGGAAGAACGGGTTGCCGCCGGAGGCGCGGGCGAGCACGATGGCGAGCGCCGAGTCGGCGGCATGTAGCAAGGGCACCGTCGGACCGCGCAGCTCGCGCACCACGCCTTCACCGACGCTGCCGCTCGCGGGGCGCAGCAAACTGCCACGGCGCTCGAGCTCGGAGGCGACGATGCTGCGGCCGAGCGGGGGCGGCGGTTGCGGCGCATCCGCTGCCGGCCGCGGGCCGCGATGGGCGGCGCCGATCTCGGCGCGCAGCTGCGCCGCGGCGTCGGGCGGGATCTCGCCGGACGGCGCCTCGGGCGGCCGCTCGACGAGCAGGTGGCGCGCCATCGTCTCGGCGTCGGTCATCGCCAGCGGGCCGACCTCGATCTCGCGCAGCTCGAGGCCGCCCGTGGCGACGCTCGCCGACTTGCGCAGGCTCTCGACGAGCGGAGAGGCACCGCCCTCGCCGGTGCGTACGCCGCCGACGAGCAGCAGCGGCGGCGGCTCGGGTGGCCGCGCCAGCTCGGCGAGGAGCGCGGCGCTGTCGGCGTCGCCCCACTGCAGGTCGTCGATGAAGAGCACCAGCGGCTGGCGCGCCGCCATGCGACCGAAGAGCTCGCGCAGGGCGCCGAAGGCGCGGCGCCGCAGCTCGAGCGAGTCGGGCACCTCGAGCACCTTGCGCTCGGCCGCCGACACCGCCTCGACGCGGCCGAGCACCGGGAACAGGCGCGCCAGCGCCTGCACGTCGGCGGGCATCAGCGCCTGCGCCTCCTCGCGCGGCAGGCCGCGCAGGTAGCGGCTCAGCGCGTCCATCAGGCTGTCGACGGCCTTGTAGGGCAGCGACTCGTTGAGGTAGCAGCGGCCGGTGAGCACGACCGGCTCCGAGGCTTCGACGACGGCGGTCTCGCCGGGCGCCGGCGTCGTGCGCAGCGCGTCGAGGAAGGTGCGGGCGAGGGCGCTCTTGCCCGATCCGGGCGCGCCGCCGACGAGCACCGTCACCTGCCGCCGCCGCGACGCGTCGTAGGCCTCGCGCAGCGCCTGCAGCTCGCGCTCGCGGCCGACGAGCCAGGGCGTCGTCGGCCACGACGTCGACTGGCTGGCGAACGGCCCGCGCGGCGCCGCGCCGGCGCCCAGCCGCCGCAGCACGGCGCGCCCCGACGGCCGTCGTGCGGCGTCGCGGGCGAGCAGTTCCATCGCCAGGTCCTGGAGGTCGCGCGCCTGCGCCGCGGCGTCGACGACGCGCATCCACAGGTGCGGCGGCGGCGGGTCGATCGACTGCTTCTCGACGAGGACTTGCAGACCGCGGCCGACGAACGGCGGGCGGCCGGCGAGCGTCTCGTAGAGCATGGCGCCGACGGCGTACCAGTCGCTCGCCGTGCTCACCTCCAGGCCGGCGGCCTGCTCGGGCGCCATGTAGGCGGGCGTGCCGACGATCCCCTCGTGGAGGCTCTGGTAGGTCTGGTTGGGCTCGGCGTCGCGGATCAAGCCGAAGTCGAGCAGCACGACGCGGCCGTTGGGCGCCACCAGCACGTTCGAGGGCTTGAGGTCGCGGTGCAGCTTGCCGGCGCCGTGGAGGGCGGAGAGGCCGTGGGCGAGCTGGACGAGGGCGCCGCGCAGGCGTCCTTCGTCGAAGCCGGCGTCGCGCGGGGGCGGCTCGAGCTCGCGCGCCTCGGAGGCGGCGCTGTCGCCGGCGACGTCATCGCCGGCGAGAGCCGCGTCGCTGCGATCGCCATGACCACGAGCTCCGTGGCTGCTGCCGCTGCCGCTGCCGCTTGCACCGCTGCTGCTGCCGCTTCCCGTGCCGCGACTGCCGCCGCTCGCGCGCGAAGACCCGTCGCTCGCCAGCAGCGCGCCGTCGGGCACCGCCCGCATCGTCGGCTGCGAGCCCGTGCGCGCCTCGTCGAGCTCGCGGTCGCCGCGCACCCAGGTCGTGAAGTCGACGCCGTCGACGAGCTCCATGGTGAACGACCACGTCTGGCCGTCCGAGAAGAGCTCGTACAACTGCACCAAGTTGGGGTGGACGACGTCCGCCAGGGTGCGGAACTCGTTCTTGAAGCGGTAGAGGTCGGCGGGGCCGAGTTGCCGCAGCACCTTCACCGCCACCGCCGCGCCGCGCCCGGAGTCCCACGCCTCGTAGACCGTGCCGCTGGCGCCCTCGCCGAGCCAGCGGCGCAGCTCGATCCGGCTATGCGGTCCGAGGTCGGCGGGGAAGTCGGGCATGGCGGCGCTGCGGCGCCTTCGTGGCTCGAGCGATCACGTCGGACCCGGCGTGGTCATGGATCGGAATCGAGGCCGTCGACATGCGGCAAGCTGGGTCGCTGTGCGGCTGCGCGAGCCCATCTTAGCCTGATTGACGCGGCGGGTTCCTCGCCTGTGTTCCCATGCGATGGCCGCGTCCACAGCTACTTGACGCCGTCGGCGGCAGCCGGCAAGCTGAATGCTGAATCAAGATACCCGCTGTGGAGTGGAGTGGCGTGGACGCCCCGATGAACGGCAGTCCCTTTGACGTGTTTGTCAGCTATGCCCACGTGGACAACGAGATTCCTTTGGGTGCGTCAAAGGGGTGGGTGACCACGCTCGCGGACGAGCTCGAGAAGGTCCTGCGGCGTCTGCTCGGGAGGCCTCCCAGCGTCTTCATGGACCACAAGCTCGCTGGCAACGAGGCCGTCACGCCGGCATTGCACACTCATCTGCGAAACAGCCGCGTCTTGTTGCTCGTGATGTCGCCCGGATACCAGCGATCGCGCTGGTGCCAGCGAGAGCTGACGACGTTCCTCGAGGAGGAAGCCCTCGAGAAGAACGAGAGCGTCTTCGTCGTCGAGATCGACCCAATGGAAAGGAGTGGCTGGCACCCGGCATTGAGAGAGCTGATCCCGGTGCGATTCTGGGAACGGCAATTCGAATCGATCGCGCCTCGGCTCCTTGGGTATCCCCTGCCGAGGCCAGCCGAGGATTCACAATACTGGGACAACCTAAACCGTCTTGCCCACCTCATCCGGCGGCGGCTCACCAGGGCCGAGGGTTCCGAGCGATCAACCGCTCCCGTAGTTTGGGTGGCGGAAACGACCGAGGATCTCCTTGAAGAGCGCGAGAGCGTTGTCGCGACGCTCAGGCAGCTCGGCTACGACGTAAGGCCGGCAGCCCCCTACCCTCGCGAGAGCAGGGATCCCTATCTCGAGCGTCTGCAGGACGATCTAGGTCGTGCCGTTCTCCTTCTTCAGCTTCTCGGTCCGCGCGAGGGTTACAGGCCGACCTGGAACGACACTTCGTTCGTGGCTCTGCAGGCGGCGACAGCTGCAAGAACCGCTCGAGAACGCGGCGTGGAACTCTGTCAATGGCGCTCGCGAGACATCGATGCAGCCGCAGTGACGCGCGCCAACGCCAACTACGGCCAGCTCCTCGTCGGTGCTGCTGTGATGGCAAGCCGGCTCGAAGAGTTCAAACGGGAGGTCCGGCAGCGCCTCCAGCGATTGCAGGCTGGCCTCTCTGGTCTCCACTCGCCGCCGGTGCCGCCCAAACTCGACGCGGGCGCTACCCATGGTCTTTATGTGTATGTCAACGCCGACTCCGTCGATCGCGAGCTGGCTGCACGGATTCAGCATTCGTTGCGCAAGCTGGGAGTGACTTCGGCCGTCACGCCAATGCGGTCTCCAGGAGAGACACCAAGGCAGATTCGACTTGCGCAGCAGGAGCAACTAGAGGTGGCAGACGCCGTGGTGCTCGTCTATGGCCGCGCCAAGCCTGCCTGGGTCCAAACGCAGTTGGCCTTTGCCCACCGCGCGCGCGCCGAACGACATCGGCTGCGGACGGCGCTGGTGGACGGGCCGCCTCCTGACAAACCAGACGCCGGCCTACAAGGTCCCGACATCTACGCCGTCAACTGCCGTTCTGGGTTCTCTCCCGAAATGCTGAGCGCATTCGTCCAGGAGATTCGCGCCGCGTCCGCCCATGGCTGATCGTCCCCAAGTCCTGCGTCCTTATCCGGGCCTGCGGCCGTTCGAGTTCCACGAAAGCGAGATTTTCTTCGGCCGCGAGGCGCACACGGATCGCCTGCTGGAGATCCTGCAACGCGAGCGCTTCCTCGTGGTGCTCGGGCCCTCGGGGGCCGGCAAATCGAGTCTGGTGCGCGCCGGAATGCTGCCGGCGCTCGCCGCCGGCTGGCTGGGAAGTGCCAGCGATTGGCGCGTCGCCGTGCTGCGTCCTGGCCACCGCCCGCTCAGGCGATTAGCGGAGGCGCTCCTGCAACCAGACACGCTCGGCCATGAGCTGCACGGAGGAGACGATCCGGAAGGAGCCGTTGCGCAAGTCGAGGCCGAGCTTCGGCGCGGGCCGCTCGGGCTGGTGCACCTGGTCAGCGACGCGTGCGGGCGACAGCGGCGGTAGAGCAGTGGAACCTCTTGGTACTGGTCGACCAGTTCGAGGAGCTCTTTCGCTACCGCCAGGCTGGCAGCGCAGAGGCGGACGAGGCGGAAGCATTCGTCAACCTGCTCTTGGCTTCGCGAGCGCCAACCGCGTCGAGATTGCACGTCACGCTGACCATGCGGACCGACTTTCTCGGACACTGCGTGCGCTTCCTCGAGCTACCTGAAGTGATCAATCGCGCCCAGTACCTGACCCCCAGACTCAGCCGCAGCGAGCTCGAGAGCGCGATCCGCAAGCCGGCGCGACTCTTCGGCGGCGAGGTGACTCCCGAACTGACCAACGAGCTCATTAACTCCCTAGCGCAGGACCTCGATCAGCTCCCAGTGTTGCAGCACCTGCTGGCACGCATGTGGGACTTGCGATCGACCCCCAGAGGGCCGGCTCCGCAGCTCGACGGTCGGGCATTGACTTCGGTTGGGGGCATCGCGAGCGCGTTGTCGATTCATGCCGACGAAGTCTTCGCGTCGCTATCGTCAGGAGAACAGTCGGCAGCGATGCTGTTGTTTCGCAGCATCACCGTGCGAGAGGGCGCCGGCGAGACCGCTCGCCGCCTCCGTCGACCGCAAGCTCTCGGTGAGATCGCCAAGGCCGTCGGCTGTCCTTGGCAAACGCTTGTTCCGATCATCCAGGCCTTTGCACAGGAAGGCGTGAACTTCCTCACCCACGGAGAACCCTTCACTCCAGACGCCGTGGTCGACATCTCCCACGAGGCCCTCATCCTCCAATGGGGTCACCTGCGTAGGTGGGTTGACGAGGAAGCTGAGAGCGCCTCTCAGTACCGACGTTGGGCCGAGCGCTCCTTGGCAATGGCCGAGGGCGACTTGCTCACCGGAAAGGAGCTCAGTCGCGCCGTCAGGTGGGCGCAAGGCACCGTGGAATGGCGACCGACGAAGGAGTGGGCGGAGCGCTACGTTACGGGACCAGCGGCGACGGAGTTCGAGCAGACCATCAACTACATCGAAGCCAGTGAGATCCGCGAACGGAACCTGAAAGACGCCGCCCCTACCGCAACGGAAGCTACGGAGTTCGAGCCGCCGGTCGCGGCCGACGCCGGCCCTGGCCTCGCCGGCGACGTCGCGCTCTGCCTTTCGGGCGGCGGCTATCGCGCCGCCGGCTTCCACCTCGGCGTGCTCGACTTGTTGGAGCGTGTCGGCCTGCTGCCGCGCGTGCGCACGCTGTCGACGATCTCGGGCGGCACCATCCTCGGCGCGGCGTGGGCGCTGTCGCGGGCGCGGCGCGAGAGCTTCGACGCCTTCCACGCGCGCGCCTGGAAGACGCTGCGCTCGCTCAACGTGGTGCGCGAGGCGGTGGCGCGGCTCTGCCGGCTGACGGCGACGGCGGCGCGGGCTCGGCGAGCTTGATCCGCGCCGCGGCGCGCGTCCACGCCGAGTCGCCGCTCTTCGGCGAGGCGAAGCTCGGCGAGCTGATGGACGCGCGCGACGCCGAGCAGGGGCCCGACGAGCTGATCTTCTCGGCCACCGAGTTCCACTCCGGCCGCGCCTACCGCTTCCAGACCAGCCGCCGCTCGCCGCGCGTGAAGGTGGGCAACGTGCCGCCGCTCGAGATCCCGGCGGCGGTGGCGCGCGAGGTGCGCCTCGCCGACGTGGTGGCGGCGTCGTCCTGCTTCCCCGGCGCCTTCGAGCCGCTCGTCTTCCCGCGCGACTTCGCGTGGAGCGACCGCGCCGCGATCGGCGCCGCCCTCGGCAGGGACTTCCCCGCCGTGCCGCTCATGGACGGCGGCATCTTCGACAACCAGGGCGTCGACGGCGCGGTGACCGTCTACAACCGCGCGGGCCTGTTCGACAAGCTCGGGCTGCTCCTGGTGTCGGACACCAGCCAGCGGCGCGTGCCGCTGTTCGAGGAGCCGCTTGTGGCGGGCAGGCCGCGCGTGCGGGTGCGGACGCTCGCCTGGCTCGGCTACGCGGGCTTCGGGCTGGCGTTGCTCTCGTTGGGCGCAGTGCTCCGGCCGCTCTTCCACGCGACGTGGAGTCGGAGCACAGCGCCGGCCCTGCTGCTCACCAACGTCGTGCCGGCGTTGCTCGCGGCGAGCGCGGCTTTCGCGCTCTGGTGGGTCCCGCGCTGGATCCGCCAGCAGATCGAGGAGGCGCGCATCGAGACCGGCGCCGAGCTGCTGCCGCTGCTCGCGCGGCTGCGCTTGGGCGACCTCGTCGACCTGGCGAAGCGCCGCGTCGGCTCGCTGCTCGCCATGGCGGGCGAGGTGTCGATGAAGCGCGTGCGCGGCCTCATCCAGCGCTCGCTGCTCGGCGAGGACTCGCGCTTCCAGCAGCGGGCGCAGGTCATCCTCCTCTACGACCTCGACGAGCGGCGCGAGAAGCCGCGCTACGACGACCTCCGCCCGTCGCTCGAGCTGCAGCTGCTCGCGCGCACGGCAGAGGCGGTGCCGACGACCCTCTGGCTCGACGACGAGCAGCAGCTGCGCGACCTCGTCGCCTGCGGCCAGGCCACCGCCTGCCTCAAGCTGCGCGAGCACCTGCGCCAGCGCCGCGCCGCCGCGCTCGCCGATCCGAACAGCCCCGAGGCGAAGGTCGAGGCGGCGCTGCGCCCGCTCTGGGAGGAGCTGCAGAAGAACCCGTACGCGTTGGTGCGACGGCCGCGAGCGGCCGAGTAGCTGGAATCGCCGTCGCCGGCGCGCCGTAGGGATGGGCAAGGAGATTGTCGATGACCGCGTCGATGACCTCGTCGATACCCTCGCTGATGGCCGCGGCCGTGCGCTGTCCGCGAGACGGTGCCTCGCTCGTGCCGCGGATGCTCGACGAGCTCGAGTACCTCGCGTGCGAGCAGTGCGGCGGGCTGTGGATCCCCTGCGAGCAGCTTCGCATCATGGCGCTGCGCGTCGCCGGCGGCGCGCCGACGCCGCGCTCGCCGCGGCGCCTCGAGCCGAGCCGGATCATGGAGGGCACGGCGCGCTGCGTCTGCCCGAAAGCGCCGCTGATGCTCAACGTCGAGGCCATGGCGATCACGCTCGACCGCTGCGCGGCGTGCGGCGGCATCTGGCTCGACGGCGGCGAGATCAAGCGCGTGATCGAGCACTATCGCGGCGCGGAGGCGTCCTCCTCCGACATTCTCAGCGAGCTCCCCGGCGTCATCTTCGACGGCTTCGACGCTCTCGATTTGCTGCATGGGGTGTTCGAGCTCCTGGGAGCGATCTTCAGCGGTCTGCTCGACATCTGAGCGCGTGCGGCGCGAACCGGTGGGCGATGCTCCGTTGCCGGCCGTCGCTTCGCTGACGCCGCTGGCGACTCGGCCGGCTGCCCGCTCGGACGCGTAGAGTAGGGTCGCTCGACCCCCGACGCAGAGGAGTGGCCGCCGTGAACGCCGACCGCCATCGCGCTACTCGCACCGCAGCCTTCGCCGCTTTCGTCGCTGCCGCCGTGCTCGCGGTCGCGGCTGCACCGGCCGTCGCGCAACAGCCTGCGGCATCCGCCGCTCCTGCCGCGCCGGCACTCTCCGGCGACACCTGGGCGGCGGTGCAGAAGGCGCACCGCGGCACCGTCACCGTCGGCTACTACTACCCGCTCGAGGGCTTCGCCTACCTCGACGAGAACGGCAAGCTGACCGGGCTGATGGTCGACATCATGGAGCAGTTCCGCAGCTACCTGAAAAACGTGCGCGGCGTCGACGTCACCTTCCGCAACGTGCCCTACGACGACTTCCCGCGCATGTACGCCGACGTGCAGCACGGGCGCGGCGGCGTCTTCGGCCTCGCCGGCACCACCATCAACGAGCCGCGCAAGAAGGAGGTGAGCTTCGGCCCGCCGTTCTTCTCCAGCATGCCGGTGCTCGCCACCAACGTTGCGGTGCCCGACGTCACCCGCCGCGAGAAGATCCCTGTCGAGCTCGCCGGCTTCACCGCGCTCGCGTTCCGCGGCACCACGCTCGAGGCGCTGACGCGTCGCGTCAAGGCCGAGCGCTGGCCGTCGCTCGCGATCGAGGTGGTGCCCACCTTCCAGGAGATCACGGCGCGCCTGTCGCGCGACCAGAAGGCCTTCGCCTACCTCGACCTCAACGTCTTCTGGTCCGAGCGGAAGCGCGGCGCCCGCATCAAGCGCCACCGCGTCGCCGACGAGCCGCGCGAGGATTTCGGCTTCATCATGCCGCTCGGCTCGGACTGGCAGGCGCCGCTCGCCGACTTCTTCGCCGCCGCCGGCGGCTACCGCAACAGCCGCGCCTACCGCCAACTGATGATCAAGCACCTCGGCGTCGACCTGAAGGAGCTGCTCGAGGTCGACGGCGGCGGCAGCGGCGGGTAGCGCGCGTCGGCACCGACGTCGAATCCGCGCCGGCTTTACCCGGCGAGCGACCGGGTCACGGCGAGCAGTCGAAAGCGTCGGTGTCCTGGACCGGCGCGAACCGCCGTCGTAACGGGTTCTGGTAGGTCCTGACCGCGCCGGTGACGGTGTCGGTGACGGTAGTCACCACGCCGACGTCGGTGAGGCCGGCGGCGAAGAACCACCGGCGGTCGTTGTAGCCGCACGCGTCCACCACCTTGACGATGGTCTCCACGTTCGACTCGCCGAAGAACCAGAAGGTGCCGGTGTCATCGGTCAGGGGCACGGCGCGACCCCGGCCGCGCCCTCCGTCGGGCGTCTCCCACTCGCTCTCCACCCGCATGCGGCCCGTCGACAGACAGAGGGTGGTGCCGTCGGGCTGGCAGGTGAGCTTGTCGAGGCGCCGCAGGCCCTGCTCCGCCGAGAGGCCGACGAGGGAGTCGAGATCGAGCACCTGCGACTCGCGGTCGATGGCGGACTGCAGGCCGGGGCTCGCCACCAGCCGGAGCTGGTCGAGGAAGGACTGCAGCGACTCGACCTGGTCGCGGCTCATGGTGGCCGCCGTTGCCTCGCCGCCGACCAGGGCGACCAAGAGCGGCCGCCAGCCGGTGAGGAGCTCGAGCGCCTCCTCGCGCAGCGCAGCGTCGTCGAGCAGCAGCCGCTTGAGCTCCTCGCCATGAGCCTCGTAGAGGGCGATGGCCTGGCGGCCGCCCGGGGTCGTGGCCAACACCTCGTCGCGCAGCAGGTGGAGAAGGGCCAGGTCGGCCGCAGAGCTGAGGAACCCGCCGACGCTTGCCGCCGCCCGGGCCGCGAGGCGCGCGAGCGGGGAGGTCGGGCTCGCGCTGCCGCAGAGGTCGCTGGTGGGGTGGAGCAGGCAGAAGAGGAGCTGCACCGCACAGCACCGTGGGAGCTGCCCGGCCACGCCAGAGCACAGAATGCCGCAATCCTCGTTGATCGTCACCACGTGAGCCTCCTGTCGCAACTCGCCCTGGCTCCCGTCCTGGGCATGCGCCACGAAGCGCTGCGCCACATCGCAATGGCCGTGCTTCTCGTGCCCGATGAATCGCAAGCAGAGGTTGACGGGGACCTCCTGTCCGGGGGCGAGCCGACCCACCCATCGCTCCCAGCGCGTGAAGCCCTCTGGCAGGCTGCTCGAGGTCCAGCCGACGTTCTCGCAGTCGACGTCCGGAACCGTCAGGCGGTTGGCCCGGAGCTCCACCGTGACGTCGTCGAGGGGCCGCGTTCCGCGGTTCCCGACGCGCAACGAGTACACGATGAATCCACGCGAGACCACGTACTCGTTGGCCGCGACCTCGAAGCTCAGAGGCACCACGCAGCCGGGAGGAGGGCAGGGATCAGTCTGGGCCTGGGAAGGCGACACGCCGACGAACGCCGCCCTGGCGGCGGCCGTGAGCAAGCCGAACAGAAACACCGATCTGCGGCTCCGCGTGCGCGTGGTGGTCGTCTGCGTGCCCATCGTCAGGTCCTCCCGAGCGCTCCGCGCTCCCGTATGGCTCCTGCTCGGGACCGCGGAAAGCGCGGCCGAACTCCCTCAACGGGCGTCAGGTCCGTCGTGAGCGCTGCGATGCGACCGGCGGAGCGCTCAGCGCCGCTGCAGGTCCCGCTGCCAGCCCAGCGCCACCGTCAGCGGCAGGTCGCGCTCGGCGACGACGGCGACCGCGATCAGGAAGCGCTGGCCGTCGGGGCTGACGTCGTAGGCGCCACGCACGAGGTCGGGACGGCGGAAGAGCGTCGTCTGGCCGCCGGCGAACGGCTTCGCCAGCGTCGTCAGCGCGCTGACGACGCCGCGGTCGGGCGTCGTGTAGAAGAGCTCGACGCCGTCGGCTCGCCAGCGCGGGGTCGAGCCGCCGCCCAGCGACACGCGCCACTTCTCGCCGTTGGGCGGGAACGGCTGCGCGTAGACCTCCATGCGGCCGCTCTCGTTGGAGCTGTAGGCGATCCACTTGCCGTCGGGCGAGAAGACCGCCTCGACGTCGTCGCCCGGCGAGACGATGAGCGGCTCGGCGCGGCCGTCGCGCAGGTCGAGCAGCCAGACGTGCGACTGCGGCTCTTGCAGCGAGGTGAAGAGGACGAGGTTGCCGTCCGGCGAGACGTCGGTCGGCGTGTGCAGGCCCGGGCGGTCGATGAGCTGCCGCGGCGCGCCGCCGCGCAGGTCGTGGGCGAAGAAGGCGATCTCGGTGATCGCCTTGGGATCGTGCGAGCGGTAGAGCACGCGCTGGCCGTCGGGCGTCCACACCGGCCAGCGGTCGTCGGCGCCGCCGCTGGTCAGGCGGGTGCCGACGTCGCGCGCGAGGTCGAAGATCCAGACGTCGCCGAAGCCGGTCATGCGGTCGTCGACGCTGGCGACGGCGCGGCGGCCGTCGCGCGCGAGGCGGAACGATTCGATGCTGCGCGGCTCGGAGAGGCCGCCGAGGTCGCGGCCGCTGCGGTCGACCCAGACGAGGCGCGACAGCGTGGCGCCGGCGCGATAGGCGAGCAGCGAGCCGTCGGCGCTCACCGCGAACGGCGCCTCGGCGGTGCTCGGAAAGTTGCGCATCTGGTCGACGATGGGGATCGGCTCGCCGGCGAGCTTGCCTGCGGCGGCATCGAAGCGCTGCGCCATGAGCGTGCGACCGCGCACGAAGAGGAGCCAGCCCGGCGGCGCGTAGGCGACGCGTGACTCGGTGGCGAAGAGCGGCGCGATCGAGCCGTCGTGCAGGTCGACGAGCGACGCGACCGGTGACTTCTCTTCGGCGTAGACGAGCGCCAGCGCGTGCCTGCCGTCGGGCAGCAGCTCGGGCCAGTAGTGCCAGCGCTCCTTCTTCGCGCGGTCGAGGCGGGTGGCGAGGGCCGGCACGCCGCCCGAGGCGTTGACGCGGCGCAAGCCGTCCTCTGGTGCGGTCCAGGTGCCGAAGAGGATGGTGCCGTCCTTGCCCCAGCTGCCGACGCCATCGGTCGAGTCGCAGACCGTCACCGGCTCGCCGCCGGCGAGCGCGACGCGCTTGAGCTTGCCGTCGGCGAAGAAGGCCACCTGCGTGCCGTCGGGAGACCAGAAGGGCGAGTGGGCGCCCTCGGTGCCGGCGATGGGCTGCGCCGCCACGAAGTCGAGCGGGCGCAGCCAGAGCCGCCGCCGCTGGTCGGCGCCGGCGGCGACGTAGACGAGGCGGTCGCCGGTGGGCGACACCGCCATCCAGTGCTCGACGGGGTTGCCGGCGAAGCGGGATTCGCTCTCCGGCGGGAAGACGGCGAAGCGGACAGTACGCGCGTCGGTGTCGTCGCGGCGAGGCAGCAGCCACGCCGCCGCGGCGGCGAGCGCGGCCAGGATGACGAGCGCCCACGCGATGCGCTCGCGCGTGATGCCGCGACTGCGCGGCGCGCCGGTCGCTGCCGCTGCCGACATCGCGTCGCCACCGCCACCCGCGATCCACTCGAGCTCGTGCCTCAGGTCGCGCGCGCTCTGCCAGCGCACCTCGGGATCTTTCATCAGGCAGCGCGAGACGACGCGGTCGAGCGCCGGCGACGTCGTCGGATCGACCTGCGGGAGTGGCGGCGGCTCGCTGCCGAGGATCTTGGCGATGACGCTCGCCGGCGAGGCGCCGTCGAAGGCGCGGCGGCCGCTCAGCATCTCGTAGAGCAGGCAGCCGAAGGCGAAGAGGTCGCTGCGCGCATCCGCCGGCTTCGCCTCCAGCTGCTCGGGCGCCATGTACTGGATGGTGCCGGCGATGGTGCCTTCGGCGGTGACGGGCCGCTCCATCGTCGCCTCGTCGTCACCGCCGTCGAGAAGCGGTGCGCGCAGCTTGGCGAGGCCGAAGTCGAGCAGCTTGGCGCCGCGCTTGGTGAGCATCACGTTGCCCGGCTTCAGGTCGCGGTGGACGATGCCGCGCGAGTGCGCGGCGTCGAGCGCGTCGGCAATCTCGATCGCCCACTGCAGCGCCTGCGCGCGCTCGGGGCGGCCGCGGCGGAGGCGGTCGGCGAGGGTCTCGCCCTCGACGTGCTCCATCACCAGGAAGACGCGCCCGTCCGCCTCGCCGACGTCGTAGAGGGTGCAGACGTGCGGGTGCGAGAGGCTCGAGATCGCCCGCGCCTCGCGCTCGAAGCGCGCCTTCGCCGTCTCGTCCCACACCGCGCCGCCGGCGAGCAGCTTCAACGCGACGCTGCGCTCGAGCCGCGTGTCGCGGGCGCGGTAGACCTCGCCCATGCCGCCCGTGCCGAGGAGCGAGACGATCTCGTACGGTCCGAGCCGCGTGCCCGGCGTGAGGCGCATCGGTGCCGCGAGAATAACGCGGGCCTCGACGGGCGCCGTCCTCAGGCCGGGCGCTGTCCGCGCGCTACTGGAAGATGTCGATCCCGGAGGCCCCGAGCAGCCACCAGAACAGGATGAACAGCAGGACGCCGAAGCAGCCGCAGCCGCCGAGCCGCTTCGCACCGTAGCCCGCCACCAGTCCACGCAGCAGTTTGCTCATCGAGGGCTCCTCTCGAGGGCCAGCAGGGACGCTGCGCAGAGTAGATCAGAGGTCGGTGCGCGAGACCAACCTGAGAGACGAGCCGAAGGCGAGTCCCGACGTCGTGGAGCGGGCTCCGCGGCCTCGCGGAGGCCGCGGAAGCAACCCGGCAAGGCAGCTGCGGCGCGCCGCGTCAGACGACCGCGACGGCGGCGGGCGCCTGCGGTCTCTCGCGCCGGCGCAGGATGGCGGCGGAGACGAGCGTCACCACGAGGCCGACGGGGAAGATCTCGAGGTAGGTGACGCCGACGTTGAAGAGCGGGTTCTTGTAGAGCTTGGCGAACTTCGCCATCTGCGCCTGCTTCGCCGCGATCTCCGCCGCGCTCTCGCCCTCGGCGCGCATCTCGGCGATGCGTGTGCGCGTTCATACTGGTCGATGAAGTCGGGGAAGAAGCCGAAGTACATGACCTGCCAGGTGAGCACGTAGACGGTGCAGGCGACGAGGGTGATCAGCAGGCCGACGCCCACGGCCTTCCAGAAGCCGATCGTCCCGCCGCGCACCTCCTCGCGATAGGAACGGATGCCGAAGAACACCAGCAGGAACGCCAGCACCATCGAGCTGAACCCGATCAGCTCGCCGTTCTCGAAGCCGATCACGCCTCGCCGGTAGAGCGGGATGGTGACGACGATCATGGCACCCAGGATGGCGCCGGCGATGAGACCGAACTTGAGCGCGATTCTCTTCATGACGGGTCCTCCTTTTGAGGCGCCCAAGGTAGCGGCGCGCCGCGCCGTGCTGTCGTCCTACTTTCGGGTGATTTTCGCCGGGCCGCGGCGAAATCATCCTTTCGATGACCTGCTGCACCCGTGGTTCAGGGCACGAGACCGAGCTCGCGCGCCCGCTGCACCGCCTGCACGCGCCGGCTGACGCCCAGCTTGTCGAAGAGCCGCGAGGAGTGGGTCTTCACCGTGTTCTCCGAGATGAAGACCTTCTCGCCGATCTCGCGGTTGGAGAGCCCGTCGGCGATCAGGCGCAGGACCTCGTGCTCGCGCGGGGTGATGCCGAGCTCGCGGAGCTTGGCGGGATCGGCGACGAACGGGGCGCCGGGCGCTGGTGGTGGTGCCGGTGTCGCGGGCGCCGCGGACGCGGCCATGGCGGCCGGCTCGTGCGCCCGCCGCCACCGCAGCCCGAGATAGATGCCGAGCGCCGCGAAGACGGCGGCGATGATGCCGCCGTAGATCTCCGTCGGGTAGGCGTGGACGAAGTGCTTGTACTCGAGGACCTTGAGGAGCGCGATCGCGGCGCCGCCGAGGAGGCCGTAGAGGAGGACCCGTCGCAACGGCGAGGAGCATAGCGGCTGCTCGCTCGCCCGGTCGCGACGGGGAGTGGGAACAAGCGCGGCGTTAGAGTGCGCGGCGTTGACCCTCGACCAACGGCCGGCTACGGCACCGGGCTGGGCGCGCCCGCCCGAGCCCTCCGATCGCGCGGGCGCGCACCACCCACCGGGCCCCGCCGATCGCGAGAGCTTCTTCGCCGCCCAGGCGCGACACCGTCGCGCCGCCTGGCGCCTGACCGCCGCTTACGTCGTGTCGGCGCTCGCCCTCGGCGTGCCGCTCGCTCCGATGCTGACGCCGCTCATCGCCGGCGGGCTCGTGTTGGGCGCGGACGTCGCCAACTTGGTCGTGCCGACGCCGGACCTGCTGCCGCTGCGCTCGTTGGTTGGGGCGGAGGCGGCGAGCACGTGGCGAGCGCTCGGCTGGCCGCACGTCGTCGCTGCGCTGGCGCTCGTCGTCCTGCCCGGTGCGCTGGCGCTCCTCCTCGCCTGGCTCGCGATGCGGTCCCTCTTTCGGCGCGCCGTAGTGGACCTCGTCCTCGACTCGCTGCAGGCGCGCCCGCCCGCACACGACGACCTCGAGGAGCGGCAGCTCGCCAACCTGGTCGAGGAGATGGGCATCGCCGCCGGCCTGCAGCCGCCCACGCTGCGGCTGCTCGACGCCGACGCTCCCAACGCCGCCGTGCTCGCGCGCCCGGACGGGCCGGCGACGCTCGTCGTCACCCGCGGCCTGCTCGCGCGGCTCGACCGCGACGCCACGCAGGCGCTCGTCGCCCACCTCGTCGCCGCGGCCGGCAACGGCGATCCGCGCAGCGCCTTCCAGCTGCTGGCGCTCTTCCGCGCCTACGGGCTCGCCACCGCGGCGCTGTCGAGCCCCTACGGCCCCGAGGGCCGCCGCACGGTCTGGCGCCTGTTGCGTTGGGCGGTGACGCATCGGCCGGAGACGGCGCTCGCCGAGGCGAAGCGCGTCGACGCGCTCCTGGCGCGGGCGGTCAGCACAGGCTCGGGCCGCGACGACGCGCACCTCGACCGCGGCGGCTGCGTGCCGCTGAAGAACCTCCTCATGCTGCCGTTCTTCGTCGCCCACACCGCCTTCTGGGTCAACGAGCAGATCCTCAGCACGTTCCTCCTCGGGCCGCTGCTCACCGGCCTCTGGCGCACGCGCCGTTACCTCGCCGACGCCGACGCGGTGCAGCTCACGCGCAATCCTGACGGCCTCGCGCGCGCGCTCGCCGAACTCGGCGACATGGGCGACGAGACCGCGGTCGCCGGCGCCGGCGACGCCTCGCACCTCTTCGTCGTCTGGCCGCCCGGGAAGCTCCACCTCGGGCGCAGCCGCGGCTTCGCCGTCTCCCTCCACCCGCCGATCCCGGCGCGGCTGCGGCGCCTGGTGGCGCTCGGCGCCTCGGCGAGCTGGCTGCGGCCGCCGCTCGCCGGCATGCCTGCCCGGCTCGGCAGTCGCTGGACGAAGGCGCTCCTCATGCCTTTCGGCGTCGTCCTGCTCGCGCTCTTCCTCGCCCTCGGCGCCGCGCTCACGCTGGCGAGCCTCGCGCTCACCACGCTCTACGCGCTGGCTCTCGTCGGACCGGTCCACTGGCTGCTTCGCTACGTAGTGGCGCCGAATCTCCTCTGAGGCGCTCGCTGCGGACGGGCCGCGGCGGGGCACTGCGGGTGGAGGGAGGGCACGGCGATGAGCTCGCGCGCACGCTTCACGATCACGCTCCTGTTGGTCTTGGTGTTCCTCGGCGGCCTTCCGGCCGCGGCTTCGGCACAAGAGGAGGCGCCGGCTCGCATCGCGGAATGCAAACCGGTGCTCACCAGCATCGTGCCCGTGTTCGGAGCGCCGGGCACGCCGGTAGCGATCAACGGCAACAACCTCGAGGGCACGACCGCGGTGACCTTCGGCGGCGCCAGCGTGCCGTTCTCGGTCGTGCCGCCGAGCCGCATCGAGACGTCGGTGCCGCAGGTCCCGCCGGGGAAGGTCACGGTGACGGCGACCAAGTCGTGCGGCAGCGCCGCGTTGCCGTTCCAAGTCGTCGCGCCGGCGCAGTCGTGCGTGTTGGGCGTCGTGCCGCCGAGCCTCGCCTTCACCGCCGAGGTCGGCGACACCGAGGTGCCGCCGCAGACGCTCTCGTTGACGAGCTTCCAGCCGGGCGTCAGCTTCACCGTGCAGGAGAGCTCCCCATTCCTCAGCATTGGCACCGCCTTCGGCGTCACGCCGGCGCAGCTCGCCGTGCGCGCGGATCCGACCGGGCTGCCGGTGGGCGGGTACTCGGCGACCCTCCGCATCGCCTGCTCGAGCGGCGGCGGCGGGCTGCTCACGGTGCCGGTGACGCTCTCCGTGTTTCCGCCGCCACCGCCGGGCATCCCCATCCTGAACCCGTCGCCCGCTAGCCTCACCTACATCACCACGCAAGGCGCGAATCCACCGCCGCAGAGCCTGATGGTGACGAGCTCGCAATCGCGCAACGGCGTGGAGATCGACTTCGTCGCCGGCAACCCGATCTCGCCGCGCGTGCAGGCCAGCCCCGGCTCGGGCAGGACGCCGCAGACGATCGAGCGTCTCGGTGATGGCCTCCGACCTCGCCCCTTCGACCTATGACTTCTCGCTGCTGCTCGTGCCGCGAGGCATGGATCTCCTTACCGTCTCCGTCCCCGTGCGGGTGATCGTCACTCAGGCGCCGGCGGGGTGTAGTGTCGTCCCCAGCCCGGCGAGCCTCTCCTTTACCGCCGAGGCCGGCGGCCCGAACCCGCCGGCGCAGACGGTCTCGCTCATTAGTCCGCAAGGCGCGGTCGCCTTCCTCGCCGCCGGTGGGCCGCCGCTCGTCTCCGTCAGCGCGACGTCGGGTAACACGCCGGCTTCGCTGTCGGTGAGCGTCAACACCACCGGCTTGGCGGCGGGCACCTACTCGGGCATGGCGGCGGTGGGCTGTGCGTCCGCTGGTGTCGGCGCGCTGCAGCCGATCGCGGTGACGGTCACCGTCACCGCGCCGGGCGGGGAGCTGCGCGCGTCGCCGCCGATGCTCTCCTTCACCGGCACGCGCGGCGGCGCCAACCCGCCGGCGCAGACGCTGTCCGTCACCAGCACCGGCGCGGCGCTGAGCTTCTCGGCGGCGGCGAGCGGCAGCTTCCTCGCCGTGGCGCCGAGCGGCGGCACGACGCCGGCGAACCTGAGCGTCAGCGTCAACCTCGCGGGCCTCGCCGAAGGGACCTACAGCGGGACCGTCATGCTCGCGTCGCCGGGCAAGCCGTCCGTCAGCGTTCCCGTGCAGCTCACAGTGATGCCGCCGCCGAGCCTGCTCATGGTGTCGCCCACCTCGCTTACCTTCACCACCTCGCAGGACGTCGACCCGCCGTCGCGCACGCTGACGATTCTGTCGTCGGGGGCGCCGCTCAACTGGTCGGTGTCGAGCGTGGGCTCGTTCCTCGACGTCGGCCCCACCAGCGGCACGACACCCGGCTCGACCTTCGTCGCTCCGCGCGCGGTGGCGCTCTTCCCGGGCACCTACACCGGCTCGGTGATCGTCACCGCGCCGGGCGCGGGCTCGATCACCGTGCCGGTGACGATGGTGGTGACGCCGTCTCAGACCGGCTGAGTGGCGTTTGCGCGCATCCGAGCCCGCACACCGCGCAGATCGCGATCTGCGCGTGGACGTCGATGGGTGGGCCGTCGACGGGTAGGTGAGACGCTACTTCGGCTCGACGCGCAGCCGGAAGTTGGCGTAGGTCCAGCCGATCGTCGGCACCTCGGGGACGTGGCGGCCGGCGCTGTAGTTGCCGAACTCGGCGATCAGCGCGAGACCGGCCTTGCCGCCCTCGCCATAGGGCGTGATGCGCAGCGTCGCGTCGCGCGCAAAGGTCTGCTGGCTGAGCGTCTTCACCTCCACGCCGTTGCGGTAGAGGCGCAGCGTCGCCTGCTGCCGCTCGGCGTCGAAGGTGTAGCTCGCGTGGTAAAGGGCGCCCTGCTGGAGCTGGTACTTCTCGCTCTTGGTGGTGTTGTGGCCGAGCGGCATGTCGTAGTTCTGCATGAACTTGAGGTAGTTGCGGGTGCCGATGGTGTTGACGTTGCCGATGACGCCGCTGCGATAGCGCTCGCCGAAGAAGTAGCCGAGGTTGTGGATGCCGTCGCGCTTCTTCTTCCACCACGGGCCGGTGACGAAGTCCCACTCGTAGGTCGCGCGCGCCGCCGAGAGCTCGTGCGGGCCGCGGATGCAGAGGACGCCCTTGGGGTCGCGGCCCGTCGCCTGGTGGAAGGTGCCGGCCGCGGCGGCGACGTAGCTGCCGTCGGCCTGCGGCGTCAGCCCGAGCCAGCGGTCGCAGTCGCCGTTGGGGCCGCTGGCGTCCGCCGTCACGCGCGCGTCGGATGGATCGTCGTCGGCGCGGACCGTGGTGTTGGAGACGAGGGCGGCGACGAGGAGCAGGGCGGCGACGAGGGAGGCGAGGCGCAGCGTCCGCTTCATGTGATGGAGATCCCCTTGGTGTCGTGCGGAGATAGACGAAGCGCGCGCCGGCGCTGGGCCGCGCGGACCTCGGGCGATGAGACCTACGGGGCTGGAACGCGACACCGCAGGCGTCGATTCCCATTCGAGCGAGACCTTCGCGGGTTCGAAGCCGGTGCTCTGCTTGAAGCGCGCCTAGCCGCGCTTGCCGATCTCGTCCGCCTCCGCGCGCTGGCGGCGGGCGAGGAGGATGAAGGGCAGCGCGAGCAGCTCGATCGCGCCGCAGACGAGGTACGAGGTCGCGTAGCTCCATACGTCCGCCACCCGGCCGAGCATCGGCTGCAGGACGACGCCACCCGAGGAGCTGAGCAGGTTGTCCGACGACAGCACCGTCGCCCGCTGCGCCGACGGGATGGCGTCGTTGAGGAAGGCCTGGCGGATCGGCACGACCGCCGCGAAGACGATCGCCCACGCGCCGAGCAGCGCCAGCGCCGCCCAGAAGGTGGACGCGACGCCGATGAGCGCCAGCGACGCGGTGCTGACCAGCGTGGCGACGAGCAGCAAGGTCGTGCGTCGCCGGAACACCTTGCCCGCGTACGGCACGACGAGCCCGCCGACGATCTGCGCGCCGGCGACGACGGCGGCGGCGAGGCCGGCGAGCGCGTACGAGCGCTTGCTGCCGTGCAGCTCGAGCAGGTAGGGCTGCATGGCGTAGAAGGCGTAGATGCTGACGCCGCCGCTGAACGGCGCCGCGAGCATGACCCAGCGCACGGACGGGTTGCGGAAGCCGTGCTCGAACGACGAGCGCAGCACGTCGCGCATCTCGCCGAAGAGTGAACGACGCGCCCTGGGCTTGAAGCCGACGTCGTGCATGCGCCACAGCGCGACGACGAAGGTGAGCGCCAGCATGCCGGCGCGCAAGAGGTAGGGCACGCCGAGGCTCGTCGCCTGCGCCAGCGCGCCGCCGGCGAGCGTGCCGGTGAGCATCGCGACGCCGGTCGCCACCTGCCCCTTGCCGAACGCCGACTCGAGCTTGCCCTTGTAGCCGGCGAAGTCCAGCCCGTCGACGAGCCACGCCTCGGTGGCGCCGGAGAAGAAGGTGAAGCCGAGGCCGAGGAAGATGGAGATCAGCGCCCACGCCCAGAACGGGCCCTCGATCCGCCACATCCAGACGTAGAGCAGCGTCGAGACGAACAGCGTCGCGGCGCCGAGCAGGTACGAGACGCGCCGCCCCATCGTGTCGGCGACGACGCCGGTGGGCACCTCGAAGAGCACCTGGCCGGCGGTGAAGAAGGCGTTGGCGGCGAAGGCCTGAGTGATCGTGAGGCCGGCGTCGAGCAGGAAGAGGGTGTTGATGCCCCAGATGAACGACGACGCGAACGTCGACAGCAGGGTCAGCGTGACGTAGGTGCCGAGGATCTGCCGGGGCGTCACCTTGGCTGCCGCGTCGCTCACGCGGCCGATCGTATGGCGATCGGATGAGGCGCAAGTGCGGTGCCGCTGCGCGGTAGGGCGCGCTCCGCGCGCGCCGTCCGGATGGCGGGCGCGCCGAGCCCGCCCTACGACTTGGGCTTCGTCTGCGTCGCGGGATCGTGGATCGCCACCGTGGTGGCGACGACCGACGTCTCGCGCGAGATCTCGTCGCGCACCGCGACGGCGAGGACGTGGATGCCCTGCGGCAGCTCGAGGCTGAGCCGCAGGTCGAGCAGCTCGGTGCCCGCCGTCGGCCGTGCCGTCTGCAGCACCTTGTCGAGCTTCACCACTTCCTTGCTGCGCGCGTTGCGCGCGTGCACGACGACTTTGATGCTGGCCCGCTCGCCCTCGGCCTGCGGCAGGAAGGCGAGCCGCTCCGCCGGCACCAGCACGTGGAGCGGCAGTGGATAACGGCCGCCCTCTGCCGCCGCGCCGAGCACGCCGGCGGCGATGCGAACGCCGAGCGGGTTGCGCTGCACGCCGAAGGCGACGGCGCCTTCGAGCCCCTCCTGCACCGCGTCGCCCGGTTCCTTGTCGCGGTAGAGGAGACGATGGCGCAGCCGCGCGTGCTTGGCGAGCTCGCCCTTCGCCCTTACCTCGATCGTGTGCCCGCCGCTGCCGCCGCCGCGCGGCGGCGAGTAGGCGAGCGAGTAGTAGCTCGTCATGTCGTCGGCGAGGCGCTGGAGCTCGTCGCCGAAGTGGTTGCGGTCGACGACCGCCCAGCCGCCGGTCTGCTTCGCCAGCTCGAGCAGGCCGTCGCGGCGCACTTGACGCAAGAGCGAGTCGACGCCGCTGTTGGAGAAGTGCTCGAAGGCCACCTGCTCGGGGCCCATCGTCGGCGGTGGCCGCAGCCCCGTGGCCTGGAACGGGTACACGGTGATGCGGTCGCGGTTGGCCTCCTCGGCGAAGGCGAGCAGCTGCTGCGTGAGCTGCGCCGCGTCGCCCTGCTGCGCCAGCGGCGTCAGCTCCGGCTCGGTGCCGCAGGTGTTGATCGCGAAGCGCACGAGCTCGGCGCCCGGCCGCGTCTCCAGCCCGTCGCTGACGAAGAGCAGCGTCTTCGGCCCCGGCAGCCCGGCGAGCAGCCGCGCCGTCTTGCGCAAGCTCTCGAGCGTGAACGCCGCGGCGCGCTCGAGCTGCCCCATCTGGCTGATGATCTCGCCCTTGGCGGCGATGGTGAACGAGCGGCACGGGTCGGGCCGCTCGCGCGCCTCGTCCCACGCGCGCTGCAAGCGCGCGAGCGCCATCCGCGGGTCCATCTGGCCGAGCGTCGAGCTCTCGGCGATGTTCGCGAGCGCAGCCTCGACCTGCTCCCGCGTCGAGCCGAAGGCCGCCTCGGTGAAGAGGTCGAACCCCTGACGCAGCACGAGCACGCGCTCGGGCGGCACCCGTCCGCCGCGCAGCAGCTTGACGAGATCGGGCGTGATGCGGCCGGCGCTCATGGGAGTGAGGTGGAGCTGGTCGAAGTAGATGACGAGGTGCCCGGGTTCTTCCGTCGCCGGCGGAGCAGCCGCGGCAGCCGCGGTGGACGGGCGTCTCCATCGGCTGCCGGCGAGCGGTGCTGGCGCGCCCGGCGCCGGCTGGCGTGCGCACCTCGGCGAAGTGCGAGATCGGCACCGGCACGCCGTCCTCGAGCAGCTCGAAGTCGTTCGCGGTCAACCCGCGGATCGCCACCCCTTCGCGGTCGGTCACCCACAGCTCGACGTTGACGACGACGACCTCCACCTGTTCCGCAGCGGCAGGCGGAGGTGTCTGCGGGCGAGCGACCGCCGGCCCCAGCGTCGCCAACAGGACCAACAGCGCAGCAGGAAGGCCGGCGCCGCAACCGCGTTTCGACGAAGGCAAGGCGGGCGACGGAGTCATGGCGGCGCGCTCACCTCTGGGCGTCGGGATCGGGATGAAGGAGCCGACCTCCGCTGAATCGATTTAGTATGGTACCACCACGCGGATCAGCTCACAGCCCGGCCAGCGCCGCCGTGGCGAGCTGCCGGGAGAGATCGGGCAGCGACGTCGTCACGCCCTTGCGCCGAGTCACCACTCCCGCGCCGACGAGGACCTTGCCCTGGATCACGAACATCTGGCCGTTGCCTCCCTCGGAGGTGATGAAGCTCGCCGGCCGGCCGCCCACCGTATCCGCCGCGACGTCGCCGCCCGCGGCCGCGATCTTCTCCGCGTAGCTCGTCAGGTGCGCCTGGGCAGCGGCCTCCGACTCGAAGGTGGAGACCGTAATGAACCCGGTTTTACCGGCCCCGCCGGTCTGCTGGAAGACACACGAGGAGCCGATCACTCCATCGCGCTCGAGCGGTGCCACGTGGCGAACGATCGGTGCGTCGTTGCCGATGATCTGCGCCACCGCGGCCCGGGGCAGCAGCGTGCATGCATCGAGGGACGAGGCGGCGGCGAGACCGGCGCCGACGAGCGCCATCGACGTTGCGAGCGCCAACACGAGCGCGACTTTCCGCACGGGGGCGGGATCAACACTGGGGAGTGGGTAGGAGATCATAGGGAGCCTCTCTTCCGCTGGAGCGAGTGAGCTGGAGAGAGGCCCCGCGTATCGAGGTCCCCCTCGCTGTCTGCGCGGTTCGAGATCCAGGTTGTGGGGCTGGAGGGCGAGCTGCTGCAGGCACTTCAAGCACGGAATGTGCCGGACCTGGCGCGGGCCGCGGAACTACGTGATGCTCGTGGGGGCAAAGTCGCAAGCCGCGTCCGTCTAATCAGATGTCGGGCGTGACGTGGCTCGCGCCGGCCATCCGTCGTTTTCGGGAGCCGTTCGCTCCTCCAATGTCCTCCGACGCCCAGCAGCCCGCGGCCTTCGGCAAGTACGAGGTCCTCGCCAAGATCGGCGAGGGCGGCTTCGGAACCGTCTACCGCGGCCGCGACTCGATCCTCAAGCGGTCGGTCGCCATCAAGATCTGCAGCTCCGCGAGCGGCGAGCTGCGCCACCGGTTCTTCCGCGAGGCGGAGATCGCCGCCGGCCTGCAGCATCCCAACATCACGACGGTCTACGACCTCGGCTTCCAGGACGAGATGCCGTACCTGGTGCAGGAGTACCTGGGCGGTGAGGACCTCGACCACAAGATCGTCCGCCGCGATCCCTTGTCGTTGCGCCGCAAGCTGGGCTGGCTGATCCAGGTCGCGCGCGGGCTCGAGCACGCGCACGCCAACGGCGTCGTGCACCGCGACATCAAGCCGAGCAACGTCCGCGTGCTCGACAACGACGACGTCAAGATCATGGACTTCGGCATCGCCAAGCTGCTCACCGCCGGCCTGCCGCTGACCCAGACGGGCACGATGATCGGGACGGCGGCCTACCTGCCGCCCGAGCAGCTGCGCGGCGAATCGGTCGACGGGCGCTCCGACGTCTTTTCGTTCGGCGCGATGGCGTACGAGCTGTTGAGCTACCGCCGCTCGTTCGAGGGCGAGAGCCTGCCGACCATCTTCAACCGCATCCTCCACGAGGAGCCGGCTGCCGCTCGTCGGAGGTGGCCCCCGATTGCCCGTCACGCGTGGTGAAGCTCGTCGAGCGCTGCCTGCGCAAGCGGCCGGCGGACCGCTTCCAGAGCTGCCGCGAGCTCCGCGTCGAGCTGGAGCGCGCGATGGCGGAGCTCCCCGCCGACGTTACCGAAGCGGCCACCAACTTGATGCCCGCGCCGGCCGTCCACGGGGCGGCGATGGGACCGGTCGTGGTGCCGGTGGCGGCGGCGCCGCCGGAGAGAGTCGCCGTCGCGCCCCTGGACCCACCTCGACCGTCGCCGGCGCAGCCGGTGGCGCAGGCCGCGCGGCCACGCGTCGCCGCGGGCGACGAGGTGGTCGCCCTCCCGGCGCGGTGGACCTGGAGCAACACCAGCCACGCTTTCCGCACCGCGTTGAGCAGCCCGCGCTCCTGGAGCGCGTTCGTCGCCGCCAGCATCGTGGTGCTGTTCGCCGGCGTCGGCGCCTACTCGTGGGTGAATGCGAGGCTCGGGTCAGCGACCGACGGGGGAGACCAGACACTCGACCCGGCCTCGCTGCCGAGCGAGGGACTGCGACCGGCTCCCAGCGGCGGGCTGCCGATCGTCGCGGCGCTGCCGAGCCCGTTGGCCCTGTCGTCGCCGTCAGCCGGCCCGACGCTGGCGCCCGCGGCCTCATCAGCTCCGCCGCCGCCCGATGTGGCACCCACCAGAGGGAACCCGCCTCAGCCGGGGCCGCCGCCCGTCGCCACCCGCAGTCCGCCGGAGCCGATGCCGACGCGTAGCCAGAGCGGTACGCCACCGCTGCCATCCGACAGGCCTCCGACGCCGTCGGCATCGCCGTCCGCTGGCGGGCCCGGGCCGGCAATCGCTCCACCGCCGACCGCGGCTCCCGCGGCAGATCCCAATGCTCGCCCCCGCATCGCCGTGCTGCCGCTCGGCCTCAGCAAGGAGACCAGCGTCCGCTATCCGCACCTCGCCGACCGCAGCGTCGGCTTCGGCGTGCACAACCGGATCGAGAGCACGCTCGAAGATGCCGGACGGTTCGTCGTCGTCGAGGTCAGGCGAGAGATCCTCGACGCGTTGGTCGACCGCCAGTGGGTGGGTGGTAACGGCGCCGCCAACCAGGCGAATGCCGAGGCGCAGGGCAAGGGCCTCGGCGTCGACTACGTGGTCTACGGCGAGGTGTACGACTTCTCGAGCCGCACCACCGGCAAGCGCGGCGAGACCCGCATCGAGCTGCAGGTGAAGATCGTCAACGTGGCGACGCACGTGCTCGCCAGTGGAACGGGGAGCGGCACCGTGGCCGAGGCGAGCGAGCTCGTCGAGAGCAACGAGCGCGACTTCGCGCGCAGCACCGTCGGCAAGGCCACGGCTCAGGCAATCGCCGAAGCGCTTACGAAGATGTTGCGTCGTTTCGACGCCGACCGGATATGAGCACCGTCAACGCCACGCGGAGCCTGCGCCTCTCGATCGTCGCCGCTGCCCTAGCGGCCCTCGCCCTGCCGCCGCCGGCCGCGGCTGAGATCTGCATCGGCCGGCTCTGCGGCCGCGAGCGCGGCTATCCGATCGAGCACTGCCACGTGAAGCCCAACGACACCGATCCCAATGCCGTCTGCTGGGACTCGGAGATCAGCTTCGCCTGCGAGCAAATGGGTTACGAGATCAACGTGGCCTGTCCGCAGCCGACGATCACGGGCGGCGTTGCGGGGCAGCAGCTGGACACGATCGGCGGCTTCGGCACCTTCCTCAGCAGCATCCGCGAGCTCGCGACGCCGAAGATCCTCGCCCCACCGCCTCCGCCGCCAGGCGATGACGAGGAGGAGGGCAAGCGCGGCGTCGTGATCTCCGAGATCGCGTCGTTCGCGGAGCTCGAGAGCTGGAAGCTCGACGGCGCCGGTGGCGACACCATGGGGCTGCGCGTCGAGTGGAGCCGCGAAGGCGAGACCGGCCGCCTGCTCGGCGCGCACGGCAGCTTCCAGCGCGCCGAGCCCGATGCCGGGGGCGGTACGACCGACCTCGCGATGGCGAGCTTCGACGTCGGCCACACCCTCGGCAGCGCGTGGAAGTGGGCCGTCAACGGCAGCGTCGGCAGCCTCGGCGGCGACGAGGACCTCACCTTGCTGGGCGGCGGCGCCATGCTGGCCTTCAGCGTCCCGCGCGACGACGGCATCGTGTGGAGCGGCGGCGCCCTCTACCGGCTCACCACCTTCGACGGCGACGCGCTCGACGACACGCACGCCGTCGGCGCCGGTGTAGCCGCCGGCTTCCCCATCGGCGAGCGGCTGGCCCTCGACGTCGACCTCTATGCCGTCGACGTACTCGCGCCCGAGCCGTTGGAAGACTTCTTCTACACCGCCGGCCTACAGGTCAGCGTGGCGACGAGCCCGCGCTTCGCGTTCACCGTCGGCGCGCGCACGCTGCAAGGCATCGACCGCGTGGACAGCACCACCTTCACCCTCGGGCTCAGCGCACGATGGGACTGAGGCGCCGCTGCCTCGCGGCCGCGGCCCTCGGCACGTTCGTCGTGACGGCCGGAGCCGCGGCGGCGGCGAGCGAAACGGCGGCGACGCCCGCGGCCTCGCCCGCGCTCCCGACGCTCGTCGTGGTGGGACTGCAGAACGGCGTCGACGACCCGAAGTGGCGAGACCAGCGGCTGGGCTGGAGTCTGCGCGGCCGCCTGGTGCAGATGTATGCCGACAGCGGCGCCTTCGCGCTCGTCGAGGAGAAGGACCTGGCGCCGTCGGTGCGCGAGGCGCTCGGCGGCTACTGGCTCAGCGAGCCGAGCGCCGAGGTGCTCGGCGATCCCGACCGCGCCCGCGAGCACGCCGCGGCGGAGTGGATCGCCTACGGCGCCGTCCGCGAGCTGGGCGTCACCCGTGATCGCGTGACCGGCCCGGTCGGCGGCCGCCGCTGGGCGTATCGCGCCGTCGTGCGGCTCTGCATGAGCGGCGAACGGCCGCCGCAACCGCTGTGCGAGGACGGCGAGGGCAAGAGCGTCACCCGCGTCATCTGGGCGGGCCCCGAGTATCGCGGCGACGAGCTCGTCTTCGACCAGGCCGGGCCGGCGCAGGCGGTCGACCGGGCGCTCGCCGACGCCTTCAACCGTCTGCTCCCGCGCTGGGCGGCGGGCGGCTGATGCGGACCGCCGCCGATCGCTCGCGCTCTCGCCGCGGCGCTGCTCGCCGCCTGCGCCACGACGTCGCACGACGCGGGTCCGGCGCCGGAGACGTGGCGGACCGGCTCCGCCGCGCCGGCGCCCGCCGCCAGCACCGACGACCGTCTCGACATCTACGTGGCGAGCTTCGGCCTCTCGCCGACCGTGGCCAAGCGTTACCCGGAGCTAGTAGCCAACCAGGTCGGCTGGGGGATCGCCAACCGCATCGACGAGGCCCTCGCCGACACGCGCCGCTTCCGTTCTCACGAGTCGAGCGCCGAGATCGTGGAGCAGATCGAGGGCCTGATGAGCGGCGCGCGCGCTGCCGTCGAGGACGCCGACGACCCACGAGTGGGCGGCGCCCGCTACGTCCTCTACGGCGAGGTGGTGGACGTGACGACCGAGCGGCGCGAAGAGGTGCGCGGGCTGGTGGGCCGCGCCGAGACGATCACGCGCATCACCATCCAGCTGCGGCTCCTCGACCGTGCGACCCGGCAGTACACGTCCGCCACGGCGACCGGCAGCGCCGCCGCGCCCGCCACCGGCCGCGTCGACGAGCTCGACGAGCGATCGGTCGGCAGCGCCACCAGCGATGCCGTCCGCCGCGCCGCTGCGGAGCTGCTGCGCCGCCTGCCTGCGAGCGCGCCAGGCTCGAGCGCGCCCCGCTAATCGCAGCCGGCGATGCAGGTGACGCGGATCCGATAGCTCAGCCCCGGCCCGTAGGCGTCGTTCCACTCCTCGACGTGGAGGTCGTAGACGTCGTTGGCGGGAGCCGTGAAGTCGACGCGCGAGGACCGGTTATCGGGGCCGCCATCGTCGTCGTCGGCGATCGGGACCTCGTCGCAGTCGCGGTGGACGGCGATCGTGGTGTCGGCTCCCCCCGCGAGCGCGAAGGTCTCGATGCGATAGGTGCGGCCGGCGACGCCGTCGAACCGGAGCCAGTCGGCGTCGCAGTGCGCGTGCGCTTGCCGGCGGCCGATGGGGATGCGCGCGCCGGAGCAGCCGTCGTCGCTGCCGTTGCGGCCCCTGCCTTCGAAGACGTCGTCGGGACAGAGGGCAGCGAAGACGGCCGCCCACGGGTCCAGCGTTCCCGACTCGAATCCTTCGCGGAAGAAGGGGTCGGCGACGGTCACCGCGATGGGCGTGCCCGCGGAGCAATTGTTGCCCTGCTGCGGATCGCCGCGCACCACCGCCACGCAGGCGCCGACCCACCACGGCCCCGCGCTCGGCAGCGAATCCGTCGTCACGTGCACCGAGCGCGCGCCGGCAGCGAGCGCGGGGATGGCAGCCCCCGCGCCGAACACGCGATCGTCGAACGTGATCGTCGCGTCGAGCGAGGCGTGGAACCGCAGGTGCGAGGCGCCGGCCGGGGCGGCGCCGTCGTTGGCGACCGCGACTCTGACGGCGAACGAATCACCCAGTGCGACGACGCTGCCGGCGTCGGGATCGAGCACCGTCACCATCAGGTCCGGCAATTGCGCGAGCACTGGGATTGGCGCCAAGCCGAGGAGGAGAACCAACGCGCTCGCACCGGTGACGAATCGGCGCGTCGACCGACGGCGAGCCGGGCAGCCCGCGGCAGCGAAACGAGGTGCGATCGTCCTGTCCATAGGAAGCCGGCCATCGGCCCGGGATGTCGAACGGGCGCGAATGGCCGCTCTAATGGATTAGACGGACAGAGCGGCCGCCTTTCCCCCGGCGGCCGCTAAAAACATGGCCGCGTCAGCGGACCGGGGTGGGGGCAAGTCGTTCGCCGCGTCCGTCTAAACAGGTATCGGCGCATGGTGTCTCGCGGCGGCGCTCGGCCGTTTCAGCGCCCGTCGCCTCTCCGTCCCTCGATCGGCATTGAACAGACGGACTCGGTGCGCGTTTATGAGTCAGTCGAATCGCATCACCAGCTTTCGAGACTTTGACTTACGGATCGAACGTGCGTCGGACGGCAGTTACCGCGCCAGGCTGTCAAACTCCCCGGCCGGTCCCGCTGATGCACCCTTCGTCGCTCCGGTTTTGGGTCCGGAGATGGAGAACGTCCTGTTCCGGGAAGGCGGCACACGGCGATTGACTCGAAGTGCTCGGAATTCAGAATCGGCGGCCGCCCGAGAGTTTGGTGGCCGTCTGTTCAATGCGGTGTTCGACGGCGACGTCAGGGCCTGCCTGCGCAGCAGCCTGGATGAGGCAACTCGTGACGGTGTCGGCCTCCGCATCCGACTATGGTTGAGCGAAACCCCAGAGTTGAACGATCTTCCGTGGGAGTTCATCCTCAACCCCCGGCTCAATCGGTTCCTTGCGCTCTCCGACAGCACTCCAGTGGTTCGTTACTTGGAGGTTCCCGAACGGGTTCGTCGAATCGAAGTCGAGCCGCCGCTCCGAATCCTCGCGGTGATCTCGAGTCCACCAAGCTATCCGCAGTTGGATGTCGAGAAGGAGTGGCAGAAACTCGAGGAGTCAATAAGAGGCACGGGTCGCATTGTTTTGGAAAGGCGGACAAACCCAACGACGGCTGAGCTCGAGCAATGGCTACAGAGCGAGGTCTGTCACGTCCTACATTTCATTGGCCATGGAGACTTTGATCAACAGTCTGACAAAAGCGTCCTACTGTTCTGTGATGACGAGAAGCGTGCGAAGCCTGTGGATGGTGGCACGCTGGGGACGTTACTTCACAATCATCGATCGCTGCGCTTGGCCGTGCTGAACGCATGTGAAGGTGCGCGTACTTCGCTCTCGAACCCGTTCGCCGGCGTTGCCCAGGGCCTGATTCAATGCGGGATCCCGGCTGTCATCGCCATGCAGTTCGAGATCACCGATGCGGCCGCGATCAAGTTCTCCCAAGGGCTCTACTCCGCATTGGCAGCTGGTCGGCCTGTCGACGCCGCCTTGGTGGAGGCGCGAAATGACATGTTCTCTGCCGGTCACGAGCTGGAGTGGGGGACGCCGGTGCTCTACATGCGAGCACCCGATGGTCAGATCTTCGATCCGGAGAAGGCCTCGCCGGATCTCGGACCGAAAAGGAGGCAGTAGCCCCGCAGGTTGGGCCGTCGGCCAAACTGCCGGACGAATCGGTTTCATCATCGACAGACGAGCGGCGGCCGTGGCGGAAAGTGTTTGCAAGCGCCTGCGTGCTGGCTGGCGTCGTGGGTGCCTACGCGATGATCGATCGTTTAGTCGACGGAGCCCGGCCCGGGCCGACCTCGCCAGGGATCATCGCGCCCGTACCGAATCCGAGCGCGACACCGACGCCGCCGGCGACACCGCCGCCGACACCAACGCCAGGGGCCACACCAACGCCAGGGGTCACGCCGACGCCGACGGCCGCGCCGACGCCGACGCCGACGGCGGCGCCGACGCAGACGCCTTCGCGCACGCCCACGCCCGCGCCGACACGGTCGCCCAGGCCCACGCCGAAAGCGGCGCCCACGCGGGCGCTACCGCCGCCGGCGCTGTCACCGATCGCGCTCGCCGTGCTGCAGCTCGGGCTGAGCGCCGCGACCAGCGAGCGCTACCCCCAGCTCGCCGAACGCAGCGTCGGCTTCGGCGTGCACAACAGGATCATGGAGGAGCTCTACGAGCGCGGCCGCGGCAAGTTCGATTTCGTCGAGGACAAGGACGAGGTGATCAGACGCTTCGGCGAGCGCCAGTGGGCGAGCTCCACCGGCAAAGGCGATGTCGAGAGCGCGGTCGACGACGGCCGCCGGCGTCGCGCCCGCTACGTGGTCTACGGCGAGGTGTACGACTTCTCCAGCCGCACCACGGGCAAGCGCGGCGAGACCCGGATCTCGATCGAGCTACGGCTGGTGGACGTGGAGACGCATGTGTACGTGTCGGCCTCGGCGACCGGCTCGGTGGCCGACGCCAGCGACCTGATCGAGAGCACCGAGATCGACTTCGCCCGCAGTACCGTCGGCCAGGCCACTGACGTGGCGGTGAAGCTGGCGGTCGGGAAGCTGCTGGAGCGCTTCGAGGAGAAACTGACGCAGCGGCAGCGCTAAGCCCGTGCGGCCACCGTCTCGGGCTTCGGCACGCCGGGCTGCGTGACCACATCCGCGTCCTCGTCTTCGACGCGGACGCCCTTCCGCCCGCGCGACAGGCTCGGGAAGGTCTTCGCCAGCCACTTCTCGAAGGCGTCCATGTAGACGTAGAAGACCGGCGTCACGAAGAGCGTCAGCATCTGCGAGAAGAGCAGGCCGCCGACGACTGCCAGCCCCAGAGGGCGCCGCGACTCCGCTCCCGCCCCCATCCCCAACGCGATCGGCAGCGTTCCCACGAGCGCCGCCATGGTGGTCATCATGATCGGCCGGAAGCGCACCAGCGACGCTTCGTAGATGGCGTCGCGCGCACCGGCGCCCTGGTGGCGGCGCTCGACGGCGAAGTCGACCATCATGATGCCGTTCTTCTTCACCAGGCCGACGAGCATGATGACGCCGACGAAGGCGTAGAGCGACAGCTCGGTGCGGAAGAGCATCAGCGTCGCCAGCGCGCCCAAGCCCGCGAGCGGCAGTGCCGAGAGGATCGTGAGCGGGTGGATGAAGCTCTCGTAGAGGATGCCGAGGACGATGTAGATGACGAGGATCGACAGCACGAGCAGCAAGCCGAGGCCGCGCGAGGAGTCCTGGAAGGCCTGCGCGGTGCCCTGGAAGCTCGTCGTGATGGTCGCCGGCAGCACCTCGCGCGCCGCGGCCTCGACCTTCTCCAGCGCCTGGCCGAGCGCCACGCCGGGCGGCAGGTTGAACGACAGCGTCACCGCCGGCAGCTGGCCCGCGTGGGTGACCGTCAACGGCCCGACGGCGCGCCGGAAGCTCGCCACCGCGCCGAGCGGCACCAGCTCGCCGTTGCGCGAGCGCACGTGGAGGAGGCCCAGCGAGTCGGGCTCGCGCTGGTGCTCGGGGAGCAGCTCGAGCAGCACGTCGTAGTCGTTCTCGGGCGCGAAGATCGTCGACACGCGGCGCGCGCCGTAGGCCGAGTAGAGCGCGTCCTCGATCTGGCGCACGGTGACGTCGTAGCGCGCCGCCGCCTCGCGGTCGACGTTGACCAGCACCTGCGGGTTCTTGATCTGCAGGTCGGAGGTGACGTCGGTGAGCTGCGGCTCGTCCTGGAGACGCGCCTCGAGCTGCGCCGCGCGCGCGTAGAGCTCGTTGGTGTCCGAGCCCTGCAGCGTGTACTGGTACTGCGCCTTGGCGAAGCGCGCGCCGAGCTGGATGGGCGGCGGGTTGCTGAGGAACACCTGGATGCCGGGCACCGCCGACATCTGCTTGCGTAGGTCGGCGATCACCTCGTCGACGTGCGGTCGCTCGCTGCGCGGCTTGAGCTTGAACGACAGCACGCCGGAGTTGTTGCCGCCGCGGCCGACGAAGGACATGAACTGTTCGACGGCGGGGTGATTGCCGGCGATCTTCGCCAGCTGCTGCTGCCGCTCCATCATGGCGAACGGCGACATCCCCTCGACGCCCTGGGTGATGGCGCGGATCTGGCCGGTGTCCTCGCTGGGCAGGAAGCCCTTCGGCACCTTGCCGAACAGGAACACCGTCGCCGCCATCGACAGCACGAGCAGCGCCATCATCACGCGCCCGTGATCGAGCGACCAACGCAGGCCGCGGCCGTAGAGGTCGCGCATGCCGTCGAAGAAGCGCTCGAAGGCCTGGTACATCCGCCCGTGCTTCTCTTCGGACGGCGGCCGCAGGAAGCGGCTGCACAGCATCGGCGTCAGCGACAGCGAGACGAAGCCGGAGATCAGCACGGCCATGCCGATGGTGACGGCGAACTCGTGGAAGAGCCGCCCGAGGATCCCGCTCATGAACAGCACCGGCAGGAAGACGGCGGCGAGCGACAGCGTCATCGAGATGATGGTGAAGCCGATCTCGCGCGAGCCCTCGACGGCGGCCTGGAAGGGCTTCTTGCCCATCTCCATGTGGCGCACCACGTTCTCCAGCATGACGATGGCGTCGTCGACGACGAAGCCCACCGCCAAGGTCAGCGCCATCAGCGACAGGTTGTCGAGGCTGTAGCCGAGGAGCGACATCACCGCGAAGGTGCCGACGATCGAGAGCGGCAGCGCTGTCGCCGGAATCAACGTCGCCGAGAGGTTCCTCAGGAAGAGGAAGATGACCAGCACCACCAGGCAGAGCGCCAGCCACAGCGTGAACTTGACGTCGTGCACCGACTCCTGGATCGTCTCCGAGCGGTCGTTGAGCACGTTGAGCTCGACCGAGGCGGGCAGCTGCGAGCGGAAGGTCGGCAGCAGCTCGCGCACCGCCGTCGCCACCTTGACGGTGTTCGTCCCCGGCTGCCGCTGCACCGCCAGCACGAGCGCGCGCTTGTCGATGAACCACGCCGCGGCCTTGTCGTTCTCGACGCTGTTGATGACGCGGCCGAGCTCCTGCAGGCGCACCGGCGAGCCGTTCTTGTAGGAGACGATGAGCGGCCGGTAGGCCTCGGCCTGGGTGAGCTGCCCCTCCGACTCGACGGTGAAGGTGCGCTCGGCGCCGAACAACGTGCCGTTGGGCAGGTTGACGTTGCTGCTCTGGATGGCGCTCGTCACCTCGTCGATGCCGACGCCGCGCGCGGCGAGCGCCCGCGGGTCGAGCTGCACGCGCACGGCGTACTTCTGGCTGCCGTAGACCTGCACCTGCGCCACGCCGGAGACGGTGGAGATGCGCTGCGCCAGCCTGATCTGCGCGTACTCGTCGAGCTCGGAGAGCGGCAGCGTGTCGGAGGTGAGCGCCAGGTAGAGGATCGGCTGGTCGGCGGGGTTGACCTTCTGGTACGTCGGCGGGCTCGGCATGTCGTCGGGCAGGCTGCGCGAGGCGGCGGCGATGGCGGCCTGCACGTCCTGCGCGGCGGCGTCGAGGTCGCGCGAGAGGTCGAACTGCAGGGTGATGTTGGTGCCGCCCTGCGTGCTGCTCGAGCTCATCTGCGTCAGCCCGGCGATGGTCGAGAAGCGGCGCTCGAGGGGAGTCGCCACCGACGCGGCCATCGTCTCCGGGCTGGCGCCCGGCAGATTGGCCGACACCGAGAGGGTGGGGAAGTCGACGTTGGGCAGGTCGGAGACCGGCAGCTGCCGGTAGGCGACGACGCCGAAGGCGACGATCGCGCCCATCAAGAGCGTCGTCATCACCGGCCGGCGGATGAAGATCTCGGAGATGTTGACTCCGCGGCTGGCCGGAAGCCCGTCCACCCGCTCCGCGACGTCGGGGCTCGCCGTGGGCTCGCCCCTCTGGTTGGCGCCGGCGTTAGTGCGGCGGTCGCTCATCGGCTGGCTCCTTGCGTCGGTGTGGCGTCGTTGGGGATGGTACCGAGCGCCGGCGCCGTCGACGGCTTGACGACCACCTTCGCTCCCGGTGAGAGGCGCAGCTGCCCTTCGGTGACGACCGTCTCGCCGCCGGCGAGGCCCTGGGCGATGACGGCGCGGCCGGCGACGCTGCGCGCCACCCTGACCGGCCGCGACTCGACGGTCTGGTCGGGCTTGACGACGAAGACGTAGTCGCCGTGCTGCCCCGACTGCACGGCGCCTTCGGGGGCGACGACCGCCTGCTCGGTGCCGAGCCGCAGCGCGACCTGCACGAGCTGGCCGGGCCACAGCGCGCGGTCCGTGTTGGCGAAGGTGGCCTTGAGCTGGATGGTGCCGGTCGCGGGGTCGACGGAGTTGTCGACGAAGGTGAGGCGGCCGACGCGGGCGTCCTGACCTTGGTCGACCAGCACCTCGAGCCCCGGGCCTGAGGTGGCGGCACTGGCCGCGTCGCGGCGGCGCACCTCCGCCAGCTGCCCTTGCGGAATCGGGAAGCGCACGTCGACCGGCGCCATCTCGTGCAGCACCACCAGCGTCTGCTCGTTGGCGCGCACGTTGTTGCCGGCGTGGACGAGGACGGCGCCGGCGCGGCCGGTGATGGGGGCGCGGATGCTGGCGTAGTCGAGCTGGAGACGCGCCTCGGCGACGGCGGCGCGGTCGGCCGCCAGGCCCGCCTGCAGCGCCCGCGCCTCGGCCTGGGCGCGGTCGTGCTGCTCGCGGGTGACGAAGTCCTTCTTCACCAGATCGGCGTAGCGTGCCGCCTCGCGCGCCGCGTTCTCGGCCATCACCTGGTCGCGCTGGAGCTCGGCCTGCGCCTGGGCGAGGGCGGTCTGGAACGGCCGCGGGTCGACGGTGAAGAGCGGCTGGCCGGCCTTCACCTCGTCGCCCTCTTGGAAGTGGACGCGCATCACCTCGCCGCCGACCCGCGAGCGCACCTCGACGGTGGAGCGCGCCTCGACCGTGCCCATCGCGGCGAGGTCGAGCGGCGTCGTCTCGCGCCGCACCTCGGCGACCGTGACCGGTACCGGCGGGCGCTTGGGCGGACCTTCGTCTTTCTTGCCGCAGGCGAGCAGCGTGGGGAGGACCAGAGCTGCCAAGGCGAGCAGCGACGCCCGCCCCGTCATCGCGAGGGGCCGAAGGCCCCGTGGCGATCTCGATCTCGGGCGCGCCTGTTGCGCGTGCAGGGTCGAGATTGCTTCGTCGCTGCGCTCCTCGCAATGACGATCGATGGAAACGAGCTCGATCATGTCGGTTCTCAGTTGCTTCCCGTCGAGTCGGAGGAAGTCGGCGGTGTCGCGAATGGCGCCGGCCCTTCGGCCGCGAGCGTACCCGTGTCGTGTGACAAACGTGACAAGGAGAGCAGCCAATCGGCGCGCGCGAGGATCTTCTGCGCCCGCGCGTTGGCGAGCGCGCTCTGGGCCGCGAGGAGGTCGAGGATGCTGCCCACGCCTTCCTGGTAGCGGCCGGCGGCGACGCGCGCCGACTCGTCGGCGGAGGCGAGAAGGTCCTGCGCGGTGGCGAAGCGCTGCGCCGCCGTCTGCAGGTCGTAGAAGCTCGTCCACACCTGCAGGCGCACCACGTTGGCGAGCGAGTCGGCGCGCGCCGTCTCCTCTTCGGCTTGCGCGCGGGCGCGCTCGACGTCGTAGCGGTGCTCGAAGCCGGAGAAGAGCGGCACGCGGAACTGCAGCGACGCCGCGTAGTTGTTCGCCGGATCGCGGTCGGGGGTCTGGTAGTAGACGCGGTTGGCGTTGCCCTGCAGCGACAGCGTGGGCAGCCGTTCCGAGCGCTCCTGCGCGATGCGCTCCGCGGCGGCGCGGGCGCGGGCGCGGGCGGCTTGCAGCTCGGGACGGTTCTCGAGCGCGCGATTGAGCGACTGCTCGATCCCCTGCGAGGCGGCGAGCACCGGCACCTCCTCGTCGAGCGGCGCAGCCTCGACCGGTAGGTTGGCGGGAAGCCCCATCGCCGTGGCGAGCGCGCCGCGGATGACGTTGATGTCGCCTTCGATGCTCAGCAGCGCGAGCTGCGCCGTCGACAACGCGGTCTTTGCCTGCAGCACGTCGGCGACGGTGGCGAGGCCGGCCTGGTGGCGGCGCTCGGCCGCCTCGAGGTTGGTGCGCGCGCCTGCGAGGTCGGACTGCGCGGCGTCGCGCAGGGCGCGGAAGCTCACGTACTGGTAGAAGGCCTGCGCCACCTCGAGGACGACGTCCTGGATCTCCTGGTTGTGCGTGAAGTTGGCGGCGACGAGCGCCTCGCGCGCCTCGGCGACGTCGGCGGCGCGGCCGCCGAAGTCGAGCAGCAGCCAGGAGAGGTCGGCGGCGGGGACGAGGGTCTGCTGCTCGAAGGAGATCTGCCCCGAGCCGACGGTGCCCTTCTGCCGCTGCGTGGTGCCGGTGGCGTTCACGTCAGGGAAGAACTGGGCGCGCTGGCTGCCCACCTCGGCGGCGGCGGCGCGCGCGGCGAGCCACGTGGCGCGGGTGCGCGGGCTGTTGCGCAACGCGAGGTCGATGGCGGTCGGCAGCGAGAGCTGGCCGCCGGGGAGGGCGGCGAGCTCCGGCGGCAGCTCGAGGCGCGGCGGCGCCGTCGTCGACGGACCTTCGGCCGGCACCTGCAGCGAGGGCGGCGGCTCCCAGGGCTCGTTCGCCGCCGGCGGCACGGACTCGCTCGACGTCATGTGGACGCAGCCGACGAGCAGCAGAGCGATCGCAGCGCCGCCGATGACGCGGCCAAGCGCAACGCGGCCACTCGCGGCAGCGGCGGCCGCGATCGCCGAGGCGACTCCTCTCGCCATGCTGCCCGGGCTCAGGCCGCGACCGCCTCGCGCGAGAGGGCTCGGATGCCGGCGACGGAGAAGCGCACCGTGTGCGCGACGAGATCCGGCAGCTTGCGGCTGCCGTCCGGCAGACAGCGCTGGATATTGACGGCGTGCAGCAGCTGGCCGACGAGCGAGTGGATGCAGAGCTGGGCGTCGTCGCGCGACAAGTCGGGGCAGACCTGGCCGAGGGCGTCGATCAGCGCGCGCTCCATCGGCTCGACCATCTCGGCGTGGAAGGTCTCCGCCGGGAGCTGCGGATCGATCAGCTCCTGCGCCAGGAGCAGCAGCCAGAGGCGGCCCGAGCTGTCCTCGACGAGCGGCGCCACGAAGGCGGTCGCGAATGCCTCGACGAGGAAGTCGAGGGTGGCGTCCTTGCCGGCGCGCGACAGCGCCGCCTCGATGGCGTCGAGGCGGAGCTTGCGCATCGAGCGCAGGCGGCGCAGGAACACCTCGCGGTAGAGGTTCGACTTGCCGCCGAAGTGGTAGTTGACCGCGGCGATGTTGCAGGAGGACTCGCGGGTGATGTCGCGCACCGAGGCGGCGCGGAAGCCCTTCTCGGCGAAGAGCCGCTCGGAGGCGTCGAGGAGACGCTCGCGGGTGTGGGCGCTGTCGGGATTCGTGATCGGGGGTCGGTCTGCCATGGGCGGTGGGACTCCTTTCGTTGAACAGAACCGCCAGATGAAACGAAAAATTCAAACACTCGTTTCCACGTCCTGTCAAGGAGCTACGCGCAAGAAACGCCAAGGTTGCCGCGGGGCCTCGATTGAATCGACGCCAGCGGCCGCCGAGCGCTGCGCCGCACCTGGGCTGCCGCCGGCCTGCCCGCCGCGCGCTGGCCGATAGCCCTGCGGGCCGCTTCGCACGTGTGGTGCGCCGCTTGCTGTGCCTTCGAGGCGATGGCGCGCCTGCGGCTGATGACCTACAACGTGCGCAGCTGCACGATGGCTTCCTGCGGCGGTTCGGTGGAGCGCGTGGCGTCGGTGATCGCCGCCCTGTCGCCGGACGTCGTGGCACTGCAGGAGGTCGAGATGGGGGCGGAGCGCAGCGGCTTCCGCGACCAGACGCAGGAGCTGGCGGCGCTGCTCGGCTGGCGCGCGCACTTCCAACCCGCGATGAGTGGTCACGGCGGCGGCGCGTTCGGCAACGCGCTCCTCACCCGGCTGCCGCTGCGCCTCGTCGCGAGCGGTCTCCTGCCGCAGCTGCAAGTGGGCCTCGTCCGCGAGCCGCGCGGCGTCGCCTGGTATGGCGTCGGCGTCAACGGGACCGAGGTGCAGGTGTTGGTGACCCACCTCGGGTTGACGCGGCGAGAGCGCCTGGCGCAGCTCGACGCCCTCCTCGGCCCGGCGTGGCTGGGCGACCCACGCTGCGCCTCGCCACGCGTCCTCTGCGGCGACCTCAACTGCCGCCCCGGCTCGCCCGAGCACCGGCGGCTCGAGGGCGCGCTGGTCGACGCCGCTCTCGTCTCGCCGCCGCAAGAGGGCAGCGCCACCTTCCCTGCGCTGCGGCCGCTGGTGCGACTCGACCACGTGCTCGTCTCGCCCGACCTGCGCGTGCACCGCACCGAGGTGCCGCGCCGCCGCGAGCTGCGCCGCGCCTCCGACCACCTGCCGCTCGTCGTCGAGCTCGAAGTGGCGTGAGCCGCGCCGCCGCGAGCCCCCCTGCGCGCGTGAAACCTTGCCCTGGCCGGGGCGTATTGCCCACGGAACAACGGAGACCTCATGCACCGTAAGCCGATCGCTCTTACCTTCGCCATCTTTTCGGCGCTCACGATGTTGCCGCTCGCCGCCGGCGCCGCCGACGACCTCGCGGCGCGTCGCAAGGCGCTCGCCGACCTGCTCGCCGAGCAGTGGGAGTACACGCTCTCGACGAGCCCCGAGTTCGCGTCGATCCTCGGCGACCGCCGCTGGAACGACAAGTCGAGCGAGGTCTCCAAGGCCGCCGTCGACCGCGACCTCGCGAAGACGCGCGAGTTCCTCGGCCGCTTCGAGGTGATCGACACCACCGGCTTCCCCGAGCAGGAAGTGCTCAACAAGACCCTCATGGTGCGCGACCTGCGGCAGGGGCTCGACAACGCGCGCTTCGAAGGCTGGCTGATGCCCGTCAACCAGATGGGCGGCATCCACCTGCAGGCGCCGCAGCTCGCCTCGATCCTGCCCTTCGAGACGGTGAAGGACTACGAGGACTACGCGACGCGGCTGCGCAACTTCCCGGCGCAGGTCGACGGCACCATCGCCTTCATGCGCGAGGGCATGCAGAAGAAGCTGATGCCGCCGCGCTTCCTGCTCGAGAAGGTGGCGCAGCAGGCGGCCGGCATCGCCGCGAAGAAGGCCGAGGAGTCGCCCTTCGCGCTGCCGCTCGCCAAGATGCCGGAGTCCTTCTCCGCCGCCGACAAGGAGCGCCTGCGCGGCCTCGTCATCGGCGCGACGCGCGACCACGTGATCCCCGCGTACGCGCGCTTCGCCACCTTCGTCGAGAAGGACTACGCGCCCAGCGGCCGCACCGACGTCGGCGTCTGGTCGCTGCCCGACGGGCAGGCGCGCTACGCGATGCGCATCAAGTCCTCGACGACGACCGACATGACGGCGGAGGAGATCCACCAGCTCGGCCTGCGCGAGGTGGCGCGCATCGAGGGCGAGATGCTGGTGATCGCCAAGCAGCTCGGCTTCGCCGACCTGAAGAGCTTCCGCGCCGCGATGGAAGCGAAGCCCGAGCTCAAGGCGAAGTCGGGCGACGCGCTGGTGGCGCTCTACAAGCAGCACATCGACGCCATGCAGACGAAGCTGCCGCAGCTCTTCGGCCACCTGCCGAAAGCGAAGGTCGACGTGGTGGCAATGGAGGACTTCCGCGCCGCCTCCGCCGCCGCGGCCGACTACATCCCGGGCACCCCCGACGGCGCGCGGCCGGGCAAGGTCAACGTCAACACCCACGAGGCGACGGCGCGCAAGACGATCGACGTCGAGACGACGGCGTACCACGAGGGCGTGCCGGGGCACCACATGCAGATCAGCATCCAGCAGGAGCTGCCCGAGCTGCCGCCGTTCCGCCAGCAGGGGGGCAACACGGCGTACGTCGAAGGCTGGGCGCTCTACTCCGAGCGGCTGGGCCGCGACGTCGGCTTCTTCGCGGACCCCTACAGCCTCTACGGCCACCTGCAGGACGAGATGCTGCGCGCCATCCGCCTCGTCGTCGACACCGGCCTCCACGCCAAGAAGTGGACGCGCGAGCAGGTGGTGCAGTTCTTCCACGACCACTCGGCGATCAACGAGGTCGACGTGCAGAACGAGACCGACCGCTACATCGTCTGGCCGGGTCAGGCACTGGGCTACAAGATCGGCCAGCTCAAGATCCTGGCCCTGCGCGACAAGGCCAAGCAGGCGCTCGGCTCCAAGTTCGACATCCGCGGCTTCCACGACGAGATCCTCGGCGCCGGCTCCCTGCCGCTCGACGTCCTCGAGCAGCGCATCGACACCTGGATCGCGGCACAGCAGGGGGCAGCGAAGAAGGCGGCGTAGCGAAGCGAACGCCGCACGCGCGACGCGCGGGCCGCGCAGCCACGAAAGAAATCCGGCGAGCCCCGTCTCGCCGGCAGGACATCACGGATCCCACAGTCCGGACGGTCATCCCTTCCCCGGCGGGCCAGCGAGCCCGCCGCTTTTTTGGGAGGGGGCAACGTCGCACACCGTTGTAGCTGCGAGCGACTACCTCATCGTCATCGCGAGGAGCGCAGCGACGAAGCGATCTCGATGCTGCGGTGACGTGGTTAGATCGGCTCGTGCGAACCCTCGCGCTCGCGATCCTCGCTCTCTCGCTCGCCGTTGCCGCACTCGCTCCATCGCCGGCGCCAGGGGTGGTGGGGGCCGCGACGCCTTCGACGTCGCCCTTCGCCGTCGTCCTCGGCATCGCACAGGACGGCGGCTACCCGCAAGCGGGCACCAAGGAGAGCGCGGCGTGGGACGACACGGCGCAGCGGCGTCTCGTCGCGTCGCTCGGGATCGTCGATCCGCAGACCGGCGAGCGTTGGATCGTCGACTGCACGCCCGACTTCCCCGCGCAGCTGCACCGCCTCGACGAGCTGGCACCGGTCGCGGCGACGCCTGGCCTCGCCGGCATCCTCCTCACCCACGCCCACGTCGGCCACTACGCCGGCCTGATCCACCTCGGCCGCGAGGCGATGGGCGCCCAGCGCGTGCCCGTCTACGCGATGCCGCGCATGGAATCTTTCCTACGCGGCAACGGCCCGTGGGACCTTGCTCGTGCGGCTCGGCAACGTCGAGCTGCGCCCGCTCGCCGACGGCACGCCGGTGCGGCTCGGCGCGCGGCTCACCGCGACGCCGCTCCTCGTGCCGCACCGCGACGAATACAGCGAGACGGTGGCGTTCCGCATCGCCGGACCGAACCGCTCGCTGCTCTGGCTGCCCGATATCGACAAGTGGGAGAAGTGGCAGCGCGTGGGCGTCTCCTCGGCGGGCGCTGATCTCCTCCCCCAGCTCGAGACCGTGCTCGCAAGCGTCGACGTCGCTTACGTCGACGGCACCTTCTTCGCCGACGGCGAGGTCCCCGGCCGCGCAATGTCCGAGATCCCGCACCCCTTCGTGCGCGAGACGATCGCGCGGCTCGCTGCGCTGCCGGCGAGCGAGCGCGCGAAGGTGCGCTTCGTCCATCTCAACCGCACCAACCCGCTGATGCGCGGCGACACCGCGGCCCTCGGCGACGTCTCCAAGGCCGGCATGTCCGTCGCCGCCGAAGGCGAGCGCCAGCCGTTCTAGCCAACCCGGAGCTGCGGCCTCACGGCGCGCTACGCGGGCGGTCGAGGATCATGATCTTCTGCCAGATCTTGTGCGAGAGGCCGGCCACGAGGCTCTCGACTTGGTCGACGGCGACCATCGTCACCGGGTCCTGGAAGGGCTGCACGTGGAGCGCCGCCGTTTTGCTGATCACCGCTAGGAGCTCGCTGCAATAGTCGAGGTAGCGGGTGAGCTCGAACGAGCTCATGGTGCGTTGCGGCGAGGTGGCGGTGTCGGTGCCGCCGCCCGCGAGGCGCGCCGGGTCTTTGGTCAACTGGTGCATGTCGATGACGTGGGCGAGCGAGCGCAGCTCGTGGATCGCCGCCAGCGCGCGCCGGCGCTTGTGCCGCGTTTCGAGCGTGAAGAGGAAGAAGACCGCGAGGCCGACGAACACGACGTCGTTGACCGCCGCTTCGAGCCCTTGGAAGAGGTCGGAGAGGTTGGCGAAGCCGGCCTCCAGGCGCAGGCTCGCCAGCGCTCCGACGAGGATGCCGATCAGCAGCAGGAGGAGCGCGCCCACACCCACGCGCAAGGGCAGGTTCGGGCGAGCGAGCCACTCCGCGGTCGTCGCCGCCTGGCGACAGGTGGCTAGCAGCTCTTCGGCGACCTTCGACAAACCGGACCCCGGAAAGCGCTCGCCAATGCGGTCGCGCAGAGCGGCCGCGGTGTCGACGATCTTCGAAGCGTCGAGGTTCCGATACACGCCGCCCTCAAAGCGCCAGCTTGTACTCGGCGAGCACCTTGGCCGCCTCGGCCAGCCGATGGTTCGCCTTCACCGCCTGGCTGCGCGCCACCGTGAAGTCGCCCCGCTCGCAGGCGATGCCGAGGTCGCGGAGGGTGATCATCGCCGCGTGCAGCGAGTAGGTGACGCGCGGGTCGGGAGCGCGGAAGCGTTCCGGATCGGCGAGCGCCTCCGACATCGTCGCCGCCAGCTGCCGGCAGCGCGCCGTGTCGTCGGGCGTCCAGCCGTTGGCGGCCATCGCCTGCTGCACCGGCGTGTACGCCTCCTTCAGCGGCCTCGACCACTGCTGATACTTGGCGTGCCATGCCGCCATCGCCGCCGCCCGCGCTTCCTGCTCCACGCGCTTGCGGTTCTGGCGGTCCTTCGGGGAGAGCGCATGCGGCGGGCCGACACGGGCGGGCGGAGGCGGCAGCGGGGTGCGCACCAACAACTGCTCCGCCTCCTCGTCGTAGCGCCGCAGCTTGCTGGGCCACACTCGCGGTGCGCCGGTGACCGCCCAGGCCCGCAACGCCGAGTCGAGCTGCGGCGGCTCCATGCCGATGGCCAACTGCAAGGCCTCGCTCGTATCGTCGCCGTCGCGGTAGGCCGCGAGCAGCCGGTGGATCGAGTCGACTCCGTGCTCGGCCTCGAGGTAGTGGAACGCCCACACCGACTGCGCGTACGAGAGCTCGACGAGCTGCCACTCGCTGAAGCCGTCGAGGGCGTGCTCGACGACGGCGAGCGATAGCGACCGGCCCTTGTTGTCGAGGTCGCGGTAAGGGTTGCTGACGTCCTGCACCATCTGCACGTGTTGGGCGAGGCCTTCCTGCACCCACTTCGGCGCGCGATCGCCGGTGGCTTGCGTGATCAGGGCGTGGGCGAGCTCGTGCGAGAGGATCTTCACCAGCTCCGGGTGGAGGCTGTGGAGGTCGGCGAACGGCACCCGCACGCGGCCGTCGAAGAGGCCCACGACCGGCATGTCCATGGAGTAGCTGCCGAGGAACTCCCCGAGCGGGTAGAGGTCGACGTCGACCGGGGTGGGGTCGTCGAGCGGCACCCAGTGGCCGATCCGCCGCCGCTCCTCCTCCAGCACCATCGCCACCTGCTCCGCGTAGGCCGAGCCCGCCACCTTCGGGTAGCGGATGCGGAAGTGCTTCGACGCGTAGCTCAGGTGGGCGCCGACGAGCCGCTGCTCCATGAGGACCTGCTTCTCGCGCGCCCAGCCGGCGGTGAGGCCGCTGCGCGCGTTGGCGCGGCGGAGGACCTTGAGGGCGAGGTCGAAGCGCTGCTGCCGCACCAGCGAGTCGGCGAGCTGGTAGAGGGTGCCGACGTCTTTGCGGCCGTGCAGCTTGTCGTCCTGGGCCAGCCGCAGCAGCAGCGCGAACGCCTCGCTCGGCTCGTCGGTGCGGACGAGCGCGAGCGCCCGCAGCTGCGCCAGCGTCGGCGGCAGGCGCCGCTTCAGGTCCGGCAGCCGGTCGGTGAGCGCCAGGAGGTCCTGCCACCGCTCGTCCTCGGCCAACGCTTCGGCGGCGAGCTCGATGCGCTCGAGCAGCGCCGGCTGCGCGAAGGACGAGACCTCGCGCGCCTGCAGCTGCAGCTGGTCGAGCTGCGCCAGCTCGCCGTCGCGCCGGCGGCGGTCGAACGCGTGGGCGGTCTCGACGGCGGTGGCGGCAGGCGCCAGCGGCGCACCCCCCGCCACCTGCAGCTCCGCGCCGGCCACCGTCACGCGCAGGAGCTGGCCGGTGACGGCGGCGGTCGTCCGCGGCGGCAGCGTCAGGGGAAACGCGCCGGGGACCGCGCCGCCGATCGCGGGCTCGTCGGCGGCCTGCAGCTGCACGAGGTCGAACAGTGGCTGCCGCCTCGCCACCGCGGCGGTGAGTGGCGGGCTCGAGAAGAGCTCCTCGCGCGGCATCGGCTGCAGCTGCCAGGCGACGCGGAAGAGCGCCTCGGCCTCGTCGTCGCGACCGTCGACCATCGCCATTTCGGCGGCGGTGTAGTAGGGGACCGCCATCCGCGTGCCCATGTCGATGAGCGGGCGGTACGCGGGCTCGATCGACTCATCGGTCTGCATATCGGTGATCGCGCCGGCGATCTCCAGCCGCAGGCCGTCGTCGTCGGCTCCCATCCTGCTCACCCGTTCGTAGTGGAAGTGAGCGGCGGCGGTGACGCCGCGCAGCGCCGCCAGCCGCGCCCGCAGCAGCTCGGCGAGCGGGTAAGGGGCGGGGTCCGGGAAGGTGGCGAGCAACGTCGCCGCTTCGTTGAGCTGGAGATCGCGCACCTGACGGTCGATGCGCCACAGCCGGGCGATCTCGCCCGCCGTTCCCTCGCGGGGCGAGGCCGCCAGCGTGGCGTTGAGCTCGCCGGGGCTGGCGCCGATCGCGAGGCCGTGTCGCAGCGGCTCGAGCGCGTGCATCTCGACCGGCTGGTCCGCGGCGGAGATCGCATCGCCGTCGGTCGCGCCGCCGCCATGACAGGCGAGGCAGGCGGCCGCGAGCGCCACTGCACCGGGCCGTGGCAGGCGCCGCCGCGTCACGACCCGCGCGATGGCGGCCAACGCGAGCGCCGCGACGACGAGACCGATAGCGCGCGGCTGGGGCGGGCGGGAGTTGGCCGGCCGCCAGCCTGCGAGCTCCTCCTCGCTGTCCCCATCGTCGTCGAGCGCCGGCCAGGGTTCCGACAGCGTGCGCACGCTGCGGAGCTCGAAGCCGTCATCGCCCTCGACGAGATCGAGCCAGAGCGTCTCGCTCATGCCCGACGGGTACTCGACGGAGAAGACCACCGCTTCCGGCTCGCCCAGCGGACCCGGGCGCTGGAGCTGCCAGCGGGCCGCGCGCGGCGGGCCCACTCGCGCGGCGATCTCGGCGGCGGCGCGCGCGGGGGGTAGCTGCTTCCAAGGCGAGTCCGGCGACAGCCGTCGCTGCCAGGCATACGGGCCGGCGTAGAGGTATTGGACGGCGAGGTCCACGCCGGCGCGCTCCGCGGCGGAGAGCGGTGCCGGGGCCACGGTGGCAGCCACCTTCGGTCCGCGCACGTTGCTGCCGGGAGCCGAAGCGGCCGAGCGCGGCGTCAGCGCCGCGACGCCGAGCAGCAGCGCCAGCAGCGGCAGCCCGCGGCGAGCCCGGCGGCGCTGCCTTCCCCGCAATGGACGACGATTCACGATCCCCTTCTCCCCGGCTTGATGGATGGCGCGACGAGCCCACGACAGGGCGGCGACCGCCGCGATCCACATCGCCAGCGACGTCGCCACCACAGTGATCGGGCTGGAACGGCGGAATTGTACCCGGCGCCGATCCGCCGCGGCGAACGCTCCGTATTGCCCCCAGACCATCACCACCGCGAGGAGCTCGCCATGCGCACCGGCACCGTGATCGAGAACCCGCCCGCCGGCCAACGCCTCCACCTCGTCGAGAGCCCGTCCGACACCGGCGGCCACTCGTTCACCGGCGAGTGGACGATCGCGCCGCGCCGCGGCCGCGACGGCGTGCCGCCGCACATCCACCGCGCGGCGAGCGAGCGCTTCACGGTGATCTCCGGGCGCGCGCGCTACCTCATCGGCAAGGAGGAGAAGGACCTCGGCCCCGGCGAGACGGTGGTGATGGCGCCCGGCGTGCCGCACATCCACCCGTGGAGCGTCAGCGACGAGGAGCTGCGCTACACGCAGGAGACGACCGCGTCGCCGCCCAACCAGGCCGAGCTCGACCGCGCGCTCGACGCGCTATCGACGATGTTCGCGCTGGCGCGCGAAGGGAAGACCAACGCGCAGGGCGTGCCCAGCCAGCTGCAGATGATCGCCATCGGCTACTACATCATGCCGGGCACCTACCTCGCCGGCTTGCCGGTGGGGCTGCAGAATGTGCTGATGCCGGTGCTCGCCACAATCGTGGGGCTGTTCGGCTATCGGCCCATCTACGCGCGGCACCAGACGGCGTAGGCGGCGCTGTGCGGGCACGCGCGGCGTCGTGCGGCGACCGCACGGCGGCGCGGGCGAGCGGCGCGCGATAGGATCGCCGCGTCATGGCCGACGCGCGCATCATGGAAGACCCGACGACCCTCTCCTTCGAGCCGTTCTGGGCCTGGCTGTCGAGCCACCCCAATTGCATCCTCCGCGCGGGCACGCCCGAGGCCATCCTCTACGACGACGACGACCTGCACTGGCACTTCGGCGCCGAAGGCGACTCGACGATGATCGTGCAAGTCCTGCGCGGCAAGCGCCTCCTCGGCGAGATCCTCGTCGAGCCCGAGCAGGTCTCCTACGTCCAGGGCGCGGCGGGCGAAGAAGAAGGCGAATACGTCTTCGAGCTCGTCGCCGAGACCGAAAGCGACCAGGTCGCGAGCTGGTTCTTCGTGCTCTCGCACGGCTACGAAGCCGAAGGCGCACCCGTCCACGGGCGCGTGCACTGAGCTTGGAGCGGCTGGGCTAAGAGCTCGGAAAGCTCGGCCAGGCCCCGCCGATGGTGCCGTGGTGGTAGCGGAGCTGTCCGCTCGCCAGTGCCGCGCGCAGCGCTTCGAGGTCGCCACGGAACAGCTCGCTGTCGGTGGAGACGACGCACGCGCCGATTGCTTCGACGGGCAGCGCCTCGCAGACGGCGTCGGCCGCGGTCAGCTGCTGCCGCCAGCGTTCACCGAGCACCTGCGCGTCGAGGCGCTCGCCTCCGAGATCGAGGCGGTCGAGCACCGCCTGCGGGTAGCGCCCGCTGCGCCGCATCTCCTGCAGCAGCGACAACGGATTGAAGCCCGGGTCCTTGCCACAGGCCGCCCACGCCAGGAAGCCAAGCGGTTGGATGCGATCGACGCTGGTCAAGAGATCGACCCAATCGCGCGCCTCGAGCCGCCCGGCCATCGCGAGCGCCTTGTTGGTTGCCAGATCGAAGGGATGCAACGCGAGGCCGAGCTCCTCGTCCTCGACGAGCGGGAAGAAGCGGAAAGCACTGTCCCGCGCCCACTGGATGAGCGTCGACGCCGCTCCGCGCCGCACCTCGGCCTCGGCAAAGGTCGGGGCCTCGCGGAGCATCGCCAACGCGTAGCCCGCGTCCTCGAGCTGCCGGCGGTCCGCCGCCATCGACGCCGCCACCGCTTCGCGGGTGTCGTGAAGTCGATGTCCTGCGAGCGGCGCGGTGCCCGCAGCAGCGTGTTCAGGGCCACGCCACCGGCGACGTAGCTCTCGCGCTCCTTCCGGCTCGGCGCTAGGAGACGGAGAATGCCGCGCTGGAATGCTGTCGTAGCCATTGCTCGAGGCGGCGCGCTCTGACGTAGTCGTCGCGGTTGCCGTAGCGCTTGATCAGCTGCAGCGTGTCGAGCTGGAGGTCGCGCTCGGCCGGGAGATCGTCGGCGGCGAAGTACCAGAGGCAGCGGCGGCGAGCCGCCTTCACCAGGTCGACGAACTCCTGCGATTCAGTCATGGCTCATTGTCAACGAGCAGCTGCTCGAAGGTCGTGAGCGAGAGCTCGCTCAGCGAGGTGACGACGAGCTCCGGCTTCACTTCGTCGAAGTCTTCGCGGCGGCGGCCGGTGGAGAGGAGAGCCACCGCTTTCATGCCGCCGCGGTGGGCGGCGAGGACGCCGGGCGGCGCGTCTTCGACGACGACGCAGCGCGCGGGCGGCACGCCGAGGCGCTCGGCGGCGAGGAGGAAGACCTGCGGGTCGGGCTTGCCGCGGGAGACGTCGTGGCCGGTGACGATGGCGGCGAAGCAGCCGCGCACGGCGAGACGCTCGATCGTGAGCTCGACGTTCTCGGGCGGTGCCGAGGAGGCGACGGCGAGGGCGAAGCCGGCGGCGTGGAGCGCCTGCACCAGCTCGCGGGCGCCGTCCATGGCCGGGAAGCGCTCGCGGATCTCGGCGCGGAAGAGCTCCTCCTTGCGGGCGTCGAGGCGCGCCGCGTCGCTCGAGCGGCCGGGCCAGAAATAGGCGATCGACTCGCGGCTGGTGCGGCCGAAGGCGCGGCGGAACGCTTCTTCCGAAAATGGCAGGCCTTCCTCGGCGGCGAGGCGTTGCCAGCTGCGCCGGTGGGCGGCGTAGGAGTCGACCAGCACCCCGTCGACGTCGAAGAGCACGGCGCGCATGGCGGCTGAGCTTAGCCGCGGTGCGCTGCCGGCTCGCCACCCGCGTGTCGGCTCAGCGCGAGAACGGGCGCAGGAAGGTCGCGTGCTCCGTGATGGAACGCCAAATCACCAGCCAGGCGTCGCCGATGGCGGCGGCGTCGGAGCAGAACGTGCCATCCGTGCCGCCGGTGAAGTCGAAGGGCTCCCCGTCGGCCGTTCCCCACTTGGTGAGCGCCAGCGCACGGGCCCGCGTGGGCTCGCCGTTGATCCGCCCTTCGATCTCCACGCCGGTGACGAGCGCGCGCCCCTCGGCGTCGACGGCCACCCCGCCCGGGAAGAACATCAGCTCGGGATTTCCCGGGGCGCCCATCAGCTCGTGAGTGGGGCCGAGGGGCGTACCCCTGCGGTCGAACACTCGGGCGCGCAGACCTGCACGGCCCACCTCGTCCTCCGCCGGCCCGAAGACCCAGACGGCTGCCATCCTGCCATCCTCGCCCACGGCGAGCCGGAAGGGGCGAAAGGAGCCGTGGGACGGCGGTGCGCCGCCCGGCGGCATCAGGCGGAAGACCTTGCCGACGGGCCGGCCGAGGGCGTCGAATCGACGGCCGCTGACGCCGGCGTTCTGGTGCGGGAATCTCGGCGTCTGTTCGTGCCAGTAGACGACGAAGTCGCCGTTGGGGCGGTGGGCGACGCCCGTCAGCACGGCGTTGCGTGCCGGTTGCCTCACCGGCCGCGACGTCTCGCGACCGGCGGCGTCGATCAATTGGACGGAGACGGTGTCGCCGTAGAGGCCCGTCCAGTGGGAGACGAAGCCGCCGACGGGACGCGGGCTCAGCTCGAGCGACTGCCGGTGCAGGTCCTGCGGTTCGTCGAGAGGCATGCCGGCGAGGTCCGTCGTCAGCGCGAAGTGGGGAAAGCGGTCTGGCTTGACCACCCTCCACACCACTGTGTAGCCGCCGGGCGTTGCCGCGATGGCCGTCCCGCCGGCGATAAGACCTTCCGCCTCGAAGTCGACGGTGAGCTGCGAGCCGAGAGCGTTGCCGAGCTCGGCGCCCGTCTGTACCTGCACGATCTCGCGGTCGGGCGCGAGGAAGCCCATCCAGGCGGCGGCGAAGGTGCCGTCGGGCCGTCCGGCGAGCTCCGGGCATTGACCGAACGGGGTGTGAATCGCCGGCCCGAGCGGGATCGGCTCGGCCGCAGCAGCCGCGGAGACGAGCCAGAGCACGAGCGGAGCGGTGAGGCGGCGTGGAAAGCGTCGGGGGATCGTCATGGTGCTCGTGTGATTGACGCGCGCCGGCGTCTCGAGATCGATCACCGCAGACGGGTCGGCGACGGATCGAGGCCTCGCCGTGTCTCTCGTCGGCGCACCGGCAGTCGCCAGCGGAACGTTACGGGCCGAGGCACGGGCGAGCAAACCGGCTGCTGCTGATTGCTGCTAGCGTCGCCCGCCGTGCGCTCCGCGGAAGTGGTCGTCATCGGCGCCGGGATCGGCGGCATCGCCGCGGCGCACGAGCTGGCGGTCGTGCGCGGCGTGCGCGACGTGGTGATCGTCGACGACCAGCCGCCGCTCACGGTGACGTCCGACAAGTCGACCGAGTGCTACCGCGACTGGTGGCCGCAGCCGTCGATGGCCGCCCTCATGGGGCGCAGCATCGAGCGGCTCGAGGCGCTTGCCGCGGAGACCGGCAACGCCTTCGCGATGAACCGCAACGGCTACGCGTACCTGACCGGCACCGAGGAGGGCGCCGCTGCGCTCGCGGCATCGGCGGAGAACACAGCGACGCTGGGCTCGGGACCGCTGCGCGTCCATCGCGGCGCGGCCGACGATGGGCGATGGCCGGAGACGCCGTGGGAGCAGCTCGACCCGGCGTTGCGCGGCGCCGACCTCACGCTCGATCCGGCCCTCGTGCGCGCGCGCTATCCATTCCTCGCCGCCGATGCGCGGGCGCTGCTGCACGCGCGCCGCTGCGGCTGGGTGTCGGCGCAGCAGCTCGGCATGGTGCTCCTCGAGCGCGCGCGCGACGTCGGCGTGCGGCTGTTCCCCGGCCGCTTCGTCGACGTCGAGCGCGACGAGCGCGGCGTCGCTGCCGTGCGGGTCGCGGCGAGCGAGAGCGGTGCGCAAGGCGAGCCGATGCGCATCGCGACGCGCCGTCTCGTGCTCGCACCGGGTCCCGGCCTGCCGCACCTCTCGACGCTCCTCGGCCTCGACCTGCCGGTGCTGTGCGAGCTGCACGCGAAGGTGACCTTCGACGACGTCCTCGGCGTGCTGCCGCGCCACCTGCCGCTCGTCATCTGGAACGATCCGATCACGCTGGAATGGAGCGACGAGGAGCGCCGCGACCTCGCCGGCGACCCGGCGCTGGCGTTCCTTCTCGGCCCGCTGCCGCCGGCCTGCCACTTCCGTCCCGAGGGCGGGGAGGGCAGTCGCAAGTTGCTCCTCCTTTGGGCCTTCGACGCGGCGCCGGTGCCGCCGCCGCATCAGCCCGCCGAGCCGCCGACGTTCCCGCCGTGGCTCGCCGAGGTCGTCGTGCGCGGCGTCGCCCGCATGGTGCCCGACTTCGCCGTCTACCTCGAGCGCATGCGCCGTCCCTTCGTCGACGGCGGCTACTACACCAAGGTGCCCGACAACCGGCCGGTGATCGGCCCCACGCAGGTGCCCGGCCTCTACCTGCTCGCCGCGCTCTCCGGCTACGGCATCATGGCCGCCATGGGCGCGGCCGAGTTGCTCGCCGCGCACCTCGATGGCGCCGCGCCGCCATGGGAGCGCGACGTCGCTCCCGAGCGCTTCGCCGACGCCGCCTATCGCCAGCAGCTCGCCGCGGCCGCCGCCGGCGCCGGACAGCTCTAGCGCCGCGCGCTCAGGCGCTGGCCACGTCCGCGGGCACGCCCTGCGTCGTTGCCCACGCGCGCAGTGCGGCTCCGCTTCGCCATCGTCTTGCCACCGCAACAATCCCGCACCGCGCTAAGCTGATGTCATCCCGACGAGCCGCGCCTCCGGCCGGCGCAACCTTGCCGGCGGACGGCGCGACCGCGAGGGCGGAGGGTCCCCGCGATGCTGCCACGTCCCAAGTCGCCACGGCCGGCGGTCGCCGCCGCCACACGCGCGCTGGTCGCCGCGCTCGTGCTTCTGCTGATTCCCGCCGGCTGCGCCACCAACCCCGCCACCGGCCGGCCGCAGCTCTCCTTCTTCGGCGAGGAGGCCGAGCTCGGCATGGGCCGCGACGCCGACGCCGAGCTCGTCGCCCACGTCGGCCTCTACGACGGGGGCGACTGGGCCGAGTACGTCGAGGAAGTCGGCATGCGCCTCGCCTCGACCAGCGAGCGGCCGCACCTGCCGTGGAGCTTCAAGGTGCTCGACGATCCCACCGTCAACGCCTTCGCGCTGCCCGGCGGCTACGTCTACGTGACGCGCGGCATCCTCGCCGAGCTGGGCTCGGAGGCCGAGCTGGCGGCGGTGCTCGGCCACGAGATCGGCCACGTCACGGCGAAGCACACGCTCCACCGGCAGAGCCAACAGGTCCTCGCCACTGCAGGCGTCGTCACCGCGGCGGTGGTGCTCGACCCCGAGCACGCCGACGACTGGGCCGAGCTCGGCATGCTCGGCGTCGGCCTCGCCTTCCTCAAGTACAGCCGCGACGACGAGCGGCAGGCCGACGACCTCGGCCTCCGCTACGTCATGCGCGCCGGCTACGACCCGCGCGAGATGCCGGGCGTCTTCGAGATGCTCGACCAGCTGGCGCAGGCGGACGGCGGCACGCCGACGTGGCTGTCGACGCATCCCAACCCCGGCAAGCGTCTGCTGCGCATCTCGAAAGAGGTGAGCGCGGTGCAGGCGCGCGGGCAGATGCCCACACGCGTCGAGCGCGAGGCGTATCTGCGGCGGCTCGACGGCATGCCGTACGGGCTGGATCCGCGCCGCGCCGTCATCAGCGACGAGCAGCAGGTGGCGAGCCTCCTCGGCGAAGCCGACGACGTTACGGTGCCCAGCGCCTACCGGCTGGAGGTCGTGCCGCTCACCGAGGCGCTGCCGCTCGCCACCTTCGCCGAGCGCTACCCGTCGGCGATCGGCCTCGCCGAGCTGGCGCTGCTCAACCGCGTGAAGCCCGACGGCACGCTGGCGGCGGACACGCTGGTGAAGCGCGTCGTGGCGGACGAGGCGCCAGTAGAAGAAAAGCGCTACGAGAAGTTGCGGCACTGAGCGAACGGGCCGCGCCCGACGGCCGCGAATCCGCTTCGTGACGGCTGCCGTATCCTTGAGACCATGACGTACGCCGCCAAGATCCGTCTCCCTTCGCCGGCCGAGGCGCTGCCCGGCCGTTCCACGCCGCTGCCGGTCCCCGAGCAGCACTTCGTCAACGGTCACCGCCTGCTGCCGCCCTACCCGCAAGGGCTCGAGCAGGCGCTCTTCGGCATGGGCTGCTTCTGGGGCGCCGAGCGCAAGTTCTGGACGCTGCCCGGGGTGTGGGTCACCGCTGTGGGCTACGCCGGCGGGGCGACGCCCAACCCCACCTACCGCGAGGTGTGCACCGGCCAGACCGGCCACGCCGAGGTCGTGCTCGCCGTCTTCGACCCGGCGAAGGTGTCGTACGACGCCCTGCTCAAGACTTTCTGGGAGAGCCACGACCCGACGCAGGGGATGCGGCAGGGCAACGACGTCGGCACCCAGTACCGCTCGGCGATCTACGTCTACGGCGACGAGCAGCGGCAGGCGGCCGAGGCGTCGCGCGACGCCTACCAGCGCGCGCTCGAGGCGGCCGGGCACCGTGGCGGGATCACCACCGAGATCGCGGAGGCGCCGGAGCTCTACTTCGCCGAGGACTACCACCAGCAGTACCTGGCGAAGAACCCCGGCGGCTACTGCGGCCTCGGCGGTACCGGCGTCGCCTGCCCGGTCGGCGTGACGGCGGCGAGCTGAGGACGGCGGCGCGGGCGCGGCGTCGCACCGGCGCCGGCTCGCGTTTGTCGATCGCGGCCCGGGCCGTTCGTCGCTCCTTCAGAGGCGGCTTTCACCGTCCGCGACCGCGGCAACCCGCCTCGCCACCTTTCGCGACGAAGGAGAGCCGACGATGCGGTTCATGATCCTGGTCAAGGCCACCGCCGACAGCGAGGCCGGCCGCTTCCCCGACGACACGCAGGAGATCTTCGCCGCCATGGAGGTCTACCACGCGGAGCTCGCCAAGGCCGGCGTGCTGCTCGACGCCAGCGGCTTGAAGCCCACCTCGCGCGGCGCCCGCGTCCGCTACGCGGGCGGCAAGCGCACCTGGACCGACGGCCCCTTCACCGAGACGAAGGAGCTCGTCGCCGGCTACACGCTGATCCAGACGAAGACGCGCGAGGAGGCCTTCGAGTGGGCGCGCCGCTTCCCGTCGCCGTTCGGCAGGGCCGAGGGCGAGATCGAGGTCCGCGAGCTCTACGAGCCCGAGGACTTCGCCGACTTCGCCGACGCCGAGACGATCGACCGCTTCCGCGAGCTGCCGAAGGCGCGGTAGGGACCCGCAAGGGCGCGAAGCGCCGACGCCAGGGTCCGCCTGGCGTCCGAGCGTAGCGAGGTTGTGGGCTAGGGCGACTTGCGGCCCGGCGGCGCGGGATGGTGTGATCGCCGGCGTTGAGCGCCGGCGACACCCGCCTCGCGACGAGCGACGTCCACCGCACCATCGACGGTGTGTGGCGCATCGAGTCGGCGCGCATCATCGCCGGCCTGGTGCGCATGGTGCGCGACGTCGGCCTCGCCGAGGAGCTGGCGCAGGACGCGCTCGTCACCGCCCTCGAGCGCTGGCCGGAGGCGGGCGTCCCCGACAACCCCGGCGCCTGGCTGATGCAGACGGCCAAGCACCGCGCCATCGACGTGCTGCGCCGCCGCACCATGCTCGACCGCAAGCACGACGAGCTCGGCCGCGACCTCGTCGAGCGCCAAGCGCCGCCCGACCTCGACGCCGCTCTCGACGACCCGGTGGGAGACGACCTGCTGCGCCTGCTCTTCATCGCCTGCCATCCGGTGCTCGCCACCGAGGCGCGGGTGGCGCTGACGCTGCGCCTGCTCGGCGGCCTCACCACCGGCGAGATCGCGCGCGCCTTCCTGGCGCCCGAGCCGACGATCGCGCAGCGCATCGTGCGCGCCAAGCGCACGCTGTCGGAGGCGAACGTGCCCTTCGAAGTGCCGCGCGGCGCCGAGCTGCAGGCGCGGCTGCCGTCGGTGCTCGAGGTCGTCTACCTGATCTTCAACGAGGGCTACTCGGCCACCGCCGGCGAGGACTGGCTGCGCCCGGCGCTGTGCGACGACGCGCTGCGCCTCGGCCGCATCCTCGCCGAGCTGATGCCCGACGAGCCCGAGGTGCACGGCCTCCTCGTCGCTGATGGAGATCCAGGCCTCGCGCTCGCACGCGCGCGTGGGACCGAAGGGCGAGCCCATCCTGCTCCTCGACCAGGACCGCGCGCGCTGGGACCAGCTCCTCATCCGCCGCGGCCTCGCCGCGCTGGCGCACGCCGAGCGGCTCGCCGCCGGCCGCCTCGGCCCCTACGCGCTGCAGGCGTCGATCGCCGCCTGCCACGCCCGCGCCCGCGTCGCGGCGGACACCGACTGGCCGCGCATCGTCGCGCTCTATGAAGAGCTCGGCCGCGTCCTGCCCTCGCCCGTCGTCGAGCTCAACCGCGCCGTCGCGGTAGGAATGGCTTCCGGTCCAGCAGCGGGTCTCGCGGTGGTCGACACGCTCCTCGCGGAGCCCGCGCTGCAGAGCTACCACCTGCTCCCCGCCGTGCGCGGTGATCTGCTCCAGAAACTCGGCCGCTTCCCCGAAGCGCGCACCGAATTCGAACGCGCCGCCGCCCTCACCAAGAACGAACGCGAGCGCACGCTCTTGCTCGTGCGCGCCGCCGAGTGCGCTACCGGCTAGGCCCGGCGCAGGCGATGGCAAGGTAAGCTGAATGTCGTGAAGATGCTCACCGCGAAGGTCGTCGACGGCCAGCTCGACGTGCCCAAGGGCCTCCTCGAAGAAGGCACGACCGTTACGGTTCTGGTCCCGGACGGGGGCGACGTCTTTGAGCTCTCCGAGGAAGAGACCGCTTTCCTGCGTGAGTCCGTCGCCCAGATCGCTCGGGGCGAGTGGGTCGACGGCGACGATCTCGTGAAAGAGCTCCGCGGCTCTTGAAGCGTCGTCTTCGCGTCTCCGAGAACGCGGCCGCCCAGATCCGGGAGGCCGTCCGGTGGTGGCGCGCCAATCGCGCCGCGCGTGACCTGCTCTCGGCGGAGATCTCACGCGGCTTCGATCTCATCCGGAGCAATCCGAATATCGCGCCGCCAGTGTTGTCACCTCCCGACCTGACGCATCTACGTCGGCTGCATCTGCCGAGAGTGCGCTACTTCATCTACTACCGGCCGGTCGATCCTGACGTCATCGAGGTGTTGGCGCTCTGGCACACGAGCCGCGGGACTTCGCCTGAGCTGTAGACCGCGGTGTCGAGCCTGCCGCTAAGGCAGCGCTGCTTCTGCTTCCCGCATCGTGGGCAGCTCGTGGAGGACGATCTCTACGTCGCGGGCGCCGTTGGTGCCGCGGACGCGCAGTCGCACGTTCGTGCCGGGCGGGTCGTGGAGGAGGCGGGAGCGCACGGCCTCGGCGCCAAGCTTGCGGACCGGCTCGCCGTCGAGCGCTTCGATGACGTCGCCCGGCATCACTCCCGCTGCCGCGGCCGGGGCGCCGGGGACGATGTCTTCGACGACGAGCCGCTTGCCGCGCTCGACGAGCCAGAGGCCGGCACGGTCGAAGACGTCGGCATCCGCGTCGCGCGTCGCGGCGAGGTAGAGGCGCTCGCGGCGGTAGTCGAAGGTGACGCGGAAGTGGCGCAGGATGCCGCCGCCGACGTTGCCGGCGAGGTAGCGGTCGGCGAAGGCGCCCTTTTCGGAGGTGACGAGCTCGAGGGTCGGCCCGCGCACGGGGACTCGCCCGAGCATCAGCGTCCCGCCGCGCGCGAGCTTGGCGCTCACGCCGCCGCCGACGCCCCAGCCGGTGACCGCCTCGATCTCGGCGCCGTAGCGCTCGACGAGGCCGTGCTTCTCGACGAACGGACGGTGGATCGAGAGTTGGCTCCGGCTGCCGGTGTCGATGGTGAAGCGGCCGGCGATGCCGTCGATCTCGCCGTCGACGGCGGGCACGTGGCCGGCGAAGACGAAGGGCACCGGCTCGCCGGCGCCGGTCGGATCGAAGCGCTCGGGCAGCGTCAGCGTCACGCGGCGGCGGGCGTAGTCGATCTCGACGACGAAGCGCTGCAGGACCTCGAAGCCGAGCACGCCGGCGACCTCCTCGTCGTCGAGCTCGGCGATGCCGGCGAGCGGCAGCACGTAGAAGACCTGGTCGCGCAGCACGGCGCCGCCGAGCTCGAGCTTCGCGACGTGGGTGACGCCTAGATCTTCGGAGCCTTCGCCCACGCCGCGCGCCTGGAGCGCGCCTTCGGTTTCGAGGCCGAGCCGTGCCGCCGTCGCCGGCGTCACCACATTGAAGCCGCCGGAGTCGAAGAGCATCGGCCGCGGCCGCCGGCCGTCGAGCGACACGCGCAGGTAGACGTGGTTGTTGCGCAGCGTAAAGGGCACGGTGATCGAGGCGGCGCCCGCGGGCAGCGCGAAGTCGGCGGCGCGACGCTGGGGTGGCGCGAAGGCGTCGGCGGCGAGCGGCGGATCCACTTCGACCGCGGTCGCCTGCGCCACCAGGTCGTACTTCGCCTCGCCGGTGTTGGCGCGCTGGTGGAAGGGGAGACGCACCGGCGCCGGCGTGGCCGAGCCCGGCGGCGTCGTCTCCACCGTGCGCCAGTCGCCGAGGGTGGTGACGATCGTCTCGACGCCGCCGTGCTCGACGGCGCGCTCGGGCAGGCCGGTCTCCACGTCGAGCCAGAGCTCGAACGGGCGACCGCCGCGCGGCGTGATCTCGACGATGGCGAAGCGCCGGCCGTCCTGCTCGCGGTCGGGAAGTGCGCGCAGCGCCGCCGGCCAGCGCTCGGGGAACCACCAGGCGAGGCTCGTGCGGTAGGCGTCGTTGCGCGCCGCTTCGAGCGCCTCCTCGCCGCGCTGCAGGGTGACCTCGCCCGAGCCGTCCTGCGACCACGGCGTCGTGCCGTCGAAGCCGATGGCTCCCGACATCGGGCCGAGGTCGAACCGGCTCTTGCCGCGGCCGGTGCCGATTTCCTCGACGGTCTCGAAGGTGCCTTCGAGGCCGCCGACGTGCACGCTGCCCGTCGTGCGCAGCACGCGGATGCGGTCCCAGGCGGCGCCGCCGGTCACTTCCTTGAAGCGCGCGAGCAGCGCGGCAGGATCGCGTTCGGGTGCGGGTGCGGTAGCTGTTGCGGTCGGCGCCGGCGATGCCGCGGCCGCAGCGGCGGGTGGCGCGATGGTCGCCGACGGAGCTTCAGATGGCGGCGCCGCAGCAGCACCGGCGAGTAGCGCGGCGACGGCGAGCCACCACGGCAACGAGGCGAGGCGACGCGAGCGGTGACGGTCTTCCACGGCGCGCACGAGAGTACCTTGCCGTGCTTCGCTCCCTGTCCGTGCGGCGCGCAACCGCGCGGTAACATCGCCGCCAACCATGGAGCCTTACGTCCCGCAGCCGGCGGCGAAGCCCGCGTCGTCGGGGTGTGGAAAGTGGGCGATCGGCTGCGCCATCGGCTGCGGCGCGCTCGTCCTGCTCGTGGTGATCGCGGCCGGCGTCGGCTCGTGGTGGGCGGTGCGGCCGGGCAAGCAGCACGCGACCGCCGCCGTGGTGTCGCCGCAGACGAGCGGCACCTTCGCCGTCGGCGACCTCGGCAGCGATCCCGGCGTGACCGCCCTGATCGACAACTTCATGCGCGAGGCACAGCGGCAGCAGAACCGCGACGCGCCGGATTGGGTGCGGCAGATGCAGCAGATGAGCGCCGCGAGCGGCAGCCCGTCGACCGGCCTGCGCATGTTCCTGCCGCGGCAGGCGACGGTGTCGCTCGAGCCGTCGACGCAAGGGCGCGACGACCCGGCGGTGGTGGCGGCGCTCAACCCGCGCGGCTTCACCCGCGTGCTGCACTTCTTCCTGGCGCGCGGCGACACGCTCGTCGGCAAGCACCGCGGCCACGACGTGCTGAAGCTGGACGACAACGCCTGGGGCTCGCTCGTCGGCGGCACGCTGCTCGTCGCCAACGAGGAGCAGGCCCTGCACCGCGGCATCGACCGCTTCCTCGACGGCGGTGCCGCGGCGGCGCCGCCGCCGGTGAACCTCGGGCTGCCGTCGCGCCCATGGGACCTGACCGGCTCGATCGACGAGCGCGAGTACGGCTTCGCGCGCCTGCTGTGGGACGGTGAGGAGCCGCCGATCGGCGTTCAGCGCGCCGCGCTCGGCATCGACGTGGCGACGAGCGACCGCACGACCGGCCGCGTCGCGCTCGACTGCGAGTCGGCGGAAGCGGCCGCGGCGGCGCTCGTCGCCCTCGATCGCCGCGTCGCCGAGCGCGCCCAGCGCCTCGCCGAGCGCGGGATGGAGCTACGCGCCGCGAGCCGCGTCGAAGGCTCGCGGGCCGTGGTCGATTGGGAGGTCACCGGCGTCGACGCTGCGGTGGCGACGTGGGTAGCGACGAGCGAGCAGGGCTCGAGCTCGAGTGGGGCTTACGGCGACGATGCGGCCGTCGACGAGCCGACCAGCTCGGACGAGTCGTCCGACGTTCAGTGAGAGCTGAGCCCAAGTGCCTCGGCATCGAGACGCCGCGAAGCGGCGTGGCGAACCAGAGGGGCGAGCCAACGGCGAGCACCGTCGCGGTGAAGCGGACTCTCCGCGAGAGCGAACGCCCGCGGTAACTCGATGATCGAGATTGCTTCGTCGCTTCGCTCCTCGCAATGACGCTTGCGTGAGCAGCAGCGATGAAGCGAGTGACGACGCTTACGCGCCGCGCCCGCTCTTCGTCTTGCGCTGCTTGCCGCGCGCCTTGCTCGCGGTCGTCGAGCCGCGGCGGCTGCGCGAGCGCGGCGCCGCCTTCTTCGCCGGCGCCCGCCGGCTCGTGGCGCCGCGCGTCGCGCTCCGGCCCGCGCCGCTAGTAGCCTTGGCGCCGAGGCTGCGCTTGAGCACTTCCATCAGGTCGATGACCTCGGCCTGCTCCTCTTCGGCCTCCTCCGGCACCTCGACGACGTCCTCGCCCTGGCGGCGCTTCTTCTCCGCGAGCTTCTCGAGGTTGGCGCTCCACGGATCGGCGAGCTCGTCGGGGTCGAGCTCCTTCTTGGCGCGCGCCGCAATGGCGCGCTTCAGCGACGTCACGGCCGCCGCCTTCGGCTTCTTCGGCGCGGGAAGGCCGACGTCCTCGGCGGAGCGCACCTCGTCGGCGAAGCGCAGGGTCTCGGCGCGCAGGATGCCGCCCTCGGCGAGGATGGCGACGAAGTACTCCTTGTCGCGCATCACGAAGGTGGCGATGCCGGCGCGGCCGGTGCTCTCCATGACGTCGGCGAGCAGGCGGTAGGCCTTCGCCGACTCGCCGCCGGGAGCGAGGAAGTAGGCGCGCTGGAAGAGCACCGGGTCGACCTCCTCGACCGGCACGAAGCGCTGCAGGTCGATGTCGCGGCTCTTCTCCGGCGCCAGCGCCGCCAGCTCCTCGTCGGTGACGACGACGTACTCGTCCTTCCTGACCTCGTAGCCGCGCACGAGGCGCTCGGACGGCACGATCGTGTCCTCGCGCGAGGAGGCGTAGCGCCGCTGCACCGGCAGGCCGCTGGGCGCCAGCAGGCGCAGGCCGGGACGGCCCGAGCGGTTGGCGGGGTAGAGGTCGACGGGGATGCTCACCAGGCCGAAGCTGATGGTGCCCGACCAGAAGGAGCGCGGGCGCGCGGCTCCGTTGCCATTTTCGTCTGCAGGCTTGCGGCGATGACGGCCGCGCGATCCGTTGGCCATGGCTCAGCTCGCCTTCCGTTGCTTCTTCGCCGGCGCCTTCGAGTTGCGCTCGAGGCTCGCCAGCAGCGCGCGCTCGAGGCTCTCCGGCGCCTTCTTCGCCTTCGGCTTCACCAGCTTGAGCTTGCGCCCCTTCGCCTTCGCCTCGATGAGCTCCTGCACGCGCTCGCGGTAGGTGTCGTGGTACGCGGCGGGGTCGAAGTGGTCGGCGAGCGCCTCGACGAGCTGCTCGGCGAGCTTCTTCTCCTTGGCGTCGAGCGCGCGGCCCGCGGGAGCGTGAAGCTCCGTCGGCAGCACGACTTCTTCGGCGTGGCGCAGGGCGACCAGCATCAGGTAGTCGCCCTCGCGGCGCAGCGCGCCGACGTAAGGGCGCTTGCGCATCACCCATCGGGCCACGCCTTCGCGCTCGCTCGCTTCGAGCGCGGCGGCGAGCGCGAAGTAGCCGTCGGCGTCGCCGTCGGGGCCGAGCCAGTACGGCCGTTCGTACCACTGGTGATGGATGGCGCCCACCGGCACGAAGCGCGTCACCTCGACGTCGCGCGACGCCTCGGGCTCGAGCTCGGCGAGCTCCTCGTCCTCGAGCACGACGAAGGTGCCGGGCTCGACCTCGTAGCCCTTGCGCAGCTCCGCGCTCGCCACCGCCTCGTCGGTCTCGGGATCGATCAGCCGCTGCTCGACGCGCGCCTCGTCCTTGTCGTGGAGGAGGTTGAAGCGCACCTTCTTCTCCTGCACCCCCGCGTAGAGCTTGACCGGCAGCCGCTGCTTGCCGATCACCAGCTCGCCCTTCCACATCGCGCGCGCCGCCATCGCTAACTCTCCTCGCGCGGCAACGCGCCGCAGTCGGGACAGTGCAGCTCGACGACCTCGATCGAAACGCGCACCGCGCAGTGCGGGCAAAGCGGCTGATCGCAATCGACGCAGCGATACTCGAGCTCGTAGTGATAGCGCTGCAGGCACACCGGGCACGACTCACCGCCGGCGGTGGCCCACCAGGGAAGAGAAGTCGCGAGTGCGGCAGAGCGCGCCATGCGCCGCAAGGCCAGCAAGATCGCTGCCGACGCGCCGCGCGTCGGGCGCCCGCGTCAGTGCGCGAGGTCGCGCTCTGCGACGTGGGCGAGCATCCACGCTCGCGCGTCGTCGCGTAGCGCGACGGCGTCGGCGAAGGCGGTGCCGCTTGGTGTCAGGGGCTCGCTGATGGTGAGCGTGACTGCGCTCCTGTGCGGCAGCCACTGTTTGTCGCGTAGCAGCGAGCGGCTGCCGCGCAGCGCCATCGGCACGACGGGCAGCCCGGCGCGTGCGGCCATGGCGAAGGCGCCGAGGCGGAAGGGCAGCAGGCCGGCGGCGCGGCGGAAGGTGCCTTCGGCGAAGACGACGAGGGAGTCGCCGGCGGCGACGCTGTCGGTGCCGCGGCGGGCGTCGTCGATGCCTTTTTCGGCGTCGAAGCGCTCGACGAAGAGGGCGCGCAGGCGGGCGAGCGGCAGGCGCGTGAAGGGGTTGTTGCGCAACTCGGACTTGACGACGTAGGCGAAGCGCGGCGGCAGGAGCGCGGTGAGGAGGAAGGCGTCGACGTAGCTCTGGTGGTTGCAGACGAGCACGCACGGTGTGGCGGGCAGCCGTTCGAGGCCGTGCACGACGACTGGGCAGCCGCTGCCGCGCACGAGCAAGCTCGCGGCCGCGCGCGCGATGCTCCGCCGCAGCTGCACGCCGGGGAGCAGCACGACGGCGAGCCACGACGGCGGGGCCAGCAGCACGAAGAGCGTCCACGCCCACAGGCCCCAGGCGATCTCGCCGCTGCGCCGCAGCGCGCGCCCCAAGCGCGGCACCGCGCCCGCCATCCCGAGCCGCACGAGCTGCCACCAGAGCGCGGCGCGGCCGGCGTCGAGGCGGCCTTCCTCGAAGAGCTGGCGCGCGGCGTTGCGGCGGATCTTGCCGCTCGAGGTCTTGGGCACCGTGCCCGGCCGCACCAGCGCTACTTCGTCGGGCGCGCTGCCGACGAGCTCGATGGCGAGCTCGCCGATCTTCTGCCGCAGCTCCGTCGCCGCAGTCTCACCTTCCGGCCGTGCCTCGGCCATCACCACCAGTCGCTCGGTGCCCTCCGCCGCGACGGTCGTGGCGAAGACGGCAACGCACCCCTTGCGCACGCCGGGCAGCGCGCCCACCGCCTCCTCGAGCTCCTGCGGGTGGAGGTTGCGGCCGGCGCGGATGATCATGTCCTTGCTGCGGCCGGTGACGAACAGCTCGCCGTCGGCGAAGTAGCCGAGGTCGCCCGACTCGAGCCAGTCGCCTTGGCCATCGGTGGCCGGCCGCAGCAGCCGCGCCGTCGCCTCGGGATTGCGGAAGTAGCCGCTCGTCGCCGAGGGGCCGCGGAACTGCACGCGGCCTTGGTGCCGCTCGGGCAGCTCGCGGTCGTGATCGTCGACGATGCGCAGGTCGTGGTCGGCGATGGGATGGCCGGCGGAGACGAAGCGCAGCGGCTGCGGCTCGTCAGGCGACGCCGGCTGCGCGCGGCCGTCGCGCTGCAGGCGCTGGCGGCGCACGACGTCGACGCTCGGGCCGCGGCCCGGCGGCGTGAAGGCGAGCGCCAGCGAGTTCTCCGCCAGGCCGTACACCGGCTTCATCGACTCGCGCCGGAAGCCGTACGGCTCGAAACGGGTGATGAAGGCCTCGACGACCTCGGGCGACACCGGCTCGGCGCCGTTCATCGCCACCCGCCACGACGACAGGTCGAGGCCGGCGAGGTCGTCGTCGGCGACCTTGCGCGCACACAGCGCGTAGGCGAAGTTGGGCGCCGCCGAGATGGTGCCGCGGTGCTCGGAGACGGCGCGCAGCCAGGCGGCGGGCCGCACCAGGAACGCGAGCGGCGACATCAGCACCAGCGGCACGCCGAAGTAGAGGCTGCCCATCCAGGCGCCGATCAAGCCCATGTCGTGGTAGAGCGGCAGCCAGGAGACGACGACGTCGTCGCCGCCGATCGGCATCACCTTGCCCACCGAGCGCAAGTTGGCGAGCAGGTTCGCGTGCGTGAGCACGACTCCCTTGGGATCGCCGGTGCTGCCCGAGGTGTATTGGATGAACGCCACGTCGCTCGCCGCCACCCGCGGCAGCGCGGCACGCAACGTCGCGCCTTCGGCGGCGAGGTCACCGGGCGTAGTGACGAAACGCAGGTCGGGCGCCAGCGGCGCGAGCAGGCGCGCCAGCGCGCGCACCTCGGGCGCCGCGATCAGCACCCGCACCTGCGCGTTCTTCAGGATGCCGGCCTGGCGGCGCAGGTGGTCCTCGAGCTGGCTCTTCTTCGCCGGCGGGTAGAGCGGCACCGGCACGCCGCCGGCGAGCAGGATGCCGAGGAAGGAGGCGAAGTACTCGACGCCCGAGGGCAGCATGAGCGCCACGGTCTGCTGCGACTCCAGCCCGCGGGCGAGAAGCGCGGCGGCAACGGTGGTGGCGCGCTGCTGCAGCTCGCCGTACGACAGCGTCGTGCCTTGCTGCCCTTCGAGGAAGAGCAGGTGGCGCCGCTCGGCGTGACGCTCCGCGTGCCAGGCGAGGACCGCGGGCAGGGTCGGTGCGCTCTCGGGTGCCGACTCGGCTGCCGCTGTAACGGCGCGGCCGCCGCCGACGTCTACGAGCTCCGGTCGCGTCGCCGCCATCCCCGCCGTCGCTTGGCCGCGCGGCGCCGCACGCGCGACCGCGTCGAGCAGATCGCGCGGCGTCTCCGCCTCGGCGAGCACGCGCTCCGGCAGCGCCACGTCGAAAGCGGTCTCCAGCCGCAGCAGCAGCTCGGCGCGGGCGAGGCTGTCGAGGCCGAGGTCCTTCTCGAGCGCGCTGTCGAGCGCCACGCGCGGCGGCCGCTGCCGCGGATGCACCTCGGCGAGCAGCGTCTCGACGGTGGCCAGCAGGGTGGCCTCGGGACTCGTCGCCTCGCCGACGCCGGGAGCGGGCTCGGGTTCCATGTGCGGCCGGGGCAATGTATCAGCCGGCCCGCTCGCCGCCCCGCCGGGCTCGATTCGTGCTTAGACTGGCTCGACCGAACCGCGAAAGGGGGGTGTGATGCGCGTGTTGAACCGGTACTCGGAGCCGATCTTCCTCGTATTGCGCGTGGTGGCGGGGCTGGTGTTCGCGTTGCACGGAGCGGACAAGTTCGGCCTGTTGGGCGGCCCGGCCAAGACCGGCTCGACGCTGATGCTGGCGGCCGCCATCATCGAGGTCGTCGGCGGGGTGATGATCGCCCTCGGCTTCTTCGGCGACTTCGCCGCCTTCATCGCCAGCGGCGAGATGGCGGTGGCGTACTTCAAGGCTCACGCGCCGGAGGGGTGGAACCCGGTCGCCAACCATGGCGAGAACGCGGTGCTCTACTGCTTCCTCTTCCTCTACATCGCGGCGCGCGGGACGGGGCCGTACAGCCTCGACCGCGGACTTCCGCGGACGCCGTACGGCGCCGTAGCGGGCTCAGGCATCGAGATCGCTTCGCTGCGCTCGCGATGACGTATCAACCGTCATCGCGAGGAGCGTAGCGACGAAGCGATCTCGATCGCGGCGCGCCTCGGGTGCTCAATCGACGAGCGGCGCCGCCGCTTCGTCGTCGTCGACCGTCACCTCGACGAGCGGCCGCGCGCGCCGGCGCACGCGCAGCTCGAAGACGTCGGGCCGCGCGTAGTGGCCGGCGACGTCGAGCTGGAATCGCGGCCCGGTGATCGCACGCGGGTCGACGTCGGCGTAGAGGATGGTGTCGACCTCGTGCGCCGGTCCTGCGACGAGCTTGCCGTCGGGATCGACGATGGCGCTGTCGCCGGGGTTGAGCCACTCACCCGCGGGCAGGCGCTCCTTCCACGGCTGCTCGTCGGGCACGTCGGCGCGGCGCACCGCGCAACAGCTGCCGACGACGTAGACCCGCCCCTCCTTCGCGATGTGCCGCAGCGTCGACAGCCACGGCTCGCCGCGGTCCCACGTCGGCGCCACGTGCACCTCGGCGCCCCAGGCGTAGAGCGCGTAGCGCGCCAGCGGCATGTAGTTCTCCCAGCAGACGAGGCCCGACACGCGCGCGAAGCCGAGGTCGTGCACGGCGAGGGTGCTGCCGTCGCCGGGCGCGTGCACCAGCCGCTCGCCGGCGGTGGGCACGAGCTTGCGGTGCCGCGCCCGCAACCGCCCCTCGGCGTCGAAGAGGAGCAGCGTGTTGTAGAGGCTCGTGCCCGAGGCCTCGACGTTGCGCTCGTTGACGCCGATGGCGACCGCCGCACCCGCCGCGCGCGCCGCCTCGCTCAGACGGTCGACGGCGGGGCCGGGGATCGTCACCGCCTGGTCGAGCAGCTCGGCGTAGAGCGCGCGCAGCGTGCGCGTCTCGCCCGCCGGTAGGTGCCACACCCAGAACGGGTAGGTGGGCACGAACGCCTCGGGCAGCACCACGAGACGGGCGCCCTCGCGCGCGGCGGCGAGGATGCGCTCGCACGCCTTCTCCACCGTCGCCTCGCGGCGGAGGAACACCGGCGCGGTCTGCACGGCGGCGATGCGGAACGGTGCGCCGCTGCTCACGCTGCGCATCTTACGGCCGCGAGAGAAGAGGCCGGCGTCCCGATCGCAGGGCAGCGGGACGCCGGCGCTGGAGAAAGAGGACGTCAGGCCGCCGTCGAGACGGCGACCGGCGAGACCGCGAGACCCAAGGTCGCGCGCAACTGCTCGGCGTGGCGTGCCATCCAGGTCTCGAAGCTCTGCAGCTCGGGCGCTTCGGCGCGCCGGCGCGCGATGTCGTCCTGGCGGCTGGGGATGTGCAGCCGGTAGTACTCGAACATGTCCGCCAGGTCGGCGGCGCCGGGAAAGCCGAGTGCCGCGAAGGTCTCGCGCGGCACGTGCGCGTAGCGGACCTCGGCGCCCACCGCGCGGCTCATCGCCGCCGCGTACTCGGCCGCCGGGATCTCGTCGCCGGCGGGCTTGACGACCTGGCCGATCCACCGCTCCGGCTGCTCGAAGATCGGCGCCACGACGAGGCCGACGTCCTCGGCCGCCATGGCGGCGAGGGGAGTGTCGCCCTGCGGGAAGCCGAACTGGAACGTGCCGTCACCGGTCGGCCGCGGCGGGAAGAAGTAGAGGAAGTTGTCGTAGTAAAACGGCACGTGCACCGCCGTCATCGGGATGCCGAGGGAGCGCGCGCGGTCCTCGAGCTCGGCCTTGATGTCGAAGTGCGGGCTGTTGAGCGCCCCGCCGGTCTCCCTGGCGATCGGCGGCAACGTCGAGAAGACGAAGTGGTCGACGTCGGCGCCGGCCACCGCGTCGACGAGGTTGCGTCCCTGGTCGGCCTCGCGCTGGAAGTGCTCCCAGAAGTTGGTGACGCCGAAGACGCCCTGCACGCCCTCGAGCGCGGCGCGGATGCTGCCGCGGTCGTCGAGGTCGCCCTGCACCACCTCGGCGCCGCGGGCGCGCAGCGCCTGCGCGGCGGGCGAGTCGGGCTTGCGGGTGAAGGCGCGGACGGCGAAGCGGCCGCGGTCGAGGAGGTGGCGGGCGACGCTGCCGCCCTGCGCGCCGGTGGCGCCGATGACGAGGATCTTCTGGCTGGCGTTGGTGGACATGGCTCTTGCTCCTGTTGGTTGAGAAGGCGGTCGTCTAGAAGTTGGTCGCGTCGTTGCCGGCGTCGGCGCCGGGTGGGGGAAGCGGCAGCTGCACTTGGTTGCGCACCGGCTTCAGGGTGCGGGTGTAGGCGAAGACCGCGGCGAGGTCCTCGTCGGTCATCTCGCGGTAGTTGAACCAGGGCATCGGCGGCAGCAGCGGCCGCGACTGGCCCCAGTGGCGGCCGTTGCGGATGGCGTTCTTGAAGATGTCGAACGTCCACGTGCCGGTGCCGGTGTTGACGTCGGGCGTGAGGTTGGCGGCGAAGCTGACGCCCCACGGGCCCGAGAAGGCGGTGTTGGTGGGCACGCTCGCCCAGCTCCAGCCGCCGGGGCCGATCTCGGCCGCCTCGGTGATGGGGAACTGCTGCGGGTGGCCGGAGAGCGCGCGGCTCGCGTCCGGTCCGGGGACGCCGTCGGGCTGCACGATCCACGGCGTGTGGCAGTCGTTGCAGCCGCCGATCGTCACCAGGTACTTGCCGCGCTCGACCTGCTGCTGCTTGCTGAGGCTCGGCGTCCACGACGACGGCGGCGGCGCGGTGGCGTTGGCGGCCAGGCCGACCTTCATCACCATGGCGACCGCGGCGATCGCGATCACCGTCAGCGCCAATCTCCACTTACGTGCGATGGTCTCGTTCATGGGTTCTCCCTCCTGATGCGGCGCACGATAGGAAGGAGCGCCTTACTCGCTGTTTACGCGAGCGATTACGGATCGCACGACCTTCATCTGTAAGCCGGCGGCGAGGCTGGCGTGTGAGGCGACGTGCGGCGGCGTGAGCGCCGCGGCCCTCAGACCGCTTCGTTCTGGCGCAGGCGGCGGAAGAGGGCGCTCGTCTCGGGCTCGGGCGCCGCCGCCAGGTCCTCGCGCAGGCGCTGCTCGAGCTGGCGGAAGACGAGGAGCGCCTCGGAGCGGGCGCCGAGGCGCGCGCGGCAGATCATCAGCTGGCGCGCAGCACCTTCGTGGAAGGGCTCGCGCGAGAGGGCGCGGCCGTAAGCGTCCGCCGCGTCGGCGTAGCGGCCGCGCGTCTCGTGGGCGCGACCGAGCGCGCAGAGGCCGCGCAGACAGACCTCGCGCAGCCGCGTGCGCATCGGCAGGCTCCACTCGCCGACGTCCTCGCCCTGCAGGTAATCGCCGCGGTAGAGCGCCAGCGCGGCGTCGAGCCGCGCCGCGTCGACGTGCGCCGCATCGCCGTCACGCAGCGCCGCGCTCACCTCGCTCTCGAAGCGCTGCGAGACGAGGAGGAACGGGATCGTCACGCGATACCTGCCGCCCTCGGCCGCCACCGACTCGGCGCCGCCGAGCAGGCGGCGCAGGCGGTGGAGGGTGACGTGGAAGGCGTTCTTCACCTGCACGCTGGCGGCGTTGGGCCAGAAGGCGACGCCGACCTCCTCTTTCGTCGCGCCGGCGGGATGAGCGAGGAGGAAGGCGAGGAGCTCGCGCACCCGCGTCGCCGCCCGCCCCTCCTGCGCGATCGGCTGGCCGCCGAGCGTGATGACGAGCGGGCCGAGGTCGTCGACGACCAGCGCGGGGCCGCTAGCGCAGATCGCCGGCCGCGCCGGCTCCGCGTCGTGCTGCGCGGCGCGCGCAGCCGCCGCGCTCTGGAGCGCGAAGTCGCACGCCTCCTCGAAGCTCATGCTCCGCCCTTCGCGCAGCGCCGCCTCGAGCTCCTCGGCCGACAGCGCGCCGCGCAACGTCTCCATCAGCCGCTCGTGCTCCACCCGCTCGTGCTGCATCATCGTGGCGCCGACGGTGCGCAGCGTGGCGTCGGCGGCACCGAGCAGCCGCGCCGCGCGCGGCAGGTCGTCGCCGCTGGCGAAGGCCAGCACGCGCAGGGCGCGGGCGGCGAACCAGAGATAGCGCAGCGAGCGGCTCTCGACCAGCGCCGCGCGGGCGCCGCGCGCGGCAGCCTCGAGGTCGCCGCGCCGCACCGCCAGGAGCGCGCGCAGGCTGAGCACGAAGGGGAGGCCGAAGGTGTTGTCGAGCGAGCCGAAGATCGTCTCCGCCTCGCCGTAGGCGCGGTCGGCCTCCGCGAGCGCGCCGCGCCGCTCCGCCACGTACGCGGTGGAGCCGGCGAGGCAGTAGGCGACGTCCCAGCGCGAGCCCTTGGTGCGCGCCGACGCCAGCGCCTCGTCGGCGCGCCGGGCGGCGGCATCGAGCTCGCCCATGCCGGCGAGGAACACGGCGAGCCCGGAGAGCGCCAGCGCCAGCTCGCGGTCGTCCCCGAGCGCCCGCCACATCGCTTCCGCCTCTTCGAGCCGGCGGCGGCCGGTGGCGAGGTCGCCGGTGTAACCGGCATAGCTGCCGGCCGCCGTCAGCACGCTGGTGCGCTCGGGTGAGAGCGTGGCGGTCGCGCGCTCCAGCACCAGCGTCGTCCAGCGCAGCCCTTCGCTCCACAGGATGCGGTAGTACCAGAACCAGCGATAGGCGGCCGCGAGCGGCAGCGCGACGGTGTCGGGCTCGTGCTCGAGGCCCCACGACAGCGCAGCGCGGACGTTGTCGTGATCGGTTGCCATCTCTTCGAGGCGATGCATCACGTCGCCCATGGGGTCGACCTTGGCGGCGCGGGCGAAGTCGAGGAAGGCGAGGGCGTGCCGGCGGCCCAGCTCGAGGGCCTCGCCGCGCTCGGCCAGCCGCTCGCTCGCGTACTGGCGGATCGTCTGCAGCAGCGCGTAGCGGACGCTGCCGCCGCGGACGGTCGTCGCCACCAGCGACTTGTCGACGAGGCCGGTGAGGAGATCGAGGTCGACGTCGAGGTCACCGCCGCAGATCGCCTCGACCGACTCGAGCGAGAAGCAGGCGGGGAAGACGGCGAGGCGCGCCAGCAGCGCCTGCTCGCGCTCCTGCAGCAGCGAGAAGCTCCAGTCGATGGCGGCGCGCAGCGTGCGGTGGCGCGCGACGGCGGTGCGGGCGCCGCCGGTCAGCAAAGCGAAGCGGTCTTCGAGGCGGGCGGCGATCTGCTCGACGGTGAGCACGCGGGCGCGCGCGGCGGCGAGCTCGATGGCGAGCGGGATGCCGTCGAGGCGCCGGCAGATCTCGGCGATCGACGCCGCGTTGCCGGTGCCGAGCGCGAAGGTCGGGTCGACGGCGCCGGCGCGTTCGGCAAAGAGCCGCGCGCCCTCCTCGGCGGTGACCGGCGGCACCGGCCAGATGCGCTCGCCGCCGACGCCGAGCGGCTCGCGACTGGTGGCGACGATGCGCAGGCTCGGGCAGCGCTGGAGCAGCGCGCCGGCCACCTCGGCGACGGCGTCGACGAGGTGCTCGCAGTCGTCGAGGACGAGCAGCAGCTGGCGGTCGCGCAGCGCGGCGACGAGCGCCGGCACCAGGTCGCCGCCCTGCATGGCGCGCAGCGACAGCGCGGCGCCCACCTGCTGCGCGACGAGGCCGGCGTCCATGCAGCGCCCCAGCTCCACCCAGGCGACGCTGCCCGGTTGCGCGTGCTCGAGGCGCAGCGCCAGCTCGGTGGCGAGCCTCGTCTTGCCGCTGCCGCCGACGCCGGTGAGGGTCACCAGCCGCCGCGCGGCGACCAGCTCCTCGAGGTCCGCGAGCTCGCGCGTCCGCCCCACCAGCGAGGTGAGCGGCACCGGCGGCGGCGAGACGATGGCGATGGGAGTGGCGTCGGCGGGCCGGCGATCGGCTTCGTCACGACGACCCACGGGCGGGATTGTAGCGGCGGGTGCGGTGAAGCGACGACGAAAAACGACGAGGCCCGCCGGTGGTGGCGGGCCTCGCGAGTCGCGGCTGCGAACGCCGCGCGGATCAGCCGACGATCAGGATCAGGAGGCGACCGACGCGGCCACCAGCTGCGCCGCGCCGCTCGTCTGCCAGAGCTCGCGGTGGTAGTCGACGTAGCGGCTGAGCACCTTCTCGAGGTACTGCTCGGTCTCCGGGAAGGGGGGCACGCCGTTGTAGCGCCGCACGTTGGTGGGCCCGGCGTTGTAGGCCGCGAGCGCCAGACCGAGGTCGCCGTCGTAGCGGTCGATCATCTTCGCCAGGTACTTCGCGCCCGCCTCGAGGTTGGTGCCGGGGTTCTTCAGCTTGGCGCGCGACATCCCAGCCGTGCTGGGCAGCAGCTGCATGAGGCCGACGGCGCCCTTGTGCGAGCCGGCGTCGGGCCGGAAGGTCGACTCGATCTCGACCACCGCCGCGACCAGCAGGCTGTCCACCCCGTTCGCCTTGGCGGCCTTGGCGATCTCCTTGCCGTAGGGCACGTCGACCAGCGCCTCGCGCCGCTCCTGCTCGGTGTGGAAGCCGGCGAAGACGGCGAAGCTCTCGCGGTCCTTGCGGATCTCCTCGACCAGCTGGGCGGCCGGCATGCGGTCCGCAGGCGACTGCCCCAGCCACTCCGCCACCTTGGCGAGGTCGGCGATCTCGTCCGCCGGCAGCGCCATCGACGAGATCATCGGCAGCTTCTTCGGCACGGCGTGCTGGTCGTTCCAGGCGCGCAGGCCCAGGGAGGTGAGCACGGCGATCCCGAAGAGCACGAGGGCACGGATCGAGCGGCGGGCAGAGAAGTGTCCGTTCATGCCTCGGGCGTCTCCTTCCTGGTGAAGCCGCCCGAGCCGGGTGCTCAGGGGCGCTCGTGGGTTGCTGTCCGTGTCTTACAACAGGGGTTGTACGGACTGCATTCCAAATCCGTAAAGGATTTGGCTGGAAGGATTTAGAGGCCGAGGCGAAGCGGTAAAAGGCGTCCCCCGCCCCTTGGGTCGTTCAACCGAGGTCGTTCAACCGGGGGCAGGGGTGGGGGAGCTGAGGCTCAGCGTCGCAGCCTCCACACCGCGAGGATGGGGAGGGTGACGCCGAGCGCAGCGAGGCCGAGCAGACCGCCGGCCAGCTTGCGTAGCGTCCGGCTCTCGCGCAGACCGATCGTCAGCACGAGAGCGGCCGTAGTCGTCTTGGGGCGGCGCACCAGCTGGCGCAACACGAACGTCGTGCGCGGTGCTTTCGCAATCGCGGCAGCGGTGGCGAGTCGCGCGAGCATCGTCGTCGTCACTCGCTATGACGAGCGGAAGATGCCGAACGCGAGGATGGCGACACCGGCGGCGATGAGCGCCAGCTTCCCGAAGCGCTGCCGTGCCAGCGTCGCGGGCAGCCGCTTGCGCATCTTCTTCTCGAGCCGGCCGTAGCCGCCGAGGAGATCGTCGAGCTGCGCCGCCGAGCGCTTGCGCAGCGACTTCAGCGCGTCGCGCGAGAGGTCCTCGAAATCGCAGGCCGCGCGTTCGATGCGAGGCTCGGCGACGTCGAGGGCGTGATTGACCGCTTCGCGGGTGATCTTCAAGGCCTGGCGCACGGGGCGCTGCGTAACGTGATGTCTGGCGAACATTGAAGACGCCTCCTTAGATGTAGATGTCGAATTCCATGGTGTGAGCCGCCGCTCGGCGGCAGCCGTCGGCTGGCGCGGGTGCAATCGGCATTCCCGGCTCTCGGAAATGCGCGTGCCGAGGAGGTTGCCGCGCCCGGAGAGCGCGCGACCGCGTGCCATAATCCGCCCCCACCAAGCAGCGGAGAAAGGGTGCATCGATGGCTCCGGCGGCCGCCTCGACTTGTGTCACGCATCCGCAGACGGCAGCACGTTTCCAATGCGACGGCTGCGGCAAGCTGCTCTGCGACGCCTGCATCCAAGAGAGCCATCGGCTGCTGCTCTGCAAGCTGTGCGGCGAGCGCGCGCTGCCGCTCGAGGCGGCGGCGCCGGCGACGACCGACGAGCGCCGCAAGGTGGCGAAGGTGGCGGCGCAAGGGCCGTACGGCATCGGCAAGGCGCTGCTCTACCCGTTCCGCGGCTCGGGCCTCTTCCTCTTCATCGCCTCGCTGATCACCGCCGCCGTCGTCACCTTCGTCGCCCGCTGGGGCTTCGGGTGCTTCCCGATCTTCCTGTGGATCTGCTGGTGGTCGCTGCTCATCGGCATCCAGTTCAAGATCGTCGAGAGCACCGCGAAGTGGGAGAACGAGCTGCCCGACTGGCCCGAATACTTGAGCTTCGGCGAGCGGGTGGTGGAGATCCTCACCTACCTGGTGATCGCGTTGCTGCAGGTCGGTCCGCTCGTCGCTTTCCTGCTCGCCTTCGGTATCGGGGGGCTGACGACGATGCAGCCGAACCTCGGCTTCTGGCTCGGCGCGGCAACGGCGCTGTGGCTCGGCACGGCGCTGTCGGTGATGGCGTGGGGCAGCGCGGCGCTGCACTGGCGGCGCTCGGCGCTGCGCGTCGACAACCACGTCAAGGCGCTGCTTCGGACCGGCGGCGACGGCCTGAAGATCGTCAACATCACCTTCGTGCTCGCCGGCGTGGTGGTGATCACCCGCGCGCTGTTGAACGAGCACCTGCCGCTGCTCGGGATCGCGCTCAGCGGCATTCTCGGGATCTATTGGACCTTCGTCGCCCCGCACTTCGTCGGGCTGCTCTTCCGCCGCCACTCCGCGGCGATGCACGCGATCTACGAAGGCTAGCCGCTACTGCGGGATCTCTTCCGCGGGCGGCGGCTGCTCGCCGCGCTCTTTCGCCTCGTCCTCTTGCATCTGGCGGAAGAGCTCCTCGATCTGCTTCTGCTCCTCGGCCGGGCCGCGCCCCTTCATGCCGGGAGGCGCGGTGGGCTGCGGCCCTGTCGGCCGCGGCGGCGGCCAGGCGGCGGGCTCGGCGGCTGCGTCGTAGGCCTCGCCGGGATCGTCGACGACGTCCATCCCGGCGCTCCCCGTCTGCATGAGGAGACCGCCGGCGAAGCTGTTGAGCACCGCCTGGTGCGCCGCGAAGCAGAGGCCGCCGGTGCCGCCGATGAGCAAGACGGCGATGAGCAGCTGGGTGCCGACGGAAGAGGGCGCGTCGAGCCGCACCGCGGTGCCCAGCCGACTGGCTCCCGTGCCGGCCGTGGCCGTCGTCGCCACGCCGCTCTCGCGCCGGCAGCGCACGCAGCCGCTCTCGACGGCGCGGTTGTAGCGCAGGCCGTGCTTCTCGCAGGTCGCGACGTCCATCCGTCGCGAGCCGGTGGCGGTCAGCGCCTCGGGCTCGGGCGGCAGATCGGGAAGGAGCGGCGGTAGGTCGGGAAGCAGCGACGGCAGAGCTTCGGTCGCGGGCGGCGCGAATGGTGCGGGAGTCGGCGCCGCCGAGGCCGGCGGTGCTGGCGGGAGCGTCGGAGTTGCTCGTGGCGGCGTTGCGGCGGCGACGCGGGGTGGTGCTGGCGCAGCCGGCGCTCGGCCGCGGCGCAGGAGCCGCCGCGGGTCGCGGTGCGGGCGGCACTACCGGACGAGCAGCCGCGGGAGGCGGAGCCGGCGGTCGGGCGGCACGGACCGCGGCGCCGTTGCGGGCGGTTGCCACGCGCACCGCGCCCGTGCTCGCCGGTGCGCCGGCCGCCTCGGCCGCCTCGCGGCGGCACATCGCGCAGCCGGTATCGGTGACGCGGTTGTAGCGCAGGCCATGCTTCTGGCAGACGACGATGTCGACCCGATTCCCCGGTGCGTTGGACATGATGCGATCTCCTGGCAGCTGTGCGCGGATTCTACTGCCGGCGCGCACGGACGGCGGATAGGGACCCGCGGCGCCGCGCAGCGGCGGCGCCAGGTCTGCCTGGCGCCCGAGCGACAGCGAGGCCGTGGGCTGATCGGCGACTCAATGAGCGACCCGGCTTCCATTCGCGACCGTTCGCCGGCCGCCGAGCCTGGCGAGGATTTCGTCAGGGACATCGTGCGAGCCGACCTCGCCTCCGGCAAGCACAAGCACGTCGTGTCTCGCTTCCCGCCCGAGCCCAACGGCTATCCGCACATCGGCCACGCCAAGTCGATCTGCCTCAACTTCGGGCTGCCGGCGGACTTCGGCGGCCACTGCAACCTGCGCTTCGACGACAGCAACCCGCTCACCGAGGACATGGAGTACGTCGAGGCCATCCAGCGCGACGTGCGATGGCTCGGTTTCGACTGGGACGATCGCCTCTACTTCGCCTCCGACTACTTCGAGCGCCTCTACGAGCTCGCCGAGCTGCTGGTGACGAAGGGGCTCGCTTACGTCGACAGTCTCTCGGAAGAGGAGATCCGCGCTTATCGCGGCACCGTCACCGAGCCCGGGCGGCCGAGCCCCTATCGCGACCGCAGCGTGGAAGAGAACCTCGACCTGCTGCGCCGCATGCGCGCCGGCGAGCTGCCCGACGGCGCCGCGGTGCTGCGCGCCAAGATCGACATGGCGGCGGCGAACATGAAGATGCGCGACCCGCTGCTCTACCGCATCCGCCACGCCGAGCACTACCGCCGCGGCAGCACCTGGTGCATCTACCCGATGTACGACTTCATCCACCCGCTCTCGGACGCCTTCGAGGGGATCACCCACTCGCTGTGCACCCTCGAGTTCGAGAACAACCGCGAGCTCTACGACTGGCTGCTCGAAGCGGTCGACTGGCCGGAGCCGAGACCGCGCCAGTACGAGTTCGCGCGCCTCAACCTCAATTACACGGTGATGAGCAAGCGCAAGCTGCTCGAGCTCGTGGAGTCAGGGCTGGTGCAGGGGTGGGACGACCCGCGCATGCCGACGCTGTCCGGCTTCCGCCGCCGCGGCTACACGCCGGAGTCGATCCGCAACTTCTGCGACCGCGTCGGCGTCGCCAAGGCGCACAGCACGGTCGACGTGGCGCTGCTCGAGCACGCGGTGCGCGAGGACCTCAACGACAAGGCGCCGCGCGTGCTCTGTGTGCTGCAGCCGCTCAAGCTGGTGGTGGAGAACTGGCCGGCCGGCAAGGTCGAGCACTTCGATGCGCCCTACTGGCCGCACGACGTGCCGAAGGAGGGATCGCGCAAGCTGCCGTTCGACGGCGAGCTGTGGATCGAGCGCGACGACTTCGCGGAGGTGCCGCCGAAGGGCTGGCATCGCTTGACGGTCGGCGCCGAGGTGCGGCTGCGCTACGCCTACGTCGTGCGCTGCACGGACGTCGTGAAAGACGAGCGCGGCGAGGTCGTCGAGGTGCGCTGTACCTACGACCCGGCGACCGCGGGCGGCGCGGCGCCGGCGGGACGCAAGGTGCCGGGCACGCTGCACTGGGTGTCGGCGGCGCACGCCGTCGACGTCGAGGCGCGGCTCTACGACCGTCTGTTCCGCGACGAGAGCCCGGACGCGGCGGGCGACTATCGCGGGGGTCTCAACCCCGACTCGCTGCGCGTCATCGCGAGTGCGAAGGCGGAGCCGGGACTTGCGGAGGCCGAGCCCGCGAGCCGTTGGCAGTTCGAGCGGCAGGGCTACTTCTACCTCGAGCCCGAGTCGGCGGCCGAAGGACGGCGTGTCTTCAACCGTATCGTGACGTTGAAGGACACCTGGGCGAAGCTGGCGCGGCGGCAGCAGGAGAGGCCGGCGCGGTCCGACGATCGCGAGCGTCGCGGCGGGCGCGGAGCCCGCCCTACGCCGGAGGCGGACACCGCAGCGGCGCGCACCGGCGATGACAGAGCCGCGCACGGTAGGGCGGGCTCCGCGCCCGCCGTTCGGACTGAGGCAGCCGAGACTCCCGAGGTAGCGGCGCTGCGCGAGAGCTACGACCTCACGGTCGAGTCGGCGCGCGTGCTCACTTCGCGTCCGGCGCTACGAGAGTTTTTCGACGACGGCATCGCCGCCGGCGCTGCCGCCGGCGTCAACGCGCGAACGCTCGCCAACTGGATCGCCAACGAGCTGCAGCGCGAGCTCGAGGCCGCCGGCGTCGACGTCGCTGCGTCGCCCGTCACCGGCGCCGCCCTCGCCGAGCTGCTCGCGCTGGTCGACGACGACACGCTGTCGGCGACCGCCGCGAAGTCGGTGCTCGCCGAGCTCGTCCGCACGGGCGGCAGCCCGCGCGCGATCGTCGAAGCGCGCGGCCTCGCGCAGGTCAGCGACGAGTCCGCCCTCGGCGACGCAGTGACGCGCGTCGTCGCGCGCGAGCCGTCGAACGCCGCCGCGTATCGACAGGGCCGCACGGGTCTCCTCGGCTGGTTCGTCGGCCAGGTGATGAAAGAGACCGGCGGCCGCGCCAACCCGCAGCTCCTCCAGCGCCTGCTGCGCGAACAGCTCGAGCGCGAAAGCGCCTGAAGCCACAGCCGAGCGCGGCGAGAGCCGTGGGAATACTCGGCATCTCGCCTCGCCGGAGAGCCGATGCGCCCTGCCGCGCTCCACTCGATCCTGCTCGCGCTCGCCGCCGCCGTGCTCCTCGCCGCCGCTCCCGCGGCGGCTGACGAGATCACCTGGCTCACCATGGAGTTCCCGCCCTTCTTCATCCACGAGGGCAAGGAACGCGGGAAGGGGATCGCCGACGCGGTGACGCACCTCCTGCAGCGCCACCTCACCGGCTACACGCACCGCGAGGAGCTCGCCGAGCCGGCGACGATCATGACCCGCATGAAGGCCGGCGACCACGTCTGCACGGCCGCCTACATCAAGACCGCCGAGCGCGAGCGGGTGATGGAGTTCTCGCTGCCCGACCTGCTGCTGCCGCCCAACGGCGTCACCGTGAAGCGCGAGAACGTCGCGCGGCTCACCGGCGGCGCGCCCGGCGCGGTGTCGCTCGCCAAGCTGCTCGCCAATCAGAACCTGCGCGTGCCGGTGGCGGTGGGGCGCTCGTACGGGCCGACCCTCGACCGCCTGCTCGAGCGCACCAAGGGCAGCCCGCACGTCTACTGGCGCCACGGCGACGACATCTACCGCGGCCTCTTCGACATGCTGATGAGGGGGAGCGTCGACTACGTGATCGGCTATCCGTACGAGGCGCTCTACGTGGCGCGCGAGCGCGGCGTCGAGTCACAGGTGGTGAGCCTGCGGCTCACCGAGCTGCCCGACTTCACCTTCGCCCACGTCGTCTGCCCGCGCACCGCCTGGGGGCGCGGCGTGATCGCGCAGGTCAACCGCGCGCTGCTCGTCGAGCGCCCGACGCGCGAGTACCGGCAGGCGATCGAGCGCTGGCTCGACGACGGCCTGCAGGCCGAGCTGCGCCGCCAGTACCAGTCGAAGTTCCTCGCTTCGCGCTAGCGGCGCGCCGCTTCGCCTTCTCGACCGCGTACTCGAGCAGCACGGTGCCGGTGCGGCCGTAGACGCGGTGGCCGGTGAGCGCGAGCTTGGCGCGCTCCGCCGACGACGGCAGCAGCGGGATGCCGCCGCCGAGGAGCACCGGGATGAGCGCCACCTCGACGGTGTCGACGAGACCGAGCGCGAGCAGGCTGCGGAACAGCTCGCCGCCGCCGAAGAGCCAGATGTCCCTGCCGGGCTCGGCTTTGAGGGCGCGGACCTCGTCGGCGAGGTCGCCGCCGATGAGGGTGACGCGCGGGTGGCTCGCCGGCTTCAGCGTACGCGAGACGACAACGGTGCGCATGTTGCCCGACATGCCACCGCCACCGCTGCCCACGGTGGCGAAGGTCTTGCGGCCCATGAGCAGGGTGTCGAACTGCGCGAAGAGGGCCGCGAAGTCGAGCTCGGGGTCGATCACGATCCAATCGGCCTCTCCCTGCGGCCCGGCGATGTAGCCGTCGAGGCTGGCCGCCACCTGGTAACGCAGTCGTCGCATGGCTCACCTCCTGTTGCCGTCGGAGGATAACTTAACGGCCATTCATAATCAAGCGATAGGTGAATGGCGGTTAACAAATCGAGCTGACGCTGGTCTAAGATCCCGCCATGAGCCCGCGCCCGCGCCAGGCCTCGGACGAGGACATCCTCAAAGCAGCCTTCCGCGCCATCGCCCGGCTGGGGCCGGCGCGGCTCACCCTCGCCGACGTCGCCGCCGAGGCGGGCATTTCGCCGGCGGCGCTGGTGCAGCGCTTCGGCTCCAAGCGGGCGCTGCTGCTGGCGGCGGCAGCGGATGCCGCCGGCGGTGCCGACTTCATCTTCCCGGGGCTGCGTGCCCGTCACCGTAGCCCGACGGCGGCGCTCCTCGGTCTCGCCGAGTGCATGGAGGTCATGGGCACGAGCGCCGACCAGGTCGCCAACACCCTCGCCTTCCTGCGCGGCGACGTCGCCGACCCCGAGTTTCGCCGCCACGCGCGCGAGGCGGCGCGCGGGATGCGAGTCGGCATCGCGGCGCTGCTCGCCGATGCGGTGGCCGCCGGCGAGCTCGTAGGGTGCCAGCCGCGGCGGCTCGCCGCCGCATTGCAGGCGGCGCTCGAGGGCTCGGTGCTCACCTGGGCGGTCGAAGGTGAAGGCGAGCTGGCCGACTGGGTGCGGCGCGACCTACGGACGCTGCTCGCTCCCTATCGGCCGGCGCGTGCCGGCCGCCGCCGCTCCCTCAGCCGACGGCGGCTTTGATGCGCTCGATCTGGCGCAGGTGCACGAGGTCGTGCGCCGCCCATAGCGTGCGCAGGTGCGCGGCCGATTCCTCGCCGCGCTCGCTGTGCAGGCCGACGCGCTGCAGCTCCTCCGGCGTGGCGTTGCGAATGAGCCGCACGTTGGCGATGCGCAGCGCACGGAGCTGCGCCAGCGAGTCGTCGAGCCGGGCGTCGCGATAGCGCAGCCGCTGCGCCCATTGGTCCTGGTCGTAGCCGGTGATCGGCGGGCGGTCGTCGGCGAGGATGCGGCGGAAGCGGTAGCCCATCACCAGCTCGCTGTCGGCGAGGTGGGCGACGACCTCGGCGATCGACCACTTGCCCGGCCGCTCGGGCCGGCGCAGGCGCTCGTCGTCGAGCCCGGCGGCGATGGCTTCGATGCGCTGCGGCGTCTCTTCGAGCACCGCGAAGGGATCGCGATCGCCGAGCAGGTCGAGGAGCGCGCGCACGTAGCCGGCGCTGGCGCCGGCGTCCTTGGCCTCGGCGGCGGAGTTGGCGAACGGCGACGTGGCGATGGCTTCGGACATAAGGGATACCTCGCTTCGCTGCGCGACGTCAGTAGACCTGTTCCGGCGATCCGAGCTCCGCTTCGACCTCGAGCTCGACCTTCCAGCCGGGATCGAGCAGCCGCACGACGACCATCGTCGCCACCGGCTCGGCGGCGCCGAAGAGCTCGCCGTGGGCGCGCCCTACGTCGTCAGCGTCGGCCGGGTCGACGATGTACATGCGCGTGCGCACGACGTCCTGCGGCCGCGCGCCGAGCTTGGCCAGCGCCTCGGCGGCGATCTCGCCGCAGCGGAGCATCTGGCGGTAGGCGTCGCTCGCCAGCGGCTCGCCGGGGCGCGGGATGGGCGCCGTGCCGGCGACCTCGACGCGCCGCCCGCGCTTGAGCGCGCGGCAGAAGCCGTAGCGCTGCTCGTAGGGAGAACCGGAACGGACGCGCTCGCTCACGGCGCGATTCTGTCGCAACCAGAGGGGCGAGCCAACGGCGAGTCCCGACGTCGTGGAGCCGACCCCGCGTCCTCGCGGGGGCGGCGGAATCAAGTCGGCGCCGGTCGCCCGCGCCTGTGTGCCCAAGCAACCGCGTCGCGGGCTGCGTGACGCAGCGATGCGACCCGCGATCGCCGCTCAGGCGCCGCGCGGGCGCGCGTGCTCGCGCTCGGCCGCCGCCGCGGCGGGCGCGTCGGCCGCGCCTTCCGCATCCGCCCGCTGCTCGCGCGGCAGCCGGCCGCTGACGACCACCAGCTTCCGCAAGCCGCGCCGGCTCGTCGCCGCGCGGCAGGCCCGGCGGCACGCGCCACGACCAGTTCCCCTCGGCGCGGCCGGGCACGTTCATGCGCGCCTCGGTGCCGAGCCCGAGCACGTCCTGCATCGGCACGATCGCCAGCAGGCTCGGCGAGGTGAAGGCGGCGCGGATGAGCTGCCAGTGCGGCCCCTCGCGGTCGTGGCCGAGGTAGTCGGCGAAGCGCTGCCGCGCCTCGACGCTCAGCTTCGCGAACCAGCCCACGGTGGTGTCGTTGTCGTGGGTGCCGGTGTAGACGACCGAGCGCTGCGGATGGCGGTGCGGCAGGTGCGAGCTGTCCTCCTCGTCGAAGGCGAACTGCAGCACCTTCATGCCCGGCAGGCCGGCGCGGTCGCGCAACGCCTCGACGTCGTCGGTGATGACGCCGAGGTCCTCGGCGATGATCGGCAAGCCGCCGAGGCCGCGCCGCAGGGCGGTGAAGAACGTCAGCCCGGGGCCCTCGACCCACTCGCCGTTGAGCGCCGTCGGCTCGCTCGCCGGCACGCGCCAGTAGGCGGCGAAGGCGCGGAAGTGGTCGATGCGCGCGAGGTCGGTGAGCTCGAGGCTGCCGCGCAGCCGCTCGATCCACCAGGCGTAGCCGTCGGCGGCCATGCGGTCCCAGCGGTAGAGCGGGTTGCCCCAACGCTGGCCGGTGGGGCTGAAGTAGTCGGGCGGCACGCCGGCGACGTGGCGCGGCTGCCCCTGGTCGTCGAGGTCGAACAGCTCCTGGTGCGCCCACACGTCGGCGCTGTCGTGCGCGACGTAGATCGGCAGGTCGCCGAGCAGGCGGATGCCGGCGCGCGCCGCGGCGCCGCGCAGCCGCGACCACTGGTGGAAGAAGAGGAACTGCACGAAGCGGTGGTAGGCCGTCTCGACGAGCAGCTCGCGTCGCGCTTCCTCGAGCGCTTCCGGTTCGCGGCGCACCAGCGGCGCCGGCCACGCGTACCAGGGCGCGCCGCCGTGACGGTCCTTGAGCGCGCGGTAGAGCTCCCAGTCGCCGAGCCACACCGCGTGCCGCGCGTCGGCGGCGAAGGAGCGGAAGCGGTCGCGCAGCGCCGGCTCGCCGGCGCGGCGGAAGCGCGCCCATGCCTCGCGCAGGAGCGCGTCCTTCCAGGCGCCGGCCGCCGCGAAGTCGACGCGGTCGGCGGCGAACGACGGCGGCGAGGCGACTGCGGAGGCGGGCAGCAGCCCGTCCTCGACCAGCCGGTCGGGCGAGACGAGCAGCGGGTCGCCGGCGAAGGCCGAGAGCGCCGTGTATGGCGAGTTCCCCTGCCCCGGCGGATGCAGCGGCAGCACCTGCCAGACGCTGATGCCCGCCGCCTCCACCCAGGCGACGAAAGCCTCCGCCCCCGGCCCGATGTCGCCGACGCCGAAGCGTCCCGGCAGCGAGGTGGGGTGGAGGAGCAGCCCGGCTCTACGTTTGGCGGTCGACGGCATGGCGGCTCGCGTTCGGGGTCGGCGCTCGTGCAAGCACCGCGCCGCAACCGAAGTCGCGGCGCGGTGTCGGCGAGAGCCTACGCGAAAGTCCGCCGCCGTGCCGTCGCGTGCGTCACTTGCCGGCGGCTGCGGGAGGCGCCAGCGAGAGGTCGCGCCGCACCCAGTAGCGCTTGGTCTCGAAGCTGCGCGAGATCGCCATCGTCTTCGCGAGCTGCGCGCGCCACGCCTCCTCGCCGATCGCCTTCCTCGCGCCCTCTGCGATCGCCGCCAGGTTGGCGGGGTCTTTGGCCGGCGTGCTCACCACCCACAGCGGTCCGTCGCTGCCCAGCACCAAGCGGAAGACGCTGTAGCCGTAGGGCACCTTCTTGCTCTCGAAGAGCTGCTTCCACCCGGCCGCGACCTGCGCCGCCTCCATGTCCATGCCCGGCATCGGGCGGTAGAGGTCGAGCTGGTAATAGCCCGCGTTCATCGGCGTCACCTCCGCGCCGGCCGGCCAGTACGACGCCTCCGGCACCTCGACGAAGGCGGCCTCGTCGACGCTCGTGTAGGTGGCGCCGGCTCGCCGCATGAGCTCGACGAAGCGCTCGCCGGCGGCCTTCCCCAGCGCCTCGAAGCCGGCGTAGATGACGTCGGCGTCGGCGAGGTTCTTGATCGGCGTGACGAACGAGTAGGAGAGGTCCTCGCCCTGCAGGGCGGTGAAGGCGAAGGTCGGCATCGCGGAGCGGTTGGCTTGCACGAGAGCGACGAACTCCTTCGTCGTCGCTTCGAACTCGGCGACCTTCGACGGCACCGCGTGCTCGGTGTGGATGACGAACATCTGCGGCGCCTTGGCCTCCATGTGCGCGCCGGCCGAGGCGGTCGAGGCGGTGGCGGCGAGGGCGACGACGGTGGCCGCGGCGGCGGCGAGGACGAGACGGGGGATGCGGTGGCTCATGGCTCCTCCTGGCGAGACCGTAAGTGAGTGGACAGCCGCTCTACGGAGCGGCAGACGCGGCGGATCGACGAGGGGAAGGGCGAAGGCTATCGCAGCGTCAGAGCAGCGGCATCTGCGCCGGCCGCACGACGTCCCAGGCCGCCGCTTCGACGGCTTCGCCCCAACCCTCGCGCGCGTCGGCATCGAGCCGCAGCGGGACGAGCCCGCGCCGCTCGAGCTCGCGGTCGAGCCGCTCGTCGACGAGACGCTGGAAGGCGGGATCGGCGGCGCGCACGCCGTCGGGCTGCAGGCGGCCGACGATCGGCACGTGGACGAGCAGCTGGTAGGTCGCCATCCAGTCGTCGACCAGCCGGCGTAACGATTCGGGCTCGCGCTCGCCGGCGGACAGCAGCAGGTAGACGTAGTTGTCGAGCACGCTGCGGTCGCAGAGCACGACCGGATAGCGCGCCGCCGCGACGAGCTCCTCGGCTACTTGCGAGTGGAGGATCCACGACTGCGCGGCGACGCTCGTCTCCTCGTTGATCGGCAGCGGGCAGCGGCGCGCCACCTCGTGCACCACCTCGAGCGAGACGTCGCGCGCCTTGAGCCGCGACGCCAGCCCGAAGGCGAGCGTCGTCTTGCCCACGCCGTGGCTGCCGATGAAGGCGATCTTGCAGCGCGGGTCCGGCAACACGGCGCACATCCTAAGCGGAGCGATGCGTGGCGCAGTGGCCGCGCCGCATGACAGCCGCGTCGCCACGGCTCGCGAACCGTTGACGGCGCCGCGCTTGTCACCGGCAGCGCCCCTCGACATACTCCGCAGCGGTGCGCATCCCGCTCCATACCCGCATGTTGATCGGCGGCGTTATCGGCGCCGGTGGCGGCGTGCTCGCCTACCTCTTCGCGCGCGGGTGGACGCTCTTTGGCTTCATCACTCTCGACGGCTTCGTCAAGTATGTCTCCCAGCCGGTGGGGCAGATCTTCCTGCGGCTGCTCTTCATGCTGGTGCTGCCGCTCATCTTCTCGGCACTGGCGCTCGGCGTGGCGGGGCTCGGCGACGTGCGCGGGCTCGGCCGCGTCGGTCTGAAGACGCTCGCCTACACGATCGTGGTGTCGAGCATCGCCGTGCTGCTCGGCCTCGTGCTCGTCAACCTCATACGGCCGGGCGAGGGCATGTCGGCGGAGACGCGGGCGCGTGTCTCAGAGGGCGCCGCGGAGCGCGCGGCGACCTTCTCCAGCACCGCCAGCGCTCCGAAGACGGGCGTCGACCTCTTCCTGCAGATCGTCCCCGACAACCCGGTGAAGGCGGCGGCGGGCGGCGAGTACCTGGCGTGGATGTTCTTCTCGCTGGCGATCGGCATCGGCCTCCTCCTCACCCGCACCGACGCGGCGCGGCGCTTCCAGGACGCGATCGAAGGGCTCTACGACGTCACCATGACGCTCATCCAGCTGGTGATCTCGTTCGCGCCCATCGGCGTCGCGGCGCTGCTCTTCACACTGACGGCGCAGCTCGGCTGGGAGGTGCTCTTCCAGCTGGCGCGCTACGTCGGCGTCGTCGTGCTGGCGCTCGCCATCCACCAGTTCGTCGTCTACTCGCTGGCGGTCAGGTTCCTCGGCGGCATGAGCCCGCGCTTCTTCTTCCGCGGCGTGCAGGAGGCGATGGTGACCGCCTTCTCGACGGCGTCGTCGAACGCCACGCTGCCGACGGCGCTCGAGGTGGCGGAGAAGAACCTCAAGCTGCCGCCGCAGGTGTCGCGCTTCGTGCTCACGATCGGCGCCACCGCCAACCAGAACGGCACCGCGCTCTTCGAGGGCGTGACGGTGCTCTTCCTGGCGCAGTTTTACGGCATCGACCTGACGCTGGCGCAGCAGGTGCTGGTGCTCGTCATCTGCATCCTCGGCGGCATCGGCACCGCCGGCATCCCGGCGGGCTCGATCCCGGTGGTGGCGATGATCCTCGGCATGGTCGGCGTGCCGGTCGAGGGCATCGGCTTGATCCTCGGCGTCGACCGCTTCCTCGACATGTGCCGCACGACCTTGAACGTCACCGGCGACCTCGCGGCGGCCGTCGTGGTGTCGCGCGGCGAGCCACGCGGACCGGCGACCGAGGCGGAGCGGGCGCTCGAAGCGGCGACACTCCACCACTGCCCCGTAGCGGCTTCCGCTCCCTGCGGAGATCGAGGTTGCTTCGTCGCTGCGCTCCTCGCAACGACGAGTCGCTTGGTCAGCCGCGACAGTCTCTCCCCCCCGTGCTCACGTCGAGGCTCGCCGTGTGGCGCTTCTCGGTTGGGCGCCTCGTAGTCTTCGCGCGCGGCGCCGTCTTCGCGCTGTGGCACTTCTGTCATACAGTGCCCTTCGGCTATTCGTCGTGGTGCGCATTCCCTCGGTGGTGCGCTCGTCGTCGTCCCCCCGGTCGTCTCGTTTTCAGTCGTCCGCCTCGAGGTCTTCGCGCGTGGGACGAGCAACGCCCTCGTGCTCTTCTGGCAGTCTGTTGCCCATCATCCGCTGGTCGCGTTCCGCGTCGCTGCGCGGCATCATCTCCAGCTTCCCCCTTTTCCTTCTCTTCCTCTTCTCTCTCGTCTCCTTCTTCTCTCTCCTCTCCTTCCTCTCTCTCTCTCTCTTCTCTCATTCCTCTCCCTTCTTCCTCTTTTCTCTCTTTTCCTCTCTCCTCTTCCCTCTTTTTTCTTTCCCTCTCTTTTTTTATTTCCTCTTCTTCCCTCTCTACTTTTTCTTCTTCACCTTTACTGCCCCGTAGCGGCTTCCGCTCCCTGCGGAGATCGAGGTTGCTTCGTCGCTGCGCTCCTCGCAACGACGAGTCGCTTGGTCAGCCGCGACGTCACGACGCTCCTGCTCGCCGACTGCCGCCCGCCTTGGTAGCGTGCGCGCGTGGAGCTCACTTTCCTCGGCACCGGCTCGGCGATGCCGACGCGGCAGCGCAACGTCTCGGCGGCGGTGCTGCGGCTGCCCGAGCGGCGCGAGCTGTGGCTCTTCGACTGCGGCGAGGCGACGCAGCACCAGCTGCTGCGCACGCCGCTGCGGCCGCCGCAGATCCGCCGCATCTTCGTCAGCCACCTCCACGGCGACCACCTCTACGGCCTGCCGGGGTTGCTCACCAGCCTCAGCATGCTGGGCGTCGAGACGGCAGTCGACGTCTACGGCCCGCGCGGGCTCGCCGAGGTGGTCGACGTCACGCTTCGCGCGGCACACGCGGGTTGCACCTATGAGTTGCGGGTGCACGAGCTGGCGCCCGGCGTGGTGCTGGACGAAGTCGAGGGCGAAGGCGCGCTGCGCGTGCGCTGTCTGCCGCTCGAGCACGGCGTGCCCTGCTTCGGCTTCCGCGTCGAGGAGGCGGCGCGCCCCGGCCGCCTCGATGCGGCGCGCGCAGCGGAGCTCGGTGTCACCTCGGGTCCCGACCTCGGCACCTTGAAGCGCGGCGGCAGCGTCGTGCGTCGAAGGCGGCCGCGAGGTACGCGGCGCCGAGTTGCTGGCGCCGCCGGTGCCCGGCCGCGTGGTCGCGGTCTGCGGCGATACGCGGCCGTGCGAGGCGGCGGTCGAGCTGGCGCGCGGCGCCGACCTGCTCGTCCACGAGGCGACCTTCGGCGAGAGCCGGCGGCTGATGGCGGCCGAGCGCGCGCACTCGACGGCAGCGCAGGCGGCGGAGGTGGCGCGCCGCGCCGGCGCCGCGCGGCTCGTCATCACCCATTTCAGCGCGCGTTACCAGCAGGAAGGTGGCGAGACCGTCGACGAGCTCCTCGCCGAAGCGCGCGCGGTCTTCCCGGAGACGGAAGCGGCGCACGACCTGACGACGATCGCGGTGCCGCGCCGGGCGCCGGCGGCGAGCTGATGCGCGCGTGGGCGGCGTGATGAACACAGCGCCCGCGGCGGCCGGATGCGCGAGATGACGGAGGTGACGGATGCTGCGCCGACTGCGGTTGCCAACGGCCGGCGTGCGACGGAACCGGCTTCGGCACCGACGCGGCGGCGGGTTGTCGCGCTCGTCGCAGCCGCGATCGGTGTCGCACTGTTCGCCGTCGCCTTCCGTTGCTGGCGCTTGGAGAGCGTGCCGCCGGGCCTCTACGTCGACGAGGTGCTCACGGCTCGCAACGCGCTCGCCTGGCGTGTCGATCCGGACGCCGGCCTGCTCGGCTCGCGCCCGCTCCTCATGCCGGGCTGGGTAGAGACCTCGAACCTCTACCTCGCCTTCGCCTCCGCGGTCCTCGCCCTCGGCGGCGACGGACTTCTCGGCATCCGTCTCGTCTCCGTGCTGCCGAGCCTCGCCGCTGTTCTGTTTCTCTTCTGGCTCGCGCGGCAGCTCGCGGATCGCCGCACCGCGCTCCTCGCCGCGTTTCTCTTTGCGTGCTCGCACTGGGCCGCGCGGACCGGCCGCACGGGATGGGACGCCGTGCTCATGGTCGCGCTCCAGCTCGCCGCGCTCGCGCTGCTCGTCCACGCGCAACGTCGAGAGCGCATCGCCCCAGCGCTCGCGGCCGGCGTGCTGCTGGGCGCTCTCGCTCTACACCTACGTCGCCGCGCAGCTGGCGATGATCCACGCGTTGCTGTGGTTGACGTGGGAAGCGCTCGCGTCCCGAGATCGCAAGGCAGCCACGCGTCGGCTGCTCGGCTTCGTTGTCGTCGCCTTTGTCGTGGCGGCACCGCTGTTCGTCCGCCTCGGCGGCTCGCCAGGTCTTTCGTCGGTGCGAGCGGCACAGCTCTCCGTGTTCGCGCTGGATGGTTCGGGAGAGCCGTGGAGAACCCTCGGCCGCAACGTCGTCGGCCACCTTCTGATGTTCAACGTCCGCGGCGGCAGCTACGCGCGCGATGCGCTGCCCGGTTTCCCGATGCTCGATCCGCTCACCGGCGTCCTCCTTCTCGCCGGCCTCGTCGTGCTGGCGCTCGGTTGGCGAAAGCTCGACCGATTCCGCGTCCGACTTCTCGTCTCCTGGCCCGCGATCTTGGCTCTCGGCGGCATCCTCTCCGCCTCGGGCGAAGGCCCGCCGTATCCGTACCGCGTCCTCAGCCTCGCGCCGTGGGCCTGCCTCGTCGCCGCCATCGGCGGTATCGCGCTCTGGAACGCGACGCGCGCACGGCTCGCTGCACCTGTACGGGTGGCGCTCGCGGCCGCAGCGCTGCTCGGCATCGTAGCGATCAACGCCTGGGTGCTTTTCGTCGCCGGCCCCCGTGAGCCGGGCACCCAGCGCGTCTACGGCACCGCGGCGACACGCCTGGGCCTATGGCTCGCCGAGCACAGCGACGGCCGGTCAGTGATCCTCCTCCCCGGCGCTCTACTGCCGCCGCCACTGCCCGTCGGCTATCGCTACGCCAACGCCAATCGCACCAACTTCTTCCGTCCGATCGACGAGCTCGCCGCCGTGCAGCTTGCCGCCGACCCGTCACGCCGCGCCCGCGATATCGACCTCCTCCCCGCGCTACCGGAGCGACTCGCCGCACCGACGCTGCTCGTCCTCCCTCCCGATCAAGAGCCCGAGGCGGCCCGCCGCTTTCGCATCTCGCAACGCACCGAGCTGCGCCACGCCGACGGTTCTCCACTCGCCATCGTCCTCGTCGCTGCTCCCCGTTAGCGCAACACCGCGTCGGCGACGACACCGTCCAACGGCACCTCGATTGCACCGACGCCGCCGCGTCTCCCGCACCCGTCGGCGGGTATCGCCGGCGCGCCAGAATGACACAACGCTCGCCTGCGACGCTCCGAAATAGCGGCCTAAGCCACAGCGTCACCCACCTTTACGGCAGCAGCTCGGCTCTGGTCCGGCTCTTGCTCAGAGTCGGCTCCGCCATGCACTTGACCCACCTAGCGACCAGGGAGATACGCATGCCTCGGAACCTCGGGAAAAAAGTCCTCGCCATCGCCTTCGTGGTGCTCGCCGCCTGCGGTGGGGAGCGCGACGTCGCCCACGCCCAGCGCGGCAACGAGCCGCCGCCCGCCATCCGCGAGCAGATCCGCGACACCGCCACGCCCGCCCAGCAGGGGCAGGCGCAGGCGCTCTCGGCCGCCTTCCGCAGCGCCGCCAGCCACACGCTGCCGGCCGTCGTCTTCATCCAGGTGGAGAAGAAGGTGTCGGCGGCGGAGCAGCAGCAGATCCCCGAGCAGTTCCGCCGCTTCTTCGGCCTCCCGCCCGGCGGCGAGGATGGCGAGGCGCCGCGCGTCGGTGGCGCCGGCTCGGGCTTCATCTTCGACCGCGCCGGCCACGTCATCACCAACCGCCATGTGGTCGCCGACGCCGAGGAGGTGCTGGTGCGCTTCGTCGACGGCCGGGAGTACTCCGCCAAGGTGGTGGGCAGCGATGAGATGACCGACGTCGCGGTGGTGAAGATCGAGCCGCGCAACGGCGAGCAGCTGCCGACCGCCGAGCTCGGCAACTCCGACAACCTGCAGGTGGGCGACTGGGTGCTGGCGCTCGGCTCGCCGCTCGAGCTGCAGTTCACCGTCACCGCCGGCATCGTCAGCGCCAAGGGGCGGCAGCTCACCGGTAACCCGAGCAACCTCGAGGCCTTCATCCAGACCGACGCGGCGATCAACCCCGGCAACTCCGGCGGCCCGCTGGTCGACCTCGACGGCAGAGTGGTGGGCATGAACACCGCCATCTACGGTAGCGACCGCTTCGTCGGCTACGGCTTCGCCATCCCGGTCAACATCGCCAGGAAGACGGTGGCCGACATCCTCCAGTACGGCCACGTGCGCCGGCCGCAGATGGGGGTACAGATCCAGAGCGTCAGCGAGGCCGACGCCGAGGTCTACAAGCTGCCGTCGATCGCCGGCGCCGAGGTGGTGGTGGTGCAGAAGGGCTCGCCGGCGGAGAAGGCCGGCCTCCGCCTCGGCGACGTGGTGGTGGCCGTCGACGGCGAGGCGATCAAGGACGGCACCGACCTCACCACCAAGCTGGCCCAGCACCAGCCCGGCGAGAAGGTGACGCTCAGCATCTATCGCGGCGGGCGCAAGCAGGACGTCGACGTGACGCTGGGCGAGTTCGAGATCGCCGAGCAGCGGAGCAGCAAGCCGGAGACCCGCCGCGCCGTCGAGGAGGCGCTGGGCTTCCGCGTCGAGCCGCTCACCGCGGAGACGGCGCGCGAGCTCGACCTCCAGCGCACGAGCGGCGTCGTCATCTCCGACGTCTCGCGGCTGAGCGGCGCCGCCGCCGGCGGCGTGCGGCCCGGCATGTTGCTCCTCGAGATCAACGGCGAGCCGGTGAAGGACGTGGACGACGTCGAGCGCGTCGCCGAGACCGTCAAGCCCGGCCAGGTGGTGTCGCTGCGCGCCATCGCGCCGCAGAGCGACGACGAGCTGGTGATCAACTACCGGGCGCGGCGGTAGGTCGCGGCCCTCGCCGCGCTGCGGCGTTATCATCCTCGCTCGGCGGCACCAACGCCGCCGAGCGAGGAGGCTTCCCGTGGCCGTCGCCCTCGGCGCCCTGCGCGCCCCCGAACCGAAGAGCGCCATCCCCGCGAGCTCGCGGCAGGCGATCGACGCCGCCCTCGACACCCTGCGCTCGCGCAAGGTGGCGTGGGCGTCGCTGCCGCTGCTCGAGAAGATCGACCTCCTGCGCCGCCTGCGCAAGAGCTTCGCGGCCGTCGCCGACGAGTGGGTGGCGGCCTGCCAGCGCGCCGAGGGGATCCCCGGCGACTCGCCGCGCGGCGCCGAGGAGTGGATCGCCGGCCCCTACTTCGTGCTGCGCAACCTGCGTCTGCTGCAGGAGTCGCTCACCAGCATCTCGTTGCACGGCACGCCGCGCATCCCCGGGCCGGTGCGCGCACTGCCCGACGGACGCGCCGCGGCGCAGGTCTTCCCCGCCGACCTCTACGACCGCCTGTTCTATCCCGGCGTCACCGCCGAGGCGTGGATGCAACCGGGAGTGACGCCCGCGAACCTCGCCGCACACCAGGCGGTCGCCTACAAGGAGGAGCTGCCGCGCGGCAAGGTGGCGCTGGTGCTCTCGGCCGGCAACGTGTCGTCGATCGGGCCGATGGACGCGCTCTACAAGCTGTTCGTCGACAACGAGGTGGTGGTGTTCAAGACCCACCGCGTCAACGACTACCTGGGGCCGCTGCTCGAGCGCGGGCTGCGGCCGCTCGTCGAGGCGGGCTTCCTGCGCGTCGTCTACGGCGGCGTCGAGGAGGGCGCCTACCTCTGCGAGCACGCGCTGGTGGACTCGATCCACATCACCGGCTCCGACAAGACCTACGACGCGATCGTCTTCGGCGGCGGACCCGAGGGGACGCGCCGCAAGGCCGAGGGGCGGCCGCGGCTGCACAAGCCGGTGAGCTCCGAGCTCGGCAACGTCAGCCCGGTGATCGTCGTCCCCGGCAGCTGGAGCGACGCCGACATTGCGTTCCAGGCGGAGAACGTCGCCACCATGATCGCCAACAATGCGGGGTTCAACTGCAACGCCACGCGCCTGATCGTGGTGCACCGCGGTTGGAGCCAGCGGCAGGCGTTCCTCGCCGCCATCGCCGACGTGCTGCGGCAAGTGCCGCCGCGGCGCGCCTACTACCCGGGCGCGGCGGACCGCTACGCCTCGTTCCTCGCCGCGCACCCGGACGCGGAGCAGATCGGCACGCCGGGGGAGGGGGAGCTGCCGTGGGCGATCGCGCGCGAGCTCGATCCCGAGGCGAGCGACGACATCGCCTTCACCACGGAGGCGTTCTGCAGCTTCATGGGCGAGGTGCCGATCCCCGCGTCGAGCGCCGTCGATTTCGTGAAGAAGGCGGTCGACTTCTGCAACGAGAAGGCGTGGGGGACTCTCAACGTCACCATGCTCGTGCACCCGCAGGTGGAAGACGATCCGGCGCTCGCCGCGGCCGTCGAGCAGGGCGATCGCCGACCTGCGCTACGGCACGGTGTCGGTCAACCACTGGGCGGCGATCGGCTACGGCCTGGTGGTGACGCCGTGGGGCGCCTACCCGGGCCACACGCCGCAGGACATCCAATCGGGAACGGGCCTGGTGCACAACACGTTCATGTTCAGCGAGGTCGAGAAGGGCGTCGTGCGGGCGCCCTTCCGCCCGCGGCCGAAGCCGCCCTGGTTCGTGCTCCATCGCACGAGCCACCAGCTGCTGCGCAAGCTGACCTACTTCGAGGCCGAGCGGGCGCCGTGGAAGCTGCCCGGCATCTTCGCCCTCGCCCTGCAAGGGTGACGAGCGAAGTGCCGACAGCGCCGGAAAGGGCGGTGGCTCCCCCTGCCCCTGGAGGGGCAGGGGGACGGGGGGATAGGGGTGAAGTGAAACCGAGGGGAGGGGGTTGGGTGGGGGGCGGCAGCGGGCTTGGCCCGCGGGGGTGGGGCTGGCAGCTCCTCGGCGTCGCGCTCTTCCTCTTCATCCCGGTCGTGCTCTACCTCTTCGTGCGTCACCCCGCGCCGGTGGGCGCGAGCCTCGCCGCGGGCGTGGCGCTGATGCTCGGCCACCGCTTCCTGGCGCGGCCGTACATGGAGGCGGTGCGGGAGCGGAAGTGCCTATGGTGCAACGGCCAGCCGCGGCCGCATGCCGAGCCGCTGCCGCTGCTCGTGGGTGGAGACCGCGAGCTGGTCGCGGTGACGTGCGCGCGGCATCGCGACGCGGCGGCGCGCTTCGTTGCGTTCCTGGCTCGTGCGCGGCTGCCGCTGCGCGCCGGCATCTTCGTCCCGCTGCTGCTCCTCCTCGCCGCGCTGCTCGCGGCGGCGCTCGGCGAGGCGCGCTGGCTCGATCCGGCGGTGGCGCTCTTCCAGCTCGCGGTGGGGATCACCGTCAACGTCGTCGCCTTCGGCTACCTGACGGCCAAGCCGGCGGTGCCGGTCCGGGTGCCGTTCCCTGCCCACAACTTCTTCCTGCTCGGCATCCGCAACCTGCTCTGGGTGCTCCGCCTCGTCGGCCTCTGGTGGATCGTGCGCGGTGCGGCGTCGCTCTTCACCGTTGTCCGATAATGGCGGCAGCCCGGCGACGCGCCGGGGCCGCGCGACCATGGCCGCCGAACGCCCGCTCCACCGCAACCCCGTCGCCTGGCTCGCCGCCCTGGTGGCGGTGCTCATCGTCGTCATGGCCGTCGGCGCCTGGTACGCCACGCGGGCGCTGAAGGCGCTGCCCGGCGCCGCCGCGTCGCAAGGGCGGGCCCTGGTGAAAGAGGTCGTCGACCTCGCGCGCGGCTTCAAGACCGGCACCGTGCAGCGGCGCTTCGCCGCCTACACGACGAGCTTGCAAGGCACGACGTACCTGCAGGTGGCGACCCTCAAGCAAGTGCAGACCTTCGAGCTCGAGGACCGCACCGCCGTGCTGTGGGGCACGGTGGAGCTGCCGCCGGTCATCGTGCGCGCGACGGCGCCGGTCGACTACACCTACTTCGTCGACCTGCGCGGGACGTGGCGCCTCGACCTGCGCGAGCACGCCGAAGCGCCGGGCAGCGGCAGCGTGATCGTCATGGCGCCGCCGCTGCGCTTCAACAAGCCGGCGGTCGACGTCTCGCGCCTGCGCTGGCGCGTCGTGCAGGGCAGCTTGCTGCGCGACGAAGCGTCCGTGCAAGCGCAGCTGCGCCGCGAGATCACCGGCCGCACGGCGATCCAGGCGACGTCCAACCTGCCGCTCGTGCGCGAGACCTCGCGCGCCCAGGTCGCGCAGTTCGTCAAGGACTGGCTCCTGCGCAGCTACCCCGACGCCGACCGCTACGACGTGCGCGTCTTCTTCGCCGACGAAGCCCCCGCCTGGCAGACGGCGACGAAGCCGTAGCGGCCCGGCGGTGGGCTTATGATCGCCGCGTGCTCCAGCCGATGGATGCGGAGATCCTCACCTCGATCTTCCGCTCCCTCAACGCCGAAGGTGTTCGCTACGTGGTGTTCGGCGGCATTGCCGTCATCGCGCGCGGCGTCACTCGCGCGACTCAGGACCTGGACCTGTTCCTCGATCCCGCCGCCGACAACGTCGAAGCGGCGCGCCGCGCCCTTCAAAGCGTCTTTAGCGATCCTGCTCTCGACGAGCTCACGGCGGCGACGATGGCGGAGTACGGCTTAGTGCGCTACGGCCCGCCCAACCATGACTTCGTCATCGACCTCACGACGCGCATCGGCGAGGCCTTCGGCTACGGCGATCTCGAGGCCTCGTCGATTGACCTCCACGGCGAGCTCGTCCCTGTCGCAACCGCGCGTATGCTCGTTCGGATGAAGCGCGACTCGTCGCGCGACAAGGATCGGTCGGACGTGGTGCGTCTGCGCGAACGTCACGGGATCGAGGACGTCTGATGCCGCTCTGGAAGTTTCGCTCGGTCGCAGAGGCGGAAGGGCACCTGGATCGGCTCCCATGGTCGCCGGAGAGCTCGCTCGGCTCCGCGCTCGCGCTCCTTCAGCTCGCGGAAGGGACGCGCCGTCGTATCCGCACCGCGCAGCGCGGCGTCCTCTGCTATCGCACGATCGAAGAGGCCGAGGTCGAGCGCGAGCGCTTCGCGCTGGAGCGGCTGCGCGAGGCCGACGCCGAGTAGCGTCGCTCAGCGCGTCGCGAACCAGAGGCCGGCCCAGACTTTGGGGTCGACGAGGGCGCCGGCGGCTTCGCGGTCGCGGAGCCAGTCGGGTGCGTCGGCGAAGCGGCATCGCGTGAACGGTGATGCGCTCGTCGCCCGCGCCGCCGCCGTTGCCGCGCCGCTCCAAGCCGCGCGCACGCATGAGGGTCACGACCTCGGTCGAGAGGCCGGCGCTCGGCGGGCCGGCGGAGAGGCGCTCCCATGACGTCGCCTCCCAGCCGGTCTCTTCGCGCAGCTCGCGGGTTGCCGCTTGCTCCAGCGATTCGCCGGCGTTGTCGGCTTCGTCGCCGGCGAGGCCGGCGGGGAGCTCGATGACGGTGCCGCGCATGGCCTCGCGGTGTTGCTCGACGAGGAGCAGCTCGCCGTTCGGGCGTCACCGCGACGAGGACGACGATGCCGTGTACGCCGTTGCGCTCGACGAGCTCCCAGCCGCGGCGGCGCAGCAGGCGCAGGAAGCGGCCTTCGCCGAGGACTTCGGCTTCGTCGTCGCTCACAGTGCGCGAGCCTAACCTGACGGCTCCGGGGGCGGCTCCTCGAGCGTGGTGAGCGCCGGCGGCAGCTCGACGGTCTTGGGCAGCAGGATCCAGAGGCGGCCGGGCTGGCGCATGCTGCCTGCCGTCTTCGCGGCGTCCTCGCCGTGCCCCCAGAAGACGTCGCCGCGCACCGGGCCGGTGATGGCGCCGCCGGTGTCCTGGGCGACGAGCAGGCGCTGCAACGGACGTGGGCCGCCGGGGGCGCCGACCGGCAACGTGGTGTCGATCCACACCGGCACGCCGAGCGGGACGAAGAGCGGGTCGACGGCAAGCGAGCGCTCGGGGGTGAGCGCCACGCCCAGCGAGCCCACCGGTCCCTCGCCGGGGATCTCGCGGAAGAAGATGTACGACGCGTTCGTCCGCATCACCTCGCGCGCCTCCTCCGGGTTGGTACTCAGGTTCGCCGACAGCCAATCGCGGATGGCGTCCATCGACATCTGCTCTTTGGTCAGCGCGCCGCGCTTGATCAGCTCACGGCCGATGGCGGAGTAGGGGAAGCCGTTCTGGCCGGCGTAGCCGACGCGCATCTCGCTGCCGTCGGGGAGCTGGATGCGGCCGGAGCCCTGGATCTCGAGGAAGAAGGCGTCGACGGGATCGTCCACCCAAACCAGCTCGAGCTCGCGTCCCGCGAGCGCGCCTTCGTCGATGGCGGTGCGGTCGTGGTACGGCACGAGGGCGCCGTCCTCGACGCGGCCGGCGATGCGTTTGCCCTTCAGGTCGGGACGGAAGCGGCCGAGCTCGACGCTCACCAGCTCGGGCGGCCGCACGTAGAGCGGCACGGTGAACTCGCCGCCCTCGACGCGGCTGCCGCGCAGCGTCGGCTCGTAGTAGCCGGTGAAGAGACCGTCGACGTCGCCGCGGTTGGAGACAGCGACTGGCCGCAGCAGGTCGGCGAAGGCGGCGCGCAGGGCGCCATCTCTGTCGGCGGCAGTAGTCGTGGCGGTCGCGGTGCTGGCGGCTCCGGCGGTGGCATCGGTGGAGGCGGTGGTGGTAGATGGCGCGGCCGCGAGCGCAGCGACGCGATCGCAAAGCGGCAGCCAATCGGCGACGGTGCCTGCGACGCCCTGCTCGCCGAGCGTCGTCGCGGCGTCGCGGTTGCGCCACACTTCGCACGAGCGCTGGAGCGCGGGCAGCGCGGCAGCCGCGGAGTCCTTGTCCCAGCCCGGCAACTCCTGCCACGAGCTGTCCGCCAGCACGAGGCGAGGCGGCGGGGTCGGAGTCGGCGTCGGCGTGGGAGCGGGCGCGACTGGCGTCGGCGTCGGCACCGGCACCTGCTCGCCGCGCCGGGGCGGTTGCGGTCCGCGCGTGGCGCACCCGGCGAGCGTCAGGACCCCGAGCAGGACGGCCGCGCCGGCCGCGGCCCCATTCGCCGCGCCACCCCTTGACAAACCGGACCGAGGTGCTAAAAATTCAGCATGCTGTTTTTCTAGCATCGCAGTGCAACCTCGAAGCCACGAGAGCGTACAAGCCCGAGAGGTGAAGATGGCAAGGAAGGACGAAGCCCAGCTCAGCCGGCGTGAGCGCCAGATCATGGAGATCGTCTACCGCAAGGGGAGTGCCACGGCGGCCGAGGTGCACGGCGAGCTGGCCGACCCGCCCAGCTACTCGGCCGTGCGGGCGCTGCTGCGCGTGCTGGAGGAAAAAGGTCACCTGCGCCACCGGCAGGACGGCCCGCGCTACGTCTTCTCGCCCACGGTGCCGCGCGACCGCGCACGGCGCACGGCGCTGCAGCGCCTGGTGGGGACCTTCTTCGCCGGCTCGGTGACCGACACCGTCGCCGCCCTGCTCGACCTCGAATCCGACCGCCTCGACGACGCCGAGCTCGAGCGCCTCTCGGCGCTCGTCGCCGACGCCCAGCTGAAGGGGAAGTGACAATGAACGCCGACACGCTCGTCCGCCTGCTCCTCGAGTCGCTCCCGGTTTGGGCGTGGAAGGGCGCGGCATTGCTGCTGCTCGCCGGTGCCGCCGACTTGGCGCTGCATCGGCGCAGCCCGGCCGTGCGCCACCTGCTGTGGAGCAGCGCGCTCCTCGGCACGCTGCTGCTGCCGGCGGCCGAGCGGCTGCCGGCTGCGTGGCGAGTGCCGCTGCCCGCGCCGGCGGCGGAGCTGCTGGCCGCGATTACGCCCGCGGCGCCGAGCGCAGGCGAGGTCGCGGCTATAGCTGGTCAGCCGGCGATGGAAGCGCCCACCGCGACTGCATTGCCGTCAGCCCTCGCGACGAGCCGATCGCGAGCGCGACGTTGCGCCGGCTGCGAGCGAGACCACGCGCGCTGTTGCCTTCGCGGGCATCAAGAGGACGACACGGCGACGGCGCGGGAGACCGCGATCCTCACCGACGCCGCCGGTGCAGCCGAGACGCGACGCGGCGCGCGCCGCGTCGGCGCTGACCGCCGCCGATTGCCTGCCGCTGCGGAGCTGGCGAGTCCCGCGCCATGGGCTTCCACCTCGTCGCCGTCGAGAATCGCGCTCCCGAGCTGGACCCTCGCCGCCGTCTGGGCGCTCGGTGCCCTGCTCGCCCTCGCCCGCCTCGGTGCGGCGCTGCTGCGCCGCCGCCGCCTGCGCGCCGGTGCGCGTCCGCTGCCCGCCGACTGGCAACAGCTCGCCGCCGAGTGCGCCACGCGGCTCGAGCTGCATCGCCCGGTCGCGCTGCTCGCCAGCCGCGAGACCGAGGTGCCGATGACGTGGGGCGTGCGGCGGCCGGTCGTGCTGCTGCCGGCGAGCGCGGCGCGGTGGCCGCTGGCGCAGCGCCGCAGCGTGCTGCTGCACGAGCTCGCTCATGTGCGGCGCGCCGACGCGCTGGCGCTCAACCTCTCGCACCTCGCCTGCGTGCTGCACTGGTTCGATCCGCTCGCCTGGATCGCCGCGCGGCGGCTGCGCGCCGAGGCCGAGCACGCCTGCGACGACCTCGTGCTGCTCGCCGGCTCGCGGCCGTCGCTCTACGCCGGGCACCTGCTCGAGGTGGCGCGTGCGCTGCGCGCGGCGCTGCCGTCGCCGGCGCTCACCCTGCCGATGGCGCGGCGGCCGCAGCTGTCGAGCCGCATCGCCGCCATCCTCGACGAGGCGCGCGACCGGCGGCCACTCGGGCGCGCCGCCGCAGCGGTCGTGTTGCTCGTCGCCGCCGCTGTAGTGCTGCCGCTTGCCGCGGCGGGCGCGCGGCCGGAGGAAGTGGAGCCGGCGCTCGCGGCCGCCACGGAACCAGCTCCCGATGCCGCCCCCATCGAAGGTGACGTGCTGCCGGCGCCGCCGGGCGCAACGACCGAGCCGGTCGTCGCGGCCTTCGCCGAAGAGAGCGTGGCCACGGAGGCGAGTGTCGCCGTGGCGGCGGAGCCCAGCTCGCCGGCTGCGATGGCGGCGATCGCCGAGCCCGCCGCGGGCGCCGTCGATCGCGGCACGACGACGGCCACCGGAGCGGTCGCGGTCGTGGCACCGGTGGCCGCGATCGCAGAGGTCGCCGCCGCCGCACCGAGGACGGCCACGCCCGCCGTCGCCGTGGTGGCGCCGCGAGCGGCGACGGCTCCGCGCGCGGCCCGCTCCTCCGACTGGACGCCCGCGCCGCCCTCTCCGCCCTCGCCTCCATCGCCACCGTCCCCGCCCTCGCCGCCGTCGCCGCCGGCACCCCGCGTGCGCGCCGCTGCCGCTGCGCCGCCGGCGCCTCCGGCACCGCCAGCTCCCCCCGCGCCGCCGGCCCCGCCGGCGCCGGCCGGCGGCTTCACCTTCGACGACCCGTCATGCAGCTCGGGCGAGTCGAAGAGCCGCTCGGCCAGCATCAACGTCGACGACGACCACACCTGGACGATCCGCGTGCGCGAAGGGCGCTGCCGCCTCGACCTCGACATCGAGGGCGACGTCGCCTTCTCCGCCGACGAGCGCAACATCACGCGCGTCTCGCCGGGCGGGCGGCTGCGCATTCTCGAGCGCCGCGGCGGGCACGAGCGCGAGCTGATCGCCAAGCCGGGCGCCGGCGGCGCGCCGGAAGTCACCTTCGAGCTCGACGGCGAGCCGCGCCCGTTCGACGACTCGGCGCGCGCGTGGCTCGGCCGCATGCTGCCCGAGCTCTTCCGCGAGACCGGCATCGACGCCAAGGGACGCGTCGGCCGCATCCTCGCCCGCGGCGGCGTCGACGCGGTGCTCGCCGAGATGCGCCTCATCCGTTCCGACTACGTGCAGCGCGTCTACTCGGTCGAGCTGCTCCAACAGGCGAAGCCCGACGCGGCGCAGGTCGAGCGCATCGTCGCGCTCGGGGCGCGCAGCATCGAGTCCGACTACGACCTCACCGAGCTGCTGATCGCCGCCGTCGACGCGCGCGGTGCGTCGGCGGTCACCGGGGCGAGCTTCGGCGAGGCGTGCGCCGCCATCGACTCCGACTACGACCTGCGGCGCACGCTGTCGAAGGTGGTGGAGGCGGCGAAGGAGCCGTCGACGGCCGAGCGTGCGCTCACCTGCGCGCGCGGCATCAGCTCCGACTACGACCGCGCCGAGCTGCTCACCCTGCTGGCGACGCGCTGGCCGCGCGGCAAGGCGCTCGGCGAGTCGTTCTTCACCCTCGCGCGCGGCATGAGCTCCGACTACGACCGCCGCCGCACGCTGCAGAAGGCGGCGATGCGGCGGCCGCTGCCGGAGGAGGACGTGCGGCGTCTGCTCGCCAGCGCCGACGCGTTCAGCTCCGACTACGACCTCGCGGAGCTGCTCGTCACCGTCGCCGGTGCCGGGCAGATCGAAGGCGAGCTCGCCACCGCCTTCCAGCGCGCCGTGGCGCACATCAGCAGCTCGTACGACCGCCAGCGCGTGCTCGCTGCCATCGGCCAGGACGGCTGAGCGAGCGGAACCATCGCGCCGCCGCGCTGCTCGCGCGGCGGCGTGGTTCGCGGATGTGAAGCAGCAGGCGCGTCACGCCCGAACCGACTGCTAGCATTCTCACGGTGGAGCCGCAGCGCGCGCCGGAGAGGATTGGACGGGCGCCGACTGCTGAGCGGCAAGCAGCTCCCGCCACCCCGCTCAGCGGCCGGAGCCTGCCCGTCTACGTCGCGCTGACCCTCGCCGCCTTCGCCGGCAACTACTTCGCCACTCCGCTCTTCTTCGGTCTCGAGTTCCTCTTCGGCAGCATCTTCGCGCTGCTGGCGGTGCGGCTCTACGGCCCGCTGTGGGGAACGGCCGCGGCAGCGGTGGCGGCGAGCTACACCTACTTCCTGTGGGGGCACCCGTGGGCGGCGGTGATCTTCACCGTCGAGGCGCTCGTCGTCGGCATGCTGGCGCCGCGCCTCAAGCAGAACGTGCTGCTCGCCGACGGGCTCTTCTGGCTGCTGCTCGGCATGCCGCTGGTGGCGCTCTTCTACGGCACGGTGATGGAGAGCGGCACGGCGGCGACGGTGCTGGTGATGCTCAAGCAGAGCGTCAACGGCATCGGCAACGCGCTCGTCGCCAGCTTGCTGCTCACCCACACGCGCATCCACACGCTCGCCGGCGCGGCAGAGCGCGAGACGGTGCCGCTGCGGCAGATGATCTTCGAGCTGTTGGTGGCGGCGGTGCTGGTGCCGCTGCTCGTGCTCGTCGTGCTGTCGACGCGGCAGGACCTGCGCAAGCTCGAAGGCGACCTGCTGGCGCAGCTCGATCAGACGGCCGACAGTCTGGCGAGCCGCATCGACAACTGGCGCGACCGTCACCTGGGCGCCGTCGTCGAGCTGGCGAAAGGCGCGGCCGACAGCGGCGCACCGCTCGCGGCGTTGCAGCCGGAGGTCGAGCTCGTGCAGCGCATCTTCCCCGAGCTTGCGAGCGTCTACCTCGCCGACGCCGACGGCCGGGTGGTGGCGGTGTCGCCGCGCCTCGACCCCGAGGGCCGTTCGCAGGCCGGCCTGCGAGTGGGTGAGCGGCCGTGGCTCACCGCAGCGCGGCAGAGCCTGCGGCCGGTGCTCACCGACGTCTATCGCGGGCCGTTGGGGCGGCGCGAGCCGGTGGTGGCGATCGCCGCGCCGGTGCTGCACGACGGAAGCGCTATCGGCTTCGCGGTGGGCGCCCTCGACCTCAAGCAGCTGCGCAGTCTGCTGGCGCTCTACGCGCCGACGCGCGCGGCGCAGCTCACCTTGACCGACGATCACGGCGTCGTCATCGCCTCGACGATGCCTGACGTGCTGCCGCTGCAGACCTACCGCGTCGAAGGCGACCTGCAACGCCTCGCCGGCGGCCGCTACCAGCGCTTCGCCGAGAGCTTGGCGCAGCCGGCGATCAACCGCTGGCGCGGCTCGGTCTACGGCCGCGAGCTGGCGTTCGGCGCGCCGCCGTGGCATCTGCGCGTCGAGCTGCCGCTCCTGCCGCTGCAGCAGTTCCTGCAGGAGCGCTACCTCACCGCGTTCGCCGCCATGCTCGGTGTCTGCCTGTTGGCCCTGCTCGCGTCGGCGGCGGTGTCGGGCCTGCTGGCGCGGCCGCTCGCCCGCCTCGCCGAGGCGACGACCGGCCTGCCCGAGCGGCTGGCGTCCGGCGAGCTGCCGGCGTGGCCGCGCAGCCGCGTCGCCGAGGTGGACTCGCTGGCGCGCAACTTCCGCCGCACGGCGCGCGCGCTCGAGGAGCGCTTCCACGAGCTGACGACGACGAGCGCCGCGCTCTCCGAGCGCTCGACCGAGCTCGCCGCGTTGAACCGAGACTTGCAGCTGGAGGTGGCGGAGCGCCGGCGCGCCGAGTGGGCGCTGCGCCTGCTCGCCGAGGCGGGCAGCGCGCTGGCATCGTCGCTCGAGCCGCAGACGACGCTCGAGCGCATCGCCCGCGGCAGCGTGCCCGGCCTCGCCGACTGGTCGCTGGCGCTGCTCGACGTCCCCAACGCGCCGCCGCGGCTGGCGGTGGCGCACCGAACGGTGGAGGAGGAGCGGCGGCTGCGCGAGATCGCCGCCGCGGGTGGCGGCGAGGCGCCGCTGCTCGTCGATGCCGCAACGCTCGACCAGCCGCTGCTGCTCGACGATCCGCGCGACTGGACGGCCAACCGCGGCGACCGCCTCGGCGAGCTGTTGCGCGAGGTCGGCGGCACGAGCGTGCTGGTGCTGCCGCTGCGTGCGCGCGGCAAGACGCTCGGCGCGCTGGTGCTGGTGCGCACCGGCGCCGAGCGCTTCGACCTCCAGGCGATGGGCCTCGCCGACGAGCTGGCCCGCCGCGCCGCGCTGGCGCTCGACAACGCGGCGCTTTACGCCGAGCTGCGCGAGGCCGATCGGCGGAAGGACGAGTTCCTCGCCATGCTCGCCCACGAGCTGCGCAACCCGCTGTCGCCGGTGGCGACGTCGCTCCAGCTGCTGCGCCTCGCCGGCGACGACCGCGAAGTCGCCGAGCGCGCGCTCTCGGTGATGGAACGCCAGGTCGGCCATATCGTGCGGCTGGTGGACGACCTCCTCGACGTGGCGCGCATCACCCGCGGTCGCATCGAGCTGCGGCTCGCGCCGCTCGACTTCGTGTCGGCGGTAACGCACGCGGTCGACAATCTCCGCCCGCGCTTCGTCGAGCGCGGGCAGGAGCTGCGCCTCGAGGTGCCGCGCGAGGTGCTGCCGGTGCGCGCCGACGCGACGCGTCTCGACCAGGTGATCGCCAACCTGCTCGCCAACGCCAACAAGTACACGCCGTCGGGCGGCCACGTGACGGTGCGCGTCGAGCGCCGCGGCCAGTGCGCGCTGCTGCGCGTGCGCGACGACGGCATCGGCCTGCCACCGGAGCTGCTCGGCCGCGTCTTCGACCTCTTCATGCAGTCGGAGCAGGCGCTCGACCGCTCGCAGGGCGGCCTCGGCATCGGGCTCACGCTGGTGCGCCAGCTGGTGGAGATGCACGGCGGCCGGGTGACGGCGCGCAGCGAAGGCGAAGGGAAGGGGAGCGAGTTCGAGGTGCTGCTGCCGCTTTCCGCGGGCGCGCCGGCGGGCGTGGCGCCGGCGGAGCGGCCGGCGAGCGCGGAGTCAGGGGCTTCGCGGCGCGTGCTCGTCGTCGACGACAACGTCGAGGGCGCGGAGAGCCTCGCCGAGCTGTTGCGCCTGTGGGGCCATCGCGTCGAGGTCGCGCACGACGGCCCGAGCGGTCTGGCGGCTGCGGCGGAGCAACGGCCAGAGGTGGTGCTGCTCGACATCGGGCTGCCGGGGCTCGACGGTTACGAGGTGGGCCGCCGGCTACGCGCCGACGAAGCGACGCGCGGCGTGACGTTGGTGGCGGTCACCGGCTATGGCGAGCAGGTGCACGGCGGCCGCCTCGAAGAGGTCGGCTTCGACAAGCTGCTCGTCAAGCCGGTGCAGTTGCCCGACCTCCAGCAACTGCTCGGTGGCGTCACGGTCGATCTAACACCGCCGGCGTAGCGTGCGCTCTGCGCACCATCCGGCGGGCACACCGCGCCGACGCACCCAGCGCGCGTAGAGCGCGTTACAGGCTCGGCCCGTAGAGCACTGCGTCGAGCAGCAAAGGCATGGTGCCGCGCCAGAACAGGCGAAACGCCGGGTCCTGCGTGAAGACCACGACCTTGCCGTCGCCGAGTGAATCCGCGCCCATGAGCAGCGTGCCGGGCAGCACCTGCTTCGCCTCCGGCCACGCCATGCCGGCGATCAGCGGGTCATGGCTCTTGGCGCGCAGCAGGTCCTGCTGCGGGTCGCCGGTCGCGTCGTAGAAGGCGTCGCCCCAGAAGAGCACCGGAGGCGGCGTGGTGACGCCGACGGTGAGCGCGTGGCGGCGCAGGTCGGTGGCGACGATGGCGCCGGGCACCATGAGCTCGGTGTCCCACACCTTCTCGGCGTCGCTCGGCGGTGGCGCGCTGCCCTCGCCGTCGTCCTCGTCCGTCGACTCCTCTTTGTGCCGCTTGACGCTGGTGAGCTTCTGCTCGTGCAGCCAGTCGATGGGACCGGCCTCGGCGACCAGCACGCCGCCGCCGCGCACCCAGGTGCCGAGGCGCTTGGCGCCGTCCTCGCCGAGCGTGCCGCGGTAGCCGCCGCCGTCGGGGAGGACGAGAACGTCGAAGCGCGAGAGGTCGACGCCGTCGAGCCGTTCGAGGTCGAGCACCGAGTGCGGCGCGCCGACCTGCTGATCGAGGAGGTGCCAGAGCGCGCCGAAGGACGTCGAGCCGACGCCGCGGCCGCCGACGAGACCGATGCGCGGCTTGCGGATCGCCACCATCTGGTTCGAGCCCAGCGGAATGCCGCCGGTGAGCGAGGTCTCGGCGGCGAGCAGCTGCACGCCGAGCTCGGCGGCGAGCGGTTGCAGCACGCCCTCGAGCCCGGCCTTGCCCGCGCGGGGCACGAAGAGCGTGCCGGCGGGGAGCTGGCGGCCGGCGAGCGTCAGCGGCTCGAGCGCCAGGCGGAACGGCACGTCGCGCGCGAGCAGCGCGGCAGCGAAGCGGTAGCTGGCGAGCCCCGACGGCGGGAGCAGCCAGCCGACGCGCCCTTCGCCGGCGATGCCGGCGGGCGGCATCTCGGCGGCGGCGGTGAGGCTCGCCGGCGTGTCCTCGCTCGTCCAGGCGTCGAGGTTGTAGGCGAGCGGCAGCGACCAGGCGGTGACGTCGTAGAACTCGGGCTCGAGGTGCGCCGAGACGCGCTCGCGCTGGCGCTCGACGTAGCCCGCCGGCAGCGGCGCCTCGCGCTCGAGCAGCACCTGCACCAGCTCGCCGAGGGGCTGCGCCGTCGATACCGCCCAGGTGCCGGCGGGCAGCTGGACGTCGCGCGGCTCGCCGCCGGCGAGGGGCGCGGCCTTCACCTCTTCGCCGCGCGCGAGCCGGCCGACGCTGACGCCGTGCAGCTGAAGCAGGCGCGCCATCTCCGCCGCTTCCTGGCCGTCGCGCCAAAGGAAGGTGCGGCCGCGGCCGCGCGCCTGCTCGATGCGCGCCTCGACGAAGTCGGCAAGCAGTTGCGGCGCCTGCGCCGACGCAGTGGCGACGGTGGCGAGCGACGTCGTGAGGTGCCGCGCCACGCGGTCGGCGAGGCCCCACGGCCCCGCCCCGCGGCGCTCGATCAGGCTGCCGGCGCGGCCGCCGCCGGCCACCTCGTAGGTCATGCCGATGCCGCCGCGCAGCGTCGGGTAGGTGTCGCCGTAGCCGGGGTAGAAGAAGTCGTAGTCCTCGCCGACGAAGTAGGTCCAGCCCATGCGGTCGAAGGCGGCGGCGTTGGCGCGGCCGAAGGCGTCGAGCCAGCGGCGGGTGGCGGCGCCGAAGGCGGGGTGCACCGGCTCGGCGGTGGGCGGGAAGAAGTAGGTCGACTCGGCGCCCATCTCGTGGAGGTCGACGTAGACCTGCGGCTCCCACGCCGTCACCTCGGCGATGCGCGCCCGCGTCTCGATCTGCGTCGCCCACGCCCAGTCGCGGTTCATGTCGATGTAGTAGTGGTTGCCGCGGCCGCCGGGCCACGGCTCCTCGTGCTCGCGCGAGAAGGGGTCGGGGTTGGCGACGCTGCCGCGCCGCTGCAGGTAACCGTTGACGTAGCGCTCGCGGCCGTCGGGATTGCACAGCGGGTCGATGATGACGATGGTGCGCGTGAGGTCGGGCGCTCCTTCGCCGCGGGCGCCGGCGAGGAGGTACGCGGCCGCCATAGCCGCTTCGGTGGAGGAGGACTCGTTGCCGTGAACGCCGTAGGCGAGCCAGACGACGGCGGGCATCTCGCGCAGCAGCTGCGCCCGCCCTTCGTCGGTGAGCCGATGCGGGTAGTCGAGCCGCGCGCGGTCGGAGCGCAGCGCGTCGAGCTTGGCGATGTTCGCCTCCGACGAGATGGCGACCAGCAGCAGCGGCCGGTGCTCGTAGGTCTCGCCGTGCTTCCACATCGTCACCCGCGGTGAGGCGGCGTCGAGCGCGTCGAGGTAGGCGCGCACCTCGGGGTAGCGCGTGAAGCGGGAGCCGAGTGGATAACCGAGGAATGCCGCCGGCGAGGGCAGCGCCGGATCGACGGCGGGGAGCGCCAGCGCCTGCCCGTCGGCGAGCGGCGCCAGGAGCGGCGGGCTCGCCGGCGGCGCATTCTGCGCCAACAGCGGCGCCGCCACGACGAACGTCAAAAGGCCGAGCAGAGCCTTACGGGAACGCATGCGAACGGAACCTCCCAAAACTGCGCGGCGGGAGTCTAGCGACGGCCGGCGCAGGCGATCAGATGCCGGCGTCGTGGCAGCGCCGGCGAGCGGAGCAGCGAGGAACGCTGCGAGCTGGGTAGCGAAACAGGCAGCGAGGCGGAACGCAGACGGGCGATCACGTGGCGTGCTCGAGCGAGATGTTGAGGCGCTTCATCATCTCGTGCAGCGTCGTCGGCTTGACCTTGAGCAGCTCGGCGGCGTGCTTCTGCACGCCACCCGAGGCCTCGAGCGCGCGCAGGATCAAGCGCCGCTCGTAGCTGCGCACCGCGTCGCGATACGAGATGCCGTTGGTGGGCAGCTCGACGGCGGTGATGCGGTCGCTCGGCCGCCGTACCTGCTGCGGCAGCAGCTCCTCGCCGAGCACCGTGCCGGTCGACAGCACGACGGCGCGCTCGACCACGTTCTCGAGCTCGCGCACGTTGCCCGGCCAGTGGTAGTCCATCAGCCGCTGCATGGCGCCCGGTGCGATCTCGCGCAGCGGCTTCTCGTTCTCCTGCGCGTAGCGCTTGAGGAAGTTGTGGGTGAGCAGCGGGATGTCCTCGGTGCGGTCGCGCAGCGGCGGCAGGGCGATGGTGATGACGTTGAGGCGGTAGAAGAGGTCCTCGCGGAAGCGGGCGTTGCGCACCTCGTGCTCGAGGTCGGCGTTGGTGGCGGCGATGATGCGCACGTCGGCCTTCAAGGTTTCGACGCCGCCCAGGCGCATGAACTCCTTCTCCTGCATGACCCGCAGGAGCTTGGCCTGGGTGTCGATCGGCACGTTGCCGATCTCGTCGAAGAAGATCGAGCCGCCGTCGGCCATCTCGAAGAGGCCCTTCTTGCTGGCGATGGCGCCGGTGAAGGCGCCCTTGACGTGGCCGAAGAGGTTGCTCTCCAGCAGGTCGGGCGGCATCGAGCCCGAGTTGACGGTGATGAACGGCCCCTGGGCGCGGCGCGAGTGGTGGTGGATGGCCTTCGCCACCAGCTCCTTGCCGGTGCCGCTCTCGCCGAGGATGAGCATGTTGCTCTTGCTCGGCGCCGCCAGCTCGATGAGCTCGAAGACCTGCTGCATCGGCTTGCTGCGGCCGATCAGCTGGTGAAAGCCGAAGCGCTCGCGCAGCTGCGCGCGCAGGGCGCGGTTCTCGCTCGTCAGGCGGCGCTGCTCGAGCCCCTTGCGCAGGGTGTGCAGCACCTCCTCGTTCTTGAACGGCTTGGGGATGTAGTGGAAGGCGCCCAGCCGCATCGCCTCGATGGCGCCCTCGATCGACGAGTAGGCGGTGATCATTACCACCACTTGGTCGGGATCGCTGGCGCGGATCTTCTGCAGCACCTCCATGCCCGAGAGCCCGGGCAGCATGAGGTCGAGCAGCACCAGGTCGACGTCCTCGCGCTCGAGGATGACGAGCGCGTCCTCGCCGGTGCGCGCGGAGATTGGCCGGTGCCCTTCGCGGCGCACCAGGGTAGCGAGGACGTCTTGGAGGACCTCTTCGTCGTCGACGACGAGGACGTTCACCAAAGGCCTCCGGTGGCGTCGCCGTCGAGGAGCGGCAGCTCGACGACGAAGCGGCTGCCGCGGCCGGGCTCGCTCTCGACGCGCAGGTCGCCGCCGTGGCGGCGCACGATCTGGTAGCTGATCGAGAGGCCGAGGCCGGTGCCGCCGCTGGCGAGCTTGGTCGAGTAGAAGGGCCGGAAGACGCGCTCCTGCTCGGCCTTGGGGATGCCGGGGCCGCTGTCGGCGACGGCGGCGACGGCGCGGTCGCCTTCGCTCGTCACCGTCAGCTCGAGCCGGCCGCCGCGCTCGCCCATGGCGTCGACCGCGTTGCCGATCAGGTTGACGAACACCTGCTGCAGCTCCTGGTCGCCGCCGCGCACGATCGGTCCATTGGACGGCGGCTGCCAGAGCAGCTCGATCGGCGCTTGGCGCAGCCGGTCGTCGAGCGACTCGAGCGCGTCCCGCACGACCCCGGCGAGGGCGAGCGTGCGGTGCTCCTGCTTCCTGTCGCGCGCGAACTCGAGCAGGTCGTTGACGATGTTGGCGGCGCGGAAGGTTTGCTTCTCGACCTTGCGCAGGAGCTCGTAGCGCGGGTCGTCGCTCGGCGTCTCGGCGAGCAGCATCTGGGCGTAGCTCGAGATGCCGGTGATCGGCGTGTTCACCTCGTGGGCGACGCCGGCGGCGAGCATGCCGAGGGCGGCGAGGCGGTCCTTCTCCTTGAGCTGGTTCTCCATCGCCACCCGTTCGGAGACGTCGTGCACGACCAGCACGCGCAGGTCGTCGGCGGCGCGGCCGCAGGCGGCGAGCGAGAGCTGGAGGTGGCGCTCGCGGCCGTCGGGCTCGCAGTAGGAGACCTCGCGCAGCGCCTCGCCGGGGCCGGGCAGCGGCTCGACCGGCAGCACGTCGGCGAGGTCCTTGCCGAGGAGCTGCTCGCGGCCGCGGCCGACGAGGCGCGCGAAGGCGCCGTTGGCGGAGACGACGCGCTCTTCGCCGTCGAGGACGACGATGCCGGCGGGGGAGGACTCGAGGATCGACTCGCTCTCCTGCTTGAGTCGGGTGACCTCGGCGAGGCGGTTGCGCAGCTCCTCGACCAGTCGCGCGTTCTCGAGCGCCAGCGCGGTCTGGTCGAGCACCACGCGCAGGAGGTCGAGCTCCTCGCTGTTGAGCGGCTCGCCGTCGAGGCGGCCGGCGGTGAGGAGGAGGGCGACCGGGCGGCGGCGGCTCGACGAGCGGGAAGGCGTAGCGGAAGCCGCCGGCGTAGAGCCGCTCGAGGCCCTTGCGGCGCCACGCCGGGAAGGCCGGCCGAGGCGAGCCGGGCCACTTGCAGCCCCCAGACCTCGGCGAGCTCGCCGGCGGGAATCAAGGCCGGCGGCGGCGGGCTCGCGCTGGCGTCCGGAACCTCATCGTGATGAGCGAGGTCGCTCAGGCTGGCGACGAGCCGCAGCTGCTCGCCGTCGGCGAGGTAGAGCGCCACCTCGTGCAGGCCGAGCCCTTCCGAGAGCCGCTGCTGCAGGCGCTCGCACAGCCGCGGCAGGTCGCGCTCTTCGAGCAGCTCGCGGCCGAGCTCGCGCAGCGCCCGCCGCTGGGCGAAGGTGCCGCGGTGCTGCAGCCGCTCGATGCCCGAGCGCACCCGCCGCTCGGCGGGCACCAGCACGGCCGCGATGGCGAGGCCGGAGACGAAGGAGAGCGCCGTCCGCGCCAGGCCCTGCTCCACGGGCAGGCCGCGCGTGATGGCGAGGTGGAGGAGCGAGAACGAGAGCACGCCGAGCAGCAGCGTCGCGGTGTAGGAGACGGCGCCGCGCAGGATGAGCTCCATGTCCCACAGCCGGAAGCGCAGCAGCGCCCAGGCGAAGGTGAGCGGCACCAGCACCAGCGGTGCGGCCGCGGCTGCCGCGGTCCAAGCGGGCAGCTGCAGGTGCAGCAGCGCCGGCAGGCCGTAGAGGGCGATGAACGGCAGGTAGCCGCCGGCGAGGCCGAGCACCACCCACTGCAGCTGCCGCCGCTGCTCCCAGCCGTGCCGTCGCCGCAGCTGCCAGACGAGGGCGACGAGGGCGGCGAGCGAGAAGACGGCGAGGAGGCCGAGCTCCAAGCGGTCGAAGGCGGCGAGCGACTCCTTGCGCAGGCCGCCGAAGAACCAGCGGCCGCGGTTGAAGACGAGGTCCGCTTGCAGCGTCACGAGCGCCGCCGCGGGCACGTAGAGGAACGGCACCAAGCGCCGCAGGCGCCGGCGCAGCACCGGCACCGGGAAGATCAGGAAGAGATGGAGCGTCAGCGGCGGCAGTAGCAGGCGGCCGAGCTCCTCGACGCCGTAGCTCGCCTTGCCGAGCCCGTCGAGCGGCATGCCGGGCACCCGCGTACAGAGGTAGACCGCCGCCGAGGCGACCGCCCAGAGGAAGAACACCCCAGACGGCGAGCGGCGGCCGTGCAGCAGGGAGTAGAGGCCGATGATCAGGTAGAGGATGCCGGCGCCGGCGAGCGCCAGGTAGAGGAAGTCGACGCGCACCGACGGCCGCTGATACGGAACGACCACCGGCTCGCTGCCGCGCACGACGGTGACCATGGTCGTGTCGCCGGCGAGCAGGCGCTGGCGGACCTCGGTCCCCTTGCCGGTGTCGGCGCCGCCAATGAGCACGATGGCGTCGCCCACCTGGAGGCCGGTCGCGGGGTCGTCGACGGCGGTGACCCGCCACGCTCCGGCGCGCGCGTGGGCGGTGAAGCCCAACGGACGGAAGCTTTCGACCTTGCGGAAAAGGTCGACGGCGCCCACCAACGCCACCGCGACCGCCAACGCGGCTGCGAGGAGCAGTCGGGGGCCGGCGGTCGCGAGACGACGGGGCATGGACTGCACGGCTCCGCCTCGCGCGATCGCAGGAAGTGTGCCACGGGAAGGAGTTACGGGTTCGGGCGCCGCCATGATCGCCGGCTCCTCGCGGGGCGTGGGTTTGGTGCCGGCGTCCGGTGTCACCAAACCGCCGAGGAGCTTCAAGATTCTAGCGGCCGTTCAGGAAATTGGATCCAGACGAACGGATCCCGAACGCTTCGCTGCACTTGCGGTGCGTCGAGCGAACGGGCGGAGTGCGGCGGAAAGAAACCGACGCGAACGCTTGCCGCGAGCGTGCCGGAAGGCCGCCGAAGCGGCCGGCTCACGTCGACTCGAAGGCAGCGGCCGGTTAGAACCGGACCGAGAGGCCGCCGGTCACGCGCCGCCGGACGTCGTCGTCGCTCGCGTCGGCGTTCTGTAGGGTGAACGGCAGCGAGCCGCGGCTGACCTCGAAGTTGAGGTGCAGCGCCCAGTCGGCGGCCATCCTCATCAGCGCGTTGAGGTCCTGCGACAGCATCAGCTGCACCCGGTCGAGCTCCATCTCTGGCAGGCCGACGGAGTTGAACCGCTTCTGGCCGTTGCTGTTGCTGGCAACGGTGGTCATCGGGGCGACGCCCTGGGTCAGGTGATGGAAGGCCAGGAACACGCCGGTCGAGCTCGCCTGGAAGCGGGTGTCGAGCGAGGTCACCAGGTAGCTCACCCGGTTCTCGTACGGCTTGTCGTCGACGGCGTAGATGAGGCCGCCGCCGCCCTCGGCGTAGCTCGACTCGAGCCGCGCCAGCACCCGCGGAGCGACGCGGCGCTCGACCACCATCTGCACCTCGGGGAGCTCGTCGCCCTGCACGAGGTAGAGGCTCTCGAGGTGGTCGAAGAAGTCGTCGTCGAAGTAGAGGTGGACGGTCTCCGCGAGCTCGCGGTGCAGGGCGCCGACGGCGAAGGTGGTGTCCTCGGCCTCGCCCTGGCGCGCCAGCAGCACGCGGTAGCAGTGGGCCTCGAGGTCCTGGCAGCCGCGGCCGGCGGGGTCCTGCGCGACGGTGGCGAAGCGCACCGGAGTGAAGGCGTCGAGCGGCCGCGCCTCCCCCTGGTCGATCCGGTGGCTGGCGCTCGTCACCGCCTGCCAGCGGTCGCCGAGCTGCACCACCACGCCGCCCTGCGGGGCGAGCGCCATGCTGCCGTCGCGGAGCTGGGTGTAGAGGCCGTACTCGACCAGCACGCTGGGCTGGTACCGCCAGCCGCCCTTGCCGAACAGCTCGAGGGCGCGCTCCTGGTCGGCGAGGCGCTCGACGGCGCGGTAGCCGCCGTCACGCTCGCGGTAGCGCAGGCCGGTTTCGAGCGAGCTGCGGTCGGACAGCTCGATCTGGTAGGAACCTTCGAGATTGAGCGCCCGCGACGTGGTGTTGCCAAACGCGTCGGCGCCCGCCGCGCGCAGGAAGTTGCTCTGGCTGGTGTACTGCGCCTGGAACCGCGACCGGCTGCGCTCGCCGATGGGCTGCGACCAGCTCACGCGGTAGCGCTCGAAGTCGGCGCTGCCGTCGTCGACCGAGGTGTCGTCGCCGATGCGGTGACTCACCGTGGTGACGTCGAGCCGTCCCTCGCCGGTGCCGGTCATGCGGACGGCGAGCGCGGTGGCCTGTCCCTGCGGAGCGGTGCCGATGGACGCGTCGTCCGGGCCCGCCATGCGCCAGAACTCGCCGCTCACGCCGACGCGCATGGAGCCGATGCTCCCCTTCATGTCGATGCCGGCGCCGGCGAGCTGGGCGGCGCCGCCGGGCGCGTTGTCGACGCCGGTCATCGCCTTGAGGGCGGTGTGGAAAGCGCGCAGGTCGTTGTCGCCGAGGGTCGGCGCGCCGGCGCGGGTGAGCTCGGCGAGGCGAACCCCCTCGAGCTCGCGCAGCACGTCAGGCGGGATCTGGTCGCGCACCGACCAGAAGTCTTCGCCGGCCTTCTCGTCGTGCTGCTCGGCGGCGAGCTTGAGATCGACGAACTGCACCGCCTCGGCGGCGGCGCGCGAGAGCAGCACCACGCCGGGCTCGTAGCCGACCTTGAAGGCGATCAGCTTGTAGACGCCGGCGGGCAGACCGTCGAAGCGGAAGGCGCCGTCGGTGCCGGTCGTCGCCTTGGTCACCGAGGCGCGCGCCAGCTCGTAGGCGAAGACCGTGGCGCGCCCGAGCGGCGAAGCCGCTTCCTTGCTGGTGCGCTCGGCGCTCACGCGGCCGCGAACTCCCGAGTCGGGCGGCGGCGGCTCGACCGCCCACGCCGCCGGCGTGAGAACAGCGGCCATCAGCAGTGCGCCCGAGAGGACTTGGCGGCTAGGGGGCATAGAGAGACTCCCCAACGTCGACCATCCTAAGCACCGCTGCAAGGCGTTGTCAATCGACAAGTCATTAGCGGTGATAACCGGTAGTCGCCCAGGGCTGATTCCCCCAGACGCGATCGCCATCGACGCCGATACCTTGACGTTCGACAATACCCGGCGCACAATTGTCGAGTGTCTAGGCATTGAGCACGACCCGCGACGAGGACCGCACGATGAGCGACGACCGCGACCGCGCCGACCTGCTGCAGGGGAGCCTCGACCTGCTCATCTTGAAGACGCTGCTGCTCGAGCCGCTCCACGGCTGGGGCATCAGCAAGCGGATCCGGCAGCTCTCCGACGAGGTGCTGCAGGTCAACCAGGGCTCGCTCTACCCGGCGCTCTATCGCCTCGAGGAGAGGGGATGGATCGCCGCCGAGTGGGGCGTCTCGCCCGAGGGGCGCCGCGCCAAGCTCTACCGGCTGACCCCCAAAGGGCGGCGCCGCTTCGCCGAGGAACGCGACGGCTGGAAGCTCTTCGCCGGCGCCGTCGAGCGCGTCCTCGCCGCCACCTGAGCCCGCCAACCAGGAGATCCGACGATGAGCTGGTGGAGCCGAACCCGTACGCGGCTGTCGACCGAGCGGCGACAGCGCGCCTTTCGCGAGATGGAAGAGGAGATGCGTCAGCACGTCGACCTCGAGACCGAGGAGCTGGCGCGGCGCGGCGTGGCGCCCGACGAAGCGCGACGTCGCGCGCTCGTCGCCTTCGGCGGGGTCGACCGCTTCCGCGAGGAAGGTTGGGAGGCGCGCCGACCGCCCTGGCTCGAGGACTTCGGGCGCGATTTGCGCTATTCGCTGCGCAGCCTGCGGCGCGCCCCAGCGTTCAGCGTCATGGCGGTCCTCTGCGTCGGGCTCGGCGTCGGCGTCACCACCACCATCTTCGGCGTCGTCAACGGCGTGCTGCTGCGGCCGCTGCCTTTCCCCGACGCCGAGCAGCTCGTATCCGTCTACGCGGCGAACCCGAAGCGCGACGAGCACGGCGTCAACATCTCGCGGCCCGATTTCGACGTCTGGCAGCGCGAGAGCCGCAGCTTCGCGCAGCTGGGGATGTGGACATGGAGCACGCTCACGCTCTCTGGCGACGGCGAGGCGGAGCGCGTCGAGGCAGCCGACGTCACCACCAACCTTTTCCCGCTGCTCGGGGTAACGCCCGCGGTGGGCCGCGGCTTCGTCGCCGGCGAGGACGGCGGCGGCCGCGAGCACGTGCTGCTGCTGTCGTGGGGTCTGTGGCAGCGCCGCTTCGGCGGCGATCGCGGCGTGCTCGGCCGTCGCGTCGACGTCGACGGCGTGCCGTACACGGTCGTCGGCGTCATGCCGGAGCGCTTCGCCTTCCCCGAGACCGGGCAGGCGTGGCGTCCGCTGGTGCGCGACCTCGTGAACGACGCGCACGGCAATCGCTTCTACGCCGGCGCCCTCGGCCGGCTGCGCCCCGGCGTGACGCTCGAAGCGGCGCGGGCCGAGATGGCGCGCATCTCGCGCGACCTCGCGCGTGCGCACCCCGAGGACAACCGCGAATGGGAAGCCGAGCTCGTGCCGCTGCGCGAGGACTTGGTGGGCAACCTGCAGCGGCCGCTGCTCGTCCTCCTCGGCGCCGTCGTCTGCGTGCTGCTCATCGCCTGCGCCAACGTCGCCAACCTGTCGCTCGTGCGCGGCGCGGCGCGCAGCCGCGAGCTCGCCGTGCGCGCCACGATCGGAGCCGGGCGTGGACGCGTCGTGCGGCAGCTGCTCACCGAGAGCCTGACGATCGCCATCTTCGGGGCGCTGCTCGGCGGTGCGCTCGCCGCCGTGGGAGTGCGCTTCGCGGGCCGCGCCTTCCCCGACGATGTGCCGTTCTTCGTCACGCTCGGCGTCGATCGCACCGTGCTCGCGTTCGTGGCTTTGCTCGCTTTCGTCACGGCGGCGCTGTTCGGTCTGCTGCCGGCTTGGCGAGCCGGCGACCTGCAGCTCGGCAGCGCGTTGCGCGACGGCGCCGCCGGCGCCGGCGAAGGCCGCAAGCGCGTGCGCCTGCGCGCCGGCCTGGTCGTCGTCGAGGTCGCGCTGTCGCTGGTGCTGATGACCTGCGCTGGCTTGCTGGTGAAGAGCTACCTGGCGCTCGCCGGCACCGATCTCGGTTTCGCGCCGCGTGGCGTCCTCTCCTTCCGCGTCACCCTGCCCAAGACGCGCTACCCGCACCACGCGCAGCGGGTGGCGTTCTACGACCAGCTGTTGGCGCGGCTCGGCGGCCTTCCCGGCGTCGACGCCGTAGGCGCGGCGCAGGGCACGCCCTTCTCCGGTTGGGACGTGCAAGCGGGAACCTCGGTCGAGGGCCGGCCCGCTCCGCCGCCGGGCCAAGAGGTCGTCTCGCTCTACCAGAACGTCACACCGGGCTTCTTCCGCGCCATGGGCGTGGCGCTCCTGCGCGGCCGCGGGCTCACCGCTGCCGACGACGACGCGGACGCGCCCGCGGTCGTCGTCAACGAAAGCTTTGCGCGCGCGGCCTTCGGCGATGGCGATCCCTTGGGCGCCCGCGTCAAGCTCGGCGACCTCGCGAGCGAGGACCCGTGGGCGACGATCGTCGGCGTCGTGCGCGACTACCGCCACTACCGGCTGCCGCAGCCGATGGGACCGGCGATGTACTACCCATTCCACGCCTGGTCGAGCGGCACCGAGACATTGGTGCTGCGCACGCGGCTCGAGGACCCGGCGAGCCTGCTACCGGCCGTGCGCGACGTGCTGCGCGGCCTCGACCGCGACGTGCCGGCTTACCGCATCGAGACCCTCGACGAGAGAGTGGCGCGCACGCTCTGGCGCCAACGCCTGCAGGGGCAGATGCTCGGCGTCTTCGCCATGCTCGCGCTGTTGCTCTCGCTGGTCGGGCTCTACGGCGTCGTGGCGTACACGGTGGCGCAGCGGCGCCGCGAGATCGGCGTGCGGGTGGCGCTCGGCGCGACGCGTGGGCAGGTGATGGGCGTCGTGGTCGGCCAAGGCGCACGGCTGGCGCTGCGCGGCATCGCGCTCGGCCTTCTCGTCGCGCTGCCGGCGTCGCGTCTGCTCGGGGACCTACTCTACGAAGTGACGCCGCACGACCTCGCGACCTTCGTCGTCATTCCGGCGTTGCTCGCGGCGGTGGCGCTCTTCGCCAGCTGGCTGCCGGCGATGTCCGCCGCGCGCTTGGCGCCGCAGGCGGCGTTGCGCGCGGAGTGAGCGTCCTCGATCGACGGTTATCAGCTCGGGTGATCGGCGATCAGCGTTCGGGCTCGCCCCAGGTGACGTCGGGCGTGCGCGCGACCACCGCGGCGTGAACGCTCGCGACGCCGGCGCGTCGTAACGCCAGCGCCGCGGCGGCGAGCGTGGCGCCGGTCGTCATCACGTCGTCGACGAGCAACACGCGCGCACCTGCGGGCAGGCAAGTGCGCGCCGCGAAGGCGCCGCGCAGGTTGCGGCGCCGCTCGGCGCGCGACAGCAGCGCTTGCCGCGGACGCGGCCGCCGGCGCAACAACCGGCGGCACGGCAACCCGAGCGTGCGCGCCAGCGGCCGCGCGATCGCTTCCGCCTGGTTGTAGCCGCGGACGACGAGTCGCGTCCATGCGAGCGGCACCGGCGTCACGACGTCGACGTGCTCCGCCCACGGTTCGCAGCGCGACGCCAGCGTTGCCGCGAGAGACTCGCCCAGGTGCTCGGCGCGGCCGAACTTGAGCGCCCGCACGACACCGACGAGCGGTGGCAGGTAGAGATAGGCGGCCGTGAGCGCTATCCACGGCGGCGGTCGACGTCGGCAGGCGCCGCACAGCGGCCCACCGTCGACGCCGCCGGTCGCAGCGCCGAGCATCGGCCGCCCGCAACCGCGACACGCCGGCTGCAGCGGGGCGCGCAGCCGCGGCCGGCATCCGTCGCAGAGCGCGAGCGGCGCCCGCCACGGCAGTGCCATGCCGCAGCCCGCGCAGGGAGCGGGGAAGACCGCCGCCAGCGCGCGCTCGGAGACCTCCGACCAGACGGCGAGCATCGTTCGTCCGTACACCTCTCGCTGCCGCGTAATCAGACGGAAAACGCGCGGCTATACTTGCGCGCCTTCGGACGGCCGGAGCGCGATGGCGGGCGGCAGGAGGAACTTCGGGATGCGAAGAGCGCGCACGATCGGGTGGCTGGCGGTGCTGGCGATGGGTCTGCTCGTCGCGGTGCCAGCGCAGGCCGCCGACCCCGACCTGTTCAGCATCGGCCTCCTCGGCGGCGCCGGCGGCCCGCTCGACGCCGATCCGCCCGACCCGGGCCTGAGCCACCGGTCGCTCGAATTCCAACTCGGGATCGTCACCGAGCCGCGCACGCTGCTCCAGGTGCGCCTCGGCCGCATCGACTTCGACAGCGCCGACCAGCTGGGCGACTTCTTCGACCCGCAGCTCGAGTACGCGACGATCTCGGGCGAGTACCGCTACTACAGGAACTGGTACGACTCGGGGATCTTCCTCGGCATCGGCGGTTATCGGCTGTCGGGCCTCGCCGGCGGACCGACCGGGGCCGACGACGACGACGCCGCCCTCGGCATCACCGGCGGCGTCACCGGCGAGTTCGAGCTCACCCGCCGCTTCGCCTTGCTGGGGCAGATCTCGGCCCACTACGTCGACTTCGACGAGTCGCCGCTCTTCGCCACTGGCCTGGCTGGCGTGGCGGTCAAGTTCTAAGTCGCGCTCGCCCAACGCTCGCGCGACCTGCGGTCACTCGGGCTCGCGCTCACGCGCGACCCCGAGAGGGTTAGGCGCGGCGCGCGCTAATCGACGGTCTCGCGGACCACCTCGTCGATGGTGGTCATGCCTTGGCGGATCTTCTCGAGGCCGCTGCCGCGCAGGCTCATCATCCCCTTCTGGATGGCGCGCTGCCGCAGCTCGAACGCCGAGGCGCCGGCGAGGATCATCTCGCGCATCTCGTCGTCGATCTCCATCACCTCGTAGAGGCCGACGCGCCCCTTGTAGCCGGTGTTGCTGCAGCGCTCGCAGCCGCGGCCCCGGAAGAGACGGATGTGACGCGCCTCCGTTTCCTTGAAGCCGACGTTGACGAGCCCCGCCGGCGGCTGCTCCATCGGCTCCTTGCAGTAATTGCAGATGCGGCGCACCAAACGCTGCGCCGCCACCAGGTGCACGGAGGTGGCGACGAGGAACGGCTCGACGCCCATGTTCATCAGGCGGCTGATCGTCGACGGCGCATCGTTGGTGTGCAGCGTCGACATCACGAGGTGCCCGGTCATCGCCGCCTTGATCGCCACCTCGGCGGTCTCGAAGTCGCGGATCTCGCCGACCAGGATGATGTTGGGGTCCTGGCGCAGGAAGGAGCGCAGGGAGGTGGCGAAGTTGAGCCCGATCTGCTCCTTCATCTGCACCTGGTTGATGCCGGCGAGGTTGAACTCGACGGGATCCTCCGCGGTGATGATGTTGACCTCGGGCGTGTTGATGCGCTGCAGCGCCGAGTAGAGCGTGTTGGTCTTGCCCGAGCCGGTGGGGCCGGTGACCAGCACCATGCCGTAGGGCTTCAGGATCGCCTGCTCGAACTTGCGCAGGGACTCGGCCTCGAAGCCGAGCTTCGTCAGGTCGAGCATCAGATTCGCTTTGTCGAGCAGCCGCATGACGATCTTCTCGCCGTAGATCGTCGGCAGCACCGACACCCGGTAGTCGAGGTCCTTGACCTTGCCCGAGATGCGGGTCTTGATCTTGATGCGGCCGTCCTGCGGCATCCGCTTCTCGGCGATGTCCAGGCGCGCCATGATCTTGCACCGGCTGGTGATCGCCTCGCGCAGGCGCAGCGGCGGGTGCATCATCTCGTAGAGGATGCCGTCGATGCGGTAGCGGACGCGCAGGTCCTTCTCGTAGGGCTCGATGTGGATGTCGGAGGCGCCGCGCTTGATGGCGTCGGTGAGCACGATGTTGACGAGGCGCACGACCGGCGCCTCTTCGGACTCCTGCTCGAGCGCCGCGAGGTCGAGCTCCTCCTCCTCCTCGAGCACCTCGAGATCGGTGTCCTCCTCCTCGGCGATCTCCTCCATCACCTTCTTGAGCTCGATGGCGTGGGTCGAGCCGTAGTAGCGCTCGATCGACTCGCGCAGCGAGCTCTCCGACGACACCACCGGCTCGACGTTGTAGCCGGTCATGAACTTGATGTCGTCCATGGCGAAGACGTTGGTGGGGTCGAGCATGGCGATGGTGAGCTTCGCCCCCGCCTTCGAGATGGGCAGGATGGTGTACTTGCGGGCGACGTCGGCGGGGATGATCTTGATCACCGACTCGTCGACCTCGACGCGGTCGAGGTTCACCGACGGCACACCGAAGTGCTTGGAAAGGAAGTCGGTGAGCTTCTCCTCGGTGACGAACCCCAGCTTGACCAGGTTCGTGCCGATGCGGCCGCCCTCTTTCTTCTGCAGGTTGAGGGCATCCTGCAGCTGCTTCTGATTGATGGTCCCCGACGAGACCAGCAGCTCGCCCAACTTGCTCATTTGGCGCGGAGTCTAACAGCCGCTCTCCGGGGCGCCAATGAAGCGGGCGCAGCCGGCGGCGCGGTTACCTGGCGGTACGCGGCGCGAGCATCTGCAGCGCGCGCGCGGCGACGCGGGCGGGCGTGAGCTCGAGCAGGCAGGCCTTCGTCTCGTCGAAGCGCTTGTAGCAGAAGCTGCATGGCAGTTGCTGGTAGAGCGCGCTCTCGGGTGCGCCGTAAGGTCCGTGGCGCACGGGATCGGTCGGGCCGTGGAGCGCCAGCACCGGAACCCCCAGCGCGTGGGCGAGGTGGAGCGGACCGGTGTCGCCGCCGAGGAGCAACCGCGCGCCGCGCAGCCAGGCGGCGAGCGCGTCTAGGCCGCCGGGATCGAGCGGCTCGACGGCGTCTCCTGCGTCGGCCGCTTCGACGACCCCGCGCGCGAGAGTCGCCTCGTCGGGACCGGCGAGCACGCGGACGCGCTCGCCGGCGGCGGCGAGCGTCCGCGCGACCTCACCCCACCAATCGACGGGGTAGCGCTTGTTGGCCCAGCCCGCGCCGGGCTGGAGGAGGACGTAGCCCGTGACGCCGGGGGGCTTTTCGCTGTCGTTGCGCGCCGGCAGTAGCGCGGCGGCGGCGAAGTCTGCCGTTGCGAGCTCGACGTCGAGCGCGGCGAGCAGCGACAGCGCGCGATCGACGGCGTGCTCGCCGCACGGCTCGACCAGCTCGTTGAGCCAGAGCGCGCTCGACGGCTCGCGGCGTGCCGAGCGCACGGCGCCGATGCAGCGGCGCGCGCCCGATAGCGCGGCGAGGATGCCGCCCTTGTGGTTTCCCATCAGCTCGAGGGCGACATCGGCGCGCAGAGCTCGCAGCCGGCGGAGGAAGGCGAACAGCTCGCGGCGCGTGGTGGCGGCGAAGGGCGCGCGGCGCCAGCGCCGCAGCGCTACCGGCAGTGCCTCGTCGACGGCGGGGTGCGAGACCACGAGCGGCAGGAAAGGCTCTTCGACGACCCAGGCGATGCGGGCAACGGGAAAGGTGCGGCGGAGTGCGCTGGCGACCGGCAGCGAGTGCACGATGTCGCCGAGCGCGCTCGTGCGCAGCACGACGATCGAACGCGGTGGCTCGCGCCGCGAATCCCGCGGCTCGGAGCCGCTCGCCGACGTCGACGAATTGGGCGCCGCCTCAGGCCCGCCGGGCTCGCTCACGTCGCGCCGTGGTCGCCCGCGGCGACGAGCTCGCGCACCTTGCGGATGAGGTCGCTCGTCGCGTGGTCCTTGGGGTCGCCCACCAATGCCGTGCGGCCACCGTAGGCGTGTACGGTGGCGTACTCGGGGACCCTTTCCGGGGTGCCGTAGTCGGTGCCCTTGCAGTGCACGTCCGGCTTGAGCGCCGCGAGCAGCGGCGCCGGCGAGTCGCCTTCGAACACCACTACGAAGTCGACGGGGGCGAGCGCGGCGAGGAGCTCGGCGCGCTCGGCGGCAGGCACTAGCGGGCGCCCCGCGCCTTTGAGTCGCGCCACCGAGTCGTCGTCGTTGATCGCCACCACCAACGCGTCGGCCTGCTCCTTCGCGGCGCGCAGGTAGCGCAGGTGTCCGACGTGCAGCAAATCGAAGTGGCCGTTGGCGAGCGCCAACGTGCGCCCTTGGCGCCGCAACTCCGCGGCGCGAGCAATCAAGGTCGCTTGATCGACGACCTCGCCCACGATCAGGCGCCGTCCCATCGCACCGCAGCGGCAAGCTGCGGGTTGCGCTCGACGGCGCCGCGCAGCTCCTCACGCGAGAGCGTCGCCGTGCCGCGCTTCATCACTACGATGCCGCCGGCGTAGTCGGCGAGGAGCGCCGCCTCGAGCGGCGTGGCGCCGGCGGCGAGCGCGAGCGCGAAGGTGCCGATGACGGTGTCCCCGGCGCCGGTGACGTCGGCCACCTGGTCGGTGCCGTGCACCGGCACCTGCGCGTAGCCGCCGTCGTCGAAGAGCGCCATGCCGCGGCTGCCGCGGGTGACGAGGACGAAACGCGCACGCAGCCGCTCGCGCAGCGAGGCGCCGCCCAGCCGCAACGCCGCGCCGTCGCCGAGCCGCCGGCCGAGAGTCGCCTCCGCTTCCTCTTCGTTTGGGGTTGCGCCGTCGACGCCGGCGAACTCCAGGAGGCGATACCGGCTGTCGCAGAGCACCGTGCCGCCGTCGCCCACCGCGGCGCGCGCTGGCCCGACCAGCCCCGGATCGACGGCGCCGTAGCCGTAGTCGGAGAGCACCGCGACGCGTGCCGCGCCGGCGAGCCGCTGCAGCTGCCCGGCGAGGAACTCGCGGTCTTCGCCGGCGAGCGTGAGCTCGCCTTCGATGTCGTAGCGCACCACCTGCTGCTTGATGGCGTGCGGCGCGCCGGCGAGGATGCGCACTTTGGTCGGCGTGCGGTAGCCGCCGCGGCGGCGGATGCCGTCGGTGGGGATGCCGCGCGTCGCGAACGCGGCCAGCAGTTCCTCGCCGGAGACGTCGTCGCCGACGATTCCGACCGGCAGCGGACGGCCGCCGAGCGCGGCGACGTTGGCGGCGGCGTTGGCGCCGCCGCCGGGCAGCAGCTCGTCGTGCTCGTGCCGCAGGATGAGCACCGGCGCCTCGCGGCTGATGCGCTTCGGCGTGCCGGTGATGAAGCGGTCGGCGACGAGGTCGACGAGCATGAGCACCGGCTGGCCGGCGAGCTGGTCGACGAGCGCCAGCAGGCGCTCGGGCGTGGGGACCGCCTGCGGCATGGGGCGCGATTCTAACGTCGCCACTCGAGGTGCTGCGGCGCTGCGCTGCTCGCGATGCGCGACGCTCACGCCCACTCGCGCGGCCGGCGCAGCACCTCGAGCGTCGCCGCCTCGGCGCTTCCCAGCTCGGGCTCGTGTGCGTACTCCCACCGCGCCTCGAGTGGCAGCGACATGAGAATGCTCTCGACACGGCCGCCGGTGCGCAGTCCGAAGCGCGTGCCGCGGTCGTACATCAGGTTGAATTCGACGTAGCGGCCGCGGCGCAGGCCCAGCCAGTGGCTCTCGCGCTGGCCCCATGGCCGCGCCAAACCGCGCTCGACCAGCGGCAGGTAGGCGGGCACGAACGCCGCCGCGCAGTCGGCGACGAAACGGAAGAGCGCCTCGGCGTCGCGGTCGCGCAGGTCGTCGAAGAAGATGCCGCCGACGCCGCGCGCCTCGCCGCGGTGGGGCAGGTGGAAGTAGTCGTCGCACCACTTCTTGAAGCGCGGATAGAAGGCCGGGTCATGGCGATCGCACGCATCCTTGAGCGTGCGATGGAAGTGACGCGCGTCCTCTTCGACGACGTAGGCCGGCGTGAGGTCGGTGCCGCCGCCGAACCACCAGCGGCCGTCGTCGAGCTCGAAGTAGCGGTAGTTGCAGTGCACCGTCGGCACCCATGGCGACCGGGGGTGCACGACCACCGACAAACCGACCGCGGCGAAGCGATGCGGGCTGGGCTCGAGATCCTGCTTGGCGATCATCGCCTGCAGCGCCTCGGGATGGAGCTTGCCTTCGACGGCGGCAACGTTGACGCCGGCCTTCTCGAAGACGGTGCCGTCCTGCAGCACGCGCGACAGTCCGCCGCCGCCCTCGGGGTGGCGCCAGGCGTCCTCCTGGAACGGCCGTTCGTCGAGCGGTCCGAGCGCGCCGCAGATCGCCGCCTGCGCCTCGCGCACCATGTCGTCCATCCGGCGGCGCATTGCGGAGGGCGATTGTAGCCGTCGTTGTCGGCACGCAACGCCAGCGCTACAGTGTCGACGATGGTGCGTTGCGCGCGCCTGTCGTCGACGCCGGCGCTCTGCGCGTCCGCGCTGGTCGCCGCGTTTTGTGTCGTCGCGTTGTTCGCGGCGTGCGCGGGCAGGCGGCCGGCGCAGGGACCGCCACCGACGACGCGCGCCACGCCGATTCCGACGACGGTCGCGCCGACACCGTTGCCGACTCCCACGCCGACACCGGTGCCGCCGGCGATCGCATGCGCTGGCGACGCCGACTGCACGATGACGCCGTACCGCCGACTCGTCACGAGCGCGGCGGGCTGCTACTGCCCGACCTGTCCCGAGCCGCGCAACGCCGCCGTCGCCGCCGCCAACGAGGAATCGTGGCGGCGCCTGTGCGGCGACGCCTGGTCGGAACGGGTGCGATGCAAGGCGCCGATGTGCGCGCGGCCGATCGCGCCGGCGTGCATCGACGGCGCCTGCCAGCCGGCGGCGGTCAGCGATGCGGGCGCGCCACCAGGGTGAGCGAGTACTCCTGGGGGCGTCGCTCGGCGCCCGCGGTGGGGTAGGGCTCGACCGCCTGCAGCTCCCACGTCACGCCGCCAGCGTTGCGCGGCGATCCGTCCTGGTCCGTCGACAGCTCGATCGACACCGGTGCAGCGTTGCCGCGCCGCACCGACAGCCGCACGCGTGCGCGACCGGCCTGGATGCACTGCACGTCGCGAGGACAGCGACTGTCCTCGATCAGCTCCGCGAAGCGAGCGCGCGTGTTGGTGTGCTCGACCCTGATCGTCTTGCCGTAGGCTAGCCGGAAAGGCTGGTCGTAGCGCACCACCGGTGTCGCGCGCTCGTGACCGCGATAGCCCTCGTCGCTCTCTGGTGGAGGAGTGTCGACGCGGCCGTGATCGGCGGCGCAGGCGGCCAGCGGCGCGAGAAGGGTGAGCCCGAGAACGAGGGCGACGACTTTCGTGGGCGCAACTTTCATGTGTGTCGATCTCGCAGGATCTGTGCCCAGCGCTCGTCTCGTCTACACTGAAGGCGCCGTGCGTCGCGCAGCCAAGGCCGTCTTCTTCCTGTTGGCGATTCCTGCCGTCGCGCGCGCAGCCGCGCGGCTCGCATGGCTGGAGCGCCGGCTACCGCTCGAGGATCTCGTGGCGCGGATGCGCGCGACGCCGCCCTTCGCAATATCCGCGCTCGTGCGCCCCCAATGGCTGCTCGCGACAGTCGACCGACTCCTGTTCCTGCTGCCGCCGTGGCGTTACGGGCCCTGCCTCAAGCGCTCGCTGCTGCTGCTCGATCTGTGGTCCCGTTGCGGGTTGAGTCCGAGCCTCCACCTCGGCGTGCGTCGCGACGGCGAGCGGGGGCGGCACCAAGGCCATGCGTGGGTGACCGTCGCATCGCCGCCGTTGCAGGACGTGCCGGCGATCGCCTTGAACGTGCTCGCGCCGGCGACGTCCTCGCAGGGCTACCCGGAAGCGTTCGTCCTCTGACGCTCGCCCTCCTGCTCGTGCGGGCGAGCGATACGATCGCCAGGTGTCGGACCCCTCGAGCGCTCCTCAGCCGCCGCCCGGCGATTCCTGGGGAGCACAGAAGGCGCTGCAGGTCCTGGCGCTCGCCTTCCTCTTCCCGGCCGCGATCGTCGTCGGGTATCTAGGCGGCCGCTGGCTCGGCGTGCGCTTCGACGCACCGACTGCCGGCGGGCTGATCGGCAGCGTGGTCGGAGCGGTCGCCGGCTTCTGGCAGCTCTACGTATTTCTCCGCCGGTCGTCGCGATGACCTCCTGGCCGAGTGCGGGCGAGGACTCGCCGCCGCCTGACGAAACGCTCGTCGTCGACAGCGGCGAAGTCGCAGGCCACAAGGTGCTGCGGCGCATCGAAGCGATCGCCGCCGGCTATGCCATCCTCGCCGGCGCGGCCTTCGCCATTGCCGGCGACTGGCGGCGCGGCGTTGCCTTGACAGCCACGGGGGGCGTCAGTATCGTCGCGCTCCGCAGCCTGGAGGGGGTGGTTCGCCACCTCCGCGCGGTCGCGGGGGAGCCCGCTTCCTCGCTCGGCTGGCGATACCCTCTGCGGCTCCTCCTGCTGGTCGGTCTCGTCCTGCTCCTGCGGCTCGGCTGGCACGACGGATTGGCGGTGGTGCTGGGGTTCTTGGCAGTGCCGCTCGCGCTCCTCGTCGAGGCCGGCTTCCAGCTGCTGTCGCTCCCCCGCGCAAACAGAGGTTCAAGGTAGGCAGGTCAACGGCAAGTCGATGCAAGAGCACCACTCGATTCTCTACGGGCCCGTCAATGCGATCTGGCACGGCCTCGGCGGCCACGCCGAAGTGCCCGATCACATCGCGATGAGCCTCTTCGTGGTGGTTCTGCTGCTCGGCATCTTCATCCCGGTCGGCCTGACGCTGCGCGAGGAGAAACCGGGGCGCTTCCAGCTGGCGCTGGAGGAGCTGGTCGGCGGTCTGCGCGGCATGGTCGAAGCGCAAGTGGGGCATGGCGCCGGCGACCGCTACCTCGCACTCATCGGCGCCTTCACGCTGTTCATCTTCTTCTCCAACGCGTCGGGACTGTTCTTCTTCCTCAACCCACCCACCTCCAACGTCAACGTCACCTTCGGCCTCGCCGGCATCTCCTTCGTCCTCTACAACCTGATCGGCATCCGAAGGCACGGCTTCGGCTACATCAAGCACTTCCTCGGCCCCATCTGGTGGCTCACGCCGCTGTTCTTCGTCATCGAGCTGATCTCGCACGGTGCGCGCTGGCTGTCGCTCGGCTTGCGCCTGTTCGGGAACATGACCGGCGAGCACATGGTCTCCGGCGTGTTCGGTCGGTTGGTGCCGCTGCTGGCGCCGCTGCCGATCATGGCCCTGGGGCTCTTTGCAGCGGTCATCCAGACCTTCATCTTCATCATGCTGACGACGGTGTACATCGCCGGCGCGGAGGCGGAGGAGCACTGAGGCGCTAGTGCGTCTCCACCCCCCGCTGGCATCGGAACCATGTTTCAGAGGAGCGGATTTATGAAGTCCAGACGTGTGCTCATGATCGGGATCCTCCTTCTCGCCGTGCTGGCGCTGCCGGCGATGGCGCAGGAGACTGCGGCGGGCGCCGGCGCGCAGCCGGGCAGCGGTGGCGGCAGCGCTCTGAACCTCGGCATCCTCGGCGCTGCCTTCGCCATCGGCGTGGCGGCAGCCGGCGGCGCCATCGGCCAGGGCAAGGCGGTGTCGGCCGCCTGCTCGGCGATGGCCCGCAATCCGGGCGCGGCGCCCAACGTGCGCTTCGCCCTCATCCTCGGCCTCGCGCTCATCGAGTCGCTGGTGCTCTACGCGCTGCTCATCGCGATGCGCGGCGCCGGCCTCTTCTAGATCGCTTCAGGCCCGTCCGAGCTGCCGGCTTGTGCCGGAGCGTGAGTCGGCGGCGTCCCCGAGGGGGGACGCCGCCGCCGTTTTGGCGCCTTCGCTCGGCTCGCCCCGCCATCCCCGACCGGACTTCACCCCCTTTGCCGCCTTGCTTGTAGAGGGCGGCGGCGTTACCCACAACCAGTGGCATGTCCCATGCGTATATGACAAAGCGGGGGAGCTGCCGATGAATCGTCTGAGCAAGAAAGAGGACCTGCACGAGCGCGGGTGGGACTTCGAGGCGGCGGCCATGCCCTACCTCGATCCGCTCTACAACGCCGCCTACCGTATGGCCCGCAACCCCCAGGACGCCGAGGACCTGGTGCAGGAGACGTACCTCAAGGCGTACAAGTACTACGACAAGTTCGAGGAGGGGACGAACCTCAAGGCCTGGCTGTTCAAGATCCTCAAGAACACCTTCATCAACAGCTATCGCAAGAAGCAGCAGGCTCCCCCCAAGGCCGACTTCGCAGACATCGAAGAGTCCTTCGAGAGCATCGTCCGCGACGACGCCGGCCAGCAGGCGCTCACTCCCGAGGAGGAGCTGCTCGAGAAGGTGCTCGACGAGGACGTCCAGCGCGCCATTGAGGAGCTGCCGCACGACTACCGCATGGTGGTCCTGCTCGCCGACCTCGAAGGATTCTCCTACAAGGAGATCGCCGACATCCTCGAGATCCCCGTCGGCACGGTGATGAGCCGCCTCTACCGCGGCCGCCGGCTGCTCGAGGAGGCACTGCTCAAGTACGCGCGCGGCCACGGCTACATCCGTGACGGCGAGCCGGCGAAGATGCGAAGCCGCCGCGACGCCAAAGCCGTTGGCGAGAGCGAGCCGCAGGGGTGACGTAGAATGCCCGCGCACCGCGGAATAGCTGCCGGTGGTCCCGGCGTTTCCAGACGTGGGCGGAGCCCGCAACGGGTCCTGCTTTACGAAGAGCGGCGTTCGCGGGGGACCCTGTCGATGGACTGCCAAGGCATTCGAGCGGCGATGTACCGGGTGAGCGACAACGAGCTCGAAGCGGAGCTGTTGCTCACGTTTCGACAGCACCTCACCTTCTGCCCGCTCTGCTCCCGCCACTTCGACCATTTGTCCAGGTTCCTCGCCATCGTCCGGGGTCGCTGCGTGCGCTACGAGGCGCCGTCGACCCTGCGCCTCCGCATCCTGGCGAGCTTTCCCCACCGCGGCGACGCCGCGCGGGACAGGCTCGACTGAGGCGATGAGGGCGCTTGCGATGGCCGGCCGCTCGCTCGCGGCCGTGCTCGTCCTGCTGCTGGCGCTCGTGCTCGCGGGCCAGTCGCCGAGCGCGGCGCAGCAGTGGCGGCTGCCGGGGCTCGAAGGGGGCGCGCTCACTTCCGATGACGTCGCGCGCGGCACCACCGTCGTCGTGTTGTGGGCCGGCTGGTCGCCGCGCTGCCAGGACGTCGTCGAGCGCGCCAACCGGTTGGTCGCGAAGTGGGGAGGACGCGCGCGGGTTACGCTCGTCGACTTCCAGGAAGAGCCGGGCGAGGTGAAGGCGTTCCTCGCCGGCAAGGGCGCGCAGGCCCCGGTCTACCTCGACGCCGACGGTGCGTTCGCCAAGCAGTACGGCCTTGCCAACCTGCCAGGGCTCTTGGTGCTGCGCGACGGCGCCGTCATCTATGCCGGCCGCTATCCCGACGACGTCGACGCCGTCGTCCAGGACGCGCTCGGCGAGCGCTAGACCGCCCGCACGGCCGGCGACGGCAACCAGAGGGGCGGCAAGAGCGAGCCCCGACGTCGCGGAGGCACCTGACTGACGCCCGCGGGGCGTCGGAACCCGGGCAGACGCGGTGGTGGGCTAGGGCATTGCCACCTCCGCTGCGCCTTTGCTATAGTCCGGCCGTTTTTGGCAAAGGAGAGCGGTTTCGGTCGGTACCTCCGATCGCACCGCATGTGATGTAGCCAAGCGGATCGAGGCGGACAGGAATGTCCGTTCGGCTCCTCGGCAGTCCGCAGGAGACGGCGTTATTCAGAGAGGGAATGAACGATCGCGTCAGCGCCGGTATCGGGTCCACGCGGCCCGCGTGCTGGTTGCCATGACAATCCCCCTCGCGGCCTTCGCCGTCGCCTCGAAGCTCCACACACCCGCACCCCTTCCGCCTCCTCGCCTCCTCGCTCCCCCCCAGTTCGATCCCGCCCAGGTCAGGCCGCCGAGCCTCGAAGCCGAGCCGGCCACGGCGATCCCGTTCGAGCGCACTCTGGCGCGCGGCGAGTCGCTCGCCGGGCTCCTCGCCGAGCTCGGCCTGCCGGCGCAGGACCGCCATCGCATCTCCCAAGAGCTCGCCGATCACGTCGAGCTGCGACGACTGCGGCCCGGGCTGCGCGTGTCGGCGCTGCTCGGCGAAGGCACGAGCCCGGCGGCGCTGCGCCTGGATGTGCCGGGCAAAGGCCGCCTGCAGCTCGCGTCGTTGCAAGGCGACTGGCGGGGCGATTGGGAGGCGGCGGTCGAGTCGACCGAGCTGCGGCACGCCGAAGTGACCATCGAGTCGAGCGTCGCCGAGGCGCTCGCCGATGCCGGCGCGCCGATCGAGGTCGCCTACCGCGCCGCCGACGTGCTGCGCTGGGACGTCGACTTCACGCGCGACCTGCGGCGCGGCGACCGGATGCAGGTCCTCTACGAGCAGCTGCTCCTCGACGGCGAGCCTGCCGGCGTCGGTGCCGTGCTGGCAGTGACGCTCGACAACCGCGGCCGCCTGCTCGAGGCCTATCGCTACGCTGAGGACGGCTACTACGACGCCGACGGGCATCCGTTGCGCAAGATGTTCCTGCGCTCGCCGATCGCGTTCTCGACTCGCATCACCTCCGGCTTCAGCAAGCGCCGCTTCCACCCGGTGCTCAAGGAGTTCCGTCCGCACTGGGGCATCGACATCGGCGCGCCTAGTGGCACACCGGTACACGTCACCGCCGACGGCGTCGTGCTCTCGGTGGGCTGGGACGGCGGCGGTGGGCGCACCGTCAAAGTGCGGCACCCGGGCGGCTACGTAACCTGTTACCTGCACCTTTCGAGGTTCGCCAGCGGTTTGGTGCGCGGCGACCGCGTGCGGCAGAACGAGGTGATCGGCTACGTCGGCGCGACCGGGCTGGCGACCGCCCCCCACCTCGACTACCGTGTCCAGCACAACGGCCGCTGGGTGAATCCGCTGTCGCTCAAGAGCGTGCCCGCCGAGCCGCTGTCGCGCAGTGAGATGGTGGCCTTCCGCGTCTGGCGCGAGCAGCTGCGGCTGGCGCTGCGCACCGGCGTGATGCCGGAGACCGCGGCTCCCGGCTGGCAGCTGGCGCGCGCCGGCGAGCGCTACGAAGCAGCGGGCGCGATCGGCGGCCGGTGACCGAGGTCTCCGGGCAGTCGGTGCGCGCGCGGGCCCGCTGCCGCGTCGATCTCGGCGGCGGCACGCTCGACATCTGGCCGCTCGGCCTCTTCTTCGACGGCGCGCAGACGGTGAACGTGGCGCTCGACGTCACCGTGGACGTCACGTTGTCGCCGCGCACGGCGGGCTACCGTTTCGTCGGCGAGCAAGGAGCGATCGAGGCGGCGAGCGCCGCTGAGCTGGCCGCGAACGGCGACGCGGCGCTGCCCGGCGTCGTCGCGGTGGCGCTCGGTCTGCCGCCGGTCGACATCGCTGTACACAGTGAGTCGCCGCGCGGCGGTGGGCTGGGCGCGAGCTCGGCGATGACCGTCGCGTTGATCGCGGCCGGCGATCGGCTGCTGGGCAACCGAGCGCGCGACGCCGCCGCGACGGCGCGCCTGGCGCGCGACCTCGAGGCGCGGCTGATGCGGCTGCCCACTGGCACCCAGGACCACTACCCGGCGCTCCTCGGCGGCAGCTTGGTCATCGCCTTCACGCCGGGCGGCGAGACGGTTCGGCGGCTGAGCGTCGACCTTGACGCGCTGGCGCGGCACCTGCTGCTCGTCTACACCGGACAGAGCCACTTCTCGGCTGCCACCAACTGGCAGATCATCCGCCGCTGCCTCGAGGCCGATCCCGAAGTGCACGGTCTGCTCGCCGGCATCGCCGGGATCGCGGCGGCGTTGCCGGCGGCGCTCGAACGCGGCGACTTCGCGACGGTAGGTCGGCTCGTCGGTCGCGAGTGGCAGCTGCGGCGGCAGCTCGCCGATGGCGTCACCGTGCCGGTGGTGGAGCGCCTGCTCGCTGTCGCCGAGTCACTGGGCGCCTGGGGCGGTAAAGCCTGCGGCGCCGGCGGTGGCGGCTGTGTCGCCATCCTGGCGCCGGCCGACCGCCACCCGGCCATCGTCGGAGCTCTGACCGCTGCCGGAGGCACGGTGGTGCCGGCGCTTCCGACGGCCGCAGGCCTCGAGCTCGACGCCGGCTGATCCGGCCGAGGCAAAGCACCGTCTCGCAGCGGGCGAGACAGCATAACGTCGATGAGCGGCCGGAGCGGCGGGCCGGCTACTTCGAGCCGATGCGCTGCTGGACGAGCGCGTAGGCGTCGTCGATGGTGAGCGACGGCCCCAGCGGCAGAGTCTGTACCGCCCCCCAGCCGCCGTCGGCGCCGCTCTCGCGGTACTGCACGGCGCCGTCGACGGGCCAGGCGAGCGCCGCCTCGTCGCCGGTCTGGGAAAGGAACATACGAAGCGGGCGATCAGGCAGGGTCGGCAGCTGCCGCCGCGAGGCGCGGCGTACGTCGAGCAGGTGATTGACGCTGCCCGGGGTTTCCGACTGCGCGACCTCGATGACCTTCGAATACGCGCGGTCGGCGATGCCGCGCCGCAGCGAGACGCCGGTGTCGATGATCGACGCCCGCGCCTCGTCGGCAGCGTCCTCGAGCGTCAGCTCGTCGGCAGAGCCGGCAAAGTCGTCGAGGAAAGTGTCGGCGAGGAAGCGGGCCACTTCGCTACGGAAGAGTCGACGCCCGGTGTCGATGATGCTCGCCCGCGCCTTGTCGGCGACCGCCCGGCGCGACGCCCCGGGGTTTCGGTGGCCGGTGTCGATGATCGAGGCGCGCGCTTTGTCGCCGAAGGAGACCAACTCGCCGGTGACCGCGCGCAGCTCGAGAGTGGCCAACCTGTGGCTGGCCGGACCGACGAAGCCGACGACGACGCTCTGCCCATCGCGGCCGCTGCGGAGCTCGGGCTTTTGCAGCAGCGCCGCCGGGACGTTCTCCTCGTCATCGCTGGGGGCATCGTCCGTGGTTGCCAGCTCTTCGAGATCGAAGATCGAATTGGTGCGCAGGAGCGACCCGTCTTCGATCACCACCGCAGTGTAAAGGTGGCGCACGCCCGTGCCGCCGTCGTCGCGCCAGGCCAGGTGGAGAATGCGGCGCGTGGCCGCCACCACCTCGCCATCCTCCGAGAAGGTTTGGTACGTCTCCAGCGTGGTGGCGAGCTGCGGGTTGGTCTTGATGCTGAACGCGTCGCCGGAGAACTCGAAGACGTCGCCGAAGCCGTCGGCCGAATAGCTGATGAGGTCGAGGACCGAATGGATGGTGCGCGTACCCTCCCACACGATGTAGACCTTGTTGGTCGACGGGTCCACGTTGAGGGCGGGGGAACGCTCCACCTCGATGCCGTCGGTACCGGGCACGAGGAGCCGCTGCGAGCCGCCGCTCTTCTCGACGTCGAGCGCCAGCACCGGGTTGGTCGCCATGCCTGCCGGCGGGTTGGCGAAGAGCGACTCGTAGGTGCCGGTGCGGACGCGATAGAACTCGCCGTTGGCGCCCAGCATCGCCGTGCCGTCGCCGGCCTGCGCCACGGCGGGCACGAGCAGCGCAGTCAGCGCGGCGGCGTAGAGGACGCGGCGCACGTCAGGCCCTCAGGTTGACGAGAGGTCGGACGTCCACGGACACCAGGAAGTCGCAGAGAAAATTCTGCTGGGGATAGAAGCGGCGCTGGAGGTCGCCGAACAGCGTGCGGGCGTGCGGCTCGTCGCCGCGCAGCACCGCCACCTGACCGAGCAGGTAGAGCGCGTTCTTGACCCAGTCCACCTCGCCGATCTGCTCGGCGAGCGCGAGGCCGCGCTTGCCGTAACGCTCCGCCGCCGCGTAGCGCTCGAGCTCGAGGAAGGCGTAGCAAAGGTCGACGCGCGCCATCATCTCGAGGCGTGGCAGGGCGTGGCGGCGCGCCTCTCGCAGCACTGCGTAAAGGCTGCGCAGGCCGTCGCGCACGCGGCCCTTGAGCAGCGCGCAGTAGGCGAGGTTGACGCTGCAGATGAGCCGCCACTCGGTACGCCCCTGCGGAATGCTGGCGAGCGCGCGGTGATAGCTCTCGGCGGCCGGCTCGAAGAAGCTCTGGCCGAGCTGCGCGTTGCCGATCTGGTTGTAGGCGGCGGCCAAGCGCTCGGCGCTCTCCGCCTGCTGCGCCCGGTCGCGCGCGATCTGCGCGTAGAAGAGGCTCTTGCGGTAGTCCTTGCGCAGCTCGTAGGCGCGGGCGATGGCGCGCGCTGCGATCGAGCAGCTCTCCGGGTTGGCGTTGCGCAGCAGGATCTCGCGCAGCGAAGGGATCGGGCCGTCGACGTCGCCGAGCTCGATCGCCAGCGCCGCCTCGGCGCACAGCGCACGGTCGACCAGCTCGGCGGGGCCGTGGCGCCGCGCCGCCGCCAGCGCTGCGGAGTAGTGGTCGAGCGCTTCGCGCAGCCGGCCGGCGTCCTTCGCGGCCTCCGCGAGCGCGCGCTCGCGGTCGTACTCGGGGCAGCCGCTGCCTACGAGGTCGGTCACGGGCGCTCCGCCTCACCGGCGTCGGGTCCTTTGCGCTCGATCAGCTCCTCGACCTCCCGGCGTGCGTCCGCCGGCAGCGTCTTGAGCTGGCGCACCAGCTGCACCTCGCGCGGCGTGAGCGACTCGCGCGCCGCGTCCTCGAAGAACTCGCCGATGCCGAGGTCGAACTCGGCGAGGATCTTGAAGAGCGTGTCGAGACTGACGCGGTACTCCCCCTTCTCCATGCGCGAGAGATCGGACTGCTGAATGCCGATGCGCGCGGAGAGCTCGGTCTGCGTCAGGTGCCGTTCCTTGCGCAGCCGCCGGATCTTGCGGCCGACGAGCTGCACTTGGCGGATCTTCGGCGGCGTGCTGGATGTCATGGGGAAAGCCATGTCAAAGCGCCATGAATGTCTCGGCATCTTAGAGCCAGCGCCGATGGCTGTCAATCGTAAGGGCCAACGCCGCCCAGGGCTGGACCGTCAGCGCTCCACGTAGATGGACAGGGCAGGCTTGTGCAGGCGATACATGCCCTCGCTGGCGGCTTCGCGACAGGCCGCGGCTGCTCCATCCTCGAGCCCATCGCAGGCGGCCGCCAGCGCCTGCGCTGGCCAGGCCCCGAATCGCTCCGTCGGCCCTTCGAGGCAGAGCTTGCGTCTTCTGTCGGCTCGGCGGGGCAGGCGGCGTGCTTCGGTTCCCGCGCCACCAAGACCATCTGGGGCGCGACTCCGAGCGGCTGAGAGACCTACGAAACGATGATGGGGGGGTGACAACCGCGCGGCGAGTCGATAGTATAGCAGCATAAAACGGGTCACAGACCCCTCCAGGAGGAACCCCATCATGCGTCGGATCGCGCGGCTCGTCTTCGCTACGTTCCTCGTCTCCGTGCTCCTTCCTTCCTTCGCCACCGCGGCCTTCGCCGCCGTGGAAGCGGCAAGCTCCGAGCTGGCCATCGGCGCCCAGCCGAGCAAGAACCAGCGGGCACCGGCGGCGGCCTATCTGGGCGGCCGCTCCGTGGTGGCCTGGGAGGATGTGACCGGCCTCTTCGCTCGTTTCTACGATGGCGCGGGAGCGAACGTCGGTCCGACGGTCAACCTGGCCGCCAACGATCCCCTTCCCGAGGTGCCTTTTGACGCGGTGCTGACCCTGCACCGCCAGCCACGCATCGTCACGCGCGGCAGCGACGGGTTCCTGCTCGTATGGGTGGAACAGCGGGTCCGGATCCGCTCCTATTGGTTCCACGAAAGTCGGACCCTGCTGTCCAGCCGCGTCATGGCGCGCCTCTTCGACGGCCAGGCGGCGCCGCGGGCGAGGGCGTGGGAGGTGGCCAGCGGACGGAGCGAGCTCACCCGCCCGGCGGTGGTCGCCGACGCGCAAGGCTACTGGGTCGCTTGGCAGCAGACGGCTGGCGAGGGCAAGGGGATCCACCTGCGGCGCGTGGCCGAGAACGGACGACCGGGCGCTCAGCTTGCGGTGTCCACGGCTGGTGCGCGTCCGGCGCTGGGAGTTGCCGGCAATCGAGTGCTCGTCGCCTGGGAGCAGCGGACGGGCCCGGCGAACCGCGTGCAGATCCACGCGCGGTTGTTCGGCACCGATGGGGCGCCGTTCGGCGGGGCCATGCAGCTCACCGCCGGCGGCTACCAGTCGGAGCAGGCGGCAATCGTCGCCGGCCGCGAAGGGGAGTTCCTGGTCGCCTGGCAGCATTCTCCGGATGGCCGCCATGCGCACATCTACGGCCAGCTGCTCTCCCGTTCCGGTGCGGCCCTCGGGCCGGAGCTGACCCTCAACGCCGGCGAGGGTGACCAGGGAGCACCTCGTCTCGCCAACCTGCCCGACGGCGGCTATCTGGTTTCGTGGGTGCTCTGGTACGGCACCTACTCGAGCGCCGTCCAGGCGGCGGCGTTCGACGCTCTCGGCAATCCCCGCGGCGACGTCGTGCGCGTCAGCCTGGGACCGGTGACCGGCCCGTGGTCGGTGAGCCTCGCTCCGGGCCCCGCCGGCAAGGTCCTGGCGGTCTGGGAAGGCGGCGACGAGAGTCGCCAGCTGGCGCTGCGCGGGCGTCTGCTGCAGACTTCGCCCTGAGCCTCAGCCTCGCGCTCCGAGACGACGGCCGGTGCGGTGGCTCGCACCGGCCGATCTCATCTTGGCCGCGGCAAGCGCGTCGACGGCAGCGTCAATGCTTGAGCCAGCGCTGCTCGGGGTGCTTGGCGAACCGATAGAGGTTGCGCGCGGTGCGGAACTCCAGCACCGGCCGGTCGTCGGTGTTGAGCTCCCCGCCCGACCCCGCGCGCACCATGGTGGCGCCACGGAAGCGCGGACGGGCGACCATGTCCGGCAACTGCGCCAGGGTGAACCCGATGGCGGCAAAGTCTTCCTCGACGCCGGGAGCGCGGGCGCGCGCGGCCACCCGAGCGCGGTCGTACGGCAGCGCTTCGACGGCGGCGACGACGATGGCGTCGTAGCCGTTGCTCCACACGGCGCTGTGCGGAAACTCGAGCGAGAGCGTGCGTAGCGCGGTGCGAAAGTCGGCAGCGCTCATCTCGTGGATGGGGAACCACTGGCTGAGCAGCCCGCCCGGCGCGAGGTGCTGGCGCGCGGCGGCGTAGAACTCGCGGGTGAAGAGACCGGAGACGCCGGCCACCCAGATGTTCGGCGGCTCGCTGACGATGACGTCGAAGCGCCGCTGCGTACGGTCGACGTAGTTGCGGCCGTCGTCGATCACCAGGCGGACACGGGGGTCTTCGAGTGCGGCATGGTTGGCGTCGCGAAAGTGCAGCCGCGCCGCCTCTGCCACCAGCGGGTCGATCTCGACCTGCACGACCTCTTGCGGCTCGGGATGGCGAAGCACGGCGGTGAGGGTGAGGCCGCCTCCTAGCCCGATGTTGAGCACCCGGCGCGGATCGGGATGGAGCATCATCGGCAAGTGCCCCATCAGCATCTGGGCGTAGTTGTCGCCCGGCAGATTGGTGGCGTCGGTCTTGCCGTTGTGCTTGAGGAAGAGGGCGTTCGCCTCGGGGACCGACAGCACCGACACCTGCCCGTAGTAGCCCTGCCGGCGGTAGATGGTCGTCATCTCGCTGTTGGCCTGTTGGTAGAGCTCCCATGTGCCATCGCGCACGCCGTGGTAGTACACGGCGCTCTTCGGCGGCTCGAAGGGCAACACCAGCGGCGATAGGCCGAGAGCGACGGCCGCCAGCACGCCGGCCGTCGCGAGCCGGCGGCGGCCGGCGGGCGCCTGCGCGATGAACACCGCTGCGGTGACCAGGTACGCCACAACGGCGGCGACGATTAGACCGGCGAAGCCGAGCCACGGCAGCAGCAGGTACTCGCCGGTGAAGGCGCCGGCCACCGCGCCCAGCGTGTTGACGAAATAGGCACGGCCGAGCGCCGCGCCCGCGCCATCCGACTCCTGCTGCGCCAACAGGCGCGTGACGAGCGGGAAGTTGGCGCCCATCGCCAGGGTGGCGAGGAGGACGAGACCGAAGATGAGGAGAAAGACCTGGAAGAAGAAGGCGCCTTCCCCCGCCGTCGACTGGAAGAAGGAGAGGTAGGCGCGCTCGAAGGTCTCGCGGGCGCGGAACACGAGGATCCCGGCGACCGCGATGACGATCTGCAGATGGGCGATGACGACGGGCAGGTTGTGGACCGAATCCGCGCGCCGCCGCGTCAGCAGGCTGCCGAGGCCGATGCCGCCGAGGAAGCCGGCGAGCACGAAGGCCAGCGAGGAGACGCTGGTGCCGTTGAGCAGGTAGAAGAAGCGGTTCCACCCCGTCTCCAGCCACATCGCGGCACACCCGGAAAGGGCGAATGCCCCGAGCGTGAGCCGCCGCGCCGCCGGCGAGAGCGGGACTTTCTCCCGTTGTGGCGCGGCTTTGGCGTGGCCGCGCTTCTTCGGCGAACGGCTCGGCGCCGCGGTTGCCGCAACCGTCTGGACTTCCGGCTCCTCCAGACGCGCGAGGCGGGCGGCGAGCACGACAGCGCCCGCGCCGAGCAGCCACGTCGAGGCGCGCAGGCCGACGTAGGGCACCAGTACCAGACCGGCGAGCAGCGCGCCGCCGGCGCCGCCCAGCGTGTCGAGCCCGTAGACGAGCGAGACGCTGGCGCCGATGCGCCGGGAGATGCGAGCGTGCAGCTCGGTGAACAGCGGCAGAGTGACGCCGATGAGAAACGTCGGCGGGAAGAGCACCGCCAGCACGACGACGAGCTTCGCCGTCGCCGCGAGTCCGGGTCCCCAGCTCTCCGGCGCCAGGGCGCCCCACAAGGCGCGGCCCAGCGTGAACAGCGGCAGCGACACGGCGCAGAGGACGCCGAGCACGGCGACCGACGCAGCAAGGCGGCGCCGTAACGGTTGGCCGTTCGCGCACCAGCGGGCACCGGTGCGCGCGCCGAAAGCGAGGCCGAGCAGGAACACCGCGAGCACGGCCGAGAACACGAACGCGGTCGAGCCGAACAGCAGGTTGAGACGGCGGACCCACAACACCTGCGCCGCCAGCGACAACAGGTTGACGTAGAAGACGCCCAGCAGCAGGAGCCACGGTCGCGGTGATTTCATGGAGGCGATGGTAAGAGGGAGACGGGATCGAGCCCGACCGACGGCTTGCAAGGGCCGTGACTCTGGCCGGTGGCGCGAGAAGGGGCAGCGGGTAGAACCCGCTGCCCCCAGTCTCGATTCAGCGACGGCGGTCCGGATGGACCGCGCTCAGGGGACGCCGCTGCTGACCGGGAGGATGACGCCGCCCGAGACCGCCGTGTTGGCGTTGTCGTACTGGACGGCGTCGAAGCCCACCGCGTAGTGGCCCTCGTGGGCGGTCATCGACACCGTCACCCAGTTCTGGGCGATGTTGACGTAGCCGGGACCGAGGGCGGCGTCGAGCACGGTGGCGTGGTTGAGGTTGAGGTAGAGCCAACCGAAGTTGAACGGCGTTTCGATGTCGGTACCCACGGTCACCCGTTGCGCCTCGTCGCACATGATGCAGACGGCGCCGGGAACCGGCTCGCCGGAGGGGCCGCCCTGGGTGACGGTGAACGGATTCTCCTGCTCGTCGAACGCCACGATCTGCTGCTGGAAGAGCTCCCCGTAGTTCGGGCCGGTGGTGCAGCTGAAGCCCGGCGGGAACTTGGAGTCGCGCCAGACGATCATCTGGGTGCCGCCGTCGAAGCCGCCGCCCAGGATGTAGCGCGCCGCGAAGGTGGTGGCCAGCGGCTCGCGGTTGTCGATCGCGGTGCCGGCCACGTAACGGCCGTAGAAGGTGTACTCGCCGGGAGTGGTGAACACCGGACCGTAGGTTCCGTGGTTGCTGGTTGCACCGATACCAGGGGCGGCCTCGATGTGGACGAGGGTCTCGCCCTGCGCCGCGGAGAGGATCTGGTCGACGTAGAAGTAGTCGCCCCAGATGATGTTGCGGTTGCCGGCGATGCCGCCGCCGCCGCTCACGAAGTAGCCGGTGCTCGAGGGGAACAGCAGCGAGCAGGCGTTGGTCACGTCGATGGTGACGTAGCCGCGGGCCACGTTGTCGCCGTAGTTGCGGCCGGCGCAGGTGTTGTCGATCGGCGATTTCTTACCGGTGAGCAGCGCCCGCAGGTGGATGCGGAAGTTCGGGCTGATGGCCGGGTTGGTGTAGGGGAGGGTGCCCGTGCAGCTCGCGAAGTTGATGTCCTGCGAGATCGGGCCCTGCGGGCTGATGGTGTCCGTGGGGTCCTGCCCGTCGGAAGCGGTCCTCGGGATGTTGCCGTTGATCAGCACGTCGCCGAGGTTGATCGTCTGCACGTCGAAGCCCGTAAGATAAATGTCGAAGTCGAGCACCGGGATCGACCCGTCGCTCCACACCGTGACGTGGGCGAGCGTCGCCGAGGCCGACGCGTTGTTGATCGAGAACAGGGTGTTGAGGTGGTCGGCGTCGTCGAGGTCGACCTCGAAGTACGGGAGTAGCAAGGTCGACGCCGGCACGTCATCGATGGTCCCGGGCAGGGCACCCGCCGGCGTCGCAGCTATGACGCCGGCCAGCAGTAGAACGTAGATCAGTGGGCGTAGGCGCTTGCGGATCAATGCAGACCTCCTTTGCCTCGTTGGGCGGTAGAGCCGATCGAAGATCAGCTGCGGTCACCGACGACGTTGGCGACCGCGCGTAGGGAAACACTGTCGGCGCGTTTGTGTCTTCGGCGCTTAGGATAACGCGGGTCAGTCGCCTAGCAAAACCCCACACCCATGCCGGCGCATCGTTTCCTCCTGCGCGAGCTCGTGCGGCGCGACCTGCAGGGCCGCTACGCCGGCTCGGCGCTGGGCTTCCTCTGGTCGTTCCTCCAGCCGCTCTGGCAGCTCCTGCTCTTCACCTTCGTCTTCGAGATCGTGCTGCGCATGCGGCCCGTGGGCGAGGGCACCGAGAGGTTCTGGGTGTTCCTGCTCTGCGGCCTGTTGCCGTGGATGGCGGTCCAGGAGGGGATCAGCCGCGGAGCCACCGCCATCACCGACAACGCCAACCTGGTGAAGAAGCTCCACTTCCCGAGCGAGGTGCTGGTGCTCACCGTGACGGTCGCTGCCCTCCTGCACGAGGCCATCGCGGCGACGGTGCTGCTGCCCGTTCTCGCCATGTTCGGGGAACTCTCGTGGCGTGGCCTTCCCTGGCTGCTGCTGGCGATCCCGTTGCAGCTGCTGCTCACCTGCGGCATCGGCCTGCTGCTCTGCGCCATCCAGGTCTTCTTCCGCGATCTCAGCCAGCTGGTGGGAATGCTGCTGCAGGCATGGTTCTACCTGACGCCCATCGTCTATCCCTTGGGCGTCGTGCCGGAGCGGTTGCGCTCGGCGCTCGAGTGGAACCCGCTCAGCGGGCTCGTCGGCCTCTATCGCGCGGCGCTGCTCGGAGGTCCGGCGCCGCCCGGCGTGAGCCTGGCGGCGCTGGCACTTTGCGGTCTGCTCGCGACCGGGCTCGGTTGGTGGGCCTTTCGGCGCCTCGAGCCGGGGTTCGTCGACGAGCTCTGATGCCTCAGCGCGACGCCGGCGGCACTACCGTGCTGCCGGTCACGGGCACCACCAGCTTCGGCAGCTTGAAGCTGTCGGTGAGGATGGTGACATCGCCCGCGAACTTGCCGCTGCCCATCGCCGGCGTGAGGATCAGCCGCAGGTCCCAGGAGCGCCCCTCCTCGCGCGGCGAGATCTCGGCGCGGGTGCCGGGAACGCTCGACTCCACCTTGAGGACGTGGATCGGCTCGGTGGCGAAGTTGCGGAGGAAGAGCTCCACCTTCACTTCGCGGTCGACCGTCACCTCGCCGAGCGTCGCCTGCGGCGGGGTGACGTGCAGCACCGGGCGCACGAAGCCGGAAAGCGGCACGCGCATCACCTTCTGCTGCGGGTGATCGGTGCGCACCTCTACGGCGCCCAGCACCGGGCCGACCGGGGCGTCGGTCAGGATGGTGGTCTCGACGATCCACTGCGCACCGGCGACCTTCGCATCGCGCTCCTTGTCACTCGGCAGGGCGGAAGGTCGCTTTGACCACTGGCGGCGCCTGCACGGCGAGCACCTTGAAATCCTTTCCATCGTTGGCCCAGACGAGCTGGCGGATCGTCCCCTCCTTCTCGCCCTGCACGTAGGTGTAGCGCGCGAACCCGGGCTTGGCGCGCAGCAGGTCCTGCGGCGCTACCGCCAGGTTGAGAAGGGCCTCGCGGCGGTCGGGATCGTTGCTGCCCAGCTTGATCGTGCACTCTCCGGGAGCGGCGAGCTGGCTGGTGTCCAACGTGACGTTGACCGTACCGGACTGCTCGGGAGCGAGGGTGGCCGGAAACGACTCGACTCGGCACAGCTCCGTGACCCCGAGCACCTCGAGGGTAAGCGGCGCGCCGCCGCTGTTCTCGACGGCGAAGGCCCAGCGTGCGGGCTCGGCGAGCGAGACTTGGTCGATGGCGTGCTTCTCCTCGGCGATCGTCAGGCGCGGGGTTGGTTCCTGAGCCGCGAGGGCGATGGGCAGAGCGAAGCAGGACAGCGCGAGCAGGCCGGCGGTGCGCATGCGGCGGGAACCTCCTCGAAGCGGGGTGGGGGGAGATGAGGCTGCCCGGCGGTGGCTCCGGACAGGGCGTTCGCAGAGCGGGATGCTAGCATGGCGGGTCGCAGCTCTCGGCGGTGCCGCCGCGTTCCGTTCACAGCTTCACCAGGATCGTATCGATCGCGATGTCGACCTCGTCGCCCGCTCGCTTGCCGCTCGTCCGACTCCTCGGCGTCCTCGCCATCGCCGGCATCGTGACCGGCGCCTGCGTCAGCGACCGAGGCGCGACGGCCAGCGGTCGGCCGGTCACTGCGGCGACGGCGCAACCGACACCCATCCCGGCGCCGCCGGAAGGACCGCCCGAAGCGGTGCCGCTGGGGGCCGACGGTGACATTCCGCTCCTCCCGCCCGACGGCCGCTGGTACGTCGACGCGGAAGGGCAGCAGTACTTCCTGGTCGCGGTTCCTCGCCTCGAAGGCCATTACGTTTGGGACGGCGAGAACAGCGTGCGGCTGCGCGGCGGCCTGCCGCTCAAGCTGGCGCGCTACGACGACACGACGTTCTACGCCAAGATCTTCCGCGTCGATGGCGACGCGCAACCGCTATCGCGGCGGCGTCTGCCACCGACCGACGAAGAGCGCGCCAAGGTCGCTGCCACCTACGAGGTGAAGCTGCCGAAGGTGCCGGCGCCGGCGCTGGTTCCCTTCGATCGGGGCCTGCCGCAGAGCGGGCAGTGGAGAGACGGCTTGACCATCGCCGACATGAACGAGGATGGTCACCTCGACATCGTCCACGCCCCGCCGCGCAAGGCTCTCGGCTCGACGCCGCTGATCTTCCTCGGCGACGGCGCCGGCAACTGGCAGGTCTGGCGCGAGCAGCGCTTTCCGTCTGCCCGCTACGACTACGGCGACGTCGCCGTCGCCGATTTCGATCGCGACGAGCATCTCGACATCGCTCTCGCCATGCACCTGCTGCCGCCGATGCTGCTCTACGGCGACGGTAAGGGCAACTTCCGCGCCGCCGACCGCCTGCTGCCCAAGGACACGCCGCCTTTCAGCTCGCGCGCCATCCGCACCGGCGACGTCGACCGCGACGGCTTGCCCGATCTGACGTTGCTGGGCGAGGGCATGGGCCTCAACGTCGCCGGCGAGGGAACGGCGGAGACGATCACCGGCGGCTTCGGCATCCTCCACCTACGCAACCTCGGCGATGGCAGCTTCGAGCGCTTGCCCGCGCTGTCGCCGAGGATCCACGGTCACTCGCTCGCCCTCGGCGATTTCGACGGTGACGATCGAGCAGACGTCGCCGCCGCCGCGGGTGTCGTCGGCTTCCGCGACGTCGTGTTGTTGGGCCGGGCGCAGGAATGGCAAAAGCTCGAGCTGCCGATTCGGCCGCACGCCTACCTGGATGGTGTGGCGGCGGGCGACGTCGACGGCGACGGCAAGGACGACGTGGTCCTCGGCTACGTGAGCCACGAGGCCGACGAGCCGCGCAGCGGCATCGACCTCTTCCTGAGCCGGCCGGGCCAGCAGCCGGCGTGGGAGCGGCGAACGCTCGCCGTGGTACCTGGCCGGGTGAGCTTTGGCGCCCTCGCGGTGGGCGACCTGAATGTCGACGGTCACCTCGACGTCGTCGGTGTCGATGGCGCCGGCGCCGTTCACTTCTTCCTCGGTAGCGGCGGCGGCGCTTTCGCCGCCGCCAGCGGACCGCCCGTCCCGCCGGGGCTTGCCGGGTGCAAGGGTTACGACGTCGAGCTCGCCGATCTCGACGACGATCGACGACCGGAGCTGGTGGTCGAGCTCGCCGGTGAGGAAACGTCGGCAGGCATGCTCGGCGTCATGTTGGGCGGCCAACGGGCCGACTGCCGCGACCACGGCGCCATCCGTGTGTGGAAGGTGGCTGGAGACGCCGCCGCACGTTAGGGTTGACAAGCCTCTGCGGGGTCCCTATAGTGCCGCAGCATAAGTTCGAGTGAACGTGGTCTCTACCCTCTGTCTCAGGGGGCTGTAGAATCAGCGAACGAAACGACCGAACGAGACTTTTAACGGGAGGTGATGCGACGCTTCGGAGGCATTTTTGACTGGCAGTGTTTGGCCTTGCGACTAGCTACGAACTTCGAGGAGATCGTCTCTATGAAGCGTTTTGCTCTTTGCCTCGCACTCGCGGGGCTGCTCGCCTTGGGCGGGCAGGCGTTCGCGCTGCCGGGTACGGTCGATGCCGTGCCGGCGGCGACGCTGCTCGTTCCGTATTTCGAGGTCGACCTGGGCGACACGAACGGGATCACCACCCTGTTCTCGATCAACAACGCCTCCGCGGCGGCCCAGCTCGCTCACGTCACGGTGTGGAGCGACGGGTCGATCCCGGTGCTCGACTTCGACGTCTATCTCACCGGCTACGACGTGCAGACCTTCAACCTGCGCGACATCCTGGTCAACGGCGTCCTGCCGCAGACCGGCTCGGGCACCACGACGGCGGCGAACGATCCGGGCAGCCCGCTCGGCCTGTTCTCCCTGCCGGACGTGATCTTCCCGAACTGCAACACCACGACCACGCCGCCGCAGCCGCCGGTGTATGCGATCCCGGCGATCAGCGCCAGCTTCCGCAGCCACCTGCAGGCGCTGCTCACCGGCAAGAAGTCGCCGGTGGACGGCACCTGCGCCGGCCGCAACTACGGCGACAACATCGCTCGTGGCTACATCACCATCGACGATGCCAACAGCTGCTCGCTGCTGTTCCCGTCCTCGACGGGCTACTTCATCAGCGGCGGTCTCGGCATCGCCGACAACGACAACGTCCTGTGGGGCGACGTGTTCTGGGTCAACCCGGGCGAGAACTTCGCTCAGGGCGAGACCCTCGTCCACGTCGAGGCCAACGCGGCCGTCTTCTCCACGCCGGGCGAGTACACCTTCTACGGCCGCTACGTGGCCGGCACGGCCGCGGACAACCGCGAGCCGTTGGCGACCACCTTCGCCACCCGCTACCTGAGTGGCGGCGCGTTCACCGGTGGCACCTCGCTGATGGTCTGGCGCGACTCCAAGTTCCCGCCGGGCTTCAGCTGCACCACCGGGCCGAACTACGGCGAGCTGTTCGAGCAGCAGATCGTCTCCTTCGACGAGGAGGAGAACCCGCGTACCGTCGTCACCGGCGGTCCCTCGGGCGAGCCGCTGCCGGGCGCGCAGTGCACCTTCTGCGATGAGGCGCAGCGGGTGGCCGTGGGCGGCACCACGCTTCCCACCAACGCTTCGTTCGGTTGGCTCTACCTCAACCTCAACCACTTCACGGCTCTCGACGCCGCCCTGGGCCCGGGCTACATCGGCGTCGCGCAGGCGTGGGTGGTCACGCAGATGGACGCTTCGGGCCGGTTCAGCGTCGGCTTCGACGCCATCCAGCTCGACAACGCCAACACCACCGTTCCTCCGGGCGGCATCTGCATCGGGCCGAACGGGTTCGCTGGTGCCTGCGGCAGCTGATCGGTGAGCTCGAGGCGGCCGGTGCGCCGGCCGCCTCCGCTTTCGTTTGATTGATCGATGACGGGCCCGGTCTTCGGGCCGGGCCCGTCACTTTCGTTCCCCCCGACTTCCCGGGAGTTGCGCTCTCGCTTTGGTCCGTCGCCGAGGTGAGGGCGGAGGTCCCGAACCTTCTCCCACATTGAACGAGCCCTGGAGACGCGATCGATGAACCACCTGTTGCGCTCGCGCGCACCTCGACTTGCAGCCGCCGCTCTCGTGCTCGCCTTCGCCGGTTCGCTGCCGGCATCCGGTCAGGGATACGACCCCGCCAAGTCGCCGGTGACGCCGGTTCCCGCCGATCGGTGGGGGCAGCTGGCGCCGGCTGCCATCCTCGGCGACCTGAGCGGCTGGAACTTTGGGACGACGCCACAGTCCGCCCATACCTTCTTCCACGATGTCGACGTGGAGAACGGGTGGGTCTTCGCGACCACCGGCAGGGGCCTGAAGATCTGGGACGCCCGCACGACGCCGGCGAGTCCCACCGTCGCCGCCTACAAGTTCGTCGCTCCGACCCAGCAGCAACCTGCGCAGATCCCCGTCTGGCACCAGAACGACACGAAGTTCTACCTCTTCGGCCTTGACGCGCCGGAGGGAGTGGACTCGGTGGTCGCCATGGCGTGCATCTCGGACAACGGATTCCTCATCTGGAACACCGCGACCAAGGAAGCTCCACGGGTCATCTACCAGGACGACAGCAAGGACGGCACCCAGGTGTGGGCCACGACCTACGGCGGCATCCATTACGCCTTCTATGCGGCCACGGCCGACAAGGTGCTGGTGTACGACCTCAGCGCGGCCATGGCGTCGACCGCCAGCCCGTGGTGCTACGACGAGTCGCCGGGCACGGTGCGCTGCACCGGGGCCAGCCGCACGGTGTATGCCGGCAAGCTCAACACCGCTTCCGGCGCCAAGTACCTCCACGGCGTCGGCAACTATCTGGCCGTGTCGCAGGGATTCCTCGGCGTCGAGCTCTGGCGGGTCAGCGACCCGCGCTCGCCGCAGAAGCTGGTGACGCTCGCCGGCCTCGGCAGGGTCGAGGGCGTGGCGATGTGGCAGCAAGGCGCGTCGTCGTATTACCTCGGCGTCATCGACAGCATCGGCCAGGTGCTGCGTATCCTCGACGTCAGCTGCCTCTCCAGCGGGTCCTGCACCAGTATCGTGCCGCAGGTGGGCTCCTTTGCGCTGCCTAACAACAATGCGGCCGACTACATGTTCCTCAGCTTCTCCCGCCACGGCTCGAAGCCGTTCCTCTACGTCGGTGGCGAGAACCAGTTCATGAGCCGCCCGCAGGGCGAGTTCCTGCTCGACGTCTCCAACCCCGGCACGCCCGTGGACGTCACGCCGCACGTCCATGCCGACGGCTATTGGGGCTGGTACTACTGGGGCAATCCGTCCGGCTTCAACTGGGTGATGCCCCGGCGCGGCAAGTTCCACGGCGACCACTTCTACCGTGCTGCCTTCAGCTTGATGGACGTGCACACCTTCGCCGGCGAGCTGCCGCCGACGGCGGGGTTCAGCTGGAGCCCGGCGGCTGTCTACCCTGGTACGCCGGTGACGTTCACCGATCAGTCCACCGGCAACGTCACCGACTGGACCTGGAGCTTCCAAGACGGCACCCCGAGCTCGTCCTTCGTCGAGGCGCCGCCGGCGGTGACCTTCGCTTCCACCGGCAACAAGACCATCACGCAGCTCGTCAGCAACGGCAACCAGGCCGAGGACGATCAGCTCGGCCAGACCCTCACCGTGCTCGCGCCCGAGCCGCAGATCGGCGCCGTCACCGTGTCGCCGGCGGCTCCGCAGCAGTGCCAGTCGATCACCTTCGGCGCCACCGGGGTCACCGGCAAGCCGCCGCTCACCTACGGCTGGCAGGTCCTCGACAGCGGCAGCGCGGTGGTGGCATCGGGGAGCGGCACGACGCTCACCTGGGACACTTCGCAGAACCCGCGGCCGCCGGCGGGCAACTACACAGCGACACTCACCGTCAGCGGCGTCGGCAGCGCCAACAAGAGCCAGGCGTTCACGCTGGCCCCTGAGACCGCGCTGCCGCCGGACAACTCGTTCGCGCCCATTGCCGACGCCTTTGTCGCCAGCACCGTGCAGTTCCACCTCAACATCCCCGGCGGCACCGGCTGGCGCTGGGACTTCGACGGCGATGGCAACTTCGAGGAAGAACCCTGGCTCACCGATCCGGTGAGCGGGCCCCACCCGCAGCACCTCTACACCACGACCGGCGTGCGCGAGGTCCGCGTCCAGGTCCGCAACTGCTCGACCACCGTGACGAGCGCGGCGCTGAGCGTGAACATCGTGAACCTCATCAGCCTCAAGGCGCAGTTCTCGGTCTTCTGCTTCGGCTCGTGCATCTTCGACACGGGGCAGGCGATCCCGATGACCGACGAGTCCACCGGCCCGCCCGAGACCTGGCAATACGATTGGGACGGCCTCGGCAGCTGGGACACCGCGGAGCTGACGGCGCCGGTCACCTCGCACGTCTACCCGACGGCCGGGTCGTACCGTCCGCGGCTGCGCGTCCGTTCCGGCACCAACACGCACGAGTTCCAGCTGGCGGCAACGCTCATTGTCGCCGGTGCGCAACCGCCGCAGCCAGCCATCACCATCTCCGGTGCCGGCAGCGGTGCGGTCAATGCCGGCGTCTCCTTGACCGGCAGTGGCGTCCACTGCACGCCGAACGCCTTTGGCTGGAGCTGGCAGACGAGCGGCGGCACCATCTCAGGTGACGCGAGCACCGGCAACGTCACCATCACCTGGTCCAGCGCCGGCTCGAAGCTGGTGCAGGCGACCAACACCGGCTGTGCTGGTGCGACGGGCAGCCGCACGGTGACGATCACCGGCGGCGGCACCGATCCGGCGCCGACGCTCGCCGCGGTCTTCACCACCTCGCCGTTCTCCCCCAAGGTCGGCGACACCGTGACCTTCAACGGCACCTTCTCGACGGGATCGCCCGACGGCTACTTCTGGATCCTGGGCGACGGCAACACCAAGACCGGTGCGACCGTCACCCACGTCTATGGCGCCCCTGGCACCTACGAGGTGCAACTGAGCGTGAGCAAGGCGAGCAGCGCCTGCCCGCCGGCGCCTTTCTGCGAGGTAGCCAGCACGAAGTCGCTGACCATTGCCAGCGCCGCGCCGCCGCCGCCGCCGCCGCTGGTGGCCAGCTTCAGCAGCCCGTCGTGCACGAATGACGGAAGCGGCGAGCGCTGCCGCGCCCAGGTGGGCGAGACGGTGTCCTTCACGTCGGCCGTCGAAGGGTCGCCGACCTCGCTGGGGTGGTTCTTCGGCGACGGCGACTCCTCCGCGCAGGTGAGCCCGACGCACAAGTGGATCACCGACGGGACGTTCCGCGTCACCCTTCGGCTGGGCCGGTCCGTGGACGGCGCCGAGGCGTCGATGTCCAAGGACTTCGAGATCGCACCCAGGCCGATCGGCAAGGCGGCGGTGCAGCCGTTCGTCGCGCAGCGCGGCGGTGCGCCCGACATCCCCGACCTGGTCGTCTACAGCCGGAACGCAGGCACGCAGCCGCTGAAGATCACCGTCCATCGGCCGGGCGAGACCGAGCCGGCGGTGGCGCCGCTGCAGATCCCGGCGCTCGCGGCCGGCGAGTCGCGCCTGCTGCCGGCCCTCCTCGGCCAGCTGCACACGGACGGCTCGGGGACGATCGTCGTCGAGGCCGGCGGCAGCGATCCGCAGCCGCTGGTGGCGGTCTACCAGACCGCCGGCGCCGGCGCTGGCTACGGCGATTGGATGGGCGGCACCGTGGTGCCGGCCAACGCCACCGGGACCGACACCCTGTCGCACGTCATCGGCCTCAACGACGACACCGCGCGGACGACCGACTTCGGCGTCGGCAACGCTGGCCCGCGGCGCGCCCGCTTCAACCTGCGCTTCTTCGACAACGTCGGGCAGCTGCTCGACGAGCGCAACGATCAGGAGCTGCCCGCCTTCGGCCACCTGCTGATCGGCAGCGAGACCCTGCGGCAGCGCGGCATCAACGGCGAGGACGACTACCGGGTGGAGATCGAGACGCTGCAGGGCGGACCGCTGATGCCGTTCGGCACCAGCCGCCGCCTCGACAGCAACGACGTCTCCTACCTGCCGACGATGAAGGCGGGCGCCGGCCGGCAGTACCTCATGGGAGTCGCTGCCGGCGTCGGCACCAACAAGGCCAAGGCGTCGAAGACCGAGTGGGTCACCGACGTGCTGCTGGTCAACCGCGCCGACGACGACGTATCGGTGACCATCCGCTTCGTCGGCGCGGTGATCAAGGCGGCGCGGAACCGGCCGGCCTCCATCACGCAGGTGGTGCACGCTGGCGATTCGGTGCGGCTCGCCGACGTCCTGCGCGCACGGCTCGGCGTGCTCCAGGGCAACGGCATGCTGGTCGTCGAGAGCGCCGGTACGGACGGCGTCTTCCCGCTGGTGCTGGGCGAGACCTACAACGTGAAGACCCGCCGCTTCGGCCAGACCGCGGGAGCGCAGACCGACGGGCAGGTGATCCACGCCGGCCAGACCCGGCTGCTGCTCGGTTTGCGCGAGGACGGCCTTTACCGCGGCGCCCTGTCCTTCTACAACCCCGGCGCCGCCACCGCCAACGCCGAGCTCGTCTACCGCTCGGCGGCCGGCGCGGTGCTGTCGCGGATCAAGATCAGCGTCGGCGGCGGCAAGCTGGTGCAGCGGGGCGCCCGCGACGGCGGCGCGCTCAAGAACTCGTTCTCGGGCCTGTTCTCCATCGAGGTCAACGTCACCGGCGGCGACCTCCTGGTGGGCGGCCAGGCCATCCGCAAGTCCACCAGCGACGCTTCCTTCGTCCCCGTCCAGCCGCTTCCGTAGCGAGCGCCGCGAAGCTCCTGCCGGCCATGCCGGCCGGCAGGAGCCTTGCTCCGCTCGCGGCGCCTCGCCCATCCACTTCATGTCCGTTCCAGCGCAGCTCGAACCCACGGCGAGCGCGGCCGCGCTCTCGGCCGAGGGCCTCACCAAGGTCTATCGCCTCTACGCGCGGCCGCTCGATCGCCTGCGCGAAGCGCTGGGCGGCGGGCGGCGGCACACCGAGCTGCGCGCGCTCGACCGTGTGAGCTTCACCCTGCCCAAAGGTGAGGGGCTCGGCGTCATCGGCGAGAACGGTGCCGGCAAAAGCACGCTCTTGAAGATCCTCTGCGGCGTCACCCAGCCCACTGCCGGTGCGTTGCGCGTCAACGGGCGTGTCGCCGGCATCCTCGAGCTCGGGGCCGGCTTCCACCCCGAATTCACCGGCCGCCAGAACGCCGTCCTCAACGCGGCGCTGCTCGGCCTCTCGCAGAGCGACGTCGCCGCGGCGCTGCCGCGCATCCTCGACTTCAGCGAGCTCGGCGACTTCATCGACCGGCCGGTGAAGACCTACTCGACGGGGATGGCGATGCGGCTGGCCTTCTCGATCGCCACCCAGATCGAGCCCGACGTGCTCATCGTCGACGAGGCGCTGTCGGTGGGCGACGGCTACTTCCAGAAGAAGTGCCTCGACCGCCTGCTCGCCTTCATCCGCGGCGGCGGAACCGTGTTGTTTTGTTCGCACGCGATGTATTACGTGACCGCGCTCTGCCGTCACGCTCTCTGGCTGCGCCAGGGGCGGGTCGAGCGCTTCGGGCCGGCGCTCGACGTGGTGCACGCCTACGAAGAGCACTTGGCGGCGCGCGAGGCGGCGCGCAGCGGCGAGGGACGCCGCGCGGCTGCTGCCGGCGCGACAGACGAGCGCGGTCCCGCGCGCCTCCTCGGCGTCCGCTGGGCGGCCGACGAGGCGCCGGTCGAAGCCGCGACGCACACGTTCGCGTCCGGCGACCCATGGGCCGTGGCCGTCGAATGGCAGAGCGACGAGCCGTCGCGGCGTTTCCACCTCGCCGTCGCCGTCGACCGCGCCGACGGCGTGCAGGTGTTCACCTTCGCCACCCACCAGGACGGGCTCGCTCCCATCACGGGCAGCACTCGCCATCGCATCGCCGTCCGCCTCGAGGAGCTGCCGATCGTCAAGGGCGACTTCACTCTCTACGTGTTCCTACTCGACGAGGAAGGGCTGCACGTCTACGACCAGGCGGTGTACCACGGCGCCTTCCGCGTCGATGCAGAGAGCTACCGCACGGGACTTCTCGCGCTGCGCCATTCCTGGTCTGCCGACGAACGACCGCCCGCGGCGCCGCGCCCCTCGTCCGACGCGCCTGCATCGCTCTCGGAGGCGCGCTGGTGAGCGCGGCAGCGCCCAAGCGGCGCGTCCCCGACGCCCGTATAAGCTGCGGCCGGGTTGACGGTCTCGCCCTGCGGGCGATAATCCCTTCAGGCCTCGCCATCTTTTTCGGAGGTCAGCAACCAATCCCATGAATCCGCTCGCTGCGCTTCACACCGGCCACGACCTCCACACGCCCCTGCAGGGCGCCTGGCGGTCGGAGCCCTTCCTCCACGTCGAGCCCCAGCGCCTCTACAACCCGTTGACCGACACCTCGCTGCGTCCCGAAGATGCCGGGTACACGCAGCTGCGCGCCGCCGCCCTCGGCACCGGCGCCGTCGACGACCTGCCCTGGCCGCTGCAGCGGGACCTCGCCAGCCGCGGCTGGCTGGTACAGGAGCAGGAAGGCGAAGATCTCAGCACCCGCTTCTACCTCAAGTACGTCTCGCTCGAGGCCAACACCTCGTGCAACCAGGGCTGCTACTTCTGCCCGGTGGCCGAGCATCCGCGCGACTCCTACTTCATGCCGCTCGACTTCTACGAGGAAATCGCCCGCCAGCTCGGCGAGTTCCGCGACACCATCGAAGGCGTGTCGATGATCCACTACAACGAGCCGACGGTGGACAAGCGCTTCGTCGAGCAGGTGGCCATCCTGCGTGCCAACGGCTTGCCGCCTGCAGTGCTCACCAACGCCACCGGGCTCATCCCGGCGCGTGTCGACGCGGTCATGAAGCTTGGCGGCCTGAAGTTCCTCTCCATCAACCTGTCGACGCTCGACCGCGCACGCTACAAGGCCGACCGCCGCGGCGACCACCTACCGCTGGTGATGAAGAACCTCGCGTACGTGCGCGACCTGCCGCTGGCGGAGACGATGGAGATCGCCGTGCTCGGCCAGGGCGACGACACCCATCGCCGCGACTTCGACGAGATCACCACCCATTTCTCGGGCAGCCGCTTCACCGTCAAGTACTACGAAGTGATGGACCGCGCCGGCAACGTGCCGATCGGGCTCCATCCCGGCAAGCCGCTGGCCCGCCTGTGCGGCTGCGAGCAGACGGGGTCGCGGCCGCTGCAGTGGGTGCACGTCACGCCGCACGGCAAGTGCGTGCTCTGCTGCCAGGACTACTTCGACCGTTACGTCATCGGCGACCTCCACGAGCAGCCGCTCAAGGAGATCCTCGCCGGTCCCGAGATGGCGCTGCTGCGCCGCTGGGTGTACGGCCTCGAGGAAGCGCCCGCCGACTTCCTCTGCCGTAACTGCATCTACGCGCTGACGCGATGAGCGCGCCGCGCCGCGGTGGGCGCATCTTCTACCTGGCGCCCGACCACGCCGCGCCGAGCTGGGGAGTAGGGCTGCTCTACGAGCACGTGCGCCTGCTGCGCGAGCTTGGCTACGACGCCGGGGTGCTGCACCAGCGGCGGCCGTTTCGTCTCGAGTGGCTCGACTCGCCGGCGCCGGTCGCTTATCTCGACGATGCGAGTTTTGCGGCGGGCGCCGACGATCTGCTGGTGGTGCCGGAGACGATGGCCGCGGATGCGGCGCAGCGCCCGTGGCCAGGTCGCCGCGGCGTGTTCGTACAGGGGAGCTTCCTGACGCTGAAGGGGCACGCAGCTGCCTTCCGTTACCCGGAGCTCGGCTTCGACTTCGCGCTGGCGGTGCTGCCGCACGTCGCCACGGTGCTGGCCACCCACTTCGGCATCGAGGCCGCGGTGGTGCCGCCGTTCGTGGCGCCGTACTTCTTTCGCGAGCCGGCGGCGATTGCCGAGCGGCCGCGCGCGCCGGTCGTGCTGCTCGCGTGCAAGGAGGAGTACCGGCACGCCGGTTTCCCGGACTACGACATCTTCACCAAGCTGATGCGGCGCTTCTGCGCGGCTGCAGGAGGCGGTTGGCGCGTCGAGGAGCTCGCGGGCCGAACCCACCGTGAAGTTGCCGAGCTGATGGCCGAGAGCGCCTTCCTCGTCAATCTCAACTCGCACGAGGCCTTCAACAGCACGGTGTCCGAGGCGATGGCCGCGGGCTGCGTCGCGCTTTGTTACGAGGCAGTAGGCGGCCGCGACTTCCTCGTCGACCGCGAGAACGCGTTCGTCTTTCCCAACCACCACGTCTACGCGCTGGTGGAGCGCCTGCAGGAGCTGATCGGCCGCGGCGAGGGCGACGGCGAGCTGCTGGCGCTGCGGCTGCGTGCTCGCGAGTCGGCGGCGCGGTTCGCCGAGTCGGCGACGCGCCACGCCCTCGCCGAGACCTTCGCGGCGCTGCTTCCCGCAACGGCCGCAGCTGCGGCGACGCGGTGAGCCTCGGCGAGCTACCGCCGCTCGCCTTCGGCTGCTCGCCGCTGCGTCGCGGGCAGGTCGACGCGCTCCGGCAGGCGACCGACGCGGCGCTCGATCTGGGCTATCGGCTGTTCGACACCGCCGAGGCGTACGGCACTGAACGGCTCCTCGGCGAGCTGCTGCGCGAGCGGCGATCGTCGGCGGCGGTGGCGACCAAGCTCTGGCGCACCAACCACGCGCCCGCGCACGTACGGCCGGCGTGCGAGGCCTCGTTGCGGCGGCTCGGACGCGACGTGCTCGACCTCTACCTCGTGCATGCGCCCGAGGCGTTGGCGTATCGCGGTCCGCTCGAGATCACTCCCGGCACGCGCGACGAGGTGCGGTCGCAGCTCGAGCCGCGGGGTGCCGACGGCAACGTCGAGCTCGCCGCCGTGCCGCTCGAGGACACTTGGACGGCGATGCTGGCGCTGCGCGACGCCGGCTTGGCGCGTAGGGTCGGCCTCTGTAACGTGGGCACTGGAGAGCTCGAACGGCTCGCCGTCGCCGGTCTGGAGGCGCCTGCAGTGGTGCAGGTGGAGCTTCATCCGTGGCGTCCCGCTGTCGAGCTCGTCGACTACTGTCGCGCTCGCGGCATCCTGGCGATGGCGCATTCGCCGCTCGGTGGCGGTGGCGTGCTCGACCATTCGCAGCTACAGCAACTCGCCGAGGAGCGCGGCGTCTCGCCGGCGCAGCTCGTGCTCGCCTGGCATCGCGCGCGCGGCGTGCTGCCCGTCGTCGGCTCGCTCGATCGCGAGCACCTGCGCGAGAACATGCGCGCTTGCGGCGAGCCTCTGCCGGCCGAGCTGGTCGCCGCCGTCGATTCCCTCGCCGCATGAGCCGACCGGCGCTGAGCCTCGTCCTCGTCGCCTACCGCTCCTCGGCGGTGCTGCCGCGGGCGGTTGCGGGCTTCCGCCGCGAGCTCGCGACAGCGGCGCTCGACGGCGAGGTGATCGTCGTCGAGCACTCCGAGGACGCCGGCGAAGCGGAACGGGTCGAGGCTGTCAAGCCCGATCTCCTGCTGCGCCGCGACAACCGCGGCTACGCGGCGGGCGTCAACGCGGGGCTCACGGCGGCGCGCGGCGAGACGGTTCTCGTCGGCAATCCCGACGTCGAGCTCCATGCGGGAGCGCTGGGCGCGCTGCTCGACTCGTTGCGCGGCGGCTGGACAGTCGTGGGCCCGCAGCTCGAGCTCGCCGGCGCGTCGTTCCCGCCGGCGGAGGAGCAGACACCGGCGGCGGAGTGGGCTCGGCGTCGCGCGCTGCGCGGTCCGCGCGCATGGCAGCGCTACCTGCGCCGCCAGCTGCAGTCGTGGTCGTGCGTGTGGGAAGCGCGTGCGCCGCAACCGGTGAACGCGGTCTCAGGTGCACTGCTCGCCTTCCCCTCGTCGCTCGTCGCTCGCATAGGCCCATGGGACGAGGATTACTTCCTCTACTTCGAGGAGACTGACTGGCTGCGCTGCGTACGCCGCGCCGGCGGTCGCCTCGCCGTAGTGCCGCAGGCGCGCGCGACGCATCGCTGGGGTCACGCGGCGCGGCCGGAGCTGTGGGCCGAGCGCTTCGCCACCTCGCAGCAGCGTTACTACCAACGCTGGTTCCCGCTGCTCGGCCCGCTGTCGTTGCGGTTGCCAGCGAACGCGCCACCGCCCGCACGCGCGTGGTCGGAGGCGCCGGCAGGCGCGGAGTGGCGATGGCTGCTGTCGCCCTCGCCCGCCGGCTTTCCCGCCGCCTTGCTACCCACCGACGTCGACCCGCGTGAGTCCGCCACCGCCTTCTGCGTCGCCTGCGAGCGCCCGGGCGTGACGCTCGTCGCCTGGCGCCCCACCGACGGCGAGCTGGTGGGCCCGTTCGCCTGGTCCCCCGGCCAACAACACGCGACAGCGGACGACGGGGCGGCTACAATCCGCGCCGCCCGGCGGGTGCCGTCGCCTCGCGGGTGAACTCCCTTGCAAGAGCCACCACTTCCCTCGCCGACCGCCGCCGCTGCGCGCGCCCGCACCCCGCCCGTGGGACCGATCGAGCTCTCGGTCGTCGTTCCCGCCTACAACGAGGCCTCACGCTTGGGCGAAAGCCTGGTTCAGATGCTGGCCTACCTGGAGCGGCGCGGCAAGCCGTTCGAGGTGCTGGTGGTCGACGACGGCAGCGTCGACGCCACGGTCGAGGTGGCGTCGGAGTTCGGCCATCGCGGCGTGTGGGTGCTCGAGCTGGCGCGCAACCGCGGCAAGGGAGCGGCGCTGCGTCACGGCGTCGTCGCCTCGAGCGGAGAGAAGGTGCTGCTGACCGACGCCGATCTGTCGACGCCCATCGAGGAGCTGGCGAAGCTGGAAGCGCGGCTCGGCGACGCCGACCTGGTGCTCGGCAGCCGCTCGGTCGAGGGTGCGCGCATCGAGGTGCGGCAGCCGTGGCACCGCGAGACGATGGGCAAGATCTTCAACCTGATGATCCGCCTGCTCGGCTTCGGCGACTTTCGCGACACCCAGTGCGGCTTCAAGCTGCTGCGCGGCGAGGCGGCGCGCCGGCTCTTCCCGCGCCTCACCATCGATCGCTTCGCGTGGGACGTCGAGCTGGTGTGGGAAGCGCGGCGGCTCGGGCTGCGCCTCGCCGAAGTGGGCGTCGAGTGGCACGACTCGCCGGCCTCGCGCGTGCGGCCGCTGCGCGACGCGCCGCAGATGTTCCTCGACGTGCTGCGCGTGCGCTTCCGCCCGCGCTGACGACCGGCGCGCGCAGATGACCGCGCAACCCGGCGCCGAACGGCTCGTCGATTCGCTGCTGCCGGCGCTGGGCACACCTTGCGAGCGGGTGTTGCTCGTCGCGCCGCGGGATGCGGCGCTGGTCGATGCGCTGCGTGCGCGCGGAATTGTCGTCGAGGTGGTCGAGCCGTCGGCGCCAACGCACGCGCTGTCGGAGTTGTCGGCCTCTGCTGAGGCGAGCTGGGACGCCATCGTGTTGCTCGACGGCGCCGGGGACGATGGCTCGATTGCGCCGCCGCTCGCGCGGGCGCATGCGCTGTTGCGGGAGAAGGGACGCTTGGTGCTCGGCACGCCGACGGATGCGGACGCCTCGGCAAGCGGCTCGGCGGAGATGATCGTCGCGCTGTCGGAAGCGGGATTCGTCGTTCTCCCTGCGAAAGAGCACGCTGGTGGTGGCGAGCCGCAATGGCTCGTCGCACGGCGCGACGACTACGTCGTGCGCGAGTACCGGCCCGGCGACGAATTGCAGATCCTGGCGATCTTCGAGGGCAGCTTCTTCGTCAAGCGGAGCCGCGAGCGCTGGCAGTGGGAGTACCAGGAGAACCCCTACGGCCACCTCCACATCAGCTGCGCCTTCGCCGGCGACGGACAGCTCGTCGCGCACTACGCCGGCTACCCGGTGCGCTTCTGGCGAGGGGGAGAGCGGCTGCCGCTCCCGGCGCTGCAGATCGGCGACACCATGACGCTGCCTGCCGTGCGCAGTGTCGGGCGCGGCCCCACCAGCCTGCTGGCGCGCACGGCTCGCCACTTCTACGCCCGCTACTGCGAGGGGCGCGTGGCCTTCAACTACGGCTTCAACACCGGCAACATCCAGCGCTTCTCGATGTCGTTCGTCGGCGCGCGGCAGCTCGAGGACTTGCCGTATCACCGGCTGTCGCTGCCGGCGTCGCGCCTGGCCGTAGCTACCGGGTTGCGCGCGCGGCTCGCCGGCTGGCGCGAGTCGCACGTAGAGACGTTGGACGCTCGCTGGGACGAGCTCTTCACGCGCGTCGCTCCGGCCTACGGCATGCTGATCGAGCGCGATGCGGCCTACCTCGACTGGCGCTATCGCCGCTGCCCCGACGCCGGCTACTTCATCGCCGCTTGCGAGCACCGCGGCCGTCTCGCCGGCTGGGCGGTATTTCGCCGGCGTGAAGAGCGCCTGCAGTGGGTGGACGCCTTGATCGACCCCGCGAAGCCGCAGGCGATCGCGCGCCTGCTCGCCTTCGCTCTGGCCGCGCCCGAGCATCGCGGCGTGAACGCGGTCGAGGCGTGGATCAGCGCACGGCCGGCGTGGTGGCGTCCCTTCTTCGCCGAGCTTGGCTTCGTCGCCGAGCCGGAGCCCAACGCGCTCGGGATGGTGTTCGTGCCTTTCGCCGTCGACCCGGAAGAGGAGATGCGGCGGAGTCTCTTCTACATGATGGGCGACAGCGACCTCGCCTGACCGGGCGCGGCGGCAGTGAGGCGGTGCAGGCGCGTCGAGCCGGCGAGCTCGCCGCGCTCGTCGCGGGCCTCCACCCAGAGATACACGTCGCGGCTGCCGTAGAGGTGGTCCGAGATGGCGAGCAAGTCGACGGGGAGCGGCACGCGCAGCACGCCATTCGTGACGCTCGTCGCGTCGGCCTCGACGACCATGCCGTTGATCGGCGTCGCGAGCAGCAGGCGGAAGCGGTGGAAGTGGCCGGCCGGCACGCGCAACATGATCGATGGGCCGTTGATGGCGAGCTCGGACAAAGTGGCGTGTGCTGCCGAAATCGCGGGCGCGCGCAGCCGTGAAGTCGCGGCATCCCAGGCGAGAACGCGGCCGGAAGCGAGCGCGATGGGTACGAGCTCGCGGTCGGCAAGCGACGGCAGCGGATAGACGTCGACGGCCGCGCTCGCATCGACGAACGGCGGGTTGACGCCGTCGCGCAGCCCGTAGCGCAGCACCGGCGCCACGTTGATGCCCGGCGGCTCGGTGAGGAAGTCGGGGTGGCCGGTGACGAACAGCGGCAAGGCGTCTGTTCCGTCGCCGGGCCGAGCATCGAGCAGCGCCGAGCGGACGCTTTCGGCCGCATCGGCGGCCCGGCGATGAGCTGCGACGTTGCGCACGAGGCCGCTCGCCCAGGCCAAGCCGACGACGGCTGCCAGCGACCAGGGCAGGACGCGCAGCCAGCGACGCGAGCCGAGCAGCGCCGAGAGGCCGGCGGCGAGGAAGACGACACCGATCGCCGCACCGGCCGCCGCGAGGTACCAGTAGCGGCCGTTGGCCGGCACCACCGGACGGAAGGCGAAGGGCGCCATCGCGGAGATCGCCATCACCCATCCGAACGCCCAGCCGCTGGCGGCCGCCCGCTCGCGGCGGCGCGACAGAAAGGCGACCGCCGCGAGCACCGCGAGCAGCATCGCCGCCGCACCCGCCACGCTGATCGGCTGCGAGAAGAAGGGAAGGTGCAGCCGACCGAGCGAGGTGAACAGGTCGGCGGTGAGCGTCGGCGCATCGCCGAGCCGCTCGCGCGTGGCCGCGTAGCCGCCGACGAAGTCGCCGAAGAGGTGCTGGCGCCAGCCGAAGTACACCGTGAGCAGGGCGAAGAACGGCAGCGTCGCGAGCAAACGCCGCCAGCGGCTCGGCGGTCCAACCTCGACGACGAGCTGGTCGTGGGCGGCGAGCCAGATCGGCAACACCGCGGTCGCCTCGTAGCTGCTCAGGGCGAGGATGAAGGCGACGAACGCGGCGAGCCACCAGCCGCGTCCCGACGCGGCGCGAAAGCGCTGGTACGCGTAGAGCGAAAGCAGCGCGAAGAACCCGCCGAAGAGGGTGGCGAAGCTGGCGATGAAGACGACGGCGTTGGGGTGGAGCGGATAGATGGCGAACAGCAGAGCGGCGATCCACGGCGCCGCGGCGGCGCCTGTCATTTGCGGATCGTGGCGGACCAGCTCGCGCGCGATGGCAAAGATCAGCATCGCCGCCAACCAGTGCGTGAGCAGATGCACGAGCACGTAGCCGCGGGGATCGATGCCGAAAGCGGCGATCTCGAGGCCGTAAAGAAGCGTCGAGACGGGGCGAAAGAACTCGATGCCACGCATTCCCAGCCACGGCTCGGCGAGCTGCGCGTGCAGGTCGTGCCACGGCGGGTGCTCACCGAGGTAGCGGACGAGCAGGAAGTCCTCGCTGGTGAAGCCGCGGCCGAGGGTTCGTGCGTAGAACGCGAAGACGGCGACGAGGAGCAGGGCCGCCGCGGCTACCCACGCGGGCGCGCGCAGCGCTGCCGACCGCATGCTGCGAGTGGCGCCCTCCGCTGGCATCGTCACGAGGCCGGCAGGATAGCAGCGCGTCCGCGACAGATTCGCGTCGCGAACTTGCGCGCGTGCTAGGCCGCGGCGCGAGCTATTGGGCAATCCGATGGCGAGCAGCGCTCGAGATCGACTGGCGCAACTCGTCACGAGCCGGCCACGATGACCGGCGCGATACCATCCGACCTCGTTGCGCGAGGAATCCCGCGTTCGACGTTCGGCAGCACGGTGATGCCGCGCCGCGATCCCTTCGCGCGCCGTTGGTTGCTGGCGTCGCTGCTGCTGATCGCACCGGCCCTGCTCGTGCTCGCCGGCTGCGCGCCGCCGAAGGATCCGCTGCAAGGCGATCTCCGGCAGCTGGTTACATCGCGCAGCTTTGCCGTCGGCCGCGACGGCGCGACGCAGCTGCGGTTTGCTCAGGGGCCGACCATGGAAACCGTGGCGGTGACCGGCGAGAGCCGCCAAGCGGTAGTGACGCGCGGCGATTGGTGGTGGCGCGGCACGGTGACGAGCGGTGTGCGACTAGCCGCGGCTGTGGCGGTCCCGCGCGATACTGCTGCTGCGGCGGCTGCCGTGTCCGTCTCGATGCGACGCGGCGACGAGGCGCCCACGGTCTTGAGGCGAATCACGCTCGAGGACGGTTGGACCCCCCTCGTCGTCGACTTGGGGCGCTTCGCGCGGCAGCAAGTCGAGCTCGAAGTGACGCCCGTCGACACCGCCGGCCGTCCGGTCGCCACCAAGGTGGCGTGGGCGCCCTTCCGCTTCGCGGGCCAGTCGGCGAAGAACAACGAGCGACCCAACATCGTTGTCGTCGTCGTCGACACGCTGCGCGCCGACCATGTCGGCTGCTACGGCGCCGCGCGACCGACGACGCCCAACCTCGACCGCACGCTGGCGGCCCGCGGCGTCGTGCTCGAGCGCGCCTACGCGCAGGCGCCGTGGACGATCCCGTCGGTCGCCTCCCTGATGAGCGCGCGCTGGCCGGGCGAGCTCTGGCGCGGCGACGGCGAGAGCTACACGCTGCCGGGACGCCTGCCCGTCCTCGCTGCCGAGCTCGGCAAGCTCGGCTACGAGACGGCGGGCTTCTTCGCCAATCCGACGCTGCTGCGCGAGAACGGCTTCGCGCGTGGCTTCGAGACCTTCTTCACGCCCGACGATCCGCGCGCCGCGCTCGAACGGCTGCACGCCGACGAGCTGACGCGCCGCGTGCGTGGCTGGCTCGACGTGCGCGGCGCCCGGCCGTTCTTCGTATACGCGCACTACATGGACCCGCACGACCCCTACCAGAACCCCGACAACGCCGGCGGCCGCTCGCCGTTCGATCCGCACTACCGTGGCTCGATGGCCGGCACCTTCGTGCACGGGCTCTACCTCGGCAAGCTCGCGCTACAGGACCCTCCCGCCGACGTCGCGCACCTGTCGGCGCTCTACGACGACGAGGTGCGCTACTGGGACCGCTCGTTCGGCGCGTTCATGGAGGCGTTCGACGAGGACCTGCTGCGGCAGACGCTCTTCGTCGTCACCGCCGATCACGGCGAGGAGCTTCACGACCATGGCGGCTGGAAGCACGGCCGCACCTTGTTCGAGGAGCAGCTGCGCGTGCCGCTCGTCTTCCGCTGGGACGGCCAGCTGCCGGCCGGCAAGCGGCTGCCCCAGCCGGCGCGCTTGATGGACGTCGCGCCGACGTTGCTGGCGGCAGGCCGGTGGCAAGGCACCCGCGGAGTGGCAGGGGCGCGACCTGCTGCCGTGGCTTCGCGGCGGTGCGGCGCCGCCCGCTGAGCCGCTCTTCGCGCAGCACCTCGCCGACGGCCCGCCGCGCGCGACGGCGACGAGCGGTCGCTGGAAGCTGCTCCTCTTCGACCGCTACGCGCCCTTCAAGCCCGCCAACGAGCTCGAGGCCACGCTCTACGAGCAGGAGCGAACGCGTCTCGAACGCGTCGCGCTCTACGACCTGCGCGACGATCCGCACGAACGACGGAACCTCGCTGCGAGCCGCCCTGAGCTCGTGCGCGGACTGCAGTCGGTCGTGCTCGAGCATCTGGCTCGCCAGCAATCGGGGTTGCATCTCCTGCTCTCCGGACTGCCGCCGGGCGAGCGCGTCGAGGTGCGCGCGCGCTTGCCGCAGTCGTCGATCGAATGGCGGTCGCTCTTCCTCGACGAAGCCGACCGCGTCGATCTCCAGGGAGCGCTCCTCACGCTGCACCTCAACGGCGACCTCCTCGCCAAAGGTGTCGTGCTGCCGTCGGCCGACCAAGGGCTAGAGAACCTGGAGGTCCGCGGCGCGCACTTACGAGTGCGGCTTCCGACGATCGACTACCGCGGCGGCCCGATGTCGCGGGCGCTCCTCACCTCGCAGCGTCCGCCGCAGGCCGGCCGGGGAGCCGAGCTGCTGATCTGGTACGCTCCGATGCACACCGATTCGCGCCGGGAGACGACGGACCCCGAGACCTTGCGGCGCCTGCGCGCCCTCGGTTACGCGGGGTAGGCGAGCGCCGACCCGAGTGTCGAGCCAACCACCGAGCCACGCGCGGACCCGCGCTGCCACCAGCGCAGCGTGGGCCATCTCCGCCGGCAGCTCCGACAGCTACGATGGCAGCGTGGTGAACGCGAAGACCGACGACGGCCCACGAAGCGCGCGGCGTCACTGCGCTCAGAGTCGCGCACGCCGTAGGGCACCGCTCCGCTATGCCAACACCATCGCCCGTCGTAGCGTTCGCCGGCCTCGCCGCGGGGGAGCAGTCGCGGCGCCGCTCTGGTTGCTCTGCCTGCTCGCGCTAGTGCCCGCCTCCGCCTTCGCCGCCGAACGCGCCCCGGCCGCCCCGTTCCAGCGCCCTCCCGCCACCCCATCACCCGACCGTCCCAACGTCGTCCTCGTCGTCGTCGACACTCTGCGCGCCGACCACCTGACCTCTTACGGCTGGCCGGTGCCGACGAGCCCCAACATCGAGGCGTCGCTGGCGCGCGCGGGCGTCGTCGTCGAGCGCGCCTACAGCCAGGCGCCGTGGACGGTGCCCTCGATGGTGGCTCTCCTGACCGCCCGCTGGCCGGGCGAGGTCATGGGACGCTCCATCGCCGAGTACGGCATCCCCGCCGCCGTGCCCTCGCTGCCGGCGGTGCTGCAGGGGCTCGGCTACGACACGGCGGCCTTCGTCGCCAACCCGACGCTCGATCCCAAGATCGGCTTCGCGCGCGGCTTCGCGCACTTCTACCGCGTCGAGGCGGCGCCCCGGGAGCCGTGGGCGCGCGCCGACCACCTGACCCGCATGGCGAAGCAGTGGCTGCGCGCCCGCCGCGCCGCCTCGCCGTTCTTCCTCTACGTCCACTACGTCGAGCCGCACGACCCTTACGACAGCCCGGAGCTGGTGAACGGCCGCTCGCCCTATTTCCCCGACTACCGCGGACCGGTGAGCGGCATCTGGCCGCAGGGGCTGATGCTGGGGAAGATCCGCATCGCCGATCCCGCCGCCGACGTGCGGCACCTGGCGGCGCTCTACGACAGCGAGGTCCACTGGGTCGACCGCTGGCTCGGCGCCCTCCTCGCCGGCTTCGACCCGGCGACGCGCGCGCGGACGCTGTTCGTGCTCACCGCCGACCACGGCGAGGAGCTCTACGACCACGGCAGTTGGAAGCACGGCCGCACGATGTACGAGGAGCAGCTGCGCGTGCCGTTGCTGTTCCGCTGGGACGGCCGCCTGCCAGCCGGCGCGCGGGTCCCCGGCCCGGTGCGGCTGATCGACGTCGCGCCGACCGTCGTCGCCGCGGCGGGCGCGCCGGCGCCCGCGACCTGGCAGGGCGAGGACCTGCTGCCGCTCTTGCGCGGCGGCGGCGAGGCGCGCGCGCGGCCGCGGCCTGCCGCGTACGCGGCGCACTTCCTCGACGGGCCGCGGCGCGCGGCCGCCGTGCTCGGACGGTGGAAGCTCGCGCTCTTCGACCGCGCCGCGCGCGTGGCGCCGCGCGGCGACTACGAGAGCCGGCTCTATCGGCTCGAGATGGCGCGCCTGCCGCGCCTCGCCCTCTTCGACCTCGTTGCCGATCCGGCGGAGCGGCGCGACGAAGCGCCGGCGCGCGGCGACGTGGTGGCGGGGCTCGGCGGCATCGTCCACGAGCGGCTCGGCCGCGACACGCCGGGGCTGCGCGTGCTGCTCGCCGGCGCTAAGGCGGGAGCGGCCGTCGTCGCCGAGCTGCGTTTCGCGCGGCCGCCGGGCAGCTGGGAGTCGTGCTTCCTAGGCCCCGCCGACCAAGTGCTGCTCGAGGGGGATCGCATGCGCCTGAGCCTCGTCGGCGAGGCGCTTCCCAAGGGCGTCCTCTTACCGGAAGGGACGGATATCGCCGCCGTCGGCGTCGTGGGGCCTGCCGGCATGGTCGTCCGGCTGGGCAACGGCTCGACCTACCGCGGCGGCGCGGTGGCGCCCGCGACCCTGGTGCGCGACCGCTGGCCCAACCTCGCCGGGCCGCACCTGCTGCTCTGGCAGCCGGTGCACCCGCCGGCGGTCGCCATCCCGCGCGACCCCGAGGCGAAGAAGCGCCTGCAGGCGTTGGGCTACGCGGGATAATCGGCCCGTCGGTATGAGCAGCAAGCTGCCGCCCGGCGAGACGGCCACGATGAGCGCACGCCGTGCGCTCGTCGTGGCGCCGCACTACGACGACGAGGTGCTGGGCTGTGGCGGCCTGCTCGCGCAGCTCGCGCGCGGAGGTACCGAGGTACGGGTTCTCTTCCTCTCCGACGGCAGCGGAGGAGTCGAAGAGATCGACGACCGCGCGGCCTATGCGAAGCGACGGCGCGACGAGTCGGCCGCCGCGCTCGCGTCGCTCGGTGTCGCTCACGCCGAGCACCTCGACCTCCCCGACGGCCAGCTCGCACAACGCCTCGACGAGATGACGGCGGCGCTCCAGCGCGCCCTCCTCGACTTCGCTCCTGACCTCGTTCTCGCGCCGTCGCCGCTCGAGGCAACGAACGACCACCAAGCGGCCTTCGCCGCCCTCTTCCGCACGTTGTCACCGCTGCGGCCCGGCGATCCGCTACACGCCGCGCTCGCTGCCGCGCAGGTGCTGCTCTACGAAGTGAACCACCCGGGATACCCGGACCTCCTCGTCGACGTCAGCGGCGAGCTGCCGGCGCTCGAGCGCGCCATGGCGGCCTACCCGAGCCAGGAGGAGCGCCACGGCTACCTCGCCGCCGCCGTCGGGCTGCGCCGCTACCGCGCCGCCTCGCTGTCGCCGACGATCGAGGCGGCGGAGGCGTACACCAGGCTTGGGATGGCGGATTTCACGACCCGCAGCCTGTCGCGGCTGGTGCGCGAGCTCGGCGGCGCGCCCGAGCTGCTCGAGGTGCGCGAGGGGCCGCTGGTGTCGGTCGTCGTGCGCACCTGCGAGCGGCCGGCGCTGCTCGCCCACGCGCTGGGGTCACTCGCCGCCTCGACCTACCGCCGCGTCGAGGTGGTGCTCGTCGTCGACGGCGGCGGCGCGGCGCCGGTTCCCGAAGACTTCCCGTTTCCGGTGCGCCGCGTCGACCTGGTGCCTCGTGCCGGCCGCGCGGGCGCCGCCAACGCCGGCGTGCAGGCGGCGAGCGGCGCCCTGCTCGGTTTCCTCGACGACGACGATCTGCTCGAGCCCGAGCACCTCGCGACGCTCGTCGGCGCTCTGGGTGCAGCGGGCGTCCGTGCCGTCTACAGCGATGCGGCGGTGGCGGTCTACGAGCTCGCCGGCGGCGTCGACGGGGGCTGGCAGCAGGTCGAGCGGCGGCTGCCCTACAGCCGCGACTTCGACCCCGACCTGCTGCTGCTCGACAACTACATCCCGCTCCACACGCTGCTCGCCGAGCGCGAGCTCTGGCTCGCGGCCGGACCGTTCGATCCGGCGCTGCCGTTCTTCGAGGACTGGGACCTGCTCATCCGCCTCGCCGCGCTGACACCCTTCCACCACCTGCCGCAGGTGACCTGCGAGTACCGCCACTTCCGCGGCGGCGGTCACGTGCTCGGCGAGCGGCCGCGCGAGCGACCCGACTTCCTGGCCATGAAGCAGCAGGTGCTGCTGCGGCACCGTGATCGCCTCACGCCGGAGACGCTGGCGCGCGCCGTCGACCGCTTGCGCGGCGAGGCGGTCGAAGCCGCCGAGGCGGCAGCCGCAGCGCGCGCCTCGGCGCTCGAGGAGGGAGCTGCTCGCGCCGCCGCCGACCGCGCGCACGCCACGGCCGAGAGCGCGCGCGACGCCGCCGAGCGGGCGCGGCTCGCCGCCGAGGACGCCATGCACCGCCAGCACGGCGAGGCGGTGGCGATGCGCGAGGAGAACGAGCGCCTCCACGCCGCCGTTGCCACGCAGGGCGACGAGCTGGCGCGGCTCTACCGCGTCGAGGGCGAGCTGCTCCGCCTCATCGCCGACCAGGACGCGCACCTCGCCCGCTGCTACGCCGAGATCGAACGGTTGAACGGCCTGCTCGCCGAGATGCGCTCGACCCGCGCCTGGCGTACCCACGAGCGGCTCCAACGGTTGCGGCGGCGATGACGCGGGTGGCGCTCGTCTCCAGCGAGCCGGTGCGCGAGCGCATGGCGGGGATCGGCATCCGCTATCTCGAGCTGGCGCGCCGGCTGCCGCGTGAGGGCATCGAGGTGGTGCTCGTCTCGCCGGCCGCGACGGACGAGGTGCCGGCCGTGCCCGGCGAGGTGCGCACCTTCGACGGCGCGCGGCTGCGCGAGCAGCTCGCCGACTGCGACGCCGTGGTGGCGCAGGGCCAGCTCGCCAACGATGTCGTGCTCGCCTGCCCCGAGCTGCCCACCGCCATCGACCTCTACGACCCCTGGCTGGTGGAGAACGCGCACTACCTGTCGAGCCTCGGCCTCGACCCCTGGCGCAACGACCACGCGACCTGGGTGCTGCAGCTCTCGCGCGGCGACCTGTTCCTCTGCGCTGCCGCGGAGCAGCGGCTCTACTACGCGGGGTTCCTGACCGCGCTCGGGCGCGTCAACCCCGAGCGGTTGGCGGAGGACCCCGACCTCGCGCGCCTGCTCGTCGAGGTGCCGTTCGGCGTGCCTGACGAGCTGCCGCCGCACCGGCCGCTGTTGCCGGCGCGCGAGAGCGGCGGTGGTGCCACGCACCGGATCCTCTTCGGCGGTCTCTACGACTGGTACGACCCTTTCACGCTGCTCGACGCGCTGACGCGGCTCGACGACGTGCGCTGGGAGCTGTACTTCGTGAAGAACCCCAACGCCGAGTCGACGCCGCAGTCGCTCTTCGCGCGCGTCGAGGAACGCTGCCGCGCCCGCGGCTGGTGGGACGGGCGCGTCCGTGCGCTCGACTGGGTGCCGGCGGAGCGCCGCTTCGACCTGCTGCGCGACGTCGACCTGCTCGCCTCGCCGCACCTGCCGTCGCTCGAGACGCGGCTGTCGCTGCGTACGCGCTTCCTCGACGCGCTGGCGGCCGGCTGTCCGATCGTCGTCAGCGAAGGCGGCGTCATCCCGCGGCTCGTGCGCGAGCATGACGCCGGCTGGGTGGTGTCGCCGGCGGATCCGGCGTCGCTCGCTGCGACTTTGCGAACGGCGCTTGCCGACGAAGCGGAGCGCGGACGCCGCCGCGCCGCCGGCCGCCGGCTGGCGGCGGGCTTCGCGTGGGAGCACGTGCTGCAGCCGCTCGTCGCCTTCTGCCGCGAGCCGTGGCGCGATCCCACGAAAGAGCGCTTCGCTTTTCGGCCGCCGACGGTCGCTCCGGCCGACGCGCTGGGCTTTCGGCTGCGCCGCCGGCTGCGGCGCGCGTTGGCGGGGGAGGGTTGATGGCGAGCGCCGCTCCGGCGCGCGCGGCGCCGCGTCACGTCTCCGTTCTGATCCCGAGCTGGAACGGGCGCACGCACCTCGAGACCTGTCTCGCCGCGCTCGCCGAGCAACTCGATCCCGGCGTGCCGTGGGACGTATGGGTGCTCGACAACGGCTCGCAGGACGGGACAGCGGAGTGGCTCGAGCGCGAGTGGCTCGCGCGCGCGCGGCCACGCGTGCGGCTGGTGCGCAGCGAGCGCAACCTCGGCTTCGCTGCTGGCGTCGACCGGCTCGTCGAAGCGGCGGCGGACGCCGACCTCGTCGCCTTCCTCAACAACGACACCCGGCCGCGGCGCGAATGGCTGGGCGAGCTGCTGACGGCGCTCGCCGGCGCACCCGACGACGTGGCCGCCGTGTCGGGCTGCATCCTCGACTGGCACGGCGAGCGGCTCGACTTCGGGCGCGGTGTCGTCACCTTCGACGGCCACGCCTTCCAGCTCGACTACCGGCGGCCGCTCGCCGTCGCGCGCGTGCCGGCCGACGGCGACGAGCTGCCGTTCGCTTGCGGCGGCAACCTGCTCGTGCGGCGCGAGCGCTTCCTCCGCGCCGGTGGCTTCGACCCGGCCTACTTCGCCTATTACGAGGACGTCGATCTCGGCTGGCGTCTGTGGGCGAGCGGCCAGCGCGTGCTCGCGGCGCCGCGCGCCGTCGTCCACCATCGCTCCGGCGCCACCAGCGAGCTGCTCGGCCTCTACCGGCGCGGCTTCCTCTTCGAGCGCAACGCCTTCCTCACCGTCTACAAGAATGTCGACGACGAGCTGTGGCCGCGGCTGATGCCCGTCGTCATGCTGACGCTCCTCGCGCGCAGCCAGTACCTTCTGGCGCGCGCCAATCCGGGGGGCGAAGTGCTCGCGGCAGATCCGTACGCGACAGCGAGCGGCGCCCCATCGTACGCGGCGTCGTTGCCAGCCTCGCCTGCGGTTGCGTCACATCCGCAGCGCTTCGGGAACCTCCGCCGCGGCGACCTCGTCGGCGCCTGGCGCAGCGTGCGCCGACGGCTCGCGCACCTCGCTAGCCCGCCCGCTAGCGTCGACGGCGCGTCGGCCCCACGGCTCACCGACGAGCGCACGGTGGCGCAGCTGCAAGCGGTGTCGTCGCTACTCGGCAACCTCGATGGCGCTGCGCAACAGCGGCGCCGCGTTCAGGCGGCGCGAAAGGTCCCCGACCGCGAGCTCCTTGCGCGCTTTCCGCTTTGGCTCGTGCCCACCTACCCTGGCGACGAGCAGCTCTTCACGTCGCCCGGCTTCCGCACTTGGCTACCGCCGGACCTGCCGCTCGTCGAGGCCAAGCTCGCCGACGTGATGGAGTGGAGCTGAACCGCGGCGGCCGCAAGCGCGGCCGCGCCGTTCAGCCCTCGCTCTCCTCGGCCAGCAGCACCGCCGTGCCGTAGGCGAGCAGCTCGGCGGCGCCGTCGGCGATCTGCGAGGTCTGGAAGCGCAGGCAGACGACGGCGTGGGCGCCGAGCGACTCCGCTTCCTCGCTCAGGCGGTCGAGCGCCTGCTCGCGCGCCTCGGCGAAGAGCTTGGTGTACTCGGGCACCTCGCCGCCCACCAGGTTGCGCATGAAGGCGGTGACGTCGGCGCCGACGTCGCGGCCGCGCACGCTGCCGCCGCGGACGAGGCCGAGCGTCTTGACGATGCGCCGGCCGGCGATGGAGTCGGTGGTGGCGAGGATCACTTGTCGACTCGCCGATAACGGTCGAACCGTAGGTCGTGCAGCCGGTCGAGAAGGACCGAGAGCATGAGCAGCGCGAAGCCGGCGACGCCGGCGGCGATCGCCACCCGCTCCCACGCCGGCACCGACGCGCGCACCAGCTCGACGACGCCGACGGCGGCGACGACGAGAAGCCACAGCACGACGAGCGTCCAGCCGCCCAGCCGCAGCGCGCGGCTGCCCATGGTGCGCGGCAGCTCGCCCCACTCGTTGTCCGCCGGCATCGCGAAGGCGGTGCCGCGGGCCGCCGAGCGCAAGGCGCCGAGCTCGGCGAGCTCGCGACGACAATCGGGGCAGCCCTCGAGGTGGAGCGAGACGCGCTGTCGTTCGCGCTGGGTGAGCGCGCCGTCGAGGTAGCCGGAGAGCAGCTCCTCGCCGAAGCGGCGGCCGCAAGGCGCAGACGTCACGGTTGCTCCTCCGGCGTCGCCACGCTCGCCGGCACGGCCAGCGCGCCGGCTGCGTGCAGCGCTGCGCCCAGCGCCTTGCGCGCGCGGTGGAGACGCGACATCACGGTGCCGCGGGGGACCCGCAGCACCGAGGCGATCTCCTGGTACGAGAGGTCCTGGTAGTCGCGCAGCACGAGGATCTCGCGGTGCTCCTGGCCCAGGGTGCCGAGGGCGGCGAAGACCTTGCGGCGCAGCTCGGCGCGCTCGGCGTCGAGCTCGGGGTCGGCGCTGGCGTCGACGAGCTCGGGCCGCCAGTGCTCCTCATCCGTAGCGTCGAGAGACTCGGCGCGCCGCACGCGGCCGCGGCGCATCAAGTCGCGGCAGCGGTTGCGCACGATGCTGTAGAGCCACGGCCGCACCGGCTGCTCGGGCCGGAAGCGGTCGAGAGTGGAGAAGAAGCGCAGCAACGCGTCCTGGCTGGCGTCGAGGGCGTCGTCGCGGTTGCCGAGGAGCTGCAGGGCGAGGAGGTAGGCCGCGCGCCGGTGGGCGATGGCCAGCTCCTCGCGCGCCGCCACGTCCCCCTTGCGCGCCCGGCGGACGAGCTCGCGCTCGGCGGGGTCGGCGACGAGCCGCTCGCGCGCGGCGAGGTCGTGCGCGTCGCCCGGGCGGACGGCGAGGGAGGCGACAGGGGAGAGCGCCATGGCGGTGTCCACGGATCATGTCTTACGCGGCCGGGCTTTGCGACATTCCCTGGTGGCCCTCGGCCCGCGCTTGACCCGTCCCCGAGCGGGGCCTACTCTGGCTCCATGCCCGCGGTCTCGGTGGTCATCCCTACCTTCGAGCGCATGGACGTGCTGCCGGAGGTGCTGGCGGGTCTGGCGGCACAGCGCGGCGCGCCCGACTTCGAGGTCGTCGTCGTCGACGACGGCTCGCGCGACGACACGCCGCGATTCCTCGCGGAGTACTGTGGCCCGCTCGCCCTCAGCGTCCTGCGGCAGGAGAACCGCGGCCCCGCCGCGGCGCGCAACGCCGGCGTCCGCCGCGCGCGCGGCGAGCTCGTCGCCTTCCTCGGCGATGACACCGTCCCCGACCCGGGCTGGCTCGCCGCTCACGCCGCCGCCCACGCGGCGCGGCGCGAGCGGGCGCCGCTCGCCGTCCTCGGCTACACCGGCTGGCACCGGCGCATGCGGACGACGCCGTTCCTGCGCTACATCAACGAGCATGGGCTGCAGTTCGGCTACGCGCTGATCGACCAACCCGAGAAGGTGCCGTTCAACTTCTTCTACACCTCGAACGTGTCGCTGCCGCGCGCGCTGCTGCTCGCCGAGCCCTTCGACCTTGGCTTCCCGCACGCCGCGTGGGAGGACGTCGAGCTCGCCTATCGCCTCCACCGCTGCGGCCTGACCATGGTCTACGAGCCGGCGGCGAGGACGGCGCACCTGCACCCCACCGACTTCGCGCGCTTCTGCCGGCGCCAGGAGAAGGCGGGCGAGTCGGCCGTCGTCTTCTTCCGGCTCCACCCCGAGCTCGGCCCTTTCCTCGGCCTCTCGCCCGCTGGCCCGCCGCCGCTTCCCGACGGCCGGCGCCAGCGGCTCCGCGAAACCATGGTTCAGGCCTTGCAAAATCTGCCCGTGCGCACACCTAGACTGTGGGACGAAACACTCCGCCACTACTACATCCGAGGGCTCTGGCGCGGCTGGGAACGGATGGGCGGCGTGGCCCACGAGGAGAACGAAGATCATGTGCAGCTTGAAGTTGAGGATGGACGGGAGGAGCGGTCTGGTGACCTTGGCGGCAACGGCGGCGCTCCTTCTCACGTTGGCGTCGCCGGCGGAAGCGGCACGCGGAGCGTCCACGCGGAGTGACGGCGGCGTCTCCACGCGGGGGACGTCGGGGGGCTCGAGCGGCGGCAGCAAGCCGAGCAGCAGCTCGAGCAGCGGCAGCAGCACCTCGAGTGGCTCGAGCAGCAGCGGCAGGAGCGGCGGCGACAGCGGCCGCACCGCTGTGCCGCGCGGCAGCTCCTCGCCGAGCTCGCCAAGCTTCGAGAAGCCTGGCCGCGACGGCGACGACGGCGGCCGCTACGCCGTCCCGCGTGAAGGTGGCGGCGAGGTGGGCGGCCGGCAGCCGTCCCACCGCGGCAGCAGCGGCAGCCGGCATCACCGCGGCGACCGCGTCTGGGTCGGCGGCGGCTGGTACGACCCCTGGTACTACTACGGCTACGGACCGTACGGCTACGGCCCGGGCTGGGGCTGGGGATGGAGCTGGCGCGGCTGGTGGTGGCCGTGGGGCCCCGCCGGCGTCTACTACGACGGTCCCTACCATCGCGGCAGCCGCGGCAGCGGCTACGGCGCGCTCGACGTCGATGTCTGGCCGGGCGACACCGAGATCTACGTCGACGGCCAGTCGGTGGGAACGGCCGACGACTACGACGGCTTCCCGAGCTACCTCTGGCTGCCGCGCGGCACCTACGACGTCGTCTTCTACCTGCCCGGCTTCCAGAGCCTCGCCCGGCAGTACTCGGTCTACGACGGTGTCGTGATCGACGTCAACGACCGCATGGAGCGCGGCCAGGCCGTCCGTCCCGAAGACCTGCCTTCGAAGTCGACCGTCAACCGCGACGAGCGCATGCGCCGCAACTCCGAGCGCGAGGAGGCGGTGCGTCGCCGCGAGGAGTGGCGCCGCCGGCATGACGAGGGGCGCGACGACGAGGACGAGGACGACGACGATCACTACGACGAGGAGGAGCTGCCGTCGGCGACGGCGCCTGCCGTGCGGCCCGGCGCGCTGGAGCGCGACCGCGGCAACGCGGCGCGCGTGCACCTCGACGTGACGCCGGACGACGCGTCGGTCTACCTCGACGGCAACTTCCTCGGCACCGCCGCCGAGCTCGAGCAGCTCTCGGCTGGCCTCGTCGTGTCTGCGGGCAGCCACCGCCTCGAGGTGGTGCGGCCGGGCTACGACGCCGAGGAGGTGACCTTCGACGGCCGGCCGGGCGAGGACGTCCAGCTTCGCGTCGACCTCGACGAGGACTGATCCGGATCAGCCCGGCACGACGCGTAGAGGGAAAGAGCCCCAGCGCGCGGCGGCGAGGGTGACGGCTAGATCGCCGTCGCCGCCGTAGCGCCGGACCTCGATCCAACGACAGGGCACCTGGAAGGTGGTAGCGCCGGCGAGCGGGAAGGGGGAGAGCGCGAGCCCTTCCTCGCCCAGCTTTCCGGAGAGCCCGTGGTGCGTGAACGGTTCCTTCCAGCCGTTGCAGACGACGAGCGAGAGACGGTCGGCGAGGTCGAGGTAGCGGTAGCAGGCGGCGAGCTCGGCCGCATCGAGCGCGCAGCGGTCGAGCAGCTCGGCCCGGCGCTTGGCGAGCCGAGGCAACAGGTCGCGCCAGCCTTCCGCATCTGCCTGGTTGGCGAACAGGGTGAGGGCGTGCTCGGTGGCGAGCAGAGCGGCGTAGGGATCGGAGTCGACGTAACGGGCGGTGCCGCGGTCCCAGACCTCGAGACGGAGGGGGCGCGGCAGGTCGAGGAACGTATGAGGCATCCCGGTGGCTGCATCGACGGTCGGCGCGGCGTCGAGCTCGCGCCAGCCGTTGTCGTGCAACCGCACGGCGCGCAGCAAGTCGGCGCGGCGCGGGTGCGCGACGAGCTCGGGAAGGCGGAACAGCGACAGCAGGTCGGCGGCGAAGGCGGCGTGATCGGGCTGGGTGACGAGCCGCAGCCGTTCGCCGTCGCGCGCGACGATCATCGGCGGCATCTTAGCCATCGCGAACGGAGGCCCCCAGCGATCGGCGATCGAGGGGGTACAATGACCGGACATCGAAGGGAGGACATCGTGCGCAAGAGTGTCGTGGCAGTGCTGAGTTTCGTGTTGCTGGTCGGGGCGGTGGCGGCCCTGCAGGCGGCTTCCGACAAGCCGCGCATCGCCGTCCTCGCGTTCAAGAACAAGGCAGACAACCAGTGGTGGTACCGCGGCGGCGCCGAGGCGGCGCAGGACGTGTTCGTCACCGAGCTGGTGAAGAGCGGCAAGTTCCGCGTCATCGACCGTGAGGCGCTGGACGCGCTGATGCAGGAGAAGAACCTGTCGCTGTCCGGCGACGTCGACGCCAAGACCGCCGTACGTGCGGGCAAGCTGCTCGGCGTCGAGTACTTCCTCGTCGGCGCGGTGACCGAGTACGGCACCACCAGCAACAGCGTCAACACCCCGGGCGGCGTCGCCAAGGGGCGCTGGATCCCCGGCGTCAGCGTCGGCAAGAACAGCTTCGTGGCGGCGATGAACGCGCGCCTCATCGACACCGAGACGGGCGAGATCCTGTGGGCCGACGAGGGCCGCGGTGAAGAGGGCAACGCCCGCGTGAGTGTCGGCGGCTTCGGCGGTGGCGTCGACAACGACGAGCGGATGTTCGACAAGGTGCTGAAGCCCGTCATCCAGCAGCTGGTGGCGAGCCTCAAGGCCGCCGACCTCTAGTCGACGGCGCACCTCGTGCGGAGCCCGCTGGCTCCGCGAAGGTGACGGCGGTCGGGTGACACCGGCCGCCGTTTCGTTTATGCGCCAGGCATGGCGCGCAGCGCCAGGCATACGCCTGGAGCTGTCAACCGAGGAGTGAAACCGAATCGGGAAGTGACTTGAGAGTGGAAGTCCCATCGGGCCCTGATGACGGGAACCGCTAGCCGCAACTGCAAGGGCGTCCGCCGCGAGGCGGAGTCTGAAGGAAGCTGCAGAGCGCAGCCGCTGGCCGACGAACAGAAACGCAGATCGAGGCGATCGCCGAGGGGGCGAGCGGGCAAATGAGCCGCGAAGCCGCGAGGCCAAGGCTCAGCGGCGTAGATCGGCGGTCGATGGGGCGAAGGTCAGCGTTCTTATCCGGGGAGATCTGCGCCTGCGCCTCAGAAAGGGTCGACGCGAGCGCAGCCGCGGAGCGCCAGAAGTCAGCAGAGGCCGTAGTAGCGCGGCGGCGCGCGAAGGGCCGAACGGTAGGAGAGCGAAGAGGACCCGTGACGTCGACCGAGGGAGCCAGGCGTCAGATGTCCAGGCAACTGGAGCTCACCGCTGGTTGCGGCCGAGGGTGAAGCCCTGCAGGCGAGCCACGGAAGCGCCGCAAGCCCCGGCATGGAACGAGATCACGCGCCGAGGCGCTCGGGAGCGAGCGGTCTGATGGAAGCGGTGCTAGGCCGCGAGAACCTGCTGGCCGGCGCTGAAGCGGGTAAGGCAGAACGGGGGCAGCCCCGGGCAGCGACGGGATGACGGTCGAGGAGCTGCCGGACTACCTGCGGCAGGCGCTGGGGAGCGATTCGCGAGCAACTGCTCGCGGGGAGCTATCGACCCGCAGCCAGTGCGCTGCGGCGGCAGATCCCCAAGAGCGAGCGGCGGGTGCGCGAGCTCGGCATTCCGACGGTGCTCGACCGTTTCATCCAGCAGGCCCTCCTGCAGGTCCTGCAGCCGCGATTCGACCCGACCTTCTCCGACCACAGCTACGGCTTCCGGCCGGGGCGCCGAGCGCACGATGCAGTGCGTCGTGCGCAGCGGTACATCACGGAGGGTCGGAGCTGGGTGGTGGACGTGGATCTGGAGAGATTCTTCGACCGCGTCAATCACGACGTGCTCATGGGAGCGCTGTCGAAGCGGATCGCGGACGGTCGCATCCTGCGGCTGATCCGCCGCTACCTCGAGGCCGGCGTGCTGGCCGACGGGGTGGTGATCGAGCGAGTCGAAGGGACGCCGCAAGGCGGACCACTCTCGCCGCTGCTGGCCAACGTGCTCTTACGATCGAGTGGACAAAGAGCTGGAGCAGCGCGGACACGCTTTCGTGCGCTACGCCGACGACTGCAACGTGTACGTGCGGAGCAGGCGTGCGGGCGAGCGGATGATGGTGCAACTCGCGCAGCTGTACGGTGCCTTGCGCTTGCGCATCAACGAAGCCAAGAGCGCGGTAGCGCCGGCGCGACGGCGCAAGTTCCTCGGCTTCACCTTCTGGGCAGGGCCGAACGGGGTGACGAAGCGTCGGGTAGCGGACAAAGCTCTGCGGAAGATGAAGCAGCGCGTGCGCGAGCTGACACGGCGCAACGGTGGTGCGAGCCTGCCGCAGGTCGCGGCGAGGCTGCGGGAGTACCTGCGGGCTGGAAGGCCTACTTTCGGCTGGCAGAGACACCCAACGTCTTTGCCGAGCTTGACAAGTGGATTCGACGCCGCCTGCGCGCCATCCAGCTCAAGCAGTGGAAGCGAGGCACGACGATCTACCGCGAGCTGCGCGCCCGCGGCGCATCGAAGGATCTCGCTGCCCGTGTCGCCGGCAACGCGCGCCGCTGGTGGCGCAACTCGGCGATGGGTCTGCACATCGCTCTACCCAACCGCCTCTTCGACGAGCTGGGACTCCCTCGGCTCGCCGCGTAACCTCAACTACCGAACCGCCGGATGCGGACCCGCATGTCCGGTGGTGTGGGAGGGGAGCAGCGGGTAGAACCGCTGCCCCCTATCCCGATTTCAGTGAGGCGCCGGTGCGCCGCCGCTCAGGTCAGGTCGCCGACCTCGAGCAGGTTGCGCACGCCGCGCACGCCTTCGGTCTCGCGGGCGATGCGCTCGGCCTCGGCCTTCTGCTCTGCGGTCTTCACCCGCCCCATCAGGCTGACGACGCCCTGCGAGGTGGCGACGTCGACGTTGAAGGGGTTGATCTCGGCGCTGGCGGCAAGCTTCGCCTTCACCTTCGCCGTGATGGTGCCGTCGTCGGCCATCTGGCCGGCGCTCGCGTCGCCGACCTTGATGTCGTTGATCACCCGCGCCACGCCGTCGACGCTCTTCGCCTCGTTCTCGGCGAGGCGCTTCTCCTCGGCGTTGTCGACCGTGCCGGCGAGGTGCACGACGCCCTCGCTCACCTGCACGTCGAGCCGGAACGGGTTCGTCTGGCCGTTGGTCGAGAGCCTGGCGAGCACCTGCGTCTTGATCGCCGCGTCGTCGACCTGCATCGCCACCGGCTTGGTGCTCGAACAGGCGGCGAGAGCGGCGACGAGCAACGCCGCTGCTGCGATCCGCATGCTGCGAGAAACGAAAGACCACATCCTGACTGTCTTCACGGCTGTGCCTCCTTCCGGAAGCTATATCGGTAATTTGTAGAATTTGCCGCTCGGCGTACAAACGCCACGGGCGCGGCGTCCCGATCAGACCTGGGCGTACTGGTTGAGCCGGTTGTAGAGCGTCTTCAGGCTGATCCCCAGCACCTCGGCCGTCACCTTCTTGTCCCCCTCGTACTGGTCGAGGGTGGCGAGGATGAGCCGGCGCTCGGCGTCCTCGAGCGAGGTGCCGACCTTCAAGTGGAGGTTCGGCCCGGCCATCTGCGTCTCGCCCCCCAGCTCCGCCGGCAGGCAGTCGGCAGTGATCTCCTGGTCGCCGAGGATGAAGGCCCGCTGCACGACGTTCTGCAGCTCGCGCACGTTGCCCGGCCAGTGGTGTATGCGCAGGCGGTCCATGGTGTCGACGCTGAAGCGCTTGCCGGTGCCCTCGCGCTTGTTGAGGTTGTGCAGGAAGAACTGCGCCAGGGTCTCGATGTCGCCCTCGCGGTCGCGCAGGGGCGGCAGCGTGATGGGGAACACCTGGAGACGGTAGAAGAGGTCCTCGCGCAGCTTGTTGTCCTTGACCGCGTCGTCGGGGTTGCGGTTGGTGGCGGCGATCACGCGGACGTTGACCTCGACCTCACGGTCGCCGCCGACCCGCATGATGCGGCCGGTCTCGAGAACGCGCAGGAGCTTGACCTGCAGCTCGATCGGCATCTCGGTGATCTCGTCGAGGAAGAGGGTGCCCCCCGAGGCGCGCTCGAAGTAGCCGCGGTGCTGCCGCTGGGCGCCGGTGAAGCTCCCCTTCTCGTGGCCGAACAGCTCGCTCTCGATCAGCGTCGGCGAGACGGCGCCGCAGTTGAGCGGCAGGTACGGTCCCTTGCGCCGCTTCGACAGCCGGTGCAGCGTCTCCGCCGCCAGCTCCTTGCCGGTGCCGCTCTCGCCGATGAGAAAGGCGGTCGCTTCCGTCGGAGCCACGCGGTCGATCAAGTCGTAGACCCGCTGCATCGCCGGCGCCGTGCCCACCATGGGGCCGAAGCGGCCGAGGTCGCGCAGCTCGGCGCGCAGCGACGAGACCTCCTGCTTGAGCTCGCGCGTCTCCTTGACCCGCGCCAGCAGCGTCTTCAACCGCGCCAGGTCGATCGGTTTCGTCAGGTAGTCGAAGGCGCCCAGCCGCAGCGCCTCGACCGCCGTCTCCACCGTCGCCTTGCCGGTGATGAGGATCACCTCGACGGTGGGCTCCTCGAGCAGCTCCTTGAGCAGCTCGGTGCCCTTGCCGTCGGGCAGCATCAAGTCCGAGAGCACGACGTCAGGCATCTGCTTCTCGAGCGATTGCCGCGCCTGAGCGAGGTTGTCGGCGGTCGAGGTGTCGAACCCCTCCGCCTCGACCAGCTCGGCGAGCGCCGAGAGCGAGTGGACGTCGTCATCGACGACCAAGGCGTGCAGCATTCTCAAGAACCCCCTTGACCCGACAACGGCAGCTCGAGCTCGAAGGTCGTTCCTTCGGTACCGGAGCTGCCCACCCCTAACTTTCCTCCCTGCGCCTCGAACATCGAGCGCGCGACGTACAAGCCGATGCCGGTGCCGGTCTCCTTGGTCGTGAAGTGCATGTCGAAGATCTTGTCGCGCAGCTCCGGCGGGATGCCGGGGCCGCTGTCGGCGATGCGCACGTGGGCGCGGTCGCCGTCACGTTCGAGGGTGAGCGAGAGGTGGCCGCCGTCGGGCATCACCTCCAGCGCGTTGATGGCGACGTTGAGAGCCGACTGCTTGACCTGGTCGCGGTGGGCGACCACGGTGACCATGTCTTCGGGCACGCTGACGTGTAGCTCGACCTGCTGCTGCCGCGCCTGCGGGTAGAGCAGCGCCTCGATCTCCTCGAGCACGCCGCGCAGGTCGAACGGCTCCGCCTTCTCGGAGGGCGGCGCCGTCTGCGCCAGCAGCACGTCGAGCGCGCGCCGCAGCCGCTGCAGCTCCTGCTCGATGACGCCGACCCATTTCTGTTGCCTGGCCTCGAGGTCCTCGCGCCGGGGTGTCGTCGGGTCGAGGGAACGGCGGAGCAGCTCGAGGTTCAGCACCATGGCGTTGAGCGGAGCGCGGAGGTCGTGCGCCACGCCGCGGTAGACGCGGGTCAGCGCACGGAGCTGGGCTGCCATCCGCAGATCGGTCTCGATTGCGTGCAGCAGCTCACGGTCGCGGAGTTGTACCAAGTGACCGGCGGTTCCTTCCTCGTCGAGTGGATAGACCTGGCAGCGGATGCGGCGCGTCGTCCCCCCTCGGGTGACCTCTAGCTCGGTCTGGTTGCCGCTCTGCCGGTCCGGAGCGCCGTTCTGCAAGAACCTCTCCAAGGGCGCGAGCGCCTCTCGCCAGTCGGCCGGCGAGGGCTCGCGCGGCAGCCCGAGGAGGGCGCGGGCGCGCTCGCTGGCAAACTCGATCTCGCGCTCGCGCGAGAGGAGGAGCAGGCCGACGTCCATCATGCCGGCGAGCCGCTGCAGCCGGCGGTCGGCTTGGCGGTGGCGCTGCCGCTCCTGCTGCAGCTCGCGGCCGAGCCGGCCGGCGACGGCGAGCGCGGGCGCGAGCTCCTGCGGCGCAGGCGCGGCGGCGAGGTCCTCACCCCGCGCCGCGCGCTCGAGCGCGGCGACCAGCTGGTCGTTGCGGCGACGCAGCCGCAGATGGAGGACGTACGAGAGCCCGGCCACGAAGAGGAGGCCGGCGAGCGCGCCGAGGAAGAGCCGCCGGCGCAGCGAGTCGTAGAGCCGTTCGATTCGGCTGGTGTCGAGCTCGAGCCGCAGGTAGCCGACGACGTCGCCCTGCCGCTGGAGAGGCAGCAGCAGCCCGTAGGCGCGCGGACCGGCGCCGTGAGCGCGCTCGGCGCGGAGGATGGGCCGCGGCGAGTTTCCGAAGACCTGCTCCGGTGTCGGCGCGCGGCGGCCGACGGCGACGAACTCGCCGCTGGCGAAGACCTCGCCATGGCGATCCACCACTTCCGCGGAGCGGATCATGCTCGAGCTGCTGGTGAGCTTGGTGACCTGGCTGATGAGGCGGAAGCGGTCGGCGGGCTTTCCCTCGACGAGCCCGCTCACCGCCTGCGCGTCGAGCGCGGCGCCGACCTCGGAGGCGACGAGCCGCGCCGTGTCCTCCATGACCGTCGCCGCGGCGGCGTCGAGAGCGGCGCTGGCCCACCAGGCCAGTGCCGCCACCACGACGACGTAGAGCAGGAGCGGGAGCACGGCTCGCTGCAGCGGCAGGCGCATGCGGGTAGTGTGTCATCCAAGTTTCGCAAGCTCCGGGCAGAGGGCTGGGCGGGGGCGCCCCCTGCCCCTAGAGGGGCAGGGGGACGGGGGGTTAGGGGTGTGGGACGAGACTCAGCGCCGGCAGGCGAGCACGACCGCCGCGCCCTGCACGGAGGCGACGACGGCTGCCGAGCTGCCCTTGACCGCCAGCCGCGCCGACCACGGGTCGCCGACGCCCGAGACCTGCAGCGCCGTCTCCCAACGGCTGCCGCCGTCGGTGCTCTCGCGCAGCATCAGGTAGGCGGCGCCGGTGGCGTAGCCGACGCCCAGCACCGCGACGCCGTTGCGGGTGGCGGCCGCATCCTGAGCGACGCTGGTGGCGCCCGGCGTGAGCTGGTAGGCGAAGGTCCGCCACCGTCCGCGCGCGTTCTGCCAGCGCTCGATCCACAGGTAGTCGTCGCTGCCGGCGCCGCGCACGCCGAGGCCGGCGACGAGCAGCCGCCCGTCGTTGGTCGGCACGATGGCGCGCGGCACGAGGCCGTACGCGTTGGCGCTCAGCTGATAGCGGTCGATCGTCCGCCAGGCCGCGCCGTCGCGAGCCGGGCGCGAGCGCACCACCCACTCGTCGGGCGAGCCGTCGAGCTGAGCGGCGACGACAAAGCTGCCGTCCGGGCGGCGCTCGAAGTCCTGCGGCATGGCGGCGCCGTAGCCGGCCGCGAAGGCGACCTCGTCGTCGACCTCGAAGGCGCCCATGCCGCGCAGCGCCGACTCGACCCGCCAGCCGATGGCGCCGGTCCCGGTCGAGCCGTGGGCGACGTAGATGCGCCCGTCCGGATCGCTCGAAAGCGCGCCGCCGGCGGAGATCGGCCACGACGTCTCGGCGCTCTCCCAGGTGCCGGCCGTGCCGGCGCCGAAGCTGCGCCGCAGGACGAGCCGAGACCTTTCGTTGCTCATCTCCCAGCCGAGGACGAAGACGTTGCCGTCGTCATCGACGTGGAGCGCCCGCGCGCCGGTCGAGGCGGCGCCGGCGGGGAGGTAGCGGTCGACGGTCTCCCAGGCGGCGCCGGCGGCGGCCTGACGGCGCACGACGAGCGCCGAGCGCGAAGGGTCGGTGACGTCGTCGGCGGCGAGCAGGAGGGCGCCGTCACGGCCGATGGCGACGGCGCGCGGGACGAGGCCGGGGAAGCGGCCGAGCTCTTGCCAGGGGCAACCGACGAAGGTCGGGTTCTGCTTGGCGGCCGCGTCGATGCGATCGGCCAGCTGAGCGCTAGCCGCTAGTGGGGCTCCCAAGGCGGACAACGCCGCCAGGACAAAGGTCCAAAAAAGTCGCATGGGACTCTCCTCGGTAGGGTGGGGGCGCCGGTGGGTGTGTTCACTGTGTGTCTCTGACGCCGCCGGCCGCCAAGTGCAGCCGGCATGCCACGGCGGCATCGGCGGCTGCGAGGAGAGTCTGAAGTCTTTGATCTGGAGTCGTTTACGGGTGCGCTCCGCGACGGTCGGTCGCCGTCTGCGAGTGACTGACGTCACATCCGGAGCGGCAAGCCGCCGCCCGCGGCGGCGCAAGAATTTCCGTTCGAGGGCCGGCGCGGGCTACGAGGGCCGCGCTTCGAGGCTCGACGGGAGCTCGCTCTCCTCGCCCACCAACAGCCGGCCCTCGTCGAGGCCGTCCGCATCGAGCAGCGCTGGCGGCGCGAGCCGCTTCACCCAGCGCCGCGCCACTGCCGCCCACTGTGGCGCCGTCGCGTGACCCGACGCCTCCGCCGCGGCGGCGCGGTCGATCAGCAGCGCAGCCGCGTAGGCGCCGGCGAGGCCGAGGGCGATGCGGCGGGCGCTGCCGCCGAGCCGCTCGGGGTCGGCCGCGCCTGCTTCGAGCGCCGCCGCGGCGGCCTCGAGCGTCTCCAGCACGCGCCGCGCGAGCGGACCTTCCGCCAGCCGCAGGCGGAAGCCGACGTCGGCGAGGAGCGCCGGCAGCGCCTCCTCGCGGGCGATGGCGCGCAGCGCGTCGAGCGCCAGCACGTTGGTCGTCCCCTCCCAGATCGGCAGCACCTGCGCATCGCGCAGCAGGCGCGGCAGGCCGGTGTCCTCGACGTAGCCGGCGCCGCCGAAGCACTCGAGGGCTTCGCTCGCTACCGCCACCGCCTGCTTGCCGGTCGCGAGCTTGACGAGCGGCGTCAGCAGGCGGAGGAGCGCGCGCTCGGGGGTCGTCGCCTCGCCGGTCTCCTCGCGACCTTGCAACGCGGCGGCGCGGAAGACGAGGACGAGCCCCGCGGCGACCTCGGTCTGCAGCGCCGCCAGCGTCTCGCGGTGGAGCGGGTGGTCGATCAGGCGTCGGCCGAAGGCGTGGCGGCGACGGGCGTAGTCGCACGCCAGGTCGACGGCGCGGCGCATGCCGGCGACGGCGGCGTTGGCGTTGTAGACGCGCGTCACGTTCATCAGCGTCGCGATCGTGCGCACGCCGGCGCCGGGCGCGCCGATCAGCGTCGCCGGCGTGCCCTCGAGCGTGAGCTCGGCGGTGGGCAGCGCGCGGGTGCCGAGCTTTTCCTTGAGTCGCTCGAGGCGGATGCCCTGAAGGCGGCCGTCGCCGTCGCGCAGCTCGACGTAGAAGACCGAGAGGCCGGGGCTTCCCGCCGGCGCCCCCGGCAGCCGCGCCAGCGTGAAGGCGACGTCGGAGTCGATCGCCGAGGTGAACCACTTGCTGCCGAAGAGCCGCCAGCGCGGCCCATCGGCGCGCGCGGGATCGGCGCCGCTCTCGTCGGCGCTGGCGATGGTGGCGGTGCCGCTGCCGACGTCGGAGCCGCCGCCGCGCTCGGTCATCCACTGTCCGGCCGTCCAGAAGCGCTCGACGTCGCGCGCGAGGAGGCGCGGCAGCACGCGCGCGGCGAGCTCGGGCGGCGCCGTCGTCTCGAGCAACCGCGCCGCGCCGTCGGTCATCGCCAGCGGACAGAGGTAGGTCGCGGCGGAGGGATTGAACAGATAGAGCAGCGCGTGCTGGTAGACGCGCGACCAGGGGCCGTAGGTCCGCTCGTAGCCCGCCGCCACGAGCCCTTCTTCGGCGGCGACGCGCTTGAGGCCCACCCATCCGGGCGAGAGCTCGAGCCGATCGACGCGCCGTCCCCAGGGATCGAACGGCACGTGCCGCGGCGGCTGCGCCTCGGCGGCTTCCGCGAGCGGCAGCAGGTCGCCGGCGGCGCGCTCGCCGAGGTGCCACAGGTGCTCGCTCGTCGCCGACATCACGTCGGGCGGCAGCAGCGCCGAGAGCAGCGCGCGCAGCAGCGGATCGCCGTCCCAGGTATTGCCCAATCTGGGCGGGTCTTGAAACCAGGGCGGCGGGTCCTGGAAAGCGCTCATGGGTTACGCGCTGACGTCCATCACTATACTGGCGCGGTGACCTCCTTCAACGCGGCGCTGGGGCTCGTCCCCGGCGAGGCGGGCACGGTCCTCGACACGCGCCCCGAGCACGAGGTGGTGCCCGGCACCATCCACTTCGCCGTGCTCGCCACCGTGGCCGAAGTGGCGGCGGCGGGCGCGGTCGGAGCGCCGGTCGTGCCGGCGGCGGTCTCGCTGACGTTGCTCACGCGCGCGCAGCCGGGCCGGCTGGTCGGCCGCGGCAAGCTGCTGCGCCGCGGCCGCACGCTCGCCGTCGCCGAGGGCGAGGTCTGGCAGGACGAGCGGCTGGTCGCCAAGGTCACGGTGACCTTCGCGCTGCTCTCGTGAGCGTAGCCAAGCCCCGCTGGGGCCGCGCCGCGCGCCGCGCCCTGCTCCTCACGGCGCTGTGCTTCGCCGTTTACAACGTCAACGCGCGGATGATCCCGAGCAACGACTCGCGCCCCGCGCGCTACCTACCCTTCGCGGTGCTGCGCGATCAGCGGTTGACGCTCGAAGGCTTCGCCGAAGAAGTGCAGGCGTACGTGCCGGGCCAGTACGCGTTGACCCGCGTCGAAGATCGATTGGTGTCGAACTATCCGGTCGTGACGCCGCTCCTGGCCCTACCGCTCTACGTGCCGGCTTTTCTCTATCTGCAGGCGACCGGCTGGAACGCGACCGAGCTCGGCTTCATCGCTACGCTCATGGAGAAGCTCGCGGCGTCGACGATGGCGGCGCTCGCGATGGGCGGCCTCTACCTGCTGCTGCGCCGGCGCGTCGACGCTCGGCATGCGGCGCTCCTCGCCCTCGCCTGCGCGTTCGCCGCCAGCACTTGGACGATTTCGAGTCAGACGCTGTGGCAGCACGGCGCGGCGCAGCTGGTGCTCGTCGCGGCCCTGCTCGCCGTCACCGCTGAACCAAGGGCGTGGACGTTGAGCGTCGCCGCCGCGCTCGCCGTCCTGCTTTGCGGCGTGCGGCCGGCCGACCTACCGCTCGCGGCGGCGGTGGCGCTGTGGGCGTGCTGGCGTGCCCGCGCAACGGCGGAACGGGTCGTCGTCGCCGCCGCCGCGCTGGGCACCGGCTGCTTGCTGTTGTTGCTCAACCTCGCTGCCGCTGGCCATCCGCTCGGCGGCTACGCACTCCATCCGTATCTCGCCGAGCCGCGGGAGTTCTTCCAAGGACCGCTGCTCACCAGCCTCGCCGGCGAGTTGTTCAGCCCCGGCAAGGGACTCCTCGTGTTCTCGCCCTGGCTGTTGGCGCTGCTCGGGCGCGCTCGTCGTGACGTGCGGGTTGCGGTGCGCCCGGAAGAGCGCCGATTCGATCTCCTGCTCGTCGCTGCCATCGCCGCCCAGCTCCTGCTCTTCGCCAAAGGCGACTGGCTGGCCGGTCACTGCTACGGTCCGCGTTTCATGACCGACATGCTGCCGGCGCTGGCGTGGCTGCTCGCGCCAGTGCTGCCGCGCCTCTATAGCGCGGCGCGCGTCGCGTTCGTCTCCGCGGTGGCTTGGGGCGTCGCCGTGCAGGCGATCGGCGCCTTGCGCTATCCGAGCCCCGGCGCCGACAGCGACCGCGTCCTCTACTCCAGCTGGGCGGCTCCCTGGAGGCCGGGCAACGCGCAGTTCCTGCTCGAGCTCGAAGGAACCTTTGGCCGCGTCGGTCGTTAATCGAGGTGGAGAGGACGACTCCCACCTTCCACACCATGATCGAGCCGAGCGACGGCGAGCTGATGGGCCGGATGGCGCACGGGGACCGGCAGGCCTTTGCCGCCCTGGTCGAGCGGCACCAGCGGCCGCTCACCGCCTACCTGGGCCGCCTCTGCGGCAGCGGCGACCGCGCCGAGGAGCTGGCGCAGGAGTCGTTCGTGCGCCTCTTCGAAGCCGCGTCCGGCTATCGCGACGAGGGGCGGCTGCTGCCCTACCTCTTCCGCATCGGCACCAACCTGCTGCGCAGCGAGGAACGCCGGCGCCGCCGCTGGCGACTCCTCGTGCCGATGGTCAGCAACGGCAACGGCCACCACGCGCCGGCGCTCGGCGAAGCGGCGGTGCTGCGCGGCGAGCTGCAGGGACGCGTGCGGCGCGAGCTGCAGCGCCTGCCCCTGCGCTTCCGAGCACCGCTCGTGCTCTTCGAGGTCGAGGAGTGGAGCCTTGCCGACATCGCGGCGCTGCTCGGCTGCCGGCAGGGCACCGTCAAGTCGCGCCTCCACCGCGGCCGCCAGCGACTGCGTGCCGCGCTCGCGCCCTACCTGCACCGAGGAGCCGCCGATGAGTGAGCTCGATCGACCCGACGACGGGCTGCGCGCCGCCCTGCGCGAGCTGCCGGCGGCGACGCCGAGCCCGGCGTTCACCGCCCGCGTCCTCGCTCGCCTAGAGCGCCGGCAACGGACGCGTCGCCGGGCGCTGCCGGCGTGGGTGCCGGCCGCGGCGGCAGTGGCGGCGCTCGTCGTCGGCCTGTGGGGCGCGGCGGCGGGCCGCCAGGCCTGGCAGGAAGGGCGGCGGCGCGACGCGTTGCGCGCCGAGTCGGAGGCGCTCAAGCGCGAGCTCGCGGCGCTGCAGGAGGAAGTCAGCAAACCGGCGCCGGTGCTCTACCTCGGCGGCAACGAGCAGGTCGACGTCGTGCTCGACCTCTCGTCGCTGCCCATCGCGGCGACGCCGGGCGCGGCCACTGCGGCGGGCAAGAACAATCGCTGAACATCGAACGACGCATCGCAGACGAAGACGAACGACCACGACATCGCACTGACGACGAGGACCGCACCATGACTCACGGCATTCCCGACTCTTTCCGCACGCGCTCGCGATCGTTCCGCTGGCAGCCGCTCGCTCTCGCGGCCGCGCTGCTGCTCACGCTGTTGCCCGCCACGGCTTCCGCGTCCGACTCGTCCGGCAACGTCAACCGCACCGTCGTGCGCAACCGCGACCGCGTGCGCGTCGTCACGCCCGGCGGCACGCCCCGCCCGCTCATCGTGCGCGGCAAGCGCGGCTTCCTCGGCGTCGACCTGCTCGAGCTGACGCCCGAGCTGCGCCGCCACTTCGGCGCCGGCGACGACGCCGGCGTGCTGGTGGCGCACGTCGAGTCGGGCAGCCCGGCGGCGGCGGCCGGCCTCCACGTCGGCGACGTGCTCGTCTCGATCGACGACAAACCGGTGAAGAGCTCGTGGTCGCTGCGCGAGCTGGTGGCGCCGCGCAAGGCGGGCGACGCGGTGTCGCTCGACGTCATCCGCGACGGCAACCGGCGCCAGCTGCAGGCGACGCTCGTCGAGCGCGAGGGGCGCGTGCTCGAGCTCGGCCGCCTGATGGAAGGCCGCCTGCTCGACGACGGCGACGGCGACGAGACGATCCTCGTGCTGCCCAGCGCCAAGGACTGGGATAAGTGGGGCAAGGACTGGGAGAAGTTCGGCGAGGAGATGGGCCGCTGGGGCGAGCAGTTCGGCGACGAGATGGCCGACGCCTTCGCCGATCCCGAGGTGCGGCGCGGCATCGTGCGTCACGTCGAGGAGCGCGAGCGCCTGCAGCGCAAGATCGAGGTCCTCGAGCGCCGGCTGCGCGACCTCGAGAAGCGGCTCGACGAGCAGAAGCGGTAACGTCTGGCCGGTTGCGCGCGGCGCCCGCGGCTGAGCGTCGTGGGCGCGCATCGCGCCGCGCCGCGCGACGGGCGACAATGGTGGGCATGGCGCTCGACACGCTGCGCCGCGGGGCGCTGCCGACGCTCGGCGTCCTCGCGCTCATCGCGCTGATGGTGGCTACGGCGGCGGTCGGCCTCGAAGCGTGGGCCGGCCTCTACCCGCGCTCGCCGCTGCTGGCGCGCGCCGCTCAGTGGCCGCTGGTCGGCGACTGGGTGGCGCTCGCGCGCGCGCGCCACGCCCAGCCGCGGGCGCCTCGCCAGCCGATCGCTGCTCGCCGCATCGTGCGGCCGACCCCGCGGCCGGCCGTCACCGAGCCGTTGCGCGGGCCGGCGGACCTTCCCGCGGGCGTATGGCCCGAGCTCTGGCTCGAGCAGGGCGAGGCGCTGCGGGCGGCGCCGTCGGCAAATGCGCCGGTCGTCGTCGCGGCGAGCGCCATCGCCAACGTGCCGGTGCTCGAAGCACGCGGCGACTGGCGGCGCGTGCGCTGGCGCGGACGCGAAGGCTGGGTGCGCGGCCGCCGCGAGGAGGGGCCGCCGCTCGGCAGCGACGTCGAGCCGGTGCGGCCGGTGACCGGCCGAGCCGCCTCGCCGAATACCTGGCGGCGGCGCGCGCGCTGCTCGCCCAGGCCGGCGTCGTCGGAGCCGCCGCCGCGAAAGCTCGGGCCGTACGCGCTGCTGACCGACGTCGAGGAGCCGGCGCTGTTACTGCTCCTCGACCGCGCGGCGAGCGGCATCGAAGACGCCTACCGCGCCCGCTACGGCCTCGAGCTGGTCGGCTCGCCGGCGGAAACGGTGGTGCTCTTCCGCCGCCGCGCGAGCTACGACGCCTACCTCGCGCGCACCGGCGGGCCGGCGGCGGAGACCGGCCACTACGCCGGTGGCGTGGTGGCGTTCCACCGCCAGGGCCGGCTGTTGGAGGAGGTGCGCGGCACGCTCGTCCACGAGCTGGTGCACGCGCTCAACCGCCGCGGTCTCGGCCCGGCCCTGCCGCCTTGGCTCGACGAAGGGATGGCCGACGACCTCGCCGAGTCGCGCGTCGGCGAGGGAGCCCGCACGCTGCCCGGCACGCTCGGCGGCACGGCTCTGCGGGCGGGCGGCTTCTTCGAGCTGCACGGCGGCGAGGCCTCGCGCGAAGTGCTGCGCCAGCAGCTCGCCGCCGGGGGGCTCGTACCTCTCGAAAGGCTGCTGTCGTTCGACGAGGTCGAGCTGCGCACCCTACGGCCCGCCGGCTACGGCTACGCCGAGGCGAGCTTCTTCGTCCGCTACCTTCTCGAAGGCGAGCTGGCGCCGCGGTTCCGCGCCTTTCTGCGTCAGGTCGCTGCAGGTGTGCAGCCCAGCCCGGACTCGCTCTCCGCCGCCCTCGGCCGCTCGTTTCCCGAGCTCGACACCTCGCTGGCGGCGTGGATCCTGCCTACGGAGCCGCCGCCGGAGCCCGAAGCCCAACCGCCTCAGCCGGATGCGGGGGCGCGCCCGCCAGACGCGAGCGGGCAGCCAGGTGCCGAACCTCTCGACGCGCAATAGGCTGGCTCATTTGAAGCGCAGAAGATCGATTTAGCTCTTGCATCGCCGACCGTTTTGAGTATGATGAGCGCCTCACCCTTTTCTCCATGGGCGCTCCCCAAGCGCCCACTTTTTTTTTCTGCCACCCCTCATCCCCCTGCCCCCTTCTCCCCTCGCCGGGGAGAAGGGGGTCCAGAAGCCGCAAACAGTTACGAAGGCTCTGCGGGCCGCTCTCGGCGAATGGCCTTTCGCGGGTCCAGAAGCCGCGAACAGTTACGAAAGCTCTGCGGGCCGCTCTCGACGAATGGGCTTCGCGGGGTCCAGACGCCGCGAACAGCTACGAAAGCTCGGCGGGCCGCTCTCGGCGAGTGGCGTTCGCGGTGGCTTGGCGTCGTGCGCGTCGCAGCGCGCTTCGCTCGGGATCAGTTGTCCTGCTGCAGCGTGAAGGTGTCGGTCTTGCCGCCGGCTTCGACGGTGTAGGTGCCGCTGGCGAGGCCGATGATGTTGACCGGGACGTTGACGTCGAAGGGCACGAGGGCCTGGGTGCACACCTTGTCGCGGTCGCGAGTGGCCGGGAGGGCGATGTGGAAGGTGCGGCGCTGGCGGGTGACCTTGGGCTCGCCGAGGTGGGTGCAGCCGTCGGCGAGCGAGCCGCGGATGTGGACCTGCAGCTTCGCCGGCAGCGACTTCAGGAGCAGCGCCTGCACCTCGTCGACGTAGACCTTGCCCTCGCCTTCGCCGGCCGACGCGCCGCCGGGTCGCGGCGGCGCCGTTGCTGCTCGCGGTGACGCCGGGGCGGCCGGCGCCGCGGGCGCGGGCGTGGCAGCCGGCGACGCGTCGGCGCCGGAGCCGGCCGTGGCGCGGGCGGCTGCCAGGAGCCGTACATCGGGTTGGGGAGGATGACGAAGCGGTCGCCGAACGGCGCCAGCGCCTCGGCCGGCGCGTTGCGCAGCGACTGGTCGAGGCCGGGGAAGTCGCGGATGTTGTCGCCCACCCAGAGCACGATCTGGAGCGGCGGCAAGTCGGGCGTCGCGGTGCCGCGCTCGACGGCCTCGAAGCGCGGGCCCTTGGCACCCTTGTCGGGGCTCGGACGTAGCAGCACGACGTCGAACGGCACGCCCTGCTGGCGCAGGTTGGCCTCCGTGTCGGCGCGCATGAACTCGTCGCGGTTGGTGACCAGCGCGATCTTGCCGCCGAGCCGACGCACGCGCTCGAGGAAGGCGATGGCGCCAGGAAGCGCGGTCGCCGTGCGCCGCTGTACCCACTCCTGCCACAGCCCCTCGTCGAACGCGGCGCCCATCTCGTCGAGCTCGACCTCGTGCTGGACGTTGGAGAGCACCGTCTCGTCGACGTCGAGCGCCACCGCCCAACTGCCGGGCTGCCGGCCGGCCACCAGCTCGTCGAGACGCCGGTTGGCGAGCGCGTAAGCCTGCGCCGCGAGCGCGCGGTACTCCGCCGAGTCGCGCACCCAGCGAACGTCGTCGGCGAGCTGAACGGAGGCCGAAGCCGCTGGCGCCGGCGTCACCGTCGCGGCCGGTGCGGCGGTAGTCGCGGCGGGCGCGCTCGCCGGTGGCGCTGTGGAGGCGCAGGCGGCGAGGAGGAAGACGAGGAACGCGGCGAGCAGCGGCTGGCGGTGGCGCTTCATGCGCCGGATGCTAGCCCAGCTACGGCGGGCCAAGTTCGCTGCGAGCCGCCGGCCCGCGCTCGATCCGCGAATGGCCGGTTCTCACGTGGTCGCGGCTGGCAGTGGCTCGACGAGCGGCTCCTCCTCGCGCCAGCGCGCCGTGCCGTCGGCGTAGTGCTCGCGCTTCCACACCGGCACCTCGCGCTTGAGCCGCTCGAGACACTCGCGGCTGGCCGCGTAGGCGGCGTCGCGGTGCGGCGCGGCGACGGCGATGACGACGCTCGCCTCGCCGGGCTCGAGCGTGCCGAGGCGGTGCACGACCGCGACGCGCGCACGATGGCGCTCCTCGATCTCGCCGGCAAGCGCCGTGAGCCGCCGCTCCGCCATGGCGCGATACGCCGAGTAGGTGAGCCGCAGCACGCGCCGCCCGTCGTGCCGGTCGCGTACCGTGCCGACAAAGGTCACCAGCGCGCCGCAGTCCGGCCCGGCCACGGCGGCGGTGACGGCGCCGACGTCGAGCGGCTCGTCGGTGAGTTGCGCCAACGGACCCGCGCCGCCGGACACCGGCGGCAACAACGCCACCTCGACGCCGTCGCGCAGCCCCGCGTCGTCGCGCACCACTTCGCCGTCGACCGCCAGCGCGAGCCGCGGCAGCAGCGCACCGAGCGCGGGGTGGCGCGCCGCGAGCAGCTCGCGCAGCGACGCCACCGTGCTGCCGTCGGGGATCTCGACTTCCTGCTCCTCGCGGCCGACGGCGTCGGCAGCGGAGGCGAAGGCGAGCAGACGCACGCGCACTCGCCGATTGTAGCGATGCCGATCGCAGCGATGACCGCGACGTAGAATCCGCGCGACCGAAGGAGCCCGACCTGGCCGTCCTGCAGAGCCGCCTCGCCCGCGACGACCGCTTCACCCGCCGCGATGCGCACTGGCGCGCGCGGCTCGCCGAGCTGACGGACGAGGAAGAGCGGCTGCAGCTCGGCGGCGGCGCCGAGGCGCAGGAGCGCCAGCGTCAGCGCGGCAAGCTCTCGGCGCGCGAGCGCGTCGCCGCGCTCCTCGACCCCGGCACGACGCCGATCGAGGTCGGGCTCTGGGCCGCGTGGGGTATGTACGAGGAGCACGGCGGCGCCCCCGGCGGCGGGCTCGTCGCCGTCGTCGGCCAGGTGCACGGGCGGCCGACGCTCGTCGTCGCGGACGACGCGACGGTGAAAGCGGGCGCCAAGTTCCCGCTCGGCATCAAGAAGGTGCTGCGGGCGCAGGAGGTCGCGCTCGAGAACCGGCTGCCGGTCGTCTACCTCGTCGACTCGGCGGGCGTCTTCCTGCCCATGCAGGACGAGATCTTCCCCGACCGCGAGCACTACGGCCGCATCTTCTTCAACAACGCGCGGCTCTCGGCGCTCGGCGTCTTCCAGTTGGCGGCGATCATGGGGCCGTGCGTGGCCGGCGGCGCCTACCTGCCGATCATGAGCGACGAGGCCCACATCGTCGAGGGCACCGGCTCGATCTTCCTCGCCGGCCCGCACCTGGTGAAGGCGGCGATCGGCGAGAGGGTGGAAGTCGATGAGCTCGGCGGCGCGGAGGTGCAGTGCGACGTCTCGGGCGTCGTCGACCACCGCCACCCCGACGACGCGAGCTGCCTGGCGATGATCCGCCGCCAGCTCGCGCAGCTGCGTGCGGGCGCGCGCGCGCCGTTCGCCCGCCGCGAGAGCCGGCCGCCGCTCCACGCGTCCGAGGAGCTCTACGGCGTGCTCCCCGTCGACCGCACGCGGCCGTACGACACGCGCGAGCTCCTGGCGCGCCTGCTCGACGGCAGCGAGCTCGACGAGCACAAGCCAACCTACGGCCAGACCCTCGTCTGCGGCACCGGCTGGATCGACGGCTGGGCGGTGGGCGTCGTCGCCAACCAGCGCTCGATCGTGCACAAGAAGCTCGGCACCAAGGGGGAGAAGGAGCTGCAGATCGGCGGCGTCATCTACTCCGACTCGGCCGACAAGGGGGCGCGCTTCGTCGAGCTGTGCAACCAGAAGGGCATCCCGCTGCTCTTCCTGCAGGACGTCACCGGCTTCATGGTCGGCACCCGCGCCGAGCGCGGCGGCATCATCAAGGACGGCGCCAAGATGGTGAACGCCGTCGCCAACTCGGTGGTCCCCAAGATCACCGTCTTCGTCGGCAACTCCTACGGCGCCGGCAACTACGCCATGTGCGGCAAGGCCTACGCCCCGCGTTTCGCCTGGGCCTGGCCGTCGGCGTCGATCGCGGTGATGGGCGGCGAGCAGGCGAGCAAGACCCTGCTCTCGATCCAACTCGGCCGCCGCGGCGACGCCGTCTCCGAGGAGGAGAAGGCGGCGCTGCTCGCCGACATCCAGGCGCGCTACGAGCGCGCCATGGACCCGCGCTACGCCGCGGCGCGCCTCTGGGTCGACGGCATCATCGACCCGGCAAAGACGCGCGAGGTCGTCTCGGCAAGCCTCCAGGCGGCGGCGTGCAACCCCGAGCTGCCGGAGTTCAAGACCGGCGTGCTGCAGACCTGAGGAGGTCGTCGGGCGTGGGCGAATCGCTGAGCCTCCGCGTTGCGGTGCCGGGCGACGCTCCCACGTTGGCGCGGATGCGCTACGTCTTCCGGTGCGAGCTCGGCACGGCGGCCGAGGCAGAGTCCGCGTTCGTGGCGCGTTGCACGGGCTGGATGCTGGAGCGACTCGGTAGCGGCGGCGACGCCCGTTGGGTCTGTTGGGTTGCCGAAGAGGGCGGCGCCATCGTCGGCAATCTCTGGTTGCAACGGCTGGAGAAGTTGCCCAACCCGGTCGCCGAGCCGGAGGAGCACGCTTACGTCACCAACGTCTACGTCGTGCCCGAGCGGCGCGACGCGGGCGTAGGGGCGCTGCTGCTCGAAGCGGCGCTCGCTTGGTGCCGGCGCTCGGAGGTCGACGCGGTCGTGCTGTGGCCGAGCGCGCGCAGCCGCAACTTCTACGCTCGGTACGGCTTCGGCGTCCGCGACGACCTTTTCGCGCTGAGGCCGGTGCTAACCTCCTCGCCGCCGTGAAGAGCGTCCACTCATGAAGGCAATCCGCATCGGCAACGGCCAGGGGTTCTGGGGCGACAACGTCGACATGCCCGTCGAGCTGCTGCGCCGCGGCCCGATCGACTACATCGGCATGGATTACCTCGCCGAGGTGACGCTGTCGATCATGATGCGGCAGAAGCTCAAGGACCCGACGAAGGGGTACGCCACCGACTTCGTCGGCTTCGTGCGCCGCGTGCTGCCCGAGCTCAAGGAGCGCGGCGTTCGCGTGATCACCAATGCCGGCGGCTTGAACCCCGCCGCGTGCCGGCAAGCGATTTTCGCCGTCGCCAAGGAGCTCGGTGTCACCGGCCTACGCGTCGGTGTCGTCGAGGGCGACGACGTTCTCTCGCGGCTTCCCGAGCTCGTCGCCGCCGGCCACGAGATGCGCCACATGGACACCGGCGAGCCGCTCGCGCCGCACCTCGACGCGATGACGAGCGCCAACGTCTACCTCGGCGCCTGGCCGGTCGTCGAGGCGCTGGCGCAGGGCGCGCAGATCGTGCTCTGCGGCCGCGTCACCGACACCGCGCTGGCGCTGGCGCCGATGGCCTACGAGCACGGCTGGGGGAAGTCGGACTGGAACCTCCTCGCCGCCGGCACCGTCGCCGGGCACATCATCGAGTGCGGCCCGCAGTGCACGGGCGGCAACTTCTCGCGCTGGTGGGAGGTGCCCGACCTATGGGACGTCGGCGCGCCGATCGTCGAGTCGCACGGCGACGGCAGCTTTACCGTCACCAAGCACGAGGGCACCGGCGGCATGGTCACCGTCGAGACGGTGGCCGAGCAGCTGATGTACGAGATGGGCGACCCGACCGCGTACATCACGCCCGACGTGGTCGCCGACTTCACCACCATCCAGCTCGAGCAGGAAGGCCACGACCGCGTGCGCGTCTCCGGCATCCGCGGGCGGCCGAGCACGCCGTACCTCAAGGTCTCGGCCTCGCACCTCGGCGGCTACAAGGCGAGCGGCCAGCTGACGATCTCGGGCCCGCGCGCCGTCGACAAGGCGCGGCTCTGCGCCGAGGTGGTGTGGCAGCGGCTCGAGCGCGCCGGCGTCACCTTCGACGAGGCGCAGCGCGAGGTCGAGCTGGTGGGCATCTCGGCTTGTCTGCCCGGCATCCTGCCGGCGCCCGAGCAGGCGCCCGAGGTGGTGCTGCGCGTCGGCGTGCGCGACCCCGACCGCGCCAAGGTCGAGCGCTTCGGCATGGAGCTGGCGCCGCTCGTCACCGCCGGCCCGCCCGGTGTCACCGGCTTCGCGGGCGGGCGGCCGAAGCCGCAGGAGGTGGTGGCGTACTGGCCGGCGCTGGTGGCGCGCGAGGTCGTCGAGCCGGGCATCCGCGTCACCGTCGAGGAATCGTGAGCGTGGCGGGCAGCGACTCGCGCATCGCCGAAGCGACGTGGGCTCCCGCGCCACGCGGCTGGTACTTGTCGTTGCTCGCCGGGACGCTGCCGCTGTTCCTGCTCGGGATGGCGGCGAGCGCGCTGGCCGACCGGCTCGCCTTCGCGGGCTGGGCGCTCGTCGCCGGTTTCGGTTACGCGCTGCTGCTGCGCGCGGCGTGGAACCGCGGCTGGAGCGCCGCCGGGCGCGCCGCGCTCGTGCTCGGCTGGGCGGCGCTGGCGCTGCTCGCCTTCGCCACGCTCGTCGAGCGGCACCGCGAGATCCTCGATCTCGGCTACCGCGCGCTGCTCTGGCCGATCTACTCGTCGCTGATGACGCGGGCGTCGACGTGGCGCGTTGCCGCGGCGGTGCTCGCGGTCGGCGCAATCGTGGCATTCGCGCGCGCGGCGGCCGCTCGTCGTCGGAGGGCCGCGCCGTGAGGGTGCCGCTCCACCTCGTCGCCCACGCGCGCTCCGGCGACAAGGGCGACGCGAGCAACGTCGGCCTGATCGCCGACTCGCCGGCGCTCTACGAGGTGATCCGCGGCGAAGTGACGGCGGAGCGCGTCAAGGCGCACTTCCGCCAGGTCTGTCGCGGCGAGGTGGAGCGCTTCGAGGTGCCCAACCTGCTGGCGCTCAACTTCCTCCTCCACGACTCGCTCGGCGGCGGCGGCACGCTGTCGCTCAAGACCGACGCGCAGGGGAAGACCCACGGGCAGGGATTGCTGGCGATGGAGATCGAGGTGCCGGCCGAGCTCATCCCCACCGAGCACGGGGCGCGCGTGCCGCGCACCGGGATCATCGGGCCGCGAATCGACGTCGAGGCGACGAGCGACGAAGCCCGCGGCGTCGCCGGCATAGCGACCCTACCCGTCGGTGACTCGCCTCTTTCGGGCGACGAGTCGTGAGCGAACGCCCACCGCTGCAGCTGCGCCGCGAGGGCGAGCAGCTGTGGGCGACGCTCGACGAGGCGGAGCGCGCCAACGCACTGTCGCCGGCGCTCACGGCCGCGCTCACCGAGCTCTACTCGCGGCCGTTGCTCGACGAGGGCGTGCGGGCGGTGGTGCTCACCGCCGCCGGCCGCCACTTCTCGGCGGGCGCCGACCTCGCGCACCTGCGCTCGCTGCAGACGGCGACGCTCGAGGACAACCGCGCCGACTCGCGGCGGCTGCGCGACCTCTTCGCCGCGGTGCTGCGGCAGGAGGCGCTGACGGTGGCGCTGGTGCAGGGCGCCTGCATCGCCGGCGGCTGCGGCCTCGCCACCGCGCACGACTTCGTGGTGGCGGCCGACGACGCGCGCTTCATGTACTCGGAAGTAAAGATCGGTTTCGTCGCTGCGCTCGTTGCCACCTTCCTGCCGTTGCGCGTTCGCGGCAGCGACCTGCGCGAGCTGCTGCTCTTCCCGCGGCTGCTCGACGCGCGCGACGCGCTGGCGCTCGGGCTCGTCAACCGCGTCGTGCCGCGGCTCGATTTGGAGCAGGCGGGGCTGGCGTTGGCGAAGGACGTGCTGGCGAACGCCAGCTCGCAGTCGATCGCGCGCACCAAGCGGCTGCTGCTCGACGTCGTCGGGCGGCCGCTGGAGGAGGCGCTCGACTTGGCGGCCGAGACGAACGCGCAGGCGCGCCTCACTGCCGACTGCCAGCGCGGCATCGCGCATTTCCTCGAAACGAAGCAGGCGCCGAGCTGGTGATGCCTGTGCTGCGCACCGTCCGGATGGTGCGCAGAGCGCACCCTACGCGGAGCGGCGCCGGCGACGGCCGCTGATCGCTGGCACGAGGATGAGCGCGGCGAGAGCGGCTGCGGAGATCGCCGCCAGCACGAGGCCGACGACGAGACCCGGCGGCAGGTAGCGCAGATCGACGCGGTCGATGCCCGCGGGCACGCGCACGCCGAGGAACCCGGCGTTGACGGTGAGGGTCTGCAGCTCGCGGCCTCCGCCGCGAGCGCGCCAGCCGCGCGGGCCGGGCAGCGAAGTCGCGAGCAGCCGCTCGCCCGCGCCGGCGAGGCGCAGTTGGAGATGTCCCGGCGTGGCATCGATGGCTCCCACTGCGGCCGCATCCCACGGCCGCGCCGCCGGCGACCAGCCGCGCGTCTCTTCGGCGAGCAGCGACACGCGTCGCGCGTCGACGACTCGCGCCAGATGGTCGAGCGCCTCGCGCCGCGGCACGACCTCCGCCGCCGGAGCGACGAACCAGCGCGGCAGCGCGTGCGGGTTGCGGTAGACGAGGAACGGGGGCGGGACGCGGCCGGCGACGAGCTCGAGGCGGCGCTTCTCGCCGAGGTACGGGTTCGACAGCACGACCCGCACGTTGAGGAAGTCGAGCAGCGGATGCTCGACGTTGCCGAAAGACGCAAAGTAGTTGTGGGCCTCGTTGCCCGGTACGAAGCCGAAGACGCGGCCGAGCACGGCGAGCTGCTCGCGCGGCACCATCGGGTTGTGAGGTCGCAGGTCGGGGATGCCGTAGACCGGCAGCAGCGACGGGTAGACGAGGAGCCCCTCGGCCACCGCGCGCCAGCGGCCGCCCTCGACCTCGGCCGCGACGCGCTCGATCGTCGGCGTGCGCGGGAAGAAGCTCGCCGGATCGGCGGCGGGCAGCTGCGGCCGGCCCCAGGTCACGAGGTCGGCGAGCAACGCCGCGAACAGCAACATGAACCCGGTGGGCCGACGTCGTGACGCCAGCAGCCACACGCCCGTCGCCGTCACCAAGGCGAGAGCGATCACGGGTCCCACGGGCGTGAGGACGATCCCGGGTACGAGCACGGCGGTCGCTGCGGCCGCCGCCACGATCGCAGCCCGGCGCCGGCTCCGCAGCAGGTGCTCCAAACCGATCGCCGCCGCCACCGCGAGCCCCAGACAGCCGAGCGGCAGCATCCGCGACAGCTCGGGGATGCGCAGCGGCGGCACCAGGAAGAGCAGGCGCTCGAGCGGCACGAAACGGCTCGCCGCGAGAAGCGACGCCGCCCACGCGAGCAGGAACGGCGCCGCGAGCCGCCGGCGCTTGCCGGCGAGCGCCGCGGCGCCGCCCGCGAGCGCGACGAGGCCGGTGTACGCCGACAGCGCGATCGGCCACGCCCACGGCCCATGGAAATCCTCGCTGTACGGCTCGCCGTAGATGAGCGGCGACAACGGGCCGGCGAAGATCTGCGCGCCATACTCGGCGAACCAGCCGGCGAGCCCGGCCCTCGTCTCCCGCGCTGGCGGAGCGTCGCCGAGCCGCTCGCCGGCCCGCATGCTGTGCCGCGCGGCGTCGACGAATGGCGCCAGGTGAGGCGCCGCGAGCCCGGCTCCGACCGCGCCCGCCAGCGCCGCGGCGAGCAGCCCGCGCCGCCAGTGGCTGCGCCGCAAGCGGCTGCGCCGAGAATCGCTGCGCCGCGAACGGCGCCGTGGCAGCAGCCACACGCCGGCGAATGCCGCCAGCGCCACCGCACCCGCCGCCACCTCCGGCTGCCCCGCCAGTGCCAGCGCCGCGGTGGCGAGCGCCAGCGCCACCATCGCCCGTGCGCGCGGCCGGCGCACCACCGCCACCACTCCCGCCGCTACCCACGGCGCCCACGCCGCCGCCGTGCTGTGCGGGAAGAGCGCCCAGCCGAGGATGCCGCCGCCCAGCGCGAACGCACCCCCGCCGAGCGCCGCCGGTCCGCGCCCGCATCCGACTCGCCGGCAGAGCACCCACGCCCCCTGCAACGCCACCATCACCTTGAGCGCGAGAAGAGCGAGCAGGCTGTGCTGGATGGGCACGCCGCGCGACAGCATCGCCACCGGCGACAGCACCTGCGCCTGCGGGTTGCTCCACGGCGAGCTGCCGCCGTCGACGTTGTCGGACCAGAACGGCAGCCGCTTGTCGGCGAGCGCGTGCCGCACCTCGAGCTCCCACGGGATCATCGAGTAGACGACGTCGTTGAGCTCGCGGTGCGGATCGGGGAGCGGCGGCCGCTCGACGCCGGGCAGCGCCGCGAGCAGTTGGTTGGTGGGTGCCAGCACATGGCTGCCGTCGAGCCACGGCCAGACGAGCAGCGCCGGCAGCGCGAAGCCGAGCGCGATCGCTTCCCAACGCAGCGGCCGCCCCAGCCAGCGCGCCAGCAGCCAGAGCGGCAGCTGCAGCACCACGAGCGCCGCGAGCAGCGGCAGGATCAGCTGGCGCAACACGTTGGCGCTCCGCTGCGACGGTCGGGTGACGCGCGGCGCCGGCGCTGGAGCGTGCTCCGGCCGGCGTGTACAATCCGCGTTACCTTCCGTCGGCCTCGTTCACGATACGTCGCGAGATGCGTCCCGAGTCCATCCACTTCGCGGAGAAAGTCCAGCACCAGCTGCGGCTGGCGCTCGTCGACACCGACGACCTCCGCGGCGCGCTGAGCGGTGCCGAGCCCGAGCCGGTGGAGCACCCGCCGGGCTGCTTCCGCTCGCACACGACGCTCGCCGTGCCGCGGCCGATGGACCCCGAAACGGCCGAGATGCGGATCCTCGAGGTCTACCTGCGCCCGGTCGAAGGCGGCATGGAAGTGTTCGCCGTGCGCGGTCTCGACCTCGAAGCGGTCGGCGAGTAGGGCCGCCGGCAGGCACGCGACGCCCGCGCGCGACCGCAGCGCGCCGCCGGTCTCCCCCCTCACGCGCGCAGCCAGCGCAGCAGCCAGGTCTGCGTGGCGTTCATGGCGGCGATGAGGAGCGGGTTCGGTCCCATGAACGGCGTCTTGGCGCCGAAGGTGTGATCGCCGCCGGCGATGCGCAGCAGCTCGACCGGCGGCGCCGCGGCGGCCGCCAGCGCGTCGCCCTCCGCCACCGGCACCGTCTCGTCGCGGTCGCCGTGCACGATCAGCCAGGGTGCGCGCCGGCGGGCGGCGGCGCGGCGCGGGTCGAGCTCCTCGCCGTGCGCCTCGACGTCGCGCAGCAGCTCGAGGCCGACCGGCAGCTGCTGGCCGGTGCGCGCGTTGACGGCCGTCCAGGTGCCGGTCTCGCGCCAGCGCTGCACCTCGTCAGCGGGCAGGCGGTCGAGGTGCGACACGGCGGCCCAGGTGACGAGCGCGCGCAGGCGATCGCTCTCCTGCGGTGACGCCTTCGCCAACCGCGCCGAAGCGACGGCCGCCACGCCGCCGCCGCGGCTGTGACCGAAGATCGCGAGCCGCGAGACGTCCAGCCTTCCCGGCGCGAGCTCGGGCAGCGCCGCGATCACCGCCAGCAGGTCGTCGACCTCGCTGCTGATCGTCTGCCGGCGAAAGGCATCGAGGTCGGTGACCAGCTCGTCGCCCAGCCGCATGCCGCTGTCGCCGAAGTTGAAGCGCACGGCGGCGAGCCCACGCTCGGCGAGCAGCGCCGCGAGCGGCGGCAGGAACCCCCACTCGGCGAACCCCTTGAAGCCGTGGCAGAGCACGACGACCGGCGCCGGCCCGGGCTCGTCGGGCAGGTCGATCAGCCCGACGAGAGGACGCGGAGCTTGGAGCTCGAAAGGGATCGACGCCACGGCGGCGGAGTATACGGGCGGGATTGCGCCGCCCAGCTCTGGCAGTCCCGGAAAAGGCAAGCTAAGGTGAGCCGCTCTTTTCCGAAACACGGGAGACGTCGGCGCGCCCCCGCGCCCGAAGGCTCCCACCAGCGCCCGAGGGGGAATCATGAGCCGTCGTCACGTTCCGTGCGTCGCCACGATTGCATCCGTCTGTCTGCTCGCGTCGCTGCTCGTCGGCGCCCTGCCCGCGCGCGCCGCGCTCGTCGACCCCGTCGTCGTGCGCGTGCCGGCGAAGGCGTGGGCGCAGTTGCCGGCGGCGAAGGTGAAGCCCGGGCAGACGCTCGACTACGGCTCCTATCGCTGGGTGGAGATGGAGCGCGCCGACCTCGCCAAGCTCGAGGCGAGCGGCATTGCCTACGAGCTGGTGACCGAGGCGCGCCAGGTGCGCGTGCCCGGCTACGCCTTCGATCCGCTCGTCGACGGCGAGCCGACGATCGCGCCGGCGATGCGCGCCGACGCCGCACGGCCCGGCTTCCAGCTCGTGCAGATGCAGGGGCCGCCCAAGGACGAGTGGCTCGCGGCGTTGAACGGCGGCGGCGCGCGCACGCTGCAGTACTACCCGCACAACACCTATCTCGTGTGGGCGACGCCGGCGGCGAGCGAGGCGGTCGCCCAGCTCGGCTTCGTGCGCTGGACGGGCGCCTTCCATCCCGCGTACAAGGTCAACGGCGACCTGCGCGGCAGGAGCGGCACCATCCGCAACGTCGACGTGATGTTCTACAGCGACGACGTCAAGGGAACGGTGGCCAAGCTGGGCGCCCTCGGTGCCGAGGTGCTGCAGTTCCACCCCTCGCAGCCCGACGGCGCCTTCTACGACGCCATCGTCGTCCTCGAGGCCGGCAAGGTCGACGCCGTGGCGGCGCTGCCGGAGGTCCTCTGGCTCGGCTACGAGAGCCCGCGGCCCGGGCTCGACGACGAGATGTCCGACCAGATCGTCGCCGGCAACCATCCCGGCGGCACGCCGGTCACCGGCTACAACGCCCACCTCGGAACGCTCGGCGTCGACGGCACCGGCGTTACCTGGGCGGTGATCGACACCGGCGTCGATTGGGACCACCAAGACCTCAGCGGTCACCTCGTCGGCGGCTACACCTTCCCGGGCGTTCCGGCAGGTTGCGTCGCCCCGGCCGGCAACGACTGCTCCGCGGGCGGACATGGCACGCACGTCGCGGGGATCATCGGCGGTGATGCGACCGCGGGCTTCACCGATGCCGGTGGGTTCTTCTACGGCCTCGGTATGGCGCCGGAGTACAGCATCTTCGCGATGAACTCGCTGGTGGGTCCCGCGTGGCCGCCCGCCGGAGGATGGCAGGAGCACAGCAAGCGTGCGCTGCTCGGCGGTGCGGTGGGCGGCAACAACTCGTGGCACACCGGCGAGGGGGCCAACCACGGCTATCAGGCCTCGGAGCGGACGCACGACCTCATGGTGCGCGACGGCAACTTCGATACCGCCGTCCACGAGCCGTTCATCGAGGTGTTCTCGGCCGGCAACGAGGGACCGAGCCCGAGCACCATCACGCCCCCCCACGAAGCCAAGAACCTCATCGCCGTCGCCAACTCGCTCAATGCGCGGGCGGGGAGCATCGACGCCATCGCGAGCGGCAGCAGCCGCGGTCCGGCGGTCGACGGCCGCGTGGTGCCGACGGTCGCCGCGCCCGGATCGACGATCGCCTCGACCAGGAACGACACCGGCGGCTCGTGCTCGACGGCGATCGGCGGCACCAGCAACCAATACGCCTTCTGCTCGGGGACCAGCATGGCCGCCCCTCACGTCTCGGGCGCGGCGGCGCTCATCGTCGACTGGTGGCGTGACGGCCACGCGGGAGCCAATCCGAGCCCGGCGCTGGTGAAGGCCCTGCTCGTCAACACCGCCGTCGACATGGGAGCGGCCGACATCCCGAACTTCAACGAAGGGTGGGGGCGCATCAACGTCACCAACGTCATCACGCCGCCGACGCCTGCTCAGCACTGGGAGCAGGACGCGGCGCGCACCTTCGGGACGACCGGCGAGGACTTCCAGGTGACGCTCGGCGTGGTCAATCCCGGCCAGCCGGTGAAGGTGACGCTGGTGTGGACCGACGCCGCCGGAGCGGTGGGCGCCAACCCGGCGCTGGTCAACAACCTCGACTTGACCGTCGTCGACGGCGCCAACACCTACCTCGGCAACCGCTTCGTGTCCGGCTGGTCCGCCACCGGCGGCAGCACCGACACCCGCAACAACGTCGAGAACGTCTACATCCAGCTGCCCAGCACCGGCACCATCGACGTCACCGTCGCCGCCACCGCCATCAACGGCGACGGCATCCCGGGCAACGGCGACCTGACCGACCAGGACTTCGCCCTCGTCTGCACCAACTGCGCGCTCACTCCCGACTTCACCCTCGGCACCACGCCGGCGAGCGTCTCGGTCTGCGCACCCACCGATGCGCAGTACACGATCAACGTCGGCAACATCCTGAGCTTCACCGACCCGGTGACCCTGTCGGCGAGCGGCAACCCCGCCGGCACGACGGTCAACTTCACCACCAACCCGGTGACGCCGCCGGGCAGCAGCACGCTGACGATCGGCAACACCGGCGCGGCGGCCGCCGGCGCCTACAGCGTCCAGGTCGACGGCACGAGCACGACCGGCACCAAGTCGCGCACTGTCGGCCTGGATGTCTTCGCCGCCGCGCCTTCGGCGGTGAGCCTGCTCACCCCCGCCGACGGGGCCATCAGTCAGCCGCTGCAGCCGGCGTTCACCTGGCAGGCGGTCGCCGAGGGCGGCACCTACACCGTCGAGGTGGCGAGCGACGCCGCCTTCACCAACATCGTCGGCTCGGCGACCGGTGTCACCTCCACCAACTGGACCTTCACCGGCTCGCTCAACACCAACACCACCTACTACTGGCGAGTGCGGGCGGTCAACGCCTGCGGCACCGGCGCCGACTCGTCGGTGCGGAGCTTCATCACCGAGGCGGCGCCCGGCGACTGCGCCATCGGCACGACGCTGGTGCCCCTCTACGGCACCGACTTCGAGACCGGCCCCAGCCAGGCGGGCTGGACGCACAGCGCCGGCGTTGGCGCGGACAGTTGGGCGATCTCGAACGCTCGCGCGCACAGCGGCGTGAGCTCCTTCCGCGCCACGGCGCCGGGGTCGGTCGCCGACCAGTACCTGGTGTCCCCGGCGGTCGCGCTGCCGGCCGGCGTCGTCTCGGCCGCCATCAAGCTCTGGGACTACCAGCACATCGAGGATCAGTCCGCGACCCTCTGCTACGACGGAGCCGTGCTCGAGATCTCCACCAACGGCGGCTCGTCGTGGACGCGGATCGAAGCGCAGCTCGTCGCCAGTCCCTACAAGGGTCCGGTGAACGGCGGTTTCGACAATCCCATCGCCGGCTCGAACGCCTGGTGCGGGGAGCCGCGGGACTGGACACAGATCGTCGCCAACGTGACCGCCTTCGCCGGCCAGGTCGCGAGCTTCAGGTTCCGGTTGGCTACCGACGAGTCCTTCGCTACCGAGGGGTGGTACGTCGACGACGTCTCCGTGCACGCCTGCATCGCGCTCATCTTCAAGGACGGTTTCGAGCCCGGAAACTTCTCCCTCTGGACGGGAGGCACCTCGCCGTAGCAGAATGCTTGTCAGCAACCCGCTGACAAGCTGTGCTGTACCGTCTCTCGCGCGCCGTGCGGAGCCTTGGCCCGCGGTCGTCCACCGCCGGCCAGCGGCTCACCGCCCTGAAGAACGGCTGGCTCCTCGCCTTCATCGGCGTCTGGGCCGCGGCCGTCGTCGGCGGCGAGGTGTGGATGTGGCGCTATCAACTGACGCCAGGCGCGAAGGCCGGCGCCGCACCGCAGACCTGGCCCGCGAACAGCACCATCCCCGACCACCGTGGGCGGCCGCTGCTGCTGATGGTGGCGCACCCGCGCTGCCCCTGCACCCGCGCCAGCTTGAACGAGCTGCGGCGGCTCCAGGCCCGCTTCCAGGGCCTGCGCGTGCAGCCCGAGCTCTACCTCTCGCTGGTGCTGCCCGAGGGTGCCGGGCCGGAGTGGATCGACGGCCCCGTGATGCGCAACGCCGCCTCGATCCCCGCCCTCCACGTCGTGCTCGACCCCGGCGGCCGCTTCGCCAAGCGCCTGGGCGCCACCACCAGCGGCCACGTCCTCGTCTACGGCGGTGACGACTCGCTGCTGTTCAGCGGCGGCATCACCTCGGCGCGGGCACACGAAGGAGACAGCAAAGGACAGGGCGCCATCGTCCGGGCGCTCTACGGCCACGACCCGCGCATCCGCGACAGCGCGGTCTACGGCTGCGGCCTGGTCAAGGACGGCAAAGTCGCCAAGAACGCCAACCAAGGGTGAGGCCCGTCTCATGAGTTGCACTGCGATCGATCACGGAGGGGGACATGGGCAGCAACCTGGATGGAGCGCTCGCGGCAGTGGCCGAGCGGATCGTCGAAAAGACCGAGTCGACGTACAAGGACTTCGTGCAGCGCTGGGTGCTGCGCGCCGAGAGGATGTTCCTCTGGCTGATGGTGGCGCAGTGGCTGTTCGGCATCTTCATCGCCGTCGCCGTCTCGCCGTGGGCCTGGGAAGGTAAGACCCGGGTCGTCTCCAACCACGTCTGGGCCGCCGTCGTCCTCGGCGGCCTGCTGAGCGCGCTGCCGATCGCGCTCATCCTGCTGCGGCCGGGCTGGGTGGGCACGCGGCACGTCATCGCCTTCTCGCAGGTGATGTGGAGCGCGCTGCTCATCCACCTGACCGGCGGCCGCATCGAGACCCACTTCCACGTCTTCGGCTCGCTGGCGTTCCTCGCCTTCTACCGCGACTGGAAGATCCTCGGCACCGCCACCGTCACCGTCGCCGCCGACCACTTCGTGCGCGGCCTCTTCATCCCCGAGTCGGTCTACGGCGTCGCCGACGCCTCGATCTGGCGCTTCCTCGAGCACGCCGGCTGGGTGCTCTTCGAGGTGGCCGTGCTCACCTACGGCATCTGGCTCAGCCTGCACGAGCTGCGGCGGATCGCCGAGAACGTGGCACAGGTCGAGGCCTTCGCCGAGCGCGAAGCGTTGACCGCGGCGCCGGTGCCGATGCCGGCGACCGCCTGATGCCGGCAGTGCAGCGAGACACCCGATGACGGTGCTCACCATGACATTGCCGAACCGAGCCGGCGGCTACGACGCCGCAACAGTGGTCGACGTGGACGGCACGAGGCGCTCGCTCAGCCGGCCGCAATACGAGCGGCTGCCGCTCGCCGAACGCATCCGCCTGGTGCTCCAGGGACGCGTCGAGTTCTACCGCGGCGGCGTCCTCGTGCCGCCCAACGAGGCGCTCAAGGTCACCTCGGCGCTCTGAGCGCCGAGGTCGAGCGACGGAACGGGCCCGCCGCCCCGCGCGGCGCGGCCCGTTCTAGACTCCGTCGTCATGGGGGAGACGACGGCCGCGGCGCGCGGGGTGGTGGAGCATCCACTGGCGCGCGTCCACGCCGAGCTCGGCGTGGTGTGGGGGAGCGAGGCGGGGCGCGACGTGCCAGCCCGCTACGCCGACGTCGGCGCGGAGCATCGCGCGGCGGTGGAGGGGCGCGCCTTCGCCGAGCGCTCGTGGATCGACGTGCTCGAGCTGCGCGGCGCCGACCGCCGCCGCTTCCTGCACGGCCTCGTCACCTGCGACGTGCAGGGACTGCAGGCGGGGGCGAGCGCCTACGGCTTCGTCACCTCGGTGCAGGGGCGGATCCTCGCCGAGATGGTGGTGATCGCGCGCGAACAGAGCCTGCTCGTCGAGCTGCCGGCGGGCAGCGGCGAGGCGATCGCGGCGCACCTCGGCAAGTACCGCATCGCCGACGACGTCGAGATCGAGCCGCGCCCCGACCTGCAAGCGCTGACGCTCTTCGGCTCCGAGGCCGAGCTCGAGCTGGGCGCCGCGGCGCTGGCGCCTGGCGCGTGGGCGGCAACGCCGGCGACGCTGTTCGAGATCCCGGTGCTCGCCGACCGCCGGCCGGTGTGGGGGATGGCGGCGCTGACGCTGTGGGTGGCAGCCGCCGAGGCGCCGGCGTTTTTCCAACGCATCCTCGAGGCGGGGCGCTGCGTCGGCCTGCAACCGGTGGGGATGGCGGCGCTCGAGGCGCGCCGCGTCGAGCTCGGCGTGCCGCGCTTCGGCCGCGACTTCGGCCCCGAGCATTTCCCGCAGGAGACCGGGCTCGGCGAGCAGGCGGTGAGCTACACCAAGGGCTGCTACCTCGGGCAGGAGGTGATCGCCCGTATCCACTACCGCGGCCAGGTCAACCGCCTGTTGCGCGGCCTGCGGCTCGGGCGCGAGGCGGACGTCGAGGCGCTCGCCGACGGCACCGAGCTGCGCTACGAAGGGCGGCCGGTGGGGACACTGTCGAGCGCCGTGCGCTCGCCGGCGCTGGGCGCGCCGGTGGCGTTGGGCATCGTGCACCGGCGCGGTGGCGATCCCGGCGCCCGCGTCGAGGTGGAGGGCGGCGGCGAGGCGGAGGTGGCCGCGCTGCCTTTTGTCTAGGGATCTCGGATGCGATCTGTGCGCCGCCGTCTTTCGTCTAGAGGATCTCGGATGCGATTCGTGCTCGCGCTACCGTTCGTTTAGCCATCGGGTCGGAATCTGTTGCGTGGTCGCTGTGGGCGCCGGCGGCCGCGCCTCGAAACGGCAGGCGCCCGATTGGAGGGACCCGTGGAACAGAACCTGTGGAAGGCGCTGGTCGCCGAGCTCATCGGCACCTTCGCGCTCGTCTTCATCGGCGCCGGCGCGGGCGCCATCGGCGCCGGCGGTCTCGTCGGCGTGGCGCTGGCGCACGGCCTCGTCGTCGTCGGCTTCGCCTACGCCTACGGCCACATCTCGGGCACGCACATCAACCCGGCGGTGACGATCGGCGTGTGGACGGCGGGGCTCATCGACACCGGTCGCGCGCTGTCTTACATCGTCTTCCAGTTCGCCGGCGGCATCCTCGGCGCGCTGGCGCTGCGCTGGGTGCTCGGCGGGACCGAGAGCGGCCTCGGCGCGACCATGCTCGCCGATGCGGCGCAGGTGGGCACCACGGTGGTGCAAGTGACGCCGACCATCGGCCTCTTCGTCGAGGCGGTGCTCACCTTCTTCCTCGTCAACACCATCCTCAACGCCGGCGCCCCCAACAAGACCACCGAGCTCGACGGCATCGCCGTCGGCTTCACCCTCGTCTTCTGCATCCTCATGGGCGGCCCGCTCACGGGAGCCAGCCTCAACCCGGCGCGCACCCTCGGCCCGGCGATCGCCGCCGACCTCTACGACGACCTCTGGGTCTACTTCGCCGGCCCGGCGCTGGGAGCCGTGGCCGCGGCGACGCTCTGGCGCTACTACCTACGCAACAAGCCGCGCCGGGGGCATTGAAGGCAGGCCTAGGACGACGAAGGCCAGGCGCGCGCGCCTGGCCTTCACGTCGCGCTCGTTAGCGCAGCTCGCTCAGACGGCGAACGAAGAGCCGCAGCCGCACGACCCCACCGCCTTGGGGTTGTGGAACTTGAACCCGGCTCCGGCGGTGCCCATCACGTAGTCGATGCGCGTCCCCTCGAGGTAGCGCGCCGACACCGCGTCGACGTACACCGTCACGTCCTCGGCCTGGTAGACGAAGTCGTTCGACCGCGCCTCGTTGGTGAAGTCGAGCGCGTACTGGAAGCCACTGCAGCCGCCGCCCACGACCGCCACGCGGAGGCCGTGCGACTCGTCGAGCCCCTCCTCCTGGCGGGTGAGGCGGATCATCTGCACCGCCTTCGGCGTGAGCGTCACCGGATGCTCGTCCGCCTCGGCGGGAGGCGCTGCGGGCTGCTGTGCGTGCTGGCTATCTTCGACCTGGGCCATGGCGTCGTTCTCCTGAGGCTGCCTCTACATTCAGAACCGTTCGCGGGGCGTTCGCATTCCGACGCCGCGAGCGGGGAAGTCCTGCGTGCCCTCTAAGTTAGCACGGGTCTATCATCGCGGCCGTGCTCCGCGCCCTCCTGCTCGACTTCAACGGCGTCCTCGTCGACGACGAGCCCCTCCACCTCGACCTCCTGCTGCGCGTCCTCGCCGAGGAAGGCGTCCACCTCGCCCGCGAGGCAGCCTGGCCCCGCTTCCTCGGCCGCGGCGACCGCGAATCGTTCGCCGAAGCGCTAGGCGAGGCGGGCCGGCCGGCGCCGGCGCACCAACTGGCGCGGCTGGTGGCGAGGAAGGGGAGCTACTACCAGGAAGCGGTGCGTCGGGATGGCTACCGCTTCTTCCCCGGCGCCCTCGAGCTGATCCGCGAAGCGGCGGCGGCCGGCCTGGTGCAGGCCGTCGTGAGCGGCGCCCTGCGCGAGGAGATCGAAGGCGCGCTGCGCCAGGCAGGCGTGCGCGAGCACTTCAAGGTCGTCGTCTCCGCCGAGGACGTCGACGAGGGCAAGCCGAGCCCCCAGGGCTACCGCCTCGCCCTCGAGCTCCTCAACGCCGTGCCGCCGCTGCCCGCCCGCCTCATCCACCCCCACGAGGCGCTGGCCGTGGAGGACACGCTGCCCGGCATCGCCGCCGCTCGCGGGGCAGGCCTGGTGACCCTCGGCATCGCCCACTCCCACGACAGCGCCGCGTTGACCTCGGCGCGTGCTGACGCGGTGGAGGAGCGCCTCGAAGGGCTCGGCCTCGAGCGGCTGCAAGCGCTCTACGCCGAAGCGAGCCGCGCCTGAAGACCAGCCCGGCTCGAAGGCGGCTACGGCGCTGGGTGCCCTGCCGCCACGCTTCGGGCGCCGAATCCGCGCTGCGTCGCGAAGCAAAACGCTGATCAGGCGACGCTTGATCCCGCAATAAATGCGGAACTCGATCAACCTCTGCGCCGTGAACTGGGCCGCGCAATCGGCCTGCGGGCGCACGGTGTTGGCATCGGTTCCTTCGTATACCTGCGGAGGATTCTCGAGGCGCTTATTGAAGAGGCGCACCTGCAAGCGTCCGCTGATCCGGGCTGGAGCGACGATCAGTACTAACGCTCTCGAGTCTCAGAAAAGATTGAGTTGCTGCGGAATCATCTGCCGAGCCGCCTGGTCCGCAACGCCCGGCTGTATGCAATTCTGAGCAAGGGCCTTCACGAGCTGACGGAGCGGGAGTGCCTAGACAGTTTTGATCTAGTTTTTTGAAGCAATCGCCATGATCGCTCAAGGAGCGGCACGAGGACAAGGCATTCGAAGGCATTGTGCGGAATGGGATAATGCCTCTATGCGAGTCGCAATCGATCTGACCGACGAGCAGATGGCTCAGCTTAACGAGCAAGCCAAGGCGTTGGGTGTGCGCACCGAGGATCTAGCGCGGGCGGCGGTCATTGACTTGGTGACCAAGCCTGCCAGCGATTTCCGTGAAGTGGCTACCCGCGTGCTGGCGACCAACGCCGAGCTCTACCGTCGGCTGGGCTGATGCGGTATCTCGCGCTCGGCGAGATTCTCGAGCTCAATGGGGTCGTCATCAAGGCCGATGTCGACGAACAGGAACAGCTCATGCTTGGCCTGGCAGCCGGCACGATCGGTCGCGGCGAGCTGGTCGAGTGGCTCAACGAGCACGTGCGATTTCGTCCGTCCGAAACGTGATTGTGGCGACCTGCCGCTGACGTCTGATTGCGGCGGACACCACTCGGCTGCCGTCCGGAGGGCGCCGTATACAATCGCCCGCCAATGCGGAGCCACGACGGGGCCACGGGCCAGATCGAGGTCATCACCGGCGGCATGTTCTCGGGTAAGAGCGAGGAGCTGGTGCGGCGCCTTCGCCGTGCCCTCATCGCCAAGCAGCGGGTGCAGGTGTTCAAGCCGTTCATCGACTCGCGGCACGGGCCTGACAAGGTGGTGACGCGCGACCAGCGCGAGCTCGCGGCCTGCGCGGTGAAGAGTGCCGCCGAGATCGAGGAGAAGCTCGCCAACGACGTCCAAGTCGTGGGCGTGGACGAGGCGCAGTTCTTCGATCGCGGGCTCGTCGACCTGGCGACGCGGCTCGCCGACCGGGGCGTGCGGGTGGTCGTCGCCGGGCTCGACCAGGACTATCTGCGGCGGCCGTTCGGCCCGATGCCCGAGATCCTGGCGGTGGCCGAAGAGGTGGACAAGATGCACGCGGTCTGCGTGCAGTGCGGCGCGCCGGCGCATTACAGCCAGCGGTTTGCCGGCGGCGCCGAGCAGGTGCAGGTGGGCGACGGCGAGTCGTACGAGCCGCGGTGCCGACGTTGTTACGAGGCGTTCAGGCCTGAGTCTTGAGCCGGTCGTGAGCCGTCGCGTCTTCACCTACGCCGAGGCGCTTGCGATCTTTCCGCGCGTGCGCCAGCTGACCGTCGGCGCCGTGCGCCAAGTCGACGCCGTCTACCAGGGCGTGAAGAGCCGCGAGGAGGCGGAGTCGCGCCAAGAAGAGCTCGAGGCCGCTGTGCAGCAGATCGTGCAGCAGTGGAGCGAGCGGGTCATCGCGCTCGGCTGCGAGATCAAGGGGCTGTGGCTCGTCGATTGGGACAACGGCGACGGCTATTACTGCTGGCGCTACCCGGAGGAGACCCTCTCGCACGTGCACGGCTACGACGAAGGGTTCGCCGGCCGTGTCCCGATTCACTGACCTCGACGAGCCGAAAGAGCGAGAGAAAGAGCCCGTGACCGCGCCTTCAGAACCCACAGACGCGAGCCCGCCGGCGGTCGAGGCCACCGAGTCGACGGCCGAGGCCACCAAGCCGCCAGCGTCCGAGGCCACCGAGCCGTCGACGACCGCGGCCACCGAGCCCCGACGACCGTCGCGCCGCAACCGGCGATCCGCGTCATCCTCATGCCCAAGGACACCAATGCCCTGGGCACCATCTTCGGCGGCATCATCCTCTCCTACATCGACCAGGCGGGCGCCGTCGAAGCGCACCGGCACTCGGCCGCCGGCCGCTTCGTCACCGTCGCCATGCGCGAGGTGGAGTTCCACCAGCCGGTGTTCGTCGGCGACCTGGTGAGCTTCTACACCGAGACGCTGCGCCGCGGCCGCACGTCGGTGTCGGTGAAGGTGATCGTCGAGGCCGAGCGCGCGCGCACGCGCGGCACGCTCGTCAAGGTCACCGAGGCCGAGGTCGTCTACGTGCACGTCGACCAGAGCAACCGGCCGCTGCCGCTGCCCGACGAGGGCTAGCTACTCCCCGGCGGCCTCCGTCGCCGCCTGGCACTCCAGCAGGTCCTTGCTGGTGAGCTGCCACTCCTCGCCCTTGCCGCAGATGTCGACGGCGCCGACGACGCACTCGTCGCCCTCCTCGTCGACGAGCTTGACGTCGTACTCGTCGCAGGGGATGTCGGCGAGGACGAACGACTCGCCGGTGTCGATCACGTCCTCGCCGAGCTGATCGGGGCCCCAGTTCTCTTCGTCCGTCGACGAGAGGTAGAAGTGGTGGATCTCCCAGTCGGTCTTGTTGGTGATCTTGACGTCGGACTGCTTGGCGGCTGCGAACGCGGCAGCCGGCAGGGCGGCGGCGAGGACGAGGGCGGGCAAGGACGAACGGAGCGCACGTTTCATCGGGATCTCCTTGGCAGCGATGTGCGGAACGAAATCAATCTAGCACGTCGCTGTTGTCGGTCCGGCTTCACCGAGGCGCCGTGGAGCGCGTGTTACTGTCCGCCGCGTGATGTCGCCCGGGGCCGAAGGGGCGGCGGTGCCCGATGCGGCGCTGCGCGAGCTAGCCGACGCCGAGCTGCTGCGGCGCATCGCCGACCGCCGCCAGGAAGCGCTGGCCGCCCTCTACGACCGCTTCGCGCCGCTGCTCCTCGCGCTCACCCGCCGCATCCTCGGCAACGGCGCCGACGCCGAGGAGGTGGTGCAGGAGACCTTCCTGCAGGTGTGGGCGCAGGCCGGCCGCTACGACCCCAAGCGATCGTCGGTGCCGACGTGGCTCGTCCTGCTGGCGCGCAGCCGCGCCATCGACCTGCTGCGCAGCCGCGGCGTGCGCGAGCGCGCCGTCACCGCGGCGACCGCCGACGCGGTCGAGCATGCATCCCCGGAGGGGCCGCGCGCCGTATGGTACGAGGAGCGTCGGGCGCGGTTGGCGAAGGCGTTGGAGGCGTTGCCCGAGGAGCAGCGACAGGTGCTGCAGCGCACCTTCTACCTCGGCATGTCGCAGCGCGAGATCTCCGAAGCGACCGGCATCCCGCTCGGCACGGTGAAGACGCGCACGCTGCTGGCGATGCGCAAGCTGCGCGAGTCGTTGCGGGAGGAGATGCGGGACCTTTTGTGATCGCAGCGAGAGAAGCCGAGAGCGAAACGAAGTGAGCGAACGCGAGTGAGCGAGCCGAACGGACCGAACGAGCCGCAGCAGGCGGGCCCCGAGGAAATGGGCCTCGACGCCGCGCTGGCGGTGCTCGAGGGCTCGCTCGCCGAGCTCGAGACGCGTCTGCAGGAGCGGCGACGACGCCACCGCGGCGCTGCGCCGGCAGCAGCTCGAGGCGCTCTCGCTGTTGGCGTGGGCGCTGCCCGCCGAGCCCGCCTCGCCGCACTTGCGCGAGCGCCTGCTCGGGCGGCTGGTCGGCGACGAGACGGTGCGCGTGGTGCGGCCGGTCGGCGAGCGACTGGCCGCGCCGGCACCGACGCCGGCGGCGAGCCCGCTCGGCGTGCTCGATCCTCCCGCCGCCGCCAAGCCCTGCGGCAGCGGTCGGTGGAGCGCGGGCGACGGCGGCGCGCGGGCCCGGCCTCGCCGGCGCGGGCGCTGGTGCGGCGTCCGCTGTGCCAGGGGCGCGACGTGCACCTGCGCCGGCAGTGCCGTTGCGGCCGGTGCGCAGCTATCGCTGGGCGCTGCCGCTCGCCGCCGTCTTCGCGCTGGCGGCGCTCGGCATCGGCTTCCACGACTGGCGCACGACGCAGGAGCTCGGCCGCGCCGAGCAGCAGCTCGCCGCCGTGCGAGCAGGAGCGGCAGCAGCTCGCGGCGCGCCTCCAGGGCGTCGAAGGGCAACCGCAGACCGCGGCGCTCGAAGAGAAGGCGAGCGAGCTCGAGGCGCAGCTCGCCATGCTCACCTCGCCGGGCACGCTGGTGTGCTCGTTGAAGCCCTCGCCGGGCTCGTCGGCGCGGCGCGCGGGCGGCATGCTCTACGTCGCCGACGATCATCAGCACTGGTACCTGCGGGCCCGCAACCTGCCGGCGCCGGGCGAGGGTCGCGCCTACCAGCTCTGGTTCCTCGTCGGCAACGACCCGGTGCACGCCGGCACCTTCGAGCTCCAGGGCGACGAAGCGGTGATGAGCTCGCCGACGATGCCCGCCGGCACCACCGCGGCGCTGATCACGATCGAGCCCACCGGCGTCGCGACGGAGCGGCCGCAAGGCCCGGTCGTGCTCTACGGCCGCGACATGAAGCCGCTCGCTTCGTAGCGCATCACGGGCCTGGCGCGGCGAAGGTAGGGTGCGCTCTGCGCACCATCCGGACGGTGCGCAGAGCGCACCTACGCGCGGCTCGCCATTTGCGCTCGTTACTTCTTCGGCGGCCGGCTTGGTCGCAGCTCGAGGAGGCTGGGCAGCGCGCGGTCCGGGTAGCGCATGCAGTCGACGATCGGGCGCGCCACGTCTTCGGGCGCCAGCATCCACTCGCGCTCCGGCCGGCGGCCGGCGTGGAAGTCGGTGTCGACGCTGCCCGGCAGGATGGAGATGACGCGGATGCCGGCGTGCCGCAGGTCGAGCATCGACGCTTCCGACAGCCCGAGCAGGCCGAACTTGCTGGCGTTGTAGGCGGCGCCGCCGGCGAAGGGGTTCTTCGCCGCCAGCGAGCCGACGTTGAAGATGAAGCCGCCGCCCTGCCGGCGGAGGATCGGCGCCGCTGCGTGGATCGCGTAGTACACGCCGAAGAGGTTCGTCTCGACCACCTCGCGGAAGGTCTCGGGCGCGATCTCGTCGACCGCCGCGAAGGCGCCGAGGCCGGCGTTGTTGACCAGGCAGTCGATGCGGCCGAAGCGCTCGGCGCAGCCGCCGATCCAGGCGGCGACCTGCGGTTGCACGCGCACGTCGACCGTGGCGCCGACGACCTTGCCGGGCCGCTGCTCGAGGAGCTCGCGTTCGGCGTCGGCCATCGCCCCGGGGTTGCGGCTGCAGAAGGCGACCGAGAAGCCGTCGTCGAGCAACGCCTCGACGACGGCGCGGCCGATGCCGCGGCTCCCTCCGGTGACCAGCGCGACGCGTTCGCGGCGCTGCGGCTCGTCGAGGCTCGTCATCGGCTCAGCCTATCGCGTGAGAGGATCGCGCCCGCCTCTGCGGGCGCCGGCGGCAGCGGCTCTGCATGCTACGAACGCCGCGCGCTGCGGCGGAATGGGAAATAACGCCGCCGCGTAGTTCCGTTTCCAGCAGTGGAGGTGTCACCTTGATGCACTTCGACCCCTTGTACTTCCTCTTCATGCTGCCTCCGCTCGCCCTCTCGCTGTGGGCGAGCTGGCGCACGAAGTCGACCTTCAACAAGTACTCCCGCGTGCGCACGGCGCGCGGGCTGACCGGCGCCCAGGCGGCGCAGGTCCTCCTCGACACGGCGGGCATTCACGACGTCGAGATCGTGCCGGCCCACGGCTTCCTCTCCGACCACTACAACCCGGTGACCAAGAAGCTGGCGCTGTCGCAGGCGGTTTTCGGCTCGCAGTCGGTGGCGGCGGTGGGCGTCGCCTGCCACGAGGCCGGGCACGCGCTGCAGCACGCGCACCGCTACGCGCCGCTCTGGCTGCGCTCGGCGCTGGTGCCGACGGCCAACATCGGCTCCAACTTCGGCTACCTGGGGATGCTGTTCGGGCTCATCCTGCAGTCGCAGGGCCTGTTCATCGTCGGCGCGCTGCTCTTTTCGGCGGTCGTGCTCTTCCAGCTGGTCACGCTGCCGGTCGAGTTCGACGCCTCGGCGCGCGCCAAGCGGCTCGCCTTCGAGCACGGCTTGGTGCTCGACCAGGAGCGGCAGGGGATGACCAAGGTGCTCAACGCCGCGGCCCTCACCTACGTGGCGGCGGCGATCTCGAGCCTGATGACGCTGCTCTACTTCCTGCTGCGCTCGGGTCTCTTGGGCGGGCGCCGGGACTGAGCGAGCCCGTAGCGGCGGCGGCGAGGCCGGCGGCGGCCTCGTCGAGCTGCGCGCGTACGGCGTCGACGTCGCCGCGGTAGCGGTGGGCGAAGAGGTGGGCGCCGTCGCTCGTGCGGACGAGCTGGAGGAAGAGCACCCGCTCGGCCGGCCGGTAGCCGCCCGAGGCGACGAAGTCGACGCCGAGCTCGCGGCCCAGCTCGCCGTGCGGGCGGGTGGTGCCGCGAAGCGAGGACGTCGTCGCGGGGCCGACGATGGCGAGCTCGGAGCGGGCGGTGAGGGCGACCACGAGCGCTTCCGTCAGCGGATCGTTGGCCGCTTCGAGGCCGGGCTCGCCGAGCGGCAGGACGGCCACGCGGACTAGTGACGCCGCGCGCGGCGGTGTCGACTCGGCCTGCCGCCAGACCAGGGCGGCCACGGCGAGGAGGATCGCCGCCAGCGCGGTGACGGCCCCGAGCTGGACGGCGCGCCGGCGCTGCGTGGGCGGCGCGATCGTCGGCCACGCAGCGGCTGCCACCGGCGGCGGATCCATGCGGCCGACGAAGCGATAGCCGCGGCGCGGGAGCGTCTCGACGAAGCGCGACTCGCCGCCTTCGTCGCCGAGCGCGGCGCGCACCTGGCGCACGGTGTAGGCGAGCACCTGATCGAGCTCGACGTGCTGCGCGGGCCACAGCTCCTCGCGGACCGTCTTGCGCGACACCAGCTCGCCGGGCCGCTCGAGGAGCAGCGTCAGGAGGCGCGCCGCCTTGGGCGGCAGCCGCACGGTCTCTCTCTCGCCGGCGAGCTCGCCAGTCGCCGGGTCGAACGTGAAGCCGTCGAAGCGGTACATACGCGAGTCCGCCATCGGCGGTCGAGGCTACCGCGACGAGCGGTCCGTGTCGTCGCGTCGTCGCGCCGGCGACGGCCGCGGCGACCGGCCTCAGGGTTTCCTCATCCTTTCCTCGGCCTCGCTCGCTGGCGGGCTCGACGGTGACGCCCGTATCGTGCCGGCGATGACTTACGGAGGTGCATCGATGCCCGATACGCACGGACCACTCGGCAGTCGGCGGCGGTTCCTCGGACAGGTCGGCCTTGCGGCGGGGGCGCTCGTGGCGGCGCGTGCGAGTGCGCAGCAACCATCCGCGGCGGCGAGCGGCACGAACCCGTCGCCACCGGCGAGCGGGCCGCGGAACCCACCGAGTCGCGACGACGGTGGCGCGGCCTCGTCGTCGTCAGCGCTTCCGGATTGGTTCCCGCGCCAGGATCCTGCCCTCGTCGAAGAGATGGTGGGCGTCGCGCACGGCAAACTCGCCGAGGTCACCGCGCTGCTCGAGCGCCGGCCCGAGCTGGCGAAGGCGCAGTGGGACTGGGGCTACGGCGACTGGGAGTCGGCGCTCGACGCGGCCAGCCACACCGGCCAGCGCGAGATCGCGCTGCTGCTGCTGCGCCACGGCGCGCGTCCCACCATCTTCTCGGCTGCAATGCTGGGCCAGCTCGACGTCGTCAAAGCCTTCGTTGCCGCCTCGCCGGGCGTCCAGGCCACGCCCGGCCCGCACGGCATCCCGCTCCTCGCCCACGCACAGGTCGGCGGCGCGCCGGCCGCGCCCGTAGTCGCCTACCTAGAAGCGTTGGGCGGCGCCGACGGCGGCCCCGCACGGCCGGCGCTCGGCGAGGAGGCAGCTCGCCTCTACGTCGGTCGCTACCGGCTAGGCGCGGCTGAAGCCGACTCCTTCGAGGTCGGCAGCAGCCGCCGCGGCCTGACGCTCGCGCGCCACGCAGGCACGCTGCGCGGCCTCGTGCCGGTAGGCGAGCATGCCTTCCACCCAGTCGGCGCGCCGTCGGTCCGCGTGCGCTTCGAGGTGGCCGCCGACAAGGCCGTGGCGCTCGTGCTGGACGACGCCGAGCGCCCGCTGCGCGCCGTCCGCGCGGCGTCGTGAGCAATCGCCGTCTGCGTCCTAATCCAGCGCCGCTTCGAGCCGGATCCGCACCTTGGAGATCATCGGCACCACGTAGGTGAGGATCGGCCTCTCGACCTTCACCACGTCCGCCTCGCCCTCGAAGCTCTCCTTGCGCGTGGCGCGGTCGATGAGCTTGCCGTTGGCGTCGAGGAACTCGAGCGTGTAAGTGACCACCCACTCCTGGTCGCGCGGGTTCTCGCTGTCGAAGCTCGCCTTGATCGTGGTGGACGTGTCGCCGCCGCCGCCGGGCATGCGCGACCTGATTCGGTCGCCGATGCCGCCGCCGTCGCCGCCGCCGCCCTCGGTCGAGAACTGCACTTGCGCCACCCGCACCGGGCCCACCCGCGCGCCGAGTTGGATCAGGCGGTCGCGCTGAAACGACACCGTCTTCTCGAAGCGCAAGCTGCCCTCCTCGGCGGCGCCGGCGATCCCGGCGGTTCCGGCGAGGGCGGCAACGGCGAGCAGGGCGAGCGCGGCAGCGAAGATCCTCGTGCGTGGCATGGACGGTCCTCCTTCGGCAGGGCAGCTATGGTAGCGGACCTACCCCTGGAACGCGTACGAGATCTTCACGAACACGGCGCGGTCGAGCGGCTGCAGGTCGCCGAAGGTGTCCTGCGTGCGGTCGTCGCCGTAGCCGAGGAAGAACACCGTCTGCCAGTTGAGCCGGTAGGCGAAGAGCGCCGATCCGGTGAAGTCGCCGACGTGCCGCCGCGTCGGGATCGGCGCGTAGAGCGCCGGGTCGCTGTCCTGGTCGAAGTACTCGCCGATCAGCCGCACGAACGAGCGGGCGTTGAAGTTGTAGGTCGCCTTCAGGCGCTCGATCTGCGCCGTGAACAGCCGCCCCTGCTGGCCCGGCTCGTCGAGGTCGAGCCACTGGCGGTCGTAGTTGAAGTCGAACGCCAGGTGGTCGGTGGGCTTGATGGTGCCGAAGAGCTGGATCTCGCCGCCCTTGCCCTGGCGCGCGCCGCGGAAGTCGGGCAGCTCGCCGAGGTTGACGAAGTAGCCGATGCGCGAGAAGCGGCGGCCGGGATCGATCTGCCCCGACGACATCACGTGCGTGTACTCGAGCACGCGGTTGCCCACGCGCCGCCGCTCGTTGACGCTGAATTCCAGGTAGGCGAACAAGTTGCGCGTGCCCTGCACCTGGAAGGCCGGGATGGTCAGCCGCTCGACCTCGTCGCCGTCCTGATTCTCGATGGCGCGCAGGATGACGTAGGGCTGCGCGCGGCGGATCTTCCCCTTGGGGTAGAAGTTGCGGAAGAGCGCGAAGCGCGCGAGCTTGATACCCACCTGCGGCAGGAAGCCGAGGTCGGCGCGGAACTCGTCGCCGTAGTCGCGGTAGGTGGCGCGCCAGGTCCAGTCGCGGCCGGTGTGCAGCCACTCGAGCATGCCGGCGTACGACTCGAGCTCCCGGCCGTCCCAGGTCGAGGCGAGGTCGGGCCGCTCGGGCGTCTCGGTCTGGCTGTAGAGCAGCTGGCCGGTGAGCTGGTCGACTTCCGTCCAGCGCCAGTTGAAGTCGGGGCCGAAGACGCGGTTGTAGCCGCCGCCGTCGGCGCTCTCGTTCTGCCGCGCCGTCGCCAGGAAGCCGACGAAGGAGGCGCCGAAGTCGGTGCGCGCGCGGCCGATGAAGTTGCGCGAGCGGAAGTCCTGGAACGCGAGGCCCGATCCCGTCGGGCCGGGGAGGATGACGCCGCCGCCGCCCTCGTCCTGCGTCACCAGCGCGGTGAAGGAGGTACGCCCGAGCTTGCCGGTGTCGCGCACGCCCCAGCGCGGGTCGTTGACGTTGCGCGTGTAGACGGCCTGGATGGGCGAGTCGAAGAGGTCGACGCCCTCGAGGAAGAACGGCCGCTTCTCGGGGAAGAAGAGGGCGAACTGGCTGTTGGTGGGGATCTGCCCGACGTCGGACTCGATCTGCGAGAAGTCGGGGTTGATGGTGGCGTCGAGCGCGTTGCTCGCCGACGGCGTCCACTTGAAGTCGCCGCCGACGTCGTAGTCGTTGGTCGTCTCGTCGAGCGACGTGCCGAGCGCGCCGGAGGCCTCGTCGACGCGGCGGCCGGTGGCGTAGGGCGCCGCCACGTAGTTCCCGCCCGAGGGCAGGTTGGTGAAGCCGGTGAGCTCGCGCGAGCGGCAGATCCAGCAGTTGCTGCCGCGCGGGATCGGGCTGCTGTGGATGCCGTAGCGCTGGTCGCGCGGGTAGTTGCGCCAGACCAGGATGCCCCACTTGACCTCGTCCTGCTTGGGGTAGCGCAGCGACGAGAACGGAATGCGGTACTCGGCCGTCCAGCCGTCGGAGGTGAGCTTGGCCGCGGTGTCGTAGAAGGTGTCGGGCGAGAAGTCCTCGTTGCCGGTGCCGTCGTCGTAGACCGCGTCGCCCTGGTTGCCGCGCGGATTGACGCGCAGCTCGAGCGCCGAGCGGCGGTCGTTGCGGGTGTCGAGGAAGACGGCGACGTTGTCGTCGGTGCCGAGCACCGCGTCGCGTTCGACGTAGGGAGCGCGGATGGCGGCGGGGTTGGGATCGAAGGCGTGGATGCCGATGTAGAAGGAGTGGTCGTCGTAGGCGAGGTAGGCGACCGTCTTCACCGGGGGCTCGGTGTTGTCGGCCGGGAAGGTCTCGAAGAACTCGTCGATGACGGCCGCCTGCTGCCACGCCGGCTCGTCGAGCGCGCCGTCGAGCGTGATCTCGCCGGTGAGCCGCGGCACCGGAAGCGGAGGCGGAATGGGCGGTGCCGCCGCGGGCTCGGGAGTCGGGGTTGGAGTTGCCGCGGGCTCCTGGGCGTGCGTGCCGACGGGGGAGAGGGCGAGAACGAAAGCGATGCCGAAGGCGAGGCAGACAACCTGCCGCAAAGGTGGCATTCCGGGGTGTTTCACGGGAGAGGAACGGGCGAGGCGAGAGAAGGTTTCAGGGAAAAGTCGGAATGCGTCCGTCTAACTTCTCGAGGAGGCTCCGAGCCCCTCCTGGAACGCGAAGCTCGGCAACCCGACCATGAGCCGCAGAGGCACTGGCCGAGAGGAGGTCACGATGAAAACAGCCCTGGGATTGGTTACCGGGATGGTGCTGACGTGCATTGCCCTTCCGGCGGGTGGTCAGTGGTGGGGAGGCTGTCGTGACGCCCTGGGCACGCCGGTGTTGGAATATGCAGACATGAACCTGCCAGACATCGCGATGGCCAGTATCGTGCGCGGGCAGCCGGTCATCATCTACAACCCGCAGGTCGTGCTCATGTCAGGTCCGCAAACCCGGCGCTTCTTCTACTTTCATGAGTGTGGGCACCACGCCCTTGGCCAGGTATTGAGCGGCGTTACCATTCCGCTGCGCACCGAGCAGGAGGCCGATTGTTGGGCGGCGCGCACCCTGGTCGAGTCGGGCGAGTTCGATCGCGACGACCTGATCGCGGTCGGCCGGGAAGTCAGCCAGTCGCCGGGCGATTGGAGCCACTTGCCGGGCCCGCAGCGGGCGTTGAATCTCCTGCGCTGCGTCGACGACGGCGATGGAGGTGACCGCTACGAACGGCCCCGTTGCCACAATGTCACGGAATGGGAGCAGCGCACGACGTACCAGACCCGCTATGTGCCGCAAAGGGTCCCCTGTGCTCACCCGATTTGTGGGTACTACGGCTGTGGCCCGGCGCATGCTTTCGACGTGGTCACGGTACCTCAGCAGGTGCCCGTTACCAACTCCGTCCCGGTAGTGAGAAGGCGATGCGAGTGACGGCTGTTGGAGCGGTGAAGGACATGTCGACGCCGCTGGCGTTAGGTCCGCTGCGGATGCTCGAAAGCGCCGTGGCCCAGGTGCCGGCGCTGCGCTACGCCGTGGGAGTTGGCGGGATCGCGGCGGTCGTCGCGATCATTCTTACGGGCTGGAAGCTCGAGCCGCAAACCGCCGTCTTCGGCGGGCTGATCGTCTTCATAGCCATGGTCGTCCTGGTGGCATTCGCCGCGCTTTCCCGTAGTGGGCCACGCGTTCTTCGCCCGCTCGCATTGTTCTTGGCGTGGGCGTTCATGTTGATAACGGTTACCGTGGCCGGCCTTTTCGTCGGTTGCGCCTTCTTCGATCAGCCCAAGACCTTGCCGTGCCTCTTGAAGGGCCAGGGATGTGCTGCTGTCGCCGGGGCCGACGTATTCGGTTCGACCGCTTCCACCCAGCCCGAAGTCGAGATCGCGTCCAGGGTTCTGGGTGATCTCTATGCCGGGCGCCTCCAGGGCGTCTATGAGCGCTTCTCGGCCACGGTCAAGGCGAACATCAATTTCGCGCAGTTCCGAGCCACGGCGCGGAAGGAGCTGGCGCAGCTCGGCAGTGGGCCGCTCCGGCGCCAGCTGGCGATGAACGATCAGCAGGCCGGATTCCTGTTCGTCGCATTCGATGCCGAATTCGACGAGTTATCCACTTGGCGTGAGATCGTCACCTTCGTAAAGACTCCAAAGGCGTGGGAGCTGTACCGTTTCGATTTCCAGCCGCGCTCCTGGACGGGTGAAGGGTCTGCGGCCCGTATCCTTACCGAAAACAGTCCGACGGATGTCTTGGTTCGCATTCGCAACAGGCCGGAGGCGGTCAATGAAGTAACCGCTGGTTGGCTCCCTCCAGCGGGCTGGCGATTGCGGGTATCCTCGGTGCTCGCTCACCGCTCGGAGAGGACTTGTGACGTCCGATTGAATGCCGAAGCTGCGGCGGTGGTGGCTCACAACGTGCTGGGCGGCTGCGACCTCGCTCCGGGTAGCCAGGTGCTCATCGTCGGCAAGGTTGTGTCGGCGACCGCCAACCAGATCGATATCGATCAGGTGAAGTTCCAGCCTGTCATCGGTTAGCGGGTCAGGTACAGGACGGTAGCGGCGGCTGCCTCTAGAATGGTCGTGCTGTCACGACCGCACCAGGAGCCGCGATGCAGTTCGGCTTTGGCGCCGCCGCTCACGCCATTACCTCGCGCGCTAGCGCTCCCATAACCTCGGCGAGGTGCGCCGCCGGTGTGGTGTTGCTGGCGATCGCGGCGGCCGCCGGTCCACTGCGCGCCGAGCTGCGGCGGGTGACGCTCGACGACGTGATGCAGCTGCGTGCGATCGTCGACGTCGAGATCGCGCCCGCCGGCGCGCAGGTGGCGTACGTCGTCTCGACGCCGTCGGTGGAGAAGAACGCGCACGAGGCGGCGTTGTTCGTGGTGTCGACGAGCGGCGGCGAGCCGCGGCGGCTCGGCGAGGGCGTGCGCATCCTCAACGCGCCGCTGCCGGCGCCGCGGCTGCGTTGGTCGCCCGACGGAGCGGCGATCGGCTTGCTCGCCATCGCCGGCGAGCGGCCGCAGGCCTTCGCGGTGCCGCTCGACGGCGGCGCGGCGCGGCAGCTCACCGCGGCGCCGGAGGGCGTCTCGAGCTTCGCCTGGTCGCCCGACGGCACGAGCCTCGCGTACCTGACCCGCGATCCGCTGCCGGCTGAGGAGGTGAAGAGTCGGGCGCTCGTGACTCGTGCCGGCGCGCCCGATCCGCCGTCGCGGCTCGTGGTGATGTCGCTCGGCGGCGAAGCGGAAAACGCGAGTGGTGTTGCCGGGGACGCCGGGGCTGGTACTGGCGCTGCGGCCGGCGGCACTGCTGGGGGAGCGGCTCGCATCCTGACGCCGCCGACGCAGTACGTCGACAGCTTCTCGTGGTTCCCCGACGGTCGCGAGCTCGCTTATTCGGCGGCGCCGCGCAGCGGCTTCACTGCCGGCTACGAGACGCGCATCTACGCCGTGCCGGCCGCCGGCGGCGAGCCGCGCACGATCGTCGATCGCAGCGGCATGAATGCCCGCCCCGAGGTCTCGCCCGATGGGAAGCTCGTCGCCTTCACCTCGACCAACGGCCGCTTCGACATCATGGCGCCGCGCGGGCTCGCCGTCATATCGGCCCGCGGCGGCGAGCCGCGCATCCTGCCGCTCGGCGACGCGTGGGTCAACGAGTACGTATGGTCGAGCGACAGTCGATCGCTCTACCTGCAAGCCAACGACGGCACCTTCGGCCAGCGCGAGCAGATGTTCGAGCAGCCGATCGTGCGCGTCGAGGTTGACGGCGGGCGCGCCAAGCAAGTCACCATCGGAGCCATGCAACCGGCCGTGAGTCAGAGGCGCGAGCCAAAGGCGAGCGCCGACGTCGGGGAGCGGGCGCCCGCCGCGGGCGGCCGCGAAGTCAATTACGCGCTCAGCCTGAGCCGTGACGGGCGACGCCTCGCCTATCGCGCCGTCCTCGGCCAGACGATGGGCGACGTTGTCGTCCTCGACATCGCCAAGCGGCAGGCGAAGCGGCTCACCGAGGTCAACCCGCAGCTGCGCGAGCTGGCGCTCGCCCGCGTCGCGGTGGTGAGCTGGCGCTCGTTCGACGGCATGGAGATCTGGGGCCTGCTGATGACCCCGCACGGACGCATGCCGGGCAAGCGCGCGCCGCTCCTCGTCTACGTCCACGGCGGGCCCGGCGGCGGCGTCACCCACGGCCTCTTCCCGCAGTTCATGCACGTCGTCGGGCAGGTCGATCCCTTCTCGACCGAGGCATTCGCCGGCGCCGGCTACGCCATCCTGCTGCCGATGCCGCGCGGCGGCGCCGGCTACGGCGAGGCGGGGCAGCGGATGATCGTCGACCGCTGGGGCGAGGACGACTACCGCGACATCATGGCCGGCGTCGACGCGATGATCGAGCGCGGCGTCGCCGATCCCGACCGCCTCGGCATCATGGGCGCGTCGTACGGCGGCTACATGACGCTCTGGGCGCTCACACAGACGGGCCGCTTCAAGGCCGCGGCGGCGGGCGCGAGCATCACCGACCTCGAGGACGTGCGCCTCCTGCCCGACGGCGGCGAGCTGATGACGCACTACTTCCGCGAGCCGTGGGAGAACCGCGCGTCGTACGCGGCGCACTCGCCGCTGACGTTCATTGACAAGGTGACGACGCCGCTGCTGATCCAGCACGGCGAGCGCGACCCGCGCGTGCCGGTGGCAGGCGCGTGGAAGACGTACCGCGCGCTCAAGGCGCTGGGGAAGACCGTCGAGCTCTACGTGTACCCGCGCGGCGGCCACGTCATGTACGAGCCGGTGCTGCAGCGCGAGGTGATGCGGCGCAACTTGGAGTGGTTCCTGCGCTGGCTCCCGCCGGACTCGGCACCGCCCGCGGCCGCGGCGCCGACGCCAACGCCATGAGCGACAGCGACGACAGCGCCTCGATCGTGGAGTTGCGGGCGGTCGAGGAAGCGGACCTCCCGCTCCTCTTCGAGCAGCAGCTCGACCCCGAGGCGACGCGGATGGCGGCCTTCCCGCCGCGCGACCGCGACGCCTTCATGGCCCACTGGTCGAAGATCCTCGCCGACAACGCCCTGGCCACGCGCACGATCCTCCTCGACGGCAGCGTGGCCGGCTACATCTGCAGCTTCGACATCTCCGGCGAGCGCGAGGTCGGCTACTGGATCGGCCGCGAGCACTGGGGCAAGGGAGTCGCCACGCGGGCGCTGCAGATCTTCCTCGACGAGCAGCGCGGCCGCCCGCTCTACGCACACGTCGCCAAGCACAACGTCGGCTCGATCCGCGTGCTCGGGAAGTGCGGCTTCGAGGTCCTGCGCGAGGAGAAGACCGAGCTGCGCGGCGTCGAGCGCGAGGACGTCGTGATGATGCTGGCGCGCTGAAGGTGCGCGCGGACGGAGACGGAGAGCCAGATGAACGAAGCCAATCCAGCCGCCGCGCAGCCCGTCTCCCTGGCTCCCGGCGAGGTGCGGCGTCGGCCCGTCGTCGCCGCGGTTCTGTCGCTGGTCGTGCCGGGAGTGGGGCAGCTCTACAACGGCGAGGTCGCCAAGGCCGCCGCGTTCTATCTCGGCACCCTCGTCGTGGGTGTCCTCTGGCTGTCGGGAGTGACGGGGAGGTACTTCTGGGGCCTGGTGGTCACGCTCGTCCTGACGCTTTTCCTGCGCGTGTGGACCGTGATCGACGCGGCCGTCGTCGCGCGTCGACGTCGCATCGTCCCTGCGCACCTCTTCTCGCGCTGGCTCGTGCTCGCGCCTGTCACGATCGCCTTGCTGCTGCTGCCGCGGCTGCTCATGCCTTTGCAGGTGGTGAAGTCGTTCTACTTCCCGAGCGGCTCGATGGAACCGACGATCAAGCTGAACGACCGCGTCATCGCCGACCTCTCCTACTATCGCCAGCGGCCGCTCACCGTCGGCTCGCTCGCCATGTTCCGCTCGCCCGCCGATCCCTCGGTGATGTTGGCGAAGCGAGTCGTCGCGGTGGCCGGCGATAACGTCGAGATCCGCGACAAGCAGCTCTTCGTCAACGGCCAACGCGTCGACGAGCCGTGGGCGGTGCATCGCGATCCCACGATCGGACGCACGGGAGCGCGCGCTCAGCGCGACAACCTCGCGCCGACGGTCGTTCCGCCGGGCGGCTTCTTCGCGCTCGGCGACAATCGCGACGAGAGCTTCGACAGCCGCTTCTTCGGCCCCGTTCCGCTCGCCAACCTGGAGGGCAAGGTGCTCTTCGTCTACTGGTCGGACGACCGCAGCAGGATCGGTCGATCCCTTTGATCCGGTTGCACTTGCTCGTCCTGCCAGCCGCTTCCTCTGGCATTTCGGCGGCAAACGGTGGAAACTGGCCCGACGCGGCCGTCTAACACGCATCTATGAGCAAGGGCTGTGGGGATCCGCCCTGTCCCCGCGGCTATACAACTGGGCACGGGAGTCGACCATGCGGGGAATCCGGGTCTACATCGCGGTAGGCGCGCTGCTGCTGACTGCTGCGTCGTCAGCGCAGGCCGCCCTCAGTCGCGCGGATCAGAAGAAGGCGAAGCAGATCCTCGCCGGCACGCTCTACCTGCGGTTCGACGCGCCCTGCACGCAGGGCCGTCACCCCTTCGGCGTCTTCTACTCGCCGCTGGTCGAGGTCTCGCCGACCGGCAGCAACTCGCAGGCGACGGACGAGGTCAACGTCGGCTGGTATCACGCCTCGTCGACTGTCTGGGCCGCCACCGTCAACGACTCCTTCACGGTGGACGGCATCGAATACTCCGACGAGGAGCCGTCGGTCGAGATCGAGCTCGAAGGCGTCGGCGCCTCGGCCGAGCGCCACACCATCGTCAAGTTCATCAACATCAACACCCTCGCCGACTTCCAGGCCGCTGCCGACGTGGCTTTCGCCCACAAGCCCCTCCAGGAGGAGCACCCCGACTGGCCGGCGGAGATCCGCGAGGCGATCGGCAAGCGCCGCCTGCTCAACGGCATGACCAAGCGGCAGGTCTTCTACGTCGTCGGCACGCCGTCGGAGGTCGACAAGCGGACGGAAGGCAAGAAGCAGATCGAGATCTGGACGCTGCAAGGCCAGGGCATCGAGTTCGGCTTCTGGACCGTCAGCACCGGCAGCCTGGGCAGGCAGCCCGACACGCTGCGCTTCGAGGACGGCGTGTTGGTCGCCGGCCCGTCGGACACCAAGAGCGACAAGCTGGACCTCGACAACTAGCGGGAGCCATTCGCTGAACGGCCGTGCGCGATAGCACGGCGATCGTCCTGCCGCGACACCTCGCCGCCGCCTGCGGCGAGGATCCCGGGCGGCGAGCATGGCTCGAGCGGCTGCCGGCGCTGATCCAGGAAATGCAGCGCCGGTGGTCGCTCACCTTGGGCGCGCCCTTCGAGGGCGCCGAGGTGAGCTGCTCGTGGGTGGCACCGGCCGTCCGCGCCAACGGCACCGCCGCGGTGCTGAAGCTCGCCATGCCGCACTTCGAAGGCGAGCACGAGATCCAGGGCTTGCGCTTCTGGGATGGCGACCCGACCGTGCGGCTGTTGGAGGCTGACGAGGGCGCCGGCGCGATGCTGCTCGAGCGCTGCGATCCCGGCACGTACCTGCGCGAGCTGCCGGAGCGCGAACAGGATCAGGTTATCGCGGGGCTCCTGCGCCGGCTGTGGCGCCGGTCGCCGACGCCCCAGCCATTTCGCCCGCTCTCGGCGCTGACGGCGCATTGGAGCGCCGAAACGCTAAGTCAGTTCGCGATGTGGCCCGACGAAGGGCTGGTCCGTGAAGGCCTGCGGCTCTTTCAGGAGCTGCCGCTGAATGCGCCGTCGGAAGTGCTGCTGGCGACGGATCTCCACGCCGGCAACGTCCTCGCCGCGCAGCGCGAGCTCTGGCTCGTCATCGACCCCAAGCCCTTCATCGGCGATCCCGCCTACGACGCGACGCAGCACCTGCTCAACTGTCGCGCGCGGCTGCACCGTGATCCCGCCGGTACGATCCGCCGCTTCGCCGACCTGCTCGACGTCGACTCCGACCGGGTGCGGCTATGGACGCTCGCCCGCGCCGCGGCGGAGCCACGCGAGCTCTGGGATAACGAAACCATGGAGTTGGCGCTAGTGCTTGCTCGGTGAGCTTTGGTTGGCGCGGGGCGCGCCAGCACGAGCCTCCACTTCGGCAGGTGTAGAGTTCTATTCGAGGTAGAAGACGATGCATCGCGGCGACGTCGTTCACAGCGATCCCGAGATCATGCATGGAACCCCGGTGTTCGTCGGCACACGCGTGCCGGTCAAGAACCTCATCGACTATCTCGAAGCCGGCGACTCGCTGGAGGACTTCCTGCGCTCATTTCCCACGGTGAGCCGCGAACAGGCCGTAGCGGCACTCCCTCTTCAATGCGCTCTCCACGCGGGGCGCTACCACCCCTAATCATCTTTACGGCTGGCGTGCGACTTCGCGGAACACCTGATACCTAATGAACAGCGACTTGCTCCCGCCTATTCGTGCGGCATCGAGCTCGCCGGCGAGCTCCTGGCGGCGAGTGCGCATTCTTCTTGACGAGTCGCTACCCGTCGAGCTTGCCAGCGAGCTCGGCCTGCCGGACGTCACGACTGTTTCGCAAGTTGGCCTGAGGGGCCTGAAGAACGGCGATCTCTCCCAGCGATGCGGCATCGAGTGGATTCGATCACCGCGATCTGACTATGGAGTTCGCAGGACTCGCGCTACGGCATAGGGCTCATGGTGCTCAGCATAAATCTTTTACATTGGAACACCTTCGTTCCTCCGACTCTGGCAGTAGAAGTCTCTCTGCGGCGCGCCGAGTCGATGGGCGTCACGATTCTGATCACCGCCGATCAGACGATGGAGTTTCAGCAGGACCTCGCCGGCTACGCGCTCGGGTTCATCGTGCTCAGGGCGCAAAGCAATCGCATGGAACACCTGCGTTCTCTGATCTCCTGCCATTCACCAGTCGCTGCCGCTTCTCGGCCCTGGCCAAGTGATGCGATTGGGCGCCGCCTGATCTCGCCGCGGCGCAGCCGGCGCGCTGAAATGCGCCAGCGCGCCGCCGAGGTTCTCAATCGGCCGGCTCGCCCAGCAGGGGCACCAGCTCGTCCATGTGCCGCCGCAGTGACTCGTCGTCCTTGGCCTCCATCACCAGGCGCAGGTAGGGCTCGGTGTTGGACGGGCGGACGTTGAACCACCAATCCGGGTACTGCACGGTGATGCCGTCGAGCCAGTCGATCTCGGCGTCGCTGAAGCGCTGCTCGATCTCGCGCATCTTGGATTCTTTGTCTTCGACGACGAAGTTGGTCTCGGGGCTCTTGGCGTAGCGCTTGAGGGGGCGGACGATCTCCGAGGTCGGCTTGCCTTCTTTCCAGCGCAGGTTGAGGATCTCGATCACGGCCATCAGCGAGCAGTCGGCGTAGTAGTTGTCGCGGAAGTAGTAGTGGCCGGCGAGCTCGCCGCCGAAGACGGCGTCCTTCTCGCGCAGGGTCGCCTTCATGAAGGAGTGGCCGACGCGCTCGCGCACCGGGATGCCGCCTTTCTCGCGGATGTATTCGGCGACGGCACGGCTGCTGCGCAGGTCGAACAACACGTGGCTGCCGGGGTGGTGGGTCAGCAGCTCGCCGGCGATGAGGCCCGTCGCCAGGTCGCTGCCGATGGGCTCGCCGGTCTCGTCGACGAAGGCCGCGCGGTCGGCGTCGCCGTCGAACTGACGCCGAGGTCGGCGCCGTGCTCGCGCACGGCGTCCTGCAGGTCGTGGAGGTTCTCGAGCTTCAGCGGGTTGGCTTCGTGGTTGGGGAAGGTGCCGTCGAGCTCGAAGTAGAGCGGGATGACGTCGATGCCGAGCTCGTCGAGGATCGGCTTGTAGATCGTCCCCATGCCGTTGGCGGCGTCGATCGCGACCTTGAGGCGCGGCGCGCCTTCGGGGCGCTCGAGGTGGGCGAGGATGTGGTCGCGGTAGGCGTCCCAGACGTCCGCGGTCGTCATCGTGCCCGGCGTGTCGGCCTGCGGCAGGTCGCCGGCCGCGACCTTCTCGTCCATCAGCTTGATGCCGTGGTCGCCGGAGACGGGGCGCGCCTCGTGGCGGCTGAACTTGAAGCCGTTGTACTTCGCCGGGTTGTGGCTGGCGGTCGTCTGCACGCCGCCCGCGGCGCCGAGGTGGCCGATGGCGAAGTAGTTCATCGGCGTCGTCGTCATGCCGATGTCGACGACGTCGAGGCCGGCGGCGCGCAGGCCGCGCACGAGCGCCGCCTGCAGCGGCACGCTGTGCGAGCGCATGTCGCGCGAGACGACGACCGACTTGCCGCGCGGGAAGCCGTCGGCGGCGAGGACGTGCCAGAAGGCGCGGCCGATCTTCTCGGCGATCTCTTCGTTCAGCTCGGTGGGGTAGATGCCGCGGACGTCGTAGGCCTTGAAGATGCCAGCCATGGAGGTTCCCTTCCGGTCAGGTGATGGCGAGATGGCTCAGCCGACCGTGGCGATCGCTGCATCGAGATCGCTTCGTCGCTGCGCTCCTCGCGATGACTTGTCGATACTCTCTCCCGCCTCGTCTCAGGTTCGTTCGATCGCGAAGTCGAAGGCGTGCTCGTCGACCGGGGCCGCGGTCATGCCGTCGCTCGGAGCGTCCACGCGCCGAAGTTCGAGCGCCAGCGTCTCGCCGGCGATCCAGTCGGCGTGAGTGTCGATCGCCGCGCCCAGCTCGTCGTCGGCATGGAAGCGCACGCGGATGCGATCGGCGTAGTCGAGGTTCGCATCCTTGCGCGCCGCTTGGATGCGGTGGACGACCTCACGTGCCCAACCCTCGGCGATGAGCGCGGGCGTCAGCTCGTTGTCCAACGCGACGAGCAGCTCGCGGTCGCCGGCGGTGGCGAGGCCGGGCTTCTCTTCGAGGCGGACTTCGAGCTCTTCGCGCGAGAGCTCGACGCGCTGTCCTTCGACCTCGACCGCGACCGAACCCTTCTCTTCGAGCTCGGCTGCCAGCGCGTCGCCGTCGGCCGCCTCGAGCGCCGCCTTGACCTTCGGCATCAGCGCGCCCAGCCGCTTGCCGAGGACGCGGAAGTTGGGGCGCACCTCGTGGCGCACGAAGTCGGCGCGGCGCGGCGCGAAGCGGATCTCCTTGACGTTGAGCTCGTCGCGCACCAGCTCGCCGCCGGGGCCTTGCAGGTGGGGGAACAGCTCGCCCTCGTGACGTCCCACCACCGTCACCGCGGCGAGCGGCTGGCGGACCTTGATCTCGTGCGTGTTGCGCGCCGCGCGGCCGAGGGTCACGACCTGCTGCACGACCGCCATACGGCGCGACAGCTCGCCGGCCTCCCCGCCGAGGCTTGCCGCGTGCCCGCGCGGCTCCGGCCAGCCCACGAGGTGGACGCTCGCCGGCGCCTCGGCGTCCTGGCTCCTCACCAGGTGGTCGTGGAGCATGTCGGCGAGGAACGGCGTGAAGGGCGCGATCAGCCGGCCGAGCGTCGTCAGCACTTCGTAGAGGGTCTGGTACGCCGCCTCCTTCGTCGCCGTCGTCGCCAGCGCGCCCCAGAAGCGGGCGCGGCTCCGGCGGATGTACCAGTTCGTCAGGTCGTCGATGAACGCCTCGATCGCTCGCGCGGAGCCGGTGATCTCGAAGGTCTCCATCTGCGCGGTGACGCCGGCCACCAGCTCGTCGAGCCGCAGCAGGATCCACTGGTCGAGCTCGGCGCGCTCGCGCAGCGGCACCTCGCCGCGACCCGGGTGCCAGCCATCCAAGTTCGCGTAGATGGTGAAGAACGACAGCGCGTTCCACAGCGGCAGCTGGAAGCCCTGTGCCGCCTCGCGCACCAGCGCGGCCGAGAAGCGCGACGGTTGCTCGGGGTTGTTGACGCAGAAGTACCAGCGCAGGGCGTCGGCGCCGGTCTCCTCGATGACGCCCATCGGCTCGACGACGTTGCGCAGCCGCTTGCTCATCTTGCGGCCTTGGTCGTCGTTGACGTGGCCGAGGACGACGCACGAGCGGTAGGCGACCGAGTCGAAGAGCAGCACTCCGAGCGCGTGCAGGGTGTAGAACCAGCCGCGGGTCTGGTCGATGGCCTCCGAGATCCAATCGGCGGGGAAGCCGCGGCGCTCGCCGTGGCGCGGGTCGGGGCTGAGCTCGGGCAACGGCTGGCCCATGTAGTGATGCTGCGCGAAGGGCATCGAGCCGGCGTCGTACCAGGCGTCGATCACCTCTTCGACGCGGCGGCGCGTGCCGCCGCAACCCTCGGCATCGCAGGGCCACGTCATCGCGTCGATGAACGGCCGGTGCGGGTCGAAGCTCTCGCGGTCGTAGACCTCCGCCGGCAGCGGCTTCCCGGCGCGCGCGAACAGCTCCTCGTAGCTGCCGATGCACTCGCTCGCGCCGCAACCGTCGCACTGCCACACCGGCAGCGGCGTGCCCCAGTAGCGCTTCCTCGACAGGTTCCAGTCGACGACGTTCTCGAGCCAGTTGCCGAAGCGCCCCTCGCCGATCGCGGGCGGGTGCCAGTCGATCGTCTTGTTGTGCTTCACCAGGTCGTCGCGCCGCAGCGTCGTCTTGATGAACCAGACGAGCGAGGCGTAGTAGAGGAGCGGCGTGTCGCAGCGCCAGCAGAACGGGTAGCTGTGCTTGTAGCGCTCGACGTGGAGCAGCAGCCCGCGCCCCTTGACGTCGCGCACGATGAGCGGGTCGGCGTCCTTGAACCACATCCCCGCGAACGGCTCGAGCCCCGGCTTGGCGACGATCTTCCCCTGCGCGTCGACGGTGAGGTAGAACGGCAGCCGGTAGCGCTGGCCGGTCGCGTAGTCGTCCTCGCCGAAGGGGAGCGAGGTGTGGACGATGCCGGTGCCCTCGGTCGCGGTGACGTAGTCGGCGAGCAGCACGCGCCAGCCGTTCTCGTCCGAAGGCGGCAGGTCGGCGAAGGCCGGCCACGGCTCGGGCGCCACGCGGTCGGGGTTGCCGACGCGGTAGGGGCGGTCGTAGCGCAGCCCTTCGAGGTCGCGGCCGCGCACGCGCGCGATCGCCGGCAGGTCGCGCAGGTCGAGCCGCTTCCGCTTGCCCCCTTCCGCGTCGACCTCGAGCGGCACCGGCTTCTCGATCGCGTCGCCGAACACGAGCCGATGCCCCGGCTTCGTGGGGTGCTCGACGACGCGGTAGACCATTTCCGCGTTCGCCACCAGCGCCACGTGCGCCAGCAGCGTCCACGGCGTCGTCGTCCACGCCACGAACGACAGCTCCGGCCCCACCTCGAGCGGCGGCCCTTCGACCGTCGCCACCTGCTGCCTCGGCCGCGCCGGGAAGAGCGCCCAGATCGAGGGGTCCTCGGCGTCCTTGTAGTTCTGCGCCACCTCGTGGCTCGACAGCGTGGTGCCGCAGCGCGCGCAGTAGGGCTGGATCTTGTAGTCCTGGACGAGCAGCCCCTGCTCCCACAGCTGCTTCAACGACCACCACACCGACTCGATGTACTCGTTGGCGTAGGTGTAGTAGGCGTGGTCGAGGTCGGTCCAGTAGCCGACGCGCTCGGTCATCGCCCGCCACTGCCGCTCGTAGCTGTGCACGCTCTCCAGGCAGGCGCGGTTGAACTCGGCGATGCCGTACTCCTCGATCTGCTGCTTGCCGGAGAAGCCGAGCCGCTTCTCGACCTCGATCTCGACCGCGAGGCCGTGGGTGTCCCAGCCCGCCTTGCGCGCCACGTGGTAGCCGCGCATGGTGCGGTAGCGCGGGAAGAGGTCCTTGACGACGCGGGTCACCACGTGGCCGACGTGCGGCACGTTGTTGGCCGTCGGCGGGCCTTCGTAGAAGACCCACTCGCCGCGCGGCGCTTCGAGCTCGAGCGAGCGCTCGAAGATGCGGTCGCGGCGCCAGCGCTCGAGCACCTCGAGCTCGAGGCGCGGGAACGGGTAGCCGCCGGGGACGGGCGGGAAGGCGCCCGGCGTCGCACCGGCGACGGCGGTCGCGGTCGAGCCGCCGGCCTGGTCGTCGCTTTGGCTGCCGGTCATGGGCGTGGACGAGTCGTCGGAGCTGCTCATCGTGGATCCGCCAGAAAGCCGTCCAAGCGCCGGCTGAAGTCGACCGGCGCTTCGAGGTGGGGGAGGAAGCCGGCGCCGTCGAACACCTCGAGCTGCGCCGGCCGGCCCGACGGCGACTTCGGCAGCAGGTGGAGCCAGAGGTCGGCGGTCTCGACCGGCGGGGAGAGCGCCTGCCGCCCCCAGCCGAGCCACACCGGGATGTCGAGCTGCGGCAGCAGCGCGGAGACGTCGAGCGACAGCGCGCCGCCGAGCCACGCGGCGAGCGCGCGTGGCGCGCCCGGCTGTCGCGCCGAGCGGAAGTAGTAGTCGGCCAGCGCGGCGTCGGCGCGCTCGGGGGCGGCGAACACCTCGTGCGCGAGGTGGCGGCGGACGGCGCCGCGCGAGGTGACGAGCGAGACGGCGACGGCGGAGACGACCGGCAACCGGGCGGCGCGGCGGAGGCGTGGCGAGACGGCGGCGGTCGAGGCCGACTCGCCCGCGGCGCCCTCGTCGGCGTCGCCGAGCCCGCGCGGGCAGACGAGCGCCAGCGCCCGCACGTGCGGCGCGCGCCGGCTGTGCACGCGCTCCGCCGTCGCTACCGCCGCCACCGCGAAAGACGCGCCGGCGCCGGCCGCCACGATCACCGACGGCCGCCGCACCACGTCGGCGAGGAAGTCGCGCAGGAAGGCGACGTAGACCTCGGCCGTGGCCATCTTCGGACAGCAGCCGGCCGAGCGCCCCCAGCCGGGCAGGTCGGGCGCCAGCAGCTCGTAGTGGCGCGCCAGCAGCTCGGCCGTCGCGTTGCCACTCGGCGCTGTCGTGCCCCGGCCCGAGCGAGTGGACGAGCACGACCGGCAGGCCCTCGCCGTCGCCGCTCTGCTGGAAGTGGATGTCCTGCCCGCGCCACGAGTAGCGCAGGCCGCGCCCCCAGCCGTGCGGCGGCAGCGGCGGCGCCGCGCTCGCCTTGCGCAGCAGCACCGGCACGCCGAGCGCGGCGGCGAGCAGCGCCAGGCCGCCGAGCAGGCGGCCGCGCGAACGGCGATTGCGCTGCAGGCGCGCGCTCATAGGCAGCGGAGGATATCTCCCACCGCCGAGGGCCGCGAAGTCACGTGTGTATAATGGTTTCCGACCCATGGCCGTCCGCAAGCTGGTCCGGCTCGGCAACGCGACGCTGCGCACTCCGTGCGAGCCCGTGCCGGAAGATCGCATCGGCAGCCCGGCGGTGCAGCAGGTGATCGCCGACCTCATCGACACCCTGCGCACGACCAGCGGCTCCGGCCTCGCGGCGCCGGAGATCGGCGTCTCCTGGCAGATCTTCGTCTTCGAGTCCGAGCAGCGCGGCGACCCGCGGCCGGTGCGCGTCGTCGTCAACCCGCTGCTCGAGCCCCACTCCGGCGAGCTGGTCTACGACTGGGAGGGGTGCCTCTCGATCCCCGACCTCGTCGGCCTGGTGCCGCGCCACCCGTCGGTGCGCCTCTGGGGGCGCGGGCGCGACGGCGAGCCGCTCGACCTCGAGCTGTCGGGGTTCGCCGGCCGCGTGGTCCAGCACGAGTACGACCACCTGCACGGCATCATCTTCCTCGACCGCATGCGCGACCTGCGCTCGCTCTCCTTCATGGCGGAGTGGGAGGCGCTGGTGGCGGGCGAGGAACGCGCCGCGGTCGGCTGACCGGTCGGCAACGCGCTCCCTCGTGCGCACCCGTCATCGCGAGGAGCGCAGCGACGAAGCGATCTCGATGTTGGGATCGCACCGGCCCTGCCGGTCGCGACGGTAGCTCGAGCCTTTGAGAGAGCTCGTCGTCCTCTGGCTCGGCCGCCGCCAGCGCGAGTGGGACGTCCTCTGCGACGACTACCGGGGGCGCGTCGACAAGTTCGTTCCCGCGCGCGAGGTCCTGCTACGCGCCGGCGCCGGCGAGGGCGAAGAGCGGTTGCGCGCCGAAGCCGCGTCCGTGCGCCGCGCGCTGCCGCAGCCGCACCGCTTGGTGACGCTCGACCGCCGCGGCCGCGCCCTCGACTCGCGCCAGCTCGCCGACTGGCTGCAGAAGACGCGCGAGGAGTGGCCGCACGCGCTCGCCTTCGTCCTCGGCTCCGACCTCGGCCTCGCTCCCGAGCTCGTCGCCGAGAGCCACCTCTCGCTGTCGCTCTCGGCACTTACGCTGCCCCACCAGCTGGCCCGGCTGGTGCTCTGGGAGCAGCTCTACCGCGCCCTTTCCTTGACTGCCGGAATGAAGTACCATCGCGCGCCGTTATAGCGCCCAACCGCCGGGCGCACAGTAGTTTCGCCCACTAGGTTCTCCAGAAGGTTCGTCCAGAAGCAAGGCCGATTTGCAGGAGGATTCGAGACCGTGCCCCTGAAGCAAACCGCCACCAAGAACAGCGTCGACGAGCTAGGCGGCATCGACGTCGTCCGCCAGCGCCTGTCGACGCAGCGCGACGAGATCCTGGCGATGTACGAGCACGACGTGAAGGCCGGCCAGGAGGCCAGCGACGAAGGCAGCGACGACATCGTCGACCGCGCCAACAACGCCTACTCCCGCGAGCTGCTCTTCTCGCTGTCGGACGGCGAGCGCCACACGCTGCTGCGCATCGAAGAGGCGTTGGCGCGCATCGAGTCCGGCGCCTACGGCATCTGCACCAACTGCAGCAACGAGATCCGTGCCGGCCGCCTGAAGGCGATGCCCTGGGCCCGCTACTGCATCGACTGCCAGGAGCTGGCCGAGAAGGGGATGCTCGAGGAGGCGTAGCCTCCGCGGCGCAGTAGGCATCGAGATCGCTTCGTCGCTGCGCTCCTCGCGATGACGGGGGCAATAGGCGCCCGGCGAGGAAGCAGCAGCCGTCGCGGTGGGCAGCTGTCATCGCGAGCGAAGCGAAGCGATCTCGATCGCGGCTGATCGACAACCTGTGATTCGAGCGAGCGGGGCTGCGGCCCCGCTCGTCGTTTGTGCGAGTGTGCGAGGCTCCAGCCATGGCCGCTGCCGACCCCATCGACCGCCTGCTCGCCGCCGAGCCGTCGCCGCTCTACCTCGTCGTCGGCGACCCGGTGCTCGCCGAGCCGGCGGCGTCGCGGCTGGGCGCGGCGCTTGCCTCGCGCGCCGGCGGCAGCTTCGCGCTGCGCCGCCGCCCCGCCGACCTCCTGCCGCTGCTCGACGACCTGCGCACCTTCTCGCTCTTCGGCGGCGCCAAGGTGCTGGCTGCCGTCGACACCGCGGTGCTCGCCGACCGCTCGGCGGCGGTCGAGCTGGTGGCCGACGCGCTCGCCGTGGCACCGCCCAACAGCGATTCGCTCTCGGCCAAGGAGCGCGAGGGCGCCTCGCGGCTGATGCAGGCGCTGCACGTCTTCGGCGTCGACCCGGCGGCCGGCGACGCCGCGGGCGCGATCGCCTCGATTCCCGACTGGGCGCTCGCCGGCAAGCGCGGGGCGCGGCTGGCGAAGAAGGAGGCCGAGCAGCGGCGCGAGACGCTGGTGCCGCTGCTCGAGGCGGCGCGCCGCGACGGCCTCGCCGGCCTGGGCGAGGAGGCGGTCGCGCAGCTCGCGGAGCTGCTGCGCCGCGGTCTGCCCGTCGGCCACGCGCTGGTGCTCGCCGAGCGCTCGGTGGCGTCCGACCATCCGCTCGTCGGCCTGCTGCGCGAGCGCGGCGCGCTCGCCGCGGTGGGCGAAGTGGGCACCGACCGCGACGGCTTCACCGGCGTCGAGGCGGTGGCCGAGCAGCTCGAGCGCGAGATGGGCGTCGGCATCCGCCGCGACGCGCTCGCCGAGCTGGCGCGCCGCACGCTACGCCAGGAGGACCGCGGCGGCGGCGTCGCCGCCGAATCGACGGCGCGGCTCGCCGCCGAGTACCGCAAGCTCGCCGATCTCGCCGGCGGCGGTACCATCGAGGTCGCCGCCGTGCGCGAGGTGGTCGAGGACCGCGGCCAGGAAGACGCCTGGAAGCTCCTCGACACGCTCGCCGAGGGCCACGGCGCCGAGGTGCTCGGCCGTCTCGAGCGCCTGATCGGCGGCAGCGACGACCCCGGCCGCCAGCGCCTCGCCTTCTTCGCCATGCTCGCCGGCTTCGCGCGCCAGCTCGTCGCCGTGCGCGGCGTCCTCGAGCGCCTCGGCCTGCCGGCCGGCGAGCGCAACTACAGCCGCTTCAAGGACCGCATCGCGCCGGCGCTCGGCGGCGCGCTGCCGGAAGGGCTGCCGAACCCGCTCGCCGGCATCCACCCCTTCCGCCTCCACCGCGCCTACCTCGCCGCCGGCAAGCTGCCGATGCCCGTGCTCCTCGCGCTGCCGGTGCGCCTCCTCGACACCGAAATGGCGCTCAAGGGCGAAGGCACCGACCCGCAAGCCGCGCTCGCCGCCCTCATCGCCGAGATCGCGACCGCGCTGCGGTAGCTTGCGGCTGCGCCTGATTGAACCGGGAAGCCGAAGCCGTGAGCCGGTCGCCGTCCTAGCGACGAGAGGCGGCCCAGTCCTCCCACTTCAGCCCGGTCACGCGCGCGAACTCCTTCGCGTTGGATGTGACGAGGATCGCGCCACGTCGCCGGGCCTGCCCCGCCAGGAGGACATCGTAGGCGCCGATTGGTGTTCCCGCGGCTTCCAGCTCGGCGCGCACGGTACCAGCGGCTTGCGCGTCGTCTTCGTCGAACAGAGTCCACTCGAGCGGGCCGGCGAAAAAGGCTTCGAGTCGCTGCTTGTTGCTGTCCTTCCGCTGGCTTTTTGCGACCCCGTACCAGAGCTCGAACGCCACGATCGACGACAGCAGAACCACGCTGTCGCGCGCTACGGCGCGGCGGAACCGGCGACGGACGTTGGCCTCGGTGCCGTTGATCAGAGCGATGCAGGCGTTCGTATCAAGCAGGTACGTCGTCATCGAACACGTCGCGCCTCGGGGTAGGTGGCTGCTGGCGGCCTTCGGACATGAAACGCTCGGAGCTCAGGCGGTCCAATTCCGCGAACCACTCCGACACGTCAGTGAACATCGGTTCCACGAGCACACCACGCCCGGCGCGGCGTACCCTCACCCGGTCTCCCTCGAACCTGAGCTCACGAGGCAGGCGCACGGCCTGGCTGCGCCCGTTCTTGAACAGCTTGGCGGTGGTGGTCATGCGTCTCCCCTTCTGGCATATACCCAGAGTATAGACCTGCCAGATCTGCGCCGAGAGGGGCTCGTCGCGAGGAACCAAGAGGAGACGCGACCCCCCTCGCCCGCCCGAGTCGTGCGCGCTGGATCGCCGCTCAGCGAACCTCGAGCGCCCGCACCGGATCCACGCGCGCCGCGCGCCGCGACGGGAGCCAGCACGCCAACGCCGCGATCGCGGCGAGTAACCCGCCGATCGAGGCAAAGACGAGCGGGTCTTTCGTGTCGACCTCGAACAACATGGCCGTCATCATCCGCGTCAGCGCCAGCGCCGCCGCGAGGCCCATCATGAGCCCGATGCCGGCCAGCGTCATGCCCTGGCCCAGCACCATCTTCTGGACGCTCTGGGCCGAGGCGCCGAGCGCCATGCGGACGCCGATCTCGGCGTTGCGCTGCGCCACCGAGTACGCCATCACGCTGTAGACGCCGAGGCTGGCGAGCACGAGCGCCAGGACGGCGAAGGCGATCAGCAGGTTCATGGTCAGCTTGCGGTCGGCCGTCGATTGGTCGACGAGCTCCTGCAAGGTTCCTGGGTTGGTGAGCGCGACCGACGGGTCGACGTCGGCGACCGCGGCGCGGACGCTGCGCTCGAGCGCGGCCGGGTTGCCGTCGGTGCGGATGAGGATGCCGGTGAACTGCTCCGGGCGCTGTAGGACGGGGTAGAACATCTCCGGCCCGGGCGGCTGCGCGAGGCCCGCGGTGTGGGTGTCGGCGACGACGCCGACGACCTGCGCCTCGAGGCCCATCATGCCGGTGACCAGCGTGTGGCCGAGCGGGCTCTCGTTGGGGAACAGCTGCTTGGCCATCGACTGGTTGATGATGATCGCCTGCTGGCTGTTGGGGCCGTCGTGCTCGTTGAAGTCGCGGCCCTGGACGATCGGGATGCCGAGCAGCGCGAAGCGGCCCGGGCTGATCAGGTGGCGGATCGCCGTCGGCCGCTGGGCCGCGGGCGGCAGCGGACGGCCGATCACCGCGTAGGGCGACTGGCCGTTGTTGCCCGACAGCGGCGGGTTGTCGGAGAGCGCCACCTGCTTGGCGCCCGGGATCTGCTGGAGGCGGTGGTAGAGCTGCGTGTAGAAGGCGACCGTCGTTTCGCCGCGCCACGGGTAGCGCTCGGCGGGGATGGCGATGAAGCCGACGAAGGTGCCGATCGGAGCGGAAGCCGGGCTCGACGTCGCGGATCTTGAGGAAGCTCGTGACCAGGAGCCCGGTGGCGACGAGGAGCACGAACGACACCGCGATCTCGGCGACGAGCAGCACGGCGCGGAAGCGGTTGCGGCTCCGATCGGCGGTCGAGCCGCGGCTCGAGTCGCCGACCGTGGCGGCGACCGAGCGCATCGGCGAGGCGAGCGCGGTCAAGAGGCCGAGCGCGAGGCCGGTGAGGAGCGCCACGCCGAGGGTGAAGGCGAGCACGGTCGCGTCGAGGCCGATCCCGTCGGCGCGCGGGATCACGTCGGCGCCGACGCTCGTGATCAGGCGCAGGCTCACCCAGGCGAAAGCCAGACCCAGCACCGCGCCGGCGAGCGCGAGGACCATGCTCTCGGCCAGGAGCTGCGCGACGATGTGCCCTCGCCGCGCTCCCAGCGACACCCGGATGCCGATCTCTTTGCGCCGCTTCGAGAAGCGCGCGAGCACGAGGTTCGCCACGTTGGCGCAGGCGATCAGCAGCACGGCGGCGACGGCGCCGAACAAGGTGGCGTAGGTCCCCCGCTGGTTGCCGACCAGGTTCTCGAGCAGGAGCTCGGCGGTCAGCGTCGAGTCCGAGTCGATGTTCGCGGCGTGGGTCTGCTTGTAGCTCTTCTGGATGACGTCCACCTCGGCGCGCACCTGTTCGAGCTCGACGCCGGGCTTGAGACGCCCGAGGACGTTGAAGAAGAAGCCGCCGTCGTCGATCTGCTTCTGATTCAGGAACGGAGCCTCGAACGGCCGCGCGGTGAAGAGCTCGAGCTGGGCGAGCGGGAACGCCGCCACGTCGGCGGGCAGGACGCCGACGATCTCGTGCGGCCTGCCATCGAGGGTGAGCGTCTTGCCGATCGCGTCGCGCTGGCCGCCGAAGTGCGATTGCCAGAAGCCGTTGGAGAGGATGACGACGGACGGTCCGCCGGGCTTGTTTTCGTCGGCCACGAACGTCCGCCCCACGGCCGGCTCGACGCCGAGCACCGAGAAGAAGTTCCCCGACACCATGAGCGCCTGGACCTGCTCGGGGTCGCCCAGGCCGGTGATCGTGTAGGCGTTGCCGATCGCCACCGAGAGGTCGCTGAACACCTGCTGGCGCTCGCGCAGGACCTCGTAGCGCGGCCAGGAGAGGCCGGCCTGGTTGATGCCTTGCTCGGGGGCCGCGGAGTTGACCTGGACGAGCCGCTCGGGCTGCTCGTAAGGCAGCGGCTGCAGGAAGATCGCCTCGACGAGGCTGAAGATGGCGGCGTTGGCGCCGATGCCGAGGGCGAGCGCGGCGACCGCGACGGCGGTGAACCCGGGCGACTTCTTCAGCGAGCGGATGGCGTAGCGAAGCGTCTTCATGAAGCCTCCTGTCTGCTGCTTTCCGTCGAAGCCGCGGCCAGCGCGCGCCGGGAGTAGCGGGCGGCGCTGTCCCACTGGCGGTCGTCCCACCATGATACGAGCGACGCGCCCATGGGTTATGGGGTCCCTGCGGTCCGCCCGGCTCGGCCTACTGATTCACCCCGCTGGCGAGGAAGCCGCCGTCGACGACGAGCACCTCGCCGTTGACGAAGCTGGCGGCTTCCGAAGCGAGGAAGACGGCGGCTCCGGCGAGCTCCTCGACACGGCCGAAGCGCGCGAGAGGGGTGCGGAGCTTGAACTCCCGGCCCCGCTCGGTGCCGTCGAGCAGGTGTTGATTGAGCGGCGTGCGGAAGACTCCCGGCGCGATGGCGTTGACCAGCACGCCTCGCGGTCCCCATTCGACGGCGAGCGCCTTGGTCAGCGCCGCCACGCCGGCCTTGCTGGCGGCGTACGCGGCGACCTCGTAGAGGCCGACGAACGATGCCAACGAGGCGATGTTGACGATGCGGCCGTAGCCGCGCTCGAGCATGTGGGAGCCGAAGACCTGGCAGGCGCGGAAGCGTGCCGGTCAGGTTGGTGTCGAGGATCCCCTGCCACTCGCGCGTCGTCGACGTCGAGCGTCGGGCGGCGCTGGGTCCGTCCGGCGCAGTTGATCAGGATGTCGACCTTGCCGAAGGCCTCGATCGCGGCCTCGCGGAGCGCTTCCAGGGAGGCGCGGTCGGTGACGTCGGTGGCGAGCCGCAAGGTCCGCTTGCCGTGTCGCTCGATCGCGAGGGCCGTGGCGTCGACTTCCGCCTGCCGTCGCGAGCTGGCGACGACGTCGGCTCCCGCGTCCGCCAAGCCGTCGACCAGCGCCCGCCCGATGCCGGAGGTGCCGCCGAGGACGATCGCGACGCGTCCCGTGAGGTCGAAGCCGGCGAACGCCATCGACGAATCCTAGCGAGAGTTACTTCGATCCTCGCGCGCCGGGCGACCGCGTCCGCTTCGCGAGCTCGGCGACCTGCAGGCCCGCCATGATCGCCGGGCCGAGGCCCTTGGGGTCGTCGTCGACCACGCGCTCGCTCATGTAGTAGCGGTAGCTGCCGTCCCTGCCGTAGCCGAGGCCGCCGACCTCGACGACGTTGGTCAGGTGAACCGATCCGTCGGTGTGGACGGAGACGAACTCGTCGACGAGGCCGGCGTAGGCCTTCTGCGCCGCCGGCTCGAACGACGCGGGTAGATAACCCTGGTTGATCGCCTTGGCGAGGAAGTAGGTGAACATCGCCGAGGCCGAGGCTTCGCGGTAGTTGCCGGGCTCGCCGGGCATGTCGAGGATCTGAAACCAAACGCCGGTCGCGTCCTGGTGCCGCACCAGGCTCTCCGCCAGCTCCGGGATCATGGCGAGGAGTGGCGCCCGCAGCTCGGTCTTCTCGGGTGGAATGACGTCGAGAATGTCGACGAGCGCCATGGCGAACCAGCCGAGCCCGCGCGCCCAGACGAAGCGCGAGCGGCCGGTCTGCGGGTCCGCCCAGCTCTGCTCCTTGGCCTCGTCCCAGGCGTGGTAGTAGAGACCGGAGCGCGGGTCGCGCAGGTGGGAGCGCGCGATGGTGAACTCGCGCACCGCCTCCTCGACCTTGCGGTCGTCGCCTGCCGCGACGCCGACGCCGGCGAGGAACGGCATGCCCATGTAGACGCCGTCGAGCCAGAGCTGGTGGGGATAGCGCTGCTTGTGCCAGAAGGCGCCCTCCGAGGTCCGCGGATGCTTGGCGAGCTGGGCCGCCAGCGCAGCGATGGCCGCCTGGTACCTCGCGTCGGGGTGCCGCGCCTGCAGGCGCTGCAGCACCTTCCCCGAGTTGACGTGGTCGATGTTGAACTCGCTGGCGTCGTAGGTGCGGATCGTGCCGTCTGCCAGGAGGTAGCTGTCGATCGTGCGCCGTGCGTAGTCGGCGAAGCGGGGATCGCCGACCGCCGAGGAGAGGTCGTCCATCGCTTGCATCAAGAGGCCGGTCGTGTAATTCCAACTGCTGGGCCGCGACGCCTGCGCGTCCCAACCGCCGAAGGAGAGGCTGTCGCCGCGGCGCGCCATCTCCGACTCGGCGAGGCGCGTCGAGATCTCGATCGGCTGGAGCTCGCGGGCGCGGCGCGACGCTTTGGTCTTGAGGCGGAGGCGCGGCGCCAGCGTGCGCCGTTCGACCTCGGCGGCGAGGAAGGCCTGCAACTCCTCGCGCGTCCGCACGCCGCCCGGCTGGCCGGACCACAGGGCGCCGAAGGCGTACGAGAGCTCCGTGCCGCGCGGCCGCATCACCAGCACCTGGCTGCTCTCGTCCTTGGTCTGCGAGACGAGGTCCATCTTGCGGAAGAGCAGCACCATGCCGAGATGGTCGCCCTCGAACAGCGTCTGCTTGCCGAAGGTCGCCAGGTAGCTCCACGCTTCTCCGGTGACGTCGAGGTCGCCCGTGATCACCTCGGCGTCCGGGTGCGAGACCAGTCCGATGGCCAGGTTCTCGAGCGGATCGGAGGTCACCAGCCTCACGTCGACCAGCGGGCTCCCGGCCTGCATCGACAGCGTGGCACCGAGGTCGACGGTCTCGGCGCCGGTCTTCCAGCCCTTGTAGCCGAGCTCGAAGGAGGCGTGGATCGGGCCGTCGGAGCGGATGGTGGCGGAGCGCTCGGCGACGTCGGAAACCAGCACCGCCTTCTTGCCGTCCCAGAAGCCGAAGCCGCCCATGCCGAGGCTCTGGCCCACCTTGAGGATGTCGGCGCCCCAGTCGGCCATCTGGTGGTAGCTCTCGTAGCCGTCGAGGCCCACGCCCGGCAGCACCATCGCCGACGTCTTCTTGCCGAAGATGTCGAAGCCGTTGCGCCAGTCGAGGTAGACGCGGTAGCCGACGTGGTCGCTCTCGATGCCCGGTCCTTCGTAGCGCAGGAACTCGTTGTGGTCGCTCGACTGCGACGGCATGACGATGCGACGGACGCCACGGACGGTCATGAACTTGCCGCCGACGTATTTCTTCCCGTCCCAGACGCCCCCCTCCTTGACCGACACCTCCGCGTAGGCCCGTGGCAGAGCGGCGCCCGCAAACTCGCGCCGGTCGACGACGTAGCGGTGCGTCGCGGCGGCGCCGAGGTCGGCGAGGAAGACGAGCGCGTCGGGACGGTCGTCGCCGTCGTCGTCGACCAGCTGGGTGGGCCGTGCGGCCTCGCCTTCCCAGACCTGAAACGGCGGGACGATCACGCCCAGCTGCTCGAAGGAGAGGCGCACCAGCGTGTCGGGTCGCGCGAAGGCCGAAGGGTTCGAGACCTCGAGGTGGGCGACCGCCGGCGACTCCGCGGCCCGGGGCTCCGTGGTACGCGGCTCGCCGGCTCGCGACTCGGCCGGTGGCGACTCGCTCGTGCGCGGCTCGGCGGCACTTCCTGCCCTGTACGGGCCGCCGCATCCGGCGACGAGGAGGAGCAGAGGCAGCGAACGAACGAGTGGCGCTCTCATCGATGACTCCTGCGACGCGTCACCGCGCCAGCCAACCGCCGTCGACGGCGATCGTGTAGCCGTGCATGTACTGCGAGGCTGCCGAAGCGAGGAAGACGGCCGCGCCCTGGAGGTCCTCCGGCGATCCCCACCGGCCGGCGGGGATCCGGTCGAGGATGGCCTTGCTGCGGACGGGATCGTCGCGCAGCGGTTTGGTGTTGTCGGTGACCATGTAGCCCGGCGCGATCGCATTGACATTGATGCCGTGCGGCGCGAGCTCGTTGGCGAGCAGGCGGGTGAGCCCGAGGACCGCGCTCTTCGAGGCGGTGTACGAGGGCACCAGGATGCCGCCCTGGAAGCTGAGCATCGAGGCGACGTTGACGACCTTGCCGCCGCGTCCCTGCTCGACCATGACCTTGGCGACGGCCTGGCTGAGGAAGAAAAGGGCGCGGACGTTGACGTCCATCACGTCGTCCCAGTCCTTCTCGGTGAACTCGGCGAGCGGCGCGCGGCGGATGATGCCGGCGTTGTTGACCAGGATGTCGATGCCGCCCAGCGCGCCGACCGTCTCGCCGACGATCCTGGCGACGGCGCCGCCCTCGGCGAGGTCGGCTCGGATGGTCACACAGCGGCGGCCGAGCGCCTCGATCCGCTCCTGGGTCTCTGCTCCGTCGGAGCGGTGGACGAGGGCCACGTCGGCGCCGGCTTCGGCGAGCCCCACCGCGATGCTCTGGCCGAGGCCCCGCGACGTACCGGTGACGATCGCGATCCTGCCGTCGAGCTTGAACTGATCCAGGATCACGGCCCGCTCACCTCAGCTGGTCGAGGGTCAGGTGATCCATGTCGGCGAAGTCCTGGTTCTCGCCGCCCATGCCCCAACAGAAGGCGTAGGAGGCGGTGCCCGCGCCGCAGTGGATCGACCAGCTCGGCGAGATCACCGCCTGGCCGTCCGCGACCACCAGGTGTCGGGTCGCCTCGGGGCGGCCCATGAAATGAAAGACGCGAGCGTCCGCGGGCAGGCCGAAGTAGAGGTAGACCTCCATGCGGCGGTCGTGGGTGTGGGGTGGCATGCTGTTCCACACGCAGCCCGGCTCCAGCGCGGTAAACCCCATGACCAGCTGACAGCTCCGCGCGCCGCCCGGGTGGATGAGCTTGTAGATGGTCCGCTGGTTGCTGGCCTCCCTGCTGCCCACCCGCACGGCCTCGGCCTCGGACTGCCGGATGCGGACCGTCGGGTGCTCGGCATGGGCGGGGAAGCTGAGCAGGTAGTACCTGGCCGGCATGTGGGCCGAGTCGCTGGCGAAGGTGATGGCCTTGCTGCCCCGGCCGACGTAGAGACCGTCACGCCCGGCCAGGAGGTAATCCACGCCATCGACCGTGACGGTTCCTGGGCCGCCGATGTTGAGGACCCCGAGCTCGCGACGCGCGCAGAACGTCTCGGCGCGCAGCTCGGGCGGCGATTCGAGGGACAGGGTGGTCGTCGCGGGGACGGCGGAGCCCACGATGGCGCGGTCCGCGTGCGTGTAGACCATGGAGATCCGGTCCGCGGGGAAGAGCGTGTCGACGAGGAAACTCTCTCGGATCTCCTCGGTGCTCATGCGGCCGAAACGAACGGGGTCAGCCGGGTGACGGACGTCCATGAGGTGTCCTTCTCGAGCCTCTCGTTACGCTGGACCGCTGTTGGTTCTGGACATCGAGCTGCAGATCGCGATCCCGGCGATCACACCGGCAATCGCACCGATCCCGGCGCCCCATCCCAGATACCGGATGAGCGCCGGGCCCGCCAGCATGACCAACCCCACGACCCACGCGAGGAACGTCCCGAACACCAATCCCATGAAGCCAAAGCCGACCACCGGCCCCAAGGACCTCGGCTCGATGATCGCTCCAAGGTCCACGACTTCGAGCTTCGGCACCAGGAAGTGAACGATGGCGAGAGCCACCAAATAGGCCGAACCGGCGATGATGAAGTTGACCGTGTAGTCGCCGGGGCTCGTCTGCAGAACCGCGCCGGTGAGAACGGCCAACATGATGCCGCCCACCGACCCCGCCATGCCACCGATGCCGACGACCGAGCCCACCGCCTGGCGAGGAAACGTGTCCGAGACGGTGCAGAAGACGTTGGCCGACCAGCCCTGGTGAGCCGCCGCCGCCAGCCCGATCAACAGCACTGCCGGCCAGAGACTCTCGATCCAGGGGACCGACACCACCGGAGTCACCGCCAGCGCACAGAGGAGCATCGCCGTCTTCCGCGCCTTGTTCACCGACCAGCCTCGCTTGATGAGGCTCGACGAAAGCCACCCTCCGCCGATGCTGCCGACGTCGGCGATGAGGTAGATGACGATCAATGGCAGCGGCAGGCGTGAGAGGTCGAGGTCGTGTTTTTCGCTGAGGAACTTCGGGGTCCAGAAGAGATAAAACCACCAGATCGGATCGGTCATGTATTTGGCGATCGCAAAGGCGGCCGCCTGCCGATGGGGGATCAACTTGAGCCAGGGTGTCTTCCCCGGCGGGTCCGCCGGGTCGCTCTGGATGTGGGCGAGCTCCGCCGCCGAGACCTTGGGGTGCTCCTGCGGCTTGCGATAAAGCGGCAGCCAGAACGCGAGCCAGATGAGCCCGATGGCGCCGGTGAGCACGAACGCCCACTGCCAGCCGAAGCGCACGAAGATCCACGCCACCGTCGGGGGCGCGATCACCGCGCCGACGTTGGTCCCGGCGTTGAAGATCCCGGTCGCCAGCCCCCGCTCCTTCTTCGGGAACCACTCCGCGACCGATTTGATGGCAGCGGGGAAATTGCCGGCCTCGCCGAGCCCCAAGAGCGCCCTGCAGAGCCCGAAGTGAAGGGGCGTCCTGGCGAACGCGGTGATCATCCCCGCCAGGCTCCAGATCGTCAGCGCTACGGCGTACCCGACTTTCACTCCGAAGCGGTCGATCAGCTTTCCGGAAAGGATCAGGCCCACCGCGTAGGCGGCCTGGAAGGCGGCCGTGATGTTTCCGTATTCGATCTCGGACCAGCCGACGATCTTCTCGAGCTCCTTGGCGAGCACGCCGATGACCTGGCGGTCGACGTAGTTGATCGTCGTCGCGAAGAACAGCAAGGCGCAGATCAGCCAGCGATAGCGGCCGACGCGTTCACTCGCGGTGCTCGTCATCGAGCTCCTTCCCTTCCTGTGTCGGTCAAGGCTTGCTGTCGGCCACGCTCACGGGACGCCCCGCCACCGTCACGCCGTCGAACCGGAGGTCTTGCACGTTGTCGAGGACCACCGTTTTCTTCGCCGACGCGACGGCGACGTTGCGCACCACCACGTCACGCAGCGGTGCTTGCAAGGGGGCGTGGGCTTCGAACAGGGTGCCCACGTCCTCCACCGCGAAGTCCTCGAAGACGATGTCGCGATAAGTCGAAGGGAAGTTGCCGCCCAGCTCGCCGGGGTAGTCGAGCTGGAACCAGAACAGGCGCTCGAACGAGCCGACCTCGAAGCGCCGAACGCCCACGTGCTCGACGGTGCCGCCGCGGTCGAGGTTCGCCTTGAAGCGGATGGCCGACGACCCCGAGCGCAGCACGTTGTCGGTGAAGAACACGTAGCGGATATCGCCCGACATCTCGCTGCCCAGAGCGATGCCGTCCTCGCCGCCCATGTCGTTGTTGCGCACCACCACGTACTCGCTGGGCTTGCCGACGGTGCGGCCGTCGAGGTCGCGGCCGGACTTGATCACCACTGCGTCGTCGCCGGTGCGGAAGGTCGAGCCCTCGACCAGCACGTAGCGGCTCGAGTCCACGTCCACCCCGTCGTTGTTCGGGAAGTGGCTCTCCACCCTGATCGCGCGCACGGTGACGTGCTCGCTGTAGACGAGGTGGTTGACCCAGAAGGGCGAGTTGACGGCGGTGAAGCCCTCGAGGCGAACGCGGCGGGCGCGCACGAGCTGCACGAGCGGCGGCCGCAGGTGCGTGCCGGCCCCGAACACGCGCTCTTCGAGCGGCACGCCGGTGAAGCCCATGCGGCGAAGGCGCTGCATGTCGGGGTTCGCCAAGGCGTGCCAGGCGTGAAATCGGCTCCGCACGTTGCCGTCGATCGTCCCGGGGCCGGTGATCGCCACGTCTTCGACGTCGCGGGCGTAGACGAGCGGCGAGTAGCTGAGCACCCGCGTACCCTCCCAGCGGGTCTCGACCACCGGCAGGTAGTGCTCCGGCTCGGGCGCGAAGAGCAGGTGCGCCCCCGGCTCGAGGTGGAGCTCGATGCGACTCTGCAGCTGGATCGGGCCGCGGCTCAGCCAGACGCCCGGAGACAGCACGACGCGCCCGCCGCCTTCGGCAGTCGCTTTGGCGATCGCGGCGAGGATGCCAGGGCGCGCATCGGCGGCGCCGTCGCCGGCCGCGCCGAAGTCGGCCACGCGGTAGGTCCGTGCCGGGATGCGCGGCGCCTCGATGCGAGAGACGATGGTCTCGACCATCGTCCAGTCGACCCGGCCGGGCGTCGGATCCTGCGCTGAAAGTGGCCACGGTCCCGCCAGCGAGAGGAGCAAGAGCGCACCGATCCCGACCCGGCAGCTGCCCTGGCCTCGTGGCATGCGGCTACTCTAGCCAAGTTTGGCGATTTTGGCCATCGGTGGCACAGCCTGGAACAGAACTCTGGCTCTTCGACTCCGTTCCTAGCAAAGACACCGCCTGAGCTGGTTGTCACTAAGGATCTCATTATTAAGATAGTTAGAGGCGTGTGGCCGCCTGGTCTCCGTGCCATCGATGGCAGAGGCCTCTTGCGCTGCTATCGCTGCTCGTCCATACTTGTGCCACCGCAGGCACAGTGAAAAGGAGGGGCGCATGCTCACTCGGTCGATCGATCTCTCACGCTGGTCGGCAGGCGCGTTTCTGGCCGCCCTCATGGCCCTTGGCGGGCTTCGACCCGCTTTGGCCGAGGAAGCCGTCCAGGAGAGTGCGACGCAGGAGAAGGCGGAGCCAGGGGCGGAAGTCGCAGCGGGCACCAACGGCGCAAAGAGCACCGAAGGCGGGGCGACCGAAGGCGCGGAGAGCGCCGCGGAAGAATCGGCCACGCAAGGGGCGTTGACGGAATCCATCGACGTGGTTGGCTATCGCCACGCCCTGGAGGAGTCCGTGGTCCTGAAGCGAGACGCCGTCAACGTCCGCGAGAGCATCGTGACCGAGGAGATCGGCAAGATGCCCGACCTCAACCTGGCGGAAGCGATCCAGCGTTTGCCGGGAGTGGCGATCGTCCGTGAGGGTGGCGAAGGACGCAACATCGACATTCGGGGCCTGGGCGCGAACTTCACCCAGGTCACGCTCAACGGCATGGAGGTGCCGGCCTCGACCGGTGGCCTCGACAGCTCCGGCGGGATCAACCGCGGTCGCGCCTTCGACTTCAACGTCTTTCCCGCCGAGCTCTTCTCCCGCATCGACATCAACAAGTCGAGCCTGGCTTCGATCGAAGAGGGCGGGGTGGGAGGCGCGGTCCAGATGTACACCTCGGGCGGGCTGGACAGCGGCGCTACGCGGGCGTCGGTTCTGATCCAGACGGGCTACAACGACCTGTCGGAGGAGTCGGATCCGCGGTTCACGGCAACCTACTCCACGGCGAACAAGGCGAAGACCGTGGGCCTCATGATCTCGGCGGCGCAGAGTGAGCGCAACTCCTGGCAGGATGGTTTCGGCACCGTCCGCTGGCAGCGGCCGGACGCGAATTTCCGGGGCAACGAGACGACGCTGAGCAACCAGCAGCTCCAGTCGCTGTGGTACCCGCGCCTGCCCCGCCAGGACAGCTTCCGGCACGACCAGGAGCGCATGGGCCTGTCGAGCTCGCTCCAGTTCCGCCCGACCGACAAGCTGGACGTCGACTTGAACCTGGTGCACTCGAAGTTCGAGGCGACGACGACCAGCTACAACTCCTTCGGTCAGTTCCGCCGTCTCGGCATCTGGGGCTTCAACAGCATCACCCCGACCAACGTCACCGTGGCCCAGGACGGCAGCGGACAGTTGGCCGTTGCCGGTACCTTCAGGGGCGTGTCGTTGCGGACGGAGAGCCGCGAGGCCGAGGACACGACGACGTTCAATCAGCTGACGGCAGACTTCGAGTACGACATCAACGACAACCTGATCCTCACCGGCATGGTCGGCCGCGCCACGTCCGAGTACGAGGACCTCCTCTTCCGCGTCAACATCGAGACCACGGATCCCAACATCGGTTTCTCGTACGACTTCACGCGGAATCCCGACGTGGCTGCGATCAACTACGACATCGACGTCACCAACCCGGCCAACTTCGTGGTGCAGAGCGACGGGCTGCTGCAAAAGAACCTCGTCGACCGCACCAACGACACCGCGCGGGTCGATCTCGACTGGTATTTCCGCACCGGGCATAGTCTCCGCTTCGGCGCCATCTACAACGACCGCGAGGTGGACAGCCAGATCTTCCAGCAGACCGCGACTCCTCCGGGTGTGCCCCTCTCGTCCATCAGCAGGGTCTTCACCTTCGAAGACGTCGGTGGTTACGGCAGCGGCACCGAGCTGCGCTTCCTGGTACTGGACTTCGCTCGTGCCAAGGACGCCTTCAACTTCGGATCGAGCTTCCAGCCGTTCCGCGGCCCGGGCCGGGCCACCTGGGTCGTCACCGAGGAGACGGCGGGCGCCTACGGGGAGTACAACCTGGTGACGCTGCTGAAAGAGCGCAGCTTCCGCTTCAACCTGGGCGCCCGCTTCGTGGACACCAAGACCACCGGCCTGGGCTGGCTGTCGAGCACGCTCAGCAACACCGAAACGAACGACTACACCGACCTGCTGCCGTCGCTGAGCGTCGCTTTCGACGTCAGACCGGACCTCGTGCTGCGCGCCGGCGTGAGCCGCTCGATGACCCGCCCCTCGCTGGCGGTCCTGGCGCCCGTCAAGACCTACGGGAACACCAACCTGACGGTGTCCGGCGGCAACTCCCAGCTGGAGCCGCTGCTGTCGAACAACGTCGACCTCGGTGCGGAGTGGTACTTCACCGAGAAGGCCGTGCTGGGAGTGGCTCTCTTCTACAAGGACATCGACAGCTTCATCTCCTTCCCGACGACCCAGGAGCCCCTCCGTCCCGAGGACCGTGCCGCCGTCGCCGCCGTGTTCCCGACGCAGCCGCAGCTGCTCGATCCGAGCCTGATCTGGACCTACAGCACCGCCGCCAACTCCGAGGGTACGAAGCTGGAGGGTTTCGAGATCGCGTATCAGCAGAGCTTCTCGGGCTTGCCCGGCATCTGGAGCAACTTCGGCTTCAACGGCAACTACTCCTACGTCGACGCCGAGACCACGGTGGTCCGCAGCGGCCGGGAGGTCACGGTGCCGCTGGCCGGGATGTCCAACAACTCCTGGAACGCCACCCTCTTCTACGAGACGCCGCGGTGGGGCTCGCGCGTGTCGGTGAACAACCGCGACGACTACGTCACCAACAACCTGGGAGCCAACGGCAACATCTCCGAGGCCACGACCGGCCCGGTCCGTTGGGACATGAGCGCCTTCTGGCACTACAACAAGCACTTCTCGATGACCCTGGAAGGGATCAACCTCACCGACGAGGCGGAGCGGCTGTACACCACCGGCGACGGGACGATGGATCTCGTCCGCGAGATCAACTACTCGGGCCGCCAGTACTTCCTGGGGGTGCGCTGGAACCTCTAATGTGGGTGCCATTCTGATGTGAACGTAATGAGCGACGAGAACAAGCAGCCATCGACGATCAGCGAAGTCGCGCAACTGTCGGGGGTCTCGAACCGCACCGTTTCCCGGGTGATCAACCGCTCGTCGAAGGTGGGTGAGGCGACCCGCGAGAGGGTCCAGCAGGTCATCGATCAGCTGAGCTACCGGCCGAATGCGCAGGCTCGCGGCCTCGCCGGCGGGCGCTCCTATCTGCTCGGTCTGATCTACGACAATCCGGACGCTCTCTTCATCGACGAAGCGCAGCGTGGGGTGTTGAACGTCTGCCGTGAGCTCGGCTATGAGCTCGTCATCCATCCCTGCGGCGAGAAAGACACGCTGTGCAGCGAGGTGGTCGGCTCGGTCAAGCGATCGAAGCTGGATGGAGTCATCGTGCTGCCGCCGCTCTCCGAGGACCACGACCTGTTCGGCGCGCTCGCCCAGGAGAAGGTCCCGTACGTGCGGTTGGCTGCCATCGCGCTGGACACCTCGGATCGTGTCGTGGTCTCCAACGAGCGGTCGGCGGTGGCCGCGATGGCCGAGTATCTCGTCCAGCTCGGGCACCGGCGGATCGGCTATGTCACCGGGCCGGCAGGCAGACGATCGACGCGCGAGCGGCTCGAGGGCTTCACCGACGCGCTGGAGAGGCTCGGATGCGCGCTGCGCGAGGAGATGATCGCCCAGGGGGCGTACTCGTTCGAATCGGGGATCGAGGGCGCCCGGGCGCTGCTGGCGAATCCCGAGCCGCCGACGGCCATCTTCGCCAGCAACGACGACATGGCGGCGGGGGTGATCCAGACCGCGACGGAGATGGGCCTCAACGTGCCGCGGGACTTGTCGGTGGCGGGATTCGACGACAGCGCGCTGGCGACGAGGATCAGGCCGGCGCTCACCACCATCCGCCGGCCGGTGCGAGCGATGGCGCGACTGGCGGCCAACAAGCTCATCGCCTCCATCGAAGGTCGACACGACGACGCGCGGACGGGTGTCTTCCTGGATCCGGACCTGATCATCCGCGATTCGACTCGACCGCTCCAGTGATGAAACAGAGCTCGTCCAGCCTCGAGCTCAGGCCGAAGGAAGCCTGCGCGTTCGATGTCCTGTCCCTGGGCGAGGTCATGCTGCGCCTCGATCCGGGCGAGGGCAGGATCCGCACCACCCGTCAGTTCCGCGTCTGGGAAGGCGGCGGCGAGTACAACGTGGCCCGCGGTCTGCGGCGTTGCTTCGGCCTGCGGGCGGCGGTGGTCACCGCCGTCGTTCGCAACGAGGTGGGCCTCCTGCTCGAGGACCTGATGCTCCAGGGAGGCGTGGACACGTCCCTGATCCGCTGGGTGCCCTTCGACGGCATCGGCCGCTCCGTGCGCAACGGGCTGAACTTCACCGAGCGGGGCTTCGGCATTCGCGGCGCCGTCGGCTGCTCCGACCGCGGTCACAGCGCCGCGTCGCAGCTGCGCGTGGGCGACGTCGACTGGGAGCACGTCTTCGGCAAGCTCGGCGTCCGCTGGTTCCACACCGGCGGCATCTTCGCGGCGCTCTCGGCGACGACCGGCGACGTGGTCGTCGAAGCGGCACGCATCGCCAAGAAGCACGGCACCGTCGTCTCCTACGACCTCAACTATCGAGCGTCCCTCTGGAAGGCCTCCGGCGGCCTCGAGCGATGCCGCGAGGTGAATCGCGCCATCGCCCCGTCGCTCGACGTCATCCTCGGCAACGAGGAGGACTTCACGGCGTGCCTGGGGCTCGAGGTCGAGGGCGTGGACGCGAACCTGCTCGACCTGGAGGTGAGCGGGTTCCAGAGCATGATCACGACCGCGGTGGCGACCTACCCGAACCTCAAGGCCGTGGCGGCGACGCTGCGCGCGGTCAAGAGCGCCACCCGCAACGACTGGGGCGCCATCTGCTGGTGCGACGGCGAGTTTCACGCCGCCACCCAGCGGCCGGACCTCGAGGTCCTCGATCGCGTGGGCGGCGGCGACAGCTTCGCCTCCGGCTTCATCTACGGCCTCATGGAGCTCGGCGATGCGGCGCTGGCGGTCGAGTACGGCGCGGCCCACGGCGCCCTGGCGATGACGACGCCGGGAGATACCACCATGGCATCGCTGGCCGAGGTGGAGAAGCTCGTCCGCGGCGGCGGCGCCAGGGTGGACCGGTGATCTCGATGGGCCCGAGCACGGCTTTGGATAGGAGGCAGCTCGAGACGGCCGAGAGACTGACGCGGCGTCCGGTGATCCCGGTGATCGTGATCGACGACGAGAACGACGCCGAGCCCCTGGCCGAGGCGCTGCTCGCCGGCGGGCTCGACCTGATCGAGGTGACCTTGCGGACGGCCGCCGCGGCGGCAGCGCTGGCACCGCATCCTCCGCCGGTTCCCGGAGATGCTCGTCGGCGCCGGCACCGTGGTCACGCCGGAGCAGGCGCAGCGGTGCCTGGACCTCGGCGTCTCGTTCGGGGTGGCGCCGGGTTTCAACCCGGAGACCGTGCGTCTCTTCGCGCAGAGCGGCGTGCCGTTCATCCCCGGCGTGCTCACGCCGTCCGAGATCGAGTCGGCCTACGCCCACGGCTGCACGCTGCTCAAGTTCTTCCCCGCCGAAGCGGCCGGTGGAGTCAAGATGCTGCGTGCCCTCGCCGGACCGTACGAATCCCTCGGCGTACGCTTCTGTCCGACGGGAGGCGTCTCCCTGGACAACATGAAGGATTACCTCTCCCTGCCCTACGTCTTTGCCGTCGGCGGTACCTGGCTGGCCAGCAAGCGCCAGATCGCCGAGAAGGAGTGGTCGGTCATCACCCAACAGACCCGGGAGGCCTTGGCTCGGGCGCGGGAGGTCTCTCCATGAGCCGCCTCATTCACGAGAGGTTCCTGCTGCAGAACGACGAGGCGGTCCGCCTCTACCACGGCTATGCGGCCGAGCTGCCGATCATCGACTACCACACCCACCTGCCGCCGGCCGAGATCGCCGCCGACCGCCGCTGGGACAACCTCAGCCAGGTCTGGCTCAACGGCGACCACTACAAGTGGCGCCAGATGCGCGCCAACGGCATCGCCGAGCGCTTCTGCACGGGAGACGCGACCGATCGCGAGAAGCTCGACGCCTTCGCGAGCATCCTGCCGTACCTCCTGCGCAACCCCCTCTACCACTGGTGCCACCTGGAGCTCGCCCGCTACTTCCAGATCGACGACCTCCTGCTCAGCTCGAAGACCGTCGACGAGGTGTGGGAGCGGAGCGCGGAAGTCCTTCGCAATGGGCTCTCCGCTCGTTCGTTGATCGAGAGGAGCAACGTGCTGGCGCTCTGCACCTCCGACGATCCGATCGATTCGTTGGCGCACCACGAGGCGGTCGCCGCCGACGACACGTTCGGCGCCCGCATGCTGCCCACCTGGCGGCCCAGCCGGCTGCTGGCGCTCGCGGATCCCGAGTCCTGGAACGGCTACCTCGATGAGCTCGCCGCGGTCGCCGACGTGGAGATCGCGAGCTTCGACGACCTCGTCGCGGCGCTCACCGTGCGCCGCGACGCCTTTCACGCGGCGGGCTGTCGGCTCTCCGACCACGCGCTCGCCGCCGGTCTCTTCGCGCCGGCCCCGGCGCGCGACGTCAGAGCCAGCTTCGACCGGCTGCGGTCGGGGTCCGCTCTGCCGCCCTCCGAACATGACGAGCTGACGACGGCGCTGCTCCTGGAGCTGGGACGGCTGTACAGCGAGAAGGGGTGGACCATGCAGCTGCGCATCGGCGCGATGCGCGACACCAACAGCGCGATGTTCGCGGCCCTGGGGTCCGACTCCGGGTACGACGCGATGGGCGACCAGCCCTACGCCGAGGCCCTGGCTCGGTTCCTCAACGCGCTCCACTCCGCGAGAAACCTACCGAAGACCATCCTCTACAACGTCAACCCGCGCGACACCGAGATGCTGGCCTCCATGCTCGCCTGCTTCGAGGACGGCTCGGTGCCGGGAAAGATGCAGCTCGGTCCGGCCTGGTGGTTCCTCGACCAGAAAGACGGCATCGAGCGCCAGCTCGAAGCCATCTCCCAGATCGGCTCGCTGCGCCGGTTCGTCGGCATGGTCGCCGACAGCCGCTCGTTCCTGTCGTTCACCCGTCACGAGTACTTCCGCCGCATCCTCTGCAACCTGCTCGGCGCCGACATGGCGGCAGGTCTCTTGCCGCGGGACTTCGATCTGGTCGGCGCCCTCGTCGAGGACGTCTGTTTCCGCAACGCGGAGAGCTTCTTCGGCTTCGAGCTGCCCGAGTCGCGCGTGGACACGCGGAGCGCAGCCGCGGCATCTCTGCTCACCGCCTGAGGCTGAACGGCCGGCGTCGACTCGCTCATGCCGCTGACCCAACTGGTCGACAGTCCACGCTACGTGCGCCTCCACGAGGCCGACAACGTTGCCGTCATCGTCAACGACGGAGGCGTTGCGGCCGGCGCGGTGCTCGGCGACGACCTGCGCGTCCGGGAAGCGATTCCTCAGTGCCACAAGGTGGCGCTGCGGCCGATCGCCGAGGGCGAAGCGGTGCGGCGCTACGGACAGGTCATCGGCACGGCGCGGCGGGCCATCGTCGCCGGCAGTTGGGTCAAGGAGGCCGACCTCGATCTGCCCGCGGCGCCGCCGCTCGACTCGCTGCCGCGCTGCACCGAAGTGCCGCCCGCCGCTCCGCCGCTCGAGGGTTACACCTTCGAGGGCTACAGGAACGCCGACGGCAGCGTCGGTACCCGCAACCTCCTCGGCATCACGACGACCGTGCAGTGCGTCACCGGTGTGCTGGAGCACGCCGTCGCGAAGATCCGTGACGAGCTGCTGCCGCGGTACCCGAACGTCGACGACGTCGTCGCCCTGACCCACGACTTCGGCTGCGGGGTCGCGTTCGATGCGACGGGAGCGCACATCCCGATCCGCACGGTGCACAACCTCGCCCGCAACCCGAACCTCGGCGGCCAGGCCCTGGTCATCGGCCTGGGATGCGAGATGTTGCAGCCCGAGCAAGTCGTCGCCGCGGAAGACGGTCTCGACCTCGACGAGCCATGGCTCTACCGGCTGCAGGATTCGAGTCACGGCTTCGGCGAAATGATCGAGCGGATCCTGGCGCTGGCCGAGCGGCGCCTCCACAAGCTCGACCAGCGACGCCGCGAGACCTGCCCGGCCTCCGCCCTGGTGCTGGGCATGCAGTGCGGCGGCAGCGATGCCTTCTCCGGCATCACCGCGAACCCGGCCCTCGGTTTCGCTTCCGACCTGCTGGTGCGCGCCGGCGCGACGGTGATGTTCTCCGAGGTGACCGAGGTCCGCGACGCCGTGCACCTGCTCAGCGCCCGCGCCCAGGACGAGGAGGTAGCGGCAGCATTGATCCGCGAGATGGACTGGTACGACCGTTACCTGGAGCGCGGCCGCAGCGACCGCAGCGCGAACACCTCGCCGGGCAACAAGGTCGGCGGCCTGTCCAACATCGTGGAGAAGGCGCTCGGCTCGGTCGCCAAGTCCGGCCGGTCGGCGATCAGCGGCGTGATCGGCCCCGGCGAACGCGCACAGCGGAGCGGTCTGCTGTTCTGCGCCACGCCGGCGAGCGACTTCGTCTGCGGCACGTTGCAGCTGGCGGCCGGTATGAACCTCCACGTGTTCACCACCGGGCGTGGCACGCCCTACGGGCTGGCGATGGCGCCGGTGATCAAGGTCAGCACGCGCACCGAGCTCGCGCAGCGCTGGCCCGACCTGATCGACGTCGACGCCGGCCGGATTGCCACGGGCCACTGCAGCGTCGAGGAGCTCGGCTGGGAGCTGTTCCACCACTACCTCGACGTCGCCAGCGGAAAGAAGAAGACCTGGGCCGAAGCACACCGGCTCCACAACGACCTGGCGCTCTTCAACCCCGCGCCGCTCACCTGAGCATCGCTCGAGGCCGGCATCGATGAAACGGTGCGCGAGGCGATGCCGTAGAGCGGTGGCCGGCGCTGCTGCTGCGGCTGGTCGTTGCCAAGTACAATCTCACGTAGAGGTCGCCACACGATGAGCACTGTCCAGGTCGACGTGCCCGAAGAAGCGCTGATCAGTCTCAAGACTGATCGCGAAGCCTTCTCGAAGGAGCTCCCTCTCCTCGCCGCGGTGAAGCTGTTCGAGCTGGGAAGGCTTTCCTCCGGGCGCGCGGCGCAGCTCGCGGGGGTTTCCCGAGTCGAGTTTCTCGACTGCCTGGGACGCTACGGCGTGTCACCGCTCGACCTGAGCGAAGATGAGCTGCGGCGGGACATGACGGATGCCTGAGTCTGAGCGGCTTGTCGTCGCCGACACGAGCCCGCTCCTCTACCTCCACCAAGCCAGGCAACTCCAACTTCTCCGGGCGCTGTACGGCGCCGTGGTCGTGCCGTCGGCCGTGCGCGTCGAATTGGCCACCGGCAGAGAGCGCGGCCACAACGCTCCGGACATTTCTTCCATCCACTGGATCCGCTCCGTCGACGTTCCCGATCGGAGTCTCCTTCCGGCCGTGGTCGATCTCGGGCCTGGCGAAAGCGAGGTCATCGCTCTCGGTCTCGCACATCCGGGCAGCCTTGCTCTTCTCGATGATCGGCTGGCGCGACGCATCGCGGCCGTCAGCGGGCTCGCCCATACGGGTACGCTCGGCGTACTCCTCAAGGCCAAGAGCGCTGGCTTTCTCGATGCCGTCCGGCCGGTCTTGGACAACCTGCGCAGCCACGGCATGCGGATTCACGACGACCTCGAACGGCGCATCCTCCAAATGGCTGGAGAGAGCGGCGAGCGATGACCTGAGCCGAAGCACACCGGCTCCACAACGACCTGGCGCTCTTCAATCCCGCGCCGCTCACCTGAGCCGCGCGCGACTCGACCGCGGCCGACAGGGCGCGTCGTGCTTCATACATGTCGGCGCGCGCCGTTGCGCTTTCGTGACAGGCGCGCGCGGGGGCAGCGGCTACACTCGTGCGGCTCGCGACCTGCGCCGCCTGCGCACGCCCACATCGCATGAAAAAGCTCCGGCCAGTCTTCGTCGCCTCCCTGCTCTCGCTGCCGCTCGTCGCCTGCGGCGCCGACGCCGAGTCGCGCGCCGCGCAGCGCGGCGAGGGCGACGCACCTCGCGAGGTGCGCGTCGTCGAGGCGCGCACCGTCGCGCTGCCCGACGTGGTGCCGGTCGCCGGCACGCTCGGCGCCGAGGAGCAGGTCGAGCTGGCACTCAAGGTCGCCGGCAAGCTCGCCGACGTCGATGTCGACCTCGGCAGCCGCGTCGGCCGCGGGCAGGTGCTCGCCCGCCTGATACCCACCGACCACGCGCTGCGCGTCGGCCAGGCCGAGGCGGCGCTGGCGCAGGCGCGCGCTCGGCTGGGGCTCGACGGCGATCGTGACGGCGCGGTGGAGCCCGAGGAGACGGGCGTCGTCAAGCGCGCGCAGGCGGTGCTGGTGGAAGCGCGGGCGCGCCGCGAGCGGGCCCGCGCGCTGTTCGCCGAGAAGCTGCTGCCGCAGGCCGAGCTCGACGCCGCGGAGGCGTCCTACCAGGTCGCCGAGAGCCAGTACCAGGACGCCCGCGAGGAGGTGCTCAACCGTCAGGGCGTGCTCGCCCAGCGGCGCTCCGAGCTCGAGCTCGCCCGCCAGCAGCTCCGCGACGCCGTCTTGGTGGCGCCCTTCGCCGGCGCCATCCGCGAGCGTCACGTCTCGTCCGGGGCGTTCGTCGCGGCCGGGCAGCCGATCGTCACCCTGGTGCGCATGCATCCGCTGCGGCTGCGGCTCGCGGTGCCCGAGCGCCAGGCGGCGCGGGTGCGCGTCGGCCAGCAGGTGCGGGTGCGGATGGACGGCGACCCGCGGCTCTACGCCGGGCGCGTGGCGCGCACCAGCCCGGCCATCGAGGAGAGCGACCGCACGCTGCGCATCGAGGCCGAGGTGCCCAACGAGGACGGCGCGCTGCGGCCGGGCTCCTTCGCCAACGCCGAGATCGTCACCGCCGCCGACCGCCCGGCGATCCTGGTGCCGGCAACCGCGGTGGTGGTGTTCGCCGGCATCGAGAAGGTGATCACCGTCGCGAAGGGCGAGTCGGTCGAGGTGCGCGTGCGCACCGGCCGCCGGGTCGACGACCGCGTCGAGATCGTCGACGGCCTCGAGGGCGGGGAGCTGGTGGTGGCGGCGCCGGGCAACCTCATCGGAGGTCAGAAGGTGACGGTGCTGCGCTAGGCGCGCGCCGGCTCACGGCATGCAGAAGCTCGCCGAAATCTCCATCCGCCGCCCGGTCTTCGCCGTCATGCTGGTGCTGGCGCTGGTGGTGGTCGGCGCCGCCTCCTTCTTCAGCCTCGGCATCGACCGCTTCCCCGCCGTCGACCTGCCGACGGTGTCGGTGCGCACCAGCCTCTCGGGCGCCTCGCCGGAGGAGATGGAGACCGTCATCTCGCAGCCCATCGAGGAGGTGGTCAACACCGTCGAGGGGATCACCGAGCTGCGCTCGGTCTCCGGCAACGGCAGCTCGGTGGTGATCGCCACCTTCGACCTCGAGCGCGACATCGACATTGCCGCCCAGGACGTGCGCGACCGGGTGGCCACGGTGGTGCGCCGGCTGCCCGACGACGTCGACCCGCCGGTGGTGACCAAGGCGAACAACGACACCCGGCCGGTGGTCACCATCGCGCTCGCCGCCGACCGCCCGCTGCGCGAGCTCACCGAGCTCGCCGACAAGGTGGTCAAGGTACAGATCGAGCGCTCCGCCGGCGTCGGCGAGGTGGAGATCGACGGCGGCCTCGAGCGCGCCATCAACGTCTGGATCGAGGCCGACCGTCTGGCCGCCTACCAGATTCCGATCACCGACGTGCGCGACGCCATCCAGCGGCAGAACGCCGACGCGCCGGGCGGCAACGTGACGTCGGGCGCGCGCGAAGACGTGCTGCGCACGCTGGGGCGCATCACCGAGCCGCGCGGCTTCGAGGACCTGGTGATCGCCACTCGCAACGGCACGCCGATCCGGGTGCGCGACGTCGGCCGCGCCGAAGACGGCACCAAGGAGCAGCGTTCGCTCTCCCGCCTCGACGGCGTGCCGACGGTGACCCTGGAGGTGCGGCGGCAGTCGGGCGCCAACACCGTCGAAGTGATCGAAGCGGTCAAGAGCGAACCTCGCCACTGCGGCGCGCCAGCTGCCGTCCGACGTCAAGCTCGAGGTGATCCACGACCAGTCGCGCTACATCTACAGCGCGCTGCACGAGATCAACAAGCACCTGGTGCTGGGCAGCATCTTCGCCTCGCTGGTGGTCTTCCTGTTCATGCGCAGCTGGCGCACGACGCTGATCGCCGCCGTCGCCATCCCCACCTCGGTGATCTCCACCTTCGGCATGATGGCCGCGCTCGACTTCACGCTCAACAGCGTCACCATGCTGGCGCTGGTGTTGATGGTGGGCGTCGTCATCGACGACGCCATCGTGGTGCTGGAGAACATCTTCCGCTTCATCGAGGAGAAGGGGATGCCGCCCTTCGAGGCGGCGCGCGCCGCCACCGCCGAGATCGGCCTGGCGGTGCTCGCCACCACCCTCAGCCTGGTGGTGATCTTCGTGCCGGTCTCCTTCATGTCGAGCATCTCGGGCCGCTTCCTCTACCAGTTCGGGCTCACCGCGGCGGTGGCGGTGCTGGTGTCGCTGCTCGTCTCCTTCACGCTGACGCCGATGATGAGCGCCCGCCTGCTGCGCGCCGAGGACGTGGCGGCCGGGCATGGGCACGGCCACGACACGGCGCGCTCGCGCCGCGGCTTCTACGCCCGCCTCGACGGCGGCTACGCGCGGCTGCTGGCGTGGGCGATGGGGCATCGGCGGACGATGGCCGTGGCGGCGATCGCGGTGGTGGCACTGTCGCTGCCGCTGTCCCTGCTGGTGCGCCGCGAGTACATCCCCTCCGGCGTCGACGAGGCCGAGTTCGACGTCAACGTCAACGCCCCCGAAGGCACCAGCCTGGCGGCGATGGACGAGATCATGCGCGCCGTCGAGGCCGAGGTGCGGGCGGTGCCGCACGTGCGCACGACGCTGGTGACGGCGGGCGGCGGCTTCCTCGGCGGCGTCAACTCCGGCGAGATCTACGTCCGCATCTCGCCCCACGGCGAGCGCACCTTCAACCTCGGCCGCCTGTGGCGCGAGACCTGGGACGGCCGCCCCTGGGCCGCCTTCGACCGCGTGCCGCAGCGCGAGGTGATGCAGCAGATCCGCGGCCGCCTGCGCCAGTTCTCCGACCTGCGCACCTCGGTGCGCAACGCCCGCTCGTTCAACTTCGGCGGCGGCCCCGCCGAGCTCGACTTCGTGCTGCGCGGGCCGGACCTGGTCGCCCTCGCCGGCTACGCCGAGGCGCTGCGGGCGCGCCAGGACGAGCTCGGCCTGGTGGATGCCGACACCACGCTCAAGCTCGACAAGCCGGAGCTGCGGGTGGTGATCGACCGCGAGCGCGCCGCCGACCTCGGCGTCGACAGCGAGGAGATCGCCCAGGCTCTGCGCCTGATGGTGGGCGGCGACTCGCAGGTGTCGCGCTTCCACGATCCGGTGGTCAACGACGACTACGACGTGCAGCTGCGGCTGGAGAGGGAAGACCGCGGCAACCCGGCGACCATCTCGCGGCTGTGGGTGCCGCGCAGCGGCGGCAGCGCGCCGGCCGGCAGCGCCGACGGGCTCGGCGACGGGCTGGTGCGGCTCGACAACGTGGTGCGCATCGAGCAGGGACAGACCGCTTCGCGCATCGACCGCCTCGACCGCCAGCGCCAGGTGAGCCTGCGCGCCGGCGTCGCCCCCGGCTATCGCCCTCGCCGACCGGCTGGAGGCGCTGCGCGACGCGGTCGCCGAGATGAACCTGCCGCCGCAGTACACGACGGCGGTGTCGGGCCGCGCCCGCGAGCTCGAGCGCACCTCGCGCGAGTTCGTCTGGGCCTTCGTGCTCTCGGTGCTCTTCATGTACATGATCCTGGCGTCGCAGTACGAGAGCGTGGTGCACCCGCTCACCATCCTCCTCTCGCTGCCGCTGTCGGTGCCGTTCGCCCTCTTCTCGCTGTGGGTCACCGGCAACACGCTCAACCTCTACTCGGCGCTCGGCATCCTGGTGCTCTTCGGGGTGGTGAAGAAGAACGCCATCCTGCAGGTGGATCACACCAACCGCCTGCGCGCCACAGGGGATGGAGCGCCTGCCGGCGATCCTGCAGGCCAACCGCGACCGCCTGCGGCCGATCCTGATGACGACGATGGCCCTCGTCGCCGGCATGCTGCCGCTCGCCCTCGGCAGCGGTCCGGGCGCCGAGGAGCGCCGCGCCGTGGCGGTGGTGGTGATCGGCGGCCAGTCGCTCTGCCTGCTGCTCACCCTGCTGGTGACGCCGGTCGCCTACTCCTACCTCGACGACGTCCTGCCGCGCCTGCGCGCCGCCGCACAGGGCGCCCGCGAGGCGGTCGCCGTGCGCCTGCGCGAGCGTCGCGAGCGGCAGGCCTGAGCGCAGCGCAGCATGCTCTATGATGAGCAGCGAAGGGGCGATGGTATGCCGTCGCTACTCTCGTCCGATCGTCGATCTCCTCTCGCCCGCTCGTCGATCTCCTGCGCTCCTCCTCGGCAGCCGACTGTCTGCGCACCCTGCTAAGGGGTTCCTATAGCAGCGCGACGGAGCAGGCAACGACCGACACACGAAGGAAACAGGGAATGAAGAAGCGACTCCAAACAGCGCTCGACGAGCTCGACAAGGCATTCGAGAGCCTGGAGATCACGCCGCTCTCGACGGAGGACCTCGGCAGGATCGCCGGCGGCGACACCGACATATGCGGCGACACCAGCAGCGGCGTCACGTGCAACTTCAAGTGCGGTCCGACTCAGTACTGGGAGTGTGGCCCCACAACGACCTACACCTGCGACTACATCCCGCCTTATTGCGGCGGCACCGACAACTGCACCCTCCACTACACCTACTGTTACGGGCCGCCCTGTACCTAGCGACCGCGCGCTAGTCGCGGGTCGGCATCGTTCTCGGGGCAGGGTGCGCAGACACCACACCCCTGGAGGTATCGACCACGGTGACTGCCCGGGGACGAGCTTACGAGCCGTACTCCTTCGTGCTCTGCCGCGTGGCGGGGCAGCCGTTCGACGCCCTGGAGGCCCTGGAATCCTCACGTACGCTGGCGGTGGGAGCCGAGCTCGCGGCCGCGGAGCGGGAGCTCGGCGAGAGCGCGGGCAGGCTGGAGAATGAGTTGGGCCTGGCGATCGGCCAGTCGGGCGATTCGGCGCGGCGGCGCACTCTGATCGCCGGCGCCCGCAACCTGCGCCGTCACGGCAAGCTCAGCGCCGGCCAGGCCGAGGCCCTGCTCGGCGCCGGGTGTCGGCGGCTGGCCGACGCGCTCGCTTGCTGGCGGTCGGCGCAGACCAGGGCCGCCGAGACCTCGCGGCGGTTCGAGACCACCTACGGCGCCGACCTTCTCGAGGGGCGGCGCGCCCTCCGTCGGCTCGCACGGGACGGCGGATTCCTTGCCGGCCTGGCGCTGACCCGGCCGGAGCTCTACCGCAGCTTCTCGCGTTCGTCCGAGACGGCGATCGACGAGCGGGTGGAGAATCGGTCACAGCGGCGCACGGAGCGCGCCCTGCTGAAGCACGTCACCCGCGCCGCGGCGAAGACGTCGCCGTTCAGCACCTTCGGCTCCACCGCGGCGGCGGAGCTCGTGCGCACGGCCGGCCCTTCCCTGGCGCTCCCGCAGGGGGGGGACGTTCGCTCCAGGATCACCGTCAACAAGGTCCTCTACAGCCTCCTCTACCGGCGATCTCTCAAAGGTGATCCGGGCCTCTTCGATGGCTTCTCGGTATCGCTGAATCCCAGCCTGGTGCGGGATGGCGCGCAGTACGAGCTGTTGGCAGCGCAGAACGGCCGGGAGCGCATCGTCCGGCTGCCCGCAGCGGCGGTGATCGAGGTCGCAGTCGCGATTCTGGCGGAACATGACGGAATCCTCGGCTATCCGGAGCTGGTCCGCCGACTGGCCGGCAACCTCGGGGCCGAGGAGGCGGTGGTGGGACAGCGGGTCGCGCGATTGATCGAGTTGGGCCTGCTGCAGCTCAACAGCTCGATCCCCGACTGGGAGTCGGACTGGGTGCCGCTCCTCCGGGCGCGGCTGGAGACTTCGAGCCTTGCCCAAGCAGCCGGGATCCGCCGCGTCCTCGACCTCGCGGAGCGCCTGCGTGCCGGCTTCGAGTCGGCTGGCGCCGAGCGCCGCTTCACGCTGGTCCGCAGGGCTCGACGGCAAATCTGGGCCGCGAGCGAGGGCGAGGGCGGCATCCTCGACCACCACCTGCGTCAGGCGCTGGAGAAGAACCCCGTCTACGAAGACACCTCTCTGCCGGGAACGGCGTCGCTGAGCAGCGAGCGGATGGGGCCGGCTCTCGCCGTGCTGACCCGCTGGGTCGACTGGATGCGGCTCCTGAGCCTCGACTGGTCGGCCCACGCCAACCTGCGGGCGCACTTCGACTCGGCCTACGCCGGGCGCGTACCCTTCCTCACCTTCTACAAGAGCTTCTACGCCGCGGTCTACCAGGCCTACGAGCGACACGAGAAGGGGGCGCGGGACCGGCCCTTCGAGGAGGTCGCGAACCCGTTCGGGCTGGCCGGGTTCAAGCTCGCGACCGAAGCCGCCGATCGCCTCGTCGGGGTCATCAACCGGCTGTGGGCCGCCGCTCCCGAGGACGAGAGCTTCCACCTGACCGAAGCGCATGTCGCGGAGGCCGTAGGCGACAACCGGGAAGCGCTCGAGGACCTGGGCTCCTCGACCGCGGTCTCGGTCGCCGTCTTCGTACAGGTCCTCGGGGGGTCACCGGCCTTCGAAGAGGACGGACTGTTGGTCGATCATCAGTACGTGCATCCCGGCCTGGGCAAGTTCTTCTCTCGCTTCCTGGGCCTCTTCGACCCGCAGGTCACGGCCCGGCTGCAGGAGCACAGCTTCCGACAGCCCGCGTGCCTGATCGCCGAGCTGTGCGACGACAGCGATTTCAGCTTCAACGCCAACCTCCATCCTCCCCTGGCCGCCTACGAGATCAACTATCCGGCCAACCTCGCCGGGCTCCGGCCGCACACCAATCTGGCGCTCTCGGCGTTGGAGGTAACTCCGGATCCCCACAATCGCCACCGGCTGCGGCTCGTTCACCAGCCCAGCGGCAGGGACGTCGTGCCGGTGAACGTGGGTTTCCTCTCGCCGGTGCGCAGACCGCCGACCTTCCGGGTGCTCGAGCTGTTCTCGCCGGTGTTCCGCCACTGCCTCCGCATCCCCTGGCACAACCCCGAGCTGCCGCCGAGCCCGGTCGTCCATCGTCCGCGCATCGTCTTCGACCGGCGCGTCGTGCTCGCGCGACGGGCCTGGAGGCTCCCCACGGCGCTGCTCTCCGGCATGCGTCGTGACGTCTCGCCGGCGCACGCCTTCCGCCGGCTCGACGCCTGGCGCCGGGCTCTCGGCATGCCTCGCGACGTGTTCTTCACCCTCCTGCCGCATGCCCGCTCGAGCGGCCCGGCGGCGGGTCCTCCCGCGGCCGGCATCGAGCCCCACTCGCCCGGCACCCCGCCTCTCTCGAGCAAGAAGCCGCAGTACCTGAGCTTCGGCAGCAGTCTGGCAGCCGAGCTCCTGTTCGACGGCGCCGAGGATTATCCCGGCGACCTCGTGATCGAGGAGATGCTGCCGGACCCGGCGATGCTGGCCCGCCGCGATGGCCGCCCCTATGCTACCGAGGTCGTCATCCAGCTCGACGAGAGGAACGGGACATGTGGATGAGCTTCCATGTCTACTTCGGCGATCACCTTTACGGCCGAGACGTCGATCGGCTCCTGGTGTCTGCGATCGCCCCGCTGGTCGAGGAGCTCTCGGCGCAGCGTAGCCTCGAGCGCTGGTTCTTCGTCCGCTACGGGGATCCGCAAAGCCATGTCCGCCTGAGGCTCGAGGTGCGAGCGCCGGGCTCCGCAGGCCTCGAGGAACGCGTCGGTGCCGCGGTCGAGGCCTTCTTCCGACGGGAGGCGAGCGTCGGCGGTCCGGCGCGGCTCGAGCCGGTGTCGTACGTTCCCGAGGTCGAGCGCTACGGCGGCCGTCGTGGGCTCCGGCTGGCGGAGAGCCACTTCTTGCTCTCGAGCAGGATCGCGCTCGGGGTGCTGAGCGAGACCCTCGGGCGGCCGTCGTCGGCGCGCATGGGCAAGGCGCTCTTCCTCGCGGTGGTCCTGGTGGAGAGCGTCCTGGGAATGGGATCGGTGGCGTCCTTCCTCGACTGGTACGCCGAGTCGTACCTCCGCTACCTCTGGCGCGACGAGGGCGAGCGCGAGGCGTTTCGGGGCCGGCTGGAAGCGAAGGCTGCCGAAGCCGAGGGTGCGGTCGACGGTGCGATTCGCACGCTGCTGTCGGCGGTGGAAAGCGGCAAGCCGCTGGCCACGCCGATCCTCGACGCCTGGTCGAGCGGCTGCCGCAGCCTGCTCGGCGGCATCGCGAGCGCTCCTGCCGACGGCACGCCCGCTCTCGACGTCCAGCCCCGGGACTTCCTGGCCAGCCTGCTCCACTTGCACCACAACCGGTTGGGCCTGAGCATCCCGGAGGAGGTCCACCTGGCGCACCTTGCGGCGCGCGCGCTCACCCGCCTGGAGGCACTGGCGCAGTGAGCACCGCAATCGACGAGCGGGAGCGGAGCCGGTTTCTCGGCGTGGCGACGACAATCGCCGACCGCATCTGCCGCGAGGCGCGGTGGAGCGGGCCACGTTGCACGTGGGAGGTCCCGGCGGCCGAGGGCCGGCGCATCGTCCGTCGCGAGGCGGATGGCTACCTGTACCAAGGCACCTCCGGTATCGCGCGCTTCCTGCTCCGGCTCCACGCCGTGGTCGCCGAGCCGTCGTACCTGGTAGACCGCGCGGGGGGCGCTGGCGCACGCGCTGGCGTTGGAGGGGAAGGCTGCGACCGCCACTGGCGGCTACTTCTCCGGCACTGCCGGCGTCGCGTCGGTCTGCATGGAGCTGGCCCGGTCGACAGGCGAAGACGTCTGGCGCGACGAGGCCGCGAAGCTGTGCGACCGGATCGGTGCGACTCTGGCGGGGAGCTCGACCAAGCCCACCCGGACGCTCGACGTGATCGGCGGCGAGGCCGGCAGCCTGCTCGGACTGCTCGAGGTCCACCAGGAGACCGGCGACGCCGGCCCCCTACACGCCGCCAGGGGCCTCGGCGACGTGCTGTTGGCGCAGGCCCGCAGGGAGCCCATCGGCGTTTCGTGGGACACCCAGCGGGAGGCCGTCTTCCGCAACCTCCTCGGCCTTTCTCACGGTGCCGGGGGCATCGCCCTGGCGCTGCTCGAGCTCTACCGGTACACCGGCGAGCCCCGTCATTTCTTCTGTGCCGCCGAGGCGCTGCGTTACGAGGACGGCTTTCTCCGCGCGGCCGGCAGTCCCTGGCCGGACATGCGTTGTATGGAGGTGGCCGAGCACATCTTCGACGGCAGCGTGGCGGAGTTGCGGAAGAAGGTCGCCGCCGGGACCTTCGACCCCGGGAAGCCGGGGGTCATGGATGCCTGGTGCCACGGCGCTCCGGGCATCGGCCTCGTCCGCGAGCGGTTCCTCGCCGTGACGGGTTTCGACTCCTACCGCACCTCCGTGGCGCGGGCCGCCGAGGCGACCATGGCGAGCCTCGAGGGTCGGGCGGAGGCGAGCTTCTCGCTCTGCCACGGAATCTGCGGCAACGCGGAGGTCCTCGACCGGCTCGCTCCGTACCTCGAGAGCGGACGCGATCGTGCCGGCCTGGCGGTGCTGGCCGCCGCCCGGCGTGGAGTGGACGAGGTACACCTTCGCGGCGACAGGTGGCGCACCGGCTTTCCCGACGGCGACGTCTCCGTGAGTCTGATGGTGGGCGAGGCGGGCGTCGGCCTGTTCTACCTGCGCCTGGCCGCGCCGGAAGTTCCCGGGGTCCTGCTGCCCGGACCGCCACCACCACCCCGCGCACTCGAGCTCGGCGAAGAGGTCCTCCTGGAGTCGGCCGGTTGGTGGCGCTCGTTGCACTTCCCGCGAACGACGTCCGTGCTGCGCTGCGCCGGCGTCGAGCCCGCGACGGTCGTGGATGCCACCCCCGACGGCGTGGTCGAGGGCCTCGAGCGCCAGGTCGGGACGCTGCCGCCGGCGGTGCAAGAGGCGGCCGGGGATGCGCTGGCGCTCGAGGCCACCACGTTCGCGCTCCTATGTGACCGCCCGCCCTTCGTCGACTCCTTCATCCGGGCTCTGCTCCGGCGCCGGATCGAGCTGCTGGGCGAGCGCGGAACGCGGGTGGTCATGGCGCCGTCGAGCCGCTTGCTCGATACCGTCTACGACTGGGATGCCTTGGACGCGGCGACCCCGCGGCTCTCGGACGTCGCGCGGCGAGCCACGCGGTACCTCATCCACCGCGTCCACGAGTCGTACGAGGTTCGGCGCCTGAGCGGGCTGGTGGCCGAGATGTACTCGCTGCTGAGCGAACCGATCGGCGTTCCGGCGCTGCTCGACCGGCTCCTCGCGCACCTCAACGCGGAGGGGCTCCTGGAGTCGTCCTCCGGCGCCGAGGCCGAGCCAGTCCGCGAACGCCTCATGGAGCGGCTGTGGCAGGCCTACGCCGCCGGCGAGATCGAGATCGTCGAGCGGTTCGAGCTCCTGCCCCGCGACATCGACAGCGCCACCTGCATGCGGTGCGGCGAGTGTTGCCGGCTCAAGATCTCGATCCCGGGCGACGCGGCCTACGCGGAGTTCCTGCGCGAGGTGCTCGAGGAGCCGCTGCGCGCGCACTATCCGCAGATCGAGATCCGCTACCAAGACGACGGCGCCACTCCCCACGTGGTCATCGACCTCGGGGATTGCCGCCATCTCCGGCGCGGGCCCGAGATCACCTGCGCGATCTACGAGCGGCGGCCCGCCTTCTGCGCCCGGTTCAATTGCGTCGCCTGGTGGCGCGAGATGCGCTCCGTCGGGACGGTGGTGACCGCCGCCGACCGCCTGATCGAGAAGGTCGCGCGGATCCGGGCCGTCGATCCCGCAGGCGAGCGATGAGCCGCGTTGCCACTCGACCGGCTCGGGAGATCTGCGAGCTGGCTCGTTCGCTCGCCTACGAGACGGATCCTCGGAGACTCAGCCTGGGAGTGGCGCGAGCATCCCGGGAGCTGACCGACGCCGATGACGCGCGCTGCGTGCTCCACGACCTGGCCAACGGATCGCTGTCGGCCTGGGCGCCGCGGGGCGCGGATCCCTGGGTCGGGAGCGCGGCCGAGGGCATCGCCGGTTGGGTGGCCCGCACGGGTAGAGCCGTCCGCAGCGACCGGGCTGGCGACGATCCGCGCTTCCAGGCCGCCGTGGACGATCCGTCCGGGGGAGGAGACGGGCGGATCTTGGCGGTGCCGATCGAGCTCCCGCTGCTCACGCCGGAGAGCGCGTCGGGGAGAGGGCAGGGGACCGTTGCCGTCTTCGCGGTCCTGGTGGTCACGCGGAGCGCTGCCGCCCCGCCGTTCGCGCAGCTCGAGCAACAGCGTCTGGAGCTGCTGGCCGATCAGCTGGCGCCGGCCTTCGAGCGGCTCGGCGGCCCTCTCGACGACGCGAGCGGGAACGACGACCGTGGCACCACCGGGCCATTCACCGCGGACGCGCTTCGCGACTACGCCCGGGACGGCGACGACCTCGGGCACCCGGTCGAGGTCTCGCCGCGCTGGACGCGCTGGGTCTTCCCGCTGATGGTGCTGGCGCTGGTCGCCGGCTCGGTCTACGCCGCGGCGTTTTCGATCGGCGAGTACGCCAAGGGGGTGGCCGTGATTCAGCGCCAGGGGGCGGCCGCCTCGTTGGTCGCCGCTTTTCCGGCACGCTACCGCTCGCAGCTGGCGCCCGGCATGCGCCTTCACGTCGAGATCGACGGCTATGAGCCCGGCGCGGAGCTTCCGACCATCGCCTCGGTCGGCGACGTCGTCGACGCCGGCGAGGCGAGCCGGCTCCTCGGAATCGCTGACGCGGGTTCCCGCCCCGGTGCGTCGCTCACCGGAGCCGTGGTGATGGTCCGCTCGCCGCTGCCGGCCGCTGCCGCGACCCGCGAGGACGGCCACGAGCGCTACCTCGGGCTGCGGGGGACCGCTGAGGTGAAAGTCGGCTCCGAGCGGCTCCTTTTCAGCCTGCTGCCGAGGCTGCGCGTGCTCCGGGAGGGTGCGGATGGCTGACGTCGGCGGGCGGCGGGCCCCGGCGGCGAAGCTTATCGGCGGGCTGCGGCGACTGGCGAGACGACGCTCCCGGTCGATTCCGTTCGTTGCCCAGACCTCCTCCACCGACTGCGGAGCGGCTTGCCTCGCGATGGTGCTCGCCTACCACGGCAGGAAGCTCGACACCCGGAAGCTGCTCGAGGTCCTGAGAATCGGCCGGGACGGCTCGCTGGCCCAGAGCCTCATCCGCACGGCGGAGTGGTTCGGTCTTCGCGGCCGCGGGGTCCGGCTGCGAGACGTCGACAGCCTGCGTCTCTTGAGCCCGGGCGCGATCCTCCACTGGCGGTTCCGCCACTTCGTGGTCTTCGAGAAGCTGACCGGGCGCGGCGCCGTGGTGCTGGACCCCGCGGCCGGACGATTGGAAGTCTCCCGGGAGGAGGTGCGATCGGCGTTCACCGGCGTCGCGCTGCTCTTCGAGCCGGGTGACTCGTTCGAGCAGGCCGACGGGCGCCGAGCCGGTCTGCGTCGCTATGTCCGCCCGATTCTTGGCCAGTCGGGGACCCTGGCGCGCCTGATGACGCTCTCGATCCTGGTCCAGCTCCTGGCCCTGGCAACGCCGGTGCTCACCGGGGTCGTGGTCGACCGGATCGTGCCGCGGCAGGACTACCACCTGCTGTTGGTCCTCGGCGTCGGGCTGGGCGGCGTGGTCCTCTTCCAGTTGCTCGCCTCCGTTCTCCGCTCCCACTTGATGCTCCATTTGCAGACCAACCTCGACGCCAAGATGACCCTCGACTTCCTCGAGCACCTCTTCGCGTTGCCGTACTCGTTCTTCCAGACCCGGTCCGCCGGCGATCTGATGATGCGGCTGAACAGCAACTCGACGGTCCGGGAAATCCTCACCTCCACCGCCTTGACCGGCATCTTCGACGGTATTCTCGTGACCTCTTATCTGGTCCTGCTCCTGGCCCTGGACCCGGTGATCGGCGCCGTCGCGCTGGTCTTGGGAGTGCTGCGTGTCGGTGTTTTCCTGGTCACCCGCAAGCGGCACCGGAAGCTGATGTCGCGGATCCTTCAGGCCAATGCGGAGTCGCGCGGCTACCAGGTCCAGATGCTGACCGGGATCGAGACGCTCAAGGCGATGGGCGCCGAGCGCCGTGCCGTGCAACGCTGGTCGACTTTGTTCGCGAACGAGCTCAACGCCTCGATCGACCGCGCCCGGTTGAACGCGGTGTTCCAGTCGCTGCTCACCTCGCTGGGGATCGCATCGACTTTTCTGATCCTGGTCGTCGGCACTTACCGCGTGCTCGAGGGAGAGCTGAGCCTGGGCACCATGCTCGCGGTCAGCGCCCTGGCTGCCGCGTTCCTGGGACCTCTTTCGGCGCTGGTCTCGACCGCGCTCGAGCTGCAGCTCCTCGGCAGCTACATGGAGCGCATCAACGACGTGCTGGAGACCCCGCGCGAGCAGGAGCGCGACCGGGTCAAGCCGGCGCCCAGGTTGCGCGGCCGGATCGAGCTCGACGGGGTGAGCTTCCGCTACAACGACGCCGGACCGGCGGTCGTGCGCGACGTTTCGCTGGTCGTCCAGCCGGGCGCCTTCGTGGCCCTGGTCGGGCGCTCCGGCGCCGGCAAGACCACCCTCTCCCACCTGCTTCTGGGCCTGTACCGGCCAACCGCGGGCAGCGTCCGGTACGACGGTCTCGACCTCGACGGTCTCGACCTGCGCTCGCTGCGCTCGCAGCTCGGCATCGTCACCCAGCAGCCATACCTGTTCGACTCCTCCATCCGCTCGAACATCGCGCTGTCCGACCCGACGATTCCCCTCGAGCAGATCGTCCGCGCCGCGAGAATGGCCGGGATCCACGACGAGATCACCATGATGCCGATGGGCTACGAGACGCTGGCGGGCAGCGGCGGAACCTCCCTCTCGGGAGGTCAGCGCCAGCGCATCGCCCTTGCCCGCGCCCTGGTCCACCAGCCCGCGATCCTGCTCCTGGACGAGGCGACGAGCGATCTCGACACCGCGACGGAAAAGGCGATCCAGCGCGAGCTCGACCAGCTCTACTGCACCCGCATCGTCATCGCTCACCGCTTGAGCACGATCCAAAGCGCGGACCTGATCCTGGTGATGGAGCAGGGCGAGGTGGTCGAGCGGGGGACGCACGCCGACCTCGTGGCCCTCGGTGGGCGCTATCGCGAGCTGGTCTCCCTGCAGACGCTGGACGGCAGCGGAGCCGGCGGCCGCGTTGCGAGCGGCAGGCCTGAGCCGCGACCGGCCGGCGGCTAGTGCCGTTGGCCGTGGTGGTGGCCCGTCGCGTGAGCGTCGCCACCGAGGACGAAGCGGGGGACGCTGAAGGGCCGCGCGGCCGGGTTGCCTTCGCGGAGGCGATACCAGCGGCCGGGCTCGAGGCCGTCGAAGGTCTGGGTCTTGCCGGTGACCGGCCAGTGGACCTTGACGGCGACGATCCGCCGGGCGTCGCCGAGGCCGATGTGCTGGCGGTGCGGCGAGACGCCGAAGCTGCCGCCGGTGCTCACCACGCGGTGCAGGGAGCGGCGCCCCTGCTTGCCGTCGACGATCACCTCGATGCGGGCACCCACCGCCTTGCGGTTGGTGCGCGTGCCTTCGAGGTCGAGCCCGACCCAGCGGTTGCTGGTGCCCGGGTTCTCGTAGAGCATGCTGTGGGTGCGGTCGGCCGAGTAGGCGCCGCCCATCTGTGAGTAGACGTCCTGGTCGCCGTCGTTGTCGAGGTCGCCGAAGGCGACGGCGTGCCCCTTCTGGAGGTGGCCGAAGTTGCCGGCGGCGGTGACGTCCTGGAACAGCTTGCCCTCGGCGTTGCGGAACATGCGATTGGGCACCAGCGAGGCGAGGTCGGGGTTGCCGGTGGCGAGATAGATGTCCAGCCAGCCGTCGTTGTCGAGATCGCCGTAGTTGTGCCCCATCGCGAGCACCACGCGGTAGAGGCCAGCCGCCTTGGTGACGTCCTCGAAAGTGCCGTCGCGACGGTTGCGATAGAGCCGGCCGCGGTCGGCGGCGGTGGGCAGGCCGAGAAAGTCGGCGGCCACCGCGTTCGCCATCTCCTCCAGCGCCCCGTAGCCGCCGTAGCCGGCCACGAAGAGGTCCTGCCAGCCGTCGTTGTCGTAGTCGAAGAAGAAGGTGCCGAAGCTCATCGAAGGCTCCGTCACGCCGGCGGCGGCGGCGACGTTGGTGAAACGCCAGCCGCCCTGCGGTCCGCTCGGGCCGTCGTTGTGCAGCAGCAGGTTCTCGCCGATGCCGAGCGACAGATAGAGGTCGGGTCTGCCGTCGTTGTCGTAATCGCCGCTGGCCACGCCCTTCACGAAGCGGAAGATCTCCACCCCCAGCTCGCGTGCCACGTCGGTGAAGGTGCCGTCGCGGTTGTTGTGGAAGAGGTTGCAGGGGTAGGGATCCTCGGGCACGGACTCGTTGCCGACGAAGAGATCGAGCCAACCGTCGCCGTCGTAGTCCAGCCAGGTGGCCGTCTGGCTGGGCGCGAAGCGCAGCAGCCCGGCGCTCTTGGTGACGTCCTCGAACCTGCCCCTGCCCATGTTGCGCAGCAGCGAGAGCGGGAAGCGGCCGTCGGGCCCCATCCAGCCGCCGCGCAACACCAGCACGTCGACCAGCCCGTCGTTGTCGTAGTCGGCCGCGGTGAGGTTGAGGCCGCCCACCTCGCCGCCGATGCCGGCATCGCCGGTGCGCTCCGCGAAGCTGCCGGTCCCCGAGTTGTGGAAGAAGCGCAGCTGATCGCGCAACCCCATCGACGAGATCATCAGGTCCAGACGGTCGTCGCCGTCGAGGTCCTCCATGACGGCGCCGCCCGCCAGTTCGAAGACGTCGAGGCCGGTCTCGTGCGCGACGTTGGTGAAGGTGGCGAGCGGATGCTCGGAGGCGAACCGCTCCGGTGGGATGAGCTGCGCCGCCGGCACGCCCTGGGGATAGCTGCCGAGCGTCATGTGCGCGAGGTTGAGCAGCCAGCGAGCGCGTAGGTGATCGGGCTCGCGCGCCAGCACCGTCGCGAGCACCGCGATGGCCTTGGTCGAGCCCTCGCGCAGCTGGTGGATGCCGCGGCCGCGGATCGGCAGCAGGCAAGAGTCCCGGTTGTTCAGCTGCGAACAGTTCTGCTGCTCTCCCAGCCGCATGTAGGCGACCGCCTTCCACAGCTCGGCGGTGGTCCGCCCCTGGCGCCACTTGTCGGGGGCGTTCGCCTGGGCGTCGGCCTCGAGCGCATCGATGGCCAGCACCGCGTCCTCGTTGCGGCCGGCGTTGACCAGCTCCCGGGCGTAGATCACCCGCAGCAGGAGCCTCTCGTCGAGCGATCGCGGCTGCTGCAGCGCCCGCTCCAGCATGCGCGCCCGCTCCTCGTTGACGGCGAAGGTGAGCCGTGTGAGGTTGATCTGCTGGATCTTTTCCTCGAGCAGAGCTGCCATCTCACGGGTGCCCTGGCCGGCGGGCGGCGGATCGGCGGACGCCACGAGCCCAGCGGTGGCGAGCAGACCGCCGCCTGCGACGAGTAGCAGGCGCCGGCAACGGCGCCAGGGGCCGCGCATGGCCGCCGATCATGACATGCACCACGGCTTCCGGCGCCGCGGTGCGCGCGGTGCTGGCGAGGTCCTACTATTCGCGCCGCTGGCGAGGAAGCAGCTCAGTGGCGCCCGCGCCGCACCTGCGTGCACCAAGCCACGTGTCGATTCCGCCCCTGCCCGTTCGTCGCCCAGGTAGAAGGAGAGACCGTCATGAAGATCAGTACCTTTCTCATCGCCGCAGCCTTGCTGGTTCCCGTCCCTGTCCTCGCTCAGCACGAATCGCCGGGCAAGCGTGTCGCCATTCACGGCATGCAGATGTACTACGAGGTGTCCGGCCAGGGCGAGCCGCTGATCGTGCTGCACGGCGCCTACATGAACATCCCGTCCATGGGCGCGATCATCCCCAAGCTCGCGGCGACGCACCGGGTCTACGCGCTCGAGCTCCAGGGCCACGGCCGGACGACCGACGTCGAGCGGCCCATCACCTACGCCAACCTCGCCGACGACGTGGCGGCCTTCATGGACGCGGTCGGCCTCGCCAAGGCCGACGTCTTCGGCTACTCGATGGGCGCCCAGACCGGACTGCAGCTGGCCATCCGCCACCCGAACAAGGTGAACAAGCTGGTCGCGGCCTCGGTTGCCTACGACCTCCGCGGCTGGCAGCCGGAGTTCCAGGCGGTCATCCCGCAGATGACCGTGGAGATGATCGTCGGCATGCCGTTTCATGCCGAGTACCGCAAGCTCGCTCCGAACCCGGAGGGCTTCCCCGCCCTGGTCGAGAAGCTGATCGCGCTCGAGAAGCAGCCGATGGCCTGGGAGGCGGAGGTCAAGAAGGTGAAGATCCCGGTGCTCGTCATCGCCGGCGACGCGGACGTGGCGACGCTCGACCACTCCGTCGCGCTCTTCCGCCTGCTGGGCGGCGGCGGCATGGGCGACATGGGCAAGCCGCTGGCCGCCTCGCGCCTCGCCATCCTGCCGGCGACCTCGCACACCGCGGTCATCAACCAGCCCGATCTACTGCTCGCCCTGATCGAGCCCTTCCTCCGCGGCGAGACGCCGAAGGGGATGTTCTAGCAGCGGCCTATGAAGCCCGCCACGCGATCGCATGAGCCGTTCCAGCGCCGTTTCCGGCTTTCCTCCTTGAAGCGGCGCGACCGCGTCGCTCGCGATTGCGACAAGGAGCTTCGTCATGAACCCGCTGAAACGGATCGCTCGCCACCGCCGGCGGCGCCACGGCACCCTGGCAGCCGGCATCGTCCTGCTCTTCGTCGGTTCCGCGGCCACGGCCGACGACTACGCTGCCGAGCCGTCGCCGCGGCAGGCGGCCGTGCTCGAAGCGCTGCGCGCCGCGGCCGACGGGCCGGTCGAGGCCCGCTTCCGGCCCGACGGCACGCTCCGCTACCTCGGCGGCCGCAACGTCGCGCCTGGATGCAAGGCGAAGTCTCCGCTCGACGCCGAGTCCGCGGCGGCCCTCGCCACCTGCTTCTTCGAACGTTACGGTGAGCTGGTCACTGCGAGCACCCAGCCCGGGGAGCCACCGGCGTGGCGGGCATCCCTGTTCGCGCCAACCAACGACGCGGGGTTCTCGCTGCTGCGCATCGAGCAGCTCCACGGCGGCCTGCCGATCGCCAACGCGACGATGACGCTCAACATCAGGGATGGAGTCGCCGTGTCCTTCGTCGGCCGCCTCTACCGGCGGGAGGACCTCGTCCTCTGGCCCGGCCTGCCGGCTCCGCAGGACGTCCTGGCGGCGGCGCAAGCGGCGAGCGGACGCTCGCTCTCGTTCTTGAAGCGCCTCTACGACCCGAGCAGGAGCACCGTGATATCGCTCTTCGTCGATCGGGCGTCGACGGCCGAGCTGGTCGTGTTCGACGACCTGTCGATGAAGCTCATCGGGGTCTTCCTCCCGCAGTCGGACAGCCTCAACCACGTCCAGAAGTTCGCCGACGTCGCGCGCTACGACCTCGGCGGCGACAAGTGGGGGCGCGACCTGGCGCCGGCGTCCACCGGCGAGGTGCTCGTCCACTGGGAGCCCTTCACGTCGAGATTCTGCAAGGCGTTCCTCGACTGGGGCTCGGAGCTCGAGGACGGCGAGCCGAAGGTCTTCGACCTCAACGGCGGCCAGCCCTGGGCCGTCGGCGTGCCCGCCGAACGCACGCAGACCTGCAGCTCCAACGGCACCTTCCCCGGCTACCCCGATGGCGGCCACCCGGCGCCCGGCCAGTGGGTCAACGCCTACTTCTGGATGCACGACCTCGCCGAGTTCGCCCGCCACGCGGAGAGCGGGTACAAGGCCGCGTACCCGTGGACGGCGCCCGAGAACTTGCTGGTCATCGCCTCGACCGGCAACCCCTGTTTCGGCGAAGACCCCGCCGCATGCCTCCACTACGGCTTCGGGCTCGACTTCGACGGCGACGTCTTCACCGAGTACCGCATCATCCTGCCCGTTCCCGCCAACGCCGGCGAAGTCGCCGCGAGCAACCGCCTGTCGAGCATGGCGCACGAGCACGGCCACCTGATGCACAACATGTACGACCGCCACTACCTCGGGGTCATCCCGAGCTTCCTCGACAACTCCCTCAACGAGGGCTTCGCCGACCACAACATCCTGCGCTACGCGCTCCACCGGCACTTCCAGTGGGCGGGTCGGCCCCACGACATGAACTTCTCGACCACCTACGAGGAGGACCACTGGGAGCGCGGCGACCGCGACCACCGGGAGATGGGGTTCTACAACAACGGCGAGCGGGTGCCGGCGCCCATGGCCGGTCTCGGGGCGAGCGCCGCCCAGTGGCGCTCGATGGTCTTCGCCCCCTGGGACTCGACCACCTCGTGCCATTCCGCGAGCGGCGACGACGAGTACGTCTGCGGCTCGGTCGTCGGCCGTGTGTTCTGGACGCTGGCCTGGAACCGCATCCGCGTCGCCTTCAACGGCATCGCCGAGGGGACGACGATCCTCCAGGGCACCGGCGGCGACGCCCTGGCGCGCCGGCTCGCGAGCGAGGCCTACACCTACGCCATCCGGGCGGTGGGCGACAGCGGCGGCGACGTCGACGACTTCTTCAATCTCGTCTCTGAGTTCTACTCGCTTCTCGGCCAGGACGGCACCCTGAGCGGCGACGACGTCCACCGAGTCGACCAAGTGCTGAACGTTCACTGCGTCGGCTGGTCCTCCGACAACTGCCGCGACTTGCACAAGACCGTCTGGCAGCGACTGCCGGTTGCCCTCACGACGAAGGCGACGTTCGCCGAGACCGGGACCGAGGAGTATCTGCGCGCCGATGAGCAGATGGACCACTGGGACGTCGACACGATCGACTTCGGCACCACCGACGGCGCCCGGTTCGTGCGCATCGAGCCGGATCCCTACGAGGGCATCGGCGGGTTCCTCGACTTCCCGGTGGACGGCTGCTACCAGGTCCACGCCGCCGCCCGCAGCCAGACCTCCGGCGCCCGGCTGTGGGTCAACACCGAGGAGCCGGGGTCCGAGCGCACGTGGTGGATCTCGGACCAGTGGCTCGGGCACTGGGGCTGGCTCCACGACGGACCGGCGTTCTGGGTCGCCGCCGGCAACCGCGGCTTCGCCCTGCGCGGCCAGCAGGGGACCGTCGACGTCGAAGCCGTGCTCGTGCGCCTGATGCCGGGGGTCAATCAAGCGGCCTGCGCCGGGTTCGTCCCGCCGCCGCCGAGGCCCTCGTCGCTGACCGTGACCTCGGCGCAGTGCTTTGGCGGCGTCGAGCTCTCCTGGACCTCGTCGCCGTCCGCCACCTCTTACGAGTTGGAAGCCGCCACCAGCATCTCCTTCGCCAGCCCGTCGACGATTTACACCGGGCCCGATACCCACTTCTCCTGGGACATCGGAACGACGACGCGCTACTTCCGCGTGAAGGCCTGCATCGGCAGCGTGTGCAGCAACTACCGCAACGGCAACACCGGGGCGTCGTACGTCCCGACGTGCCACTGAGGCTCGCCGCTGCGGCCGCTGATAACTTTCGCCCGCCGACAACTGCAGGGAGCCGGGGGGCTGCCCGCGCCTTGCCCGAACCGATCACCTCGCTGCTCAGGGCGCTCCAGGACGGCGACCGGAGCGCCCTCGATCGCCTCGCGCCGCTGGTCTACGACAAGCTGTGCGCGATGGCGCGCGCGCGGATGCGACGCGAGCGCGCCGGCCACACCCTGGAGACGACGGCGCTCGTCCACGAGGCGTACCTCGAGCTGGCCGCGGCCGACGGCATCGACTGGCGCGACCGCGCCCACTTCTTCGCCGTCGCCGCGCGGACGATGCGCAACGTGCTGGTCGACCACGCCGAGCGGCGCCGGACGCAGAAACGCGGCGGCGGCGCGACCCCGATCACGCTCGACTCCGAGCTGCTCGCGCTCGCGCCTGCGGGCGGCGAGGAGATCCTGGCGCTCGACGCGGCGCTCGAGCGCCTGCGCGCGCTCGACCCGAGGAAGGAGCAGGTGGTCGAGTGTCGCTTCTTCGCCGGCATGACCGTAGAAGAGACCGCCGCAGTGCTCGGCGTCGCCCCGGCAACGGTCAAGCGCGACTGGGAGTTTGCGCGCGCCTGGCTCCACCGCGAGCTGGCCGGCTGAGGTCGACGACCTGCGTCGCTTCTAGTAGCGGCCTACCACTGCGCGAGGTCGGCGAGGAGCAGCGCCGCCGCCGCTGCGGCGAGCAGCTCGCGCCCGGGAGACTGGACGCCACGCTCGAGGATCACGCGGCCCTTGCCGGCGAAGTCCACGGCGGCCACGGGGGCGCCGGGCGAACGCAGCAGCATGCCCGTGGTTATCGGCGGCTCCCATCGTGATGTGGCGCCGACGATCGCGCTCACTGTGAAGCTCTCGCCACCGGTGCCGACGAGCTCGCCGCGGCCGTTCTCGACGCTGAGCTCGAAGGCGCCGCCGGCGCCGTACAGGGAGCAGCGCAGCGAGTGGTCAGGAACCATCCGAGGCGCCGGCTCGCCTCGCTCGTTCCTCGCTGCCGCGGCCGCCCGCTCTTCGCACTCGGCCTGTACCTGCGCTGAGCCGCCGTGCAGGGCGAAGGTGAACGAGCGCTCCGCCTTCGCGGTCTGCGACTCGGTGTTACCCCAGCGCGTGGTGTTCGACTTGCTGGCCGTCCAGCCGCCGCGGTAGTCGTTCACAACGTAGGGAGCGAAGACGAGCACCCGGTCGGTGGAAAGGTTGGGAACGAAGAAGGACTTGCGGCGGCTCACCGGCAGCACGTCGCCGCCCGCCAGCTCCGCCGGGAGGACCGCGGATCGTGCCGCCGGTGGTGCGGCTACTGCCGGTCCCGGCAACGCAAGAGCGACCGCCAGCGCGGCGATCGCCAGCGGCGGGGGCGGCAAGGCCGAGGGTCGCTCGCCACGGATCACGTCCCCATCCTACTCACTCCGGGTGTCGCGAGGGATCCGCCAGGAACGGCAACACTTCGGCGAGCAGCTCCTGCGGCTTCTCCTCCATCGGCACGTGCCCGCAACGCTCGAGCACGGCGAGCCGCGCCCGCGGCAGGGCTGCCGCGATCCGCTCGCCGTTGCGCAGCGGCGTCCGCTCGTCCTCCCGGCCCCACACGAGGAGCGCCGGCGTCTCGATCGCGCTGAGGTCGACGAGCGCCGGCGGCTCGCCGAGCTCGGCGAGCAGGCCGAAGTAGGCGTCGTCGATGCCGGCGACCCGCAGCCGGTCGAGGAAGGCGCGCACCACCTCGGGAGTGGCCAGCGAGTCGTCTTCGTAGACGGACCGTAGGCCCTTGCGAACGAACCGTTCGCGCAGCACCACCGTCCGCAGGTAGGCGAAGGTGAGGGGACGCAGGTTGGCCAGGCGGCTGCGCTGGTCCGTGCTGTAGCGCGGCAGCGTGGTGGCGACGAGGACCATCGAGCGCACGCGCTCGGGGCGGTGGGCGGCGATCCAGAGCGTGAGCCCGCCGCCGTAGGAGTGGCCGACGAAGTGCGCGCTCCCGACGCCGAGCCGATCGAGGACTGCGAGCACCAGGCGCTGCTGGCCGTCGAGGGTGTAGTGCGAGGGGTCGCGGGGCCGATCCGTATAGCCGAAGCCGTTGAGGTCGATGGCGATCACCCGGTATCGCTCGGCGAGGGCCGGCACCAGGTGGCGGAAGGAGTAGGTGGACTCGCCGAAGCCGTGGAGCAGCACGACCGCATCGCCGGCTCCGTGCTGCTCGACGTGCACGGTGCGGCCGTCGAGCTCGAGCATCTCCGCCGCGGGCACCCGGGCGCGCACCACCTCGAAGGGTGTGGTCGAGGCGCAGCCGAGAGCCGCGATGGCGAAGCACGTCGCCGCCAGACGCGCCATGGCTCCGATCGCCCGCGCGTTCCTCGTCGGACCGGCTGGCGCCGCTGCCGTCAACCGGCCGGCCCGCCGAGCCCGAAGACGTGCCCGAGGGTGCGCACGACGAGCAGGCCACCGGAGATCGCCGGCGTCGCCATGAGCGTCTCGCCCATCGGCTGCACGGCCAGGAGCTCCGGCTCGGCGCCCGCCCGCAAGACGTAGACGTCCCCCGTCTCGCTGGCGATGTAGAGCCTGCCGTCGGCCGCCACCGGCGAGGCGGCGAACGAGGCGCCTGCCGTCGAGACACGAAGCTGCGACAGCTGCTCGCCGGTCTCCGCACGGTAGGCGGTGAGGAAACCATTGTTGTTGCAGGTGTAGAGGATGCCGCGGTAGAGGATGGGAGTGGGAATGTAGGTACCGCCGCGCGTGTGACTCCACGCGACGGCCGCGCTGCTGCGGGCACCCGCCGGCAACGTGAGGTCGCCGCGCTGTCCGGGCCGCACCGCGAAGACCGGCCGCACCGGTGGATAGCCGGCAGTCACGAAGGCCATGCCGTCGCCGATCACCGGCGTGGCGACGACGATGTCGGAGCTGGGCCCCAGGCTCCACAGCGCCCGCCCGCTGCGCGGGTCGTAGGCGCGGATCGTCGGCCCGTTGGCGATCAGCTCGTCACCGGAGGGCGCGGCGAGGACGTTGGGCGTCGCCCAGGTGGAGAGCTCCTCGCGCGCCACCTTCCAGACCTCTTCTCCCGTCGCCAGACGATACGCGGCGAGGAACGAGTCCTTGCGGCGGTCGCCCTGCACGAGGACCAGGTCGCCGTAGAGGATGGGCGAGCTCGCATGCCCCCACTCGGCGGTGCCCGACTGCGGGTCGTTGCAGTCGAGGATGCCGATATCCCGCTGCCACAGCTGCTTCCCGTCGAAGTCGTACGCGGCGAGCTTGCCGACGGGGCCGAAGAGCACCACCACGCGCTCGCCGTCGGTGACCGGAGACGCGTTGGCGAGACTCGACTTGAGGTGGCGTCGCACCTGCGGGGCGCCGCGATGGACCTCGCGCTCCCAGACGACGCGGCCGCTCTTGGTGTCGAGGGCATAGAGCCGGAAGGAGTGCTCCGAGAGGTCGTCGACCGACGTGCCGTCGCCGTAGAGGCCGGTGCGGAAGGTGGTGTCGCCCTTGCCGCTGACGGCGCTGGTGACGAAGATCCGGTCGCCCCAGACGATCGGGCTCGAGAGACCAATGCCGGGTATAGGCGTCTTGAAGCGCACGCCCTCGCCCGTCGCGACGTTCCAGACCGCGGGCGCTCCCTGGCCGTCGCCCACTCCGGAGGCGCGCGGGCCGCGAAACTGCGGCCAAGGGCGAGGCGGATCGATCGGCGCGGCCGCGGCCGCCGCGGCGCCGGTGGCCGCACGGATCGGCGTCGGGTCGAAGGTCACCGCGCTCGCGAACGAGAGCTCGCCGCCGCGGTTGATGCGCAGCCACTCGACGAGCCCCGCGCGGCCGCTGAAGACGAGCGAGAGGTTGCCGTCGGCGGTGTCGAAGCGATCCTCGTCGACGGCGGCGAGCGCCGTCTCCTTCTCGCCCGGCAGCGTGAGCACCAAGCCGTTGCCGCGGACGGCGACCGTGGCGTCCTTGCCGGGCTCGAGACGGTAGCGTCCGGCGTAGAGCTGCAGCCGCGCCGGCGGCGCCTGATAGGGAGGCCGCTGCCGCGGCTTCACCGTCGCCGCGCCCAACGTCTCGCGCAGGCTCGCTCCGGCGCCACCCTCCACCGCCTTGCGCGCGGCCATCAAGTCGAGCGGCTCGACGAAGCCGGTGGCGAGCGCCGCGCGAGCCAGCTCCAGGTCGTCGTTCTCGACGGCGGCCGCGAGCGCGGCGGCGGCATCGCGCGCTCCCTTGGCGAGTAGGTAGCGCGCCAGCTCCGAATTCTTGCTGCCGAGCGCCTGGTCGAGCACCGTGGATCCGAAGAAGGTGTCGCGAGCGTTGACGTTGGCGCCGCGTTCGACGAGCCGCCGCGCCGCCTGGAGCTGCCCCTTCTCGGCCGCGAAGTAGAGCGGCGTCTGGCCGTAGCGCGCGGGCGCGTCGACCGCGACCCCGGCGGCGAGCAGCGCGTCGATGCGCGCCAGGTCCCCGGCGCGCGCCGCTTCGCGCAGCGCCTCCCCGGGGTCGTCGGCGCCACGGGCTGTGCCGGCAACAGCGAAGACGAGGAGGGCGATCCCTCCGACGAGAGCGGAGCGGGAGCGTCGTGGGGCGGCCATACGCACCTCCGGAGTTGGGGGCAGTCTACTCATTGGTACGCAGGCGACCGCACGCACGCAGCATTCAGGCGCGGCTCATGAGACTCATCAAGTCCTTCGATGAGACTCCCAAGGCACGGGGCAAGACCGCAGGGAGGAGTTACCGCTTCCATCGGCGCGTAGGCGGCGAGAACGACGAGCGTGATAAGCACCGCAAGACGCACGTCTCGATTGCACGCAGGCGACCGTGCAGTCGCACCGGCTCCTCGATCCGCACGGACCCTCGTAGCCGAGGTTCGCGCCGTCACTGAGTGATGGCGCTCTCGACCTGCAGCCGCATGAGCTGCGCGCCCGTAGGCTGCCCGTCGGTCGGCCACAGCTCCAGGAAGTACTGCCGGCCCTGGTAGGGCTTCGCCGTCTGCAGCCCGGGCGCCAGGTAGTGGTAGTCCGGCGAGGCGTAGAAGGCCCATCCCTTGTCGCTCGGGGCGGGTTGCCCCACCACCGTCCCTTCGTCGTCGACGATGCGTCCACTGACGTTCGCCAAGCCCTCGATACGGACCCGGGTGAGGTAGCGGTCCAGGATCGGCGGGCACGTCAAGCCCGCGATGCAGGGCAGGATCGGTATCCGCACCGGCCCGGAGTCGAGCAGCAGGAGGCGGAGCGAAGCCTGCTCCGCCAGCAGCGGGATGCGCTGCTCGTCGGGATCGCAGGCGATGCCGACACCGTTCTCGTCGAGGTCGACCTGCGTCGCGTTGGGTGTGAGCGGGCAGTTGTCGTCGCAGCCGGTCGTCATGCCGCCGCTACACGGCCGGTCGCCGGCGGTGCCGGATCCGTCGCCGTCGTCGAGGATGCCGTCGTCATCGTCGTCGGCATCGCAGGCATCGCCGAAGGGGTCGCGGTCGTGGTTCGCCTGATCCGCGTTGGCCGCCGCGCCGCAGTTGTCGCAGGCATCGCCGACGCCGTCGACGTCGCCATCCGACTGATCGGGGTTCCAGTGCAGCGGGCAGTTGTCCGCGACGCCGGTGAGCGGATCGAAGAACGGCACTCCGTCGTTGTCCGCGTCGCCGTCGCAGGCGTCCCCGATGCGGTCGCCGTCGGCATCGGCCTGGTCGCGGTTGTCGGTGCCGATGCAGTTGTCGTCGCATCCCGATCGCCTTCCGCCCGTGCAGCGCGCGTCGCCGACGATCCCCGAGCCGTCGCCGTCGTTCGCGACGCCGTCGCGGTCCGGATCCTCGCAGGCGTCGCCGATGCCGTTGCTCTCGCGGTCGGCCTGGGCGGGGTTCCCAACCACGCGGCAGTTGTCGTCGCAGCCCGCCGTGGCGCCCCCTGCGCAGCGGCCGTCACCCACCAGCCCCGAGCCGTTGCCGTCGTCGAGGATCCCGTCGGCGTCGTCGTCGTCGTCGCAGGCGTCGCCCGCTCCGTCGCCGTCGGTGTCCTCCTGCCGCGGATCGGCGACGTGAGGGCAGAGGTCGCTGCTGTCGAGGATGGTGTCGCCGTCGTCGTCCGCGTCGCCGTCGTCGGGCGTGCCGTCGCAGTCCTGGTCGGCCCGGCCCAGCCCCACCGCCGAGAAGGCGTTGGCGACCGTGCACACGTCCGGCCACGACCACCCGGACCGTCCCTCGTCGGCGTAGCGCCGGGCCTGCTCGATCGTCTGCCGGGCCGCGTCGTCGAAGCTCGTGGAGGCGGTCAGGCGGCGAGTGAGCACGTCGTAGTAGAGGGCGGCCACGCGGTCGCGGCCGAGGGCGCCGACGGTGAGCCCGTTGTGGATGCCGCCGCGGCTGAGCAGGTAGGCGGCCTTGCTGGGGATCGTGGAGTTGACGTGGGGCTCGCGCAGAGGGTCGACGCTGGTGCTGAAGTCGCGCATGTGGTCGGGCGGCGTGGCGACACGTCCGCCGGGGAGCCGGATCGGCACTCGCGGCGGGTCGCTCAGATCGCGCAGCGCACCGGCGGGGATCACGGCGCCCGGCAGGTCCTCGCCGATGAGCCAGTCGTCGCGGTCGATCATGGCCGCGAAGACGTCCGCATAGCTCTCGTTGAGGCTGCGCGCGTTGGGCGTGCCGTCGAGGAGCGCGGTGCGCGCCACGATTCCGTGGGTGTACTCGTGGGCCAGCACGTCGCGCGTCACGAAGTCGTTCTCGAAGAGCAGGACGTTGCAGTCGCGCCGGTAGCCGGTGCCGTCGGTGTGCACGAGGAGCGGCACCGTCCCGTCGAGGCCGTCCCAGCCGCGGCGGAGGAACGGTGGGCCGGAGAAGTAGGTGTACGACTCGCGCAGGAACGCCAGCGCGTTGTCGCCGTCGCGATCGCCGCCGGGGTAGTCGGCGGTGGGTCCCGCGGCGGTGAACCACCGGACCGCGCGGTTGAAGTCCTCGCAGCGCCGGAACGGCCCGCCGGCCGACCGGATGTCGAACCGCGGCGAGGGCGCCTGCTCGAAGGTCGCCGGCAGCTGCACGAGCACGAGACCGTCGAGGGCATCCACCAGGTACTGACCCGGCACCGTGGAGCCGGCGGAGCTCGTCACGGGCACGCGCCACGCGAGCCGGACGGCCGAGCCGGCTTGTTCCCCACCGAAGGAGCTGCGGTCGAAGTAGAGCAGCCGCGGCGCCCCGCTTGCCGAAGCCCCTTCGCCGGCGGCCTCGAGGGCGATGCGCAACGCGCCCTCGGCGGCGATGCGGACCTCCGGAGAAGGTAACGGCGATGGGAGCCAGCTGCCATTCGTGCCGGTGACGTGATCCGCATCCAGGTGAACGGCGAGCTCGGCCCCGAAGAGGGGAATCCCGTCGCGGTGCTGACCGAAGAAGACGTGATGGCCCCACTCGTCCGACACCACGCGCCGCAGGTAGAGATCGGCGCGCGGGGACTCCAGCCGGTAGAGATCGCGATAGGTGTCGAGGAACGCCAGCGCCCGGCTGACCGGATCCGCGAAGGATTGCGGCGGCAGGACGATCTTCGCGGCCACGTGGCGCGGAATCCCTTCCTCGAAGGCAACGGACACGGCGTGCTGGGAGCCCTTGCGAAGCTTCTCGAGCGCCAGCACCTGAAGATCTGGCTCCGGCGGGGACGCCACGGCGCGAGCAGAAGCGACGCTATGTGCGGCGAGCAGCAGGGCCACGGCCAGGCGACCACGCACCGACGAACGACGTGGGGTGCGGAGGCTCGGAGGGCAGGCGTGCTCGAGAGCGACGACGGGAGAACGTGGGCTCATGGGTCAGCTCCTTGGGGTCAGCTCCTGGGTGCCTACATTCGAAGACGCGAGCGACGAGGTCGGGAGCTATCAGGCAGAGGTACGAGACGTCCTGCGGTTCTCCGACATCGTCAGGCAACCTTGAGGGCCCGACGACGTAGCAGCAGGGGGCGAAGCCCTTCGCCGCGTTCAAGGAGGTTCCATGTCGCTGAGGCCCGTCGACATCGCCGGATGGCTCGTCGTCGCTCTGACCGCCACGCCGACCCTCGCCGCAGCCGCGACCACGGACTGGCCGGCCTTTCGCGGCAACCGGGGCGACGGCACCGCGGCAGCGGGGATCCTCGATCCCGCGAAGGGGCTCGAGGTCGTCTGGAAGCGCCCCATCGGGTCGGGTTACTCGGCGATCTCGACCGCCGGCGGAGTCGGGGTGACGATGGCCGTCGACGGCGAGCACGACGTCGTCCTTGCCTTCGACCTCGCCACCGGCAAGGACCGCTGGAAGCACCAGCTGGCGCCGTTCTACAAGGGACACGACGGCTCGGACGACGGCCCCATCGCCACGCCGGCGATCGCGGGCGATCGGGTCTTCGCGCTCGGGCCGCGCGGCCACCTCGTCGCTCTCAACCTCGCCGACGGCGCCGTCGCCTGGTCGCGGACCCTCGGCGAGAGCGACTCGCGGTCGCCTGTCTACGGCCATGCGGCCTCGCCTGTGTTGGTCGACGATCTCGTCCTCGTGCTCTCCGGTGGGGCGGCGGGCAAGACCCTGCTGGCGCTCGGCCAGCGCGACGGCGCGCTCGCCTGGTCGTGGGGAGACGACGTGGTGGGCTATCAGACGCCGCTGGTCGCCGACGTGGCGGGGGAGCGGCAGGTCGTGGTGTTCACCAATCGGCACCTCGCCGGGCTCGATCCGAAAACCGGAGCCGAGCGCTGGAAGCACGAGCACACCAAAGAGGGCGGTGACGACTTCTCCGGCCAACCCGTCGAGCTCGGCGACGGGCGATTTCTCATTCAACTCAACGACGAGTCGGCGGTGCTGACGGTCAGTCGCGAAGGCGGGGCCTGGAGCACGCGCGAGCTCTGGCGCACGAGCTCCATCCAGCGCTCGTTTGCCGTGCCCGTGCTGCACCAGGGCACGCTCTACGGCTACAGCGGTCGGTTCCTCACCGCGGTCGATCCGGCGACCGGCAAGACACTGTGGAAGTCGCGCCCGCCCGGCGGGCTCGGGATGACTCTCGTCGACGGCCAGTTAGTGATCGTCGGCGAAGGCGGCGCCTTGGTCAGGGTCAAGGCGGCGCCCGGTGGTTACGAAGAGGTGGGACGCGCCGCCGCCCTCGGAGAGACCGGCTACAGCACGCCGACGGTGATCGACCAGCCCGGCGGCGGCCTGGTGCTGGTGCGCAACCTGAAGGAGATGGCGGCGTTGCGGGTGACCGCGGGTGCAGCGGAATTGGCCGTCGTCGCCGACGCGGGCTCGGCGCCGGTGTCGGCGTTCGCAGCGCTCTTGAGCGCGGTGGAGAAGGCGCCCGCGGCCGAGCGGCAGGCGCGAGTCGACGCCTTCCTCGGCGCCCAGAAGAGCCTGCCGCTCGTCGACGCGAGCGGCCGCGTGACGTTCGTTGCCCGCGCCAAGTCCGACGTCGGCTTGAACGGCAACTGGAACATCGTCGAGGGCGAGCTGCCGATGGTCCGCGTCCCCGGCACCGACCTGTTCTATCGCTCGGTCGATCTCGATCCGGCCGCGCACTACGAATACAGGTACGGCATCGACTACGCCGATCCGGCCGTGGACCCGTTGAATCCCTTGCGGACCGCGGGGCCGCAGGGCGAGGGCAGCGACCTGCGCATGCCGGGATTCCGCATCCCCGCGCATCTCGCGGCCGGCGCCGCCGAGCCGGCTGCCAAGGGGAAGCTCGAGACCTTCGAGCTCGAGAGCAAGATCCGCGAAGGGAAGCGCGAGATCACCGTCTACCTCCCGGCCGGCTACGAGAGCGGCAGCGAGCGCTACCCGCTGGTGGTGGTCAACCACGGCGCTTGGGCGAAGGACTTCGGCCTTTACCCGCGCGTCCTCGACGCCGTCCTCGGTAGCGCTGCCGCCCCGGCCATCGTCGCGTTCGTGCCGCGCACCGGTTTTCCGGAGTACGGGACCGAGCTGGTCGACGCCTATGCCGACTTGGTGGTGAAGGAGCTGCTGCCGGCGCTCGACTCCAGGTATCGCACGGATGCGCGCCGCGCCTCGCGCGCGATCATCGGCGTGACCAGCGGCGGCCAGGCCGCGGTGCGGACCGTCGCCCGGCACCCGGACGCCTTCGGCTTCCTCGGCGTGCAGTCGTTCTTCCGCGTCGGCCCGTACCGCGAACGTCTCTTCCCGCTGGTGCGCGAGGCGAAGCTCGCCGGCCTGCGAGCCTGGGTGGAGAGCTCGGCCGGCGACATCGCCGATCCGCGCCAGAATTTCGACTCGCCTGGCGATACGCGCGAGCTGATCGAGCTGCTCAAGTCGGCGGGCGCCGACGTGCAGGTGTCGAGCACCGCCGGTCCCGGCAGCTGGGGCCGCTGGCGCTCGACGCTCGACCTGCTCCTCGCCGCGTTCGCTCCGCCGCGGTGAGCCGTCGCGGCGACGGTGGTTACTCGACCGGAGAGGCGACCACCACCGTCGCCGGCTGCACCATGCGGCGATCGAAGGTGGCGAAGGCGGCATCGTCGGGCTGCGGTCCGCCGCTCCACGCGGCGAGGTCGCCTGACTCGAAACCGTCGACGAGCAGACCGCGCAGGGACAGCGTTATCGAGGCGGTGTCGTCGAGCACGGTGAACGAGCAGGTGATCTGGACGTTGTTCTGCACGATGTAGGCGATGGTGGCGTCGATCGCCGCCTGACCGTTGAGCGGGTCGCCAGGCCCACCCGGCCAGTAAGCCCTTCGTGTTTCTGGACGGACGAAAACTAACTAGGACACCACCCGGAAAAGGACAGCGCCGAGCTCACGCTGAGCTGGCGAGAGGGTCCTACTAGCGCGGTAGCAGTCTTGCTGACGCTGCTCGCAACGATCTCCAGCAGGTACCCGTAATGGGCGCAGCTCTACTTCTTCGTGCGCAGCTTGAGCGTGTTGCTGGCGCCGGCCACCGTGCCGTCCGCACGCAGGGCGGTGATACGCAGCGTCAGGCGCTGGTTCTTCTTGAGGCCGCCGATGGTGACGCCGCTGTCCCCGCCGGACACCGTCGCCAGGATCTGGAAGCTGCTCCTCTTGCCGAGGAGGTCGACTCGGAAGCTCGCCACCTCGGGGAACGACTGCGTCCAGGAGAGCTCGACCGTCGTCTGCGTGGTGGCGTTCACGACCGCGGTGAACGGCTGCGCGTCGCCCGGGTCGGGGCCGCTCGGCGCCGGCTGGTAGCTGCCGTCGCCGTAGACGACCGACGCGCCCAAGCGATCGTCGTCGCCTAGCCGCGCGCCGCGGCCGTCGTCGTGGTGCTGCGCGCGCATCAAGGCCTGCGGGTCGGTGGCGTGGCCGAAGCCCAGGGTGTGGCCGAGCTCGTGCGCGAAGACCTCGGCCGCGCCGGACGGGTTGGCGGCGAGGAAGCACTCGGCGCCGTCGTTGACGATGACGTCGGCTTCCTGGATCTCGTGGTACGCCTTGCCGCGGTAATCGCGCGTGGCGCTCGAGAACCAGGCGCCGCCGATGGCGAGGGCACCGCCCTTCTTGCAGTCGAACTTGCCGGCGATCGTCTCGTGCGGGTCGCCGAAGACGAAGCCGTTGACGCGGTCCGAGGTCGAGAGCCCGCCGATGGCGTCGGTCGTGCCGTCGTAGCCGTACTCGATGGCGCTCGTGGCGTCGGAGGTCCACGTGGCGGCCGCGGCCTGCACGGCGGCGACCGTGGCGTCGAAGCCGAGGCCGGGCATACCGCGCGCCTGCACCCGCCAGCCCACGTAACCGACAGACTGGAACGCGAACCAGCGGGCGGGGACGCCGTCGCTCGTCGCGAAATGCGAGTAGGCCTTCGCCTCTCCCGTGGGCGCCGCGCTCGGCATGCGCAGCCAGTAGTCGGCCGCGCGCTCGACGCCGGCGGCGCGGTCGGCGAGCCAGTCGACCAGGCGGCCAAGGTCCCGCTGCGCCGCGTCTCTCGCTTCGACGTTCGTCTTGGCGCCACCGCGGAGGCGCATCGCGCCGGCGAGATCCTGCTCCGCCACCAGCCCGCCGCCTACCGCGCGCACGTAGAAGGCGCCCAGCATGAGGTGGAGGATCGAGTAGGTGCCGTCGGCGCCCGCGCGCAGAAACAGCAGCGTCGCCTCGCCGATCGCGAGCTGAGGCGCGCCGTCGACCTTCAAACCGATGCCGTCGGCGCCGACGCCGCCGGGCACCCGCACGACGACCGTGCCGCCGGCGAGGTGGCCCTGGACGAGCTCGTCGACCTCGACGACGTAGTCGGTCGTCGGCGGGCGGTCGGCCGGCCCGGGCTCGACCGCCATCACCGTGGCGAGGGCGATGACATCGGCCTGGGCGGCGAGGTCGCGGTCGGCGACCGGGACGAAGGAGGTCGCCAACGCGCTGGTCGCAAAGGCGAGGAGGGTGAGGACGGCGAGGACGAGGCTGGCGGCGCGGCGCGTACGGATCATGACGATCTCTCCTTGGGTTCGGCGTCGCTGCCCCGAACCGCAAAGAGGAGACCATCAGTAACCTCCTTTGCTTGCCGCACTTGGATGCAGAGGTCATCCACGGCGTGGACCGCTGCGTCCAAGACCTGGACGGCCCGAAGAGGGCCGCGCGAGCACGCGCTACGCACGCCGCCGCTGCGCCGGCACTTGACCGCCACCGACCTCCGAAGCGGAGCGCCGCTCTAATCGTCGCGACGCGGCATGCCCGCTACGCCACCCGGCCGTCGAGCGCTTCGCGCACCTTCCGCCCCAGCTAGGGCTTGGACGCCGTTGACGGCCTCGAGCACCGTGTAGCCGGCTGCCCGCAGCGCAGCGCCTGCCGCCAGCTAGCGGAAAGACGGCCCCTGCCGAGCTAGTGGACGGCGGCCGGCCGATCGAGAACTTCGCGCACCTTGCGGGCCAAGGCGAGCGGCGTGAACGGCTTCTGCAGGAAGTCCACGCCCGCTGGAAGGTAGCCGCCCCGCAAGATGGCGTCGTCGGTGTAGCCGGACATGAACAGCACCCGCAGATCGGGTTGCAGGACGCGCAGGCGCTCGGAAGCGATGCGGCCTCCGACGTCGGGGAGCACCACGTCGCTCAACAGCAGCGCCACTCGACCGGCGTCGCGCAGGCGACTTTCGGCCTCGGCGGCCGTCGCGGCGGGAAGCACTCGGTAGCCGCTGCCGACGAGGATCTGTTCCACCATCGCCCGAACGATGTGGTCGTCCTCGAGCAACAGCACGGTCTCCGTTCCCGGCGGCAGCTCGGGGGACGGGGCGCGCGCAGAAGGATCGACTCGATCCTCCGCTAACCGCGGGAAGTACACCTTGAAGGTGGTGCCTCGACCGAGCTCGCTGTACACCCAGATCGTGCCGCCGGCCGCTTTGACGATGCCGTACACCGTCGCCAAGCCAAGGCCGGTCCCGTTCCCTTTGGTGGTGAAGAAGGGCTCGAAAAGGCGTTGGCGGGTCTCCTTGTCCATGCCCGTTCCGGTATCGGTGACCGCCAACATCACGTACTCGCCGGTCGGCACGTCGAGGTGCTGCTTGGCGCTGGTGTCGTCGACGTACACCGGCGCGACTTCGATCGACAGCCGGCCGCCCGCGGGCATAGCGTCGCGCGCGTTCACGCTCAGGTTCATCAGCACCTGCTCGATCTGTCCGCGGTCGGCCTTGATGGTCACCGGCCCGGGATGAGTCGAGGTCTGCAGCTCGATGTCCTCGCCGATCAGGCGTCGGAGCATCCTGCCGAGGTGGACGACGACGTTGCCGAGGTCCAGCGCCTGCGGCATCACCACCTGCTTGCGGCTGAAGGTGAGCAGCTGCCGGGTGAGCGTCGCCGCACGCTCGCCGGCGAGGTGGATCTCCTCGAGATCGTGCCGCAGCTCGTCGTCGAGGTCGCTGCGGAGCAGGCCGATCTCGCTGTAGCCGACGATCGCGGTGAGCAGGTTGTTGAAGTCGTGAGCGACGCCGCCGGCGAGCCTGCCCACCGCTTCCATCTTCTGCGCCTGCCGGAGCTCCTCCTCGAGCCGTAGGCGGGCGGTGACGTCGTGGGGAAGCACGAGCTCGGCACGCCGGCCGCCAAACCGCAGCGGCCGGGCGCTGATCTCGACCGCGATGACGGTACCGTTCTTCTTACGGTGCCTCCAGCCGGTGCTCACCGTCGGCGCCTGCCCAAACTGAGCGACGGTAGCGAGCAGGGCGGGAACGTCCTCCGCCGGCCGAATGTCGGCGATCGTCATGGCGAGGAACTCCTCGCGCGAGTAGCCGTAAGCCGCGACGGCGGCGTCGTTCACGGCGAGGAACGTGAGCGTTTCGACGTCGTACACCCACATCGGCCACGGGTTGGCGTCGAAGAGCAGCTGATAGTCGAGTGCCGAGGGGAGCGCCTCACCCATCGTCCCAGGACTCCTTTCCTTCCGGAGCCGAAGACGAAATCCCCCGGCAGCCGGAGCCGGGGGCAACCATGTGGCTAGGGTAGCAGGCGACCGTGACGCCCCACATCCGGGAGAGCCCGTAGGCAACCGACGGCGCGCCGGCGACGGCGCTCACACGGCTAGCGTCAAGCCGCCTGTGCCGGCTCTCCGCCCAGGAGCTCGACGATCACCGCCTGCAGCTCGCGCGCGCGCAGCGGCTTAATGAGGTAGCCGTCCATGCCGGCGGCCAAGCAGCGCTCACGGTCGCCGCGCAGGGCGTGCGCCGTCACCGCCAGCACCGGCGTGCGTCGTCCGTTCGCCTCGCGCTCGCGCAAAGCGGCGATCGTCGCGAACCCGTCGAGCTCCGGCATCTGCAGATCCAGGAGCACGAGATCGAACGCCTCTCGCGCCAGCGCCGCAAGGGCTTCGCGGCCGTTGCCGACGATCGTCGGCAGGTAGCCGAGCCGTTCAAGTGTGCGCTGCAGGTGGCGCTGGTTCACCGGATGATCTTCGGCGACGAGGATTGGCCGTCCGCGGCCGTGCGTCCGATCTGCAGGCGCGGCGTCCAGCGCCGGCGAGGCAGGCAGCTCCTCGGTGTGCCCGAACCAGGCCGTGAAGTGGAAGATGCTCCCCTCGCCCGATACGCTCTCCACTCCGATCTCGCCGCCCATCGCGGCGACGATCTCGCGCGAGATGGCGAGGCCCAGCCCGGTGCCGCCGTAGCGGCGCGTGGTCGAGCCGTCGGCCTGCTGGAAGGGATCGAAGATCGCCGCCTGCTTGTCGACGTCGATGCCGATGCCCGTGTCGCGCACGGCGAAATGCAAACGCACGTCGTCGCGCGGATCGGTCGCGCCGGCACCGGCCGCCGCGCGCGCGACCTCGACCACTACCTCGCCGACAGCGGTGAACTTAATGGCGTTGCCGAGCAGGTTGACGAGCACCTGGCGCAGCCGTACCGGATCGCCGACGACGTGCTCGGGGACGTTGGAGTCGATGTGCAATGCGAGGTCGAGCCCCTTCCCCTGCGCGCCCACGCCGTGCTCGCGCGCCACCTCCGCCAGAACGTCGCGCAGCGCGAAGGGGATCTGCTCGAGCTCCAGGCGTCCCGCCTCGATCTTGGCGAAGTCGAGCACGTCGCCGAGGACGCGCAGGAGAGCGTTCGCCGAGCGCTTCGCCAGCTCGAGGTACTCGCGCTGTTCTGGCGACAAGTCGGTCTCGAGCGCCAGCTCGGTCATGCCGAGGATGCCGTTGAGCGGCGTCCGGATCTCGTGGCTCATGTTCGCGAGGAACTGGCTCTTGGCGCGGTTGGCGGTTTCGGCCACCGTCTTGGCGAGGCGCAGCTCCTGCTCGGCCTGGTGCAGCGCCGTCACGTCGCGGTCGGCGCCGCGGAAGCCGATCACCTCGCCTGCCGGCGACAAGATGGGGTCGGCGCTGCTGAGCAAGTAGCGCACCGAGCCGTCGCGGTGGAGCCAGCGCAGACGCGCACCGCGCCAGCCTTGTTTGCCGACTGCGCAGCTGGTCGCGGTGTCGACCGCTTTGGCGGCATCGTCGGGGTGGATGAAAGCGAGACCGTCGCGGCCGAGCATTTCCTCCGGCGAATAGCCGAGCACCTCGATCGTCGCCGGATTGGTGTAGGTGAGCCGCCCGTGGGCGTCCATCTCCCAGATCCAGTCGGTCGCGTGCTCGACGAAGGACCGGAAGCGCTGCTGCGTCGCCCGCAGCTCGTAGCCGGCCTGATGCGTGCGCTCCGCGTCGGCCAAGGCGAGATTGGCCTCGTCGAGCCGCTGGCGCGAGCTCTCCGCAGCCGCGGCGGAGCCCGCCGAACGATCCGGCGTCTGACGCAGCAGGCGCGAGAGCAGCCTCCGCACGCTCACGGGACGCTCGCCGGCGCCTCAACAGCGAAGGATCGCAAGGCCAAGCTGGAGCGGGCGGGCGGCAGCGGGATCGCCAGCGAGCGCAGCGACGGCACGGCCGGCCTCTGCCCGATCGAGGACACCGCCATCTCGACGCGATCGCGACCCATGCGCTTGGCTCGATACAGCGCCTCGTCGGCGCGCCGCAGGAGATCGTCCCAGCCTTCTCCCGAGCTCGCCACGGCGACGCCCACGCTCGTGGTGACCGGCAGCAACGAGCCCGCGAGCTCCATCGGTTCGCCACTCACCGCGTACGGCTCGTCGCAGATCGCCAACCGAACGCGTTCGGCGATCTCGCCGGCGACCTCCTCGTCGGCGCCGGGTAACACCAACAGGAGCTCTTCGCCGCCCCAGCGGGCGACAGTATCGCCTGCGCGGATGCAGGCGCGCAGCCGCCTCGCCGTCTCCACCAGCACGGAGTCGCCGGCCGGATGTCCCCAGGTGTCGTTGATCGACTTGAAGCGATCGAGGTCGGCGAGCACGACCGCCAACGGCTCGCCGGCGCGGCCGGCCCGCGCCAGGTCCCGGCGCAGCGCCTCGGTGGCGGCGCGGCGGTTCCACAGACCGGTCAGGTGGTCGTGCGACGCTTCCTGGCGCAGCTGCTCGCGGGCGGTGATGAGCTGCGTCTGCAGCGCCACGATACGCAGCGCCACGACGAGCCGCGCCTCGAGCTGCGTCCAGTCGCAAGGCTTGACGAGGTAGTCGTCGACCCCGGCGCGCAGCCCGGTGATCAGGTCGCTCTTCGCCTCGCGGCCGGTCAAGAGGATGACGTAGGTATAACGGTCACGCTGGGCTAGGCGGAGACGGCGGCAGATCTCGAGGCCGTCGGCGCCGGGCATCTCCCAGTCGAGGATGGCAACCGGCGGCGGCGCCTCGCTCTGCAGCCGCTGCCAGGCGGCCTCACCGTCGGCGACCGCCGTGGCCCGATAACCCCAGCCCTCGATCCGCCGCTGCAGCGCCAGCCGGGACACGTAGTCGTCTTCCGCGATCAGGATGGTCGAATCCACGGATCGTGCTCCTCGCGTTGTTCGTGGCGCTACGCCGCACGCGGCGGGAAATGCCGATCAGAGCGCTCGAGCCGCCGCGTCATGAGACGCCGCGCGGCGTGGAAGCGCGCCTCCAAGGCGTCGACGCGGAGGCCGCGTCCAGCGCGGCCATCCTTGCAGCCGGCGAGCTCGCGGAAGGCAATGGCCAGCATCGCGCCGAGCTCGAGTGGCGGCCGTTGCCCCTGGCCGTTGAGGTAGCCGCGGAACTCGACCTCATAGGAGCGCACGGCCTCCTCGAGCCGATCCGCGATGACGTTCTCGAAACAAACGCGGCCGGAAGGCAAGCAGCTGATCAGCTCGTCAACCCACACGGCGACGGCGTCTTCGGTGGCTCGAGCGGCTGGCTTCGGCGCGGTCTCACCGATGAGATTCATGAGCTAGCTCCTGTTCCAGTTGCGGGTCATCCCTTTGCACGGCTCATGGTCGAGGCTCCGTCATTTTCGGTTCGGCGACCGCTGGAGCAACGGCGGTGCCGCCAAGCGCGGCACTGCGAACCGCCGTGAAATCAATCACTTCACACTCGCGACGGGACCAGGCATCGTCCGGTCTCTGGACGCTCGACGCACCGGTATCCGAGCCCTGGACGCCACGGCGCGCCGCTGACTCGCTCCATCTGGCGGCTGGACGCCACCGTCGTCTTTTCAGACCTGAGAAGGCCGGCGCGGGCGTCGTGCGTCTCCGAAAGGCACAGCCAAAGAACGGCTAGGACGTGAGTTTCTGTGTGGCTGCCGGCTGCTGTCGGGCGATGGCACTCCCGTTGCCTTGGTACCGGGCCGGCGCAACCAGGCCGACGACGAAGGAGGCTCCCGCCATGCCGATGATCGATCAGCTGCTACAGGTGGTGCTTGCGAGAGGCGGAAGCCAGGCGACACTGCTCCTTGAGCCTGGGCGTGAAGCCCGGATGCGCGCCGGCGGCAGCGAGCGACCGCTCACCCGCACGCCCATGGACGCCGCCACGATCCAGCGTCTGCTACAAGAGGTGGTGCCGGCGGAGCTCGCGGCCGGCGGTGAAGGGCCTATCGAGATTCGCTACCCGTTTCACGCCGCCGATTTCTGGATCGCGGCGGCTCGCGTCGAGAACGGCTGGTGCGTGGCAGCGTCGCCGGCATCGTGCGAGCTGTTGGCGGCAACCAAGACCGCCGCAGTCACGCCGTCACCGACGCCAGCGGCTGGCGCCGGCAACGAGGACGCGCCGCCTCCGACACCGCCGACCGCCACCCCTGCATCATCTGTCGCCAGCGGGGCATCGGTCGTCGCAGCGACGTCGCGGTTCGCTGGCGGCGCCCACCTGCCGCCGCTGCCGCCCATCCCGCGACTGCTCGGCGAGCTCGTCGTCGCGCGCGGCTCCGACCTTCATCTCTCGGCGCAGCAGCCGCCGCGTTGGCGCGTCGACGGCGACCTGAACGTCATCGCCGGCTACGCCGCGCCATCGGGCGAGCGGCTCCAGGAGCTCCTGTGGGAGATCACGCCGCAGCGCAACCGCGACGAGTTCGGCGAACGGGGCGACACTGACTTCGCCTACGAGCTGCCGGGCACCGGCCGCTTCCGCGTCAACCTCTTCCGCGACCGCCTCGGCCCCGGCGCGGTGATGCGGCAGATTCCCGAGAAGGTCCCCACCGCCGACGACCTCTCACTGTCCCCGGCGGTGCGCAACCTCGCCTATCTGTCGAAGGGCCTGGTGCTCGTCACCGGCCCCACCGGCTCGGGCAAGTCGACGACCCTCGCCGCCATCGTCGACCTCATCAACCGCACGCGGCACGACCACATCATCACCATTGAGGACCCCGTCGAGTTCGTTCACCCGTCGCGCCAATGCCTAGTCAACCAGCGCGAGGTGCACGTCCACACGCAGTCGTTCAAGCAGGCGCTGCGGGCGGCGCTGCGCGAGGACCCCGACGTCGTGCTGGTGGGCGAGCTGCGCGACCTGGAGACGATCGCGATCGCCATCGAGACGGCGGAGACCGGCCACCTCGTCTTCGGTACCCTGCACACCACCACGGCAATCTCCACCGTCGAGCGCCTGGTCGACCAGTTCCCCGGCGACCGTCAGGAGCAGGTGCGCATGATGCTGGCCGACTCCTTGAAGGCGGTGATCGCGCAGACCTTGCTCAAGAAGATCGGCGGCGGCCGCGTCGCGGCGCAGGAGGTCCTGCTCGCCAACCCCGCCGTGTCGAACCTGATCCGCGAAGGGAAGACCTTCCAGCTCGCCTCGACGATGCAGACCGGCCGCGCCAAGGGGATGGTGCTGCTCAACGACGCGCTGCTCGACCTCGTCAAGCGCCGCGTCGTCGCGCCGGCCGAGGCGTACCTCAAGTCGGTCGACAAAGAAAGCCTCGCCAAGGCATTCGCGGCCGCCAATATCGAGCTCGAATTGGCGGCGGCGTAAGGCCGCCGACTGCGGGCGCCGCGACCGGGCTAGCCGCGATAGGCGGCGGGGTCGATGCCGAGCTCCTTGAGCTTCTGATAGAGCGTGCTGCGCGGGATGCCGAGGCGCTCGGCGGCGGCGACGACGTGTCCCTTCTCGTCGTCGAGGACGCGTTCGATGTGACGCCGCTCGAGCTCCGCGAGCGTGAGATGGAGGCCGGCCTCGCCGAGCACGGGCGACGCCGTCGCGCCGCTCTCGAAGCGCAGGCTCCGGCGCTGCAACTGCCTGCCCTGCGTTGCCAGCACGCCGCGCTCGAGCACGTTGCGCAGCTCGCGCACGTTGCCGGGCCACGGATAGGCAACGAGCGCCTCGACCGCGTCCGCCGCCAGCTCCAGCGCGGGCCGCCCCATCTCTTGCGTGAGGCGGCGCAGCAGCGCAGCGGCGAGCAGCGGGATGTCGGCAGCGCGCTCGCGTAGCGCCGGCACCCGCAGCACGACGGTGTTGATGCGGTAGTAGAGGTCGGCGCGGAACCGCTTCTCGCGCACCAGCTCGGCGAGATCGTGACTCGTCGCCGCCGCCAGGCGCACTTCGACTCGCCGTTCGGCGACGTCGCCAACGCGGCGGAAGCGCTTGTCCTCGAGCACCTTCAGCAGCTTCGGCTGGAGCGCCGCGTCCATGTCGCCGATCTCGTCGAGAAAGAGCGAGCCGCGGTGCGCCACCTCGAGCAGCCCCTTCTTGTCGGCGATGGCGCCGGTGAAGGCGCCTTTGGCGTGGCCGAACAGCTCGCTCTCGAGGAGCTCGCGCGAGAGTCCGGCGCAGTTGACGTCGACGAACGCTTCGTCGGGTCGCGGGCCGTTGTCGTGCAGCCAGCGGGCGAGCATGCCCTTGCCGCTGCCGGTTTCGCCGAGTATGAGTACCGGGCTCTCGCTCTGCAGCGCCAACTGCGCCTCGGCGGCGAGCGCGGCGATGGCGGAGGTGGTGCCGAGGAACGGATTAGGCGAGGCGCGCTCTTCCTGGCTGCGCCGGGCCGCCTGATCGCGCCGCCGCGTGCGCCGGCTCTCGAGCGTACGCTCGATGAGCGTGACCAGCGCGCCCAGCTCGGGAGGCTTGGTGAGGAAGTGCTCGGCCCCTTCCTTCACGCAGCGCACCGCGATGTCGATCGAGCCATAGCCGGTGAGCACGAAGAGCGGCACCTCCGGGTCGGCCTCCCGAAGGCGCGGGATGAGGTCGAGCGCGGTGCCGTCCGGCAGCTCGAAGTCGAGCACGGCGAGGTCGGGACGGTCGTTCTTGAACGCCGTCTCGCCGCTCAGGACCGTCGGCGCCTCCTGCACCTCGTAGCCGGCGACTTCGAGGAAACGCCGGATCGGCGCACGCACCGAAGGCTCGTCGTCGACGAGAAGGATCTTCGCCTTCAAACGACACCCGCTCTTTGGAAGCTCACCCGTGAAGAGCAATCGAGCCGGCCGGCATGGCTCGCAGGATTCGAGCCCGAGTCGGCTCGCCTCTCAAGCATACATGCATGAGCACGCGTGGCCCGCCGGACGCACTCGACGACGGCAGTGGCTCAGTTTGAGCCGCCCCGCGTTACGTCGAACCTAAGCCCTCGCACGCGCAAGGGACAGTGCAACCGGTTGCCGAGCTCGGCATCGAAGGTGCCGGCGAGTTTTCCCTGCCGCGCCACGAGGAGAAGCTGGTGACCATGGCGTGCTCGGGCTCGTAGTAGAGCGTGTGCGGCACGAAGGCGGTGGGATCGACGTCCCGATCGCCGATGGTGGCGCAGCCGCCGGTCTGCAGCGCGGCGAGCGCATTGGCCCGCCAGCCGGGATAGCCGGGGGAGCCGAAGGCGTTGGGCGCCGGCGCCGGGCAGATGGCACGAGCCACCTGGAGGACGCGGACTCATTGTCGCACGCCCCAGCATGCGAGCCGCGAGGCGGTCTCAGTCAGAATACGCCGGTTTGACCGACCTGACGTACGGAGCCGACCCGAGATGACTGACGCCGTCGCCACAGCGCGCCCCCAGACCGCCGACCCCGGGCGGATGCCCCGGCAGGTCCCCTACATCATCGGCAACGAAGCCTGCGAGCGCTTCAGCTTCTACGGGATGCGGAACATCCTGACGCCGTTCCTCATCACCTCGCTGCTGCTCTATGCGCCCGAGGCGGAGCGCGCCGGGATGGCGAAGGAGGTCTTCCACAGCTTCGTCATCGGCGTCTACTTCTTCCCGCTGCTGGGCGGCTGGATCTCGGACCGTTTCTTCGGCAAGTACCGGACGATCTTCTGGCTGTCGCTGCTCTACTGCGTCGGCCACGCCTGCCTGGCGACGTTCGAGGACAACCGGACGGGCTTCTACACCGGCCTGTTGCTGATCGCGCTCGGCTCCGGCGGCATCAAGCCGCTCGTCTCGGCCTTCGTCGGCGACCAGTTCGACCAGACCAACAAAGCCAAGGCCAAGGTCGTCTACGACGCCTTCTACTGGTCGATCAACTTCGGCTCGTTCTTCGCCTCGCTGTTGATGCCGCGCATCCTCAAGTCGTGGGGAGCCGTCCTGGGCCTTCGGCATCCCGGGCATCCTGATGCTCATCGCCACGGTGATCTTCTGGGCCGGCCGCAAGAAGTACGTGCACGTGCCGCCGGCGCCGACGGACCCCGACTCGTTCATGAACGTGGCGAAGACGGCGTTGACTCGGCGGCTGCCCGGTGCGTCGCGGCCCGGCCTCCTGGTGGCGGGCCTCGGCGTGCTGCTCGCCGTCGCCGCGCTGTTCCTCACCGGGCCGCTCGGGTTCGTGATCGCCGCTTGCGTCGCCCTCGGTCTGCTGCTCGTCTTCGGCGGCATCGGCACCTCGATGCAGCTCGAGCGCGCTCGCGGGTTGCACCCGGACGCGGCGGTCGACGGCGTGCGCGCGGTCCTGCGCATCCTCATCGTCTTCGCGCTGGTGACGCCGTTCTGGTCGCTCTTCGACCAGAAGGCGTCGACCTGGATCCTGCAGGGCAACGCCATGGTCATGCCGCACGACCAGCCGTGGTGGCCGAGCTGGCTCGTCCGCGAGCCGGCGCAGATGCAGGCGCTCAACCCGTTGCTGGTGATGCTGCTGATCCCGTTCAACAACATCGTCCTCTATCCGATGCTGCGCCGCTTCGGCTTCGAGCCGACCGCGCTGCGGCGGATGGGTTCCGGCATCGCCTTCTCCGGCCTCGCCTGGATCGTCGCCGGCATCCTGCAGCTCTGGCTCGACGGCGGCGCGCCGGTGTCGATCGCCTGGCAGACCCTGCCCTATGCATTGCTGACCTTCGGCGAGGTGCTGGTTTCGGCGACCGGGCTCGAGTTCGCCTACAGCCAGGCCCCGTCCTCGATGAAGGGCATCATCATGAGCTTCTGGCTGCTGTCGACGACCTTCGGCAACCTCTGGGTGCTGCTCACCAACGCCAGCGTCCGCCGCCCGGAGGTGATGGCCAAGATCGCCGACACCGGCCTCAGCGAAGCCGCCTTCCTCATGTTCTTCTTCGCCGGCTTCGCGCTGATGGTCGCCGCCCTGTTCGGCTGGTACGCCAAGCGCTACCCGATGCAGGACCACTACCGCGCCGTCTGAGGCGGCTGACCTGCCGGCCGACGGCGTGCGCCCATTCCTTGGCGCCATCCGCCGGCCGGCGGGCGACTACTGGTAGGTAACGATCAGCACCGCCCGGTTCGAGGGCACGGTGGCATCGCCCGGATAGAAGCCGACGGTGTCGATGACGCCGTCGTCGTCGTCCTCCACGTTGCAATAGATGCGGAACTGGGTGCGGCCGACCCGGTTGATGGCGGCGCGGCCCGGAGAGTTGAGGGCGCCCGTGGACAGTGCGCCGTTGAAGGTGGGGTTGGACAGTGTGGCCGCCCCCACCACCGTCGCCGCGGCCTGGAAGTCGGCCGCCTCGAGGGCGGCGCCGCTGCCGAAGAAGCGGTTGACCACGTCGACGCGGCAGGGACCGTGGGTGGTGAACGGGCTGGTGCCGGAGGCCGTACCGCGCCGGAGCTGCAGAGTGGCGGCCAGGATCGGCGCGCCGTCGGGGATCGACCCGGTGTGGAAGGAGAGGAACGAGCGGAACTGCTGGTCGGTCGTGGTGTCGCCCACCCGCAGGCCGCCGGCGCCGGCATCGTCCGTAACGATCTCCCCGCCCACGCCGCTGGTCTCCGTCGACTCGACGATGCGCCCGTCGACGGCTCCCTCCGACAGGAACGTTACGGTCACTGGCCCACTGATGGGGGTCCCCACCGCGTAGACGTCGACCGAGTCCGTCGTGCCGCCGGATTCGTTGCGGTTGTCGGTGAAGATGCCGAGGAGCTGCTGTGACAACGCGTCGAGGCCGTTGTAGTCCCCCCACTCGAAGCTCGACTCGATGTGCGGCGAGGTGGCCGTTGTCAGCCGCGCCGGCGCCGACCAGGTGTTGCCGCCGTCGGTGGACTTGCTGGAGAAAAGGTCCACACCGGTGCGGCCGGTCGCCAGGCGGGTATCGTAGAAGGTGAGGTAGACGATGCCGTCCTGGCCCACGGCGAGCCAGGGCTGGAAACGGTCCACGGCGCCGGCGTCCGCCGTCTCGTGCGGGGTGCGCACGCTCCAGGTCGCGCCACCGTCGCTCGAGAACGCCACCTGGACGCGGGCGTGGTTTGACGCGGCGTTGGTGGAGGGCGCGGCCGTCGAGTCAGCCCACGCCACGTAGATCCGGTTGGCGAAGGGGCCGCCGCTCAGGTCGGCATCCGCGGCGACGTAGATGAAGGCACTCCGGTCCGCAGGGATCGGGAAATAGTAGGCGCCGTTCGTGGAACCCACCTGTACGGTGGGCCCGAAGCTCGCGCCGCCGTTGGTGGACTTGCGCAGCAGGATGCGCCGGCTGTTGAAGGCGGGCCAGAAGTAGTACACGTGGCCGTTCTTGTCGGTCGCGATGTCGCTGCCGATGCCCCTCTCCAGCTCCCCCGACGACAGGACCAGCGGCGAGCTCCAGGTGTTGCCGCGGTCGGTCGAGCGCGACAACTTCATGAAGAAGCCATCGTGCCAGGTCAGGTACACGTGGTCGCGGAAAGGTGAGGTGCCGTGCCTGTCGACGTGGAGGTACTCCTTGTCGCTGCCCGAGGTGGTGATCTCACGCCGCGGATCGCCGGGCGTCTGGTTCTGGAAGTCCGTCCAGGTGACGCCGCCGTCGGCGGAGCGGTAGACCCACACTCCGCACAACGAGAACTCGGTGCATCCCCCCAGGGTGGCGGTGTAGGCCTGCACGCCGTCCGCGGACCAGTCCACGGTCGGGTCGCAGCAGGCCCCGCCGAGAGGTAGCGGCGCGGCGGGCGCCCAGGTCGCGCCGCCGTCGGTAGACCGGTACATGGCTCCGCCGTTGGTGCCGGCGATCACCCGGTTGGCATCGGTCGGACTGATCTTGATCGCCGACTCCGCGCCCGCGGCGACTCTCACCTGGCCCGACAGTGCCAGTGCCTTCTCCGGCGGCGCCTCCGCGGCCGGCTCCTGGGCCTCGAGCACGAAGAAGCGGCCCTCCCGATACTCGACGCGGGTGGAGAGCTTGCCATCCACCAGGTAGCCGCCGTGGGTCTGCAGGAAGATCTGCAGGGCGGAGAGCGGGTACTGCGCCGGACCACTCTTCGGCAGCTCGGGGCGCGCCTTGCGCAAGGCGACGCGGAAGAAGACTGGGATGGGCTCGAGCAGCTCGGCCTCGTTGGGGGCGAGGAGATCCAGGTCTTCCTTGGTGAGCTTGTAATTGCGGTCGTCCCAGGGGCCGAGCCGGGTCAGTGCGGCATAGTCGACCCTCGAGTCGGCACCGCGCCGGCTGTCGATCGGCTGGGCGTGGGCTGCGCAGCAAAGGCCGAACAAGGCCAGAGCGGAACCGAGGTATTTCTGCCAGGAAAGAACCGAGCCCGCGACGGATCGCATGGGTACACCTCCCTTTTTCGCCGAAGAGATATCGAGGTTCGAAGCGGACAACGAACAACCGCGCCTGCTTCCGGTACTGGATGCGGTGCGGCTCGCCCAAACGGCTCATAGACTCCTCCTCCGGAGGCTCGCCAACATGCCCGAGTACTCGCTGCTGCACCGCTCCGCCTTCCTCATGTTCTTCTTCGCCGGCTTCGCGCTGATCGTCGCCGCCCTGTTCGGCTGGTACGCCAAGCGTTACCCGATGCAGGACCACTACCGCGCCGCCTGAGGCGGCTGGAGGGAATCATGAGAGCTCGAAGCCTCGATCGCTTGCGCATCGCCATCGTGCTGGTGTCTACACTTGCCGTTGCGGCACCAGGCCTCGCCGAGACACCACCGCCCGCGGCCAGCCAGCCCGCCCCCTCGCCGAAAGACCAGATGGCGGCGCTCCAATTCCTCGTCGGCGAATGGGAGGGTGAGGCATGGTCGCAGATGGGCCCGGGCCCGCGCGAGATCGTGCAGCAGCACGAGCTCGTCGAGTGGAAGGTCAACGGCGAGCTGCTCCTCATCCAGGGTCGGGGCACCCAGCGTGACGCGGCGACGGGGACCGAACGGGTGGTTCACGACGCCATGGCCGTCGTCGCCTGGGACCCTGGCGCCAAGCAGCACGTGATGTGGACCTACCGCGCCGGCGCGGCGCCGACGATCCCGCAGGTGACGGTGGGCGACAAGACCGTGGTCTGGGGATTCGACACGCCCCGCGGAAAGGTCCGCTTCACGATGCGCCTCGACGAGCAGGGCCGCTGGGTCGAGAAGGGCGAGTACTCGGCCGACGGCGTGAAGTGGACCGAGTTCTTGGGCATGACCCTCACCCGCCGCGGGCCGGCGGCGCGCTAGGGCGAGCGTCGCGCAGGTCTACGTCTGTGGCCCCAAACCGTGGTCGCGGACCAGGCTCAGGAATCGGGGATCGCGCCAGCCCGTGGACAGCAGCCGCTCGACGACCGGGCGGGCCTCAGGCGCACGGCCGAGCAGAAGGAGCGCCTCCGCGTAGACGCGGGCGTGCTCGATGACGTGCGACTCGGCGGCAAACGGCTTCACCAGCTCGATGGCGCGGGCGAAGCGGGACGAGGCGGCCTCATGGTCGCCAGCCGCCGCTGCGAGCCGCCCCGATTCCAGCCAGGCTGAAGCGAGGAGGACGAGGTCCTCCCGATTCTCCGGCTGTTTCCTCAGCCGCTCCTCGGTGGCAGCCACGACCTCCGCCAGGAGGTTCGCGGCGCGCCCGGCGTCCCCCTGGCTCGCCACGACCTGCGCCAGGTCGCGAGTCGCCGCCGAGACCTCGGCGTTCGCAGGCTCCAGCTGCAGGCGAAAAATTCGCAGCGCCCGTTCTTGCGCCGCGGCCGCCTCGCGCAGCCGGCCGCGACGGAAGTCGAGGCTTGCCATCTGCACCAGCTTCTGGGCGAAGCGCCTGTGCTCCGGGCCGACAGAGGCCTCCACCACTCGCGTGCCACGTTCCAGCAGAGATTCGGCGAGCTCGAGCTCGCCTCGATCGCGATGGATCAACCCCCGTGACGCGAGGAGGAGGCCGACGTAGACGCTTTCCGGTCCGACTGCCGCCTCCATGATCTCCTGCGCTCGAACGAAACGACGCTCGGCCTGGGCGTACTCGCCGAGCGCTCGCTCGAGCTCGCCTAGATTCGAGAGGCTCGCTGCGAGCCTCGGGGTTGGACCAAAGGATCGCTCCTTGAGGTCGATGGACCGTCGATACAAGAGGGTCGCCTCCTCGAGAAGGCCCCGATCATGGAGCACGAGGGCGAGGTTGTTGAGTACCGTCGCCAGGTCCGGATGGTCGGGCCCGAGTCTGCGCTCGCCGTTCGCCAGCACTCGCCGAAAGGCGCCCTCGGCTTCGGCCAGCTTCCCCTGATCGCGGTGGATCAGACCAAGCTCCATGAGGATGGTGCCCACCTCGCCCGCCTCAGGGCCGAGCCGGCTCTCCTGGATGCGCAGCGCGCGCGCGATCAGCTTCTCTGCCGCCTCGAGACGCTGCATCCCCGCGTAGATCGTTCCCAGCACATAGAGGCTGTTGGCAACCTGGGGATCGTTCGGGCCGAGCTGCTGCTCGCGGATCCTTACGGCTCGTCGCGCGTGCTTCTCGGCTTCGACCAGCTCGCCGGCAGTCTGCGCGGCCCAGCCGAGCTGGTGTGCCACCTCCGCCACGTCGAGGTGGTCGGGGCCGAACAGCTTCTCGCGCACCTGGAGCGCCTCCCCGAGGTGCCGCTTCGCCTCGATGGAGAGCGCCATCTCGGCATAGACGCTGCCGACCGCGGCGAGCAGCGTGGCTCGCACTTCGGGATCGTCGCCCGCGAGCTCGCCGTAGAGCTTTGCCGCGCCTTGGTCGAGGAGCTCGCGCGCAGTGATCCCCTGCGACTTGCCCGCTGTCGCGAAGAGCTTCGCCATGAACTCGGCCACCCGCTGCGCCTTGTCCCTCTCCCGCTCGGCGCGGGCGCGCTGCTGCTCGGCGAGACCGCGCTGCTGCTCGGCGACCTCTCGTTCACGAGCGATCCGCCGGGCCTGCAGAGTGGCGGTGGTCGCCAGCCCGAGCACCAGGCCGAAGATGACCGCGGCGGCGGAGACGGCGAGCCGATTGCGACGCAGGAACTTGGCGGCTCGATAGGTGAAGGTGCCGCGACGCGCCCGCACCGGCAGCCCGTCGAGATGGCGGCTCACCTCGTCCATGAGCTGCTCGACAGAGCCGTAGCGACGCTCGGGCTCGGTGCGCAGGGCCATCAAGACGATGGTGTCGAGATCGCCGCTGAGCTGACGGCGCAGCTGCCGGGTGTCGAGGCGCTGCCGGCTCCCGGACGGCGCCCCGGACACCACGTCATCCTCACGACTCGCAGCCGTGCTCGGCCTCTCGGGCTCCCGAGCGAGCTCCGCTTGAAGCGCCTGCGGTGAGCGCAGGTCGACCCGCCTCGGCAGCCGTCCGGTGAGCAGCTTGTAGAGGATCACTCCGAGGGAGTAGACGTCGCTGCTGGTGGTGACGTTGCGCCCCGCGAGCTGCTCCGGGCTCGCGTAGCTGGGAGTCATCGCGTGGAGAAGCGACTTGGTCACTTCGACGCTATGCGGCAGCTGCGGCGTGTCGACGAGCTTGGCGATGCCGAAGTCGAGGAGCTTGGGTGTTCCCTGGGCAGTGACCAGGATGTTGCTCGGCTTGAGGTCACGGTGCACGACGAGGTTCTGGTGGGCGAAGTGGACTGCGTCGCAGACTTCGCGGAAGAGGAGCAGGCGTTCACGGACGCCGAGGCCATGCTCGTCGCAGTAGGCGTCGATGCGCATGCCGGTGATGAGCTCCATCACCAGGTACGGCTGCCCGTCCTCTGTCGTGCCTCCATCCAGGAGCTTGGCGATGTTGGGATGATCGAGGAGCGCCAGGATCTGGCGCTCGCTGCGAAAACGGCGCACCAGTCCTGCCGAGGCGAAGCCCGAGTGCAGCAACTTGACGGCCACTCGCTGCTCGTACTCGTCGTCGGCACGCCGCGCCAGGTAGACGGCGCCCATCCCGCCGCGCCCCAGCAGACTCTCGAGGCGATAGGCGCCGATCAGGCGGCCGACCATCGGGTCGGGTCCGGTCTGCTCTTCAGCGTCGACGTCGTGCCCGCCTAGCCCGAGCGCGGCCGGCTGCTCGAGGAAGCTCGATCCCATGTCGTCATCGGCGGCGAGGAGCTCCAGCACCTCGCGCCGCATCGCCTCGTCGTCGGGGCAGCTCGCCGCCACGAAGGCCTCGCGTTGGCCCGGCGCCATCTCGAGGGCCTCATCGAAGAGCAGCGCGATCCGCTCTCGCCGCTCGCTCGTCACGACGCGCTCCGGAGCTCGCGGTGGAGCCAGACCTTGGCCATCCGCCAGTGGCGTCTCACCGTCTTCTCCGACAAGCCGAGGACCGCCGCGGCCTCGTCGTTGGTGAGCCCGGCGAAGAAGCGCAGCTCGACGACGGAGGCCTTGAGCTGGTCCTCGATGGCGAGACGTTCGAGCGCCTCGTCGATGGCGACCACCTCGGCTGCTCGGTCTGCCGCCGGCAGCTCGCCGACGTCGTCCAGGCTCACCTTCGGCCGATCGCCGCCGCGCTTCTCGCGCCGCTGGCCGCGCGCGTGATCGACCAGGATGCGGCGCATCGTCGTCGCCGCGATGGCGAAGAAATGCCGCCGGTCCTCCCAGGCCATCGCGTTGTGATCGACCAGGCGAAGGTAGGTCTCATGGACGAGCGCGGTGGGCTGGAGCGTGTGATCGGGACGCTCGCCGGCGAGATAGCCGCGCGCCATCCGGCGCAGCTCGTCGTAGACCAGCTCGGAGAGCTGCTCGAAGGCTCGCTGGTCGCCTTCCCGCCACTGCCTGAGCAAGAGGGTGACCTCCCCCTGTCTCCCGCCATGCTGTTGCGGCATCGGCCGATGCTATCAGCGTAGCCGCCGGAGCCCTGTCCGCTTTAAGCAGTCGACGTCGCCTTGATGCTCGAGGAAGCCGCGACCGCAGCGGTGCTGCTGGAAGAACTGGAAGAAAAGGAGTCCCTGATGAGAGCTCGCTTCGCCTTCGCGCTGATTGCGCTGTACGCCAGCCCGCTCGTGGCCCAGACGCCGCCAGAGCCTTCGCTCACTTTCTCGGCGGAAGGTCCGGAGGCAAGCGGCATGACCGCGGGCGGACAGCTGATCCTGCTCGGGGTTTCCAAAGAGTACGACGACGGCGTGCGCCGGCTGCTGCGCAGCGAGGAGACGCTCACCGATAGCGATCAGGACGGCAGCGTGAGCCCGGAGCTGGGGCAGGAAGTGAGCCCGCAGTCGGCGTGGATCGCGGTGGATCTCGAATCGGGCGCTTACGCCGTGGACGGCCCGGACGAGTCGCTGTTGACGAGCGTTCCCCTCGGCGGCGATGCCGTGCAGCACCTTTCGGAGAGTGAGGGGGACGAGCTGGTCATCGAAGGCAGGTGGTTCCTGCACGTGCTGCTGGTGCGCCCCAACGTCGGCGCCTGGGTGGCGAGCGTGACGGACGGCGGCGTGGACGATCTCGACGGTATCGGCGACGGGATCGTGCACTTCCCGCTCGAGCGGCTAGAGCCCCTGGACGGTAGCCCGGCCCTCGATTCGCCGAGCGTGGCCACCGGTGACGTCCTGCTCGCCGTCGTCCCCGAGACCCTCGAGACTCTTGTCGCTCCGATCCCCAATCCGTGACCGTCGAGAAGGCCAATCCCATGAAACTGCAACGAATCGCTTTCTGCCTCCTGGCGACCGCCGCGCTCGCCGTTGCGGCCGGCGCCGACACCCATCCCAACCTGCAGACCGGCTTCGCGGCCGACAAGGCGTTCCAGGTCGGCGACGTCGACCACGTCAACGGGTTCAACGGCAACCTGGTGGTGACGATCCCGATCGGCCCCACCTACCCCGTCGGGGGCAAGCTGTCCTACGGGCTGACCCTGGTCTTCAACAGCAACCCCTGGCTCTATCAAGAGGCGTGCGACCTGACTGGCTGCCGGACCCAGGCGATCGCCAACCCCAGTTCGGACGCCGGGTTCGGCTGGACCCTCTCCCTCGGGCGCCTCTTTGACGGGGCCCAGAACCAGAACGGGTCCGGCGACTGGCTCTACGTCGGCCCCGACGGCAGCGAGCACTCCTTCACGTACCAGACGCTGCACGACGGCGAGACCGGCGGCACCAGCACCGTCAGGTATACCCGTGACGGAAGCTATCTCCGGCTGAAGACCGGTACCAGGGAAGTCGAGTTCCCGAATGGCGTGATCCACGAGTTCAGGAACGACGGCGATCTCCGCGAGATGCGGGATCGCTTCGGCAACAAGGTGACGCTGGCCAAGCCCACCAACCTGGGATGGACGCTCACCGACACCCACAACCGCGTGCAGCAGATCAACTACGTGTCAGACCCGGTGCTGGGGAAGCGCATCAACACCATCGTGCTGACCGCGTTCAACGGCACCACGACGACGTACACGTTCAACTACACCCAGATGTCCGTCGCGCGTCCTTGCGACAGCGACCAGAGCCTCGGCAATCTCTTCGTCCGCATGCTGACCTCGGTCACCGCCACGGACTCGACCGGAACCCTCGCCACCTGGTCGATGCCCAGCTACGCGCTCACCCAAAGCGCCGGCTGCAAGGCGCCGGGGTCGATCCTCTCGCTGGTGCTCCCCACCCAGGGCAAGGTGGCGTGGACCTACCAGGCCTACGTCTTCCCGCATGACGGCAACAAGCCGCACCGCCAGCGGTCCAACGGCGTCGCGACGAGGACGCTCTACGATGCCGCCGGCGTGCCGCTCGGCCCGGCATGGCAGTACACCACGGCCATGCGGCAGTACGTGGGGACGCCGAGCACGCCGATGGAGCTCGTCAACACCGTCACCGACCCGCTCGGCAACAAGACCGAGAGCTTCTTTTCGGTTGCCCTCAACGATTTCAACCCGCCGTGGAAGCTCGTCGAGTACGGCCTGCCGCTCGCCCGCTCGGCGCCGGATGCGACGGGCAACCGCTTCCTCTCGACGAAGACCTATGTCGCGGGCGGGGCCCTGCTCCGTTCCAGCTTCGCGAGGTACGAGGTCGACGCGGGCACGGGCTTCGGCGGCACGGTCGACCAGGCCACGAAGCGCAATCAGCGGCTGGTTTCGACGCGAACGGTGTTCGACGACGACCTCGACCAGGGCGTCCCCCGCTATGCGGACGTCGACCTGTCGAACTTCGACGGGCTGGGCCACTACCGGACGACGCAGTCGGGAGTGGACTTCGGCACCTCGGCGGTGCGTATCGAAACGACGGACTTCAACTCGGGTCGCGGGACCTATCCCGGATCGTTCACGATGCTGGGGTCGTCGGAGAAGTGGATCCTGGACACCTACGCGTCGCAGCAGGCGACCGAGGCCGGGAAGACCGCCAAGCGCACGTTCTACTTCGATGCCAACGGCTGGCTGGAACGCACCCGCGTGCACCACCTCGATACCGGGGCGGAAGCGGGGAAGGACGTCGTCGTCGAGACCCTCCAGACCGCCGGCAACCTGTCCACCGAGAGCTACTACGGCGGCGATGTCCCGGGCACGTTGGGGACCGGGCCTCTGGCGACGCTCACCCTGCCTGCTACCCAATATCGCATCGACTACACCACCCAGTTCGGCTCGCGGGCGACGGCAACCTACGTGGATGCCGGCGGGGCGCCGTTGTCGTTCAAGACCCTCGACCAGACGATCGATTCGTCGAGCGGTCTCGTGGCGTCGAGCCGGGACACGTCGGCCATCGCCACGACCTATGAGTACGACGGCTTGGGACGCCTCCGGTTCGCCAAGCCGCAGGCGAACCACGACGGGTGGACGGAATACGTCTACACCCTCGCGACGGGGCCGAGCGCCCTCGCCGGTGTGGACATCAAGCAGCAGCCCAACGGGGGAGGAACGGCCCTCGCTCAGAGGACCGTCAAATTCGATGCCCTAGGTCGCGTCTGGCAGGAGCAGCAGCTGATGCCTGATGGCACTTGGGCAACGCGGCAGACCCTGTACTACGCGAATGGCTGGATGCAGTCCGTTTCGGAGCTGGGCAACGTCGCGAAGAAGACGACCTACTCGGGATACGACCCGTTCGGCCGGCCTGGCACGGTCACGCCGCCCGACGGCTCCGCCCACGAGGTCAGGTTCGTCTACGCCGGAGCGCGGTCGGTCGCGCGTTCGGTGAACGTGGTTGACGCTCCCAACACGGAGCACGCCGCTTGGACGACGGAGCTCTACGACCGCCAGGGTCGCCTGAGCCAGGTCAGGGAAGAGGCGCAGGGCTCCTACCCGTCCTTCACCAACTCGACGACGAATTACACCTACGACGTCGGCGGACGTCTGGCGCGCGTCCAGCAGCAGACCTCCGCGGGCACCCAGAACCGCTGGTTCACCTACGACCAGCGCGGCTTCCTGCTCAGTGAGCAGCACCCGGAGAAGGGGGCCAGCGCCGACGGTATCGTCTTCTACAGCAATTACGACAGCCGCGGCCACGCCGGCCGCAAGCACGAGTGCTCGACGCAGGCCTGCAACGCGCCCGAGCCGAAGGCAGACCTCACCGTCAGCTACGACCGCGCCGAGCGGATGAAGACCGTGAGCCAGGCGGGTGTGGGCATGCTGAAGTCCTTCACCTACGGCAGCTCGAACGCAGCCGGGGTGCGGACCAACGGCCGCCTGGAGCTCGCCACTCGCTACAACTACGTGGGCGCGCCCTTCAACTTGACGATGCAAGTCGACGAGACCTACACCTACGGCGGCCGCCAAGGCCGGCCCTCGCGCCGGGTCACCCACAACGGGCTCGCGGGCTCGTCGCCCGACCGCATCTTCGAGCAGACGTGGACGTACGACCATCTGGGCAACGTGACCAGCCTCGGCTACCCCAACTGCACGTTCGCGCAGTGCCCCTCGGTGCCTCGCACGGTGAGCCAGGTGTACACGCAGGGCAAGCTGGCCGCGGTCACCGGCTACGCCAACTCCATCACCTATCACCCCAACGGCACGGTCAACCAGGTCACCCACGCCAACGGCGTCGTCGACACCCAGGCCGCCGATCCCAACGGCATGGCGCGGCCGGCGTCGCTCGCGGCCCGGCGCGCCGGAGCCGCGAGCGACCTGTGGAGCACCGGCACGTACGCCTACGACGGCGCCGGCAACGTCAAGAAGATGGGCAACGCGTACTTCCTCTACGACCACGTGAGCCGGCTGATCGACGGGCACGTCTACGACGGTCCCACCGGCGGCGGGCAGCTGCGGTACCAGACCTACACCTACGATCCGTTCGGGAACCTCCTCAGCGTCGGCGGCGATCCCTGGGCTCCCGGCCGCTCGACGCCGACGAGCGCCGCCTCCAATCGGCTCACCGCCGCGTCCTACGACGTGGCGGGCAACATGGTGGGCTTCAACGGCGCCGCCTACGAGGTCGACGGCTTCGGCATGATGACCAAGATGGTCAACGGCGCCGAGGACTGGCGCTACCTCTACACGGCTGACGACGAGCGGCTGTTCGAGTACCGCGTCGGCGGCGGCGGCGCCAACTGGTCGTTGCGCGACCTCGACGGCAAGGTGCTGCGCGAGTTCCAGGAGCAGGCGGGGTGGGCCCCCCGCGAGTACTTCTACCGCGGCGGACGGCTGCTCGCCTCGTCGTTCACCCCCGCACCGCCGCTCACCAGCGAAGGAGTGCGCCACTTCTCGCTCGACCACCTCGGCACCCCGCGCTTGGTGACCGCCCCGGGTGGCTGGAGCCGCAGCGTCTGGACCGGCGGCGACAGCAACTGCGCCCCGGCGCCGGCTGACTACGACGGCGACGGCGACAGCGACCTGGCCCTGCTGTGCAACACGGCCTGGCACTTCTACAACGACGACGGCAGCTACATCAAGGGTATCTGGACCGGCTCTCCCACCACCTACATTCCGGTGCCCGCCGACTACGACGGCGACGACGACGCCGACGTGGCGTCCTTCGACGGCGGCGCCTGGCACTTCTACGACTACGACACTGGTGCCTACCACGGCGTGTGGACCGGCACCGCGGCCGGCTGCATCCCGGCGCCCGCCGACTACGACGGCGACGGCAACGCCGATCTTTCACTCATGTGCGGGCCGCAGTGGCACTTCTACAACGACAACGGTTCCTATTTGAAGACCCTGATGACCGGCGCCACCAACCAGGTCCCCGTCCCCGGCGACTACGACGGTGACGGCCGTGCCGACCCGGCGATCTCCAACGGCGCCGCTTGGGACATCTTCGACTACGTCACGGGCGCCCACACGGCAGGCATCTGGACCGGCACCTACGGTACTCCCGTACCGATGGATTACGACGGCGATGGCACCACCGACGCCACCGTCTTCAACGCCGGCGGCTGGCACGCCTACCACGACAACGGCAGCTACGACCAGGGAGTGTGGACCGCCGCCGGGACCATCCCCGTGCACGGCAACTTCGGCGGCGACCGGACCGAGGAGCCGGCGATCTACAGCGGCGGCGCCTGGTCGATCTATTCCTTCGCGGGCATGCCCATCGCCCGCCACCACTACTTCCCCTTCGGCGAGGAGCTCAGCTCGACGAAGCAGGACGGCGAGCAGATGAAGTTCACGGGACACGAGCGGGACCTCGGCGATCCGAACAGCGTGGCGGACGACTTGGATTACATGCATGCCCGGTATTACAGCCCGCTGCTCGGAAGATTCATGGGTGTCGACCCATCACGGGAAAGCCAAGACGCGACGCTCCCGCAGTCGTGGAACCGTTACTCGTACTGTGTCGACAATCCGGTCAACAACGTCGACCCGGACGGCGCCGCTTGGGGAAGCGCGATCGCCGATCTCGTGCAGCCTAAGATTCGAGATTTCAAGGAAACGGCGACCTATCAAATGGCCGGCGAGGGTTTCGGCGCTGGGACGTGGGGAGCGATGTGGGTCGGTGCATCGGCCGACCTCGCGTCCGGAGTCGTGGATACGCTACGTATGGGCGAGGCTGCCGGAACGGCCTTGGGTGAGGGCGCCGGTATCGTCGAGACCACCTGGTCATTTGGTATAGATGCCCTTCGCGTCGCTGGCATCGCTGCGCCGCTCGCGTCAACTGGACGGCGGGCTGCTTCAACGGCCGTGGCGCATTTCACCGACGATATTGGGCGCGCCGCGATCCAGGCTTCTGGGTATCTGCGGGCGGGCACCTACGTTACCAAGTCATCAGCCGTGAAAGGAATGAGCACCGCCGCCAAGATCGAAGGACGGCTGGAGATCGCGGCGGGCCGTGGAAAGAACTCTTTCTCAACTGTCGTTCGACGCAGCGACCTTGCAGTCCCGGAAAACGGACCCAAGACGTCTGGCGGCGCCTATCAACGAGTGTTGAAGAAGAACGTTCGCATCAAACAGAGGTGATGGATTCCAGCTATGGGAAGGATCAAGGGACCTTACGTTGCTGAATTCCCGGTCGGCGCGCGGGTCCGTGTTGCTTCACTGGAAGAGCTGCGCAAGTTCGCCCGCGACTGGAAATGGCATCATCCTTTGGAAGCGGGGCAATTCGCATTTGCCGATGTCGAGTCGCGTGTCAAGAAGGTGAGCTTCTATCATGGCGGAGACGAGCTCTACGAGTTGGAGGATGTTCCCGGGATGTGGCACGAGGGCTGCCTTAACGCGACGGACTGAGCCGCTGACAAGCTCAAACGGCCTGCGCTGAGAGGTGCCACCCGCGCTGAGGTGCCACCCACTTCGTAAGCGGTTATAGGCCAGTGAGTTAGGTTGGGTTACGACAAAACTTGCTGCAGGTATGACGAGCCCGGCTTCGGCCGGGCTCGCTGCCTCTCAGGGGCCCAGCGTCGAGGCTGCTGCTGATAGGTGCTACCCCCCGGAAGGTGCCACCGGCGCTCGCCGGACTCCGGCGCTTCCTTTCGGCCGCTCCGAGCGCTACATCCGCATCGCTGCTCTCGCGTCTGCTTCGGCGAACGCCGCAGCAATGCTACGCTGCCATAGTCGACACACATCCCACATGAGCTCGGGAATGGCCCGTTGGGGCGCGCTGGGCATCCTGACCGCCGTGGTGACGACCACCGCCACGGCGCTGGAGCCCGGTAAGGCCCTCACCCAGTACGTGCACGAAGTGTGGACGGACCGTGACGGGCTGCCGCAGAGCTACGTCCAGGCGCTCCTGCAGACTCGCGACGGCTATCTCTGGATCGGCACCCAGGAAGGTCTGGTGCGCTACGACGGTCAGCGCTTCACGGTCTTCGATGAAAGGAGCACTCCCGCCCTCCCGGACAGCTCGGTCCTGGCGCTGGCCGAGGACGCTGACGGCACGCTGTGGCTGGCGCTCGACGGCAGCTTGGCGACCCTGCGCCGGAGGCGTTTCGAGCTCGAGGTGAACCGGATCGAGCCAGCCGGTCTGGCGAACGTCCCTCGCGTCCTGGCACCCGATGCGGCCGGCAATCTCTGGGTGGGTAGGGATGGCGCGCTCTGCCGCCTGCAACCGGCGCCATGGGTGTGCTACACGGCCAAGGACGGTCTCCCCAGCGAGAGGATCATGGCTCTCGCGAGCGCCGGCGAGGACCAGCTGTGGGTCGCCACGGATGAAGGGCTCGCGCGCTGGAGCCGGGGGCGTCTTTCACCAGCGGCCATCAGCGGCCTCCCGCCGGGCGCCGTCACCGCTCTCGTTGCTGCCGCCGACGGCGTGCTGTGGGTAGGTACTCGCGTTGGCCTCTATCGCTACCGAGACGGACGTGCCGAGGGCCCCCTTCACGGCATCTCGTCTGAGGTCTGGTCGCTGCTGCTGGATCGCGCCGGCAGCTTGTGGGTGGGCACCAACGGCGCGGGTGTGTTCCGCGTCCGTGACGGCCGCGCCGAGCAGCTTTCCTCCCGCCAGGGGCTGTCGCACGACTTCGTGGATACCGTCTACGAAGACCGTGAGGGCAGCGTCTGGATCGGCACTCGCGGCGGCGGGCTCGATCGACTCAGCGACGGCAAGGTCACTCCTTATGGTCCTCCCGAAGGCCTGCGCGGCGAGATCACGTTCAGCGTTCGCGGCGACGGCGCCGGCAACGTTTGGGTCGGCACCGACAGCGCGCTGAACCGCATCGCCTCGAACGGCGAGGTCACCGTCTACGGCGCCGAGGATGGCCTGACCAACACGTTCATCGCCAGCTTGGCGACGGACCGCGACGACGAGCTCTGGGTCGGCACTCACGGAGGCGGCCTCCATCGCCGGCGCGACGGCAGACTGACCCCGTACCGGCCCGTCGAGGGCGCGACGGCCGAGTACATCTGGAGCCTGCTCGCCGACCGTCGCGGCCGTCTCTGGATCGGCAGCCTGGAGGGGCTGCAGCGGCTGCACGAGGGCCGGCTGGTGAGTTACCCCAGCGGCGGCGACAAGCCAGGTGACGCGGTGCAGGCCGTGCTCGAGAGCCGGACCGGGGAGGTTTGGGTCGGGACGATGGCGGGCCTGTACCGCGTACGGGGCGACCGACGCGAGCTGGCGCCGGTCCCGGGCCGCGTGGCGATCACCGCTCTCCATGAGGACACCGCGGGCGCACTGTGGGTCGGAACCTACGACCGCGGGCTCTATCGTCTTCGCGACGGCTCGCACCACCGTTTCGGTCCGCGCGAGGGGCTGTTCGACGACACCGCCTACACGATCCTCGAAGACGACGCCGGCTATCTCTGGATGAGCAGCAATCGCGGGATCTACGCCGTCGCGAAGCGCGAGCTGGAAGAGATCGCGGCAGGCCGGCGGCAGCGCGTGCAGCCGCTGGTGCTGGGGATCGCTGACGGCATGCGCAGCGGCGAGTGCAACGCCGGGGGTGCTTCGGGATGGAAGGGGCGCGACGGCCGGCTGTGGTTTGCCACCATGCGGGGTGCGGTGGCGGTCGATCCGCGCCGGCTCGCCGGCAATTCCGTGCCGCCGCTGCTCGCCATCGAAGCGGTGCTGGCCAACCAGCGGCCGGTGGATCTCACCGCCAATCACCGGTTGCCGGCCGGCGTGCGGCGGCTGGAGGTGCGGTACACGGCGCTGAGCTTCCGCAATGCCAATCGCGTGCGGTTCAAGCACAAGCTCGAGGGCTTCGACTCCGACTGGGTCGACGCCGCAGCGCACCGCGCCGTGACCTACACCAACCTGGCGCCGGGCCGCTACCGTTTCCAGGTCATCGCCTGCAACGGCGACGGGTTGTGGAACCGCGAAGGGGCCGCCGTGAGCTTCGAATTGGCGCCGCCTTTCTATCGTGCTCCGTGGTTCCTGGCGCTGTGCGTTCTCGGCTTCGTCGGGCTTGGCGCCGGCGGTTACCAGCTCCGCTTCCGCTACCTGCTGCGCCGCAACCGCAAGCTCGAGTCGTTGATCGTCGAGCGTACCGAGGAGCTGCAGGAGGCGGTGCGCGAGACCGCCATGCTCGAGGAGCGCAACCGCATCGCTCAGGACTTGCACGACAGCTTGGCCCAGGGCCTGGCCGGGGTGGTGATCCAGCTCGAGGCCACGCGCGGCTGGGCGAGCGACGCCCCGGCGCCGCTTCAGGAACGGCTGCGGGAAGCGTCGCGGACGGCCAAGGACTGTCTCGAGGAGACGCGGCGGTCGGTGCAAGCCCTGCACCCGCCGCAGCTCGAGGGCGCCGATCTGCCGCATGCGCTCTCCACGCTGGTGCAGCGATTGTCGGCGGGCGAGGTCGAGGTGGAGCTCGAGTTGCTCGGCACGGTTACGCCGATCCCGAAGCTGATCGAGATCCAGCTGCTGCGGATCGCCCAGGAGGCGATCGCCAACGCCCTGCGGCACGCGGCGGCCAGCCACATCCGGGTCAGCCTGCGCTTCGGCGCCGCGACGATCGAGCTCACGGTCGCGGATGACGGTCGCGGCATGGCTGCCCCGCCCTTCGCGGAGGAGGCGACGTCACCGGGCATGGGACTGGCCGGCATGCGACGTCGGGCACACCGCCTGGGCGGCGAGCTGTCGATCGAGAGCCACCCGGGGCGGGGGACCTCCGTCCGCGCGAGCATCCCCAACCCGCCATCCGAGGCGGCCGGGGAGGTCGGCGCGTGAGCGCTCCGGGAGGCGGTGCCGTCATCCGCGTCCTCGTCATCGACGATCACCCGATCGTGCGCAGCGGCCTCGCGCACCTTCTCGCCTCGCGTCCCGAGCTCCGGCTGGTCGGCGAGGCGGCTACCGTGGCGGACGGGCTGGCGCTCTTCCGCGCGCAGCGGCCGGACGTGACGCTGATCGATCTCTCGCTGCCCGACGGCCGTGGCACCGACGCCATCGCCGAGCTGCTGCGTGAGCAGCCGGACGCGCGCTTCATCGTGCTCAGCGTCCACACCGGCAGCGAGGACGTCTACCGTGCGGTCAAGAGCGGTGCGCTGGGCTATCTCGTCAAGGACGCCGACGGCGAGGAGATCGTGGCGGCGATCCGCTCCGTGCACGCCGGCAAGCGCCACCTCTCCGCCGTCGCCGCCGGCTCCCTCTCCGAGCGCATCGCCGCCGACGATCTCACCGACGGCGAGCGGCGCGTCCTCGCGCTGATGGCCCGCGGCAGCAGCAACAAGGCGATCGCCGTCGCGCTCCACGTCGCGGAAGGGACGGTCAAGACGCACGTCGCCAACATCCTGCGCAAGCTGCAGGCGTCGTCACGCAGCGAGGCGATCGCGCAGGCGTTCCGGCGGGGCCTCGTGCGCCCGCCTTAGCCGCGGGGAGATACCGCCGCGGCGGCGGCACGATCGTCGGTGGTCGCGCCGGGATAGGTCGGCCTCTGTCGAAAGGCAGAGCCCGATTCGCTCTTTCGGGAGTTTCGACCGCGCCGCCGGACGTGTCGAATGGCAGTCCTAGATGCACGCATCGAAATGAGAAGAGGAGTCCCCATGAAAGCTCGCTTCGTCTTCGCGCTGGCCGCGCTGTGCGCCAGCCCGCTCGTGGCCGCGCCGCTGGAGCCTTCCGTCACGTTCCCGCCGACAGGGCCGGTCTCGAGCGTGACCGTCGGGGGACAGCTGATCCTGCTCGGGGCTTCCAAAGAGTACGACGACGGCGTGCGCCGCCTGGTGCGCAGCGAGGCGGCGCTCGCCGATACCGATCAGGACGGCAGCGTGAGCCTGGAGCTGGAGCAGGAAGCGAGCCCGCAGTCGGCGTGGATCGCGGTGGATCTCGAATCGGGCGGTTACGCCGTTGACGGCCCGGACGAGTCGCTGTTGACCAGCACTCCCCTCGACGGCAGTGCCGTGCAGCCGGCTTCGGAGGGCAGCGGAGACGAGCTGGTCATCGAAGGCCGGTGGTTTCTGCACGTCCTGCTGGTGCGCCCGAAGGTCGGGGCCTGGGTGGCTAGCGTGACGGACGGCGGCGTGGACGATCTCGACGGTATCGGCGACGGGATCGTGCACTTCCCGCTCGAGCGGCTCGAGCCGCTGGACGGCAGCCCGGCCCTCGATTCGCCGACGGTGGCCACCGGTGACGTCCTGCTCGCCGTCGTCCCCGAGACCCTCGAGACCCTTGTCGCACCGATCCCCAATCCGTGACCGTCGAGAAGGCCAATCCCATGAAACTGCACCGAATCGCTATCTGCCTCCTGGCGGCCGCTGCTCTCGCCGTGCCTGGCGGCGCCGACACCCATCCCAACCTGCAGACCGGCTTCGCGGCCGAGAAGTCCTTCCAGATGGGCGACGTCGACAGCGTCAACGGGTTCAACGGCAACCTGGTGGTGACGATCCCGATCGGCCCCACCTACCCCGTCGGAGGCGAGCTGTCCTACGGGCTGACGCTCGTCTTCAACAGCAACCCCTGGCTCTATCAAGAGTCGTGCGGCCCGACTGGCTGCCGGATGCAGGCGATCGCCAATCCGCGGACGGACGCCGGGTTCGGCTGGACCCTCTCCCTCGGGCACCTCTTTGACGGGGGCCAGAATCAGAACGGATCCGGCAACTGGCTCTACGTCGGCCCCGACGGCGGCGAGCACTCCTTCGAGTACCAGACGCTGCACGACGGCGAGACCGGCGGCACCAGCACCGTCAGGTATACCCGCGACGGAAGCTACCTCCGGATGAAGACCGGTACCAGGGAAGTCGAGCTCCCGAATGGCGTCGTCCACCAGTTCAGGAACGACGGCGATCTACACCAGATGCGGGATCGCTTCGGCAACACGGTGACGCTGGCCAAGCCGACCAACCTGGCATGGACGCTGACCGACACCCACAACCGCGTGCAGTACATCAACTACGTGCCGGACCCGGTGCTGGGGAAGCGCATCAACAACATCGTGCTGACCGGGTTCAACGGCAGCACCACGACGTACACGTTCGTTTACACGCAGATGAGCGTGGCGCGTCCTTGCGACAGCGACCAGAGCCTCGGCAATCTCGTCGTCAGCATGCTGACCTCGGTCACCGCGACGGACTCGACCGGAACCCTCGCCGCCTGGTCCATGCCCAGCTACGCGCTCAACCAAAGCGCCGGCTGCAAGGCGCCGGGTTCGATCCTCAAGCTGGTGCTCCCCACCCAGGGCTCGGTGGCGTGGACCTATCAGGCCTACGTCTTCCCGAATGACGGCGGCAAGGCGCACCGCCAGCGGTCCAACGGCGTCGCCACGCGGACGCTCTACGACGCCGCCGGCGTGGCGCTCGGCCCGGCGTGGCAGTACACCACGGCCATGCAGCAGTACGTGGGGACGCCGAGCACGCCGATGGAGCTCGTCAACACCGTCACCGACCCGCTCGGCAACAAGACCGAGACCTTCTTCTCGGTCGCCTTCAACGACTTCAACCCGCCGTGGAAGCTCGTCGAGTACGGCCTGCCGCTCGCCCGGTCGGTGCCGGATGCGACGGGCAACCGCTTCCTCTCGACGAAGACCTATGCGGCGGGCGGGGCCCTGCTCCGTTCCAGCTTCGTGAGGTACGAGGTCGACGCGGGCACGGGCTTCGGCGGCACCATCGACCAGGCCAGCAGGCGCGATCAGCGGCTCGCGTCGACGCGAACGGTGTTCCACGACGACCTCGACCAGGGCGTCCCCCGCTATGCGGACGTCGACCTGTCGAGCTTCGACGGGCTGGGCCACTACCGGACGACGCAGTCGGGAGTTGACTTCGACACCACTGCCGTGCGAACCGAAACGACGGACTTCAACTCGGGTCGTGGGACCTATCCCGGATCGTTCACGATGCTGGGGTCGTCGGAGAAGTGGATCCTGGACACCTACGCGTTGCAACAGGCGACCGAGGCCGGGAAGACCGCCAAGCGCACGTTCTACTTCGACGCCAACGGCTGGCTGGAACGCACCCGCGTTCACAGCCTCGACACCGGGTCGGAATCGGGGAACGACGTCGTCGTCGAGACCCTCCAGACCGCCGGCAACCTGTCCAGCGAGCGCTACTACGGCGGTGACGTCCCGGGTACGTTGGGCACCGGGCCTCTGGCGGCGCTCACCCTGCCTGCTACCCAATATCGCATCGACTACACCACCCAGTTCGGCTCGCGGGCGACGGCAACCTACGTGGATGCCGGCGGGTCGCCGTTGTCGTTCAAGACCCTCGACCAGACGATCGATTCGTCGAGCGGTCTCGTGGCGTCGAGCCGGGACACGTCGGCCATCGCCACGACCTATGAGTACGACGGCTTGGGACGACTCCGGTTCGCCAAGCCGCAAGCGAACCACGACGGGTGGACGGAATACGTCTACACCCTCGCGACGGGGCCGAACGCCCTCGCCCGTGTAGACATCAAGCAGCTCCCCAATGGCGGAGGAACGGCCCTCGCTCAGAGCGCCGTCAAGTTCGATGCCCTGGGCCGCGTCTGGCAAGAGCAGCAGCTGATGCCCGACAACAACACCTGGGCGACGCGGCAGACCCTGTACTACGCGAATGGCTGGAAGGAGTCCGTGTCGGAGCTGGGCAACGTCGCGAAGAAGACGACCTACTCGGAATATGACCCGTTCGGCAGGCCCGGGCTGGTCACGCCGCCGGACGGCTTCGACCACAAGGTCAACTTCGCCTACGCCGGCGTGCGAACGGTGGGGCGATCCGTGAAGGTGGCCGACGTTCTCAACGACGACGAGCACGCTGCCTGGACGACCGAGATCTACGACCGCCAGGGCCGCCTGAGTCAGGTCAAGGAGGAGGCACAGGGCAGCTACCCCACCTTCACCAACACGACGACGAGCTACACCTACGACGTCGGCAACCGCATCTTTCGCGTCCAGCAGCAGACCTCCGCGGGCACCCAGAATCGCTGGTTCACCTACGACCAGCGCGGCTTCCTGCTCAGCGAGGTGCACCCGGAGAAGGGGGCCAGCGGCAACGGCTTCGTCTTCCACAGCAATTACGACAGCCGCGGCCATGCCGGCCGCAGGCACGAGTGCTCGAACCAGGCCTGCAACGTGCCCGGCGAGCCGAAGGCGGACCTCACCTTCGGCTACGACCGCGCCGAGCGGGTGACGACGGTGAGCCAGGCGGGCGTGGGCACGCTGAAGTCCTTCACCTACGGCACCTCGAACGCAGCCAACGTACGGACCAACGGCCGCCTGCACGTCGCCACTCGCTACAACTACTTGAGCACGCCCTACAACCCCGCGGTGCCGCTGCAGATCGACGAGACCTACACCTACGGCGGCCGGCAAGGCCGGCCCTCGCACCGGCTCACCCAGTTCCGCATCTTCGGCCAGTCGCCCAACCGCATCTTCGAGCAGACCTGGACCTACGACCCATTGGGCAACGTGACCAGCCTCGGCTACCCCAACTGCACGTTCACGCCGTGCCCCTCGGTGCCCCGCACGGTGAGTCAGGTGTACACCCAGGGCAGGCTGACCGCGGTCACCGGCTTTGCCGACGCCATCACCTATCACCCCAACGGCATGGTCAACCAGGTCACCCACACGAACGGCGTCGTCGACACCCAGGCCAACGACCCCGACGGCATGGCGCGACCGGCATCGCTCGCGGCGCGGCGCGCCGGAGCCTCGAGCGACCTGTGGAGCACCGGCACTTACCTCTACGATGGCGCCGGCAACGTCAAGAAGATGGGCAACGCCTACTTCCTCTACGACCACGTGAGCCGCGTGATCGACGGGCACGTCTACGACGGTCCCACCGGCGGCGGGCAGCTGCGGTACCAGACCTACACCTACGATCCGTTCGGGAATCTCACCAACATCGGTGGCGACCCCGTGGCTTCCGGCCGTTCGACGCCGACGAACGCCCTCACCAACCGACACAACGGCGCCTCCTACGACGTGGCGGGCAACATGGTGGGCTTCAACGGCGCCACCTACGAGGTCGACGGCTTCGGCATGATGACCAAGATGCTCAACGGCGCCGAGGACTGGCGCTACGTCTACACTGCCGGCGACGAGCGCCTGTTCGAGTTCCGCCAGGGCGGCGGCGCCGCCAACTGGTCGTTGCGCGACCTCGACGGCAAGGTGCTGCGCGAGTTCCGGGAACAGACCGGGTGGTCCCCCCGCGAGTACTTCTACCGCGGCGGACAGCTGCTGGCGTCGGAAGGCACGCAGGCGCAGATGAGCTTTACCGACGTCCCGCCGACCCATCCGTACGCCGCGGAGATCGAGGCGATGAAGGCCTCCGGCGTAACCACGGGTTGCGGGGCGGATCAATATTGCCCCGTCAACAACGCGACGCGCGCCGCGACGATCGTCTTTGTCTACCGCGCGCGCGGCATCGTCTACAACCCGGCCCAATGCAGCCTGAACGGCTTCGCCGTGCCGTACACGGACGTGCCCGACACGCACCCCTTCTGCGCCTACATCGCGAGGGCGAAGGCCGAGGGCCTGACCGGCGGTTGCGGACCCGACATCTTCTGCCCCGAGAACCCGGTCGGGAGAGGCGCCGTGGCGGTCTACACCTCCAGGGCCAACGCCTGGAACCCGCCGGCTTGCATCGCAGGGCAGCCGCGGACCTTCTCCGACGTGCCCGCCACGCATCCGTTCTGCTCGCACATCGAGGAGACCGACCGCCGCGGCATCGACCACGGCTGCGGCGGCGGCGCCTTCTGCCCCGACTCCCAGGTCTCGCGGGGAGCGATCTCTCCCCTCATCGTCCGCGGGTTCTCACTCCCGTACCCGGACAAGGGGTACACCAGGCACTACCACCTCGACCACCTCGGGACGCCGCGGCTCATCACCTCGACCGCCATGTCGAAGCTGGCGTACCACGCCTACCTGCCCTTCGGCGAGGAGCTGACGAGCACGACCCAGGATGGCGAGCAGATGAAGTTCACCGGCCATGAGCGGGACCTCGGCAATCCCGCCAGCGTGGCCGATGACCTCGACTACATGCATGCGAGGTTCTATTCGCCGCTGACGGCGAGATTCCTCTCCGTCGACCCCGCTGGCGGCGACCCGGTAAGACCACAGAGTTGGAACCGCTATGCCTATGCACTCGGCAATCCAGTCCAATACGTGGATCCGGATGGCCAGACAGCCCTGGTCTTCACGGTCGCCTCCGGGGAGGGCCTCTACGAAGCGTTTGGCCACTCGGCGGTCTTCGTTCAGGCTGCTGACGGGGACTCTGCCGGAGTGAGCTATGGGGGAGATTTCGACTTCAGCGACGGGGTGGGCGCCTTCATCGAGGGCTACAACTCGGAAGGCCGCACCGTCATCATGAGCGTTCTAGAGACGACTTCCGAGCAGGATCGCGCGATGATCGATTTCATTCGGCGCGACCCCTTCGCGGGCACCGATATCGATGCGGCCGGCGCCGGCATCATGGTGCGGGAAAACTGCGCCAAGGCGGTGTCAAACGTACTTCGGGCTGGCGGTCTGGTGGGTCCCGGTGGCAATCTCTCGAAGGCTGGTCCGCTCGATTTGCCAACTGCGCTGATGGGCCGGGTCATGAACTAAAGGCCCACCTGGGTGGTATTGCTTTCAAGCCGGACCAGAGTGCCGGTCGCAAGACCTTCCTAAAGACTTTCTTCCCCAAGCGCCCCCAGCGCAAGGCCGCGCGGCGTGACACGTTCAAGGGCTCCGGTTTCTGCAGCGCGGATGGGGTCTGCCACTAGAGTCCGTATGCGCCGAATCCAGTTGGTCGCCTTGAGCCTGGCCCTGGCGCTCTGCCTGGTCGTTCTGGCCATCGGCGTGGGATTTGTCCGCCGCGCCCGCCAGGTGCGCACGTTCGCGAACCTTCGGCTGGCGAGTGAGCTGATCGAGCGTGAGGTCGAGCTCGAGCGTGCCGCGAGCCCCGAGGCGAGGATCGAGGGGATCGTGCGTTCCATCAACAAAGGCAGGGATTCGTGGGGCAGTCCAATCCTCGTCGCGGTTGCCCCACGAAGCGGTCGGTTCTCCTACTTGTTGGTGTCGAAGGGAGCTGACAGGCGCCTCGACGTGGCACGGGTTCGTGACTACTTCGCGATGCCGCAAGTCGCGATTCACGGCGCCTATGATGCGGACATCATTTTTCGCGACGGGCGGCCGGTCACGCTAGCAGGAAAGTAGGGATCGCTCCCCTCGCCTTCGGTCGTAGACGGGCTCTGCCGAAAGGCAGAGCCCGATTCGCTCTTTCGGGGGTTTCTACCGCGCCGCCGGACGTGTCGAATGGCAGCTCAAACTCGGAATCTTTACAAGGAGACGTGCGATGGCTACTCACGACGGTCGTTCACTCGCGTCATGGAAGCAGGGGGTGTTTCGGGTGTGCTGCGGATTGCTTCTTTCGCTGGTCGCGCAATCGGCGATGGCGCAGAACCGCACGGTTCTGGTGTCTTCGGTACCCGGCAATCCCGCCTCCAGCGGTACGGCGCTCCGCAATGCCTTGTCCGGGATCTCCTCGCCGTCGTCGACCAATCCCTGGCTGCTCAAGATCGAACCGGGCATCTACGACATCGGTTCCACCCCGCTGCCCATGCGCTCCTGGGTCGACATCGAGGGCTCGGGCATCGGCGTGACGATCATCCGCGGAGCGGTGGACGTCACCGCTTCCGGCAGCGGCGGCACGGTCAACGGCGCCAGCGACGCGGAGCTGCGGCTGCTGACCGTCGAGGCGAGCGCCACCTCGACGGTGCCGCACGTGGCCGGTGTCTTCAACGACGGGGCTTTCCCTCGCCTCTACCGCGTGAAGGTGGCGGCGCAGGGCGTCAGCGGCAGCGTCGTCTATGGGATCCGCAACCTGCAGGCGGCGCCGCGGATCGAGGAGTGTGAGATCGGCGCCGCCTCGTTCGGCTCGGGTTCCATCGCCTACGGCGTGAGCTTCAAGAACAACTTCTCCGGCGCCAGGTCCGTCATCCTGCGCAGCCAGATCTCCGCTACCGCAGCCAATACCACCTACGGCGTTTCCATGCTGGACCGCCTGACGCTGTCGGGCTCCGCGACAGCAAGATCAACGTGTCCAACGCTACCTCGAACTATGGCATCTTCGCCGACGAGAACAACGGCTGGGGAGGTCAAGAGGACCTCGCGATCCGCAATGTCGACGTGAGCGCGGCAGGCGGGAGCTCGTCCTACGGCGTATTCCTCGATTCGCCCACTTGGGCCTATCTGGACATCGCGAGAAGCAACATCTGGGGCCACGTCGCGAGCACCACCAACTACGGGATCGACCAGGCGGGAGGCGGAGCGGTCGTCCTCAAGGGCTCGAGCGTCCTCGGTTCCACGGGAACCGTGGTGACGGTGGGCAATGCCTCGGTCGCTTCGACGGAATTGGCTGGCGGTGCCACCTCGGCGGCGGGCTGGATCGGCTGCATGGGCGTGTGGGACGAGAACGCCGTCTTCTACACCAACACCTGCCCGTAGGACCCTGATTGCCTTGGCGTGCCGGCGGCGCACCCCGCCGCCGGCGTTGGTTTTCCTGGGCAGCTCCGGGCGGCTCTCGAAGCGGGCATTCAGGACTCGCGCGGTGTGACAGCCGTAGACTCGGCCTCCGGAGGCCCGCCAAATGCCCGACTGCTCGCCGCTGCATCGCTCCGCCCTCGCTCTCGGGGCGATCGCGCTCAATGTTCTCTGCGCTGGCGCGTTGCCGGCGGCGGGGGCCACGGCGCCGCCGCGGACGCTGCGCGTCGACTATGTGCACTCCGGCAACGCCCGCGAGGAGCACTTCGCGCTCGAGCGGGTGGTACTGGAGCCGCTGCCCTGGCCCGGCGACCCGGCCAAGGCGATCGACGACACCAACCTCGGCAAGTACTTCTTCGAGGTGATCGACCGCACGACGCGCCGCGTCGTCTACTCGCGGGGCTTCGCCTCGATCTACGGCGAGTGGGAGACGACGGGCGAGGCGGCGACCTCCAACGGCGCCTTCGGCGAGTCGCTGCGCTTCCCGGCGCCCGCCGCGCCGGTGCAGGTGGTGATCAAGAAGCGCGACAAGGCGAACGATTTCCGCGAGCTCTGGTCGACGGTGATCGACCCCGCCGACATGCTGGTCGACCGCGCCGCGCCGCCCAGCGCCGGCGCGCTGCTGCGGCTGCAGCGCTCGGGCGACCCGGCCGACAAGGTCGACCTGTTGATCCTCGGCGACGGCTACACCGCCGCCCAGCGCGGCAAGTGCGAAGGCGACGCGAAGCGGCTGATGGGGCTGCTCTTCGCCGTCGAGCCCTTCGCCTCGCGACGCGCCGACTTCAACGTCTGGGGTCTCTGTCCGGCGGCGGCGGAGTCGGGAGTCTCACGGCCGTCGACGGGCATCTACCGGCGCTCGCCGGTGGGCACGACCTACGACGCCTTCCGCTCCGAGCGCTACATCCTCACCTTCGACAACCGGGGCTTCCGCGACGTCGCCTCGCAGGCGCCGTACGAGTTCGTCGAGATCATGACCAACACGAACACCTACGGCGGCGGCGGCATCTTCGGCCAGTTCGCCACCGTCGCCGCCGACAGCGAGTGGTCGCCCTACGTCTTCGTCCACGAGTTCGGCCACCACATGGCCGCGCTCGCCGACGAGTACTACACCTCCGACGTCGCCTACGAGCCGGCCGCCGACCGCACCGAGCCGTGGGAGCCCAACGTCACCGCTCTGCTCGACCCGGCGAAGCTCAAGTGGCGCGACCTCGTCGCGCCGGGCACGCCGCTGCCGACGCCGTGGAGCAAGGAGGCCTTCGAGACGCGCTCGCGCGAGATCCAGGCCGAGCGCCGAAAGATCCGCGCCGAGCGGCGGCCGGAGAGCGAGATGGACGCGCTCTTCCGCCGCCAGCGCGACGAGGAGGAAGCGCGCTTCGCCGCCGAGCCGTACGCCGGCAAGGTGGGCGCCTTCGAAGGCGCCAACTACGAGGCGAAGGGGTACTTCCGCCCGCAGGTCGACTGCATCATGTTCACCCGCGACCGCGTCCCGTTCTGCGCCGTCTGCCAGCGCGCCATCAACCGGGTGATCGACCTCTACGCCAAGGGCAGCTCGGCGCGCTGAGCGCTCACGCCCGGCAGCGCGCCGGTCGCGACCATCGTCACTCGACGATCTTCAAGCCGGCCAGCAGGGCGATCGCGCCGCCCGTCGTCTGCGCGGCGTTGAAGCCGAGGCGGAAGTCCTTGTCCGAGAACGTCGCGTAGACGTCGATCGGCTGGTGCCAGGTCGGGTTCCAGCCGGCGCCGGTGTGCATGCCGCGCTCGTTCTCGCGCAGGCTGATCGCCGGTACGAAGTCCATGAACGGGGTCGAGTCGGTGTTCGTCATGTGGTTGCCGACGGCCGCCGGATAGTCGGTCGCGAACTTCTCGTTCGCGGCGCGGAAGAAGAAGGCCAGCTTCATCGCTTCGTCGGCGCGCAGCGCGGTCGACTGGAACTCGATGTTGATGTCGGCCTCCGGCCGCTGCTCCGGGTTCCACGTCCCGTCGGCGCGAGGCATGCCGTGGTCCCACATCATCATGTCGTGCTGGATCATGGCGAGCCACTTCGGCTCCGGGTAGCGTCCGGACCCCGGCGGGTCCTCCTTCCCCTGCAGGCCGGCGCGCTGCTCGACGTAAGCCCGCGCGCCGTTGAGCCCCGTCTCCTCGTTGTTCCACAGCACGAAGCGGATGCTGCGCTCGGTCTGCACGTCGGGCATGCTGAAGATGCGCGCCAGCTCCATGACGAGCGCGGTGCCCGACCCGTTGTCGTTGGCCGCTTCTCCCCAGCCGTGCCCGTCCATGTGCGCGCCGACGATGTACATCTCGTTCGGACGCGTCGTCCCGACCTTGGTGCAGTACACCTGCTCGCGCGGGCCGTTCGTCGGCGGGCTCGGCGTTGAGCTCCCGCAGCTTCGCGTCCGGCTGGGCGTTCGGATCGGTGTTCACTCCCGTGGCGCGCTGGATGCCGCGGTAGCGCGAGCCGCCGGGGCCGAGACGCACCTCGCCGCTCGCGATGACCGGCTCGAAGGGCGCCTGCTCGGCCGGGCGCGGCCGGCGGCCGGCGGGTCGTACACGTAGCGCAGCCGCTCGGTCGGGCAGCCGTAGCTCCGGAGCTGCGCCTCGATCCAGTCCACCGCCTTGCGGTTGCGCTCCGTGCCCTGCCGCCGATCCCCGAACTGCGTGAGCCCTTTGATGGTCGCCTTGTACTTCTCGAGGTCGAGCCGGGCGAGCAGCTTCCGCGTCATCGCGTCCTGCGGATCTGGCGCGGTCTGCGTGGCGCCGCCCTGCTGCGCGATCGCGGCGGAGGCAGCGCCGAGCAGCAGGATCGTCGCCACTACCGCGAGCCGTCTTTCGATCTCTCGGCGAAGCGTTCCGTCGAGCATTGGCGTCCTCCCTCGCCGTAGCGTACGACGAGAGCGACGCGGTCACTGCCCCCGCAACGCGACCAGCGGCGAGACCGCCGCCGCCCGCCTCGCCGGCACCAGGCACGCGGCGGCGCCGGTGAGCGAGAGCACCGTGACGATGAGCGCGAACGTCGCGGGGTCCCACGGGCTGACGCCGAAGAGCACCATGCGCAGGAAGTTCGACAGCAGCGGCGCGATGGCGAGGCCGATGCCGAGACCGATGAGGATCTGCCGCGCGCCCTGGCGGAAGATCAGCCGCACCACCTGCGACGCCTCGGCGCCGAGCGCCATGCGGACGCCGACTTCCTGGCGACGCCTGCCGACCGAGAACGACATCACGCCGTAGAGCCCGACCGCGGCGAGCAGCAGCGCCACGGCGCCGAAGATCATGAAGAGCGAGCCGAACACTCGGTAGTGCCAAGTCTGTTGCTGGATCGCCTCGCCCACCGTGCGCACGAAGTAGAGCGGCTGGTTGGCGTCGACGCTATTGACCATCGCGCGCACCGGCCGGGCGAGCGCCATCGGCTCGCCGCGCGTGCGCGCGAGCAGGCTCATGAACGAGCGGTCGTGCTGTGCGAGCGGCACGTACATGCCCTCCGGCTCCTCGTTGTCGGTGCCGTCCATATAGAGGTCGGGCACGACGCCGACGACCGTCGCCCATAGCAACGGCGGGTCTGTTCCCTCCTCGGCGGGGCCGTCGATCCCGAGCCGCTTGCCGAGCGGGTTGTCGGAGCCGAAGTGGCGGCGCGCGAAGGACTGGTTGACGATCACCACCGGCAGGCTGCCGTCGCGGTCGCCCGCGGTGAAGTCGCGCCCCGATACCAGACGCGCGCCCAGGGTGTCGAAGTACGACGGGCTCACCGCCGCGAGGTGGGCCTCGGGCCGGTCGTTCTCGTTGGTGTAGTCCTTGCCCTCGAGCCGGAAGCGGTCGCCTCCCGAGCCGGTCACCGGCATCGAGTCGCCGAGGGCCGCCGCTTCGACGCCTGGCAGCGCGGCCAGCCGCTGCGCCACGTCGTCGAAGAAGCGCTGGCGCGCCGCGCTGTCGGGGTAGTCCTTCTCGAAGAGCGCGACGCGCGCCGAGAACACCTTGTCCTTCTCGATGCCGAAGTCGGCGCCTTCGAGCCGCGTCACGCTCTTGACCATGAGCCCGGTGAGCACGAGCAGCACGCAGGAGACGGCGACCTGCGCGACCACGAGCCCACGCGACAGCCGGCCGAGGCGCAGGCTCGAGGCGCCGCGGCTCTCGTCCTTGAGGATCTCGTTGATGCGGTTGCCGCTCGCCTGCAGGGCCGGGGCGAAGCCGGCGGCCACGCCCGCGAAGAGCGTGGCGAGGGCCACCACGGCGAGCGCGGCCGCGTCGAGGCGGATGTCGATCCAGAACGGCGGATCCGTGGGCGCGATGGCGCGGTTGAACGCCGTGACGCCGAGCCACGCGAGCCCGATGCCGATCGCCGCGCCGGCCCCCGCGAGCACCAGCGACTCCGCGATCGTCCGCTGGATCACCCGCCAGCGCCCGGCGCCGAGCGCGGAGCGCACCGCCACCTCCTTGCCCTTGACCGCGGCGCGCGAGAGCAGCAGGTTGGCGACGTTGGCGCAGGCGATGAGGAGCACGCCGCAGGTGGCGCCGAGCATGAGGTAGAGCAGCGTCTTGATCTCGCCGCTGACGTACTCCTCGGTGTAGGGCTTGACGACCGCGCCGATGCCCTTGTTGGTGTCGGGGTGCTGCTCGGCGAGGCGGGTGGCGATGCGCGAGAGGTCGGCGCCGGCCTGGTCAAAGGTGATGCCGTCGCGCAGCCGTCCGAAGGCCTCGAGCGTCGTGCCCTCGCCGCGGCGCAGGCGCGCCGGATCGTGCGGCAGCGTCGCCCAGATCTCCTCGCGGATGGGGAAGAGGAAGCCCTCCGGCATGACGCCGATCACCTCGCGCAGCGTGCCGTTGACGCGGATCGTGCGTCCGACGACGTCGGGCTGGCCGCCAAACTGCGCTTGCCACAGCTTCCAGCCAATGACGACCACACCGTCGCTGCCCGGGCCGTCGTCGCCGGGCG
>CAWJWP010000015.1:0-173940 GCA_963846495.1 Thermoanaerobaculia bacterium | reverse complement strand
TCAAGCTCATCGGCGTGCCTCCGGCAAGGGTTCGGTCGGCAGCCCTGGAGCAGTGCTCGTGCCAGCAGAAGGCCTCCGGCAAACTGCTGAAGGGAGATGACTTGCGCTGCTGGTCGACTTCGGCGCCGTACCGGACGTGGGATGTGGCGCTTCGCCGCCGAACACCTACGCGCGCCGTGGCGCTCCGCCGGAAGCGGAAAACCGCCGAGCGTGTCCGTCTAACAGCACAGATGGCCTCGACAGCCCGCACCGAGTGCGGCCCGGAGGATCGCCATGCCGTTCTATTACAACCTGCACCGGCACGACAAAGCGTTCACGCCCGCGCACGCCCAACGCACCGCCGCCGGCCTGCTGCGCCTCAAGCACGCCTTCAAGGAGGAGGGAGTGCCGGAGCGGGTACGCTCCAGCAAGCTGCTGCTGGCGACCTGGAACATCCGCGAGTTCGAGTCCGGCAAGTACGGCCCCCGCCAGCGCGAAGCCCTCTACTACATCGCCGAGATCATCGACCACTTCGACCTCGTCGCCGTGCAGGAAGTGCGCGACGATCTCAGCTCGCTCGAAGCGGTGATGGACATCCTCGGCAGCTCCTGGCACTACCTCCTCACCGACGTCACCGAAGGCCGGCAGGCAACCTCGAGCGCATGGCGTTCATCTACGACACGCGCAAGGTGACGTTCGGCGGCCTCGCCGGCGAGATCGTGGTGCCGCCGGTCGACAAGAACACGCCCTCCGGCCAGTTCGCGCGCACTCCCTTCATCGTCGGCTTCCGCACGGCATGGTTCAAGTTCACCATCTGCACGGTGCACATCTACTACGGTAAGAGCGTCGCCGACGATCCGCAACGCATCAAGGAGATCCGTCAGCTCGCCAAGCACCTCGCCGGCAGCGTCACCAAGCCGCAGGCCTGGGCGAAGAACATGATCGTGCTCGGCGACTTCAACATCTTCGGCACCCAGGACGAGACCTTCAAGGCGTTGACGGACGCCGGGTTCGAGATCCACGAGAACCTCTTGGGCGTCGGCTCCAACGTCGACCAGTCGAAGCACTTCGACCAGATCGCCTTCATCGCGCCCGACCTCAAGGACAAGCTGGTCGAATGCAATGCCGGCGTCTTCAACTTCTACAAGCACGTGTACCAGGAGGCGGAATCGGCGGTCTACGGCCCGGACGTCCCGCCGACCAAGAGCGGCAAGCCGGGCAGGTTCAGGGACTGGCGCACCTACCAGATGTCCGACCACCTCCCGATGTGGATCGAGTTGCGCGTCGACTTCAGCCGCGAGTACCTCGAGCGCCTCGCCGCGGGCAAGAAGGTGACGGTGCCGATCAGCGTCCCCGGCAAGTAGCGGAGCCGGCGGGGCCGCCGCGCTGCGCGCCCACGAGCACGAGCACGAGCACGAGCACGAATGGCCACTCTCTGAGTGGGCTCAGGTCCCTGACCGCCTTGACTTTGCCCCTTCGCTGCTGGAGACTTCGCCGTCCTTGCGCGCCGGCCGCCGCGCGCCGACGACACGCCCAGGTAGCTCAGTAGGTAGAGCACACGACTGAAAATCGTGGTGTCGGTGGTTCAATTCCGCCCCTGGGCACCATAGAATCAATAGGTTAGACGAAGCGGCGGAAACGGGCGGCTCCGCCAGCAGTCACGCAGCAGTCACCTTTTCGCGAGCGGTCGGCCCGGATCGCTCGTCGACTGGCGTCGGCGTTCCGCGAGCCACGCGTCGAGGTCCTCGCGCTGGTACACGACGCGACGTCCGAGCTTCGAGAAGGTCGGTCCGCCGCCGCGGATGCGTAGCGTCTCGAGCGTGGCGGGACTCAAGCCCAGGTAGTCGGCCGCAAGCGGTGTCGAGTACGCGCCGGGTTCGAAGAGAGGCGGCGCTGCAACGTCGACAGGTGGAGCGCTCGGCGCTTCGCGAACGGCGCGCCGGCGTCTTCGTTCTGCGTTCTGGTTCGGGGGTCGTAGGGACGAGAGGACGGAGGTAAGGACGGCCTCGAAGTCCCGCAGGTCCCCGACGACAACGTCGTCGGGGACTACATCGAGCTTCGCCCGGAGTCTCTCCAGAGCTCCGGGCGAATCGATGAGACAGACCGTGCGGACGTACCCCGCTGCACGGTCTTTCCGCAGGTTCTCGTCGATGTGGCTGTCGCTCAACTCAATCTCGACGGCCACGTCGTGTCCGTGAACGCGGAGTCCAATGTCGACCCGGACACCCTTACTCTCATCCTCGACGGTGGTATCGCTTCCGTGCTCCTGCAGCCACTCCGCAATGCGATGCACCCACCACTGATGGGCGATGCCACCGCGGCCATGGCCTGAGCTGAGGCGAATCCCGTAGCGAGCGAGAAGTTCGCGCCCTCGATCGGTGAGGTCGAGGATCTTGAACTGCTGGCCGCGGCCGCCGGGATTCACCGCCACCTCCTCGGCGAGACCAGCAGCGATGATCGCCTGCTTCACGCGGTCGCCGCGCCATGCGGAGAACCCGAGCGCTCACGTTGCGGTCGCGGACCGTGAGGAACGGCGAGCGCGCGACCAGGGAGAGGTAGTCGAGGGTGGCTTTGTCGATAGCGGGCCCGGCCGACGAGACGGATTGCTCGGTCGACAGGTCAGCGCGCGGTGGCGGGGTGGTTGGCTGTCGCGTGTCGCTTGTCGTCAGGCCTGGGTCGGTCGCGCGGACAGCTTCCGTCGAAGGCGGTGAGGGGGCGCTGCCGAAGCGTTCACGCGATGCCTCGCGCACTTCGCGCCGTCGCTCTTCCGTATCCTCCGACGAGAGAGCGGGCAGCTGCTCGGTTTCTAAGTTGAAGTCGGCGTCACGTCCGCCAACGCGGCAGACCGCGTGGCCGGTACGCAGGCTCATGAGGTCTTCGGCGGTGAAGGTGGAGAGTCCCTTCGCCATGGCGCGTGCGTCGTCGTCGCCCAACCGGAAGCAGATACGGACGTACGCGTTGGCGAGGAGTGCGCGCTCGACGTCGGGCGCCGTCGCATGGAGCTGCGATAAGTCCTGATGGGCGACGGTGACGCCAAGCCGGAACTTCCGCGCGCCCGAGAAGAGCGACGCCATCGACGGCGTGGCGACCAGGTGGAACTCGTCGGCATAGAGGTGGAAGGGACGGCGTGCGGCAGGCGCCTCGAGCGCCCGCGCCAATGTCACCTGGTGGAACTTCGAGACGAGGAGGGCGCCCAAGAGCGCGGCGTTCTCCTCGCCGATCGCGCCGCCGGCGAGCTTCCCGAGGAAGATGCCGCCTTCGTTCGTGAGCGCGCGGAAGTCAAGCGGGCGATCGGTTGCGGTGACGACTCGGCGAACGAGCTTTGAGCGCAGGAACATGTCGAGACGCGTGAGGATCGGTGCCTCCGGCCGCCGACCGATGAGCCGCGGGAACTCGATGTCCCAGAATGAGGCGACGTATGGATCCGCGACCGTCGCAAGGATCGCCTTCCGGAACTCCGCATCGACGAGGAACCGGCGCAGGTCGACGAGGGTCCCGCCACGGGAGCTTTCGAGGAAGGCGAGAACGGCGTTCCCGAGAACCGCGGTCATCTGATCGCCCCAGGACGTCGACAGGCGCTGGAAGACGCCGACAAGATCCGAGGCGAGGATCTCGCGCTCTGCCTCCGAGTGTGCGCGAAGGATGTTCCAGCCGGTGACCACCGCTTCGTCGCTCGGATCGAAGAAGACGCAATCGCCCAGGCGCTCCTCCGGGATGCGCGCCGCCACCTCGTCCACGAGATCGCCGTGCGGGTCGAGCACGGCGACTCCATATCCCGCTTCGACATCCTCAAGGATCATCCGCACGAGGAGTGTCGACTTGCCGGTGCCCGAAGCGCCGATCACGTGGACGTGCTTGCTGCGCGCGTCCTCGGAGAGACTGACGTCGTGCGCGATTCCCGCGTGCTCGTTGCGACCAACGTACGTCCCGGCCCCGAGCGCTTCCTGCGGCGCCACCTTCGTCTTGCCGCTGCCGCGCCACAGCTCGGGCACGTGGACCCCCGCACCCGGGAAGTGAAGGAGTGCAGCAAGCTCCTCGCCCGACAGGAGCATCCCCGGACGATGCGTGGTGCGGTCGACGAGATCATCCTGGAACGCGTCCGACGGCGGTAGCGGCAGGAACTCGTTTCGCAGCGGACTGCCGAACGATCCGAGCGCACCGACGATGCGGCGCACCAGCTCCTGCGCTCGATCGCCGTCCATCGCAACTGCGGCCACGCGAAGAACGACGGCGAAGAGGGGTGAGGAGACTTTCTCCCTCGCAAAGGCCGTAACTTCCGGGGCATCCAAGAAGAACGGCTCGCCCCTCTGATTCACGACCGCGCGCAACATGCTCTCGGCCCATGGCTCGCGGCACGGCTCGAAGAGCACTTGCACGATGCCCAACTCGCCGTCGTCCGCATCGGCAAGCGCCGCGACGAGGGGCAGGAGCGGTTCGTCGTTCGATCGCGGAAGCGCTAAGGGCACCATGAACTCGGAGGCGAGACCGAGCTCGACACCATAGACGCGTGTTCCTTCCACTGCGGCGAAGCGTTCCGGTAGCGGGTCCGTTGCTGGAGTGATGGTGACGTGCGGGATGACGGCGCGGAGCTGGCCGAAGATGTGTGAGGCGTCGCGCGGCGGCAGCGCGATACGCACGTCGACTCGCCCCGACGATCCCGACAGTTCGAAGGCCGCGTGGGCCGATGCGCTCACGAAGGACTGGAGCCACAAGAGCACGCCCGCGCGGTTCACCCGCGCGTCGGCCGGTAGGGTTACGAGGTACTCGTCAAGCTCGGGTGCGTCCCACGGCTCAGGGGTGGCCGGCTCCGGTTCCGCAGGTTGCTCGGGCAGAGCAGCGGGGGTGCCTCGACGAGTCAACCGCTCGGCGAGCGCCGAAAGCCATGTGTGGTGTCGACCGTCGTCCACCGTCGGAGGTTCGAGGCGATGCCCGGCGAACGGCTGGAAGGGCGGCTCCAGCCGCGTCGCGTACGGCGCAAGCTCCCACCCACGTCCACGCACCTCCCATTCGTAGAAGGCGCGAGTGAGCTGCTCGACGCGGGAATGCATCGCGGGCGAAGGCTACACGCATCCCAGCGGCTCACGAGGCGCCGTGGCATGCGGCATCGCCGAGGGCGTCGAGGCGCTGTTGCAGATGCTCCACTCTCGCGAGCTAGCCAGCGCGCACCAGCCTAAGATGCCGCCATGTCCGCAGCTTGGTGGCGGCGGAGGCGCGGCGATCGCGGTGCGGGCGGAAATGGGCCGGGCGAGCCCCGCGATCCCTCACCGAACCTCCTGACGAAGCATCCAGAGCTCATCGAGCTTGCGATCGAGTCCGTCGCGAAGTCCCAGCAACTCATCAAAGCGGAAGCCGAAGAGCTTCACTCCTTCGTCCGTCGCCGTCTTGGCGACGACACATTCGCCGAGACGATCGGCTACAACGACGACGCTCCCGTCATCACACAGGTCCTCGTCATCGTTGATCGGCTGGCTGTCGAGCATCGTGACGAGCTTTGGAAGCGTTGGCGACAGCAGGCGTTGTATGCAGGGCACAGCAGGTGGGCAATCGCGCTCGAACGTTTGCTTTACCAAGAGGCGCTGCCTTTGGAGGACGCTATCGAGACGCTCTGCCGGGACGGCGAAGGGCCGGCGGACCGTTCGACGCTGGAGAGGCTTGGAGAAGCGAGGCCTTGGGGCGGCCGGCGGCCCACGGTGGACCTCAAGTGGCTCCGTGTCGACGACCGGGCGGGGAACGACGAAACAGAGCTCGGGGAGAGTGCAGCCCCGACCCGGCGGCATTCCGAGCTCGAGCGGCGACTGAGCGCCGTTCTTCACGAGCTACCAGCCGAGGATCGACTGCTGTTGCGGCTGCGCTTCGCCAATCAGCTGCCAATCGATGTCCTTGCTCGCTTGCGGCTTGAACCGGCTCGCAAAGTCACCCGGCGCCTTGCACGCGTGTTGACGCAGGTTCGCCGAGCGCTTCGTCGCCAGGGTGTCAAGGTCTCCGACGTGGGCGCCCTACTGGCCGATCCTCGGCCCGACAGCTGGGACATTTCTGCCGGTCGGGGGGAATCTGACCCGGCACGGCCGTCTAAGCGTGTGGACATGCCGGGTGATCCTCCTGGTGACGGCTGACGGCCCCCGCTGGTGGCGGCGGCTGTGGCGCCTAAGGCGCCGCCGCGGAGTCGGCGATCCGCCGGCTTCCGTTCGTAGAGGCCCATGGTGGGCGGCGGGCGACTGTCCCGATCTCCAGACCTTCTTGTCCTTCGTGGACGTGCGCCTGCCTCCCGTGCACCAAAAGCGCGTCGCCGAGCACATCGCCACATGCGACAAGTGCAGCCACATGATCGGCATGGTGGGTGTCGCTTTTATGCAGGTGCTCGACGCCAGTCGGCGGCGTCGACATGCCGCTCATCTACACCGCCCGACAGGTAAGGAAGCGGGCGGCGCTCAGTGCGGCCGTCGCCGCAGCCGTGGCTCTGGCCCTCGGGCTGTTCGCCGGCAGCCGGTTCCTCACTCGCGATCCCCGCGTGCTCCTCGCCTCGGTCGCGCCCCAGGAGCGACCGTTCTCCTCACGGTTCACCGGCGGCATGCGGTGGTCTCCGGCGGCCGCGAAGCCGCCGTCGGCCGCCCGTAACGGGCAAAGCCTCAACCTTCGCGCCGGTACGGTTAGCTACCTAGCGGTTGCCGAGTTGCAAGGTCCCGTTCCGGAGAGCCCGAATGTCGGCGAGCTCGGCGCCATCGGCTCGGCGCTGGTGCTCGGTGGGCGCATCGACGACGGTGTCGAAACGCTCGCCCGTTCCGTGGCCGCCGAGCCGCAATCGCCCGAGCTGTTGAGCGATCTCGGCGCAGCTCTCCTGGCGCGGGCGGAAGCGGGCGATTGGGACGACGTCGACGAGGATCTCGCACCCGTTCGCGAGGAGCACGACGCCGACGTTCCCGCCGCCTTGGAGGTCATCGATCAGGCGCTGGAGAAAGCGCCGGCACTTGAGGAGGCGTTGTTCAACCGCGCTCTCGCGCTGGAGCGTCTCTATCTGCGCGCCTCGGCGCGCCAGGCCTGGCAGCGGTATCTGAAAGTCGACGCACGCTCGCCATGGGCCAAGGAGGCGCGGGAGCGGCTAGCGGCGGTATCGATCCCGCAGATTCCTGACCCTAGTCGCGTGCGCGCTGAGATCGCAGCCGCGGCTTCCGACGGCAATCGCCGTCGGCTATCCGATCTCGTGCTGCGTCAGCGGCACCTCGCGCGGCGCACTGTCCAGGAGGACCTCCTGCCAGGCTGGGGAGACGCACTGCTCGACGCAAACCCGATCGAGGCGGGCCGTCAGCTGAGAGCCGCGCGAGCGATTGCGGAGGAGTGGGAGGCGCAGACGACCGATAGCACGCTGCTGGCTGCGGTTCTCGAAGTGGAATCCGCAGCGGGGCGCGCACGTGAGACCCTCGCCCGTGGCCATCGCGCCTTTGGCGAGGCTGCCCGTGCGTTTGCCGCCTTTGAACTCGATGTCGCCAAGAGCGCGGTGACGAACTCTCTGGGAGCTTTCCCATCGTCGAGCCCTGCTGTGCCGTGGGTCCGCGCGCTCCGACTCGCCTGCCTCTACTACGAGTCGGGAGATATCGATTCGGAGGCCAGGGTGCTGCTCGACTCCCCACAGGCCGACGCTGGCAGTCGCGGTCGAGCCCTTTCGATTTGGGGTCTGTGGCTCGCAAAGCGAGGAGATCATCCACAGGCGCTCGCAACGTATCGAGAGGCCGTGACTGCGTACGCGCGAACAGAGGAACGCGAGCCGCTCATCTGGGTCCGAGAGCTGATGGGCGAGGCATATGGCTACATGGGAGCCAGTGGGCTGTGCTGGCAGCAGCGCCGGGCGGCAACGAGAGACATCGGCGGACTGACCGATCGAAAGCAGGCGTTCGTCATCCTCCTCGCGTCCGCGATGCTGGCGCTTGCCGAGCAGCGGCCACGTGCAGCAGCTGACTTTCTCGAAGAGGCGGTCACCGCCACGGGAGCGCTGGAGCCTCACGAGGCAGTGCAGGCATATCTCTGGCGCAGCCGCATTCGCTTGGCGCTCGGCGACTCGCCCGGTGCCAAGGACGACTTCGTTCGCGCGGCCACCTGGTACCCGCGACTCGGGGCGATCGACGCTGATTGGTTTGCACCCGACCTGCAGCTCGCCCGCGGCCTGCTGACGCGAAACGACGCCGACGCAATAGAGGCGCTCTCACAAGCCATTCACGGTTTTCGCAAGTCCGGGCAGCTCTACCGCATTCCCGGCGTGCTCCTCGCGCGGGCACAAGCTCGACAACGTGTACACCAGTACAGCCGTGCTGACGAGGATCTTCGCCAAGCCGCCGTGCTTCACGAAGAGCAACAGGGCGCCGGCTACCCACAGATGCTCTGGACGGCCCCGCTCGACGAGCCGGATCGGCTCTTCGACGAGCGCGTCGAGCTTGCGCTTCGCGAGGGCCGTGCCGACGAAGCGTTCCGCGTTGCGGAGTCCGCTCGAGCTCGGGCGCTGCGTGCGAACGCTCACACCACCGCAGGCTCGTCAGCGTCCCGGGTTGAATCCCTGCAGCTCTCGGACGTTCGCTCGCGCTTGAGTCCCGGCACCACGATGCTCTTCTTTGCCGTCGTGTCAGATCGGGTCGTGCAATGGCGGATCGAGCGCCATCGGTCATCGGTGATCACGCTGTCGATTTCGCCCCAGGAGCTGGCACGCGCGGTTTCCGCCTTCGAGGCGGACCTCAAGGTTGGCGTGTGGACGCGCGGCACGCGCGAGCTCGCGATGCGACTCCACTCAGCCTTGATTCGACCTGCACGGCTCGGCAGCGGTGATGTCGTCGTCGTTCCCGATGGACAGCTCCACGGGTTGCCGTTCGCTGCATTGGTGAACGCCTCTACGGGGCGATTCCTGGTCGAGGAGCGCATCGTGACGATCGCACCGAGTGCCGGCACGCACCTCAACTCGCGGGATCGCCGCAAGTCCGTCGCCGGGGCGCCTGCGGACGCCTTCGTGGTGGGCGATCCCCGCGTTTCTACTGCTCTGTTTCCGGGAATCCGACCCCTCGCGGGAGCGCGCCAAGAGGCGCGCACCGTCGCCGCGCTCTACCCTCGCCGCGAACTCCTCGTCGGTAAGTCTGCGACCAGGGCCGCGGTGGTTGGATCTCTCGGTCGGCACGAGGTGCTTCACTTCGCGGGGCACGCAGTCGTCAATCGCGCCAATCCCGAACGATCGAGCTTGCCGTTGGCAGACGATCCACACAGCGAAGGCGCGTTGCTCCTCGGCACGGAGATCGCCTCGTTCGATCTTCGCCGGACCCATACGGTCGTACTCTCGGGGTGCGAAACCGCCGGTGGGAGGGTGTTGGCAGGTGAGGGACCACTGAGTCTCGCCCATGCCTTCCTCGCCGCTGGCGTGCCTACCGTCGTAGCGAGCCTTTGGCCCATCTCCGACCAACCGGCGGTTCCGCTGGTGACGGCCTTCCACCGGCGACTCAGAAATGGTGAGCCCCCGGCTGCCGCCCTTCGTGCGGCCCAGCTTGCGGCACTGCGCAGTTCCCAGCGCGATCTGCAATCGCCTTCTGCTTGGGCCTCCTTCCAGGCATTCGGCGGCTGAGCCGGCCACACGTAGCAGCCGGAAACCCGTTTCCCTTCGGAACGCAGGTCCCTGGCCGCTCGACTGCGCCAGCGCGGGCGCACTCGTTCGCGGCAGACACCTGACGTTTCTCCCTCCGGCCCGAGCCCCGCCTCACCGAAGTGGCGGTACGGCTGACGTCGATTTCCATCGGTACACACACAAAATGAAAGGAAACAGATCATGGGCCAAGGGCCACTCCGCTGCGTCCCCGGTTTCTCGTCCACTCTTTCCAGCCCCCTCACCGTACGTCTGGAGAGCCATGCGGCGGCCGTCGAGGCGGGCTACCGTGACAGCAACGCCCAGCTCCTGCTGAGTCTCGCGACTCTCCACGACGCGGTCGACGCGTCGTTGGTCGACGACTCTGCTGCGGCTGCGGCGTTTCTCGCCAGCGGCATCTACCAACTCCTCGCGGCCAACGAGCACCTAACAGCCGCTGGAGACGCGCTGGTGCGTCTCCGCAGCGACCTCTTCTCCCACCCGGAGGTCGATCCCTCCGAGCCGTTGCTCGCCCGCGAGCCGCTCTTCGCCGCCCTCGACTACGACGGGCTCTACCGTCAACTCGCGGGCGAAGGTGCGGCGCTCCCGCATCGAGCGTTCTGGGACGAAGTTGCCTCGCGTATGCGGGACGGCGGCGCACGGGCCGGATTCCGGCTGCTCGAGCGCCACGTACGCGAGCTCCAGACCGACCTCCGCGCGTTGCTCGCCGACGTGCAAGCAACCGCGCGCATGCCGGGTCGCGCTCTCGGCGTCGCTCTCCACGACAGTGCGATCCCGACCGCCCGCGTGCTCACCGGCTACACGCGGCTACTCACCACTGCCGGCTACGTCTCATTCCTCTGCGAGCAAGCGATGCTCGCCTATCAGGCAAGCCAGTCAGATCTTTCGCCCGCGGTCGCCATCGGTTGACGACGGCGCCAAGGCACGCCGGACGGCCCGCGAGGGCCGTCCGGCCTCTGACGTCAATGCTCTTCAAGAAGAGCGGAGGCATTCGCGCCCAAATCGTCACACCGATACGAAGCGTTGGCGGCATCGGTGCTTCTTGAAAAAGGGGGCGCCCACGCGGGCGCCCTGAGAGGCAAAGGCCAGCCCAGGAGCTCTGCACGGCTGTGATGGCTGCGCCGCCGGGAATCCGTAGCGTGATCCACCAAGCGGCTCACCCCGCTGCCGAGGTTTGCGCCCAAACGCCACCCATCGCACGCCAAGTTCCGCGCCCTGTCTGCCATGTTCGGGAGTCCAGCGACCCCCATGAGGCGAACCACGTCACAAAGCCGCCTCTTTCTCAGGATCTCGTCCACCTGCTTTGTGCGCATCCAACCACCATCAGATATGTTCTGTCAAGCGGCCATGTCTTGTCGGGAAAATCCAGCCGCGCGTGCAAGCTGTGGCGGGACGGATCGCCGCAATCTCCCGGCGCTCACTCGCGAGTCGATACTCGGCGCTCAGCGCCTACGCTTAACCGGCCGACGCGGTGATCGTCTGTCCGCCGCGCGTGACTCGCGTTTCGACGGCTGCGGCGTCTCGCTTTGGATGGCCTCGAGTTGTTCGGGGCTCAGGATGCCCTTGTCGGCGAGCAGGACGAGGAGCGCCTGCGCGAGCACGGAGGCGCCGCCTTGCTGACCCAACATGGATGCAACCGCACCCGGAAGCCGCTGCGGTGGCACGGCGATTTCGACCATCGGCGCTCGCCCCTGGAAGAAGTCGTCGGCGGAGACCCCAACAGCGTCGAGGACTTCGAGGATCATCTCAACGCTCAGACGCTTCTCGCCCCGGAGGGCATCGGCGACGTAGCCGCGCCCACGGTTGAGGCGCTTCTCCAGGGCGGTCACCGATGCCCCTTGGGACCGCAGAATGGCTCGCAAGCGCTCGACGAGAAGCTCGCGGTACTCGCTCGATTGCGGCATGGGTTGCTAAGCGCTCGTCAACGAAACATGACCGCAGTCGAACACAGGCCACCTATTGCGACAAATGTAGCTGTGCGCGATCCGCGGGACAGCCCCTGCCCAAGGTACCAACACCACAGAAAACCGAAGGTGCAGTACAGGCCATAGCTCCAGAGGTGGCCAATCTCGTAGGCATTGCTGAATCCAATCGTGCCTGATTTGTAAAGTGCGTAGCCAACCTGTCCAGCCAACACACAGATCGCAATCACGAGTCCAAATACGATTATTCGATCACCCGCAGAACGACCGGGGCGATGAGCCTCCCAGGAGGCGGTGATCTCCAAAAGGCAGATTACCGTTAACCACAACGAGGCGAGGTTCACAGTGTCAAGCGCCAAGGAGGGCCACCCCAAGGTCCGACTGTGTTGAATGCGTTCAACCCACGACCAAGCCTCTAAGCTCCATTGGTCCGATTGCGGAAGTAGAAGCCAAAGTTTTCCCTGAACTGCAAACATGCTAGCGCCTAAGAGAATCGGAGCCATGAGAAACGCGAGCCATATTAATCTGCACCCGATATTAATGATCCCGACATCGCCTGACTTTCCGGCGGCAAGCGGATCATTTGGAGCATTGTACGTGGGAAAACCTTTGGCCGTAACTTCCCCTTGATCGACAGGTTGGACGGACGCCTTGCTGTTCTCCAGGCGGATCCAAGCGACAAGGAAGAGAAAATACACAATAGCGAGCAGAGGCCCCAGTACCATAAGAAGATCATCGGCCCTCATGCTAGACGGAGCTCCCGGAACCGACAGAAGCGGAATTACTTGGGAGCGCGCTTCTTTTAGGGCGGCAAAGGCCTCTTGTTCGGCTTGTGCCAAGAGTGACTGAACCAGTTCTTTGTTTCCGCCCGTGTCATCAAGACGCATTTGGAGCCAACGCTCCTGAAGATGGCTGCTTTCGTTGCCGACTCGCAGGCGGTTGATGGGGTCTGCGTCGCGTCTGAAGGAGCCAGGATGAAAATTTCGGAAGGCGAAAGGCCAATCGTCCGTCGCGAGCCAGGCAGCGACGGTAGGCCATGCGTCCGGCTCGAGAGCGTGGGCCGAGTCACTCAAGAATGACCACTCGTTTAGGATTTCTCGTGCCCGTCTCGGATCGTAATCGTCGAAGATAGCAGTTCGGAAGCACTGATTGACGATTTGGCGATATCGTTCAACGCGCGCTTTGTAAACGGCTGGCGACTGCTCCGCGGGGGGTATCTGCCGCGCGTTCTTACTCCGCTCAAGTTCTAGAGCTTCTGCTTTATCGCCGAAGCATGCAAGGTCTTGCCATAACGGAAGCCCTAATGATCCGCTGTAGGCCCAGTTGATAGGAGAGACATTCTGGTCGAGAGAAAGGCGGTCACGCAGCGCGCTGAACGCTAGCGCTTGAAAGAAGAGAGAGTCATGCTCTGTATAGGCTCGGAATCCCACAACGGCATTGCGACTGCGAAGGAAGCGAGTGCTACGCTCCTGAAGCGTGGCGTCATTCGCAATGACTGTGCTGTTGAAGAGCCAGAGGCCGAATGCGCCGACAAGGCCGATAAGGGCCAGGGCGCCGGCACTTCGAGTCACCGCGGACTCGGCTTGCTTCACGGCCACATCGTTTTCGTTGTGTGCAGTGGTGACCATTCAAACTGATCGAAGAGTGCGCGGCCCCTACGCCGTTGCGGCCGACCACAGGGACGTGGTACCGGACTCGAAGCCGTCGCTGAAGATTGCCGTGCAGATGTTAAGGTAGAGACAGCCGACCCATTCCGGATGGTCGATGAACGGATTACGGTTGCCCTGGAAGCTCGCGACGACGTTGTTTCGGTGCACTTCAACGACGCTCACCGGATCTTCGTAGTGCCATGCGAGGAGGTCAGTGAGGAGGCCCATGTAGGCGATTGAGGCGTTGCTGCCGGTCGTCTGAATCAGGCTTGTGTTGTCAGTGAGGATGAGGTCGGGTTCGGGCGCCAGCGTGATCCCGTGCGTCCCGCCCTCGTACCGGATATCGAGGTAGAAAAGGCCTCGCGCGACGTCGCCGCGCCGCCCGATCCATGTCTCCCACGTGCCCGTTGAGCCCGAACCGATCCGCCAGTTGGAGTTGCCGGCGTAGACGCCCATGCCGCCGCCCTGGCCGTTGTTGACGTCGGTCGGACGCTCCGTGATCCTCATCGGCCAGCTCGAGGATGTCCCACGTGTCGGTCGAGGACGAGGTGTACGGGAACCGGAGATGGTCGTCAATAACGGGGTGGAGCGTTGCGCGGAGTGTGGCCGGGCTCGTGGAGTCAACAGGGTTGTAGTAGCCGGTAGAGGGTTGGGGGAAGGCCGACGAGGTCAATTCGAACGCAAGGAGGACACCTCCCAAGGCTTCTCGTGTGCCTCGACGAAGGGTCCTCATAGATCTGCCCTCTTTCGACTGCGCCGTTACTCCACGAACGACTCGATCGTTTTGCCGTAGAGATCGGCAAGTTCTTTGAGCTCAACGGGGTCGATTCGCCGCTCACCCAGTTCAAGCTTTGAGACGAATCGCTGCCTCACCCCGAGGATGTTCGCGACGTCTTGTTGGCTCAGACCTGCCAGTTCTCGGGCCTCCCGGAGCCGCACCAGAAGCTTCCGATAGCGCTCGGGATGCCTTGTCGCCATGACCACCGTGTTATGCCCTCTTGCGCTCTCAGTCCAACTTGGGCTAGCCTATAGTAGCCTTGAAGGGGGAGCCGGTGCCAATGAGTTGTCTGCGTGCTGACGTGTGGAGTGTGGGCCGATCCGTGCTAACCTCCGGTGAGCCACTCACCGCGACGGTGAACCATGCCCCGCCTAACGATCACCATGGACGAGGATGACTATGAGCAGGTTAGTCGTCTCGCTCACGCGGAGGAGCGCTCACTGAGCTGGGTCATAGGGAAGGCTGTCAAGGAGTTTCTTCGCGAGCGGCGGCTGCTCGAACAGCGACCGCTCTTCGACGCGAGTGTGGGCGAACGGCGGCGTCCGCGATGAAGGAGCGCACCAGGGGGAAGTCGCTGTTCACTGATCCTCTGGGAGCGGTCCCAGCGTCAACCGGGAACGGCCGCGTCAATGGGTATCACCCGATCAAGACGGCTTCATTCAGTGGCACGTATCCGCCGAGCTCCACTTGGGAGCTGCACCAGGGGGATGCCTTGGAGGCCCTGCAGGCGATGCCCGATGGGATCATCAACTGTGCCGTGACCAGCCCCCCGTACTACTGGCAGCGCGACTACGGCGTCGACGGGCAGATAGGGCACGAGCCCACCATCACCGGCTACGTAGACGCGTTGGTCCAGTGCTTCCGGGAACTCAGACGCGTTCTGCGCAACGACGGCACCTTCTTCCTGAACCTCGGAGACACGTACTACTCCGCGAAGGGACGTCCGCACGGCAGCGATGACAAGAACCGTGGTCGGCAGTGGGCACGTAAGACACTGCGGGCGGTCGACGGCCCCGGGCTGGGCCTGCCCCGCAAATCCCTGATCGGCATTCCTTGGCGAGTAGCGTTAGCGATGCAGGACGACGGTTGGATTCTTCGGAGCGACGTAGTGTGGCAGCGCCCGGGCTCGCTGCCCGAGCCAACCGCTCACGACAGACCGTGGCAGACGCACGAGTACGTGTTCATCTTCTCCAAGCAGCCGCGGTACTGGTTTGACCGCGAGGGACTCGGGGAGGAAGAGGACATCTGGCACATCGCCGCACGCTCGGAGCCAAGTGGACATTTCGCGCCGTTCCCGACAGCACTTGTCGAGCGTTGCGTTAGCTGTGGGTGCCCTCCTGGCGGTGCCGTGCTGGATCCCTTTGTCGGTTCGGGCACCACGATGGCTGTAGCTCTCCGCATGGGCCGAAACGCGGTCGGCATTGAGCTGCACCCGGAGTACTGCCGGACGACGATGGAGCGCTTGGGGAAAGCCGCGGCACCAGCGGCCGGCAATGCCCGCACCGCTAGCGCCAGCAGCGCGCACCCCTGAAAGCGAGCCTGTGGCGACAGTCGCGGTCATAGCGGGTCGTACTCGCGTGACCCTCGACCCCGCCGCCGATCTCAAGGAGCCGGCGGTGGTCCCGGCACAGCACCTAACTCTGGAGATTGAGGCGGCCGATCTTCCGGAGACGGCCACGCTCGACGGACGAGAGCTGCCACTTGTGCGCTTTGCGGCCAACCGGGCGTTCTCGGTGGTCGACACGAGCGGCTCGGTCGGCTTCCACTGTCTGCGGATCGGCGAGGACGCGTGGTACTTCGCTACACAGGACGCGAAGCTGCGGCTCGTCGGCATTTTGTCGATCTTGGACGTCATCCAAGAGGAGGGGCTTGGCTGGAGCGGCCAGCTCTTCTTCGCGAATGGTTCGACAGTCCGTCACCCGAAAGTCGATTACGCCTGGCTTGAGCAAGCAGCGGCGAAGATCGCCGCGGTCGCGGACGCCATCGCGGAGCGCCCTCTTCGCCGCAGTCAGGTTGTCGAGCGTTTGCAGCCTCCCGGCGTCGGCAGACTGTCGCTGCGGAAGACAGTTGCGTTGCTGCGGCGCAACAGCCGCTCACTGCTGACGCCCGACGAAAAGGGCCCGCTGGTCGTCGAAGGGCAGGCCTACGCACCGCGGCTTGTAGTGGCCGGCCGGCCTGAGCGGACGGCGATCGCCGTGGTCGGCAATCGTCGGATGACCGAGCTTCTCTTGCTGACGCTCGACCTTGCCCGCAGCCTCCAGAGCGAGCCGCGCATCCCGAAAGCGGCTGCGGCGACGCTGTCAGCGATAGCGCATGAGCTGGACAACCGGCTCGAGCTCTTCCCGTTTACGCAGCTGCGCCGCCACCCGAGCAGGCTTCCCACACGTCCAGCCCCCGAGGAGGTGGCGGACGATCGCTACCGCCTAGCTTTTGAGCTGCACGAGGAGCTGACGCGAGATTTGGTCTGGCAGGCCGGCCTCCAACGGGCCGACCGCCTCGCGTACGTGCAGTCCGCCGACCAGATCTACCAAGCGTTCGTCGCGTCGGCGCTAGCGCGAGCCTTCGAGGCCAGACAGGTCGTGTCGTCACTGCGCGGCGAGCTGACGACCCCTATCTTTCGCTCGTCCTCGTTGGAGATCTACTACGACACTGTCCCGCCAAAGCCGGCATTCGCGAACTGGCGGGATGGGTCAGCGCGGCCGACAGAGCAGAAGCCCGACCTGACTATCATCGACGTTGCCGCGCAACGGGGGATTCTGCTGGATGCCAAGTATCGAGTCGAACCCAGTGGCCGGCTGCCGACGTCGGGCATTCACGATGCGCAGGTCTACCTCCAGAGCTTCGAGAGGAAGTCGGTCGTCATCTGCTACCCGGGAAGCGGACCGTCGATGACCCGCATCGCTGCGAAGGGCTACACGATCCTGGAGGTTTCCCTCGCTCCGTTCGTGGGGCTTGATGCGTACCTCCGCGACGAGGTGCGGCCCGCCATAGAAGCAATTATGGAGCCCCTCGGCGGCTGACTACAGCAGGGGACGGATTCGCTTCTCGCCGGCAAAGGCGCCCATACGCTTGGCGAGGTCACGGATCTCCTCCGCATTCGGGAAGGCGTCCGTGGCCCTTGCGATTACCTCCAGGATGCGAGGATCGCCCTGCACCTGGTGCAGCACTTTGTCGGCGACCTGTTGTCCCAAGGCCGCAAAGTCCTCGCCCTCCGGCGCGTAAACGCACGACAGCAGGATGTCTCGGAGGATGCCGAGGGTAAACGCCGTCCTGGTGACGACGTCCGCGAGGAGGACGCCGGCAAGCTGAGTGAGCTTCTCGTGTGTTGCCTGCTGGAGGTCGCGAGTCGAGGCGATCTTGGCGAGCTGCTCCTCGCGGTGCTTGTCCCACACGCTCGGCTCACCCGCGCGCTTCCGCGCTTGCAGTGCATCGCGTTCCCGGGCGAGGAGCGTGTCGCAAGCGTCGTAGATCGCAACGGCGCCGCGAGCCCGGTAGTCGAGCTCCAGGACATTCGGCATCGGGATGATCCGGCACCGGCGCTTGACCGGGCCGCTCACTGGCAGACGGGTTTCGGGTTCGTCAGTCCAGCTATTGCAGGTTGCTAGGAAGAAGGTGTCCTCGGGGAGCACCCACTGCCCATCCGCAAGCGCCGGCTGGGCGCGCTGGAACGTTTGGGCGTCTTGCTCGGGCATCTTGTCCAGCGACATGCGCCCGGGTAGGCGCATCGGGCGCTTTGACTCCACAACGGAGAGGACAGGAGCGAAGTAGGCGTCGATCTGAGCCAAGTTCCACTCGTCGAGCACAACGAGGCGCGGGTCCGTGGGCTCTCCAACGAGAAGCACCTCCTTGGCGAAACGGCCGGCGGTGAACTCGCCAGCCAGGTTCTCGTAGCCCAGGAATTGCGCGATGTCGAAATCCGGACCCACCTCCAAGAATGCTTGGATGAAGCGATCCCTGCCGAAGACGTCCTCCAAGCCCGTCGAGAGAGCCCGCGCCAGCGCAGTCTTTCCGGACCCAGTGGGGCCGACCAGGACAACGATGTCGCCGACGAGCCAGCCACCCACAATCCGCTTCATGAGCCCCGGCGGCGCGATGTAGTGCTGGCGTCGTAACACGTCTTCGAGAGTCAATACGAGCGAGCCGAGCCCTGGCCCCGGTGGTGGTGGCGGAGCGGCGCCAATCAACTCAGCGACGGAGTCCTCAGACAGCGGGTTAGCGGCCAATCCAGCCGATGCGAACTCGGCAGGAATGGCGGCCGAGTAGACCCCTTGAAGGAGCTGATCGCGGTTGAACCCCACCTCCGCGATGAAGGCTTGGAGACCCTCCTCCAGACTTGGGAGGTCGCGCTCACGCCACATCCAGGCCATCAGCGCGACCAGCGGAATCGGCGGCTGGCTCTTCTGGCCGAGGATGCGGTCGCGGATGAACGGGGGCCCGTCCTCCCTCAGTGCCCAACGCGAAGCGTCGGGATGAAAAAACACGGTCCCCTCGTACGTCTTGCGCTGTCGTTGCAGCGACTTTCCGGGGAACTCCTCCTTGACCCGGGTGCGGGTCCCGGGCATGTAGTAGGGCTTGCCCGGCGGGCCGCCGCGGACGCGGAAGTACTGGTCGAGCCAGTCCCGCTCATCGGACGATCCGAATTCGATTGCCCGTTCCTGCGCGTCGGGGATCGAGGAGCAGGTAGGAAGCCCCTTCGCCAGCATGCAGGGAAGCGACACCATCAGGAGCGGGCTGTAGTCCCGCCCTAGAGCGTCGAGCGAGAGTCGGAGTAGGTCTCGGCTGACGTAGGGCATTCAAAGCGCCTTACGAACAGCGGACGCTACCATACTGTCCTCGACGTGCTTCTCCCATGGCCGTGCGAGGTCGGCCAAGGCGCCTCGTGCTTGAGGCGCAGTGCTTTGCTAGCCCCACCGCACGATGAGCCGTACGTGTGGAAATCAGCCGGAGGCCAAGATCACCGGACAATCAGATGCTCTTGTACAGTGGAGAGAGCATCAGGGTGCTCTCCGAAACCAGTCGAAGATATTCTTAAATCGGTGGTTCAACGGTAGCGGTATTTTGACTCTCAAGATCCACCGAGAGCTCAGTCTGCCGTCACTACTACCAGTTTTGGCCGCCTGCTCGGTATAGTTGGGTAGTCCGAGCTAATAAATACGTTGAATCGGTTGTTGTTAGCCGCCGGTCGTAATTCGATTCCACGATTCTCAAACGTTCCGGCCTTCCAGCCGATATACAGGTCGGTGATGTCGATGTAGTACCAGCCCTCAATGACGGGAGCCGGAAGGTTCCGTACGAAGACGCTGTCCGGCCGATTTGGCCAGCCCGCCTCCTCATCCCACGACGATGTAACTCGACGCAGCTCCATCGGCACGAACATCGACTGCCCCGGATTGTGGCGCACGTACATGCGCAGTTGGGCGCTAGCGGCGTTCACCGGAAGGCCGTCCAGATCGAAAACGATTAGCGAGCGGTAGAAATCTGCCCATCCACCCACCATGAGTCGGTCGTCGTTGACTCCGTAGTCGTCATCGTAGTCGAAGACGGAAGTAATCCAGACGTCAGCCGCCTCGGGCCCTGGCTGTCGGCTAACCTCATCCGATGGCATCCAGGCGACGGGGGTACCTTCTTCAAAGTCCCCGGCAAAGATCGCGCTTTCGATAAATCTGACGACATCCGTCCACACACCAGGATCATTGGTCTCGCAGGTGTGGGTTTGTGGAATGGAAATTGCGCCACATCCCGCGATTGCGGACGTGTACTCAAAGTGAGTCCCCACGAACGCGGGGACACTCGCAAGGTTTTGAGAAGTAATCGTCACGATACCGTCGCCATCCTCGAGGTCCTCGGCGATGACCGGGCGACCTGTTCCGAGGATCGAAATGAAGGTAGTGCCGGCAGGCAGTGGATTTGTCGCGAGGTCGTTGATTTCGTTGAGAGCATCTGAGCCGGGGGTTAGCTCCGCGACAGCAACGCTGTCGGGAAGCACGCCAATCGAGGTGCAAACAAACTGGCCCGCCGGAGAACCGCAGAAGGCGGCCCACTCAGCGCCTAGGTTTGGTGTCCCCACAGTAATCAGGCGGGCCACCTTGGTGCCATCGAGCCTTTGGATGTAGTTGCGCGCTGCGAGGCCGCCCATGCTATGGGCAACGATGTACACGCTGTCAGTTAGGTTGAGAGCTAGCACTTCGTCGACAATTGCAGCGAGTTGCTCACCCTGCACATCAAGGGTGAGCATCTGGTTGTCCGAGAACTGGGCTCGATAGTACTTTCCCGGAAGGAGCACTTGATTGGCAGCACACGAATTGTAAACCTGTCCCAGAAGCGGAGAATACGTCGGACAGCCACCGAACCCGGTGGGGAAAGCGAGGACGTTGGTCAGCCGTCCCCAGGCGGTGGCGTTGGCAACGATACCATGGACAAAGATCACTGGACGATCGGGTGTAGCCCTTGCGCTAGCAGATAGAAAGGTCAAACCCGTGAGGACGAAGATCAGCAGTCGTGTATACACGTGTCACCCCTACTTAGTCGGTTACAGCCACTGAAGGGAACCCAAGAGGAACGGAAGCGGGAGAAGGCCGAGAAGCAATGCCAGGAAGGCCTTGGAGCGCTCATGCTGTTGGTTGTAGCGAAGTGCCACTACCAAGCCCGTTGCGGTGATGTATGCGGGTAGAAGATAGGCGGTTCCATATGGAAGAACGTAGATCGCCAATAAGATTGCCGTGCTCGCAAGCCCTGAGGTCATGGGGTATGTATAGTCTAGCAGAGCTTATGGTGCAACGGTGATCTGGGGATAATCGACTTCCCTCGAGGAGCCCTTCTCGTGAGTCGCGCAGACAACTCCATCGGGAGCGGTCGCGTCGCTGTGCTGCAGTGCGGTGCTGTTCCCGGCGTAGGACGGCGCCCTAGTCTGGTCGACAATGCGAGAACAATGTTCGTGGCCTCGACTCGTGCACGTGCAAAGTTCGGCCCAGCGATGCGAGGATAGGGCTCCTGGTATTCGAGGCCCCACGACGCACCCCACCTTTCTGTGTTCCCGCAACATGCTGCCGACTTGGCGCTCTCCCGGCAGCTTCCTCGTTTGCATAAACACCACACCCCACCTTTGAAGGTAGGGTGTGGGGCGAATTCTAGAACTGGTCAGTACCCCGTTGCTCTGCTACTCTGAGAGCATCAGGATTTTGCTTGCACCAGTCCAAGATCAGCTTGAATCCGTGTCTCAACGTTCGCGGTATGCGAGTCCGCTCCTTGCCGCTCTGCCGTCCTCGTGGTTCAATGGTTCGAAGTATTCCCCGAGTGGGTGCACACTTCGAACTTGAGGTTGTCCACAGCCCCCTCGCCCAAACGCCGCCTACCTAGGCGGCGTTTGACATGCCCTGTGGATAAGCAAGACTGGTGAGAGGTACACCTATGTATGCCTTCGAACCAGAGCGCTCGTGCTCAGTTCCTGAAGCCGCCAGGATCCCTGGCATCTCACGTAGTGCCGCCGCCAAGCGCGTCTGCGGAGGCACGCTAGCTGCTGAGCGAGTGGGGAGGAAGTAGGCGATTAGGGGGCTCAATTTGCTTCCCGAGCTCCGCCACAGGCCTCCGAGCTCCTTTCGGTTAGGCGTGTGAGGGAATTTGGACGCGTGCGTCCGTCTAATCGGAGAGACCGAGGGGGGCTGCATTGGCGAAAACCGGTGTGCCCGTGGGCTCCTACTTTATGAAGTCCATCTGGGAGTCGGCTGCGTTGCGATCGGTTTCGGGATCGGCAACCCTCGCGATCCTCAGAGTGGCAGCGCTCGGTGCTGCGGGCGCTGCCATCGGGCATATCGCAACTTCAGCTCACGGCTGGCGCCAGTGCATCCTGCTGCTCATCGCAATAGCACTCGGTTCACGATCACTTCTGATTCTATGGGATTTGACCGTGCCGAGCTTCCGCTGCCCGAGGCACCTGCACGGGGAGCTCGCTCGGACGTTCGGTATGCTGTGCATTTCCGTATTGTTGGTAGTCAGGACCCACGGAGTCCTCGATCGGCTAATATGGACTGCAGCTGTAGTCGTCTCGGCGTTGCTTCTTTTTCGGCTCTGCTTGGTGGGAATGCTTTCTATAGTGGCCATCGCCATCTTACGTCGAGGATATCGGCGGAACCCAGATGTGAGGGCCCGAATCTACTACGTCGCCATTACGGGGATCGGCTCCCTCCTCGGTAGCCTCAGCAGTTTCGCCGCTTCATTGGGCTGGACGTTATGGCGGATGCGAGTGGCACGAAGACCCGGCGCCAGCCGGGCGATGCTTGCTCGCCTTGAGCGCGAAGCCGATTGGCTGCGCGAGCAGGGGCATGGAGATGGTTGGCTCGCGCTCCAACTTGCACGGAGGGCGTTCCCGGTTGCAATGCGAGTACTTTGGTCAGGCCGGATACTCTGCCCGTGTCTGAACGTGGAGGATCTTCGCCGTGATGAGCCAGGGTTCGTCGGGTACATATTGCAGAATGCGACTACAGTGGTGGCAGCGCCGTCACGACTCACTGAGCTTCTCCCGTCTCCAGCAGCGAGCGCCTTTCGAGCTCTCGAGGCGCTCTTCAAAGCTGGATCTCTTTTGGAGAGGCTCTCAACCAGGGTGGGACGTGCCGCGTCAGCCTGGGACACCGACCGGGCTGACCTCCTTCATGCGACGCCAGTTCCGACAGTTCTTGTGCATGTGGAGCTAGTTGACTTGTTTTCTGGTCTAGACGTAAGTGATCAAACCGACGTGGGCTACCTTATCGCCTCAGTAGCCCCGCGACGGCAATCTCAGCTTGTGCCGCAGATTGCCGATGTGGTCGCGAGTCGCGGTGTGGCACTGGTAGCTATTGATGAGGATTTGGGAACCGATTTCAGGCCCCTCCTGGGGTCACTTGCTACAGCCAGCCTCGCGCCGCTGGCTGATGCCTACTTGCGGTTGCGGAATTCAGACAGCTTTGTAGAGCGGTTCCTCTGTGTTATCGATTGCTTCGACATTCTCGTACGCTTTTCGTGGCTCGTTCTGGCGATGGAGAGCGCAGGCGGGGGTAGGTTACCTGAAGAGGCTATGTTTCGCCGCCTGAGCTCGCGGCCGACTCTTGGAAGATGGCTCTTGCTGTTGCGCCAGGACCTGCAGCGCAAGCCAGTTTCGGCACTTGGGGTGTGCCTGGCGCGCTTCTGGCACGGTGCCGCGTCTCGAGAGAGCAGACGTTTGAGGACGAGAGCGGAGGTGGTTGGCGCGGTCGGCGCGGGAGAGGTCCGCGGGAGCAATCTCGAATTCTTGCAGTGGATCTTGGACCTTCGCAATGCCACGCGGGGACACGGCGGGGTCGTAGAGCATCGCTGTCGTTCGATGTTCGGCGCTGCGCATGGAGCTCTGATGGACAGCGTTCTCGGCCTGCGTGAACTCTGTATCGACGCGTACCTTGAGGTGCCGGTTGGCGGTAGGCAGTTGAGCATGCGGGGCTGGCTACGAGGTGGACGGCGCGCGACAAGAGAAGGTCACACGGAGGAGGTGACCGATTGTGACTTTCGCACGGCCGTATTGCGCTATGGAGAGGACGGCTATGACTTGGGTCCTTTCGCGGGCTTCGTGGGGAGTCGCTGCCTTACCTGGAACGATGGTACCGCAGGTGAGCGACGCTACATCGACCACTCAACTGGAAGTCTGGTCGAGGAGCATGAGCTTTCTCTAGGTGAACGTACGCCGATTCATCGGGCGGTGGGCGCAACGATTGGTGCGCTCGCTCAGAAGGGCGCGACAATTGGAACGGCCGGAGAGCTCCTTAGGCTTATCGTAATGATAGATGCGGTGTCCGAAGCTTCAATAGGAACGCTGCGAGAGAGCGCCGCTGAACAGAGAATGCTCCTTGAAGAGCGACCCGATGACCCAGTCGAGGTGTTGGCCTTGGTGAGGGCACTGGCGGCGGCTCGCAGAGCCGAAGATCCCGGGGACATCGAACGCCGTCTTCAGTATCTCGAGGAGGAGCTTCCATGGGCAATTTGGATTTGCGAGCGCCATCGCCGAATAGAGCCAGCCGAGAGACTCCTTGCTAACGCACTAAGAGCCTGGGAGGTATTGATCGTCGAGGCGCAGCGACGAGGGGACCTTGAGGTCGGGTATCGGCGATCAGTCCGAATTGCGGACGGCATACTGCGTATTAATAGCCCAGGCCCAGAAGTGGCAGTAAGGGTCAGCGCGATTCTCGCTTGGCTGACCAGAGAGCTATTCCACATCGAGGATTCCGCCAAGGCGCAGGACGTTGTCGGTCGGGCGATGGCGTTCGCGGACAAATTGCCCTCTCAGGGTAGTAGCAATGTAAAGGTCAGAGCGCAGGTGCTTCGGCTTTTTGGCAGAGCCCTGGAAGCGCGAGGAGATTTTGGCGAGGCGTATGGTGCATGCGGACAGGCGGCAACGGGCCTGCGGCGAGCACTGTCTGAAACGCCGACTGACCGTGTTCTCCTGGAGGAGCTCGCTGATGCCCTGCGGCTTCGAGGAGCGATCGGTGCGAAGCTGGAGAACGTCGCTGAGGGAATTGCTGCCATGCGGGAGGCCTGTGGCATATACGAGAGCCTGATTGGGCCGGCCAACAGTTTGGATCCCCTCGCTCCTTGGTTTGCTGTGACACTTGTCGACATGATTCTGGCGCTCGATGATTGTGGCGTGGACTCGCGCCTGGCACGGGAACGACTACGCTCTCTGTGGGGTGGAGGGCTAACTGCGGGACTCAACGGAGGTGCAGTGAGGGCATTCCTGGTGGCTGAGCAAGGCGGACTCCAAGAGGCGCGCGAGGCGCTGGACTCCATCCTTAGAGTTGAGCCACGCCATCGCCTAGCAGGCGAGGTACGCACCAGAATCATCGAAGCCACGCGAACCAAGCTCTAAGGACGGACCCTCGAGTCTTGGTGGCAGGGAATTGCCAGCCTAGGCATTTGCGGACTCAAGCTTGACGAGCGTTCTTGATGAAGTCGGGACGCAAGTAGCGCGACTCTCTCATCGGAACCTCGGCCCCCACAATAGGGGACAGTCGGGCGACGTGCCCTGGGCGCTCGCCCTGCAACCGCGCGGCATCCGCTGGCGTTACGTGGAGGGAGATCTAGTGTGAGCTCTCTGTCGTCGGTCGTAGGGGTGACGAGGCGGCATCTGGGAACTCCAGTTAACTACTGGCTGTTGAGACGTTGACAACGACCTCGTGGGCGCTACTATGGTCCTCAATAGCAATGAAACATGGAGCGCCTTCCTCCGTCTAGAGATCCGGCACGAGCACAGGATGCACTCGAGCGAACCCGAGAGAGCGAGTCCGCGATTGACGCTCAGACGACAGAGGAAGGTGTCGCTCGTGAGGCCGCGGACAGGCTTAGGTCGCTGGAAGGTAAGGTGATCCGAGCGACGGATGTCGATGGGATGGGAAACGTAAAGATTGTTTTCGACGATGATGCAGTGCTGGAGTTCTATGTTTGGGACGCGTTCCGCGACGTCCCCGACTTCAACGCTATCCAAGTAAGGCTTACTCGCCCCAAGAGTTGACACTGGATCGCTGTCTCAATAGTGTCTCCGAAAGACTGCGGCTTTAATGGGCTTGTTTTGCAAAGTTGACGGGTAAATGGCATTTCGGGGCGTTCGGGCGCTGAGGCGGCGGGCACGACGCGCGCGTCTATCGCGGCGACGTTGGATGGCGCTACTGCTGGCTGTTCAAAGGTGTCCGCTTCCTCGGCGGCTTCTTCGTTCCCCCAGAGACACAACACCCCACCTTGCAAGGTGGGGTGTATGAGCAGATCCTAAGAGTGGGGAATCAGATGCTCTTGCACAGTGGAAAGAGCGTCGGGATGCTCTCGAAACCAGTCGAAGATCTTCTTGAATCGGTGTCTCAACGGTCGCGGTATGACGATTCGCTTCTTGCCGAGCAGTCCGCCGCATGCCCTCATGGTTCGAACTATTCCCCGAATGGGTGCACCATTCGAACCAGAGGCTGTCCACAGCCGCGGTGTCGGAAACGCCGTCTTGTTAGGCGGCGTTTGACATCCCCTGTGGACAAGCGAAACTGAACGGAGGGTACACCTATGTATACCTTCGAACCGGAACGCTCGTACTCAGTCCCTGAGGCCGCCAAGATCCTTGGTGTGTCGCGTGGCGCCGTCGCCAAGCGCGTCCGCAGAGGCACCCTTCCCGCCGAGCGAATTGGGAGGAGCTATGCGATCAGGGGATGTGACCTAGTAGTCGAGCGCAATCCGATGCCGCTACCGGACGAGCCAGTGAAGGGATCAAAGGAGGACCTCCTGCCAATGATCTTCCCGAACGTACCGCCCGACAAGCTCTCTGAGGCAAAGGAACGATTCGACGGCTACCTACGCTTCGTCGCCGACCTGGCGCATCGCATTGAACGAGAGCGTTCTCCCCAAGACGACCCGGGTCAGTAGCACTACACTCCAAAGTGGTCACGGTGTTGCCGCGCTGTGACTGAGACACGGATGAAGGGCCCCGAGTGGTAGCGGGGCCTTTCGTGTGGCTGGCGTCGGCTAGCTCGCGCCCGAGCTATCCGCGCTGATGTTTGGCTGGGGCCCCGGCTGCGTCTTGCGCGCCTTCCAACGCGCCCAGGCGTTTCGTCCCCTCATTCGACGTCTAGCAAGCTCGACGGTTTCAAGTATGTGATCGACCGGCTCCACCGACGCAAGACCTGAATTCTCTTCAAAGATGATCCGCGGGCGATTGGTCTGTTGGCTCACCGCGAAGTCTTGATAGGGAACATAGGATTTCACGATTCCAATCAGACTAGCTCGGCCAACCGCCTTCGTCCCTTGGATGCTTACAAGCTCTGGTCGAATGATCACGGGCCCGCCGCTATTGCCGGGGAACACAGTCGCATCGACCAAGAAATCCTGTGCTTTGCCTTCCATCCAGTCTCGGATTCTCGCGATGGCCCCTGTTCGGCAAACGACGTATTGGCGATCAGTTGCCACCATGCCCATGGGAAAGCCGAGTACAAAAACGCCATCTCCTTCAGTGACCCCGGACTCCTTTAATTGCTCAGTGGAAAATACATGCGCGTCTGAGCGGAAGTAGGCGTATTTCCGAAGCTCGCCCTGTAGATGGTTGGCATTAACGGGAAGGGCCACAACATCTACGTCGGAATTAGGGTGACCAGCCCAGTATGGCCTTCCATTCCTGGCGACCAAGCTTGCCGCGTAGTCCTTACTGGTCCCGTCTTGCGCTGAGTTGAACTTGAGGTAGATCCGCTTCAGTCCCTTGAGGACGTGTTTGTTTGTGATCAGAAACACGGTGAAGCTCGAGGTGGTGGTATCGACTGCCTTCTCGAAGCGCCCGAAGAGGAAACCAGTGCCGATCCATTGGCGCTTTGCGGGATCGTCGCCGACGCCGATAGCTGTCACCGCGTCCAGGAACGAAGGAGGAATGAGCGCCATGTTGGGTTGAGTGTACCAGCGGGGTCGCTGGTGGCAAGGGCGCTAGTGACACGCACAACACCCCACCTAGCAAGGTGGGGTGATGGGTAGACGCTCAGACTGGCTAGAGCGGAGGATCCGATGCTGCCTTGAGAGGCGCATCCGGATGCTCCTTCAGCCAGTCGAAGATCCTCTGAAATCTGTGCCTCAACGTTCGCGGTATGACGATTCGCTTCTTGCCGGTCCTCCCGCCGCGTGCTCTCCTGGTTCGAACTATTCCCCGAATGGGTGCACCCGAAGAGATATCCTCTCGCTGTGAGAGCTCGTGAAAGGGAAAACACAGCTCAACGACAACCTCCTTCCCGTGCACAAGGCGGTTCGAACTCAGCGTTTGAAGAAGCTGGCGCTTCTCGGCGTCAGTCGACCGCTCGTGGCTCAACAAGGCCGAAGCGCCGAGTTCGAACATTAGGAGCGCTCGCTGCGCGATCACGCCTTGATCAGTGGTCTCGGCTAGCCGTTCCTCGAGCTGCGGCCTGCTCGACGAGGAGCCGCTCCTTTCGCGCGCCGTAGGCGGCTTGGTCAATGTTGCCGTCGACATAGGCGTCGACGAGACGGTCGTGCCGCTGCTTGAGTGCGGCGAGCTGGAGTTGCTCCTGGTCGTCCGAGGCCGTCGAGGTCTCTTCTGCGAAGACGCGAAGGTACTCTCGCAATGCTGTGAGCTGTGCCTGCGTCAGCATGATTCGCTCGTAGGCACTGCGCACGGCCTGCTCGATCTCCTCCTCACGCACCGATGTCCCGCGGCAAGCCTGTCCGTGGCATCGATAGTAGACGTGGCCTTTCTGAAGCTCACCTGTCAGGGTCCGTTGGCACGTTCGGCACGTGAAGAGCCTGCGGTAACGGAAGTCGTTGCACCCGACCTTCTGGCGAATGCGCGCGTGCAAGAGCCGCTGCACCTTGGCAAAGAGATGCACAGGGATGAGCCGCTCGTGCACACCCGGGAATACCTGCGAGCCGTTCTTCCAGACGATAAGTCCGATGTAGAACCGGTTGCGCAGGAGTTTGGAGAGGCTGTTGAGCGAGAGGGGGCCATGGCTGGTCCGCAGACCGCGTGCATGAAGCTCGGCGAGCAGCGCGGCTAGCGTGTACCGGCCCGTGGCGTACAGCTCAAACGCTAGCCGAACCAGGGGGCCCATGACCGGGCAGATGGTCTTGACCTTGGCGCGGCCGTGGTTGAGGTACCCGGTCGGGGCGCCGCTCGGAAACAGTCCTTGCTTAAGGGCGCCGTTGATGCCCTTCCTGACTTCCTCGCGCAGATTGCGGATGTAGTCGGTGGCGACGACCGCCTGAATGTCGGCCATGAGCCGGCGGCCACGTGAGCTGAGCTCGAGCTTCTCGTGGGCGAAGTGCACTGCGATGCCGGCGTCGGCCAGATCGCCGATGTCTCCCCAGTCGTGGTAGTTGCGCGATGACCGGTCGATCTTGTGGATGATGAGTCCTTCGGCGTCTCCGGCACGGAGACGCTTGACGACCTGCGCGAACTTCTTGCGGCCACGCTTGGCAGCAGTCTCGACTTCCTCGAACCACTCGACGATCTGCAGCTCGTTTTGCTCGGCATAGCGCGCGATGACGGATCGCTGCTCGATAAGCGAGGCGCGGATCTCCTTTTGCCGCTCCGTCGAGACACGGATATACGCGAAGCATCGCTTCATATGTCCGTGTCGCGGTGTTGATTTATAAAGGATCGACCGTCCTCTACGGTACGGGTAGCGTGATCGCCTGTCAAAGGCGACGCCAAGGGCTCCGCTGGCACGAGCCGTTCAGCGAGCGCAGTCACAAACGATAGATATTCGCGAAGGCGCTCTTCCGCTTCCTGTCGGCGTTTTTCGGGAATACTAGGGAAGAGCGCCGCAATGAGTGCGGCGTGTTGCATGACGACACCGTACGCTCGCCAGACGCCGTCCGGAAGAATGGAAGTTCGCTCCTTGCGCAGAAGTTCCCAGTCTTCCGCAGTCGTCGGGCGTCCGTATCCTGGGCGTCATGACCTACTCACATAAACAAGCGGTGGCGCTGCACCGCGCCCTCCCACCGGAGGGCTGGCTTGCCCTTCGGGAGGCGGGCATCAGCGATGCAGTTATCCATTCGCGCCTTCTCGGTTGGGACGGCGAGCGCATCACGATCCCGGTGTTTTCACTGGACCGGCAGGTCGTCGCAATCGAGCGCGCCGATTTCGACGACGAGGGACTCTTGGTCGTGGAACCGGATCTCGCGGTTCCCGTGCGGCTCTTCGGCGCGCCGGTTCTTCATACGGAGCCAACGTCGCTGATCATCACCGAAGGCGTAGCCGAAGCGCTCGTGCTTCAGAGCCAGCGGTTCAACGTCGTATCTGCGACGGGATCAGGCCGATCGCTGCCCGACGGTGTGGCTGAACTTCTTCGCTCGGTGCGCGAGGTATTCATTTGCTTCAAGAGGGGCGTTGAGGGCGAATCGGCCGCGGCGTGGCTCACCAGGGAGATCCCCGAGGCGATGCTCGTCGCGCTTCCTGTGGACGAAGGCGAGGGCATCGGTCACTTCTTCGTCCGTCACGACCGCACGCGTGATGAGTTTCTCCGGCTCCTGGCCGAAGCCTCTTGACCATGGCGCGGGCATCGACACCGCAGCGCGTGCCCTCTGCTGGGACCGTGCTCGAGGACGGAACCATCGCGGAGCTGGTCTACGAGCCGAAGGAAGGCAAGACGGCGTTTGCGGTCGGCGCGGGAGAAAGCTGGAGAACCGAGCGTGAGCTCGCGCTTCCCGGTGACGTGGTGCTCGTGCCGTACTCGGCCACGAACAACCTCCTCACGCACGACGTGGTGGCGCTGCCGTCGTCGCCGGCGGAGTACGGCACCGAGGAAGAGCTTGTTGCCCGCGTCCGTGCCTTCATCCACCGCTATGTCGACCTGCCCGAGGGCTTTGAGGAGGTCGCCTGTCGCTATGTGCTCTTCACGTGGCGCTACGACGATTTCGCGGAGGTCCCGTACCTCAGAGTCCGCGGTGACTACGGCACCGGCAAGAGTCGGTTCCTCCTCACCATCGGTCTTCTCTGCTACCGCGCGATCTTCGCCAGCGGTGCCTCAAGCGTCTCATCGCTCTTCCGGACCATGGATGCGTTTCGCGGGACGCTCGTTCTCGACGAAGGCGACTTCCGTTTCTCTGACGAAAAGGCGGAGGTCACGAAGATCCTCAACAACGGCCATGCCCGTGGCTTTCCGGTCTTGCGCACCGAGCAATCTGGTGCGACCAAGGAGTTCAATCCTCGCGCGTTCACGGTCTATGGGCCGAAGGTGATCGCGACACGTAATCTCTTCGATGATCGCGCACTCGAGAGCCGGTGTCTCTCCGAGGTGCTGCACGCTCGGCCGGTTCGGCCGGACATCCCACTTAACCTCGACGATGCCTTCCGGGAGGAGGCGAGGGAGCTGCGCAGCCAGCTTCTCTTGTACCGGTTGCGTACGAAGGGCAGCCCCGCGCAGGCGAGCACGCTAGACGACAGCTTTGAGCCCCGCACTGCGCAGATCCTCCGGCCACTCCTTGCAACCATCGGTGACGAGGACGCTGCCAGGAGGGTTGCGGAGCATTGCCGGCGGTCGATCGCCGCAGACACACAGGATCGCCGCGATGGGGCGGTCGACGCCCAGGTGCTTGAGGCGCTCCTTGCTGTCGCTCACCGCCAGAGCCGGGTCACCGCCAAGGATGTGGCCGACGAGTTCTCACGCCGCATTGCTGACGAGGAGGGCTGGAAGCCAACGCCCCGGTGGATCGGCAGTGTCTTGCGCCGGCGGCTGTACTTGCGCACCACCAAGATCAACGGGAACTTCGTCGTGCCGCCAAGCGAGCTCGCACGGCTGCCCGACTTGGCGAGACGGTATGGCATTTCACTGCAGGTGGATGTGGGGGATGTAGGGGACATCCGCGATGACAGCGCCGCCCGAAGTGGCCTAGCAAAGCGCGTGCGGATCGACCGGGCTCCTCTCCGAACATCCCCTACATCCCCCACATCCACCTTCGCGTGAGATCTCCTGCGCAGGTAGGGGGAGGTTCCCGTCTAGCGATTGCGCGAGGGATCCGTACCCTCAGTCCCGGAAGGCTCTTCACCCACAAACAGCCATTTCGGGAAGGAGGTCGGATGCGCGACCCAGGGGAGATCCGTGTCCTTGCGAAGTCCGGAGCGTCGGAGTATCTCGACGCTCCATCAGTCAGAAGCCTCATCACCCGATGCGTGCAAAGCGCGCTTCGCGGCACGCCGCGACTGCCGGCCGTCTACGACATCGACGACGTCGTGCAGGACGTCCTCATCGCCTTGTGGCGACGGCAACAGCGGCACGGCCGGCCGTTCACCGTTTCGTATGTCGCCGCGGCGTCGCGTGCCACGCTCATCGATTGCTTGCGTCGCGCCGGAGCAAAGAAACGCGGATCGGGCAAGACGGGCGAGCTGTGCCACGCCGACGAAGTGTGCGAGCCGGGAGCATCGATTGAGGACCGCCTGGTCGCCGACGAGCGCTTGCACAACCTGCTGACCCGCCTTCGATCCGTCGTGCCACACCGAACGTTCGAAGCGGTCAGGTTGCGCTGCATCGACGGCGCTTCGGCCAACGAGGCCGCGGCGCATCTCGGCATGTCCGAGAGCGGCGTCAACACCGCCATGCATCGTGCGCGACGCTCGGTCGGTCGTGCTCGGCGATCGCCGGGTCTGCCTCGCGGGGCGGGCGATCCGTGACCAGCAGTTGCTCGACGCGAGGCGCGCACGACGATCCTGGGTCCGCGAGGGTGGCGGTGACGCTTGATGCCCTCTTGGCGCTCCTGCGTGCGGGCATCAACCCCCGTGACCTTGCCCGGGCGTTCTCCGGGCTCGATGGTCCCGCGCTCGGTCATGCGGCAGACGTGCTCGGCCTTCGCGTGATCAAGGCATATCGCCTCAGCGACGGGGAGAAGGTCTGGCTCATTTGCGAGCAGGAGCGCTGACTCCTGGAGCTCCGCGCAAGCGGGGCTCTGCCTTTACTCGGAAACTTCCCATTTTTGCAGACTTTCCATACTTCCAGATAACAATGTTCTGTGTACTCTGCCTACATGTCAGAAACAATATTAAGTCAAGGCTTGCGACCCAGCCGGCGCCGCATGGGCTTGTCCCAGGTAGAACTCGCGTTTTTGATCGGAGGTTCGGACACCACCGTGTCGCGTCACGAGCGCCACGACGACCTTCCCGATCTCGAAACGGCGTTTGCGTACGAAACGATCTTCCGCGTACCCGCGCGAGAGCTGTTCGCGCGCGATGCGCAGGCGATCGAAGAGCAGATCCGCAGCCGGGCGATACAGCTGTACGGTCGACTCGCCCGCGGAAGGCAAACCCGGCAGACGGAGCGGAAGCTCCAAGTCCTCCGGCTTCTCGTACAATGATCGCCGCGTCTACACAGCAACGGACGCTTGCCGTCGATCCGATGTGTCGCGGATTCGCCTTCGTCGTGCTCGAGGAAAGCGAACGGCTGCTCGACTGGGGCGCGAGGGACTTTCGGCACGACAACACCACGAGGGGCTTCCTGGTCCGCGTCGCGAAGCTGATCCACGACTGCGATCCCTCGCTCATTGTCGTCGAGGCGGTCGGGCACTCGCGTCGCGGCGCTCGCGCACGGGAGCGGATTCGTAGCCTCGTAGCCTTCGCGCGCAAACGCGGCATCACGGTGCACCAGGTCGCGCGTGCTGATGTTCAAAAGAGCTTCACTGCGTCGGGGGCTAGAAGTGGGACATTGCCGCGGCCGTCGCCCGGCTCTTCCCCGACCTCGAGACGTGGCTTCCCCACAAGCGCAAGCTCTGGACGACCGAGGACGACCGGATGAACATTTTCGATGCCGCGTCCTTCGCGATCGTCGCGCTACGCCAGAGGGAGGCAGCGGCACGGGAATGACAAAGCCGCCCGGCGGTCCGGGCGGCATCCCCTACGAGTACGTGACGGGCGGCGGGGGATCATCGCCGGCGGCACCCGTCGCGGCGAGGATGAGCGTGCCGCTGCTCACGGTCACGGTGACGATCGTGCCCTTGGTGAAGCCTGCGGCGCCAAGCCACTTGCCGCGCATTCTGATCATCGGCACGTCGCCGTCATCAAGGCCTGAGAGAGTCACGCGAACGCGTCGAACCATCGGTACCTCCTCGAAGGTTGTGTGCAGGTCCAACCAGCAAGGTACGGGCAGAGAGGCGGGAGCGGTAGACGGGAGATTCGACAGAAATGGTGGAGACGCCAGAGCTTGACTCAACTACTTTCATACATGCGAAACGACAACGACATCACCTACATCGGCCGAACGACCTTCCGCAACGAAGGGAAGCTCTTCGGCATTCGACGCGCCGACCGCCGGCATCACATGTACATCATCGGGAAGACCGGAACCGGCAAGTCGACGCTCCTCAAGAACATGGTCGAGCAGGACCTGCGGAACGGCGAAGGCCTCGCGCTCTTCGATCCGCATGGCGATCTTGTGGAGGAGGTCGTCCAGCTTGTCCCGGAGTCGCGACGGCAGGACGTCGTCTACCTCGACGTGCCGAACCCGAGCTGCAAGTTCACCTTCAATCCACTGGCCGGGGTGCCACCAGAGAAGCGCGCGCTTGCGGCTGCAGGGATGGTCGAGGTGTTCAAGAAGCTGTGGCCCGACGATTGGGGGCCCCGGCTCGAGCATCTGTTGCGGAACGTCGTCTGGGTGCTCCTCGAGACGCCCGGGGCAAGTCTGGGTGACATACCGCGCCTCTTGACCGACCGCGACTACCGCCGGTCGCTCCTCGCCGGCGTCACGAACCCTGAGGTCGTAGAGTTCTGGAGGAACGAGTTCGAGCGCTACAGTCCGGCGTTCCGTGCAGTCGTGGTGGCGCCGCTCCAGAACAAGGTCGGAGGCTTCCTCACCGATCCTCGGCTGCGCGCGATCCTCTCGGCGCCGAGCTCGACCTTCGACCTGCGGGCGATCATGGACAAGCGGCGCGTGCTTCTGGTGAATCTGTCGAGGGGGGAGATAGGGGAGGGGCCCGCGGCACTCCTGGGATCACTACTGGTCTCGTCGATCGCGTTGGTTGCTTTCGCGAGAGCGGACGAGCCGTACCCTCGGAGGCGGGACTTTTGGGTATACCTCGACGAGTTCCAGACGTTCGCGACGTTGACTCTGGCCTCGATGCTGTCGGAGCTGCGGAAATACCGAGTAGGACTGGTGCTTGCTCATCAATATCTGTCGCAGGTCGAAGTCCAAGTGTGCGATGCGATCTTTGGCAATGCTGGCAGCGTGATCGCATTTCGAGTAGGCTCTCAAGACGCGACTACGATTGCAGCGCAGCTAGGCACGGGTGCCAGCGCGGCGGACCTAAGCGGCCTTTCAAACTTTGAAGCGTGGTTGCGACTCTTGATTGCTGGAAATGTGAGTCAAGGTTTCACAGCGAAGAGCGAGGCATCAAACGCATTGAAAACTGTGACACTTCCCAAGAAACCATAGCTGCAGTGAAAACGAGCCCGGCGCGAGCGCCGGGCTGACGGAAGAACGTATCAACTCCATGATGTGGTGGCACACCGCCTTCCCGAGGACTTACCGATCTCAGGTTCGGGGCGTGCGCCAACCTTCGCCGCTTAGGAGTCCGGGAAAAGAGGGCTCCCGGCGATCCAGAGGTGCAGAGCGCCAACTGCTGCATGGCCTGCGCTGGATAGCCCCGTCCGCGTCCAGTAGCGGTCATTGCCATGTAGATCCTGAAGGCGTCGCCAGAACGCAACGGGAAACCCACGAGCAGCGGGAACCAGAAGCTCGTCCAGCCATCGCGAGACGAGGGTCTCGCTTGCCAGGAGCAGACGAACGGTCCGGAGAAGGGACCTATCCAACGCCACGGATCGCCAGTCGCGGAGGTTGTACGCGAGCGGTCCCATCCGTTTGCCGTCCGGTAGCCCAAACTCACTGTGGGGCGAACCGATCGCCCGCCGACACACGGGACTTGTGGCATAGAATGCAACCGTACGATCAAGTAGAGCGATTGCGTCCGTTCGCATGAGCACCTCCTCCTTCCTCGTTGAGAGTGACCCCAAGGTAGATCCGAACATCTTCGGATGCCACCTTGGGACCCCTGCTCAGAGGAACGACGGCGTCATGCGCTGGGGAGCTGCCTTCCGCTCCTAGTATGCATTTTGGCTAACGTCTATGCAAGGTTTTACAGCCCATGCTCAGCGCTATGAAATAGGTGAGAGGGACGCTGTGTGGATGATGAAATAAAGCTGGCAGTGGAGTCGGCGATTGAAGACCACATCAAGCGCCTAGGTCCCCATTACGAGAAGCACGACCTGGCCTATAAGGGGTACCACGATAAGATCGACCCCTTCATAGTCGACATAACCGGTATCGATTTCGCTGACCTTTTTTCTCTTCTAAATCTCCTCTTGCTGGTGGACCTCTGCCAGTCGTCGATCGGTGTCTGCTCCGTGCGATTCCCAGGCATTTCGACGGGCGAAGTACTCCCCATTCCCACCGAGATGTATCCGGATGTCAGGCGTGATCAGAGGGCACTCGGAGAGCTGTCTGCATTGGCTGAATTGTCACGAGAAGCGGAGCCCATCTACCGCTTCTTGGCGTTTCTCGATCACTTCGGCCTCTTTGACTCGCTACTCGACGTTGGCGCCGGCGGCCGAAGTGTGGTCGACGGTTTAACCGGAAAGCTACGCGGTGTACTAATGTACTATTCGGGTGCGGGCACAAAGGGTAGTCGAGTCCTTCCTCTAATGCCTATCCGAGATGGTGGCGACCTACTACAATTCGGGACAAGCAAGATCATACGGGAGTGGAGTGAGGCTTTACCGCCCGACGTGCAATCAGCTCCACTCTTTGCGGATGGAGAGTTCGCGCGAGTCTTTGGCTATCATTTAGTGGAGAATATTCTGCAGCACTCCGCGCGAAGCGCGGCGGCCGATGACCAACGAGCGCCGACGATGATGGGGGCGGCGGCGATGCGCGTGCTTTATCCAGAAACAATCGCGAAATTGCAGAATAGTTATCCAGAGAGGATGAGGCACGCGCTTCACGCTAGTCCATTGGGCATGCTGGAAATCTGTGTAGGTGACCATGGAGTAGGGCTCGCCAATACCATTCGCGATGCGCTTGGTAATGAGCGGCGTAGAGTCGGTCTGCCTGCGGCCGTGACGGTCGACGAATGTGTGGCCTTTGCGTTTCATCCCTTGGGGTCGCGGAAGCCACGAGAGGAACGGTTGGGCGGAGCTCATGCTCTAAACCGAATCCTCAACAGCGTGGCGAAATACGGGGGAGCACTTCGTCTCCGGACTGGTGGCAGGGAGTTGTTTTACGGCGGCGCAGATCTTCAAAGGCGACTGGTGGCCTGGGAGGGGCCACTCGGAGTCGCGCCGGATAGCGCCCGGGATTCAATCCATCCGCTGGGTACGCAGATGCAAGTGCTTCTGCCCATCACGGCAGAACGAGGAGGCCGGAGGGCTCCGCGCGAAGGAGAAGCCGAGAGTAAACCGTCGGGCCGGCCGATCCAAATTGTGGTGACAGGGGTCTACTTGCGGGAGGCGAGCCGTCCCGATGCGCCAATCAGCGACCGCGATAAACGACAGCTGAGCAGCCTAGGAAATCTACTCGCCGAGGAGCCGCAACAGGCGGTAATTGCCTACGACTTCAGTCGTCGTGACTGGGGCGAAAAGGACTTCAATGGTTTGCTCGCGACCCAAGAAAGAATCCTTCACGCAAAATGCTGCATCGGCATCAACCTAGACGCCGGAGCGGCAACGACGTTGCGGCAGCGAGAGCTCCAAGATCCGTGGACAGCTCAGGACGTTGCTGATCGACACTTTCTAAGCGAGCTAGCCTCCTATCATCGGGTTTTCCCGGTGATGGACCTAGTTGGCCACATATGGTGGTTTGGTCTTGCGCACTACCCATTCGACGCTTTGTTGACTCGTCTCTTGGATTCTACAAAGCCTCTTACAGTAGATGACTTGCTCGACGGAGGTAACGGGGCGCCAGCCACTGACGCGCAGGCACTGCTTTCGTACCTTGCGGCGAATGCCATGCTCTTTGAGAACATGGGCGATCCCGCGCCCGGGGAGGCGCCCTCTGTCAACGGCGGAGCGACGTCAGCCGGATGGCGGTCCAGGATATCTCGCGGCGACTTTCATGAGGCTCGATCCCGAGTGGTTGCACAGCGGTTTCCACAGCTTCTCCGTGAGGCTGGCGCTATCCGCCAGGATGGCAAGCTGTATCGGTTGATTTCGGCGGATGAGTTCACTGGGACGTTCTTCCAACTTACCCCGCTGCTTCAGGACGAGCAGGTGGCCGACCAGATCGTCGACTGGCTTATCGGGGCCGTGAACGAGCTCGTGCCACCTAACGTGCAAGCTGTCAGCCTGGTCGGGGTCACTGGCCCCGTAGAATTACTCGGCAGACGTCTAGCGTCACGCATCGCTGGAGTCGGGGCGGAGGGAGTGTCACTCGGTCACTACTGGCGAATTGACGATGAGCAGCTGCTTCGGGCGGGAGAGTGGCCTCAACATGCGATCGTGCTCAGTGATGTGATATCGACAGGCGAGACTCTGAAAGGCGTTCTTGATGTACTAGCGGAGCGGCACTTTGTAACTCTTGGCGTCGTGAACCTACTGAAATTACGGATCGAAAGCGGCGATGAGAGGCAGCCTGATGATGGCGACGGCGACTCCGGACGTGCCCTCTTTTGGGAACAGCCGCCAGAGGCTGGGGAGATTCCCCACTTTCACCTGTGGGAAACGAGTGTAGCTCGGTCACTTCCGGGCGCGGTGGTGGAGGCCAGTGAGGACGAGTCTAATCTCGTTTTCGTGGAGCCATTCTCGTTATACGAATTTGACTATGACGCCCTTTCTCGAAAGAGGCTGAGGGAGTCAGCGGAAGTTCGCGAAAACATCGAGCGCCTGACGCTACTGGAGGACAATGACACGTTACGAGCGGGCCACTGGGTATATGGCGGTCACCATTTTCGTTACACGATCTCCTTTGGTCGGTTGTTCGAAATCGACCGACTCGCGGGAAGCCTAGCTCATCGCCTAGTGCAGGTGTGCGCGGACTGGAAGATCGACGAAATACTTCTTCCCCTGCACTCCCATATTGGCGCCCTGTTACCGCGACTGCAAACAGCATTAAGACTCCTATCGGGGAAGGAGATACCTGCGAGCTTTTGCCTCGCAACAAAAGAGCTAAGTGCGCGGCCATACTACCTGCTGCCGAGGAAGGTTGATAGAGACATTGGGGCGCGAGCCGCGCAGCTCGCGACGGCTCGGGGGAGCGGGCTGCGATACCTTATCTTGGATGACACGATCGCGTCGGGGCGGACTGTAGATACGCTGATGCGGGCGATGGTTAGAAGCGCTAGAAAGGCGGCTCAGAAGCACGGGTTGCCTGTGAGCCCGGTCGAGTTCGTCGGCGTTTTCGCAGTACTCGATCGGCAAGGATTCGCGAGACGGACGTTCACTGGCGGTGTAAGGCGAATGAGCCTCTTCGGAGACGCTAGGAGGGAGAATCGAGCTCGCCATGAATTGAGCCTGGACTTTGACTTCGATTACTGGGTCGATCTCGACCTTCCAGTCGCGTCGCGGTATGACTGTGAAGACTGTAGGGAACTAGTTGCCCTTAGAGAGGCCCGACTGCGACTTGGAAGAGATCATTTGGTTGGCGATGAGTTGCAGTCGAGAGAACGAGAGCTGAGACGCCGATCTACCGAGACGCCCGCCTTTCGCTCAGAGCATCAAAGGCCGTTAGCCAGCAGCATGGAGCTCCTCGATCTGCGAGTGAAGACCGTGGAATTAGCGTTGTTGCATTATAGCTTGTTCCTGCGTCAGGGGTATCCAGTCTCGAAGCTCCTTGTGATCTATGCGCAGTTTCTGAACGCCCGTACTGGCGACGACGACGACAACTCTGTTTTGGCTCTCGTTGAAATGGGAAGGTTACTGATTAGGAATTGGCGGAAGATTGCGAGTCAGCATCAGACAGCGTCATTTTTGGCGATGTTAAGTAGGGAGGTTGAGCGTGGCAGCTTGATCGCGCGCCGGCTCCTGCCCGAGCTTGGGCGTGTCATGGCCGAAAGGGACTATGAGGAGCTGGATGCGTTTGTGCGTGGAGCTGTTGGGCGGCTTGCTAGCTTCAACGAAGAGAACGACCCGGACAGCAGCAGGCGGAGCAACCTGTTCTTTGGCTTGGCGGTCTTCGTTCACTACCTGCAATTGTTCGGTAGATCGCCTGATGGCGAGCGGACGCGCGGAGAGGAAGTTTTGGGACGGCTCCGGCGGCAGGCCGATATCGTGTTTGCCTCGGCTGAGGCGGCAGGATCCATTGGTCACGCCATGGTCGACGTATTTCGAACCGCAAGCGTTCCGTCGACGTTTCTCAGTCGCTTGCTTCTTGTTCTAGATCACACAGTCAGAGCGCGAAGACACGGCCACCTAGATTTGTTGCCCTTACAACTTGAGCGGGTGGGAAGGGGCGTTGAACCGGGTGTTGTGGGGCGCCACCACCTGGTCGAACAGATTCGAGAGTTCGCGCACAGCCTTAGGGCGGTTGCCGAGCAGTTCCCCACCGTATTCAGTTCTCGCTCCAGTACTACGAGCAGAAGCGCCCTAGAGTTGCTCGCGTATCACATACTATTCCTTGAACGGATTTCGAAGGCCATCGAGGGAGGGGCCTCGGTGGCCGCCGAGGAGTTTCGACAACTTGCGCGGACTGTCAGCTCTCAGTTTCCCACCCAAAAGGTAAGTCCCCTTTTCCGGGCGCTGAGATCAATGGTCATCGATTTGAAGGCAGTCCTGCGGCATGTCAAGAAGAGCGTGGAAGAGCGAGCTCCAGGTCGGTGGCCGACCGAAGTGTTTGGTAGCCCGGCGGACGTCCAGGTGCTCGCCGTTAGTGAACAGGACGTCATAGATCTGCTGGAGAATTATCTGGTAGATCCAAAGCCGGACCTGGCTTTCGCGCCAGAACCGCGACTATGTGTTTCAGTCGAGGTGACGTGGAGCCGCCTGAATCTGCGATGTTGCCGTGTCCTCGTATACTCAAACCTAGCAAGCCCTGAAGAGCTTGAAAGAAGCATGGAGACTGGCCCTGGACTGACAGCCTTTGGGCGCTTTGACAGGAGGCTATTCGGGGTCTCAGCGCAATTCCGAGGTCGCGCGGTAATGCCGCCGGCCCCCGACGGCTTTGAGTATTCGGGAGCAGTTGAGCTCGAGTTGCAATTGGCATTTCCGACGACAGGCGAGGTGCGTGATGTCTGAGTTTCGAATCCTGTATGTGGAGCACGCTCCGGAGGAGGAGATCGCGCACTATGTTGCGGCGATGGAGGCCGACAAGGCGACTGTTGACCGGGCCGTTAGCATTGAGGAGGCGCTCGCCCGTCTTGCGGATTCCTCATATGACCTCATCGTAACGGATGCCTATTTTCTCCCGGCTGGTGAGCGAGAAACTTCTAGAGCGGGTCGGGGAGAGTTCGGATTGAGGGATATTGTGGAAGCAGTTCGCGTTACTCACAACGACACGAGGGCTCAGATCGTCGCCTTCACTTGGTACAGCGCGGAGTTGTTCGAGGAGCATGGCGACACACTTGAGTGGCTGGACGACATCTGGGAGAAGGGCGTTATGCCCGACGTGCTGAGGTGGCATGTTGAGCGACTGAGACGGAAGCGTCAGGCGAATTTGCCGAGTCGTGCGCTGTTGAAGCGCGTTTTGGACTTGGTAGAAAGTGAGCCGACCTGTCCATGGCGTAAAGAAATTGCGTTGATAGTGAAGCAGTATGGGGAAACATCAGTTGAGTTGGACAGGATTCAGCAGGTAGGTGTGTACGTTGGTCAGATCGGTGCGCAAATGGGGTGGGGTGCTCCCGTGGCCAGGTTTTTTCGCGGGATTGCCGATCTTGAAGTCCTAAATGTGGGCGCGCAACCCTCAGGGTGGGGTCATCTGCGACATGTCGTAAATGTCTTTTTGCTTGGCTATTTCATATTGAATGGAGCTATTGGAAGGCGAGATGAAGTGCTTGACGCAGTTCTTGGACGAGGCAAGTGGAGCGATCGTGAGCAGGCATGGCGGGAGGTCAACTTCGCTTGGTTCGTGGCCGGGCTGTTCCACGATATCGGCCTCCTCGGACAGCGGGCTGGCGATCTCTGGGAGACCCTCCTGAAAGCGGTAGCGGTTTATGAGGCCGGGGAAGTAGTCGGTTACACGAAGGCAGGAAGAAAGGGCGAGGTTGAGGTGCGGGGCATCAGCTTCAAGTGCGATGCGCGCTTTTCCGAGACCGTGGAGGCGCTATGCAGAGAGGAGGGTGCTTCTAATGCGGAGGCGCTGTGGTGCAAAGATCTTTGGAATGTTTGTCGTGCTGATACCGTCGACCATGGTCTTTTGTCTGCTGTGAGCATTGCTCGAGCAGTCTCCCAGAGTGTTCAAGCGAGAGCGATCAACGCGGCGGCGCGCGCGGCGGCGGTACATAATTTTAGGCAGCGGACTCAGCAAGTAGGAGGTCTTAAGAAGCCACAGTTGCGATTTGATGATGCTCCGATTTCAAGTTTGCTTGTGTTATGTGATCAGCTCCAGGTCTGGGACAGGGACACCGGTCGGGAGAGTAGGTTGCAAGGTGTCGGCCTGCACTCGGCTGAGCTATCGAGGCTCGAAATTGAGGGTGACAAGGTGGTGATTGGTGTAGCGTATTGGCCGTTCCGCTATACACTTCCGCGGACCGGCGAGGTCGATGCGATTGAGAAGAAGCTGCAGGAAGTGCTCGTGGAGGACGTGTACCCCACGCTCGATGGGATCGAGTGGGGTGAGTTAATGCCGCGGGTAGAGTTCCGTGCGACGATCGCCGGGCGGACCGCGTTGCCCGGTTGGGTTTCGGGGCGCAGGTGAGTCTTGCTAGCTTCCATGCGGCAGTGCACGTGCTTGGCGTGCTGTTGGGGTTTCCTACCGCCTGACGCGAGATCCAGTGTGGAAAGGGGCTGAGTATGGAGATCAGGTCTGAGGGAGTTTTGTCGAGATGGCATGCGTTGTTTGAAGACTTCTCAACATCCACTCAAGACTTCTACCGCGCCGTGGAAGCCGCGGTCGCTCGACGCAATCTGCCCGACTTAGAGGTGTCGCGGGTCCTCTTCAAGGAGGCCGGCATCGCCTCGGCGCAGCGTGAGTACCTGCGGGTCTCCCGGCGTCGTGTCGCCTTCGACATCTGCTCCGCGCCGTACGGGAACGGCCACTTCTTCTCGTGGTGGCTGGCGAGGATCCCAGCCCGCTTCGGAATACTCCTGGTCCTGGGAATCGTCGTAGGAGCCTTCTTGGGGCTGGCGGTGGTGGGAGTGGTGTTTGGAGCGATCATGCAGAAGTTGGGAGGTGGCTGCGGCGGCGTACTCGTACCCATGCTGCTGCCTGTAGTCGGGATGCCCGTTGTCTTGCTCGTACTCGGGTTCTTGGTCGACCGCGGACTCCTGGGAGACGAGGAATGGGTTCTTTCGGTCCCGTACGTCGGCCGTCTCTACGCGGCCTTCTTCAACCCCAACAGCTACTACCGCCTCGACACCGCGATGATGTTCCGCGACTCGGTGCGCTCCGCGGTCAACGAGGTCATCAATGGACTCCGTGAGGAGAAGGGGCTCCGCGCGCTCGAAGGGGAGGCACTCCGGCCGCAGGAACCCGGACGAGTGGTGTAGCGGCGGACGGCGAGGAAGTCGTGGGACTGCGAGCTTCAAGCGCGTCTTCAGGCGCGTTGCTGCGAGCGGCGCAACCGCAGCTCGTTAGGAGGCCGACTCGCCCACCGAAGCTCGCGCCCGCTGCATCGCCTCGGCGCGGCGGTTTGCCGCTTGCCGCAGGTGATCGGGGATGAAGTGGGCGTAGACCTGCGTGGCCTGTCGGCTCTTGTGGCCGACGAGCTTGCCGGCGATCTCCAACGACGCTCCGTCGGAGAGGTGCCAGGAGACCGCGTTGTGCCGCAGGTCGTGAGGCCGGAGCGCTCCAAGGTCGGGCAGGTCACCGAGGCTCGCCTGATCGCGGATCCACACCCACACCTTTCGCACGGTGGTGAGGTGCGTTCCGGCTTCTCGACCAGGGAACACGTGCGGGTTGCCCCCGATACGCGGGATCATCCGGAAGATCCGCACCGCCTCATCCGGCAGTGCACGGTACTCGACGTCCTGCGTCTTCGTGCCCCGCAGCAGCGCGCTACCCGCATCGAGGTCGAGGTCGTCCCACCGCAGCGGCAGCAGTTCGCTACGCAGGCGCCAGCCCAGCCAAAAGTCGAGCTCGATGGCGAAGACGGCGAAGGGATCGTGCGTTCGCTCCTGTCCGACCTTGTCGCGCCACGACGACTTCGCCGAAGCGATCGCAGCGAAGAAGCGATCGATCTGCTCGGGCCGCAGCATGACCTCACGCCGCGCGCCCCGCGGTTCTTCGGCGTACTTGACAATCCCGGTGCACGGGTTCGAGTTGAGCGGCCGCCAGCCCAGGTCCTCGGCAAGGAGGAACATCTGCCGCAGCACGGTGAGCGCGCGGTTGGCCTGGTACGGGAGATCCCTCATGCCGAGGTGGAAGGCCTCGATGTCGGCGCGGGTAGCCTCGCCGGCGACGAGGTGCCCCATGCGCGGCTTGATGTGGAGGCGGATCAACTGCTCGTACCCGGAAGTGGTGGACTGGCTGGGCCCGCGCTTGCGCTTAGCGAGCTTGCGCGTGGGGAGGCGCTCGAGGAAGAGGTCGGAGAGCACCGCGACGGTACGGACGCCATCCGCAACCTGCGCGCGCTGCACGGCGAGGTGACGACGAAGATCCTGCCGTGGGTCGAGCCCGGCTCGCACCTGCACGCGGTACTCGCCGGCGACGCGCTCGGCTTGGGCGAGAGTGACGTCCTTCCCGTACTCGCCGATCGTGAGCCGCACCGGCGGCCGCTTGCGCTTGCGCTCGAGGTGTTTGGGTCGGTACTCGAAGAAGAAGACCTTGTGGCCGCTAGGGGTCGCCTTGACGGCAAAGCCCGGGACATCGGCGCTCCACAAGAAGGCCGGCCGGCCCTCCGGCGCCTTCAGGCGGTCTATGATGGACTTTGTGAGCTTCGTCCGCATGTGTCCTCCTAGCCCCGCCAGCAGTCACCCAGCAGTCACGCTGGGCCAGATTCTAGCAGATTGGGGAGGACGAGCGGAGGTGGTGAATCAGTCTAAGTGCGGCAAACAGAGAATGTTCTGCGAACAGCCGCAGGCTCGAACAGGACAGCCTTGAATAACTGAAAATCGTGGTGTCGGTGGTTCAATTCCGCCCCTGGGCACCATCGAATCAATGGTTAGAGGCGGTCGGCTTCGGGCCGCGCGGGCCAGCAGTCACGATGCCGAGTCCGGGTCGCTCGTCGACTGGCGCTGGCGCGCGGCGAGCCAGGGTCGAGGTCCTCGTAAGCGATACGACGCGCGGCCGAGTTTCCGCTTCCACGCACTCAAGGCGGCTGGCGCAGCTGCAGCATCACTCTTTCGCTCAGCGCCGTGCGGCTCTACCACACCTGCGGGCCGACGACCGCGGTCTCAGCGCGCGTCGTGCGCAAAGGGCGTCGAGCCGTGCTCGGCCCCCATCCGCGGCGAGAGGTCCCCGGGTACCATAGCCTCGACCCGCGCCTGGGACTTGCGCGGCGGCCGCCTCTCAGCTCCTCGACCTGCACAACGTGTACGCGCGCCACAGCGTGCGCGGCTACGAGGGGTCCGTTTCGGGTTGGACGAGCGGGGCGAGCCGAAAGACCGCAAAGTGAGCCGGTGTCTTGACGGCGACGGAATTGAGACCAGCCTTGAAGCGCACGTGAATCCGCACTTTTGGGTGGGCGACATGTAGCCGAGTGCATTCTGGGGGTTCCGTCCGGCGGCGTGCCGCAACTCGGTGCCGCTAAACACATACGCCGTCGGGCGCTACTCGCCTATCCACGATCTAATAGCCTAGATGAGAGAGGGAGACGCGAATACATGCACGAGGTATTCATTAGCTACTCCTCACACGACAAAGCGGTTGCCGACGCAGCTACAGCAAGACTTGAGAGCCAACGGATCCGGTGCTGGATTGCGCCGAGGGACGTACCACCCGGAACGGAGTATGGCGAAGCGATCGTAGATGCGATTGGCACCTGCCGCGTGCTCGTGCTCATCTTTTCTGCTGAAGCAAACGACTCTCCTCAAGTCAGACGAGAGGTTGAACGAGCCCTCAGCAAACATAAGGTAATCATACCGTTTCGTATTGAGAGAGTCCTTCCTTCGAAGGCTATGGAATATGCCCTGAGCACCACCCACTGGCTCGATGCACTCACGTCACCGCTCGAATCTCACCTTGACCGATTGGCGGATGTAGTTGCAAAGGTCGTCACGGTCGACGCCACCAGCGAGCCGCGAGCGACTGAGCAAACTGCGAGTTAAGCGAGACGAGACGCGGAAAGAATGCTGGCCTTGCGTCAGGCCGAGGAGGATAGCCGAAAAGAGGTCCTCGGGTTCCTCGCGACATTTGAGCACGCGCTGGAAGCCGCAGGCTCTCTCGAGGATCAGATCCGTCTTGTGCCCGAGGGCCTCAATCTCTTCAAGAACGCATTCGCCCACAGCTACGTCGAGAAGTTCATGACAAGCAAGAAAATCAAAAATGACGAAGAGGTTCAGGCGGCGTACGGACGAAGAGTGCGGGTGAAGGAAGCTCTCTTGTTTCTGCTGCAATGCGCCTGGGACAAAGGCTATTTTATGGCAAAGTTCTATCGTCGACGTCAGATTCCGCCTCCAAAAGATGTCGTGTCCACGCAGGCGGCTCTCGATTGGATCATTCAAGAGCACAAGAGTGTGGCCAACGTTGGTGCGTGTATCGACGTATTTCTCCAGCGCGCTGTCTCTTTGTGCACGGAGGAGGAACCACTCCGCCGTTCATTAGAGGTGCTGCCATTCGGCGATGAGCTCCTCAAGGCTATGAAGAACGACTTAACGGTCTGGGGTGACAGCGTCAGGAGTATGTTCGGCAGTGGCATCATGGCGTCCGAGGCAGAGGATGCGCTGGTCGAGCGTGGGTTGAGTTAGAGGGGCCGGGTAACTGGCCTATGCTAGGAGCAGGGGCGCGTCGCGGAGTCCTTCGTTGGTCCCGCGCTCACAGGACAGGGTGCGCGCTAGACTTAGCCGCCCGGGTCGCTGCGGGTCATCTGGGCCGAGACGCAAAGCTACTTCGATCCGACGCACCCCGAGGGCTCTGGCGACAAGGTGTTCGCGACGCTCAGCGCACCGCAGCTGCTACGCGCAGCAGGCAGCGGATGCGCGGCCCCTCTTCCACCATCGCGACGACCTCGTGACCTTCGCGCGCGCACCAAGCCGCGAGGTCGAGGCGCATCAGCGGATCGTCGCCGACGACCTCGAGTAGTGCGCCAGCGGGCAGCCGTCGCACACGGCGGGCAGCGCGCAAGACCGGCACCGGGCAGAGCGTGCCGGTGACGTCTAGTTGCTCCGCCGTTTCGTTCGCGAACACGACGCCCACTCTACGCGCCATCGCCTCGCGCGTCCGCAAGAAACGAGAAGCGCGCCGCCGCCCTTCGCGCTAGGGTCGATCCGTCACGGCGAACGCGGTCACGTCGAACTGGAGGGCTGTCATGAAGAGGATCGTCCTGGCGGCGCTGGTGGGAGGTCTGCTGATGTTCGTGTGGGGAGCGATATCGCACATGGCGACGCCGCTGGGCGAGGCCGGATTCAAGTCGATACCGTCGACAACCGAGGCGCCGGTCATCGAGGCGTTGCGCGCCAACGTGCCCGACGACGGCCTCTACATGTTCCCCGGCATGGACCAGCTGGCGAGCGGCGACGAGAAGGCGCAGGAGGAGTGGATGCGCCGCTACGCCGCTGGTCCCAGCGGGCTGCTCGTCTATCACCCGCGCGGCGGCGCAACGTTGGGACCGAAGCTGCTCGCCACCGAGCTGCTCACCAACATCCTCGCCGTCGCCCTCGCCGCCTGGGCCGCCGCGCACGCCCGCACCTTCGGCCGCCGGCTCGCTCTCGTCACCGCTTTCGGCCTCGCCGCGTGGCTGTCGATCGAGGCGAGCTACTGGAACTGGTACGGCTTCCCCACCACCTACGTGCTGGCGCAGCTCGTCGACCAAGTCGCCGGCTTCTTCTTCGCCGGCCTCGCGGTCGCGAAGATCGTGCGGCCCGAGCCGGCAGCGGCGTAGCAGCACCGCAGATCCGCCGCCAGCGCTCGAGGCGATCCCGCAGGCGCGAGCGCACGAGGCGGCGAGCAGAACGCCGCATCCTCGCGTCGAGCAGCAAGGCGCGCGCGGCTGCGCTGGCTCGTACTGTTACAATTATCACAATGCCTCGCCAGCCTCTCCTCTCGAGAGCGGTCGCGGTCGCCGCGCTGAGCTTCGCCTTCGCACTGTTGCCGACGCCGCTCGCCGCCTGGTCTCCATCGACGCAGGTGTCGATCGCACGCACGGCGGCGCGGCTCGCGCCGCCCGACCTCGCGCGACAGATCGAGCGACGCTCCGACCGCTATCGCGAAGGCGTGCTCGCCCCCTTCCAGGAGAGCGCCGTCGAGCGTCACTACCGCAACCTCGACCGCGGCGCGCTCGACGCCGTCCTCGCCGAAGAAGTCGCCGGTGCTGTCGCAGCCTTGCGCCAGCCGGCCAACTTCGACGAGATCGTCTACCGCCTCGGTCGCGTTGCGCACTGGGTCGGCGACGCCAACAACCCGCTCAACGCGGCCGGCGACGACCCCGACGAAGCGCGCTACTTCACCGACTGGCTCCGCTACGCCGACAGCGCCCGCCCGCGCTTTGCCCCCGTCTACTACCTCGGCGAGCCGTCGGTGACCACCGAGCGCGACGTCCGCCTGCTGACCCTGCGCGCCCTCCAGCGCGGCCGCGGCTTCTACCCCCGAGTCGGCGACGAATACCGCCGCATCGACTTCGCCCCCGGCGCCCGCGGCTTCGACGACCGCTCCACGGCTTTCGGCGTCGCGGCCGTCTCCTACAGCCACGCCATCTCCGACCTCGCCCGCGTCTTCCGCTACATCTGGATTGCCGGCGGCGGCGGCGACCCGCGCCCGTCACTCCTCACCGACGCGGGCTCGGCAACTGCGGGCCAGATCCTGCTGCTCCCTCAGTCCGGCGGCAAGTAACTGTCGCCCGAAAGGCCAGTGCGCACGCTTCTCCACCATCGGTGCGAGGCGCGGCGCGAAGTTTCGACACATTAGCTGTCTGCGCGACGTTCGCGCGGGCCGGTGCGGGTGCCGCTCGGGGGCCGCCGCTACGGGACCTCTCGGAGGCCGCTTCGTGGCTGGTTGTGAGGTCTGCGGTCGTGCCGGCGGCTGGAGAGCGGAGGCGCGCCGCTCCCGTTCCGCCCTCACGTGAAGGCGCGCCGGTCCCGTCGCGGCGGCCCCCGAGCGGCGCCCGCACCGGTCCGCTCCCCAATGCCCGCATTCGCGCTCCGATCCCCTCCGACCCCCGCTGTTACACTGCGCCGCTTTTACGGAGGACTGTCGATGCTGCCTGCCCGCCGCGCGCTGCTTTCGGTGTCGGACAAGACTGGGCTTCTCGACTTCGCCCGCGGCCTCGTCGCGCTCGGCATCGAGATCGTCTCCACGGGCGGCACCGCGAAGGCGCTGGCGGAGGCGCGGCTGCCGGTGACGACCGTCTCGGAAGTGACCGGCTTCCCCGAGATCCTCGACGGACGCGTGAAGACCCTCCATCCCAAGGTGCACGGCGGCATCCTCGCCGACCGCGGCAAGGCGGCGCACCTCGCGGCGCTCGACACGCTCGGCATCACGCGCATCGACGTCGTCGCCGTCAACCTCTACCCGTTCCGCGAGACGGTGAAAGACCCGGCGACCACCCTCGCCGCGGGCGTCGAACAGATCGACGTCGGCGGCCCGACGATGGTGCGCGCCGCGGCGAAAAACCACGCCGGCGTCGTCGTCGTCGTCGATCCGCACGACTACCCGCGAGTCCTCGCCGCGCTCCAGCAAGGCGGCGGCGTGGCGCCCGAGACCTTGCGCCGCGAGCTCGCCGCGAAGGCATTTGCACACACGCAGTCCTACGACGCAGCGATCGCGCAATGGCTCGGCGAGCGAGTCAACGACGCGCAACCTTCGCCTGCGATCGCCGCGACCGCCGACGCGCCGTCCGACGCGGCCGAAGCGGACACCACGTTTCCTCCCCGCCTCGCCGTCTCCCTCACCCGCGAGCTCCTCCCCCGCTACGGCGAAAACCCCCACCAGGCCGCCGCCGTCTACCGCCTCGACGACGCCCCCGGCCTCCTCGGCGGCATGCGCCAGCTCCAAGGCAAGCAGCTCTCCTGGAACAACGTTCTCGACGCCGACGCCGCCCGCCGCCTCGTCTGGCTCTTCGAGCAGCCGGCCGTCGTCATCGTCAAGCACAACAACCCCTGCGGCGTCGGCGTCGGCGCCACCCTCGTCGAGGCCTACGAGCGCGCCCTCGCCTGCGACCCGGTCTCCGCCTTCGGCTCCATCATCGCCACCAACGGCGAGGCCGACCTCGCCTTCGTCGAGGCGATGAGCAAGCTCTTCGTCGAGGTCCTGGTGGCGCCCGGCTACGCCGCCGACGCCGCCGAGCGCCTCGCCGCCAAGAAGGACCTGCGCGTGCTCGATCTGCCCGCGCCACGCTTACCGCCAAGGCACCGTCGAGCTGCGCGCCGTCGACGGCGGCTACCTCGCCCAGGAGCCCGACGACGCGCCCGAGGACCCCGCGACCTGGACCTGCCCGACCAAGCGCCAGCCCACCGCCGCCGAGCGCGCCGCCCTCGAGCTCGCCTGGAAGGTCGTGCGCCACGTCAAGTCCAACGCCATCGTGCTCGCCAACGAGCACCAGACGGTGGGCATCGGCGCCGGCCAGATGAGCCGCGTCGACTCCTGCCGCCTCGCCGCCGAAAAGGCGCAGCTCCCCGTGCGGGGAAGCGTCGCGGCCTCCGACGCGTTCTTCCCCTTCAGGGACGGTCTCGACGTCCTCGCCACGGCCGGCGTCACCGCGGTGGCGCAGCCGGGCGGCAGCAAGCGCGACGACGAGGTGATCGCCGCCGCCGACGAGCACGGGCTCGCCATGCTGCTCACCGGCCGCCGGCACTTCAAGCACTGACCTCAAAGGACTCCGATGCGCCGACCCGCTCGCCCTCCTCGCCACGCTCGCCCTCCTCGTCCTCGCCGTGCGCGCCGGCAGCGCCGCCGCGGCGCGGCCGCCGACGACCCCTGGGCAACAGCTCGCGCAAGCGCGCGAGCACATGCAGAAGGCGGGACCGCAGCTCTGGCGCTTCGTGCAGACCTACCTGCCCACCGGCTTCGACCGCGGCGAGGAGGAGTGCGGCCGCGTCGCCCTCGACCTGCCGAAGTGCGTGCGCTGGGACTACGACCAGCCCTACCCGAAGAGCTTCCTCCTCTGCGACGAGACGCTGTGGAGCTGGAACGCCGGCGAGCCCGCCGGCCACGTCTACGACCTCGACCGCGCGCAGCCCGGCCTCGACCTGCTGCTGCTCGACGTCGCCGACCTCTCGCAGCGCTACACCGCGCACCGCGCAGGCGGCGGGCAACGCCACGCGCGTGCTGCTGGTGCCGAAGCAGGCCGGGCGCCAACGTGCTCAAGGACGCCGCCATCCTCGTCGGCAAGGACGGCGTGCTGCGCGAGCTCACCTACCGCGACGCCGAGGGCAACCGCACGCACCTTCCGCTTCAGCGACCGCCGCGCGCTCGCCGACGCCTCGGTGTTCAAGGCGCCCGCCGAACGTCAAGTGGCGGCGCGAGAACGGCGACGCGGGGCTGAGGCGATCTCGACGCCACGACGTGCGCGCGCCGGGCTCGAGCCCGCTGACGGCGCAGCACGCGACTACGGGGCACGCCGAGCGCTTCGCCGCGGCCTATAATCGCCCGCCAGATCGCGGCGGTCCAGAGTGACGGCAGAGCGGCGCCTCTACACGGCCCTCGCCGTGGTGTCGCTGTCGTTCTTCCTGCTGCGCCAGCTGCGCCGCCAACGCCGCGTTCGGGCGCTCGAAGTATCCGTACGCCGGCCAGATGGTGACCGTGCAGGGCGCCGTGCGCGACGGCCAGGGACGGCCGCTGCCCGACCTGCGCGTGACGCTCGAGGCCTCGCGCACCGGCTTCGCGGTCTACCCGTGGGGCACGCAGAAGCGCGAGGTGGCGACCGGCAGCGCGCAGACGACGGCCGCAGGGCGAGTACGGGCTGCAGTTCCCGTGGAACCGCCGCTTCAACCACTTCGAGCTCGTGGTGGCGGTGCCGGTGGCGACGCCGCAGGGCGAGGACCTCGAGGTGCTCTGGCGCAACGACATCACCCGCCGCGTGCTGCAGGGCAGCCCGGTGGCGGTGCCGGTGGCGCTCGAGGACACCAAGTTCCTCGACACGCTGCGCCAGTTCCTCGCCTCGCTGCGCACCGACGAAGAGCGGCGCACCTATCGCCAGACCGGCAAGCCCGACCGCGTCGACAGCACCCGCATCGGCGACCACCTCGAGACCGCCTGGTGGTACTTCCGCGCCGGCAAGGTCTATCGCTTCCGCGACGGGCGGCTCGACAAGGTCGACACCTTCCCGCCGGTCGAGCCGATGCCATGAGCGGCACGAGCTCGCAGCCGCGCCTCCTCGACCGCCGCCCCCGCGCGCCGGCGCCGTCGCCCGAGCGCTTCCTGGCGATGATCGGCGACAAGCTCGCCGCCACCGAGGAAGTCTTCCGCGCCCACCTCGCCAGCGACGTGCCGTTCATCCAGCACACCGGCGACTACCTGGCGCGCAGCGGCGGCAAGCGGATGCGGCCGGCGCTGCTGCTGCTGGCGGCGCGGCTCCTCGGCCACGACAGCGACGAGGAGGTCACCTACGCCGCCGTCGTCGAGTACATCCACACCGCGACGCTCATCCACGACGACGTCATCGACCACGCGACGCTGCGCCGCGGGCAGACGACGATCAACGAGCTGTGGGGCAACAGCCTCACCGTGCTGCTCGGCGACTGGCTCTACACCAACGCCATGCGCATGGCGCTCTCGCACGGCAACCTCGAGGTGGTGCGCGAGCTGTGCGACGCCACCTTGAAGATGGTCGAAGGCGAGCTGCTGTCGCTGCAGCGGCTGGGCTCGATCGACCTCACCGTCGACGAGTACTTCGGCATCGTCGAGCGCAAGACGGCGCACCTCTTCTCCGCCGCCTGCTCGGTGCCCTGCCTGATCCCGGCGGCGCGGCCCGGCCTCTGGCGCCGGAGACGGCGCGGCGGGCGCTGCAGCGCTACGGCAGGAGCCTCGGCACCTGCTTCCAGCTCGTCGACGACCTGCTCGACTTCACCTCCTCCGAGGCCGAGCTCGGCAAGCCCGTGCTCTCCGACCTGAAGGAGGGCAAGCTGACGCTGCCGCTCATCCTGCTGCTGCCGCGGGTGAGCCCGAGCGAGCGGCGGCTCGTCCAGCACGTGCTCGAGGACCGCGCCTTCGAGCGCGTCTCGCCCGGCCAGGTGCTCGACGTCGTCGAGCGCGAGGGCACGGTCGACGAGGTCGAGGAGATGGCGCACGACTTCGCCGAGGAAGCGCGGCTCGCCCTCGAGCCGTTCGCGCCGAGCGACGCCCGCGAGGCGCTCGAGCTGGCGCCGGACTTCGTGCTCGAACCGGCGCCATTGAGCGCGCAGGTCGTCGCCGCGATCCCGGCGCGCTGGGGCTCGATCCGGCTGCCCGGCAAGCCGCTGCTGTTGCTCGCCGGCAAGCCGATGGTGCAACACGTCTACGAGCGCTCGGCGCAGGCGGCCGGCGTCTCGCGCGTGGTGGTGCTCACCGACGACGAGCGCATCGCCGCCGCGGTGCGCGGTTTCGGCGGCGACTGCGAGATGACGCCGGAGAGCTGCACCAGCGGCACCGACCGCATCGCCTGGGCGGCGCGCGGCTGGTCCGACGCGGCCGCCGTCGTCAACGTACAAGGGGACGAGCCGATGGTCGACCCCGCCGCCGTCTCGCGCCTGGCGCAGCACCTCCTCGACCACCCCGAGGAGGAGATGGCGACGCTCGCCACGCTGGCGAGCCCGGCGGAGCTCGACGATCCGCACGCGGTCAAGGTGGTGCTCGACCGCGACGGCTACTCGCTCTACTTCAGCCGCGCGCCGATCCCCTTCCCGCGGCATCCGGGCGGCGCCGCGCCGCTGCGCCACCTCGGCCTCTACGGCTACCGGCGCGACACGCTGCTGCGGCTGGCGGCGCTGCCGCCCTCGCCGCTCGAGCGCAGCGAGTCGCTCGAGCAGCTGCGCGCGCTCGAGAACGGCATCCGCCTGCGCGTGCTGCTGGTGGAGAGCGGGGCGCCGGGCGTCGACACGGCAGAGGACGCGGCGCGCGTCGAGCGGCTGCTCGGCGGCTGAGCGAGCGCACGGCGCGATGGCGGACGCGGCGGAGCCACTCGACGCGCGCGACGCAGAACGCGACGGCGTTGTCGCCGCGGAGGGCCGCGCGCCGAGAGACCGTCGCCGGCTCGTCGTCCTGCTCGTCGTGCTCGCCGGCTGGCTCGCGTTCGTGCTGCTGCTCGGCTTCGCTCGCCGCGGGCAGGCGATGGACGACTTCTTCATCACCTTCCGCTACGCGCAGAACTTCGCCGAGGGGCGCGGGCTGGTGTTCAACCCCGGCGAGCGCGCCTTCGGCACCACGGCGCCGGGCTACGCGCTGCTGCTCGGCGCGCTCGCGGTCGTCACCCGGCTGCCGGTGCCGTGGCTGGGCGAGGCGACGACCGTGCTCGGGCTGCTGCTCGTGGCGCTGCTCGGCGCCGTCACGGCTCGCGAGCACCGCGGCGAGGCGTTGCTCGGCGGCACGCTCGTCGTCACCTCGTCGTACATCTGGCTCCACCACGGCAGCGAGACCGCCGTCGTGCTGGCGCTGCTCGCGGCCGCGGGGGCTGTCGCCGAACGCCGGCCGTGGCTCGGCGGGCTGTTCGCCGGCTTCGCCGTCTGGAGCCGTCCCGATGCGGTGATCGCCGCCGGCGCGCTCGGGCTGCTGCTCTGGTGGCGGCGGCGGCGCATCCCGTGGGGCTATGGCGTGGTCGTCGCCGTCGTGGTGCTCGCCGGCTTGGCGGCCGCGTGGTGGTGGTTCGGCCAACCGCTGCCGGGGACGCTCGAGGCCAAGCGCGCGCAGGCGGCGTGGTCGAGCCGGAACTGGCCGAGCGGCTGGCTGTTCTGGGGGGCCGGCTACCGGCACGTCGCCGCCTTCTACGCCGGGCCGCTGCTGGCGCTGCTCATCGGGGCCGGCGTGATCGGTCAGGCGCTGGCGTTCCGGCGCGCGCCGCTCGCCATCCAGACGCTGTCGCTCTACGGCGTCGCCGTCAGCTTCGCCTATCCGCTGCTCGGCGTGCCGTTCTACACCTGGTACGCGCTGCCCGGTCTCGTCGCCGTCGTCTACGGCGTGGCCTACGTGCTCGGTGCCGTCGTGCGTTCGTTCGCGGCGAACCGCTCGCTCGGCGATCGCGTCGTCACCGCGGTGGCGGCCTTCGCCATCGTGGCCGCGCTCGTCATGCCGGTACGCAACTCGATCCACATGGCGCAGCACCCGGAGCCGTTCGACGACCGCTATCGCCTCTACCGCGAGACCGGCAACTGGATCGCGGCGCACACCAACCCGCGCGAGCGCATCGCCGCCGCCGAGGTGGGGACGCTCGGCTTCTACGCGCAGCGGCCGATCACCGACCTCATGGGCCTCGTCTCGCCCGAGGTGCTCGGCCGCATCCGCAGGAAAGACATCGTCGGCGCCTTCCTCCGCCATCCGAGCGAGCTGCTCATCGACGGCGCCTTCTTCTCGCTGACGCCGATCGTCGAGCAGCCCTGGTTCGCGCGCAAGTACGAAGTCGCCGCCCGGCTGGGCGACGACATCCGCTGGGTGAAGATCTATCGGCTCAAGGCCGGGCGAAGAGCTGCCGCGCCGGCGCCGCGCGGCCTCTACCGGACCTCCACGCGAACGGAAGCGCCGCGGCGGATAGCCCAGCGTGCGGCGAGGCTCTCGCCGCGCAGCGACAGCTCGAGGGTGCCGAGCGAGCCGACGAGCACGCCGGGCTCGCCGGGCGGCAGCTCGGCGTAGTGCGTCACCCAGCGCGTGGCCTCGCGATCGTCGACGAAGACGCGGGCGCGCGGCGTCGTCGCTTCGACGTTCGATCGCCGCGCTTCTACGGGTACCCACTCGGCGGGAACGTCGGTGACGAGGTTGCCATAGCGATCGATGCGCATGACACGGCCGTGGAGCACCCAACCTGCGGCGTCGTGCTCGCGCCTCGGCTCGGCGAGCGGCAGCCGCACGGCGTCGTCGATCGCTTCGCCCAGCAAGCTCGGCCGCTCGCCGCGCAGCAGCGCCGCCGCGATGGGCGAGAAGCGGTCGCGGCCGTGGAACGTCGGCGCCGGTGCGCGGGCTCGCGCCGCCGCTTGCCTCGTCGAGAAAGAGATCGCGGCGCGTCACCGACCATGCCACGCCGCCGGCGCGCAGCTGCGGAGTCAGCAATCCGTTGTCGGGAGCGACGAGGACGTGCGCGCCGGCTTCGACGACGAGGAGACGGCGGTCGCTACCGACGCCGGGATCGACCACCGCGAGGTGCACCGTCCCTGGAGGAAATGTCGGCGCCGCGGCCGCGAGCAGGTCGGCCGCGCCCTCGACGTCGCCCGGCTCGATCTCGTGCGACAAATCGACGAGCTGCGTCCCCGGCGCGAGGCGCAGCACCGTTCCCTTCACCGCGCCAACGTAGTAGTCGGCGAGCCCGAAGTCGGTGAGCAGCGTCAGGACGCGCGACATGCGATGGCGACACTAGCGGATCGCGAGACTTGACAGCGCAACCGCAATGCGCCTAGTGTCCCGCCCCACGACGATGCACCGCACGAACCCTTTCCACGCCGTCCGCTTCGCCACCACCGGCATGATGGCCATGGCGATGCGCGCCCCGCGCGAGGTGCGGACCGGCTAGGTCAACGTCGTCCAACGAATCGAACCAGCCCCGCACCTCTCGGAGGTCGCGGGGCTTTTCGTTTCAAGGCCACCTTCGGATTCAGTCACGTCAACGCTTCGACAGGAGACTTCGCCATGGCATCCACCTTCGCCCCGCTGCAGGACGTCCAGCCGGCCGCGCCGGCGCTCGAGACCCAAGCCCTCCACGCCGGCGCCGTCCCCGACCCCACGACCGGCGCCATCCTGGTCCCGGTCTACCAGTCCACCACCTACGTCTGCGAGGCGGTGGGCAAGAACAAGGGGTACTCCTACAGCCGCACGGGCAACCCGACGGTGACCGCGCTGGAGCTGCGGCTCGCGGCGCTCGAGCGGGCGGCGTACGGCACCTGCTACTCGACCGGCCTTGCCGCCACCACCGTGCTGGCGCTGGCGCTCCTCTCCGCCGGCGACCGCGCGGTGCTCTCCGACGTCACCTACGGCGGCACCGTGCGGCTCTTCCAGCAGGTGCTGTCGCGCTTCGGCGTCGAGGCGGAGTTCGTCGACACTGCCGATCTCGCGGCGCTCGAGGCCGCACTCGCGCGGCCGGCCAAGCTGCTCTTCCTCGAGACCCCCGCCAACCCGACCTTGAAGCTCACCGACATCGCCGCCGCCTCGCGCCTCGGCCACGCGGCAGGCGCGGTCGTCGTCGTCGACAACACCCTGCTCTCGCCGGCGCTCCAGCAGCCGCTGCTGCTCGGTGCCGACGTGGTGCTGCAGTCGACGACCAAGTTCATCGACGGCCACAACGCCACCGTCGGCGGCGCGCTGCTCACCAACGACGCGGCGCTGCACGAGAAGTTCGGCTGGCATCAGCAACGCCACCGGCACCATCCAGTCGCCGTGGAACGCCTGGCTGACGCTGCAGGGCGTCAAGACGCTGCCGCTGCGCATGGAGCGCCACTCGCGCAACGCGCTCGCCGTGGCGATCTTCCTCGAGCAGCACCCGCGCGTCACCACGCTCCACTACCCCGGGCTGCCGTCGTTCCCGCAGTACGAGCTGGCGGTGCGCCAGCAGCAGAGCGGCGGCGCCCTCCTCGCCTTCGAGGTCGAGGGCGGCACCGAGGCCGGCATCCGGGTGATGAACGCGCTGCGCCTCTGCTCGCTGGCCGAGAACCTCGGCGCCGCCGAGACGCTGGTGACGCACCCGGCGTCGATGACGCACGCCGCCGTCCCCGCCGAGCAGCGCGCGAAGACCGGCATCACCGACGGCCTGGTGCGGCTGTCGGTGGGGCTGGAGAGCCCCGACGACCTGATCGCCGATCTCGAGCAGGCCCTCGCCGCCGCTTGAGGCGGTGGGGCTCGCCGCGAAGCGCCCAGAGCGTCACCCAGCACGACCGAGCACGACCACGAGACCGCGACCAACCGAGAGGCCGCCATGAATCTCTCGACCCGCTGCGTCCGCATCGGCGACCCGCGCGACCCATACGGCGCGACGTCGCCGCCGATCTACCAGACCGCCACCTTCCGCCAACCGACGGCGACGGAGTTCGGCGAGTACGACTACACGCGCACGGCGAACCCGACGCGCGCGCTCTTCGAGGAGCAGATCGCTGCCCTCGAAGGCGGCGGCTTCGGGCTGGCGTTCGGCAGCGGCATGGCGGCGCTCGCGGCGACGATGCGGTTGGTTTCGTGCGGCGACGAGGTGCTCGCCGGCGACGACCTCTACGGCGGCACGGTTCGGCTGCTGTCGCGCGTGGCGCCGCGGCAGGGGATTGCCGTGCGCTACGTCGATGCGACGGACGCCGACGCGGTCGAGTCGGCGATCGGTCCGCGCACGCGGCTGCTCCTCGCCGAGACGCCCACCAATCCGCTGCTGCGAGTGGCCGACGTCGCGGCGCTGGCCGCGGTGTGCCGCCGGCGCGGCGTGCTGCTCGCCGTCGACAACTCGCTGCTCACGCCGGTGCTGCAACGGCCGCTCGAGCTCGGCGCCGACGTCGTCGTGCACTCGGCGACGAAGTCGATCGGCGGCCACGGTGACGTGATGGCCGGCGCCGTGGTCGTGCGCGACGAGGAGCTGCGCGATCGCCTCGCCTTCCACCAGAACGCCGAGGGCTCGGGCCTCGCCCCGTTCGACAGCTGGCTGCTGTTGCGCGGCCTGAAGACGCTGGCGCTGCGCGTCGAGCGCCAGTGCGCGACGGCGGCGCGCGTCGCCGAGCACCTGGCGCGCCACCCCGCGGTCGAGCGCGTCTACTTCCCCACTCTCGCCGACGAGCGCCAGCGCGCCGTCCACGAGCGGCAGGCGCGCGGACCGGGCTGCGTCGTCAGCTTCACCACCGGCGACGCCGAGCGCTCGCGCCGGCTCATCGAATCGCTCCGCCTCTTCTCGATCGCCGTGAGCTTCGGCGCCGTCGGCTCGTCGGTGAGCCTCCCCTGCCGCATGTCGCACGCGTCGATCCCGCCCGAGCTGCGCGGCCGCTTGGCGCCGCCTGAGGATCTAGTGCGTCTCTCGATCGGCATCGAGGACCCGCAAGACTTGATCGACGACCTCGAGCAGGCGCTGGTGGCGGCGCCCTCGCCGACTCTGCCCGACGCCGGGAGACTCGCGCTGTCACCGCCGCGATCGGAGTTGTCGGCGCCGCCGGCTCCCTGAGCTTGCGGATGCGGGCAGCCGCTCGCTCTGCCTAGGCAAGCGGCTCCTCGATCGTCTTCTCGTCGGTCTTCGCCGCCGTCGAGCCGGGCTTGTCGACCACTTGTACGGTCGTCGCCTGCGGGCCCATGTCGCCCATCGACTCCTCGAAGCGCACCTGGGTGCCGAGCTCGAGGCGGTCCCAGCCGTCGACCACCGAGTTGCGGTGGAAATAGACGTCGCGGCCGTCGACGGTCTTCAAGAAGCCGTAGCCGGCGTCGCGGAAGAGGCGCGTCACCAGCGCCAGCGGCTGCTCGTGCGTCTTCACGTCGCCGCGCTGCTTCTCCGACAGCGCCTTGAGCTGGCGCTCGGCCGCCTCGAAAGCGCCGTTGACGACGGTGATCACGTCGGCGAGCGGGTCGCTGTCGCCGGGCTCCTTGCGCACCACCACTTCGTGGCCGGGCGGCACGGTGACGTCGATGCGCACGCGGTAAGGGTTGCCCGACGCCTCCGAGCGGTGCGGCCGCTCGATGGCGACGCGGCAGCTCATGATGTGGTCGCAGAAGCGCTCGAGCTTCTCCGCGCGCTGGCGGACCTTCTCCTCGAGCTCGGGCTGGCGGGGCGGCGGAACGTCGCGAAAGCTGACTTGCAGGATGGGCGGCTCCATGACACCTCCGGGACAGTGCGGAGCGCCGGCGCTCCGCGGCTTCACCCGCAGCGAGGTGCAATCCGCGTTCCGGTGGAGCAAGCCCCGCGGCGCGCGCCTACGCATCGCATGCGTCGGCATCGGCCTAGCCCCCGCACCGCCAGACGCGCGGACCGACGCCGCGCTTGGCAGTCGGCACGGCGGCGCCGGCGGCAGCGGGCGGCCGCACCGGCGTGCGGTCCTCCCATGTCGCCGGCTCCAGCTCGACCTCGTAGAACAGCTCGGCGGTCTTCGGGGCGCTCTTCAAGGCGGCATCGATGTTCGTGGCGCTGGGCTGGAAGATGAACGGGCGCCGCGGATAGAGGCGATCGTTGACCCAGTACCGGTTCCATTCATCGGTCAGGTCGATGAAATCCTGCGTGAAGCCTGCCGCCGTCGGGTACTTGCCTTCGACCTCCAGGCAGCCGTTGATGCAGATGTCCACGTAAGACTGGACCATCGGGAACTGCGGCGATGGCAGGTTGTCGCCGACCTCGTCGGGCGGGATCAGGTTGATGTAAGCCCAGAACTCTCCATCCGGAGGCGTGTTCCTGCCGTCTTTCATCGTGATCTCGTTCGGGTCGATCTTGCATCGCTTGTAGCCGGCGTTCTCCCGCTGATCCGTCGCCGCGATCTCCTGGGCGGTGACCGGATAGATGACGCCGTTGCACTCGGCAGCGGGATCGTCGAGCGCCCCCAGGAAAGTGGTCGTCAGGCCGCTGGCGGCCCCCCTCGCCCACCACCCGCGGCGGACGCCTTTGACCTTGACGGGAAAAGCATTGCGCGCCGAGGGAGTCGTCCTCATGCGCGATTCGTCCTCGATGAGCGATCCGTAGCCGAAGATGTAGTTCTGCTGCGTCGTGCTGGGTGGGCCGCCGCACTCCATATCTACCGTCCTTTCTAAAGACGCACTGGGTCGGCTAGTGCGGCTCGACCTCGGCGCGCACGGCGCGCTGCTCCGCCTCGACGGACACTGCCCGGCGCAGCGTCTCGAGCTCGCGCTCGTAGCCGCCGGAGAGGATCGGGAAGCGGAACCAGGTCTTGGGGTCGAGGTTCAGGTCGTCGACGTGGAACGACGGGGCGTAGCGCTCGCGCTTCCACTGGTGGCGCGCGAAGAGGCGGAAGAAGCGCTCCACCCAAGTGGCGAGCTGCTCGCTGCCGGACTCCTCGAACCGCGACCGTAGAAGCTGGTAGACCTCGAGCGGTGACTTCTTGTCGCCGATCGCCAGCTGCTCGATGGCGTCGAGTACCTCGTAGGGCATGAGGTCGGCTTCGGCGGTCTGCCGCGCGCCGGGCGGGCGCAGCTCCGGCGTCGGGTCTTGCGAGGTCACCGCGCGCAGCGCCGGGATCGGCTGCAGCTCCGTCGGTCCTTCCGTCTCGAGCCAGCGCAGCCACTGGCGCAGGAACGGCTTGTCGATGCCGGCGATCGGCGCCAGCCCGCCCGCGGTGTCGCCGTCCATCGTCGCGTAGCCCACCGCCGCCTCCGAGCGGTCGCTGGTGGCGAGCAGCAGGCCGCGCTGCAGGTTGGCGATCATCCACACGCCGGGCGCGCGCACCCGCGCCTGGATGTTCTGCAGCGTCAGGTCGTCGCGCTCCCACTCCAGCGTGCGGCCCACCGCCTCCTCCACGATGCGCGTGTACGCCTCCACGAGATCGCCGACCTCGAGCGCGTAGAAGCGGGCGCCGAGCGCCTCCGCCACCTCGCGCGCCGCTTCGCGGCTCTGCTGCGAGCTGTTGCGCGTCGCCTGGTAGACGCAGGTGAGCAGCTCGCGCACCGCCTCGCGCGGCGTGTGGGCGTCGAGCGCGCCGAGGCCGAGGCGGTCGAGGAACGACTCGCGCCCGAGCTCGTCCCAGCCGAGCTGCACCATCAGCGCCGCGAGGCACGACACCGCCGTCGAGTCGGCGCCGCCGGAGAGCGAGACGACGAAGCCGCGCGCGGCGCTCTTCCTTAAGTAGTCGAAGAGACCGAGGGCGATGGCGCGGGTGAGCTCCTCCTCCTTGAGCCGCGAGGAGTGCTCCCACGCGCCGAGCTGCGCCGGCGGCTCGCCGCCGTCCTCGGGCTCGGCATCCGGGAAGCGGAACATCGCGCGCACCCGCTGCTTCGGCTTCTCCTCGAGCTCGGGCGAGAAGCTCCACAGCCGCGCCTGGTTCATGCGCGTGAAGTCGAGGTCGACGACGGCGGCGGTGATCTGGCGGTCGCCGAAGGTGAGCCGCGGGCCGTTCGCCACCAGCCGTCCCGCCGTCGCCACCAGCCCGCCGCCGTCGTAAATCGCGCGCCCCGCCTCGTTGCCCAGAAGATTGGTGTAGACGTAGCTGACGCCGAAGGCCCGCGAGCCCTCGACGACGAAGCGCTCGCGCACCTCCCGTTTCCCGAAGGCGAAGTGGCTCGCCGACGGGTTGAGCAGCAGGTCGATGCCCTTACGAGCGAGTTGGGCGCCGGGGCGGGTGCCCACCCAGGCGTCCTCGCAGATCTCGAAGCCGATGCCGACGCCGCCGACGTCGAAGACGAGGTCGCCCAGCGGCCAGCGCTCGCCGTCGCGCTCGAGCTCCGCCACCACTCCGCGCGGCCAGGCCTTGAACCAGCGCGGCTCGTAGTGGAGGCCGTCGCCCGGCAGGTTCTGCTTGGCGACGAAGCCGAGGATCTTGCCGTCGCCGAGCAGGCAGGCGCAGTTGAAGAGGGCGTTGCGGAAGAGCACCGGCAGCCCGACGGCGACGACGATGCCGCGCGTCTGCGGCACGATCTCCTGCAGCACCTCCCAGGCGGTGTCGGCCACCGCCGGCGAGAGGAAGGCGTCCTCGCAGCCGTAGCCGGTGATGCAGAGCTCCGGCAGGCAGAGCACGCCGACGCCCTGCGAGCGGGCGTCGGCGATCGCGCCGAGGACGTTGTCGCGGTTGCTGTCCCAGGCGAGCGGCGTCTGGTTGAGGGCGCCGGCGGCGACCTTGAGGAGCCTCACGAGGATTCATCATGCGCCAAGCCGCCGGCAATTTCCAATCGCGGACGTGCCGAGCGCGGGCGCGTGCGTGGCGACCACGATCACTCCAAGTGGAAGCGGCGCATGAGGATGCCTTCGCCTTCGCGCCGCCAGACGACGAGCAGGGTACCGTCGCTGGTAAAAGCGGCGGCCGGGTGCTCTTCGGCGGTCGACGAGGCGGCGCTCACCGGGAAGCGCTCGACGCGGAGGCGACCTTCGCGACCGTAGAGCTCCGCAAACAGCTCGTAGTCGCCGCCGTCTTGCCGTTCCCAGATGAAGACGAACCGGCCGCGGCCGTCGCCGGCGACCGCGCGCACGCGCTCGCAGTCGCAGGGCGGGAGCTCGGCGACGTTGGTGCGCGGCCCGACGCGGGTGCCGTCGGTGGGCGAGAAGCGCTGGATCGAATAGCGGCGGCCGACGAAGATGCCCAGCGGACCGAGCTCGTTGCTGTTCGGCATGGCAAGCACCTGCGGGCCGTCGACGCAGGGGTTGTCGTTGGCGAGGCGGTCGACCTCGCGCAGCGCCGTCATGTTCCAGCGGAAGGCGGCGACGGCGCTCACCGGGTCGATGGGGTTCGACGGGCAGGGCGTGAACTCGGTCCAGCCCACCGAGACGCTGCCGGGGCTGGCGCTCACCGCGCCCACCAGGTTGGCGTCGCTGCCGCGGGCTGCCATGACGCGCGCCTTGCCGAGGCGGGCGCCGCCGGAGGTGAAGGTGGCGAGGCGGACGGCGTTCTGCGGGTTCCAGTGCGACTGCTCCCAGGCCACCGCGAACCGGCCGTCGCCGGTCATCGAAACTTCGGGGTGCGCCGCACCGACGCCGCGCGGGCTCAGCACGAGCTCGTTGCCGCGTCGAACGCCGCTGTTGCGGAACAGCTGGCCGCGCACCTCGGTGGCGGCCCAGACGACGACGAACCCACCTTGCGAGTCGAGGGCAACGCGCGGATCGCGGGGACCGCCGGTGCTGCTGGTGTTGACCTGGAACGGCGCGCCGAAGGTGTCGCCGTCGAGTCGCCGTGCGCGAATCGACGATGGCGTCATGCCGCCGGCCGGTTGCGTCCAAGCGACGACGCCACGCGCGGAGTCGTCGAAGGCGATGGCTGGGAAGTCGCCGGTGGCGCTCAGTAGCTGCTCGGGTCCGGTGCTGACCAGCTCCTGCGCTCGAACCACCGTGCCGAAGAGCGCGGCGGCAGCGATGCCGAGCAGCGCGCAGCTCAGCGCGGCTCCACGTTGGCGATGGAGCGATGGATGCCGCGCAGGCGGCGACGACGGCGCACGTTCGTTCATGGCCTCCCCTCCGATAGCCGGCATCGCGCCGGCGGATCGCGGCGGGCTGAATCGCCCGCCTGGGAAGCGACGCGCGCTCCGCGGGCGAGATCGATCAGCGAACGCGCTCGGCGAGGAAGGCGGTGATCGCCTCCCACGTCTCGCGGCGCGCCAGCAAGTCGTTGTGGCCGGCGCCGCGCACCTCGACCCATCGCTTCGGTTCCGGCAGCGCCTCGTAGAGCCGGCGGCCGAGGTCGACGGGGATGATGGTGTCGCGGTCGCCGTGGACGACGAGCGCCGGCGCCTTGATCTGCGCCGCAGCGGCAACGGAGTCGTAGTGCTCGGGGAGAAGAGGGCCGACAAGCCAGGCGGGGAAGTGCAGTCGCGCCACTTCGACGAGGCGGTCCCACGGGGAGAGGAGCATCACGCCGGCGACCTCGCCGCCGTGACGCGCGGCAACCTGAGCGGCGACCGCGGCGCCGAGCGACCAGCCGGCGGCGATCCGCGGATGTCCGGCGGCGTTGCGGCTCAGCCACTCCCAGCCGGCCTCGGCGGCGGCGATGTTCGCTTCCTCCGACGGCGTGCCCTCGCTGCGGCCGTAGCCCGGATAGTCGACCGCCAGCACGCCGGCGCCCAAGGCGCCGAAGTCGGCGAACAGGTCGGCCTGCCGCATCGTCTCCAGGTTCTCGCCGTTGCCGTGCAGCATGAGCACGACCGGCGCGACGGCGCCGCCGGGTTGCGCTTCGGCGCCCGTCGCGCTCTTCGGCGGCGGCAGGTACCAAGCCGAGACGGCGTGCCCTCGCGCCTCCAGGGGCACCTCGACGAGCGGCGCCGGCGGCGGCGAGGGCACGCGGATCGGCGGCGCCGGGTAGACCATCGAGCGCACGACGCTGTCCATCATCGACAGGGCTCCTATGAGCAGCACCGCCACCGCGGCGAGGACGAGCAGCCGCCGCGAGCGCGTGCTCACTTGGTCACTAGCGCGATCGCCCGCAGCGGGCCACCGGTGCCGCCGGCGATCTTCATCGGCAGCGCTACCAGCCAGGCGCCGGTGGGCGGCAGCTGGTCGAGTTGGGCGAGGTTCTCGAGGCCGGGCACGTTGGCCGCCGCGGTCAGCCGGTGCACGGGGAAGTCGCGCGACGGGCCGTGGTCGATGCTCGCGGTGTCGACGCCGATCGCCGCCACCTGCCGTTCGATCAGCAGCTTGGCCGCCTCGACGCCGTAGGACGGAAAATGCAGTCCCTTTGGGTCGCTCGTCGAAGCGCTGCCGAAGTAGCGGAGGCGGTCGGGCCACCGCTCGCTCCAGCCGGTCAGCAGCAGCACGATCGAGCCCGCCGGGATGCGCCCGTGCGCCGCCTCCCACGCCTCCACCTCCTGCGGCGTCAGCCGGTAGTCGGGGTCGGCCGCCGCCTGCTTGCGCACGTCGAGGACGACCGCCGGCGCGACCAGCCGCTCCACCGGCACGTCGGCGGCCGACCACTTCCCCTCGGCGAAGTGGAGCGGCGCGTCCATGTGGGTGCCGCCGTGCTCCGGGCCGCAGAACTTGTTGGCGGCGTAGAAGAAACCGCCCGGCGTCAGGCCGTGGGACAGGACCTCGAGCTGGAAGGTCTGCGGCGGGTTGGCGGGCCAGAAGAGCGTCTCGGGACCGTACGCGTGCGACAAGTCGATCACCCGCGCGGCGGCAAGATCGAGGTGCGCGCCGCCGGCGGAAACGCCTGACACGAGGACCAAGCAGGCGATCAGCAAACAGACCCTATGGCGCACCGCCATTTTTCGCCTCCCCGCGTGTTCCAGGCTGCAGCAACGATGGGTCGTCATCTTCCCATGTCCACGAACCTGGGGGCCGCCCGCCGTCCGTCCGCCCGCGCGTCCGCTCGATCCGAGCGGCCGCGGACCGGCGGCTATACTGGCGCGCCGCCCCGCCACTCCAGGAGAGCACCTCATGTGGAGGCGCATGCCCCGACTGTCGACGATCGCCGTCCTGCTCGCCGGGGCGGCCGTTCCACTCTTCGCCGCCCCGCTGGCGGCGCAGCCGGGCCTGGTCGTCCAGCGCGTCCCCTGCGAGCGCGAGCCCGGGGCCGCCTGCCACGAGCTCCAGCTCGACATGCGCTTCCCGAGCGGGCGCCGCGCCGAGGTGTCGCTCTTCTTCGAGCGCGCCTTCAACCTCACGCCCAACAGCTTCCGGGTGCAGGCTTTCGAGGTGCTGCCCAACGACCACTCCGTGCAGCAGCGGCTGCCCGCCGGGGTGTTCGTCAACCCGCGCTTCCCGCTGCTCTTCACCATCGAGCCCAACCCCAGCGTGACGCCGGTGCGCTTCCGCGGCGCCTGGCGGATGGAGCTCGAGACCGAGGCGCTCGAGTTCGACGGCGAGACGCCGACGGCTCGTCTCTTCCACGCCAACGACGGCAACGACCAGTTCAGCGACTTCACGCAAAGCGTCGGCTTCGGCAGCTACCGGGTGAGCGGCGCGGGCGGCGGGTTTTCGCAGTTCCTGCTCGTCACCGACCTGCGCCCGCCGGGCCGCATCGTCACCACTGGGTATCTGCGCGTGGAGGCCGACATCACGGCCGCTCAGGTTGCCGGCGAGCTGGCGCCCGCGCTGGCCAACTTGCTGCGCGCCGACCTGCAGAGCTCGCGCACCGCGCTCAATCAAGGCCAACGGGTCGAAGCGCTGCGCTTCCTCAACCAGTTCATCCAGCGCGTTCTCGACAACAGCGGCACCGACGTCTCCGACACCTACGACCAAAGCACGCCCACCCCACGCGTCAGCCGCGCCGGGATCCTGCGCGGCGACGCCGCCGCCCTCCGGCTGCAAGTCGAGCTGCAGACGCGGCCGAAGAGCCAGTCGCGGGCAAGCTTCGTCAAGCAGCTGGTCACGCCGGCAGGGAAGCGCCTCGACGTCATCCTCTCGTTCCCCAACGAGGTCGGCGACACGACCGACGCTTTCGAGATCACCGCGGTCGACATCGACCACCGCGACCCGGCCTACCTCAACCGCCTGCCGCGCAACGTCACCATCCCCTCGACCTTCCCGGTGCTGGTCAACATCACGCCGCGTCCGGGCACCCGGCCCGCCTTCCGCGGCGCCTTCACCGTCGAGCTGCGCACGCGCGACCTCGAGCTGGTCAACAACAGCCCGCTGCGGCTGTTCAAGGCACCTCACGGGCAGGGCGAGTTCGTCGACGTCACCGACTCGCTCGCCATCGGCAGCTACCGCGTCAGCGGTGCCGGCGGTGGGTTCTCCGAGTTCCTCATCGTCAACGACCGTCGCAGCAACGCCCAGGTCATCACCGACAAGTTCGAGCGCCTCGAAGACCAGCTGGCCGCGCTGGCGCCGCAGATCAGCTCGCCGACCGTGCTCGGCGAGCTGCAGGACCTGCTCGCCGCCGCGCGCGCCTTCGCCGACCGCCGCAAGCAGACGCAGGCGATCGACACGCTCGAGGAGTTCATCGCCGTCATCGCCGACAACAGCGGCGAGGCGATCCCCGACCTCTTCATCCACGGCAATCGCGACAGCGCGGCGGGCGTGCTCACCGCCGGCGCCAAGAGCATTCAGCTCACCCTGACGCTGCAGAAGACCGGCCGCAAGTCGTACGATCCTTAGGTAATCTGCGCGACGAGGCTGGATGAGTAAGCGCCGCCCCGACGAGACCGTTCCCGCGACCGCCGAGGCGACCCCCCCGACCGCTGCCGCCAGGCTCGACCACCTCCCCACCATCGCCGGCCTCGAGGCCCTGCTCGACCGGCTGCCGGAAGGCAGCCTCATCGGCGGCCGCTATCGGATCGGCACCGTCCTCGGCTTCGGCGGCATGGGCGCCGTCTACCGCGCCCACGACGAGCTGCTCGACGTCGACGTGGCGCTCAAGGTGCTACGCCGCGAGATCGCCGCCGACGAGGCGTTCCTGCAGCGCTTCCGCAACGAGCTGCTGACCGCCCGCAGCGTCACCCATCGCCACGTGGTGCGCATCCACGACCTCGGCGTGCACGAAGGCATGCCGTTCATGACCATGGACCTGATCGCCGGCCGCTCGCTGCGCGAGGTGCTGCTGGCCGAAGGGCGCATCGACGTCGAGCGCAGCCTGGGCATCGTGCGGCAAGTCGCGGAGGCGCTGCGCGAGGCGCACCGGCAGGGCGTCGTGCACCGCGACCTGAAGCCGGGCAACATCCTGCTCGACGAAGAGGGCGAGGTCTACGTCACCGACTTCGGCGTCGCCCGCTCGCTCGACCGCCAGGGGCTCACGCGCACCGGCGAGGTGCTCGGCACGCCCGACTACCTCGCCCCCGAGCAGGCGCGCGGCGAGAAGGTCGACGGCCGGAGCGACCTCTACGCGCTCGGCCTCATCTGGTTCGAGATGCTGAGCGGCGAGCGGCCGTTTCACGGCGGCTCGCTGCTCGAAGTGTTGGCGCAGCACATGTCGGGGCGGACGCGCACGCTGCGCGACGTCGGCGTGGCGGTGCCGGCCGCCGTCGACGCGGTGATCCGCCGCTGCCTCGCCGTCGACCCCAAGGACCGTTATGCCGACAGCGACGAGCTGATCGCCGACCTCGACGACCTGCGGCGGCCGACGCGCCGGCGGCTACGCCAGCGGGCGCAGATCGCCGTGGCCGTGGTGTTGGGGCTAGCGGCCACGGTGCTGCTGGCGCGCAACCTGCCGCGCGCCTGGCAAGCGCTGCGGCCGGCGACGGCCGAGACGGCTTCGGCGCCAGCCGGGCCGCGCGTGCACGGCGTCGCCATCCTCCCCTTCGCCAGCGAGGAGGAGTCGGCGCGGCTCGGCTGGTCGGCGGCCGGCCTCGCCGAGCTGCTCGCCGGCGCACTGCAGGAGAGCCCGGCCGTGCGCGTGGTGCCGCCGGAGCGCGTCGCTCAGGTGCTCGACGACATCGGCTTCGCCAGCGGCAAGCTAGACAACCACGCCCTCGTGCAGCTCGGTCGCGTGCTGCAGATCGATCGCCTCGTCACCGGCGAGGTGCGGCCGGCGGGCGACCGGCTGCAGCTCGCCGTCGCCCTCCACGACGTGGGCGCCGATCGCACCGTGCCGCACCAGCTGCCGGTGCTCACCGGCGGCGCCGGCGAGCTTTTCGTGCTCACCGATCGCGTCGGCGCCGAGCTGCGCCAGCGGCTCGAGCTCGCCCCCGCGGGTGGGCGCACGACGAGCGCCTCGCGTGAGGCGATGCAGGCCTACACCGAAGGTCTCGCGCTGCTGACGCGCGACGATCCCAAGGGCGCCGCTCCGGCGCTTACCCGCGCCGCGACCATCGATCCCGGCTTCGGCGCAGCGTGGCTGCAGCTGTCGCGCGCAAACCAGCGGCTGGGCCTCGACGACCAGGCGCTGCGCGCCGCCCAGCGCGCCACCGCCGCGGCGCCCGCCAACAGCCGCATCGTCTTCGAGGCGCGCGCTCAGGAAGCCCTGCTGCGCGACCAGCCGGAGGAGGCGCAACGGGCCCTCGCCGAGCTGGTGGAGCGCTATCCCAACGACCTCGCGGCGCGGGTGGCGCTGGCGGAGGCGTACGGCGGGCAGGGGAGCTACGACCAGGCGATGGCGGTCCTGAGACAGGTGGCCGAACGCGATCCGAACGACCCGCGCATCTGGTTCCTGCTCGGCCGCTTCGCCTTCCGCGCCGGCGATGCGCACCTCGCCGCCAACGAGTACCTGACCCGCGCGCTGCTGCTGCAGAACGAGCGCGGCGATCGCGCCGGGCAGGCGGAAGTGGTGAACGCCCTCGGTGTCGCCTACGAGCACCTCGGCAAGATGGCCGAGGCGGTGAGCCAGTACCGTCGCGCCGCCGAGCTGCGCCAAGAGCTCGGCGACCAGGTGGGTTTCGCCGTCGCCAAGTACAACCTCGGCCGCGTGCTGGCGGCGCGCGGCGACTTCGCCGATGCCGAGAAGACGCTCGCCGAGGCGCTGGCCCTCCTGCAGGAGCGCAACGACCGGCCACGCGTCGCCCTCGTCGAAAACGGCTTGGGTGACCTCGAGGAGGCGCGCGGCAACTACGACGCGGCGCTCGAGCGCTACAAGCGGGCGCTGCAGCTGCGCGGCCAGCTGGGCGACGAAGCGGACCTGGCGGAGAGCCACAACAACGTCGGCTACGTCTACTTCCTGCTTGCCGACTACGACAACGCGCGCGTCTACCTCGGCCGCGCGTTCGACCTCTACGAGAAGCACGGCAATGCGCGGGGCGCGCTGGTTGTTCTGCAGAGCCGCGGCGCCTGCGAGCTGGCGCAGGGCGAGTGGCGCGAGGCGCTCGCCACCTTCCACGAGAGCCTCGATCGCAGCCGCAAGCTCGACTTGAAGGCCGCGACTGCGGTGGCGCACGGCTCGCTCGCGCGCCTCGCGTTCTTCGAAGGGCGCTACGGCGCGGCGCTCACCGGCTTCGCCGACGCGCGCAAGATCGTCGACCGGCTCGAAGACCGCCGCGGCCAGGCCGAGTTCGCGCTCGGCGAGGCCGAGACGCTGCTCGAGGTCGGCGCGCTCGACGAGGCGGCCAAGCGATTGGCCGAAGTCGAGGCGTGGCGTCGCGAAGGCCTCAGCAAGGAGCACGAGGCGCAGCTGGCGATCCTGCAAGGACGGCTGGCGCTGCGGCGTGGCGATCGCAACGCCGCGCGCCGCAGCTTCGCCACCGGGGCCGACGCCGCGAAGGCCAGCCACAGCCCTCCCCTCGCGCTCGAGGCGCGGCTGGGAGCAGCGTCTGCAACGGGAAAGCCGGCGGCTGCGGAGCTGCGGGCCGCCTTCGAGCAGGCGCGGGGGCTCGGCCACGCCGCCCTCGAGCTCGCGGCCGCCGAGGAGCTCGCTGCCGCCGAGCTTGCCGCCGGTCGCGCCTCGAAGGCCGAAGACGTCCTGCGTACCGCGATGGAGCGCGTGCGGGCGACCGGCTCCTGGCGCCGCGCCTACGCGTTGCGCCGGCTGCTCGCCGCCGCCTACGACAAGCGCGGCGCCCGCGACGAGGCTGAAGCCCAGCGCAGCGAGGCCCGCGCCGAGCTCGCCCGCATCGTCCAGGACGTGCCCGCGAGCTGGCGCGCCGGCTTCGAAGCGCGCGCCGAGGCGGGCGGCGCACCGCCGCGGCCGAGCGGCTAGCGCGGGCCGTAGGCGGGCCCCGCGTCCGCCATCCGGCGACAACGACGCTCAGCGCGACCGGCGCGGCTTCAGCATCGACTGCGGCTAGAATCCGCCGCGCTCGAGGGGGCCAGCATGCTGAAACCGTCGCTCTCCTGGTTTCTCATCTTCGTACCGATCACCATCGGGCTGCACTACCTCGCGCCCGAGGCGCACCTGTGGATCTTCCTCGCCTCCTGCGCGGCGATCATCCCGCTCGCCGGCTGGATGGGGCGCGCGACCGAGCATCTCGCCGAGCACACCGGCGAAGGCGTGGGCGGCCTGCTCAACGCCACTTTCGGCAACGCCGCCGAGCTGATCATCGCGCTGGCGGCGCTGCGGCAGGGCCTGCTGTCGGTGGTGAAGGCGTCGCTTACCGGCTCGATCATCGGCAACATCCTTCTCGTGCTCGGGCTCTCCTTCCTCTGCGGCGGCTTCAAGCGCGACCTACAGCGCTTCAACGCCACCGCGGCCAGCATGCAGGCGACGATGCTGCTCATGGCGGCGGTGTCGCTCATCCTCCCGGCCGGCTTCCACTATCTCGGCGGCGCCAGCGTGCTGGTCGCCGAGCAGGACTTGAGCCTGTGGATCGCGATCGTTCTGCTCGGCATCTACGGCCTCGGGCTGCTCTTCTCGCTGCGCACCCACGTGGCGCTCTTCTCCGGCACCCAAGGCGAGGCCGAAGCGCTGGAGGAGGACCACGTGCACGCCCACTGGAGCCTCAAGAAGTCGATCGGCGTGCTTGCCCTCGCCACCGCCTTCGTGGCCTGGATGAGCGAGATCCTCGTCGGCTCCGTCGAGCAGGCGGCGCACGCGCTGGGGATGACCGACCTCTTCGTCGGCGTCGTCGTCGTCGCCATCATCGGCAACGCCGCGGAGCACAGCACCGCCGTGCTGGTGGCGATGCGCAACCGCATGGACCTGGCGGTGTCGATCGCCATCGGCTCGAGCATCCAGATCGCGCTCTTCGTCGCGCCGGTCCTGGTGCTGCTGTCGTACGTGATCGCGCCGCGGCCGATGGACCTCGTCTTCTCGCCCGCCGAGGTGCTGGCGGTGCTGGTGGGCGTGTGGCTCTGCGCACAGGTCGCCGGCGACGGCGAGTCGCACTGGCTCGAAGGCGCGCAGCTGCTGGCGGTGTACGTGCTGCTCGGCATCCTCTTCTACTTCCTCCCGGAGAGCGCCGGCGAGGTGGGGCCGCCGGGCGGCGGTCTCGCTGCGCCGGCGACTCCGGCGCCCGCCGGGCACTAGGTCCCACGACTCCCACGACTCGTGGCCGCCGGGCGCGATCCGCTGCTCGCCGCCCGGCTGCGCCTGCTCGGCGCGGCGGCCCTCTTCTCCACCGGCCCGACGGCGATCAAGGCGTGCGGCCTGGCACCGTGGCAGGTGGCTGGATTCCGCTCGGGGACGGCGGCGCTGTTCTTGTTGCTGTTGCTGCCCAACCGCCGCCAGCTGCTGCGGCCACAGCTCTGGATGGTCGGCTCTGCGTACGCGAGCACCCTCGTCCTCTACGCGGTGGCGAGCAAGCTGACGACTGCCGCCAACGCCATCTTCCTGCAGTCGACCTTCCCGCTCTACCTGCTGCTGCTCTCGCCGCTGCTCCTGCGCGAGAAGGTGCGGAAGAGCGACCTCGTCTTCCTCGTCGCGGTGATGGCTGGAATGGCGCTGCTGCTGCTCGGCCACGACGAGACGACGGCCGTGGCTGCCGACCCGGTGCGCGGCAACCTGCTGGCGCTGTTGTCGGGAGTGTTCTGGGCGCTGACGCTCGTCGGCCTGCGCTGGCTCGAGCGCGGCACCGCCGAGGGCGGCGAGGGCCTCGCCGCGGCCTCGGTCGTCGCCGGCAACACGCTCGCCTTCCTCGTCTCCCTGCCGGCGGCTCTGCCGCTCGGCGATACGCAGCCCTTCGACTGGCTCCTCATCGCCTACCTCGGCGTCGTGCAGATCGGCGTCGCCTACTGGCTACTGACCCGCGCCATGGGCCACGTGTCCGCTCTCGAAGCCGGCCTGCTGTTGATGTTCGAACCGGTACTGACCCCACTCTGGGCCTGGGCCGTCCACGCCGAGCGCCCGACGACCTGGGCCCTCGCCGGCGGCGCCGTCATCCTCGCCGCCACCGTCTGGCGCACCGTCCACGCGCAAACCCGCAGCGCCGCCGAAGTCGCACCACCGCCAGAATAATCGCGTCACTCACCACCTGCCGACCTTCCAGCCCAGCGCTGCTCCCTATACTTCGCCCGTGACCTTCCGTGACCGTCTGCTGGCGTCGCTGCGAGCGATACGGCCCGTCCTCGACGTCCCTGGCGTTCTCGTCGGCGGCTCGCAGGTGCCGAACCTGCTCGAACCTGCTCGAGCCGGACGCGGCGTCCACTTTAGTCGTCTCGCAGGACGTCGACATCGTGGTGCCAGTCACCAGCCACTCACAAGTGAAGACGGCGCTCCGCGACGTCGAGGGCTACGCACCGTCTGCCGCGGAGGCATCGGTGTGGATTCCGGCCGACGCCGATGCCATCCTCTCCAGCCTCGGCGTCATCTCGCTTCTCAAGCCGCTGCCACAGATGCCCGACCCGACGACGTCCCGCGAGACAGTCAGCCGCCTGCTGGAGCGCCTGCAAGGCAACCGATGACGGGCTCCGAGCGTCTCGCCGCCCGGTTGCGCGCTATGCGGTCACGCGTCGCGGTCCGCAGATGGGAAGGCCGCCAGCGCGACCACGCGCGCGGCTCGTGGGACCAGCTCACCCGCTGCCGAGCGCTGATGCGATCGGCTTGGGTGATCAACGACGAGGACGCCACCGTGTTGCTCGCTAGTGGGCGTGTTCCGGAGCGGGCGGGACTGGCCTTCGAGCCGCCTCGTCGCCTTTTCGTGGTTACAGAGGCCGAGCTCGCGACGCTGCCCAGCGCCCGGCCGATTGCGTTGCAGGCGTCGGCGGAGCTGTTGAGCACGCCGAACCTCGCCCTCGTCCGCTTCGGACCGCCCGCCGCCGAAGAGGGAGCCGCCAGCGAGTGAGCTGCGAGCGGCGGCGCACTCGCCAAGGTCCTCGCGACCGCGCCGCTACTCTCTGAACGAACAACGACGCGGCCACGTCAGGGTATCGTCGCCGCGCTCGGACAAGCGATGTCGCGCATTCGACGTCTCTGCGTCTTCCTGTGGGCTCTACTCGCGGCTGCCCCCGCGTTCGCCGACGGCGTGCGCATTCTCGAGACAGATCGTGAGGCGGCGGAGGCGCGGGTGGAGATTGCTCTCGGGGCGCGCGAGGAGTTGCTGGTCTCGGCGTTCATCTTCGGGGACGACCCGTTCACGCTCACCAGTCTGGGGCTGCTGCGTGAGACGGCTCGGCGCGGCGTGCGGGTGAAGGTGATCGCCGATGCGCAGTGGAACGACATCCCGCCGGCTGTGCAGGCGCATCTGCTCGCCGAGGGGATCGAGATCCGCGATTACCATCCGTTCCGGCTCGACCGGCTGGGGTGGGTGTCGCGGCGGATGCACGACAAGCTCGTCGTGGCCGACGGCCGCGTGCTGCTCGCCGGCGGGCGCAACGTCGAGAGCCCTTACTTCGGCTTCGGCCACCAGCAGGCTCGGCGCAATTACGTCGACTGTGACCTCTTGGTCGAAGGGGCCGCGGCGCAAGAGGCGCGGCGCTACTTCCTGGCGTTGTGGGAGAGCCGCGACGTGCGGCCGGTCCGCCCGCGCGCAACGCCCGCCGAGCAGCGCGCCGCGGCCACGGAGGTCGATCGCCGCTTGACGTGGCTGCAGGCGCGCATCGAGGAGGCGCGACGCGACCCCGCGCGCACGCCGCCAGCGCTCGTGGAGAGCGGCACGGTCCGTTTCCTCCACGACCCGATCGACGGCATGCCGGCGGCGCGCAAGGTCGGCGAGGAGCTGCGCGCGCTGCTCGACGGCGCCCACGAGTCGGTGATCGTCGAGTCGCCCTACCTGGTGCCGACGCGCGGGCTGCGCGAAGGGCTGAGTCACGCCATCGCGCGCGGCGTGCGCGTGCGCATCCTCACCAACTCGCTGGGCTCGACCGACAACCTCTGGCCGCAGGCCGGCTACGTCGGCGACAAGGACGACCTGGTGAAGAGCGGCGTCGAGCTGTGGGAGTACGTCGGCCCCGAGTGCCTGCACTCGAAGAACGCGGTGATCGACGGCGAGACGGTGATCGTCGGCTCCTACAACCTCGACCCGCGCTCGCAGCGGCTCAACCGCGAGCTGGCGCTGGTGGTCGAGAGCCGCGAGGTCGCCGCCGAGCTGCGCCGCCGCATGGACCGCCACCTCGAGAACGCGGTTCAAATCGACGCGCGCGGCTATCCGGTGGGCGCCGACGAGCGCTACCCCGGCATCGCGCGCGGCAAGGTGTGGCGGCTGCGGATGCTGCGGCTCCTGGCGCCGCTGGTGCGCGGGCAGCTGTGAACGGCGCGAGCGACGCCCCGCGCCGCTCGCTCGGCCTCACCACCGCCGCCGGGTTGGTGGTGGGCGAGCTCATCGGCGTCGGCATCTTCCTCACCCCGGCGAGCATGGCGAAGGCGCTCGGCTCGTTCGGCCTCGTGCTCGCCGTCTGGCTGGCGATGGGCGGCGCGGCGCTCTGCGGCGCGCTCTGCTTCGGCGAGCTCGCGGCGCGCTTCCCGCAAGCGGGCGGCCTCTACGTCTACTTGCGCGAAGCGTACGGCCGACGGATCGCGTTCCTCTACGGCTGGCAGTGCCTGCTGGTGCTCGATCCCGGGCTCACGGCCGCGCTCGCCACCGGCGTCGCTGCCTACGTCGTCACGCTGGCCCCGGGGCTGCCGGCGAAAGTGGTGGCGATCTCGATCATCGTGCTCTCCGCGGTCGCCAACCTGCTCGGCGTCCGGCTGGCGGCTGGCCTCGCCCGCATCCTCGCTTTCGTCAAGGTCGGGCTGCTGCTCGCCATCGTCGCCTGGGGATTTGCCGCCGGGCTGGGAGACGCGTCGCGCCTCGCGCTGCTGGCGCCGCGCGAAGCGGGCTCGCCGCCGCTGCTGCCGGCGCTCGCCGGCGCGGTGATCGCCGCCTTCTTCTCCTTCGGCGGCTGGTGGGACCTCACCAAGCTCGCCGGCGAGGTGCGCGAGCCGCAGCGCACGCTGCCGCGCGCGCTCGCCGCCGGCGTATTGGTGACGACGGCCGTCTACGCCGCGACGAGCGCCGTGTTCGTCTACCTGGTGCCGCTCGCGGCGATCGACTCGGGCGAGACGTTCGCCGCGCAGGCCGGCGCGGCGCTCTTCGGCGCCGGCGGCGCGCGCGTGCTCTCCGTCGTCGTCATCCTCTGCGTCGGCTCGAGCCTGCTCGCCTACATGACCGCGGCGCCGCGCGTCTACTACGCGATGGCGCGCGACGGTCTCGCCGTGGGCTCGTTCGGCGAGCTGCATCCGCGCACGGGCGTTCCGGTGCGCGCCATCGCCGTGCAGGCGGTGCTCGCGAGCCTGCTCGTGCTGCTCGGCGGCTTCGACCAGATCGTCGGCTACTTCGTGTTCTCCATGGTGCTCTTCCTCGCCGTGTGCGTGGCCGGCCTCTTCCGGCTGCGCCGCCGCGGCGGCGCGCCGGCGTATCTCACCCCCGGCTTCCCGGCGACGGCGATCGTTTTCCTTTTCATGACCGCCATCGTGCTGCTGCTGCTCGGCACCGGCCGGCCGCTGCAGGCAGCGGCGGGCGTCGCGGTGACGGCGCTCGGCCTCCCCGTGTACGCTTGGTTGCAAAGCAGGAGGCGGTAGTCATGGCGTGGATCAAGACCATTCCATTCACTCAGGCCGACGAAGCGCTGCGTGCCGCCATCGAGGGGCAGAAGGACCTCTATCCACCGGAGTACGAGCGCACGCCCGGCGACGACGGCAGCAGCAGCATCGTCTCGACGCACACACTCATTCCCGAGGCGCTCTTCCATGCCTTCGCCACCTTCGGCGTGCTGCTCTCGCCCGACCTGCCGCTCACCCGCCGGCAGCACGAGATGATCACCACGCGGGTGTCGGTGCTCAACCGCTGCCAGTATTGAACGCAGTCTCACGCAGAGTTTCTGCGTGTCGTGAGCCTCGACGAAGAGCTGGTGCGGGCGCTGCAGGAAGACTACGAGAACGCGCCGATCTCGGCCGCCGACCGCGCCATGCTCGACTACGCCGGGCAAATGACCGTCGACGCGACGCGCATCAGCCCCGACGACCACGCGCAGCTGCGCGAGCACGGCTTCGACGACCGCGCCATCTTGCAGATCACGCTGATCGCGGCGTGGTTCAACTACATCAACCGCGTCGCCGACGCGTTGGGGGTGGGACGGGGTTGAGACGCGAGCGCAGGTAGGGTGCGCAGCGGCTCAAGAAGCGGGCGTCGCGGCTGGCGCGGCCGCTGGCCGTAACCGTGCCAGCAGCGAACCGACGACGAGGTCGAAGCGCTCGGGCCGGCGGCTCGCTCGCGCGAGCTGCAGCGCACCCTGCACCGTCGAGGAGACGATGAGCGCCTCTTCCTCGGGCGTGCCGGCGAGGTTGAAGACGCCGCGCTCGCGGCCGCGCTCGAGGACGCGCGCCAGCCACTTCTGCTGCGCCTCGAGCAGCTCGCCGTAGGCCGCCTGCATGCGCGGCGGCAGGGCGTTGAACTCGGCGCCGAGGACGCCGAAGACGCAGATCTTGTCGTCTTGCTCGAGCAGGCTGCGCATGACGCGGAAGAAGGCGGCGAGCTTCTCCTCCGGCGGCACGTGGCTCTGCTTCAGCTCGCTCGCCCAGCGCGTCATCGTCGCGCCGATGCGCTCGATCAACGCCACGCCGAGGTCTTCCTTGCTCGGGAAGTGGTAGTGGATCGAGGCCTTGCGGATGCCGATGCCGTCGGCGAGGTCTTGGTAGCTGAAGGAGTGGAAGCTCCGCCGCAGCAGGATGTCCTTGGCGAGGTGGAGGATGCGCTCGCGGGTCTCGGCGGCGTCGGAAGCACCGCCAAGGTTGGACGACCCCAGCGTGGCAGCGAGCTCGACCTCGCCCGCGTGGTCGAGGACGGCGGCTGCAGGCGTTGGGGCGTCGGTAGGTCTCGGGTCGGCGGACATCGGGGTGGATTGTAGCTTTGGGCGGTCAGCGCAGAGAGCGGCGGCTCGGGGAGGTCGCTTCGGAAGCCACGTCAACGCAGGGGCTTGACGTGTCTACCTATTGGTAGATAGATTACCACCAGCGCATCGCCGAAGCGAGAAGGAAGTCAGGATTGCCCCTGCGCCCCACCGCCAGCGCCATCGCCCTCGCGGCCCTCATGGCCGCGTCTGGTCGGCCGCTCCCGCCCGCGGCCAAGACCCGGCGCAGCCCTCCTCCTCCTCGGTCATCGTGCCGTTCGCGGTCGAGAGCGATGCGGCCGGCTGGGTGCGCCGGGCCGTGCCCGCCCACCTCTCGCCGGTCGAGAAGCTCCGCCGCCTCTCGCGCCTCCTCTCCCCTGCCGGCGCTCGGCCGATCGCGGAGGACCTGGAGCGCACGCTCACCGCCGGCGAAGTCTTCCGCGACCGCCGCGCCAACTGCGTCGGCTACGCCAACCTCTTCGTCGCCCTCTCGCGCGAGCTCGGCGTCGCCACCTACTTCGCGCTCGTCGAGGAGCTGCCCGGCGCCCGCGCTCGGCTCCGTCCCGACGACGGGCTCGCGGTTCGCGAGGGGCACCTCGCCGCCGCCTGGGGCGCCGCCGGCGACATGCTCGTCTTCGACCTCGGCGGCGAGAGCGACGGCCGCCGCCTGCGGGCGCGGCCGATCGACGACCTCACCGCCATCGCCGTCTACTACTCCAACCGCGGCATCGAGATGCTGCTCGACGGCCGCGCTGCCGACGCCGCGGCGTGGCTGCGCACGGCCGCCGAGCTCGAGCCGCTGGCGCTGCCCTCGACGTGGATCAACCTCGGCGTGGCGCTGCGCCGCGCCGGCGACTTCGAGGCCGCCGACGCCGCCTACCAGCGCGCGCTCGAGCTCGACCCGGCGGCGGGCGCCGCCTATCGCAACCTCGCCGCCCTCCTCGTGCTGCGCGGACGCGGCCGCGAGGCCGCCGATCTGCTCGCCACCGCCGCGGAGCTCGCACGCCTCGACTCGCTCGCCGCGCTGCGGCTCGCCCGCGAGCGACTCCTCGCCGGCCAGCTGCAGGAAGCGCGCGGGCTCTACCGCCGCGCGCTCGAGATGTCGCAGCTGCCGCAGCGCTGAGTCGCCACGCTGCCACGCCGCACACCGCACCGCGCTCATCCAACCTCGCGTCGATCTCGTAGTCGCTGGTGCAGGACACCTGCATCGCACACACGCCGCCGCCGCGCTCCTCACCGCGCGGCGCGACCGACCGAAAATCGCCGACGCCAGGAGGATGAAAATGTTTCGTTCCAGTCGCTCTCCCCTCGCGCTCTGCGCCGCCGCTTTGCTCGCCGCCGCCGGCGGGCCGCTGCTGGCGTCGAGCCACCGCGAGGCCCCCGGCATCGCCGCCGACCCGGCGATCGACGCCACCGACCTCTACGCCTTCGTCAGCCCCGACCGCACCAACACGGTGACGCTGATCGCCAACTACGTGCCGCTCGAGGCGCCCTACGGCGGGCCGAACTTCTTCGCCTTCGCCGACTGGCCGGCGGCGCAATACGAGATCCACGTCGACAACAACGGCGACGCCGCCGAGGACCTCACCTTCCTCTTCCAGTTCCGCACCGAGACGGCGAACGAGAAGACGTTCCTCTACAACACCGGCCCGATCACCGTCGCGCAGCGGCGCCAAGAAGCCGTACGCCGGCCTCAACGTCTACCAGTACTACCGCCTCTACCTCGTGCGCGGGCCGCAGAAGGCGGGCGAGAAGCAGGCGCTGCTGCTCGGCGAATACCTGCCGGTAGCGCCGAACAACGTCGGCCCCAAGTCGATCCCCGACTACGGCCCGCTGGCGGCGGCGGCGGTGCGCGACGTCAAGGAGGGCGTGCGCGTCTTCGCCGGCCCGCGCGACGACCCGTTCTTCATCAACCTCGGCCGCACCTTCGACCTGCTCAACGTCGACCCGGTGCTGCCCGGCGGCCGCGACGAGGACGCCGGCAAGGCGCCCGACCACCTGCGCAACTTCAACGTCCACTCGATCGCGCTGCAGATACCGATCCCGCTGCTCATGGGCGCCGGCGGCAAGGCGGCGACCACCGCCTGGCCGGTGCCGGTCGACGACCCCGGCGCCATGATCGGCGTGTGGACGACGGCGAGCCGCGCCAAGACCTGGACTCTCTCCGCCGGCAAGCGCGAGGCGTCGGGCGACTTCGTGCAGGTCTCGCGTCTCGGCATGCCGCTCGTCAACGAGGTCGTCATCCCGCGCGGGCAGAAGGACATCTTCAACGGGAGCTCGCCCAAGGACGACGGCCAGTTCCTGAGCTACGTGACGACGCCCGAGCTCGCCGGCGTGCTCAACGCTCTGTTCAAGGTCAAGGTGCCCGCCACCCCGCGCAACGACCTCGTGCAGGTGTTCCTCAAGGGCGTGCCCAAGCTCACCGAGAAGGGCGTACCGTGCGAGTACCTGCGCCTCAACATGGCGGTGCCGCCGAGCGCCAAGCCCAACCGCCTCGGCCTCCTCGCCGGCCAGCAGGACGGCTTCCCCAACGGCCGCCGCCTGGGCGACGACGTCGTCGACATCGCCCTGCGCGTCGTCGCCGGCGCGCTCGACCCCAAGTTCAACGTGGCGCCCAACAACCAGCTCGGCGACACGGTGGTGAAGAACGACAAGCCGTTCCTGGCGAGCTTCCCCTACCTGGCGCCGCCGACGGATGGCGTCACCGTCGCCTACTGAGCCTCGAATCGCTCGGTCGACTGAACGAGCGCGGCCGCTCCGGGAGCGATCCCGGGGCGGCCGCTGCCGTCTAGCAGGGTCCGCGTAACGCTCACTGCCGAGACGCTTTGCGGGTCGTGGCACGGGGATCGCAGCGGCGCGCGGGCGAGGTGCCACGCCGCCTCCGGCGAAAGGCACGCAGCCGCAAAGGAGACCACGATGCGCATTCTCCATATTGGCGCGAACATCGACGATCGGGAAGCGGAAGCGCTCGCCCACTATCGCGCGTCGCAACAGCGGATACAGGCGCAGGAAGCGACGCCGTCTTCACCACGCCGGCCCGCGCCACGGCGCGAGGCGTCGGCAGAGACCGAGCACGTCGGGCGCCCCGTGCCCCGGGGCTCGCGGCTGCCCGAACGGGAGCGCCGCGACCCCACCCCGACATCCGTGACCTACACCGTGCAGCGCGGCGACAACCTGCACGGCATCGCCGAGTGGTTCTATGGCGACCCCGGCCGCTGGCTCCTCATCTACGCCGCCAACCGCTCGCAAATCGACGATCCGCTGGCGGTCCCGCCCGGCACCGAGCTGATCATCCCGCGGCAGGGCGGACGCAAACCGTTGGCCTGAGCGCCCGTCTGGCGGCGCTGTGCTTGCCATCGTGGGCAGCCGGCGTTTCGAGCCTAATGCTCCAATGTCCTCGCCAGCAGGTCTAACACGGCGGCTTTAAATGCGCCGACGTTCTCCGCCAAACCGCGCAGGTTGCGTTGGACCTGAAGGCTGCCATCCTTCACACGCACGAACATCGCACCCCTGGAATCGTACTCCGGTAGCTTGAGTCCGAGCTCAGCGCATTCGTCTCTCGTACGGGCCCAAAACTCGGGATTCATTAGCTCTGGTTGCTGCCAGGGCATGACGAAGAGGACTCGGTCCCAAAGCTCGCGCCGAGCGAGCAGTCTCAGTTCCCAGGCAACACCCGTCGACGTGGCCGGAACGAGGACAATGAAATCGCCATAGGCAACGAGAGCGTCGACATGCTCCTGCCAGTTTGCATCCGGGGCTGGTAAGTGACCCGCGCCGAAGTCGTCGCGCGGCTGTCCGACGGCAATGAAGCACGAGTTGAACGACCAGAACACGTCGGCAAGTAGTCCCTCGAGCTCGGTATCGAGATGAGAAAGGGCCGCGCTGCGCGGCGCTTGGAGTCCAAACCTTCCGGTGATGTCGAACGACCGCAGATAGACCGAATGAGAGATCTCGCCGGCGGCGCTCTTCATTGTGCTGGCCAGACAAGCAGCGAGCTCGTTTCGCGCCTGCTGAATACGGGGACTGCGCGTCGCGAGAGTCTGTCCGATGGCAAATGGCCCCACCAGCATCCAGACCACATATCCCAACGTCAAGTCGAGAAACCTCGCCATCGCGAGTGAGCCCTGGACCGGTTGAGCAGCGAGGCCGAAGAGGGGGGCCAGGTCATGCCACTCGTCGACCGTGACGATGGCGCTCTCGCCGAGCTCCTCGGCGGTGATCAGGCAGTCGTCAGGCAACTCTCGGCTCGCTTCCTGCGGCGGGTTGAAGCACCGAAGGGCGGCGTCTCCGAGCGGAAACGGGTCATACGTCGATGATGGGAAAACCTGGCCAACGCTTGGCGGACGCATTAGCGCAGAGTGGAACTCCTTCGCCCTGCGTATCAGATTCGCGGATTCAACCCGACGTGGCAATCTCACCAGCAGCAAACCGGTGGCAAGCATGTCGAGAAGCGTCGCCGTTAAGGGGACGCTCCCGAGGCGCCAGTCGGCTGGCCGCAGCAGAACCAACAGAATGCAGCAACTGACCACCGCCAGGATGGGCAGCACCGCCACCGCGCTGAGTCGGTTCCGGTCCGCCAGTACGGCCACAACCGAAAGCACGACGAGGAGCCCTGACCAAGCCAGTAACAAACCTGGCCGAGGGTCTTGGCCGGGGGCAAACAACGGCGCAAAGCCACCGACGACGTGGGTCACCACAACCGCCGCTGTCGCCAGTTTGACAGCTGGACCCACGAGCGGCGATGGCAGGATCACAAGGGCCGTGCTTGCCTTTGCATCACTCACAGCACTCGATCCAATCGTCTACCGACTGCGTCAGCACGCCGCGCTAACTGCGAGGAGCGCTGCAACTGCAGCGTATCCCTTCAACGGCGGCCCGCGACCGTCACCCGCAACCGTCGTAGCCGCTGGTCGAGCTCTTCGGGCGCCATGCCGGCGTACTTCGCTGGCAGCAGCCGGCGACTGCTCGCCTCGAAGACCGCCAGCAGCTCCATGTACTCGAGCAGCTCGACGTCGCGGCTCGGGAAGTAGTCGGCGGCGGCGCTGAGGAAGTTCCCGGCCAGCACCGGCGCGTCTGGGCCTGCGGCGCGCGCGGCATCGTCGTTCGCCAGCAGGATGACGGCCTCGACGTCGGCGTTGCTGTAGCCGACGAGCTTGCGGCCGAAGCCGTCGCGGATGTCCTTGAAGTCGACCTCGGTGCGCACCTTGTTCTTGCGCACCAGCGCGCGCGCGACCGCCTCCACTTCTTCCGGCGTCTGCGAGTAGAGGAACGGGATCTTGCGATCGAGGCGCCCGGCGCGCTTCAAGTCGAGGTCGAGCTTGTCGGGGCGGTTGGTCATCACCAGGAAGAGGATGCGCCCGCGGTTGCTCGTATCCGACATGAACTCCTTGATGCGCGCGATCACCCGTGACGACGTTCCGCCGTCGCCTTCCCCGTCGGTGTTGCCGAAGGCGCGGTCGCCTTCGTCGATGATCACCACCACCTGGCCGATGGCCTTGATGACGCCGAGGATCTTTTCGAGGTTGCCCTCGGTGGCGCCCACCCACTTGGAGCGGAAGTTCTTGAGCTTGATGGTGGTGAGGCCGCACTCCTTGGCGAACGCCTCGGCGACGAAGGTCTTGCCGGTGCCCATCGGGCCGGTGAAGAGCATGCCCATCGGCACCCGGCTCGTGCGCCCTTCGCGGATGCTCTCGGCGACGAGCAGCAGGTCGCGCTTGACCTCCTCCATGCCGCCCACCACGTCGAAGCCGTGTGCGGGCTCGACGAACTCGACGAGACCGAAGCACTCGCGCTCGAGGATCTCGCGCTTCCTCCGCGCGATGAGCTTTTCCGCCTCGCGCCGCGCCCGTTCCGCCAAAGCCGTCGCGTCGTCCTTCGGCGCCTGCGCACCCGGCGCCAGCAGCTCGAGGATCTCCTGACGCGACAGCCCAGCGGTGAGCGCCGCCAGCTTGTGCGCCCGCGCCGCCGCCTCGGCGCCGTTGCCGAGCACGCCGGCGATGAAGGTCTCGCGGGCGGCGAGGTCTTCCTCGGCGGGCGGCGCCGGCGCCAGGATGGAGGCGATCTGGATCGCCTTCAGGCCGGCGGTGATCTCGGCGTAGCGCTCGGCGTCCTTGGCGTCGAGCCGCGGGTCGGCGAGCTGGGCCGCCGCGCGCCGCGCCTCGCGGTCGGGCATCGGCACCTCGACGACCGCCACCTTGGGATTGCTCACCAGCTTGGGCGAGACGTCGGTCAAGTTCTCGGCGACGAGCAGCACGACGTTGTCGCCGCGCTCGATGGCCGGCAGGAACGACCAGCGGTGGAGCATCACCGCTGAGGCGCGGTCGGCGTCGGCCTGGAAGGCGGGGTCGCCGGCGGGGACCAGCGCGTCGGCGTACTCGAGCACGACGGCGGTGCGGGTGCCGGTGGTGAGCAGCGTCTCGAGCGCCGCCAGCGTGCGGTCCTTCGCTCCCGGCGGCAGCAGCTCCTCGGGGAACGTCACGTCGTGCGCGCGCTTGGCGAAGCGCACGCCGGTGGCGACGTTGTAGAGGACGATCGTCTGCTTGCTGTCGCGCAGCAGGGCGCCGGCGAGGAAGTCGGAGAGCGACAGCGCCTTGCCGTCGTAGAGCACGACGTCGTAGACGTTGCCATGGAGGAGGAACATCGACGACTCGCCGCGCAGGTAGCGCCGGCGCAGCTCGTCGGCCCACGTCGGTAGGACCCGCGTGGTCACCGTGAAGCTCCCGGATGGTGCGCAGAGCGCGCCCTACGGATTCGCAACGGGTTCGCGACGTTGAGGCGGCGCTCCGCACCGATCCGCAACGAGCTCTCGACGTGACTGTAGGGTGCGCTCTGCGCACCACCGGCTCGCCGCATCACATTTTCCTCTCGATCGAGTCGAGCAGCTTCTCGGTGTCGCGCGTCGTCTCGCGGATCGCCTCGACGCCGTCGAGCAGCTCGTCGAGCTGGCCCGACAGCTCCTGCGGCGACTGCATCGTGACGATCTGGTCGGCGATGAGCTGGAACGAGTTCTCGATGAGGTCGAGCTGGCCGTAGGCGACCGACAGATAGCGCTGGATCTCTTCCATCTTCTCGATCCGCTTGTCGACGATGGCGAGGTTCTTCTTGGCGATGTCGGCCTGCGGGCCCTTCTCCTCGGCGAGCTGCGTGTAGCGGTGGCGGTCGCGGCCGAGCTGCGCGGCGTCGACGCTCTGCAGGTACTGCTCGTAACGCATGCAGGTCAGCGCCATCTCGACGTAGGCGTCGACGAGCTTGTCGGTCTTCACCAGCTCGCCGCGCAGCAGGTCGCCGGTGAAGGACGGGTTGCTCGCCGCCAGGCGCTGGATCTGCTCGCGCCGCGCCACCAGCGCTTCGACGCGCTGCCGCGCCTGTGCCGGCAGCCCCTCCATGCGCTGCGCGCGCTCGGCCGCCTCGATGCTCTTGCGCAGCTTCTCGAAGCGCGGGTCCCACAGCAGGTGGCGCAGACGCTTCGAGTCGGGAGCGTGGAGCAGCCAGATCGCCTCGAGGCCGAGCGTCGCGAGAGCGAGCAGCGGGTTGAGCGTGAGCGCCGAGGCGGCGAGGCCGCCGGTCAAGAGCGACAGGTTGTAGGGGTTGAAGAAGGCGGCGCGCAGGTAGGGGCGCTTGCCGAAGACCGCCTGCTCGACCACCTTGCGGCCGGCGGAACCGAGATCGGCGGCGAAGCTGGAGAGCGCCGGGCTCGCCGTCGTGCTCGTGGGCGGCGTCGTCGTGGAGGGCGAGCCAGAGACGGTGGTGCGGGCACCCGCCGGAACCGTCGCTTGCCCGGCCGCCGGCTTGCCGGCCGCCGCGCCTTGCGGTTGCCGCACCGCGCGGCGCGGCGGCGTGGCGGGCTTGTGGGCATCGCTCACGGTCGCCGGAGCTTAGCGCGATCGACACGCGCCGTCGGTGGCGCGCGCTACCATCGTGTGCACGCGCGAAATCCAACGCCGGAGGTGCCCGCCGTGCCACGCCACAGCTCGTTCGCCGCAGCCGCACCCAATCGCCGGCCTCGCCTCGCTATCGTCGCCGCGGTGGCGCTGATCGTCGCCGCCGTCGGCGCCGTGCGAGCGCAGAGGCCCGAGCGCGCTCCCAAGACCCCCGCCGAGCTGCAGCGGCAAAGCGGTCACGTCTGGGACCTGGCGATGACGCCGCGCCTCGCCGCCGTGCGGTCGCTCAAGACGAAGGCCTACCGGCGCGCGCTCGACGACTTCCGGGCCGGCAAGAGCGACCTGCGCCGCGACCTCACCGTCTCCTGGGGCGAGTTCCTGAGCGGCACCGGCAAGCCCTTCCTCGCCCTGGCGCTCGACCGCGAGAGCGACGCCGACCTGCCGGCGGGCAAGGCGGTGACCGTCTTCGGCGAGATCGTCGACGCCACCGGCAAGGTAGTGACGAGCTTCGAGGTCGACGACGATCCCGAGCTCTCCGCTGGCCGCGCCCTCGTCGACGTCGCGCTGCCGCTCGAAACGAGCGGCGCCCGCGCTTTCGTCGGCGTGGCCATGGGCAGCGAAGTGCGCTGGCTCGTCGAGCAGCCGCTCGAGCTGCGGCCGATCGACCGCAAAGCGTTCGCGCTGTCGCGGCCGATCCTCTCGCTCGACGTCCGGCCGCTCCTCGTGCCGCAGCGGCCCGACGACCCCTTCTGCTTCGGCGGCCTGCGCGTGGCGCCGCGCGGCGACCGCACCTTCCGCCGCACCGACGACCCCTGGCTCTTCGTCGTCGTCCGCGCACCGCAGCTCGCCGAGGGCGCCACGCCGGAGCTCGCCGCCGAGCTCCTCGTCGAGCGCACGGAAGGCGGGATGACGCGGAAGTACCCGATCCACGCTCCCACCGCGACGCCGCTGCGCGGCTTTGACGGCCAGTGGGGGCTCGGCATCCCACTACCCGTCGGCGGGCTGTCGCCAGGCGACTACCAGGCCTCGCTGCAAGTGACCGAGAAGGCCGGCGGCGCGAGCGCCACCGCCGTCGCTAGTTTCATCGTAGCCGCGGCGCCGCCGAGCTAGTCGCGTTTCGGGGACCGCCTTCACCCAGCCCGCCGCGTCGAGCCGCGGGTCGATCCGCTGCTTGCGGGGTCCTCCACTGATCGTTCAAAGGACTCTCGCCGCGCAGCCGGACGCGCTCGGCAACGAGGTAGTTTGCGACCGGCCGCGGTCCAGCGACCGCAGCCAGTCGACCTCCCAGCCGTAGTCGACCTCGCCGCCGTCCCACGACGGCAGCGTTCGTTGGGCATTTACGACAACGCCGCTCACAGCGAGGCGCGCACTGAGCCCGTCGTCAGACTTACGCCCGACGGCTGGCATCCGCGGCGCCGCGGCCAGCTGCCGACCGTCGGGTCTGTAGAACCGTGCCTCGCCGCTCGCCAGCAGCTCGACGCGGAACCCTTCCTCGTGCACGGCGCGATGGTGGCGGCGGCAGAGCAGCAGCGTGTTGGTGAGCTTGGTCGCGCCGCCCTCGGCCCAGTGCCGGATGTGGTGGGCGTCGCACAACTTCAGTCCGCAGCCAGGAAAGCGGCAGCCGCGGTCGCGATGCTCCAGCGCACGGCGAAGGGCAGGCGAAATGGCTCGGGTGCGGCGCCCGACGTCGAGCACGCGGCCGTCTGCCGCGCGGCGCACCGTGACCACCGCCGCATCGCAGGCGAGGCGCCGGCACGTTTCCGCGGAAACGTGCGTGCCATCGGCGAGGGTGGCGGAGCCGTCTCCGTCGAAGGCGAGCGCCTCGGCGTCGACATGGACGACGACCTGGTAGCGGTCGCCGCGCGTGCCCGGATCGAGGCCGGCGGCGAGAGCACTCTCGGCGACGAGGCCCAGTGCGTCGGCGCGACGCTGCTCGGCCGTCGGCTCGTCGCCACCTGCCGAATCGCCATCCTCTCGACGCGACCGGCCATACAGCGACTCGACTCCTGCCTCGATGGCGCGCAGCAGAGCGACTCCCGCCTCTTGCGGCAGCCGGGCCGAGACGACGACCATTCCGTCCTCGTCGACATAGGCACGTAGGTAGCGGCTCTCGTGTCGACGCCTCTCGTCCTCGTTCGCTTCGATGCGGTCCACTCGCCGCATCTCGCGCACGAGCCGCTCGACGTGAGCTGCCGTTCCGGCGCGGGCGAACGTCAGCAGCTCCGCTTCGTTGACGGGGGTCGCGATCCGCGTCAGCGCCCGCACCTTGGCGTACGAGAGCTGGCCGCGCCGCATCGACTCCGACAGACGCGGCAGCGCCGCCAACGCCCGCGCCACGCGAACCTTCTCGCGCGCCGCGCCCAGATCGAGCCCGATCCGCCAGTTGAGCCAATGCGCGCACGAGCGGAATCCGCAGCCCCAGCCGCCGCGCTCGTCGAACTCGCGGAGCATCGTCAGCAGCTCGAAGGTCGCGGCCGAGATCTGCGCGGCCAGCAACGCGATCCGCTCTCCCAACGCCTCGACAAAGCGCGCGCTCGACTCCACCTCATGCGCCGGCGTGGGAGCTTCGCAAATTGCTTCGCACATGGTGGCCTCCTGGTTGCGGCCCCATCGTAAGCCTGAGTCTTTCGAGGCTCTGGTGAGCCCTCTGAGGCACGATCGATACGGCTCGAGCCTCTGCGGCTGCCACTGCAGGAGAACGCCTCGTCTGAGGCCCGCTGGAGCACCCGGCGGACAAACTTTCATCCGACCTCAGATTCCCGTGCGCGTTGCACGAAAAACGGTGTCAAGCATTTTGTCGCGAGCGGTCACGAATCGCGGGTGTAGCACGATTCCCCCGAATGCGATCGCTTTCTAATTCCTCCCGATCCGTATCGATTCGGCGCCGTGCTGTGGGAGCTGTGGGAAACGCGCAGCGTTTTCCAAGGTCCTGCGGGGACCGCCTTGGGTCTCCGCAGGACCGGCAGCTTCCACAGCTCGTCGATGAGCGGCACAGCCGCCCACGCAACAACGCTGCGCCGCGCGCCGCTGCCGCCGCCGCCTCAGCGCGCCGGCGCCGAGTACAGCAAATCGAGCAGCTGCTTCTCGACCTTGCGGAACTCGGGCGCGCTCTTCAGCGCGAAGTCGCGCTCGCGGAACTCGGGCACGTCGAGGACGTGGAGGATGCGCGCCGGGCGCGACGACAGGACGTAGACGGTGTCGGCGAGGTAGACCGCCTCCGAGACGTCGTGGGTGACGAAGAGCGATCGTGTTGTCCTCGCTCTTCGCCACGTCGAGCAGCAGCCCTTGCATGCCCCACCGGGTCTGCGGGTCGAGCGCGCCGAAGGGCTCGTCCATCAGCACCAGGCGCGGCTGGTTGATGAGCGTGCGGGCGATGGCGACGCGCTGCTTCATGCCGCCCGAGAGGTCTTTGGGATAGCGGTCGGCGAACTCGTGCGAGGCCGACGGCGCGCAGGTATTTGTCGGACTGCTCGCGGCGCTCGCGCTTGGGGACGCCGCGCAGGCGCAGGCCGTACTCGACGTTGTCGCGCACGGTGAGCCAGCCGAACGAGGTGTAGGCCTGGAAGACCATGCCGCGGTCGCGGCCGACGTCGACGACCGGCTCGCCGTCGACGAGCACCTCGCCCTTGCGTCGGCGTGAGCAGGCCGGCGACCGCCTTGAGGATCGTCGACTTGCCGCAGCCCGAGGGGCCGAGGAAGACGACGATCTCGCCGATGCCCGGCTTGTCGGCGACGTCGAAGGAGACGTCGCGCACCGCTTCCGTCGCCCGGCCGTCGCGCGACAGGTAGGTGACCGACAGGTGCTCGACGCGCAGCTTGGGCGGCTTTCCTCCAAGGTCGGCCTTGTAGGTCGGCTTGGCGGCGCTCTCGGGAACGGTGACGGCGACCGTGCCCGGTTCGCCCGCCGCAGGCGCGAGCGGCGGTGCGTCGCGGTCGCTCAAGAGCTCGCCTCGCGCCAGCGGAACAGCGCCTTCGAGATGCCGCTGGATCACCAAGTCGGTCAGCAGCCCGATGCCGCCGATGACGAGCAGCCCGGCGAACGACCACGAGGCCTTCTGGTGCGTGCGCGCCAGCTCGACCATGTAGCCGAGCCCGTGCTCGGGGTTGACCGCCTCGGCGAGGATGACGTAGGTCCAGGAGATGGCGTTCATCACCCGGAAGGAGTCGAAGATCTCGGGCAGCGCCGAAGGCACCAGCACCGTGCGCACCACCTGCCCCTTGCTGGCGCCCAGCGTGCGCGCGGTCTGCACCAGCTCCTCGGGCACGGCGCGGATCGCCGTCACCACGACCGGCAGCAGGTAGACGAAGACGCCGAGGAAGAGGAAGGCGATCTTCTGCTTCTCGTAGATGCCGAACCAGAGGATGAGCAGCGGGATGAAGGCCGAGATCGGCATGTAGCGCAGCGGCGCCATGATCGGCTCGAAGAAGCGGTTGACGGGCTCGAAGGCGCCCATCAGCACGCCCAGCGGCAGCGCCAGCGCCGAGGCGAGCAGGAAGGCGATGCCGATGCGCCGGCTGGAGATCAGGATGGCGCTCAGCAGGTCGTGCTGCAGGAAGAGCTGCAGCGTGCCGCGCACGACCTCGGTCGGCGAGGGCAGGAAGTCGGGCGGCGCGCAGCCGCCGTAGCTGAGCAAGCACCACGCGCCGAGCACCAGCGCCGGCGCCACGAAGCCGAGCAGCGAACGCCGTGTTCCGCGGCAACGGCTCGCGCAACGCGAAGGGGTCGCGCTTGCGCCGGGCCGGCGCCGGCGGCTTGGCGTCCGCCGCCGGCTCGACCTTCTCTTCGCTCGCCGCCATCTCCCCGCTAGCCCGTCGCCAGCACGACCTTGATGTCGGTGCGGCGGTTCAGCTGCCGGCCCGCCTCGGTCGTCGTTGGGCGCGACCGGGTTGCTCTGGCCGCGGCCGATGGTCTGGAAGCGGGCCGGCTCGATGGCGGGGAAGTTCTGCAGCACGTAGTTCTTCACCGCCAGCGCGCGCCGCTCGGAGAGCGTCATGTTGGTCGTCGGGCTGCCGGTCGAGTCGGTGTTGCCCTCGACGCGCAGGTAGGTGTTGCCGAACGAGGTCATCGTCTCGCCCAGCGAGTCGAGCACGAAGTAGGAGCCGGGCATGATCTCGTCCGAGCCGGGCGTGAAGTGGATCTGGATCTGCTTGTTGATGATGGCGCGGTCGCTCTCCGAGGGCGCCTTGGCGGCGAGCTGCGGCTCCTCCACCTTCTGGCCCGGGTAGTCGCCGGCGAGCGCCTGCAGGAAGCGGGTGTCGACCCAGTCCTTGGCCTCGACCGGCCGCGTCACCAGCCCCTTCTTGCGCCAGATGACGAAGGCGGTGTCGAACAGCGTCTCGTAGTGCGCCTTGCCGCCGGCGAGGCCGTAGAACTGCGCGTTGTCGGCGTAAGGCGTGAGCTTCAGGCCGGAGAGCATCCCCGACACCGTGTCGCTGTCGAGCTTGAGCGCCCTCGCCACCACGTCGTAGGCGGCCGGCGGGTCCTGCTTCATCATCTCGATGCCGTCGAACCAGCCGTGCACGAAGTCGCGCACGGTCTCGGGCGCCTGGTCGATCAAGTCCTGCCGCGCCACCAGGCGTGTCGGCGATGATGTTGGTCGCCGCCGTCGTCGACACCAGGATGTGCGCCTCGTCGCCGCGCGCCTCGACCGCCGACGGAGAGGTCCGGCTCCCAGGTCACCGCCGCGTCGACCTGCTTGGCCTTGAACATCGCCGCCGCCGCCGGCGCGTCCTGGGTGAAGACGATGCTCTTCTCGACCGCGTTGCGCTGCTCCGGCGAGAGGCCGGACTGCGACAGCAGGTAGAGGAGCAGGAAGTGCGACGGCGTGAACTGCGTGCAGGCGATCGCTGTGGCCGGCGAGGCCCTCGATCGACTTGATCGAGGAGAGCGAGACGATGCCGTCGCCGCCGCGCGACCAGTCCTGCATGATGATCGACTTCGCCTTCTGGCTCTGCTCGGCGAGGATCGAAGCCTCGCGCGCCCAGTTGTCGACGGTGTCCCACATGATGTCGACGTCGCCGTTGCGGAAGGCGGCGAGCTTGGCGGCCGGGTCCTCGAGCAGCACGAACTTCACGTCGAGCCCGTACTTCTGCTTGTAGCTGCGAGCGCGCGTTGGGGTCCATGCCGCGCGTTGTAGACGATGCCCGGCGCGTGGCCGGCCCAGGTGTTGATGCCGACGACGAGCGGGCGGTTGAGCGTGCCGCTCGAGCCCAGCGAGGCGGTGGTGACGCCGGTCGAGCCGACGTCGCGCCCGGGGTCGCCGGGCGCGTTCTTCAGGGCGTCGAAGTCGTCCGACGACACCGACTCGGGCGCGGCGTCGGACTTCTCCGCCCCCGCCCACTTGCGGATGTCGCTGCCCTTGTAGCGCCAGGCGGCGTAGCCGATGACGCCGAGGATGACGAGGGTGATGAAGATCTTCGCGAACGGGGTGAGGCGCATGGCTTTCTCTCCCTCGGTGGGCAGAGCCCACCCTACGGCTCAGTGCGCAGGCGCCCTACGTCGTAGGGTGCGCTCTGCGCACCGTCCGCGGTTGTCTACATCGTCTTCTGACCGGCGGCGGCCTGCTGGGCCGCCTTCTTCGCCTTGAGCTCGGCGAGCTGCTGCTTGGCCTGCACGTCGCCGGCCTGCGAGCGCAGCGACGGCGAGCCGCGCGTCGAGCGAGGACTCCGACAGCTCCTGGCCGAGGTTGGCCTCGGCGATCGTGTTCTTGATGTGCTCGCGCACGTTGTCGAGCGCCTTGACCTCGGCGTCGACCGACAGCCCCTCGAGCTGCTCCTGGATGCGCACCCGCGCCTGCGCCGACTGCATGCGCGCCAGCATGACGTCGCGCTCGGCCTTGAGCTTGCGGATCTCGCCCTGCACGCCGATCAGCGAGGCCTTGGCGGAGTCGGCGTCGCGCTTCGCCGTCTGGGCGTCGCCCTCGAGCTCGGCGAGGTCGGTGTTGAGCTGGTTCTTCTTCTGGATGAGGATGACGGCGAGGTCGTCCTGGTTCGTCTCCACGGCGACGTTGAGCTCGGCCTCGGTCTGCGCCAGCTCCGAGGTGGCCCTCTTCAGCCGTTCGTCGAGGTCCTCGCGGCGGCGGATGATCGCCGCCGTGGCCGCCTTGAGCTTGGAGTACTTCCCCACCATCGATTGATGGCGTTCTCGTAGGCGATCTCGGGGTGCTGCTTCTCGACGTCGGAGATCCACAGCGAGAGGAAGCCCCGCCAGAGGTTGGCGAGCCGGGCAAAGATGCTGATGATCATCGTCAGCTCCTGGTGGTAAGCGTCAGCTCGGCGCTCTGGTTCGATGCGCCTTGCGCCTGCGTCGGGTCGATCAGCTTCGGCGAGTCGCGCACCACGCGCGCCACCGCTTCCTGTCCGAAGAACTCGAGGACGCGCTGCACGTCGAGCTTCTTCTCGTTGCACGCCCGCACGACCGCCTGCTGCTCGTGCACCCGCTCGTCCATCACCTGCCGGATGCGGGCGATCTCTTCCTCGAACTGGGCGATGCGGGCCGAGGACTCGGCGAGCAGCGTCTGCGTATCGGCGCCGCCCGAGCGGATGTACGACTCGAGGGCTTGGATCTCCTCGACCCCGGCCTCGATGATCTGGTCGATGGGAACGCCGAAGGCCTTGAGCGAGGCCTCGACGATCTGCTTCTTGACCACCGGGTCGGTCTCGGCGGGCAGCGAGCGCAGCAGCCCCGCCGCCTTCTCCACCCGCTCCTGCTGCTCGGCCTCGACGCCCGCCGCGGTGTAGACGGCGGGGAAGTCGACCTGACCGCCGGGCGCCGGCGGCGGGTCGTGGAGCGGCACCACCGGCTGGTCGGCGCCGTACGCGGCCGTCGACGCGCTCGCGGGATCGGCCGCCGCAGCGGCGATGAGAGCCTCGTCGGCGACGCCGCCGCCCGCTTCGTCCTCGGGACGGACGACGAACCAACCCAGCACGGTGCTTCCCCAGCCGCTTTTTTTCTCGCTCATCGTAGTGGACGGGGATTCTAGCGCCAGCCCGTCTCGGCACCAGTACGCGCCGTCGCGGCGCCAATTCCGCGCCGCCACGAGAGAGCGCGCAAAGGACCGCTAACGCAGCTCGACCGTCGTCGTCGCGCCGGGCACCGTGACCACCGTGCCCTCCCAGCGGCGGCCGTCGCGCGTCGTGGCGCGCACCGTCCAGCTGCCGGCGGGCAGGTAGCGGATGGTGGTGCGGCCATAAGACAGCGGGACGTCGTCCTCCACCGACCGCCAGGCGGGGAACGCGAACGGTTGCCCGTCGCCGCCGGTGAGGGTGACGGTCGCGACGACCGCTTCGCCGACGAGCTCCGGTACGACCACGTTCAACGTCGCCTGCGGCATCAGCATGACGCTCACCGGCGGGCCGGGCGAGGTGGCGACGACGCGCTCGGTGCTCGTGTCGTCGCCGCGCACCAGGAGCTGCCACGTCCCCGGCGGCACAGTCGAGAGCCGAACGCGGCCGTTCTCGCCGGTCGTGTATTGGCCAGTGGAGAGGTGCGTGTTGCCCTGGAGCACCGACACCATCACCTGCGCCGGCGCCGCGCCGGTCGCGCGCGAGACCTGCAACGTGATGCCCTGCGTCGGCTGCAGGCGGATCTCGAGGTTCTCGATCGGCTCGCCGGTTGCGGTGACCGTCGTCTCGGCGCGCGCGTAGCCGCTCTTCTCGGCGCCGATGCGCCAGGAGCCGTCGGCGGCGGTGCCGAGGACGAAGCGGCCGCTGTCGTCGGTCGTGACCGGCGCGTCGAACGGCATGAACTCCGCCGGCCCGGGATCGACGGGCTGTGCCCGCACCTGCGCGCCCGCGATCGGATCGCCGGTGCCCGCCTCGAGGACGCGGCCGACGATGCGCGTCGCGCGCAGGTCGAAGTCGAGCTCGCCGTCGGCGTCGTCGAGCGTCACGGTCCCGTTGTCGCGCAGTCCGCTCTTCGGCGCGAACGCCTCGACGCGATAGCTGCCGCGCTTCAAGTTCTCGAGGCGGTAGCGGCCCGAGTAGTCGGTGCGCGCGGTGCCGCCGCCGGCGACGTCGTTGCCGCGCACCATCACGACGGCGCCGTCGACGCCGCGGCCGTTCTCGCGCACCTGGCCGCTCAACGCGACGCCGCCCTCGAAGTCGAGGTCGAGCGTCTCCTCGGCGGCGCCGGCCGCGAGCGTGATGCGGCCGCGCGCCTGCTTGCCGCCGGCGTCGAGCCGCGCCGCGATCGTCCACTCGCCCGGCGCCAGGCCGGCGATGCGGTAGCGGCCGTCGTAGCTGACCGTCCCCTGCTTCCAGCCGCCGCCCTCCTGGAACGCGGTGACGCCGGTGCGCGACAGCTCGGCGAGCGAGAGCCCGCGTAGCGCGCCGGAGACGGTAGCGCCCGCCGGCAGCTCGACGGTGAGGCCGGCGACCGGCGCGCCCGCCACCGCAATCGGCGCCGCGGCCTTGCCGTCGCCGTAATCGAGATGGGTCGCCTTCAGCTCGTAGGTGCCGTCGGAGACGCCTGGGATGTTGAAGGCGCCCGCGCTGTCGCTCGTCGCCGAGCGGTCGCCGCGCCAGAACTCGCCCGGCGGCGCGAGGCTCACCGTGGCGCCGCCCACCGGCTGGCCGAGCGGACCGACGACGCGGCCGCTCACCTCCTGCCCGCCGCCCAGCCGCAGGTCGAGGTGGTTCTCGCCGGCGCGCACCTCGAGCTCGCCGACGCCGCGGTCGAAGCCCTGGTGCTCGGCCTGGATGGTCTGCCGGCCGGTGGGCACGCCGTCGAGGCGGTAACGGCCGTCGCCGTCGGTCTCGGTGAGGGTGGGCATCCGCATCGTCATCGGTCCGGTGCCGCCCTCGTCCACGAGCTGGACGGCGGCGCCGATCGCCGGCGAGCCATCGGGCGTGCTGACGGTCCCCTCGACGAAAGCGCCGGCGCGCAGCACCAGCTCGAGGCCCTCGACGTCCTTGCCGGCAGGCACCTCGACACCGCCACGCTCGAGCGTCAGGTAGCCCGGCGCGTCGGCGACGACGCGCACCGTGCCCGGCTCGACGTCCTCGATGGTGAAGCGGCCGTCGTCGCCGCTGCGCCCGTTGCCGGCCATCATCGCGAAGGCGAAGCCGCCGCCGGCGCGCTCGACGTTGAGCTGCACCGACGCCTGCGCGATGGGTTCGCCCTGGTCGTCGACGACGCGGCCACGCACGGACGAGGCTGGCTGCAGGGTCACCACCACCGGCTCGGCGGTGGGCGCGACGACGCCCGCCGCGCGCTCGACGGTGTAGCCGCTGCGCCGCACCGCGAGGTCGACCTTCTCGCCGGCGGCGCGGCCGCCGACACTGAAGAAACCGTCGGCGGCGCTCGTCGCCTGCACGTCGAGGCCACCGAGCGCCCAGCGCACCTGCGGCATCATCGAGCTCATGCCGTCGAGCACGAACACCTCGGCTCCCTCGAGCGGCTCGCCCTTCGGACCGACGACGCGTCCCTCGACGGTGGCGCCGGGCGCCAGCTTGACGGTGCCGAGGTCGACCTCGCCGGCGCCCGCCGGCACCTCGATACCGGGCACGGTGGTCGCGGCATAGCCCGATGCCTCGGCGCGCAGCGTGAAGCGGCCGGCGGACAGGTCGGCGATGGCGAACTTCCCCTTCTCGTCCGTCGCCGCCTCCGGCGGCTTTTCCTGACGCACGCCGAACCGGCGAACCCTGCCCATCGGCCCACCGCGCTCTTCCTGGCGCTCGAGCGTGACCTTGGCGCCCGCGATCGGCGCGCCCTGACCGGTGACGACGCGGCCGACGCCGCGCGAGCCGGCCAGCAGCGTCACGTGCAGCTCGGCGAGGCGGTCGCGCGTCGCCGGCGGCACCGTCTTGGTGAGGGTGGCGAAGCCGGGCTTGCGGAACGTCACCTCGTACGCGTGGTCGGTGTCGAGCGGCGACAAGCGATAGGCGCCGCGCGCGTCGGTGCGCGTGTCGACGCCCTGGCGGCCCACCGACATCCCGCGGGTGAAACGCACCCGTCCGCCGAAGCCGATGGCAGGCACGGTGCTGACGGCGACGCCGGCGAGCGCGCGGCCGCGTGCATCGACGACGCTGCCCGTGATCGCCGCCGCGGGCGGCAGCGCCATCGTCGGCGCGCGGCCGCTGGTGAGGCTCCCTTTGACGTCGACGAAACCGGGCCGATGCGCCGCGGCGGCGCCGTAGACGCCGCGTTCGCCGCCCTTTGCGGGAAACCGCTCGACGGTGTAGCCGCCGCCGCCGTCGGTCACCGCCCACGACTCCGGCCTGCCGAAGGCCCACACGACCGCACCGGCGAGCGGCTGGCGGCTCTCGCGGTCGATCACGCGGCCGGTCATCGACAGCGAGCGCGAGAGCTGCACGCGCACGGGCCGCGGCGTCTCGCCCTTCGGCGGCGGCTCGACGGTGAGCGTGGCGTTGCCGCCCTTGGCATCCTCGACGACGAGCGACAGCGGGCGGCCCGGCACGGTCGTCACCGCGACGCGCCCGGCGGCGTCGCTGGTGACGAGCGGCGCGAAGGCCGGTATCGCCATGACCAAGGCCCCGGCGGCCGGCCGGCCGTCAGCGCCGACGACGAGCAGCTCGCGCGCCGTCCCCTTCTCGAGCGCGATGCGAACGTTGCCGCCGGCGAGGCCTTTGCGCTCAGCGACGACGTAGCGAGCCGCGGCGACGGAGAGGTCGAGGCGCGACTTCGCCGAACGATGAACGGTCGCGCGCCCCTGCGCATCGGTGAGCAGCCTCGTTGTCGTGGGGTACCAATCGTCGAACAACCGGCCGCTCGCCGCGGCATAGGCGGCGACGGTGGCCCCCACCGCAGGCTTGCCCGCCGCGTCGACGACGGTGACCTCGATCGGCGCGTCGGCGGGCAGCGCCGCGGTGGGCAACCACGTCTCCTCCACCAGCGGCTGTAACACCGTCTCGAGCGGCGCGCGGCCGGGCGCACTGGCCACCAGTCGCCAGACGCCGGGGCCGGGCGCCTCGAGGCGGAAAGCGCCCTCGGCGTCCACCTTCACCTCGACCTTGTGCGGCGGCGGGAAGGTGCCCGCGAGCTGCAGCTCGCCAGCACCGCGCATGCCGATCATCGGATAGAGCCGCACCACCGCGTCGCGCACCGCGCCGCCGCCTTCGCCTTCGACGCGGCCGTGCACGGCGATCGGCGCCGCCGCGGCGCCCGCGGCGCCGCCGGCGACGAGCGCGAGACCGATCAGAAAACGGCGCACGGCAACGTTGCGGATCGCAGTGGGCGGCATCGGCGGTTCCCCTCGACGTGGCGCGGTTCGCCCTTAGGTTACGTAGCGCGGCGAGCGGCTGTCCAACCGACAACGACCGTAGCCGCGCTCGACCCGCGCGTACCCGGACGAAACGTCGCCTACGGCGTCGGATCGAGCGGCACGAGCCCGCGGCGGAGCGCGTAGCGCACGAGCTCGGCTTCGCGCCGCAGCTTGAGCTTCGCCATCAGGTGCGCGCGGTGGCTCTCGGCCGTGCGCGGGCTGATGCCGAGGCGCTCGGCGATCTCGCGGTTACGTAGCCCCTCGGCGGCGAGGTGGAGCACCTGCCGCTCGCGCTCGGTCAAGCTCGCGTAGAGGTCGGGGCCGGACGGGGCAGCATGCTGCCGGTGTTGCGCCAGCCGCTCCTCCGAACGCGGCGGGCTCAAGTAACGGCGGCCGGCGGCCACCTCGCGGATGGCGTGGACGAGCTCCTCGGCGTTGGCATCCCGACGCACGCAACCGTCGGCGCCCGCCGCCAGCGCCTCGCCGACGCTCGCATCGTCGACCGCGTTCGACAGCACGAGGATGCGCACCGGCAGCTTGCGCGCGTGCAGCTGGCGGATGAGCTCGACGCCGCCGTGGCCCGACGCCGTCAAGTCCACGATCACCACGTCGGGCCGCCGCGCAGCAGCAAGCTCGACCGCCCCGGGAATCGGGTCGCTGTCGACTACCAGGATCGCGGGAACGCTCACCCACAGTCCCCGCGAGGAAAGGACTGCATTGACGAAGGATACGGACGCAGGCGTGCGGCGTCCATCCGGGGAAACCCGTAGAGCGCCGACCTTTCCTGCCGGCGATGCCGCCTCGTTCGCGCGTCCGCCCGCGTCACGCTCGCCGCCGCTGCCGACCGCGATTGACCCTCGCCGATGCCGCTGGCATAGAGTGGGATGGCAAACCCAGTTTCGTGCGAGAGAGAGGAGAGATCTTCATGGCGAGAGCTTCCCGTGCGGGCCTTGTCGCGCTCGTCCTGCTGCTGGCCGTTGCCGCCGGCGTCCACGCGCAGTCGCAGGCCACCACCGGCGTCATCCAGGGCCGGGTCACTGCCGAGGGTAACCCGGTCGAAGGGGCGGTCGTGGTGCTCACCAACACAGCGACCAACTTCGAGAAGACGGTGGCGACCGACTCCGCCGGCCGCTACCGCGCCGTGCTGCTGCCGCTCGGTCCCTACCGGATCACCGTCGCCGCCGAGGGGTACTCCAACCTGGTGCGCGACGGCCTCGAGCTGCGCGTCGGCCAGACCCTCGACCTCGACCTCGCGCTGCAGCCGCCGACGGTCAGCGAGTCGATCACCGTCACCGGCGAGGCGCCGGTGATCGAGGTCTCCCGCACCGAGGGCGCCGTGCGCATCGACAGCGAAGCCGTCGAGGGGCTGCCCAACAACGGCCGCAACTTCCTCGACTTCGTCAAGCTCACGCCCGGCGTCACCATCGTGCAGGGCCCCGACGGCGACGAGCTGTCGATCAACGGCCAGAAGGGCATCGCCAACAACATCTCGGTCGACGGCGCCGACTTCAACAACCCCTTCTTCGGCGAACAGCGCGGCGGCCAGCGTCCGCCCTTCACCTTCAATCTCGAGGCGGTGCAGGAGGTGGTGGTCGTCGCCGACGGCGCGCAGGCGGAGTTCGGGCGCTCCGCCGGCGGCTTCGTCAACGTCATCACCAAGTCGGGCACCAACCAGCTCCGCGGCAGCGTGCACGGCTTCTTCACCAACGACAGCCTGTCGCAGACGCCGAAGAACCCCGACGGGTCGAGCGCCGAAGAAGGCAGCTTCGACCGCAAGCAGGCCGGCTTCACCCTCGGCGGCCCGCTCAAGCAGGACAAGCTCTTCTACTTCCTCGCCGCCGACGCGCAGCGCAGCAGCCGCGAGAAGCAGACCAACCCCAACCGCATGGACCCGCAGCTGGTCGCCTTCCTCGCCTCGATCGGGCTGCCCAACGAGAACGGCTCCATCGAGCGCACCGACGACGCCGAGGTGGCGCTCGCCAAGCTCGACTGGCAGGCCTCGTCGAACAACCTGGCGACCTTCCGCTACAGCTACACCAACTCCGAGCAGATCAACGGCACCTTCGACGTCGACCAGTGGGGGCGCTCGGCCAACGGCGTCGAGCAGGACTACTCGCACGCCGGCACCTTCACGCTGATCAGCACGCTGTCGAGCAACCTGCTCAACGAGGTGCGCGCGCAATACGCCAAGGAGTGGCGGCCGCGCCCCTACGAGGGGCCGAACATCCCGGGGCAGAACCGGCCCTTCCCCGACACCGCGATCCTCTTCAACAACGACTTCACACCCAACGGCGCGCGCTGGGGAATGCCGTTCTTCCTCCCCGTCGAGTACGACGACGACAGGAAGCAGCTGACCGAGAACCTCTCCTACCTGCGCGGCAACCACTCCTTCAAGGCCGGCGTCGAGTACAACGAGGTCACCTCGTCGCAGACCTTCATCGGCTTCGCCAACGGCCGCTTCGTCTTCCTCACCACCAACGACTTCATCAACTACTACAACAGCGGCGGCCAGCAGGGCGTCGTCCTCCTCTACCTGCAGCAGGCGGGGGTCGGCAGCACGTCGGTGGAGGAAGCGGGCACTCAGGACATCACCCAGAAGGAGCCCGCCATCTACGTGCAGGACCAGTGGAAGGCGCGGCCCAACCTCACCATCGACTACGGGCTGCGCTGGGAGGCGCTCGACAACCCTTCGGTGCGCACGCCGCCGAACGAGGTGTTCTTCGCCGACTTCATCGGCCAGACCCGCAACGGCCAGGAGTTCCCCTCCGACGGCGACATCCCCGACGACAAGTCCATGTGGCAGCCCCGGCTCGGGATCTCCTGGGTGCCGGATGCGGCGGGCAAGTCGGTGGTCCGCGCCACCGCGGGGATCTTCCACGCTCGCCTGCCCGCCCTCAACCTCGCGTCCAGCCGCTCCACCAACGGCAGCCTCGGCCAGACCCTGTTCCGCAACACCGACTTGGCGGGCATCCTTGGACCGCCGCCGCCCTACACCCAGCTGCTGCCGGGCGGGCCGGTGTTCTTCCCCGACGTCTTCGTCTACGACAAGGACTGGCGGACGCCGCGCACGACCGCGTTCAGCTTCTCCTACGAGCGCGAGGTGATGCCCGAGCTGGCCGGCCTGATCAAGCTCAACTACGCCAAGACCGACTTCATCACCCGCTTCACCAACCGCAACGACCCGCGCCTGGGCAGCCCGTGGTCGAGCGGCCTGCCGCCGGGTGGCGCCAACGGCCTCACCACCCTCACCACCGTCGAGTCGACGGCGAAGAGCCGCTACCGCGGCGTCACCGTCGGCCTCGACAAGCGGATGTCGAAGAACCACGCCTACCAGCTCTACTACACCTGGTCCAAGGACGAGTCCGACGACGACAACGAGCGCGACCCGTTCAGCTTCCGCTACGCCGACATCACCCAGCTCGACCGCGAGTTCAGCTACTCCGACCGCGACCAGCGCCACCGCGTCAACGCCTGGGCGCTCTTCACGCTGCCTGCCGCCATCGACCTCAACCTGCGCTACGCCTACCGCTCGCCGCAGCCGAAGTCGATCACCAGGAGCGGCGCCGACGCGACGAGCCCGGCGGCGCGCATCAACCCCGACGGCACGGTGACGCGGCGCAACCTCGGACGCAAGGACAACAAGTACTCCTCGCTCGACCTGCGGGTGTCGCGCGATTTCGCCTGGAGCGGCCTAACGATCCAGCCGATCTTCGAAGTCTTCAACGTCTTCGACGAGCCGAACTTCCTGCGCCCGCAGACCACCGAGCTCGCCTTCAACTTCGACGGCACCGTTCGCTCCGGCGCCGGCGACCCGCGCATCATCCAGCTCGGCGTGAAGCTCCTCTTCTAGCTCCGCGGCCTCCGCGGGCTCCAAACGCAACGGGCGGGGAAGTTCCCCGCCCGTTTGCTTTTCACGTTGCACGCGCTCGCGGCCTGTCTAGCGCCGCCTACCGCGACATGGCGTTCATGAACTCCTGGTTGCTCTTCGTCTTCTGCAGCTTGTCCAGGAGCAGTTCCATGCTCTCCACGGTCGACAGCGGGTTGAGGACCTTGCGCAGCACCCAGATGCGGTGGAGCTCCTTCTCGGGCATGAGGAGCTCTTCCTTGCGGGTGCCCGACTTGTTGATGTCGATGGCCGGGAAGACGCGCTTCTCGACCAGCTTGCGGTCGAGGTGGAGCTCGCAGTTGCCGGTGCCCTTGAACTCTTCGAAGATGACGTCGTCCATGCGGCTGCCGGTGTCGACGAGGGCGGTGGCGATGATGGTGAGCGAGCCGCCCTCCTCGATGTTGCGGGCGGCGCCGAAGAAGCGCTTCGGGCGGTGGAGCGCGTTGGCGTCGATACCGCCGGAGAGCACCTTGCCCGAGGGCGGCTGCACGGTGTTGTAGGCGCGCGCCAGGCGGGTGATCGAGTCGAGCAGGATGACGACGTCCTTCTTGTGCTCGACGAGGCGCTTGGCCTTCTCGATCACCATCTCGGCGACCTGCACGTGGCGGGTCGCCGGCTCGTCGAAGGTCGACGACACCACCTCGCCCTGCACCGAGCGCTGCATGTCGGTGACCTCTTCGGGCCGCTCGTCGATGAGCAGCACGATGAGCACCACCTCGGGGTGGTTGGAGGCCACCGAGTGGGCGAGCGACTGCAGGAGCATCGTCTTGCCGGTGCGCGGCGGGGCGACGATGAGGGCGCGCTGCCCTTTGCCCATCGGCGTGCAGAGGTCGAGCACGCGCGAGGACATGTCGCCGACGTTCTCGAGCTTGAGCCGCTCCTCGGGATACAGCGGCGTCAGGTTGTCGAAGAAGATCTTGTTGCGGGCGACGTCGGGGTGCTCGAAGTTCACCGCCTCGACCTTGATGAGGGCGAAGTAGCGCTCGCCTTCCTTCGGCTGTCGCACCTGCCCTGACACGGTGTCGCCGGTGCGCAGGTCGAAGCGGCGGATCTGCGACGGCGAGACGTAGATGTCGTCAGGGCCGGGCAGGTAGTTGTACTCGGGCGCGCGCAGGAAACCGAAGCCGTCGGGCAGGCACTCGAGCACACCCTCGGCGAAGATGAGGCCGCTCTTCTCGGTCTGCGCCTGCAGGATCTTGAAGATCAGCTCCTGCTTGCGCAGCGACGTTGCGCCCTCGACGCCGAGGTCCTTGGCCACGTCGGTGAGCTTGGAGATGCTCATCTCCTTGAGCGCGCGGATGTCGAGCGCCTCGCGGCGGTCGCGCTGCATCGCCCGCTGCTCGCCGGTACCGGTCTGGTCGCGTTGCATGGCGCGCTGCTCGCCGGTGCCGCGGTCGTCGCGGATCGGGCGGTGATCGCCGCTGGGACGGTCCCCGCTTGGGCGTTCGGCGCGCGCATGCTCGCCGGTGAGGCGGTCGGCGCGCTGCTCCCCCTGCGGCTGAGCGGCGGCGCGGGCACCGTCGCCCTTCGCCTCGCCGCGCGATTCCTCGGCGGTAGCGGTCGTCTCGGCGCCGCTGCCGTTGCTGCCGGCAGTCGACGCGGCGACAGCTTCGCCGGTCGTGCCATCGGCGTGCGTCGCTTCGCCCGAGGCGGTCGTGCCCTCGCCCTCGGCGTGCGGCTCGGCGCCGCCGTTGGTGCCGGCTTGCTCCTCCGCCGTCGGCAACGCCGCCTCCGCCTTCGGCTCCTCGCCCTCGTGACGAGTGCGGCTATTGGAAGTTCTAGGCATGATCTCGTTCACTCCTCGCAAGCGGTGCCTGCAGGCGGGCGGTGATCTCTTTCATCAGCTCTCGAAGGCCCTCGCCGGTCGTCGCCGAGACTTCGGCGACCGGATAGCCGGTGGGCAGCCCGACGCGCTCGCGCAGCGCCGCGCGCTGCTGGTGCCGCTTGCTGCGCGGCACCTTGTCGACCTTGGTCGCCACCACCACCGGCTCGGCGCCGCGGGCAATGAAGTACTCCCACGCCGCGGCGTCGAGCGGCGTACCGCCCACCTTGGCGTCGACGAGCAGCACGGCGGTGGCCGCCGGCAGCGCGCGTTCGAAATATTGCTCCACGGTCTTGGCCCAGGCTTGGCGTTTGTCCTTGCTGGTCTTGGCGTATCCGTAACCCGGAAGGTCGACGAACCAGAGACTGTCGTTGATCAGGAAGTAGTTGATGGTCTGCGTGCGCCCCGGCGTCGAGCTCGTCCTCGCCAGACCCTTCCGCCGCAACAGCGCGTTGAGCAGGCTCGACTTGCCGACGTTGGAGCGGCCGACGAAGGCCACCTGGGGGCGACCATCGTCAAGCAGCTCTCGTGCCGAGTGTGCCGAGTGGACGTACTCGGCGGTCCGGATGTTCTCCACCGTGGTCGTGACCCCACCGGCCGCCGGGGGCGGCCGCCGGAAGCCCCGTTTCAACAAACCGACTTGTGCCTAAGGAATGGCTGGGAGCAGCTGAAGCTCCCGAAGATTACCAGTGTGCCGAGAGATTCAGTATGCGATCAGAGAGAGCAAAGAGTCAAATCGGTGAGTGAGGCGACGCTCGCGTATCTGGGCCCCCCCTCACCTATAGGGGAGAGGGGGGTTGGGGGGTGAGGGGTTGGGCCGTCTCAGTGCGCCATCGGATCGCCGGAAGCGACCGGCGGCTCGCCGGCCTGCTCGAACCCGGGCGCTGCCTTCGGAATGCCTTCGCCAAGGTCGGGAATCGCCGTCGGCGTACCGTCGAGCGCGAGCCGCAGGACCTCGTCCATCGACTCGACCAGGTGGACCTCGAGCACGTCCTTGACCTCGGCGGGGATGTCCTCGAGGTCCTTCTCGTTCTCCTTGGGGAGGATGAGCTCCGTGATGTCGGCGCGGTAGGCGGCGAGGATCTTGTCCTTGATGCCGCCGACGGGCAGCACCTTGCCGCGCAGCGTGATCTCGCCGGTCATCGCCACATCCTTGCGCACCGGCACCTTGGTGACCGCGGAGACGAGCGCCGTCGCCATGGTGATGCCGGCCGAGGGGCCGTCCTTGGGGATGGCGCCCTCGGGCACGTGGATGTGGATGTCGGTCTTCTCGGTGAAGTCGGGATCGATGCCGAGGAGCTCGGCGCGGCTGCGCAGGTAGGAGACGGCGGCGCGCGCCGACTCCTGCATGACGTCGCCGAGCTTGCCAGTGAGCGTCAGCTTGCCCTTGCCCTTCATGAGGCCGATCTCGGTCTCGAGCAGCTCGCCGCCGACTTCCGTCCATGCGAGGCCGGTGGCGACGCCGATCTCGGAGCGCTCGTTCTTGCGGCGCGGCCGGAAGCGCGGCTTGCCGAGGAGCTCGCCGACGAGGTCGGCGGTGACCACCACCGGTTGGTCGGGCTTGTTCTGCACCACCTTGCGGGCGAGCTTCCTCGCCACCGCGGCGATCTCGCGCTCGAGGCTGCGCACCCCCGCCTCGCGGGTGTAGCGCTCGATCATCTGGCGGATCGCCTCGAGGTCGAAGGTGATCGAGTGCGCTTCGAGCCCGTGCTTCTCGAGCTGCTTGGGGACGAGGAACTGCTGCGCGATGGACGACTTCTCGGTGAGCGTGTAGCCCGACAGCGTGATGATCTCCATGCGATCGCGCAGCGGCGCCGGCACGGTGTGCAGCACGTTGGCGGTGCAGATGAACATCACCTTCGACAGGTCGTACTCGACGTCGAGGTAGTGGTCGACGAAGACGTTGTTCTGCTCGGGGTCGAGCACCTCCATCAGCGCCGCCGTCGGGTCGCCGCGGAAGTCCATCGACATCTTGTCGACTTCGTCGAGCAGGAAGACCGGGTTGACGGTGCCGGCCTTCTTCATCATCTGGATGATCTGCCCGGGGAAGGCGCCGATGTAGGTGCGGCGGTGGCCGCGGATCTCCGCCTCGTCGCGCACCCCGCCCAGCGACAGCCGAACGAACTCGCGGCCGGTGGCGCGGGCGATCGACTTCGCCAGCGAGCTCTTGCCGACGCCCGGCGGCCCGACGAAGCAGATGATCGAGCTCTGCGTCTTCTTGGTGAGCTGGCGGACGGCGAGGAACTCGAGGATGCGTTCCTTGATCTTCTCCAGGCCGTAGTGGTCCTCGTTGAGGATCTTCTCCGCCTTCTCGATGTCGCGCAGCTCGCGCGAGGCCTTCGTCCACGGCACCGAGACGATCCAGTCGATGTAGTTGCGCGAGACGGTGGCCTCGGCGGAGACCGGCGGCATCGCCTCCAGCCGCTTGAGCTCCTGCTCGGCCTTCTCCTTCACCTCGTCGGGTAGACCGGCCTTCTCGATCTTCTCCTTGAGCTCGGCGATCTCGTCGCTGCGGTCGTCCTTCCGCCCGAGCTCCTGGTGGATGGCCTTGATCTTCTCGTTGAGGTAGTACTCCTTCTGCGCCTTCTCCATCTGCTTCTTGACCTGGACGTTGATGCGCTTGTCGATGTTGACCTTCTCGACTTCCAGGTCCAGCAGATCGTGCAGCTTCTGGAGACGCTCGTAGGGGTTGAGCAGCTCGAGCAGCGCCTGCTTGTCGGTGGTCGACACCATCAAGTGCGCCGCCAGCGTGTCGGTGAAGCGGTCGGGGTCCTCGAGCTTGAGGGTCGAGATCAGGCTCTCGAAGGCGAGGTGGTGCGACACCTTGGCGTAGTGCTCGAAGGTGGAAAGCACCTTGCCCATGTAGACCTGCAGCTTGTCCGAGAGCGGGTAGTTGACCCGGTAGGCCTCGACGGTGGCGGTGAAGCCGTCGCCCGACTCGTCGACGTCGACCAGCTTGGCCCGCTGCACGCCCTCCACCATCACCTTGACGTTGCCGTTGGGCAGCTTGAGGTTCTGGATCACCTTGGCGACGACGCCGATGTCGTAGAGGTCGGCGCGGCCGGGCTCGTCGACCTTGGGGTCGCGCTGGGTGACCAGGAAGATGCGCTTGCGCGGATCGCTGAGCGCCTCCTCGAGCGCGCGCACCGAGGCCTGCCGGCCGACGATGAACGGCGCCATCATGTGGGGGAAGACGACCATGTCCCGCAGCGGGACGACGGGAAGCTCGAGGGTGGACTGCTCGACGAAGCTCGACCTATCTGCCATCTAACCGTTACCCTGCTTTCTTATAGACGCGCACCGGCGCCGTCCGCTGCGCCACCACCTCTTCGGTGATGACGCACTCCTCGATGTCGGCCGACGACGGCACCTCGTACATGAGGTCCAGCATCAGCTCCTCGAGGATGATGCGCAGGCCGCGCGCTCCCACCCCGCGCTTCAAGGCTTCCTTGGCGATCGCCTTGAGCGAGGTCTCGGTGAACTTGAGGTTGACGTTCTCCATCTCGAAGATGGTCTTGTACTGCCGCACCAGGCTGTTCTTGGGCTCGACGAGGATGCGGATCAAGTCCTCCTCGTCGAGCTCGTCGAGCGAGGCAAGCACCGGCAGGCGGCCGACGAACTCGGGGATCAAACCGAACTTGATGAGGTCCTCGGGCACCACCTTGCTCAGCAGGTCGCCGGCCTTGTTCTTCTTCTTCTCCTTGAGCTCGGCCCCGAAGCCCATGGTCTTCTGGTTGAGCCGCCGCTCGATCTGCTCGGTCAGCCCGACGAAGGCGCCGCCGCAGATGAAGAGGATGTTGGTGGTGTCGATCTGCAGGAACTCCTGGTGCGGATGCTTGCGGCCGCCCTGCGGCGGCACGTTGCACATCGTCCCCTCGAGGATCTTGAGCAGCGCCTGCTGCACGCCCTCGCCGGAGACGTCGCGGGTGATCGACGGGTTGTCGCCCTTGCGGCAGATCTTGTCCACCTCGTCGAGGTAGACGATGCCCTTCTGGGTCTTTTCCTTGTCGTTCCCCGCCGCCTGGTAGAGCTTGAGGATGATGTTCTCGACGTCCTCGCCGACGTAGCCGGCCTCGGTGAGGGTGGTGGCGTCGGCGATGGTGAAGGGGACGTGGAGGATCTTGGCCAGCGTCTGCGCCAGCAAAGTCTTGCCGGTGCCGGTGGGCCCGATGAGCAGGATGTTGCTCTTCTGCAGCTCGACGTCCGAGCGCATGCGCTCGGCGTGCTCGATGCGCTTGTAGTGGTTGTAGACGGCGACCGCCAGCTTCTTCTTCGCCTGCTCCTGCCCGATCACGTACTCGTCGAGCAGCTTCTTGAGCTCGTGCGGCTTGGGGAGGTTGGTCTCCTGCTGCTGCTCGAGCATCCGGTCCTCGGCAATGATGTCGAGGCAGATGTCGACGCACTCGTCGCAGATGAAGACCGTCGGCCCGGCGATCAGCTTGCGCACCTCGCGCTGGCTCTTGTTACAGAACGAACAGCGCAGGGTGTCGTCGCCGGTTTCGCGCTTGGGCATCGTCCCTCCGGAGGCTGGCTTGGTCTGGGTCGCGTTCTGGGGCAATTCAGAGCGAGGGATTGCAGCGGCCCCGGCCGCCAGCCTGCCCTCGATGTTCTAGAACCGCCCCCCTCGCGACCGCTATTCCTACCCCACAAACGTCCAGAAACGCTCGCGCCAAAGCGGGGAAGATGGGCTCAGTCTACCAGGAAGGACGGACGGGGCGGGACGATTCCCGGGGGCGGCCGGCACGGCGATGGTGACCGCGCCCAGCCGGACGATTACGGAGCGGCGGTCGGCGCCGTCTGCGCTCGGCGCGTCTAGGTCACCACGCCTGGCGCGCGCCGGCGCACCATCACCTGGTCGGCGAGACCGTAGGTCACCGACTCGTCGGCGGAGAAGATCTTGTCGCGCTCGGTGTCGTGGTGGATTTGCTCGACCGGCTTGCCGGTGTGGAAGGCGAGGATCTCGTCGAGCCGCTCGCGCATGCGCAGGATCTCGCGGGCGTGGATCTCGATCTCCGTCGCCTGCCCCTGTAGGCCGAAGAGCAGCGGCTGGTGGATGAGCACCCGGCTGTTGGGCAGCACCGAGCGCTTCCCCTTGGCGCCGCCGGCGAGCAGCACGGCCGCCATCGACGCCGCCTGGCCGACGCAGACCGTCGCCACGTCGGGCTTGATGTACTGCATGGTGTCGTAGATCGCCATGCCGGCGCTGATCGAGCCGCCGGGAGAGTTGAGGTAGAGGGCGATGTCGCGCTCGGGGTTCTCCGCCTCGAGGAAGAGCATCTGCGCGATCACCAGGTTGGCGACGTCATCGTCGATGCCGCGGCCGAGGAAGATGATGTTGTCCTTGAGCAGGCGCGAGAAGATGTCGTACGCCCGCTCGCCCCGGCTCGTCTGCTCCACCACCATCGGTACCAGCATCTGCACTGCTCTCCTGTCGGCGGCCGTCAATCAGTCGTGGTCGTGGTCGTGCGCGTGGTCATGGTCGTGGTCGTGATGGGCGTGCACGTCCGCCGCCGTGAGGTCGGATTCTAGCGTCCCCTCTTCGCCGAGCAGGTGGCGCACCGTCTCCTGCCGCCGCAGCTGCCGGCGGATGCCGATGAGGCGCCCCGAGTTGTCGAGCTCGCGCCGCACCTGCAGCGGCGTCGACTTGCGCTCGCGCGCGATCTCGGCGAGCAGCGCTTCGAGCCGCTCCTCGGGCACCTCGATGCTCTCCGCCTCGGCGATGGAGTCGAGCAGCAGGCGCGAGTGCACGATGCGCTCGGCGTCGGGCCGCGCGCGCTCGCCGAGGGCGCCCCAGTCGATGCCGGCCTTCTCGACGTCGATGCCCTGGTGCGCGAGCTGGTGGGCGTACTCGCGCACCATCGTCTCCATCTCCTGCTGCACCACGCCTTCGGGAAGCGTCAGCGGGTGGCGCTCGCGCAGCTGCTGCAGCAGCGAGCCCTCGCGCTGGCGGCCGCGCTCGCGCTTCTTGGCGTCGACGATCATCTTCTCGACGGCGGAGCGCAGCTCGGGGAGCGTCTGAAACTTGCTCACCTTCTTCGCCAGCTCGTCGTCGAGCGGCGCCGGCTCGAGCTCCTCGATCGTCTCCACCTTGACCTTGTAGTCCTTCGCCTCCTCGCCTTCGGCGGTGCGGCGGCGGAAGGTCGAGGACTGGCCGGGCGCGAGGCCGGTGGCGGCGAGCGACAGCTCCTCCCACACGCGCTCGTCGCCCACTTCGAAGGAAGATTTCTGCGGCTCACTCGGTGCGCCGGACGCGTCGCCGACGACGGCGATCTCGGCGACCACGCGGTCGCCGCGGCCGGCGGGGCGTTCGACTTTGCTCCACGTGCCGGCGCGGCGGCGCAGGTCCTCGAGCTGCTTGTCGACCTCTTCGTCGGTGGCCGTCGGTCGGCAGATCGGGCAGCTGCAGGTCCTTGTAGCCGCGCAGCTCGATCTCGGGCCGCGTCTCGACGGTGGCGGTGAAAGTCATCGACTCGCCGAGCGAGATGTCGACCTCTCCGAGCTCGGGCGGCAGCAGCGGCTCGAGCTTCTGCTCCGCCTCGGCCTGGTGCCAGTAGCGCGGCACCAGCCGCTCCACCACGTCCTGCTCGATCTCTTTCTTGAAGCGCTGGCGGACGATGTTCGCCGGCACCTTGCCGGGGCGGAAGCCGGGCAGCCGCGCGCGCTTGCGGTACTCGCCGATCACGCGCTCGGTCTCGGCGGCGACGGCCGGCGCCGGCACCTCGATCTTCAGCTGCTTGCGGCAGGGGCCGACGTCTTGGACGGAGAGGACTACGCTCATCGCTTCCTCGAAGGGAGGGACGTGGGTGTCAGGGGATGGTGCGAAAGGGGGGACTCGAACCCCCACCCCTTTCGGGACTAGATCCTAAGTCTAGCGCGTCTACCAGTTCCGCCACTTTCGCATCGACGCCCCGAATGGTACGAGGCGCCGACGGCATCGCCGCGGCGCCTGCGTTCCTGCAATCGAATGGAAGAGGAGATGGTGAGCCGCCAGGGAATCGAACCCCGAACCCGCAGATTAAGAGTCTGCTGCTCTGCCAGTTGAGCTAGCGGCCCACGGTCGCGAAGCGCCGGTAAGGATAACCGCTGAGGTCGCTCGAAACAATCCCGGCTCAGCCGCCCTGCACGAAGCGCACGATCTCGAGGCGATCGCCCGGTTGCAGCTCGACGTCGCCGAAGGAGGCGCGGCGCAGCACCTCGCCGTTCTTTTCGACGGCGACGGTGCGCGGGTCGAGATCGAGCGCGGCGAGCAGGTCGAGCAGCCGCGTGCCCGGCGCCACGTCGCGCGGCTCGCCGTTGACGACGATCTGCTCCGCTGCGGCTTGCCGCGAGCCGCCGGCGGCGGTCACAGGATCTGCTTGACCTCGCTGCTGCCGACGAGGCTCGTCGCCGAGACGATCACCGCCGCCATGCCGCCGTGGAGCGTCGGCACGGCGACGTCGACGCGCAGCAGCCCCTCGTCGTCGGTCGTGCCGTGGCCGAGCACCACCGGCTCGCGCACGGTGGAGATGAGCTTCACCGTCACCTGCGCGCCCGCCACCGGCAGGCCGCTGCGCACCGAAGTCGCGCGCACGGCGACGTGGCTCGTCCGGCCGGCCGAGAACGCCTCGCCGGTGAGGACCAGCGCCAGCTGCTCGTGGTGGGCTTCCGAGGTCAGGTAGTCGAGGATCACCTGATCGAGAGTCGGGCCCTCGTCGTCGCGCGCCTGGTCGAGCAGTGTCGAGGCGGTTCCCCGCGCGCCGCTGTTCTCGCGGCCGTCGGCGAGCCGCGTCTCGTCGCTGTCGGGGCCGATCACCTCGCGCAGCTTGCCGTCGAGCTTGCCGGAGCGGATGGCGGCGATCATCATCCGGTGCTGGTTTTCCATCCGGCTGCCGATCGCGTCGCCGCCCTGGCCTTGCTGCAGCAGGTCGGCATACGTCGCGCGCTTGGCGGCCATCACCTGACCGCCGAAGTACACGACGCTCTCGATGTACGGGTTGTTGAGCCCCTTGTCCTCGGTCTGGACGTGGAACACCCGTTCCTTGTACCGAACGTCGGTGTTGTAGCCGGTTCTCATCGGCAGCGCGCAGACACGTCGAGCACAGGGGATCCCCGAAGTCATTGTAGGGAGGGGTCGCAAGGGGGTCAAGACGACGCGCACGCGTCCGGAACGCTGCGAGCGCTGTGACAAGATAACGGCCCCGGAGGGGCGCTCAAGAGCCCCGTGACGCCTCGAACCCAATCCGCAAACTTCGCTCCGATGGAGGAGATCGGAATGACCGTCGAAGCCGTGACCGAGCCGCAGACGCAGACGCTGGTGCACTACGAAGTGCGCGAGGGTGTGGCCTATTTCACTCTCGATTTCCCACCCGCCAATTGCTACACGCACGAGATGATGCGCCAGCTCGACGACGCCATCCTGCGCGCGCGCTTCGACAAGGACGTGCACGTCATCGTGTTGCGAGGCCAGGGCGAGAAGTTCTTCTGCGCCGGCGCCGACATCAACATGCTCAAGGGCGCCGATCCCGTCTTCAAGTACTACTTCTGCCTGCACGCCAACGAGACGCTCAACCGCCTCGAGCAGACGCCGAAGCTCGTCATCGCGGCGCTCCACGGGCACACCGTCGGCGGCGGCCTCGAGATCGCCATGGCGGCGGACGTGCGGCTGGCGAAGAAGGGCTCGGGCAAGGTCGGCCTGCCCGAGGTGTCGCTGGGCGTGCTACCCGGCACCGGCGGCACGCAGCGGCTGTCGCGCATCGTCGGCAAGAGCCGCTCGATCGAGCTGATGGTGACCGGCGACCTGATCACCTACGAGAAGTGCCTCGAGTGGGGCATCGTCAATCAGGTGCTCGAGGGGGACGATTTCTTCGACCAGGTGCACCGCTACGCGCGCGGCTTCTGCCCGCCCAACCGCGCTGCCAAGGCCATCGGCCGCATCAAGCGCGCGGTGCAGAGCGGCTGGGAGGTCCCCTTCGAGAGCGGCCTCGCCATCGAGCGCGAGCTGCAGCAGCAGCTGTTCGAGAGCGCCGACGCCAAGGAAGGGCTGTCCGCCTACGTCGACAAGCGGAAGCCGGAGTTTTCGGGGCGCTGAGCCGCACCGCCGCGCCGCTGCGGAATGACGCCGCGGCGCGGCGCCGTGGAAGCCTGTCGAGGGATCGCATGGCTGCGCTCCTCGCAATGACAGAAGCGGGCCGCTTCGACCGCACTGGATGTCATGACGACACCTGCCCCACGTCTCGTCCTCGCCGCGCCCGTGCGCACGCCGATCGGCCGCTTCGGCGGCGCGCTGGCGCCGCTCACCGCCGCCGACCTCGGCACCGCCGCAGCGCGCGCGGCGCTCGAGCGCGCCGGCATCGGCGGCGAGGTCGTCGACCAAGTCGTGTTCGGTCACGCTCGGCAGGCGGGCGGCGGGCCGAACACGGCGCGGCAGATCGCCTATCGCAGCGGCGTGCCGCAGGAGCGGCCGGCGTTCACCGTCAACCAGGCCTGCGGCTCGGGCTTGCAGGCGGTGCTCTGCGCGGCGCGCGCCATCCGGCTCGGCGAGGCGGAGGTGGTGCTCGCCGGCGGCACCGAGAGCATGTCGAACACGCCCTACCTGCTGCCGCGCGCGCGCTGGGGCTACCGGCTCGGCCACGCCGAGATCGTCGACGGCATGTACCAGGACGGCTTCAACGACCCGCTGTCGAAGCTGGTGATGGGCGAGACGGCCGAGGAGCTGGCAGTGGAGGCGGGGATCGATCGCGCCGCCGCCGACGAGTACGCGGCGGAGAGCCAGCGCTGCTGCGAGGAGGCGCGCAAGGCGGGGCGCTTCGCCGCCGAGATCGCGCCGGTGACGGTGCCCGGCCGCGGCGGCGACACGGTCGTCGACACCGACGAGCACCCGCGCGACGGCGTCACCGCAGCCGCGCTCGCCAAGCTCGCGCCGGTCTTCCGCGAGGGCGGCACGGTCACCGCCGGCAACGCCTCCGGCATCACCGACGGCGCCGCCGCGCTCGTCGTCGCCTCCGAGGCGGCCGCCGAGCGGCTCGGCCTGCGGCCGGCCGGCTACCTCGTCGATTGGGAGGTCGTCGGCGTCGACCCACGGATCATGGGCATCGGCCCGGTGCCTGCCGTGCGGCAGCTGCTCGGACGCCAGCGGCTCGACTACGACGCGATCGACCAGGTCGAGCTCAACGAGGCGTTCGCCAGCCAGGTGCTCGCCTGCCTGAAGGACCTGCCGTTCGAGCGCCGCCTCGTCAACCCCGACGGCGGCGCCATCGCGCTCGGCCATCCGATCGGCGCCACCGGCGCCCGCATCCTGGTGACGCTGCTCCACGGCCTCGCGGCGCGCCAGGGCCGGCGCGGAGTTGCTACGCTCTGCGTATCGGGCGGCATGGGACTGGCCGCCCTCGTCGAAGCCGCATGAGCACGCGCATCATCGTCTCCTGCTCGCGCGAGGACCGCGCGGTGCCGTACCTCGAGGCCCTGCGCGCCATCGACGTGCCGGCGGAGGACGTGATCCTCGTCACCCCCGAACGGCTTTCGCCGCGCGACGCGCCGGCGCTCGCCGCCGAAGCCGGCGGCCTGCTGCTCTGCGGCGGCCCCGACATCGAGCCGCATTACTACGGCGAGGAGCCGCACCCGCACGCCAACCTCTCGTTGATGCCCGAGCGCGACGCCGTCGAGCTGGGGCTGCTCGCCGGCGCGCGCGAGGCGAAGACGCCCTGCTTCGGCGTCTGCCGCGGCCTGCAGGTGACCAACGCCTTCCTCGGCGGCACGCTGTGGCAGGACCTCAAGCTGATGTGGCCGAACGCGGTGCTGCACGATCTGTCGTTCCCGCGCGACGCCCTCATCCACCCCGTGCAGCCCGTGTCGCGCGACACCGAGCTGGGCGACCTGCTGTCGCGCGAGCCGTCGCTCGTCAACTCGCGCCATCACCAAGCCATCAAGCAGCTGGCGCCGGGGCTCACCGCGGTGGCGGTGGCACCCGACGGCATCGTCGAGGCGGTGGCGGGCGACGATCCCGACTGGTGGCTGTGGGCGGTGCAGTGGCACCCCGAGAACCTGGTCAGCATGGCCAGCCAGCGGGCGCTGCTCGAGCGCTTCCGCGACGAGGTCGCCGCGCGCGCCTCCATGGCGATCCGAGGCGGCCGAGCCGGCGCTGCGATGACCCTCCCCGCGGTCGGCATCGGCCTGCACCGCGCGGGCCGGACGGCGACGCTCACGTTGTCGCGACCGCCGCTCAACATCCTCGACCTGCCGACGCTGCAGCAGCTCGAGCGCGGCCTCGGCGCCCTCGCGCACGACCGCGACCTCGACCTGCTGGTGGTGCGCGGCGCCGGCGAGCGCGCCTTCTCCGCCGGCGTCGCGGTGCAGGACCACGTCGGCGCCAAGATCGGCCCGGCGCTCGCCGCCTTCCACGGCGCCATTCGGTTGCTGCGCGACCTCGACGCGGTGACGCTCGCCTGCGTGCGCGGCCACTGCCTGGGCGGCGGCCTCGAGCTGGCGCTCGCCTGCGATCTCGTGGTGGCGAGCGACGACGCGACCTTCGGGCTGCCGGAGATCACCCTCGGCTGCTACCCGCCGGTGGCGGCGGCGCTACTGCCGCGCTGGATCGGCCGGCCGCGCGCGCTCGACCTCATCCTCACCGGGCGCACCTTCGATGCCGCCGAGGCCGAGCGCATGGGGCTGCTGACGCGGCGCGTGCCGGCCGGCGAGCTCGACAGCGCGTGCTCCGAGATCACCGCCGCGCTGCAGGGCAAGAGCGGCGTCGCGATGCGGCTCGCCAAGCGCGCCGCGCGCGCGGGCGAGGAGCAGCCGTTCGGGCCCGCGCTCACCGCCGCGGAGCGCATCTACCTCGACGAGCTGGTCGCCACGGCCGACATGAACGAGGGGATCGGCGCCTTCCTCGGCAAGCGCAAGCCCGAGTGGCGGCACCGCTGAGCTCGTCGAGTAGCCGCGTGTTCAGCGCGAGCAGGGCCGCAACGAAGATCTCGATCCCTGCGGAGGCCATTTCGATTCCTGGAGGAGACCGATGCCCGAGACCATTCTGATCGACCGCGACGGCCGTGTCGCCATCCTCACCATCAACCGTCCCGACAAGCTCAACGCGCTGTCGCAGCAGGTGCGCGACGAGGTGCTCGCCGCCCTCGCCGAGCTCGAGCACGACGACGCGATCGGCGTGCTGGTCATTACCGGCGCTGGCGACAAGTCGTTCGTGGCCGGCGCCGACATCGGCGAGTTCCAGGGCCGTACCCCGATGGACCAGCGCGAGGCGATGCGCTTCCCGCGCCTCTACGACGTGATGTCGAGCTACCCCAAGCCCGTGATCGCCAGCATCAACGGCTTCTGCCTTGGCGGCGGCTGCGAGCTGGCGATGTCGTGCGACATCCGCATCGCTTCGGAGCGCGCGCGCTTCGGCCAGCCCGAGATCAAGCTCGGCCTGATCCCCGGCGGCGGCGGCACCCAGCGGCTACCCCGCCTCGTCGGCCTCGGCAACGCCATGCGGCTGACCTTGACCGGCGACATGATCGGCGCCGCCGAGGCGAAGGAGATCGGCCTCGTCGACGTGGTGGTGCCGCACGAGGAGCTGCGCGCCAAGACCCTCGAGCTCGCCCACAAGATCGCGGCGATGAGCCCGCTGACGGTCAAGGTCACCAAGGAAGCGATCCGCGCCAGCGAGCGCCTGCCGCTCGACGAGGGGATCGTCTACGAGCGCGACCTCTTCTGCCTCTGCTTCTCCACCGCCGACATGAAGGAAGGCGTCAGCGCCTTCCTGGAGAAGCGGCCGGCCCAGTGGCAGGGGAAGTAGGCGCCAGGCGGCTGAAGGACGTCAGCTCGATGCCGCGCTCGGCGAGGGCGGCCGCGAGTCCTGGCTCAGAGAGCGCGCCGCGTTCGGCGTCCCATTCGTAGTTCCAGCGGTAGCGGGAAGCGAGCTCGGCCTCGCCGGCGCCGGGGTGGCAGACCAGCTCGTAGCGGCCGCGCCACGATGCGTCGAGCAGGGTGCGCAGCCGCGCCGTGGTGAGGTGGCCGGCGGCGGAGAGGCCGAGCGTGCCGTCGAGCGCGGCCACTGGTGACCCAGCGAGACGGCGACGACAGCGACGCGCTAGCGAGCGCAGTGTGCGCAGTGCTGCCCCACGCGGCGTAAGTGGCAGCGGCAACAGCGGGTCCTCTGGGATCCGCACGAAGGGGATGCCATGCGTTACCGCCAGCGCCGCGACCTCGTCGAACACGCGGGGCAGTGCGTGGAGGTGCTGGTGCGAGTTGAGGTGGAGCACTCGTAGGCCGGTGTCGAGGAGGCGCGCCAGCTGGCGACCGAGCTCGCGGCGGACCTCGTCGATCGCTACCGCGCCGCGCGCGTAGCGGGCGCAAAAAGCGGCGAAGCTCGGCAGCAGGCGGCCGTCGCGACCGAGCAACGAGCGGACCTCCGCCGGTGGCGAGAGCGGCCGCTCCCCCACCAGTACGAGATGCGCACCGACGTCGAGCTGCGGGCAGCGGCGCAGCTCGGCGATCGCTTCATCGAAGGCTTCGCCCACCGCGGCCACGCTCACCGCCGTGACGATGCCGCGTTCCGCCGCCTCGAGGGCGCCGCGGGTCATGCCCGGCGCCAGGCCGACGTCGTCGGCGGTGACGACTAACTGCCTCAAGAAGGCGTGACAGTGCCGGCGATAGGCGCGGCGGAGTGTCCGCCGACGGCAGGTGCGGCCGCGGCGCGATCGTCGTTGCCGCGCGCGCTCGCATCGGCGTGCACCGGCGCCGCCCCGCCTTCGGGCGACGGCGTGCGCCGCCGCGGCCGTCGCATCTCGGGGTAGAGCTTCACCAGCTCGCGGAAGATCTTGAGGATCACCGACGGCGACGACAGCGTCGAGCGGCCGCGCGAGCGCGGGAAGTAGTCGAGGCCGAGCTGCTGGATGACGAAGCCGAGGTTCTTTGCCTTGACGATCAGCTCGGCGTCGATGAGCGAGCCCTCGGCGCGCAGGTCGACCGCCTCGAGCACTTCGCGCCGCATCAGCTTGAAGGAGAAGTTGATGTCGCGGTGCGGCCAGCCGAAGAGGAGCCCGATGAGGGTGTTGTAGACGTACGAGTAGACGGTGCGCAGCAGCCCCTCGGTCGTGCGGTCGAGGCGATAGCCGGCGATCATGTCGGCGCGCGAGACGTGCAGCGCGCGGATCGCCCGCCCCAAGACGTCGGGGTCGAAGGGCAGGTCGGCGTCCATGTAGAGCACGAGGTCGCGCCGGCAGGCCGCGAAGCCCGTGCGCAGCGTGCCGCCGAGCTTGCGGTTCTTCGGATGGTGGAGCAGCCGGATGCGAGGCTCGGCGGCGGCGGCCGCCGCGACCATCGCCGGCGAGCCGTCGGTCGAGGCGTCGTCGACCACCACCAGCTCCCAGTCGCCGCCGTGGCGCTCGAGCGCGTCGACGCCGACGGCGAGGGCGTGCTCGATCGTCTCCTCCTCGTTGAACATGGGGAGGACCATCGAGACCGAGTACCGAGGCATGCCGGGGGGCACGGCGAAATGGTAGCAGCCGCGGACGTTGTTTCGCGGCCAGCCACAGTCGGCCGGCCGCTCCACGACATGCGGGCTCGCCTGCGGCTCGCCCACGTAGTTGCTCAGCGCGGTTGCACGAGCTGCCAATGCACGAGCTGCACGGCGAGGCGACGTTGGTCGCCGCTGGTGATCCCCGCCTGCGCGGGCACGAAGGAGCGGTCGGCGTGGAGATCGAGGCGGACGCGGCGGCCGGGGACGAGGGGCAGGCGAAGGTCGCGGCGCTCGCCGCGGCGCAGATGCAGCGTGGGTTGGGGCGCGCCGCCGAGCTCGATTCTCACGGCGACTGCGTCGTTGGGCGCGCCGGGCGGCAGCCGCAGCGCCAGGTCGAGCGCCGTCGCGCCGCCGGGGCAGACGCGGAACGAGGCTTCGTCGGCGAGCCAACGCCAGCCGTTGCCCTTCCCCGCATCCGCGAGCACCCCGATCGAGGAAGGCTCGGGACCGTAGACGCCGGCGCGCGCTTCGAAGAGCCGGCCCGCCGGAACGGGCGTCCACGACACGACGCCGTAGTGTCCGCGAGTGAGCCGCCGCCAGGCATCGCCGCGCGGCCACTCGAACGTGGCGCCGCCGGGCGCGGCGCTCGGGCCCTCGGCGAGGAGGAACACCTCGCCGCGCCAGCTACACGGCAGGCGAGCGTCGGCGGGGATGCGCTTCCACTGCGGCAGCAGCTGGAGCGCGAAGGACTCGAGCTGGCGGTCGTAGAGGACGAGCGCGCGCGGCGGCAGGTGGTCGCGCCCCCACGCGGCGGCCTGGACTGGCGGCGAGTCGCTCGTCGTCCGCTGGCGCAGTAGCGGCGCAGTGTAGACGGCGAAGGCGATGATCGCGGCAGCCGGGACGAGCAGCGCCGCCTTGCCGACCGGGAGGCGTCGTTCGAGGGTAGCGCCGCCGACCGCCGCGAGCCCGGCGATGGCGACCATCGACGGCAACGCATACCGAGGTCCGTCGTCGGGATTCATCACCGCGAGCGCGAAGGCCAGGTCCGCAGCGCCGAAGACGAGCAGTGGCAGGGCGATGGCGCGCCGCGCGACCAGCACCCGCACGGCGCCGGCCGCGGCGAGCCCGAGCACGAGCCAGGCGGCCCAGCGCGGACCCCAGGGATCGAGCAGGAACCGCGAGAGCAGCTCCGCCGTCGACGTGCCGGCGCGAGAGAGCGAGGCGTCATTGCCGCGCCACCAGGCCTGCTTGCCCTTGCAGCAGCCGCAGGAAGCCGCGCGGGCCGCCGCTCGCCGCCACGAGGGGCACCAGCCAGGCGAGGGCAACGACGCTGAAGGCGCCGATTCCGATGCCGACGAGCCGCGCTGCGGCGGCGCGCGACGCACCCTCGCGACGCGCCAGTGCGTGCGGCGAGCAGCAGCGCGACGAGCAGCGCGGGGACGACGGCGATCGCGAGCTGCGGGCGGCAGCCGATGGCAGCGGCAGCGCCGGCGCCGGCGATGGCGGCGCTCGTGGCGCTCGGCGGAGCGACGGCCGCGGCCAAAGCGATGGCGGCGAAGGCGAGCGCCGGCGCGTCGGAGAAGGCCATCGAGCCGTGGACGAGCATCGACGGCGAGAGCGCAAACAGCAGCGCGCCGGCAACGGCCCACCGCTGCCGCACGCCGGCGGCGCCGCGCCCGTCGCAGAGCGGCGCGTAGGCGGCGATCAGCGCCGCGACCCTGACCAGCGATGCGACCACCGACACCCAGACCAAGCCGCGGAAGGGGTCGCCGACGATCGCCGCCGCCAGCTTGCCGAGGCCGATCAACAGCGGATAGCCGGGCGGGTGCGGGCGATGGTGCAACGGCTCGAAGCTCTCGACGCCGCGCACGAAGAGCAGCTCGTCCCATTCCGTGGGTCCGTGCGGCATCGCGGCAATCCGAGCGATGGCGACCAGCACGAGACCGCCCAGCACCCACGGTGACCGCCACAGCGGCCGCGCGGGCGTCGACGACGGAGAGGAGTCGGGCGTCGTCGTCATCGCAGCGCGGACCTCAACCGCCGTCGCGCAACGCGCAGGAAACGAGCTGCACCGCCAGCCGGCGATGATCGGTGCTGGTGCCCGCGGCCGCCGGCACGAAATCGCGGTCGGCGGCGAAGTCCAGCTCGACCCACCGCGACGCCGGTTGCGGCAGCGGCTGCCAGATCGTGCGCCGGCTCGCGCGCGTCACGCGCAAGCGCGCCGGAGCCGCGCCGCCGACCGCCACGTCGACGTTCACCTCGTCGTACGGCGACGTCGGCGGGAGCCCGAGGGTGACACCCAGCTCGCGGCCGCGCCCTGTTTCGACTCTCTGTGCTTCGACGCGCGCGACATCGAGGCGCAGGCTGGCTTCACGATCGAGCCAGCGCCAACCGGGCTCCCAGCCATAGACACCCGACTCCGCCTCGATGCGGCAGTCGGGAAGCGCGCTCCACGAGACGACGCGGTAGTAGCCGCGCGTGAGCTTCCCCCATGCCTCGCTGCGCTGCCAGCGGAAGGCGACGGCGTTCGGCCAGCCGCTCTCGCCGTCGGCGAAGAGGAACGCCGGCCGCCGCTCGGTCGTTCCGCGCGGCGACGGCCCGGGATCGGCGACCACGAACTCGCGGCCGCCGAGCAGCTGCGCCGCGTGCGGCAGCAGCGGCGGCGAGACGAGCACCAGCGCCGAGCGCGGCACGTGCGCCTCCGCCCACCGCGCCGCCTGCACCGGCGGCGAGAGCGTCGTCGTGCGCTCGTAGAGGATCGGCCAGGTGAAAGCGACGAACCCGCCGACGAGCACCGCGGCGCCGGCCCACGCCAGCCAGGGCGCGCGCACGAGCCGAGCCGCCGAGCGCAGGCCGAGCGCGGCCAGGAACGCGACCGCGAGCAGCGATGGCAGCGCGTAGCGCGGCGCGTCGGCGGGATCCATCACCAGCAGGGCGAAGGCGAGGTCGGCGCCGCCGAGAACGAGCAAAGACATTGCGGGCATCGTGAGCAGCGCCGTCAGCACGCTCGCAAGTCGCCGCCGCGCACGCGGCTGCGGCGACGCTGCAGCAAGCGGCCACTGCAGCACCGCCAACGTCCCAACGACAGCCGCCAGCAGCAGCGGTCCCGACAGCTGCTTCGGGCCCCACGGATGGGCGACGAAGCGCGCCACCAGCGCGGGCGCGCCGAGGGCGCCGCGCGCCGACTCGGCGTCGATGCCGGCGACGAGTCCGGCTTGCCGGCCGAGCAGAGCGAGGAACCCTTCGACGCCGCCGCAGGCGAGGACGAGCGGCACCAGCCAGCCGAGCGCGACGACAGCGAAGCCCGCGGCGGTGGCGAACAGGATTCGCCCGCCGTGCGGGCGCAAACCGATGCGTGTCGACGCCGCCACGCACGCCACGATCAACATCGCCAGCACCGCAACGCCGAGCTGCGGGCGGCAGCCGACGGCTGCGGCGGCAAAGGCGCCCATCGCCACCGCGGCGCGCACGTTGCCGGCATGCAGCCTTGTGCTCGCCGCGAGTGCCAGCGCGAGGAACGCCAGCGTCGGCGAGTCGGAGAGCGCCAACGGGCCGTAGAGCAGCATTGGCGGCGAGAGGTGGAAGAGAAACGCCGCCACCACCCCGACGCCGATCGCGCCGCGTCCTAACCGCTCGCGTCGCTCAGCGCCCGCCGCCGTGCTGCCGCCATTGCTCGCTCCCACGCTCAGCGGTGCCGCCATGCGCGCATACGCATCGACAAGCGCCAGGTAGCCGACGAGCGAGGCGATGACCGAGGAGGCGACCAGAGCATGGAAGGGATCGCCGGTGATGAGCGCGAACAGCTTGCCCAGCCCGACCGTGAGTGGATAACCCGGCGGATGCGGCCGGTGCTGCACCGGATCGAAGAGCTCGACGGCGCGCACGAAGAGCACCTCGTCGAGCTCCCAGAGGCTGCGCGGCAGGGTGAGCAGGCGCGCCGCGGCGACCGCCGCCAGCCCGAGCAGCGCGGCAGGCGACCGCCAGGGCGCGCCGGCGCGCCACGCGGCGACGATGCTGGGTGGCAAGCGGCCGGCGATTGTACTCTCAGCGTCCCTTGCGTTCCGGCCCCTCACGCCTCGCCGCGCTGGCCACGCTGCGGCGCGCCTACGCGCGGGCGCCGCTGCGCCAGCGCCTCCACGCCTACGGCCGCTTCCTGTCGTGCCCGTTCCTCGCCGTCGTCGCCCAGCTGCCGCCGGGCGCACGGTTGCTCGACGTCGGCGCGGGCCACGGCACGCTGTCGCTGCTCGCAGCGGAACGGGCGGACGCCTCCGTAGTGGCGCTCGACCCCGACTGCCGCAAGCTCTTCGCTACCTTCCGGCACCCACGCGTGCGCTTCGTCGCCGGCTACCTCGACGCGGTGGGGGGCCGCTTCGACGCCGTGGCGCTGCTCGACGTGCTCTACCGCTTCCCCATCGCCGAGTGGGACGAGTTGTTGACGGCGCTCTTCGCGCGCCTGCGCCCCGGCGGCCGGCTGCTGCTCAAGGACCTCGACCCCGGCCAGCGCTGGAAGCAGCGGTGGAACCGCACGCAGGAGCTCGTCTCCGACCGGCTCGGGCTCACCCTCGGTGAAGCGTTCAGCTACGAAAGCCGCGAGCAGGTGCTGGCTCGCCTCGCGCGCCACGGTTTCGTGAACGCCGAGGCGATCGACGTCGGCCGCTGGTACCCGCACGCCCACGTGCTCTACGTCGCGCGTCGCCCCGAGTCGGCGGGCTGAGCTGTCGTCACTGCCGCATCGAACAGCCAATCGAGCCGCGGCAGCGGTGGCGGCTCGCCGGTGGCGGTAGCGAGCCAGCCGTCCCACTCCTCGAGCTGTGCGATCAAGGTCTGCGCGTCGACGACGCCGGCAAGCCGCCGCCGCGCCTTGGCGAGCACTCGCCGCGCCACGTCCGGCCGTTGGCGCGCGCGCAGGTGGTGAAACGCCGCCGCGAGCTGCACCAGGCCCTGGAAGAGGTCGCGCGGCTCGGGCGTCGTCGAGCGCCACACTTCCTCCCACGCCTCGTGCGCCGCGAAGAACTTGCCGGCGTGGAAGAGCTCGACACCCTCGCGCACCAGCTCCTGCCGCCGCGCCGGCGACAGCACCGGGTGCAGCACGCGGCCTTCGCTCATCGGCGACTCACGGGATGCCGAACCGCTTCCGTTTCTCCCACAGCGCCTTGCGGCTGATGCCGAGCAGCGCCGCCGCCTTGCCTTGATGGCCGCGCGTGTGTGCGAGCGCCTTGCCGATCTCCTCGCGCTCCACCTCGGCGAGCGTGCGCGGCCGCGCGCCGGCGAAGGCCTGCGGCGGCGGCGGATCGAGCGGCCCGCCGTCGCCGAGCACCAGCGCGCGCTCGAGCACGTTGCGCAGCTCGCGAAGGTTGCCGGGCCAGGCGTGCTCGGCCATCCACGCGAGCGCCGACGGCGCGACGGGCGGCGCCGGCCGCGCCAGCCGCGCCGCGAGGTCGGCGAGCAACGCCGTCGCCAGCGCCGGCAGCTCGGCGCGGCGCTCGCGCAACGGCGGCACGCGGAAGGCGAGGACCTCGAGCCGGTAGTAGAGGTCGGCGCGGAAGAGCCCTTGCCGCGTACGCCGCGGCAGCGACTCGCTGCCCAGCGCGACGAAGCGCACGGTCGGCAGCGCGCTCCTCGCCGCCGAGCGGCCGGTAGCGCCGCTCGGCGAGCAGCCGCAGCAGCTTGGGCTGGGCTTGGAGCGGGATCTCCTCCACCTGGTCGAGCACCAGCGTGCCGCGCTCGGCGCGCGCGACGCGGCCTTCGAGGTCGGCGGTGGCGCCGGTGAAGGCGCCGGCGCGGTAGCCGAAGAGCTCGCTCTCGAAGAGCGTCGCCGGCATCGTGCCGGGATCGACCTCGACGAGCGGCCCGCTGCGGCCGCTGGCGCGGTGGAGCGCGCGCGCCAAGGTCGAGCGGCCGCTCCCCGCCTCGCCGAGCAGCAGCACCGGCGAGTCGAGCGGCGCCGCCTGGCGCAGGCCGCCGAGCGCTGCCGCGAGCACCGGCGACGCCGCCAGCAGCTCGTCGAGCGCCGGGTACGGTGAGGCGTCCGCCGCGGCCATGGTTGCCCGTCAGGCTACCAGGGCTGCGAACGAGACAGCGTCAGGCGCGCATGCGCAATATGCGCGACCACTACCGGCATCACCGCCGCTACCGACGGCCCGCTTCGCGGGCGCTCGTTACGACAGCTGGGCCGCGGCGTCGCCGTCGCCCGACACGCTGCTGACGAAATCGTCCGTCAGATCGGGCGCATCGCCCCACAGCCGCTCGAGGCCATAGAAGCGCCGGCGCTCGTGCAGGAAGACGTGCAGCACGAAGTCGCCGTAGTCCATCAGCACCCACTGCCCCGTCTGGTAGCCCTCGACGTGCGACGGCCGCAGCTTGTGCTCGCGCAGGCGGCGCTCGACGCCGTCGGCGATCGCCTGCACCTGGCGCGGGTTCTGGCCGCTGCAGAGCAGGAAGTAGTCGGTGAACTGCGTCAGCTCGCCGACCTCGAGCACCTTCAGGTCCTCGGCCTTCTTGTCGAGCGCGGCAGCGACGGCCTCGCGCACCGCGTCCGCCGTGTTCGCGGCGTCGGGCTCGGTCGCAGGCTCTGGGGGGACGGCGGCGGCGGGATCAGCGAGCGGACGTTTCGGCATAGAGGCGATATTTGCGGGCGTAGTCTAACACCAGGGGGTGCATCGTCCCGGCCGGCGGCTCGCCGCCGTGTGCGAGCACCTCACGAAGCGCCGTCGCCGAGAGCGGCACGGGCTCGTGCTCCACGGTGAGCAAACGGCCTGCCTGCCACGCGGCGCGCAGCTCGCCGGGCAGCGACTCCGGCTGCAGCGCACCTTCGCTACCCGGGCGCGTCAGCACGACGAGCCGGGCCAGCTGCGGCAGCTCGCGCCAGCGCCGCCAGCTCTCGATCTCGGCGAGCGAGTCGCTGCCGAGGATCAAGTGCAGGTCGGCGCCCGGCAGCTCGGCGCGGAAGTGCTCGAGCGTCTCCACGCTGTACGCCGGCTGCGGACCGAGCTCGTGCGGTGGAGGCGAAGAGACCTTCTTCGTCGAGGAGCGCCAGCTCCACCATCGCGAAGCGTGCCAGGGCGGGAGCGAAGCGGCGCGCCGCCTTGTGCGGCGGGTGCGCGGTGGGCAGGAAGAAGACGCGCTCGAGCCCGAGCGCGGCGCGGGCCGCGCGCACGGGCGCAACGTGCCCCACGTGGATGGGATCGAAGCTGCCGCCGAAGAGTCCGACCTTGTGCGCGTCTTCGCTCACTTGCTCACTCGCGATCCTTCACGCCTTCGCTCGCACCGACGCTGAATGCCGGCGGCGCCTCTCGCAGCAAGCCCTGCAAGAGATGGCGCAGCTCCGGCAACCCAGCGCCGGTGGCGGAGCTGATCTCGTGGTAGGTCACGCCGCGCTCGGCGGCGGCGGCGCGCAGCCGCTCCGGCTGCCCCTCGACGGCGGCGTCGAGCTTGCTGCCGCAGACGAGCCGCGGCCGCCGCAGCAGCGCGGGGTCGAACGCCTCGAGCTCACGCTCGACGGTGGCGAGGTCCGCCGCCGGATCGGCGTCGGGGTTGGCGAGCTCGACGAGATGGAGCAGCACGCGGCAGCGCTCGACGTGGCGCAGGAACTGGATGCCGAGCCCGGCGCCCTCCGCGGCGCCGGCGATGAGCCCCGGCAGGTCGGCGATGACGAACGACTCGAACGGCCCGGTGGCGACGACGCCGAGCTGCGGCACCAGCGTGGTGAACGGATAGTCGGCGATCTTCGGCCGCGCCGCCGACACCGAGGCGATGAGCGTCGACTTGCCGGCGTTGGGCAGGCCGACCAAGCCGACGTCGGCGAGCAGCTTGAGCTCGAGTCGCACGCGCCGCTCGATCCCCTCCTCGCCGGGCTGCGCGTGGCGCGGCGCCTGCCGCGTGGCGCTGCTGAAGCGCGCGTTGCCGCGGCCGCCGCGGCCGCCAGGGGCCACCACAAACCGCTCGCCCTCGGCGAGCACTTCGCCGAGAAGCTCGCCGCTCTCGACGTCGAAGGCCTGCGTGCCCGGCGGCACGCGCACCTCGAGGTCGTCGCCCGAGCGCCCGGTGCGATTCGAGCCCTCGCCGTTCTTCCCCTTTTCGGCGGCGTAGAGCGCCGGCAGGCTCAGGTGGTAGAGGGTGTTGAGCCCCTCGTCGCCGACCAGTATCACCGAGCCGCCGTGGCCGCCGTCGCCGCCCGAGGGGCCGCCGCGCGGCACGTACTTCTCGCGCCGGAAGGCGACGCAGCCCCTGCCGCCGCGTCCACCGCGCACGTGGACGACGGCTTCGTCGAGGAACTGCAGCGGCTACTCGGCCGCGGCGACGACTTCGCCCGAGGTGCCTCTCGGCCGAGCCGGCAGCGGCCGGGTGGACGTGGACGAAGGTGCCGTGCCGCCCCTTCTTCTGGAACGCCACCACGCCGTCGACGAGCGCGAACAGGGTGTCGTCCTTGCCGCGGCCGACGTTCTTGCCGGGGGTGAACACCGTGCCGCGCTGGCGCACCAGGATGGTGCCGCCGTGGACCTGCTCGCCGCCGAAGCGCTTGACGCCGAGGTACTGCGGATTGGAGTCGCGGCCGTTGCGGCTGCTGCCCTGACCCTTCTTGTGTGCCATTGCTATCGACTCCGCTCTACAGCTCGATGTCCTGGATGCGCACCCGCAGCAGGTGCTGCCGGTGGCCGCGGGTGCGGCGGTAGCCCTTGCGCCGCTTCATCTTGAAGACCTTGATCTTGGGCCCGCCCACCTCGTCGACGACGACGCCGGAGACCCGCGCGTCGGTGAGCGCCGGCGCGCCGAGCTTGGTGCCGCCCTCGCCGCTCACCATCAGCACGCGGTCGAAGGAGACCTGGCGCACCTTCTTCCCGGAGGTCGGGATGGTCTCGATGTCGATGACGTCGCCGCGCTCGACGCGGTATTGCTTGCCGCCCGTTTCGATGATCGCGTACATTGTCGGAGACTCCTCTGGCACCCCCGGACGGAGGCGGAACGCGGGATGGTAGCGGAACACCTGGGCGGCGTCAAATTTCTTACGGGTGGGGGCAATCTATGAAACGCATGCTCGGGTTGGCCTTGATGCTCGTGGCCGTCGTCGCCTATGCCGACGATCGCCCGCTGCTGACGACCTTCTACCCCACCTACGGCTATCTGAACGAGGCCGGCGACGAGTGGACGATCCCGTTTCGGGTCTGGGTTCACAGCCCGCACGCGAAGACGCAACGCGTGCTGAGCGCTCTCGCCTCCATCTCCGCGGAGGAGCGCGAGCGCAAGCTGTTCGGAGAACGGATCGCCGACATCGTAGCGGACAGCCGGTCGCGGCAGGACGTCCGCTTCGTCTTCGACACGGATCCGAAGCGGGAGGTCTTCCGCATCGAGGGCGGCTTGTTTGGGTGGAGCGGACCCAACGGCGTCATCGAGGACACGATCAAGCTCTCTCGCGCCCGCGCCGAGCAGATCCTGCAGGCGCAGGGCTCCACCGGCTGGCTCACCTTGCGCGAGACCTCACCGGGCAAGGACGGCTCGGGCCGCGTGTTGCTCATCCCACCGGAGGGGCAGTCGGTCGTCTCGGACATCGACGACACGGTCAAGATCACCGAGGTCCCGGCCGGCAAGGAGATCGTCTTCCGCAACACGTTCCTGCGCGAATTCGTCGCTGCCCCGAACATGGCGACGTGGTACCAGTCGCTGGCGGCGCAAGGCGCCGTCTTCCATTTCGTGTCCGGCGGCCCGTGGCAGCTCTACGGGACGCTGTCGACCTTCTTGAGTCAAGCCGGATACCCCGAGGCCACCTTCCATCTGAAGGAAGCGCCCAAGAACCTGCTGGACATCACCACCTGGCAACGTCTCCACGAGCTGGCTCAGGGCAACACCAAAGACACCTACGAGCACAAGAAGTCGGAGATCTCCGAGCTCCTCGAACGCTTCCCGCATCGCAAGTTCACCTTGATCGGGGACTCGGGCGAATGCGATCCCGAAGTCTTCAGCTACATCCGCGACAAGTTCCGCGGCCAGGTGGACGCGATCTACATCCGCCACGTCCTGCCAGGACCGCCGGGCGAGCGGCTGGCGGGCATGAAGGTCATCGACGCCGATCGGGTGCCCAACGGGGTCTCGCCGCTGTGTAGGTGACGCCGGCGGGCCAGCAGCGCGCACGAGTCCTGGACGCGCCGCGATCTCGGTCGCCGCGTCAACGCGGCGCACTGGCGCGTCAGTGGAGCATCAGCTCCACGTGCACGTTGCCGTAGAGCCAGCCGAGCGTCGCCTCCTCGGGCGGGTGCTGGCCGAGGTAGTTGCCGAACTCGATCACCATCGCCAGGCCGTCGAGCTCGCCCTTGCCGTACGGCTTCAGCTTCAGCGCGTCGCTTCCCCCGGTGGGGCCCGAAGCGGTCGCCAGCGTGTTGCGTCCGGAGTCCTGCAGCGTCAACGTCACCCGCTTCGCCGCCGCGTCGAAGACGTAGATCAGGTGGTAGATCCGGTTGGCCTCGAGGCGATGGCCGCGGCTCCCGGTGGTGTTGCACGCCCGGCCGGTGCCGCAGATCGCCATGCCGTAGTTCTGCATCCACTTGACGCGGTCCTTGTTCGGGCCCACGGCGTTGACGTTGCCGACGACGCCGCTGCGGTAGCGGTCGAGGAAGACGTAGGCGAGGTTGTGCACGCCGGAGCGGTCACGAGCGCTCCAGTCGCCGGGGTAGATGTCCCACTCGAAGGTGGCACGCGCCACCTGGAGGTGCCCCGGCGCGCGCACGCAGAGGATGCCCTTGGGCCGAGCGGCCGTGGCCTGGTGGAAGAGGCCGACCCGGTCGAGGACGTATTTGCCGTCATTGCGGCGCGCCAGGCTGATCTTCTCGGTGCAGGGCCCGTTGGGGCCGATGGCCTTGGCGAGCTCGACGCCGGCTCCGTCGCTTCGGCTCGTCGCGGCGATCGGGTAGAAGTTGCGGTCGCAGCTCACCTGCGCGTAGGTCGCACGGCGGCCGCCGACTTCGACCGCGGCGTCCTGCCGCGACCAGGCGAGCGCATCCACCCGGAACGGCATGCGGCCTACTTCCCGGCCGTCTTGAGCGAACAGCGTTGCCACGCAGCTCGTCGGCTCGGCGCTGAGGTTGACGGCGCCCACCTCCAATCGCTCGTAGCCCTTGGCGAGCTCGAGACCTGCCACCGCGTCCCGGTGAAAGCCATCGTGCGGACCGAGCTCGGCGAGCGCCAGCAGGACCGCGGAAAGCACTCCTCCTTGCATCGCGACCTCCCTCCGTGTTGTCGACCGCTGAGGAAACAGCGAGTCAGATCGGGCCTTTGATGGTAGATCCTTAAAGTAATACTTGCAAGATACCGATCTAAATGGGGGTCCCGGCGGCACTAACCGCTATGGCTTGTGGTGACGCGACGGGCGCGTGCCTGGCGCATGCACCATCCGACAGCGCGGTGTTACGGTGCCGCCATGCTGATGAGGCTGCTCGCGCTCGTCACCCACGTGTGGCTGACGCTGCTCGGGTTCCGGCGCACGCGGCGAACGCTGGGCGAATGGAGCCTCGTCTTCTACCGCAAGGGGCGCGGCGGCGAGCCTGGTATTGGCGAACCTTGGGTGCTGCTCCACGGCCTCGGCAGCAACGCGCTCTCCTGGTCGCCGGTGGCGCGCCATCTAGCGTCCGGCAGCCGAGTGCTGATCCCGGAGCTGTCGCGGATCGGGGGCACGCGCGGGCCGCGGGCGGCGCTCGACGTCGCCGAGGGCGCCAAGGTAGTCGCCGAGCTGCTGCGGCGCGAGCTCGCGGGCGAGCCGGCGACGGTCGTCGGGCTGTCGCTCGGCGGCTGGATGGCGGTGCGGCTCGCCCTCGCCGAGCCGTCGCTCGTCTCGCGGCTGATTCTCATCGACGCCGGCGGCTACCGCGACCAGGACTGGGAAGCGATCCGCGCGTTGGTCACCGTGCGCGACGACGCCGACGTCGAGCGACTCTACGGCGCGCTCTTCCACCGCGTGCCGCTGCTCTTCAAGCTCTCGCGCACGACGTTTCGGCGTGTCTTCCAGTCACCGGTGGTGACCGGCATCCTCGCGGATCTCGCCGAGCACGATCTCTTCGGGCCCGAAGACATCGCCCGGCTGCAGGTACCCGTCGCCGTCATCTGGGGCGAGCACGACGGCGTCTTCTCGGAGGCGGTGGGCCGGCAGATCGCGCGTCACGCGCGCAACGGCGCCTTCTACCTCGTCGGCGACGTCGGCCACGGACTGCACTGGGAAGCGCCCCGGCGTCTCGTCGCGGCGATGGAGGAGGCGCAGCGCGAGCTGCCGGCGAAGCGGGTGGAGCCGGTCGCCGCGCTGGGCGAAGCGGCGAAGGCCGCGCGGGCCTAGAATCGAAGCTGCGACCCGTCGCGGAGGTGCACGATGGCCGGCTTGTCCTCGGCCCCGGAGTTCCTGATCTGCCTCGACTGCGAGACGCCCTGCTACGACTTCGAGTGGGAGGACGGCAAGCTCGGCGAGGTGATCTGCCACGTCTGCGGCAACGACCAGGCGGACGCAGTTCATCACCGAAGAGGACTTCGAGGCGCTCTCCGGGGGTTGAGAGCAGCCTACGAGGCGAGCGGCTGGCCGCTGGCCGGCAGCGCGGCTCTGACCGGCTCGGACGCCGGCGACTCCACGACTTCCGGCTCCGCCTCCGGCAGCCAGATCCGCATCGTCGTGCCCTCGCCCGCCGTGCTCTCCACCTCGATCTCGCCGCCGTGGCTGGCGGCGATGCGGCGGGCGATGGCGAGGCCGAGGCCGGTGCCGCCCTTGCGCGTCGAGTAGAAGACCTCGAAGACCTTCTCGCGGTCGGCCTCGGCGATGCCGACGCCGTCGTCCTGGACCTCGAGCGCCACCTGCCCCGCTTCGCGGCGGGCGCGCAGCACCACCTTGCCGGCGAAGCCGCGCTCCTCGCAAGCGAAGAAGGCGTTCTGCGTGAGGTTGAGGAGCAGCTGCGAGAGCTGCTGCGGGTCGACCTCGAGCCAGGCTCCCGGCGCCTGGTCGTCCACCCGCAGCTGCACGCGCGCCGCCGCCGCCTGCCCGGCGAGCAGGTCGCGGGCGTGCTCGAGCAGCGACGCCGCCGGCACGCGGCGACGCTCGAGCGGCCGCGGCCGCGCGTAAGCGAGGAAGTCGGTCACCAGCCGCTCGAGCCGTCCGATCTCGCCGCGGGTGATGGCGAGCACGCGCCGCGTCCCCAGCCGCGGGTCGCCGGCGAGGTCTTCTTCGAGCATCTGCATGTTGAGCGACAGCGAGTTGAGTGGGTTGCGGATCTCGTGCGCCAGGCCGGCGGCGAGGGTGCCGATCGTCGCCATGCGCTCGGCCTCGGCGGCCTGCAGCTCGAGCGCGCGCGAGCGGCGTATCAGCTGGAAGACCGCGGCGTAGGCGGTGACGATCAGCAACAGCGTCACCAACCCGACGAACGAAGCCTGGCGGAGGAGCTCCTTGCGCAGCGTCTCGACGCGCCGCCCGAGCTCCTCGCGGCTGACGCCGACGCGGATCTGGCCGAGGTCGGCGATGGGCACCGTGAGGTCGTAGACGTCGTAGGTCTGCTTGCGCTCGCTGACCTTCTCTTCGTAGTGCGGCGCCATCTCCGGCGAGCCCACGGTGGGTGCGGCGCCGCCGCCGAGCGGCAGCGTCTCGCGGGTGTGCATCTGGTAGACGAGCTTCCCCTCGCGGTCGCGGATCTCGAGGTCGCGCACCATGTCGCGCTGCCGCAGCACCGAGTCGATGTAGGTCTGCGTCTCGCGCTCGGTGGCGACCGCCAGGTAGAGGTCCTGCCCCTGCTCGCGGGCGCGGCCGGCGAGCTGCTTGGCGAGGCCCTCGGCCTCGGTGCGGGTCTCGAGCAGGACGCGCTCGATCTCGCGCTGGGAGAGCGAGCGGAAGATCAGCCAGCCGAAGAGGCCGATGTCGAAGACGACGAAGAGGCTGACGAGGATCGACCCGACCAGCAGCCGACGCGAGGAGAGCAAGGGCTTGCGCACGGGGATATCCAGAGCGACGTTGAGGATAACACCGGCCCGGCAGCAGCCGATTCCGATTGCCATTATTTGAGCGTAGTACACTCAGATCAAGAATCGCTTGACATAATCTGAGCGCATTCCTATAATGTCGTCACTGCGCCGGGATCACTGGACCGGCGGTTCGACCAATAGGCCACACCCATCCGCCCACAAGGAGGCATAAAGCCATGCGTCACGCCATCGCCCGCTGGACCCCGACCGGAGACGTCGTTCGCGACCGCTTCGGCCGCCTGTTCGAGGACGCCTTCAACGACATGCTGCGCCCGTTCGGCAGCGATCCCGAGGGCGTCTCCAACCGCACTTGGATCCCCCGCGTCGACATCCGCGAGGGGGCCGACGGCCTCACCCTGCTCATGGACCTGCCGGGCCTGGGCAAGGAGGACGTCCACATCACCCTCGAGAACAACGTGCTCACCATCGCCGGCGAGCGGAAGTTCGAGGCCGACGAGAAGGCCAACGAGAGCTACCACCGTCTCGAGCGGCAGTACGGCGCCTTCACCCGCTCGTTCACCCTCGGCCCGACGGTGCGCACCGACAAGGTCGAGGCGACCTTCAAGGACGGCGTGCTGACGATGCAGCTGCCGAAGCAGGAAGAGTCGAAGCCGCGGCGCATCTCCATCAGCTGAGCGCGGCACGAGCGGCGCGGGCCGCTCGACGGATCGATCGACGCAAGGGCGGGGGTCTCCCCGCCCTTGTCTTTTCGGCAAGCGCCGGGCGATGCTGCGTTACCATCCCCGCACCGATGAAGCGGCTGACGGTTCTGCTCGCGCTCGTGCTGCTCGCGCCGCTCGCCGGCTGTCGCGAGCGCGAGGCGGCGAAGCCGGCGCCGACCGCCGCTCCCGCGCCGACGACCCTCGTCGTCGCCAGCGGCGTCGACATCTCGGGCGTCAACGAGCTCGTCGCCTCCGCGACGCGGCAGCTCGACCAGGACGTGCTGTCGGCGATGTTCCTGCGGCTCCTCGCGGAGCAACCGGATTTCCAGGAGCACCCGCCGACCTTCGCGCCGCAGCTGGCGCGCTCGTGGGACTTCTCGCCCGACCGGCTCGCCCTCACCTTCCACCTGCGGGACGACGTGCAGTGGAGCGACGGCGTGCCGGTCACCGCCGAAGACGTGCGCTTCACCTGGCAGGCGCAGACGAGCGAAGAAGTGGGCTGGCCGAATTCGTACCTCAAGGAGTCGATCCGCGAGGTCGAGGTGGTCGCCCCGCACACCGTCCGCTTCCGCTTCGACCACGCCTACCCCACCCAGCTGCTCGACGCCAACGAGGGCTTCATCCTGCCGGCGCACGCCTGGAAGCAGCTGCCCTTCGCCAAGTGGCCTGAGAGCGGCGATTGGTTCCGCGAGCACCTGGTCGTCGCCGGCCCGTTCACGCTCGAGCGCTGGAAGCCGCAGGAGGAGGTGGTGCTGCGGAAGAACCCGCGCTACTTCGAGGCCGGCAAGCCGCGGCTCGAGCGCGTCGTCTTCCGCATCGTGCCCGACGACACGGCGCGCTTGCAGGAGCTGCTCGAGCGGCGCCGCTCATCTCGTCGAGGCGATCCCGCCTGACCGCGCCGACGAGGTGGCGAAGGCACGCCGGCCGCAAGCTCGAGGCGGTGTGGCAGCGCCAGTACTCGGCCATCGTGTGGAACACCAAGAAGCCGCCGCTCGACGATCCGCTGGTGCGGCGCGCGCTGACGCTGGCGATCGACCGGCCGGGGCTCGTCGAGGCGCTCTATCGCGGCCGCGCGCGAGTCGCCGACTCGCCGGTCCTCACCACGGTGTGGGCGCACCCGCCCGACCTCCGTCCGTGGCCCTACGATCCGGCCGAGGCGCGGCGGCTGCTGGAGTCGCGCGGCTTCCGCGACGCCAACGGCGACGGCGTGCTCGAGCGCGGCGGCATGCCGCTCGCCATCGAGCTGTCGACGACCGTCGGCAGCAACCTGCGGCGCGACGCCGTGGTGCTCATCCAGGACCAGCTGCGCCGTGCCGGCGTGCGCGTCGAGCCGGTGTTTCGCGAGCCGTCGGCGTGGCGCGCCAAGGTCGCCGCCCACGACTTCGACGGCACGCTGACCGGCTGGGCCATGGACACCGGCCTCGACCTGCGCTACGGCTTCGACTCGCGCGACCCCGACGGCACCAACTGGGGCGGTTACAAGAACGCCGAGGTCGATCGCCTGCTCGACGAGATCGACCGGCAACCGGATCGCGCCGCGGCGAAGGCGCAGCTCGCGCGTCTGCAGCACGTGCTGCACGAGGACCAGCCGTACACGTTTCTCTGGGAGCCGCCGCGGCTGATCGGCATGGACGCGCGGCTGCGCGCGACGCCGAGCGCGCTGTCGACCTTCACCGGCCTCGCCGACTGGTCGTTCGCGGCGGAGGCACGATGACGCGCGCGTCGTTCGCCCTGCAGTCGCGCGCGCGATGCCGTCGCCGCGTTGGTGGTGCCATGACGCGCGCGTCGCTCGCTCGCTGGTCGTCCGCGCCGCCGCGTCGCTGCGGCAGCGCAGCCTCTTCGCCATGACGAGCGGTATCTCCGGCTGGCTGCTGCGGCGCGCCGCCGGCGCGCTGCTGATGCTGCTGCTCGTCGTCTCGGCGACCTTCGTCGTCATGCACGCGCTGCCCGGCGATCCCACCGAGCTGCTGCTCGACGCGCGGGTGCCGCCGTCGGCGCGAGCGCAGCTGATGAAGCTGTGGGGGCTCGACCGCCCGCTGCTCGAGCAGTACGGTCGCTGGATCGTGCGCGCGGCGCAGGGCGACTGGGGCACCTCGATCGTGCATCACCGCGCGGCGACGGCAGTGCTCGCTTCGGCGATGCCGTACACGCTGCTGCTCGGCGGCGCGGCGCTCTTCGTCGAGGTGTTGGTGGCGCTGCCGCTCGGCGTGCTGGCGGCGCGGCGGCGCGGCGGGGCCGCCGATCACCTGCTGCGCGTGGGCTCGCTGCTCCTCTATGCGCTGCCGACGTTCTGGCTGGGGCTGATGGCGCTGCTCCTCTTCGCCTACCGCTGGCCGGTCTTCCCGGCCGGCCACACGGGCGCGGCCGACGGCACTGGTGGGACCGGCGAGCTGCTCCGCCACTTGGCGTTGCCGGCGCTGGTGCTCGGCCTCTCCGGCGCCGGCGCGCTGCTGCGGCTCGTGCGCGGCAGCATGCTCGCGGCGCTTCCCGACGAGCCGCTGCGGGCGGCGCGCGCGCGCGGGCTGTCGGAGGGGCGCGTCGTGTGGGTGCACGGGTTGCGGCGCGCCGCGGCGCCGCTGCTGCAGCTGCTCGGCCTGTCGCTGCCGGCGCTCCTCGGCGGAGCGCTGGTGGTGGAGGTCGTCTTCTCCTGGCCGGGCCTCGGCCGCGTTACGTACCTCGCCGTGCAGACCCGCGATTTGCCGCTGGTGCTCGCCTGCACCGCGTGGAGCGGCGCGCTGGTGGTGCTGGGCAGCTTGCTCGCCGATCTCGCCACCGCAGCGGCGGACCCCCGCGTGCGCGAGGGAGTGCTGGAGGGCGCGCTTGGCTGAGCCATCGATTCGCGGGACGGCGGCCGCGGAGGCCGCCCTACAGGACGAGCCGTCCGTAGCGGCCGCCGGCATCGCCGGCCGGCGCGAGCGGCCAGCCTTGGTCATCGGCGCCGCGCTGATCGCGCTCCTCGCGCTGGCGGCGCTGTTCGCGCCGTGGCTCGCGCCGCACGATCCGGCGCGCGTGTGGGACCCGGCGGCGGGGCGGCTGCTGCCCCCGGGCACCGCGCGGCTCGCGGTCGAGCTCGCCGACGGCCGCGACGCGCTGGCGGAAGCGGTGCGGCCGGCCGGCCCGGGCAAGCTGGCGTGGAAGCGGCTCGGCGCCTGGCAGGTCATGCCCGCAACCGAGGTCGTCGCGGTGCGGCCGGTCGCCTTCCCGCTCGGCACCGACCGCTACGGTCGCGACCTCGCCTCGCGGCTGCTTGCTCGGCGCCCGCGTGTCGCTGCGCGTGGGGCTGCTCGCCGTCGCGCTGGCGCTCGTCCTCGGCGTCGCCGTGGGCGCGGCGGCGGGGCTCGGCCCGCGCTGGCTCGACGCCGTGCTCTCGCGCGGCGTCGACGCGCTGCTCGCCTTCCCGCGCCTCTTCCTCGTGCTGGCGTTGGCAGCGCTCGCCGGCGCCGGCGAAGCGCTCGTCGTGGCCGCGCTCGCGCTCACGGGTTGGATGGAGGTCGCCCGCCTCGTGCGTGCCGAGCTGCGCCGGTTGCGCGGCGAGGACTTCGTGCTCGCCGCACGCGCCGCGGGCGTGCCGCCGCCGCGGCTGCTCCTCCGCCATCTACTGCCGCTGGCGCTCGCGCCGGTGCTCGTCACCGCCGCGCTGCGGCTGGGCGACGCGCTGCTCGCCGAAGCGGCGCTCTCCTGGCTCGGCTTCGGCGTGCAGCCGCCGCAGGCGAGCTGGGGCAGCCTCCTCGCCGAAGCGCAGGCGTCGCTCCCCGGCGCCTGGTGGACGGCGGCCTTCCCGGGCCTCGCCATCGCGATCGCCGTGCTCGCCACGGCGCTCCTTGCCGAGGGGCTCCAGGCGGCGCTCGAGCCGCGCGGGCAGCGCTCCACGTAACCAGGTGTCGGCGCGGGCGACGACGTTCAGAGCGCCCGCGATGTCGCCGCGGCCCGGTCTCAGGGCTCGGGTTCGTGCAGCGACAGCCGCCGGTAGCCGCGGTTCCAGTAGATGAGCGGCGGCTCGTCGGGCCGCGGCACCGCGCTCGCCACCACCTCGCCGATGTAGACCGCGTGCGTACCGGCCGGGTAGCGCTCGCGTACCTTGCAGTCGATCCAGGCGAGGGCGTCGGCGAGCACCGGCGCGCCGGTCGCGGCGGTCTTCCAGTCGCCGGCGAGGAAGCGGTCTTCGTCCTTCAACCAGGCGAAGCGGTTGGAGAGCTCGACCTGGTCCTCGCGGAGGATGTTGACGGCGAAGACCGCGCCTTCCTGCTGCAGCAGCGGATAGGCGGTGTGTCGCTGGTCGATGACCACCGCGATGAGCGGCGGGTCGGGTGAGACCGAGCAGAAGGCCGACACGGTGAGACCGTGCACTTGCTCGCCCGCCTTCACTGTCACGACAGTGACGCCCGCCGGAAAGTGGCGCAGCGCGTCGCGGAAGGACTCGGAGGGAACGCTGTCGGTCATCGCCGCGAGCTCGTCATCGCGACGACTCTCTCACGAGCGACACGCGACGGTCGAACCTGGCGATCGTTCGCTACCGTGGAGAGGTCCTCGTCATCGCGAGGGCGCGAAGCGCCCGTGGCGATCTCGATCTGGAACGCGTCTGCTGCGCGTGCGGGATCGAGGTTGCTTCGTCGCTTCGCTCCTCGCAACGACAGCAACTTCCTTCATCGGATGGAGCACCGATCAGTCGAGCAACCCCTTCTCGCGCATCCACCGCTCGTTGAGCTTCGACAGGTAGCGCTCGCCCGAATCCGGGAACAACGTCACCACGAGCGCCCCTTCACCCTCGCGCTCCGCCACCTGCCGCGCCACCGCCGCCGCGGCGCCCGACGAGGAGCCGCCGAAGATGCCCTCCTTGCGCGCGACCTCCATCGTCGCCTTATAAGCGGTCTTGTCGTCGCAGGGGATCACCTCGTCGACGTAGTCGAGCCACGCCGTCGAGGGTAGGAAGTCCTCGCCGATGCCGTCGATGAGGTACTGGTGGATCTGGTCGTCGGGCGGCATCTCGCCGTGCTCGAACAGGTACTTGTAGATGCTGCCGAAGGTGTCGACGGCCACCACCTTGACGTCGGGGTTCTGCTCCTTGAGGTACTTGCCGGCGCCGCTGATGGTGCCGCCGGTGCCGATGCCGACCACCCAGTGGGTGACCTTGCCGTCGGTCTGCCGCCACACCTCCGGGCCCGTCGCCAGGTAGTGCGCCTCGGGGTTGGCCTGGTTGTAGTACTGGTACGGGAGGTAGGCGCCCTCCTCGTCGCGGATGCGCTCGGCGACCTTGTAGTACGAGCGCGGGTCGTCGGCCGCCACGTTGGTGGGGCAGCGGATGACCTTCGCGCCGAGCGCCTCGAGCAGCGCCACCTTCTCGTTGGGGATCTTCTCGGCGGCGGTGCAGACGAGCTTGTAGCCGCGCAGGATGCAGACGAGCGCCAGGCCGACTCCCGTGTTGCCCGAGGTGGGCTCGACGACCGTGCCGCCGGGCTTCAGCTTCCCTTCGCGCTCGCCGGCCTCGATCATGCCGACGGCGATGCGGTCCTTGACCGAGCTGCCGGGGTTGAACGACTCGACCTTGGCGGCGAGGACTCCCGGGCCGGGGTGAAAGCGGCCGAGCTTCACCAGCGGCGTGTTGCCCAAGGTCTCGAGGATGTTTTCGTGGATCTCCATACTGCCTCGCAGATGTCGTCGTTGCAGCGGAAGCCGGCGGAGCTGCCGGCGCGAGACTGCCGGCCGGCGTAGACCCGGAGCGCGGCCGTCGCTGCTGTTTCGTGGATGCCGCCTCGGCGCAATGCGCGGCGGCAGGAGGTGCTCGAGCGGCGCGCATTCTATCGTGGGGCTCCGATGCTTGTTCGCGACTTCGACTTCGAGCTTCCCGACGAGGCGATCGCGCAGCGCCCGGCGCCGCGCGGCGAGAGCCGGCTGCTCGTGCTCGACGAGGTCGGCGCGGCGCGCCACCGCCGCGTGCGCGATCTGCCGTCGCTGCTACGCCCCGGCGATCTGCTTGGTCGTCAACGACACGCGCGTGCTGCCGGCGCGGCTCTTCGGCCGGCGGCTGCCGGGCGGAGGCCGCGTCGAGCTGCTGCTCGCCGAGCGCATCGGCGAGCGCGAGTGGGACGCGTTGCTCAAGCCGGGACGACGCGCGCCGCCCGGCACCCGCATCGAGCTCGACGAGGAGCTCGTCGCCGAGGTGGCGGCGCGCGGCGAGGACGGCCGATTCCGACTGCTGTTCAGCGCCCCGGTCGAGCCGCACCTCGAGCGGCTCGGCCACGTGCCGCTGCCGCCCTACATTCATCGCGCCGACGAGGCGGCCGACCGCGAGCGCTACCAGACCGTCTTCGCCCGCGAGCCAGGCGCCATTGCGGCGCCAACGGCGGGTCTTCACTTCGACGAAGAGCTGCTCGCGGCGCTCGACGCGCGCGGCGTCGAGCGCGTCGCGGTGACGCTGCACGTCGGCCTCGGCACCTTCAAGCCGGTCACCGCCGAGCTGGTGCACGAGCACCGCATGGATGCCGAGCGCTACGTCGTTCCAGCGGCGACCGCCGATGCGCTGCACCGCGCGCGCGCCGAACGGCGGCGCGTGGTCGCCGTCGGCACCACGGTCGTGCGCACGCTCGAGAGCGCTGCCGCGGCGCACGACGGCGAGGTCTCCGCCGGCCCCGGCACGACCTCGATCTTCATCTATCCCGGCTTCCGCTTTCGCGTCGTCGACGCGCTGCTCACCAACTTCCACCTGCCGCGCTCGACGCTCCTCATGCTGGTCAGCGCCTTCGCGGGGCGCGAGCCCGTGCTCGCCGGCTATCGCGAGGCGGTCGAGGCGGGCTACCGCTTCTACTCGTACGGCGACGCGATGCTGGTGAGCAAACGATCGTTTGCCGAGGTGAGCGCCGTCCAAAGAAGCGAACGGTATCGTCCACGGCGTTGAACGTCGCCACCGCGGCGCTACCGGTGCGCGACGACGCAGCCACCTCATCGCAGCCGTGGAACGCTTCGTGCTCAAGTGCGCCGCCATGCACGGGAGGTCGCGGGCGGGGCGGTGGGTGGCGCTGGCAGGTTGCGCGACGGCTGCGATCGCTGTCCTCGCCGCGGCGCCGCCCCCCAAAGCCGCGCCCGAGGTCAGCGCGCCATCTCCCGCCGAGCCGACGACCGGAAAGCCGCTGACCCTCCTCGGGGTCGCGCTCGTCGCCGCCGAAAAGCAGGCCATCGGGCGCCTGCGCCGCGAGGAGAACATGACCTGGCAGAGCGACCAGCTCGCCAACCTCGCTCGCCTGCTCGCCCGCGCCGGCCGCGACGAGGAGGCGCTCCGCCTCATCCGCGACCTCGACACGCCCGCCCGCGTCAAGGTGCCGGCTTACGCGCCGCTCGCCGTCGCAGCGCTGCGCCGCGGCGACCAGGCGAAGGCCCGCGCCCACGTCGAGCGCATCGTCGGAATGGCCGAGTGGACGAGCGCCGGCGCGCTGTCGGAAGTCGCCCTCGCCATGGACGCCGCCGGCGACCACGCCGGCGCGGCGCAGCTCGCCGCCCGCATCCCGCGCGGCCGCGAGCGCGCCGACGCCTTCATCGCGCTCCACCGCTACCCCGAGGCCGTCGCCGCCGCGCGCGAGATCGAAGGCGACATGCTGCACGTGCCGTGCGGCGACGGCCAGTGCTGGCGTTACTTCTACGACGGACGGCAGCAGGTCCTGCTGTCGCTGATCGAGAAGCTCGTCGACCTCGGCGAGCTGGCGCAGGCGCGCAAGGCGATGGAGGCGTTCGCCGAGGTCGACGACTACGCGCCGGAAGTGTGGCGGGCGCGCGCGCTGCTCGCGATCAGCCGCCGCGAGGATGCGAAGAGCACGCTGCGCGCGGCGCTCGAGGAGGCGGGGAACGGCCTGCTCGAGTTTCCCGGCGATCGCGTCAAGCGTGCCGTCCTGCTGGCGGACATCGCCGCCAAGTTCGCCGAAGCCGGCGAGCGGACGTTGGCCATCGCGCAGCTGCCGAAGGCACTCGCCGCCATTGGGCCGATCGATTCGCCGCAGTCGGCCGAGCTCGACGTCACGCAGCTCGCCGAAGGCGTGTCACATGTCGCGCGCGCCTATTTCGCGCTCGGTCAACGCGACGAGGCCATGTCGCTGCTCGCGCAGCTCGAGGGGCTGGCCAACGCCTGGCCGGTGCCGCCGCCCGAGAAAAGCGAAAGCTCGAGCTGGGACAGCACCGGCGCGGCGGAGCACGCCCGCATCGAGTCCAAGCTGCGCGTCGCCGCGACGCTCGAGGCCGCCGGCGAGACGGAGCGCGCCGAGAAGGTCCTCGCCTCCGCCCTCGCCGAGACGGCAGCGATGCGCGGCAAGGACTGGCGGGAGTACCCGTGGCGGTCGCTGGTCGAGATCTACGGCGAGGTCGGGCGGCTCGACCGCGCGGTGGCGATCCTCACCTCGGGCCCGCCCGGCAACGAAGACAAGTGGCTGGCGATCTCGGAGCTCACCGGCGAGGATCTCGCGCCGCCGGTGCGAGCGCAGATCTGGGGCCTGCTCGACTCGCTGCCGCCCGGCCTCGGCAAGGCGGACCTCGCCGGTCGCCTCGCCGCGCGGTTCGCGGAGAAGGGCGAGCAGGCGAATGCCTCACGGCTGGTATCCGAGGCGCTGGCCTCGCTCGCCGCCGCGGCCGCAGCGGCACCGGCCAAGGGCGAGACCGACTGGCCGTTGACCTTGGTGGAGATCGGCGGCACGGCGCCCGGCGCCGAGCGCCCCGGCACCGTGGAGCAACAGCGCTGGCTGCGCGAGCTGATGGCGGCGACGAACGTGAAGGGCCCCGAGCTCCACGCCAAGCGGCCGGGCTGAGCGCGGCGCCTGCGCAGCGCTAGCGGCTCTGCTCGTCGCCGCGCTTGAGCTTCGACAGCGCCGCGGCGAGGGCGTTGAGTCCCGTGTCGGAGTCGCGCCGCTGCTGCTTCAGGTAGTTCTGGTAGTCGCCGCGCGTGCCCTCGATCTGCGAGCCCTCGGGAGCGAGGCTGATGCGGCGCCGCTTCTGGTCGACGCCGACGACCTGCACCCGCACCTCCTTGCCCTTGGGGTAGGCGCGGGCGGGGATCGCCTCCCGCGGCAGGCCCATCTCGGAAGTGGGCAGCAGGCCGACGAGGCCGGGCTCGAGCTCGATGAAGGCGCCCGGCTTGTCGGTGCGCTCCACCTTGCCGGTGACGACGACGCCGTCCGGGTACTTCTGCCGGATGTCGCGCCAAGGGTCGGGCTCGAGCGCCTTGATCGACAGCGAGACGCGCTTGCCGCCCTTCTCGACGCGCAGCACCTTGACCTCGACCTCCTGCCCCACCTGCAGCACGTCGGCCGGCTTTTGCACGCGGTGACGGCTGATCTCGGAGACGTGCACCAGGCCCTCGACGCCGTTGCCGATGTCGACGAAGGCGCCGAAGTCGGTGAGCGAGGCGACGCGCCCCTTGACGACGTCGTTGGCGCGCAGCTTGGCGACCGTCGCCGCGGCTTGCTTCTCCTGCTCCTCGCGCAAGAGCGCCGTGCGCGACAGCACGATGCGGCGTCCCTTGCCCTGGATCTTGAGCACGCGGAAGGTGAAGGTCTTGTCGAGGTAGGCCTCGGGGTCGGCGATCGGCTCGAGCTCCATCTCCGAGCGCGGCACGAAGGCGGGCAGCCCTTCGATGACGACGTGGAAGCCGCCCGGGTTCCACCCGAAGACACGCCCCTCGACGGTGCTGCGCGTGTCGCGAGCCTTGCGCAGCGTAGTGAGAGCGGAAGGGGTCGCAGGCGGCGCGGCGGATTCGGCCGCGGCTTCGCTCGTCGCTTCGACAGCCGCGGTCGCCGGTTCCTCTGCCGGAGTCGCGGTGGTTGCCGACACTCCCTCGGCCGCAGCTACCGGCTCAGCCTCGTCGACGACCGCAGGCTCGACGACGCCGGCTTCCGCATCGCCGACGCTCGTGTACTCCTGCACGCCGAACGCGCCGCGTGTCTCCGGAGTCGGCTCGACGCCAGCACCGACCACCACCGAGCTCTCGCGCGACTCGGCGACCGCGTCGGCCGGCTCGGGCGCGTCGCCCGCCGTGTCCGGCTCGTCGGGAGGCGCCATGAGGTTGGTGCTGTCGGACATGTGGAGACTCCGTGTGCGGGGAAATCGAACCGGGGAAGCGACGCGGCAGGCCGCTCGCTCCCGAGCATACTCCATTGCGCAAGGCCTACGTCTTCGCCGACACGTGGGTACGTTCGCCGGCGATCGCAGTTCACCGCCGCCGACGTTCAGCGCGGCGGCAGCGACAGCGGCGTGATCGCCCGTGGCGGCTGCAGCGGCGGGTCGCCGCGATAGAGCACGCGCTCGAGGAACAGCCCCGAGGGCGGCGCCGTCCACTCCGCGGGCGAGACACCGGCCGGGATCGCGTCGCCCGCAAGCAGCGCGCGCATCGCGTCGACGGGCGCCTCACCCCAACCCACCCGCACCAGCGTGCCGACGAGCCGGCGCACCATCTTCCACAGGAAGTGCGAGGCGACGAGCCGCACCATCACCAGCGCTTCGTCCTGCACCACCTCGGCGCGCTCGACCACGACGAGCGTGCTCGTCTGCTCCTGCGGGCGCTCGCAGAAGGCGCGGAAGTCGTGCTTCCCGACGAGCTCCGCCGCGGCCGCGCGCAGCGCCTCGACGTTGAGCGGGCGCCGCACCCACCAGACGTACCGCTTGTGGAGCGCCGTGCGCCGCGTGGCGAGCTGGTAGAGGTAGCTGCGCGCCACCGCGTCGTGACGGGCGTGGAAGCGCTCCGGCGCCGGCGCCAGCGCCAGCACGTGCACGTCGGCGGGCAGCGCGTCGTTCAAGGCTAGGCGCAGCTTCTCGGCATTGGCGCGGCCGCGCAGCCGCAGGTGCGCCACCTGCGCCAGCGCGTGCACGCCGGCGTCGGTGCGGCCCGAGCCGCCGAGCTCGACGACCTCGACGCCCGCCGCGCCGAGCGCCCGGTGCAGCTCGCCGGCGACGCTCCGCGCGTTCTGCTGCACCTGCCAGCCGTGGTAGCGCGTGCCGTCGTATTCGACGGTCAGTCGATAGGTCGGCATTTAGTCGTCTGCCCCTCCCGTGCCGCCGAAGTCACCCTTGCGCACCGGGGTATATTCTCCCAGCGGCCGGCGGACGGCCGGCCCCACCTCGACCTCCCCAGCCACCGCGACCGTCATTGCCGGAGTGACCGATGCCGGAGCCGAAGACGCTCGACACCACGGACGCGCCCCTCGGCGCGCCCTCGGATAGCACAGGCCGACCGCTCGATCCCACCGATCCTTTCGTGCCGCGACACCTCGGGCCGCGCGCCCACGAGGTGCGCGAAATGCTCGAGTACCTCGGCTTCGACTCCCTCGACGCGCTGATCGACGCCTGCGTGCCGGCGAGGATCCGCTCGCCGCGGCCGCTCGCAGCTCGACCCGCCGCGCGGCGAGCACGAGACCCTCGCCGAGCTGCGCCGCATCGCCGAGAAGAACGAAGTGTTCCGCTCGTTCCTCGGCATGGGCTACCACGACACCATCACGCCGCCGGTCGTGCTGCGCAACGTCTTCGAGAACCCTGGCTGGTACACGCAGTACACGCCCTACCAGGCCGAGATCGCGCAGGGGCGGCTCGAGGCGTTGCTCGCGTTTCAGACCATGGTCGCGGACCTGACCGGGCTGCCGCTCGCCAACGCCTCGCTGCTCGACGAGGCGACTGCGGCCGCCGAGGCGATGGCGATGTGCCACCTCGCCGACAAGCAGGACCGCAAGGCCTTCTTCGCCGCCACGGACTGCCACCCGCAGACGCTCGCGGTGCTGGCGACGCGCGCGGAGCCGCTCGGCATCGAGCTGCGCGTCGGCGATCCGGCGTCGCTCGACGTCGCGAGTGGCGACCTGTTCGGCATCCTGCTGCAGTACCCAGCGACCGATGGCCACCTCGTCGATTATCGCGATCTCATCGCCCGCGCCAAGGCGGCCAACGTGATGGTGGTGATGGCCACCGATCTCCTAGCGCTGGCGCTCCTCGTGCCTCCGGGCGAGCTCGGCGCGCACATCGCGATCGGCTCGGCGCAGCGCTTCGGCGTGCCGATGGGTTTCGGCGGGCCGCACGCGGCGTTCCTCGCCACCGACGAAGCGCACGCGCGGCAGATGCCTGGCCGCATCGTCGGCGTGTCGAAGGACGCCCACGGACGGCCGGCGCTGCGCCTGGCGCTGCAGACCCGCGAGCAGCACATCCGCCGCGAGAAGGCGACCTCGAACATCTGCACCGCGCAGGTGCTGCTGGCGGTGATGGCGGCGATGTACGCCGTCTACCACGGCCCCAACGGGCTGCGCCGCATCGCGCGTCGCGTGCACGTCGCGGCGGCGGTGCTGGCGGCCGGCCTGCGCCGCATCGGCCTCGACTGCGGCGACGAGCCGTTCTTCGACACCCTGCGCGTGCGCACCACGGCCGAGCAGCAGAAGCTCGTGCTCGACGCGGCGCGCGCGCTGCGCATCAACCTGCGCGCCTACGACGACGGCAACATCGGCGTGGCGCTCGACGAAGCGGTCGAGCGCGAGGAGCTGGTGGCACTGCTCACCGCTTTCGCCGCCGCCGTTCCGGATGCCGCGAGCGCGGATCTCGCCGACCTCGAGACGAGCGTCGACGCCGAAATCCCCGCGCCCTTCGCGCGCAGCAGCGACTTCCTGAAGGCCGAGGTCTTCAACACCCACCGCGCCGAGCACGAGATGCTGCGCTACCTGCATCGCCTGCAGGCGCGCGACCTCTCGCTCACCCACTCGATGATCCCGCTCGGCTCCTGCACGATGAAGCTCAACGCCACGGCGGAGATGATCCCGCTCTCCTGGCCCGAGCTCGCGCGCATGCACCCGTTCGCGCCGCGCGAGCAGTGGCTGGGCTACCGCGAGCTCATCGACCAGCTGGCGGCGTGGCTCGCCGAGATCACCGGCTTCGCCGCGGTGTCGCTGCAGCCCAACGCCGGCAGCCAGGGCGAGTACGCGGGCCTGCTGACCATCCGCGCCTACCACCACGCGCGCGGCGAGGCGCACCGCGACGTCTGCCTGATCCCCACCTCGGCGCACGGCACCAACCCGGCGTCGGCGGTGATGGCGGGCATGAAGGTGGTCGCCGTGAAGACGAGCGAAGGCGGCGACGTCGACGTCGCCGACCTCGAAGGCGAAGGCGGCGCAGCACGCGGAGCGGCTGGCGGCGCTGATGATCACCTATCCGTCGACGCACGGCGTCTACGAGGAGACGATCCGCGAGGTCTGCGACGTCGTGCACCGCCACGGCGGCCAGGTCTACCTCGACGGCGCCAACATGAACGCCCTGGTCGGCCTGGCGCGGCCGGCGGAGCTCGGCGCCGACGTCTGCCACCTCAACCTGCACAAGACCTTCTGCATCCCGCACGGCGGCGGCGGCCCGGGCATGGGGCCGATCGGCGTCGCGAAGCACCTGAAGCCGTACCTGCCCGGCCACCCGGTGGTGGAAACGGGCGGTGAGGAGGCGATCGGCGCCGTCGCCGCGGCGCCGTTCGGCAGCCCGCTCATCCTCCCCATCTCGTGGATGTACGTCCGCATGATGGGCGGCGAGGGGCTCACCGCGGCGACCAAGATCGCCATCCTGAACGCCAACTACATGGCGAAGAAGCTCGGCAACCACTACCCCATCCTCTACACCGGCAAGAACGGCCTCGTCGCCCACGAGTTCATCCTCGACATGCGCGGCTTCCGCACCGCCGGCGTCACCGTCGACGACCTCGCCAAGCGGCTCATGGACTGGGGCTTCCACGCCCCGACGATGTCCTTCCCGGTGGCCAACACGATGATGGTCGAGCCCACCGAGAGCGAGCCCAAGGGCGAGCTCGACCGCTTCTGCGAGGCGCTCATCCAGATCCGCGAGGAGGTGCGCGAGGTCGAGCAGGGCCGGGTCACCGCCGAAGCGAGCGCGCTGCGCCACGCGCCGCACACCGCCGAGTCGGTCACCGCCGACCGCTGGGAGCACCCCTACTCCCGCGAGCACGCCGCCTTCCCCGCCCCGTGGCTGAAACAGCACAAGTTCTGGCCCCCCGTCGGCCGTATCGACAACGTCTGGGGCGACCGCAACCTCGCCTGCACCTGCGAAGCCGTGGAGGCTTACGCCGAGGGGTAGCGTCGAGGTAGGCGTACACTGCCACCATGACCAAGACGGAAATCCGAGAGGAGGCGCTCTCGAAGCTCTCCCCCGAAGAGCGCATCGAGCTGGCGTTCGACCTCTGGGACAGCCTCACGCCGGAGACCGTCCCGGTGCCCGCCTGGCATCTCGAAATCGTTCGCGAGCGGCTCGCCGAGTACGAGCGCGATCCCGAGAACACAGTGCCGTGGGAGGAAGTGAAGGCGAGCTTTCGTCGCGACGACGAAGAATGAGACTTCGCCTCACACCTCAAGCGGTTCGGGACGTTCGTTCCGCTCGGCGGTGGTATCGACAGCAAGGCACGCCATCGCTCGCCGATCGCTTCACCGGCGAGCTCGAACGTACCTACACCTTCATTCTCGACAATCCGCACGCCTACCAAACCGTCGAAGACGATGTTCGGCGCGCGGTCCTGCGCGTGTTCCCTTACATCGTCTACTACGTGCCGCGCGAAAGCACCATCGTCGTGCTCGCCGTGCTCCATGGCTCGCAGCACCCTGAAACCTGGAAGCGCCGACGCTGAACGGACGCTGCGCGCCACTCAGGCGCGACGAGACAGACGCCGTCACGGCAGCAATCCGACTTTGCGCATCGCCTGATCGGTGTCGCTGGTGACCGCCGCGACGTCGGCGAAGTCGAAGGTGGGGATGCGGAGCGTCGAGAACGGCGGCAGGCCTTCGCGCGGCGGAATGCCTTTGGCGAGCGGGTATTCGTAGGCTTCGTCGGCGAAGCGGCGCTGAGCTTCGGCGGAGAGCAGGAAGCGGACGAGGTCGAAGGCGCGCGGGTCGTCGGCGAGGATGCCGATGCCGGCGGCGTTGACGAAACCTGCAGCACCCGGGCCGCGCATGAAAGCGGTGGCGACGCGGCCGGCCGGCAGCTCGCTCGATTCGCGCCACACGGAGTAGTGGTTGACGAGGCCGAAGGCGATCTCGCCCCGCGCCACCGCCTGCACCACCTCGCCGTTGTCGGCGTAGAGCTTGGCGGCGTTGCTCCTCAGGGCGCGCAGCAGCTCGGCGAGCGCCTCGGGCCCCTTCAGCACGCGATACAACGCCAGCTGCGCCTGGAACGAGGCGTTGCTCGGCGCGAAACCGAAGCGGCCCTTGTGACGCTCGTCGACCAGCTCCTCGAGCGTGTTGGGCAGCGTCGCCGGCGGCGTCGTCGCCGGGTCGTAGACGACGGCGCGCGCCCGCGCCGAGAGGCCGACCCAGTCGTGCTTCGCCTCGGTGCCGGCGAAACGCGGCTCGACCTGCTGCACGATCTCCATCGGCAGCTCGAGGAGGAGGCCCTTGCGCGACAACGACCCCAGCGCCGCCGCGTCCTGGGCGACGAAGACGCCCGCCGGCATGCTCGTCGACTCGCGCACCAGCTCCTCGGCGAGCGGCCAGCTGTCGCCGTAGCGCACCACGAACGAGACGCCCGTTCGCTCGCCGAAGCCGTCGAAGAGCGGCGCCATCAGCGGCTCGGGCCGGCCGCAGTAGATGGTCAGTGGGCCGCTCGGCGTTTTCGCCTCCGCGGCCGGCGCGCGGGCGGCGGCGCCGCCTACCGGCGCCGGCGACTCGCTCGGGGCACCGCGCCGCCATGCTCCGCCGCGCAGCAACCACGCGGCGCCGCCCGCCACGAGCACCAACGCGAGCAGCCACCACCAACTCCGGCGCCTCGTGCGCCGGCGCGGTCTCGCTCCTCCGACCCGCGCCACCCGCCGCTCAGCGGCCGCGCGAGCAGACGAGCTGCCGGATGTGCAGCCGGTCCTCGCTCGACACCCGCAAGAACTCGATGCCCACTTCGTAGCTGCCGTCGCCTTGCGGCAGCTGGTAGACCGCCCGGCCGTCGGCGGTGACCACGCGGCCCGAGAGCGAGATCGACACCTTCATCAGCGACAGGTAGCCGATGTCCTGCGGGCTCTTGACGGCGCAGCCCCCCTCGCCGATGCTGCGGGTGCGCGTGAAGCCCTGGGTGCCGCGCTCCTCCAGCACTTCGATGAAGACCGGCTGCTCGACGCGCAGGCGCTGGAAGCGCCGCTTCCGCAAGTGACCTTCGACCACGATGCGCCGATTGTAACCCCTACGCAGCCCGAGCGATCCGCTATCGCCGCTGGCCGAGCACTTCCTTGAGCTTCTTCCCCTCGAGGAACATCCGCGCCACCGCGTCGGGCAGCCCGCGGTCGCGCACCGACTCCGCCGCGGCGCGATGGTCGTAGGCGACGCGACGCGGGTCGAAGGCGAGCTCGGCGCCGTCGATCTGCAGCAGCGCCCACGCCGCGCGTGGATCGCCGTCGCCGGGACGGCCGACGCTGCCCGGGTTCAGGAAGCGCGTGCCGCCGGCGGTGCGGTCCATCTGCTCGTGCGTGTGACCACAGACGACGAGCGCCGCCTGCGCGTCGCGCCCCAGCTGATCGAGCTTCTCCTCCGGCGTGTCGGGCCATAGGTGCTCGTCGATCGCCGCCGGGCTACCGTGCACGAGCAGCGCTTCGCCCGCGGAGCCGAGGGGCAGCCGGCGCTGCTCGGGCAGCTCGACGAGGAAGCCGAAGGTGCCGGGCGCGAGCTCGTTACCGGTCCACGCGAGGGCCTCGCGCTTCTGGCGCGGCGCATCCTCGGGGAGCGCGTCGGCGAGCGCGGCAAGCGCCTCGCGGTCCATGTCGCCCAGCACACCGATGGCGCCGGCCGCGCGCAGCAACGTCACCGTCTCGTCGGGGAAGGCGCCATAACCGACCCAGTCGCCGGCCAGCCACAGCTCGTCGTACCCCTCGTGCCGCGCTTCGGCGAGCACTGCTTCGAGAGCGTGCAGATTGGCGTGAACGTCCGCGAGCAGGGCGACGCGCATCGGGCCCCTGTGTTTGCACATCAGGTGCCGGCGCCGTGCCGATCCGACGCGCTCAGCCCACGGGCTCGCTTCGCTCACGCCCCGGGCCAGGAGCCCGGGGCCGCCGCTCCGCGGCGCCGCGGGTCCCTACTCCTCCAAACGCCAGCTGCCACCTTGCCGCAGCAGGAACTCCTGGCTGTTGAACGGCTTCTCGCCGTCCTTCGGCGACACCTTCTCGTAGGAGCCGTCCGGCAGCAGGCGCCACGCCTTGGCGCTGTCGCGCATATGCGTGAACAGCACGCCGTCGCGCAACGCCGCCCGCAGTGGTGGGCTCTCGACCGGGAACAGCACCTCCACGCGCCCGTCGAGGTTCCGCGGCATGAGGTCGGCGCTGCCCAGGAACAGCTCTTCGTCTCCGCCATTGCGGAAGTAATACATCCGCGCGTGCTCGAGGAAGCGGCCGACGAGCGAGATGACGGTGATCGTCTCCGACACCCGCGGCATGCCGGGCCGCAGGCAGCAGATGCCGCGCACCTGGAGATCGATCTTCACCCCCGCCTGCGACGCCCGGTACAGCGCACGGATACAGGCCTTGTCGACGAGCGCGTTCATCTTGAAGGCGAGGTAGCCGTCGCCGTGACGCCGATGACGCTCGGTCTCGCGCTCGATGCGCTCGAGCAGCTCCTCGCGCATGCGGCCCGGCGCCACCAGCAGCTTGCGGTAGCGCTCCTTGCGCGAATAGCCGGTCAAGGCATTGAAGAGATCTGACGCATCCTCCGCGAGCTCGGCATCGGCGGAGAAGAAACCGAGGTCGCCGTAGCCGCGCGCCGTCGCCGGGTTGTAGTTGCCGGTGGCGAGGTGCACGTAGCGGCGGATGCCCTCCGCCTCGCGCCGCACCACCAGGCAGACCTTGGCGTGCGTCTTCAGGCCGACGACGCCGTAGACGACGTGCACGCCGCTGCTGTCGAGCGCGCGCGCCCACTCGATGTTGTGCTCCTCGTCGAAGCGCGCCTTGAGCTCGACGAGCACCGACACCTGCTTGCCGCTCTCGCGGGCCTCTTGCAGCGCCTGCACGACGGGAGAGTTGGCGCCGACGCGATAGAGCGTCTGCTTGATCGCCAGCACGTCGGGGTCGCGCGCCGCCGCCTCGAGGAAGCCCACGACCGGCGCGAAGCTGTCGTAAGGGTGGTAGAGCGCGAAGTCGCGGCGGCGGATGGCGGGGAACGGCCCCTCCTCGCCGAGCAGCGGCGCCTGCACGACCGCCGCCGTGGGTGGGTATTTGAGGTCGGGACGATCGAGGTTGTACAGCTGCGCGAGGTCGGCGCGGCCGATCGGGCTCTTGGTGAGGAACACCTGATACGGCGACAGCCCGAGGTTGCGCACCAGGATGTCGCGGATGCGCTGCGGCATGCGGTCGTCGATCTCGAGGCGCACTGCCGAGCCGAAGTGACGCTGACCCACCACCTCGACCATGGCGGTGAGGAGGTCGTCGGCCTCGTCCTCCTCGATCTCGACGTCGGCGTCGCGGGTGACGCGGAAGGGGTAGGCCGCGACGACCTCCAGGCCGGGAAAGAGCAGGTCCACGTTGGCCGCGATCACCTCCTCGATCCACACCAACCGCGGCGCCGCGTCGGCGGCGAGACCGAGCTCGCCGAACTCGTCGTCGCTCGCGATGCGCAGCAGACGCGGGAAAGTTCCTGGCACCTTGAGCCGCGCGAAGCGCTCGCCGTGCACCGGGTCGCGGACGACGACGGCGAGGTTGATCGAGAGGTTCGAGATGTGCGGGAACGGATGGCTGGGATCGAAGGCGAGCGGCGTCAGCGTGGGGAAGATCTCGCGCTCGAAGCGCTTGCGCAGCGCCTTCTTCTGCTTGCCCTTGAGCTCACTCCAATCCAGCACCTGGATGTCGGCCTCGCGCAGCTTGGGCAGCAGATCGCTGCGCCAGGTCTCGATGAGCGCCTCGCGCATCGGCTGCAGGCGCTCGCGGATGGCGGTGAGCTGCTCGGCCGGGCTCATGCCGTCGGCCGGGCGGCTGACGACGCCGGTCTCGAGCTGGCGGCGCAACCCCGACACGCGCACCATGAAGAACTCGTCGAGGTTGCTGGCGAAGATGGAGAGGAAGCGGACCCGCTCGAGAAGCGGCAGTGAAGGATCGCGCGCCTCGGCGAGCACGCGGCGGTCGAACTCGAGCCACGACAGCTCGCGGTTCAGGTAGTAGCTCGGGTGGCTGAGATTGGGCCGTGGTGGCGCCGCGGCCCGCTTGCGTTTCTTGACGGGGATCGGCGACGGCTCGTCTTCGATGACGAGGTCGGGCGGCTCTTCGATCAGCGGCTCTGCCATAGACTCTCCCGCGATGAAGCTCCTGCTGCTCCTGCGCCACGCCAAGGCGCAGCGCGAGCCGGCCGCGGACGATGCCGCCCGCCCCCTCTCGCCGGAGGGGGAGGAAGCGGCGGCGCGGATGGGTCGTTTCCTCGCCGCCGCCGGGATCCGGCCTCAGGCACTCCTCACCTCCCCCGCCCGCCGCGCCCGCGAAACCCTGGCAAGGGTGGCGGCCGCGGCCGGCTGGGAGGCGCCCCAACGGGAGCGCCCCTTCTATGAGACTACGCCAGCGAGTGTGCTCGCCAGTCTGCGCGAGCTGCCGGGCGAGGTCGAGGTCGCCCTCGCCGTCGGCCACGAGCCCACCTGGTCGGAGACCGCCTCGCGGCTCATCGGCGGCGGCTCCCTCAAGCTCGCCACCGGCGCCGTGGCCGCCGTCGGGCTCGACATCCAGGGTTGGGGCGAGCTCTCCGGCGGCCGCGGCGAGCTGCTCTGGCTGCTTCCGCCCAAGCTGCTCGCAGGCATCGAGGTGATATCGCCCGCCGGTGACCAAGCCGTCGCGCCGCCGTGACAGCGGCGTGACCGTCGGCGCGGCGGCCAGTGGTGTGAGGTGCGCGGTGCTACCGTGCCGCCGTCTGCGGTCGCGATCGGCGTCGAGCGGCGCGCAGGAAGATCGCAGCGAGAGCCATGGCCTATCGACTCGAACGTGACGAGAGCCTCGCCGTCGGCCTCCGCCGCGTGGCCGTCGAGCAGGCGGAGGCGGCGGCCGAGCACCTCGAAGAAGGCAAGGGGGCTGAGGCGGAAAGCGCTGTGCACGAGGCGCGCAAGCGCAGCAAGGAAGCGCGCACCGCCCTGCGCCTGCTGCGCGGCGCGCTGGGGCCGCAGCTCGAGCAAGCGGCGCGGGCGGGCTTTCGCGACGCCGCGCAACGGGTCTCGTCAGCACGCGATGCCGAGGTGGCCCTCGAGAGCCTCGAAGCACTGCGACGCCACCGTCGCCTGCTGCGGAGAGAGCGCGAGCGCGCGGAGATCGTCCTGCGGGAGGCGCGGAAGAAAGCCCAAAAAAAGCTGACGCCACGCCTGCGCCGCGACCTCGCCGCGGCCTTCGGCGCCGCCGGCGAGGCAGTTCCGTCGCTCGCGCACGCCACGCCGGACTCGGTCGCCGCGTCGCTGGCGCGCCTCTACCGCCGCGGCCGCCGCCGCATGGACGCCGCCGCGAGCAGTGGCGACGACGCCGACTTCCACGACTGGCGCAAGTCGACCAAGGACCTCTGGTACGCCACGCGACTCTTCGCCCCCGCCTGGCCCGGCCCGCTCGACGCCCTGGCGGAGGAGCTCCACGCCGTGTCGCAACTGCTCGGCGACGACCACGACCTCACCGTCCTCCGCTGCGCCCTCGTCGCAGCTGGCGAAGACCCACCGGCTCTCACCCCCCGCATCGAGCGCGCCATCACCCGCCGCCAGCGCACCCTCCGCGCCGAAGCCCTCATCGCCGGCAAACGCCTCTGGGCCGAAAAGCCCCGTGACTTCGCCGGTCGGATCGTCACCTACTGGCAAAGCTGGCGCAGCGCACCGCAGTAGCTGCTACGTCAGCTCCTCACTGCCAGTGCAGCTCCCAGCCCGCGGCGCGGAGCCATGATGCTTCCTGCTCGAGGTCGGCGCCGGTGAGGGGATGGGCGCGCAGCCAGCCGCGCGGGAAGCGCAGCTGGAGGGTGCGCTCGCCGGCAGTGACTGCGATCTTCGGTCGCGGTTGGGCGCTGCGGCCGCGATGGAGGAGGACGGCGAGCCGCAGCAGTACCGCCAGGGCAGCGGCGAGCGCGCGGCGCTCCGGCGGTGCGTCCTCGAAGAGTGCGCGCGGCCATTTGCGGCGGTGGGCGCGCACGAGCAACGCGAGCAGCTGCTGCTCCTGGAGCGAGAAGCCGGCGAGCTCGGAGTGGCCTACGAGGTAGGCGCCGTGCTTGTGGTGGCCGCCGTGCGCGATGGCGAGGCCGACCTCGTGTACGCGCGCCGCCCACGAGAGGTAGTCGCGGGCCTCCGGCGCGGCCAGCCCCCATGCCGGCTCCACCTGCTCGAGCAGCGCCAGCGCCGTCGCTTCGACTCGCTCCGCCTGCGCGCGGTCGACACGGTACTGCTCCTGTAGCCGCGCGATGGTGCGCGGCCGCACGTCGGTCTTGCCGAGGCGGCCGAGGAGGTCGTAGAGGACGCCCTCGCGCAGCGAGCCGCGCGAGGCGACCATGCGCTCGACGCCGAAGGCGCGGAAGACCGCCCACAGGATGGCGAGGCCGCCCGGCAGCACCGCGGCGCGCTCGCGCGACAGGCCGGGCAGCCGCAGCGACTGCACGTCGCCGGCGGCGAGCATCGCCTTGCGCAGCCGCCGCAGCGCCGGCAGCGTGATGCCGTCGTTCGACCAGCCGTTCCTTCGCACGACCGCAGCGATGGCGCGCACCGTCCCCGACGAGCCAGCGCACACGTCCCAGCCAATCTCGCGTAGCTCGCCTTGCAGCGCCTCGAGCTCGACGCGCGTCGCGAGCACCGCCTTGCGCAGCGCGTCGCGCTTGAGCTTGCCGTCGCGGAAGTGCGCCAGCGTCATGTCTACGCAGCCGACGTAGAGGCTCTCGGCGCGCTCGGCGCTGGTGCCGCGGCCGAGGATGCACTCGGTGCTGCCGCCGCCGATGTCGACGACGAGCCGCCGGTCTTCGCCCGGGCCGAGGTCCCGCGCCACGCCCTGGTAGACGAGGCGCGCCTCCTCCTGCCCCGAGATCACCTCCACCCGATGCCCGAGCGCCGCCCGCGCCCGCTCGAGGAAGCCGCGCGCGCCGCGCGCCTTGCGCAGCGTGTTGGTGCCCACCGCGCGCACGTTGGCGGCCGGCAGCTCGCGCAGCCGCTCGCCGAAGCGGGCGAGGCAGGCGAGCGCGCGCTGCTCCCCCTCCGGCGTGATGCGCCCGTCGGGCCCGATCGCCGCCGCCAGCCGCACCCCTTCGCGCAGGCTGTCGCGCCGCCGCAGCGCGCCGCCGACGACGTCGGCGATCACCATGCGGAAGCTGTTGGAGCCGAGGTCGACGGCGGCGAGCGTGGACTGCGTGGCGGGCCGCCGTGCCATCGGCGGCGACTCTACAAGCTGCAGGCGACGGCCCGACGTCGCGACGCGCTTCCACTGCTGCACGCGCGGTCGTAGCTCGCTCATCGCCGCCATCCTCGCCGACACGCGATGCACTACCGGTGACGAACGCCGCGCTCCAGTCACGGGCGCGTGACGGGACGACGGCATCCCGTTCCGCGCGTTCCGCCGGCCCTACCATCCGCGCCATGAGCACCCGAACCCAGGAGGAGCGATCGCGATGAGCACACAGATCCTCGCCCCGCCCGTCCGGTCGGTCACCCCCACGCTGCCCCGCTCGCTGGTCTGTCTCGAAGAGGGGCGTTACCGCGTCCGCCTCGCCCGTGACCTCGACGAGGTGCAGGCCCTGCAGCGGCTGCGCTTCGAGGTCTTCAACCGCGAGCTCGGCGAAGGCCTCGCCAGCGCCTGGGAGAGCGGCCGCGACGAGGACGCCTTCGACAGCGGCTGCGATCACCTGCTGGTGGAAGAGATCGCCACCGGCACGCCCGTCGGCACCTACCGGCTGCAGACCGCGGCGATGGCGTCGCGTCACCGCGGCTTCTACGCCGCCAGCGAGTTCGACCTCGCTGCGGTGCCCACCGAGGTGCTCGAGAGCGCCGTCGAAGTCGGCCGCGCCTGCGTCGCGCGCGACCACCGCAACACTCGCGTGCTGTTCATGCTCTGGCGCGGGCTGGCGCGCTACGTCAACGTGTATCGGCTGCGCTACTTCTTCGGCTGCGCCTCGGTGGCGTCGCAGGAGCCCGCCGAGGGGATCGCGCTCTACCGGCAGTTGGTCGACGCGGGACGTCTCCACGCGAGCGTGCGCGTGACCCCCAGGCCTGGGATCGCATGCCGCACCGTGCGCATCGTCGATGCGCCCGAGCTGCCGCCGCTCTTCCGCATGTACCTCCGCCACGGCGCCGCGATCTGCGGCGAGCCCGCCATCGACCGCGAGTTCGGCACCCTCGACTTCTTCGTCCTCCTCGACGTCACGGCGATGGACGAGAAGCAGCGGCGAACCTTCTTCGAGTGATGAGCACGCGGCGCCTCATCCGCGCCGCGCTGCGCGGCACACGTCTCCTTCGCGCCGCTGAGCGCGGCGCGTGTCTCGTCATCTGGACGGCGCTCTGCGTCGTCCCTTGGCGTGTGGGCGCGCGGTGGGCGGAACGCGATCCCGAGCGCTCGTGGCGCTGGCGGTGCACGTGGTTCCGCCGCTGGGCGCGCGGCGCGGTGCGCGTCCTCGGCGTCCGCCTGCAGGTCGTCGGCTCGCCCCCGAAGCCGCCGTTCCTGCTGGTGTGCAACCACCTCGGCTACCTCGACATCCCCGTGCTGGCGAGCATCGTCGACACCACCTTCGTCGCCAAGTCCGAGGTGGCGTCGTGGCCCGTCCTCGGTGCGCTCTGCCGCTGGATGGGCACGCTGTTCGTCGACCGCGGCCGCCGGCGCGACCTGCCGGCGACGCTCGCGGCGCTGCAGGAAACGCTGGCGGCAGGCCGCGGCGTCGTCCTCTTCCCCGAGGGCACGAGCACCGCCGGCGGCCGCGTTCTCCCCTTTCACCCGCCGCTCCTCGCCGCTGCCGCCCGCGCCGGCCTGCCAGTGGCGTGGGCCGCGCTGAGCTACACGACTCCGGCGGGCGAGCCCGAGGCCGCGGACGCCGTCTGCTGGTGGGGCGACGTCTCGTTCGTCGCCCACCTCGGGGCTCTACTGCGGCTCTCGCGCGTCGAGGCGCGGTTGCGGCTGGGCGACGAGCTGGTCGTCGCCGGCGATCGCAAGCAGCTGGCGGAACGTCTCCACGCCGCCGTGGCGGGCGAGCTCGAGCGGCCGGGGCGCGTCGCCCACGGTTAGCGCCGAGGCCCGGCATGAGCCGCGACCGCCGCCGCCGCCGCAGGTCGCGCGCTCGATCGCGCGTGTCTGGCCCTACAATCGGGTCGAGGCGGCTCCGCGGCCGCGCGCCGAACGATTTCGTCGGCGCCCGGCCCATGACGACGGCGCCGCGGCAACGTGGAGGCGGAGAACGTGGCGCGCGCGCGCCAGGGCTCTCCCTGGCGGGCATTGGAGCTGGTCGCAGTGTTCGTGCTGCTGCCGGTCGGCGTGACGCTCGCGCAGTTTCGCCAACTTCATCCACTCTGGATCCTGACTGCCGTCGCCCTGGGCGCTCTCGTGCTGCTGGCGCGGAGCCACCGCTTCCAGCTGCGACGTCTCTGGGAGTGGGGTCCGGCCGACGGCGCGCAGCTCACCCGCGTGCTGATCTGCTGGCTCCTCGGCTCCGCCGCTCTCGTGGCCGCGGTCGCCGCTTGGCGGCCCGAGCAGCTCTTCGCGCTGCCGCGCCAGCGCACCGCCGAGTGGGCGCTGCTGCTCCTCGTCTACCCGCTCATCAGTGTGCTGCCGCAGGAGGTGCTCTACCGCGCCTTCTTCCTCCACCGCTACCGCGCGCTGCTCGGCAACGGGGCCTTGCTCCTGCTCGCCAACGCCGCGGCGTTCTCGCTCCTCCACCTCGCCTTCCGCAACCTGCCGGCCGTCGCGCTCACCTTCCTCGCCGGTCTGCTCTTCGCGCATACCTACCGGCGCAGCGGCCACCTGCCGCTGGTGTTGCTCGAGCACGCGCTCTACGGCTGGACGGTGTTCAGCGTCGGTCTCCACTCCTTCTTCCTGACCGGCCACTGAGCTTCACCGCAGGCCGCATCGCGGCCGCCAACCATCAACCGTCACCGGATCGTCACCGTCCCGCGCTCCCCGGCGCACGCCGGCTGCGCTACCTTCCTCGCGTGGTGAACGGCGAGCCCGCGAACGGCCACGCCAAGGGCGTGCTTTTCCTCTGCGTCGCCAACTCGGCGCGCAGCCAGATGGCCGAGGGCTATGCGCGCGCCTTCGCGCCCGCGGGCGTCGAGGTGTGGAGCGCTGGCAGCGAGCCGCGGCACCTGAACCCGCTCGCCGTCGCGGTGATGGCCGAGGAGGGGATCGACCTCGCCGGCCAGCGCAGCAAAGGCCTCGGCGAGGTGCCGCAGGAGCGCATCGGCACCGTCGTCACCCTCTGCGCCGACGAGGTCTGCCCCACCTTCCCGCGCGCTCCGGGCGGCCAACCCGTGCAACGTCTCCACTGGCCGCTGCCCGATCCTGCTTCCGCCGACGGCGACGACGCCGAGCGCCGCGCCGCCTTCCGCGCCGTGCGCGACGAGATCCGCGAGCGCGTCGCCGGCCTCTTCCTCTGACCTCCAACCCGCACGCCATGGAACATCGCCACCACCTCCACGCCCACCTCGACAACATCCGCCTGCGCCTCATCGAGATGGGCGCGCAGGTGGAGACGATGATCGCCAGCGCCACCCGCGCGCTCGTCGAGCGCGACGAGGACCTCGTCACGCAGGTGATCGAGCGCGACAGCGACGTCGACCGCATGGAGGTGGAGATCGACGACGACTGCCACCAGGTGCTGGCGCGCAACCAGCCCACCGCCATCGACATGCGCTTCCTGGTGGCGGTGATGAAGATCACCGCCGACCTCGAGCGCATGGCCGACTCGGCGGTCAACATCGCGCAGGCGGCGCGGCAGCTCAACCGCGAGCCGCCGCTGCAGACCTACGTCGACCTGCAGCGCATGTCGCAGCGCGTGCAGGCGATGGTGCGCGAGAGCCTCGACGCCTTCGTCAGCCGCGACTCCGTGCTCGCCGCCAGCGTGTGCAAGGAGGACGACGAGGTCGACCAGCTCTACCGGCACACCTTCGCCGCGCTGGTCGAGGTGATGCGCAGCGACAACACCAGCGTGCCGCGCGCGCTGCACCTGCTGCTCGTGGCGCGCAACTTCGAGCGCATCGCCGACCACGCCACCAACATCGCCGAGGACGTCATCTATTACGTCGAGGGGCGCGACATCCGCCACTCGGCCGCCAAGGCCTCCGTCAAATCGTCGACCGGCTGATCCCCGCCGCCCCGCCCCTGGCAACCAGGGCGGCCGTTCGGCAAACCGTTCGGCATACACAGTTCGCGGAGACAAACAGCATGCGCAGCGCCCGGCTCTCGGCCTCGATCCTCCTCCTCGCCGCGCTCGCGGCGGGGTGCAAGCGCGAGCCCGTCGCCGCCGGCGGCGAGGGCGGTCCGGCGGCGGCCGGCGGCCGCGACCACATTCGCATCGTCGGCTCCTCCACCGTCTACCCCTTCGCCACCTCCGTCGCCGAGCGCTTCGCACGCACCGGCGGGCACAAGGCGCCCATCATCGAGAGCACCGGCACCGGCGGCGGCCTCAAGCTCTTCTGCGGCGGCGCCGGCATCGACACCCCTGACGTCGCCAACGCCTCGCGGCGCATCAAGGCCTCCGAGGTCGAGCTGTGCGGCAGCAACGGCGTCGCCGAGATCGTCGAGGTGCCGGTCGGCTACGACGGCATCGTTCTCGCCAACGACAAGCAAGAGCCGCGCTTCACGCTCACCCGGCGGCAGATCTACCTCGCCCTCGCCAAGCAGGTGCCCGGCGACGACGGCCAGCTGCGCGACAACCCGCACCAGCGCTGGAGCGACGTCGACCCCCAGCTCCCCGACCAGAAGATCGAGGTGCTCGGCCCGCCGCCCACCTCCGGCACCCGCGACGCCTTCGTCGAGCTGGTGATGGAGGAAGGCTGCTCGACCTTCGCCTGGGTGAAGGCGCTCAAGGAGAGCGACGAGAAGCGCTTCAAGGCGATCTGCGACGGCGTGCGCGAGGACGGCGCCTACGTCGACGCCGGCGAGAACGACAACTTGATCGTGCAGAAGCTCGAGGCCAACCCCAAGGCGCTCGGCGTCTTCGGCTTCAGCTTCCTCGACCAGAACCGCGACCGCCTGCAGGGCTCGCTGGTCGAGGGCGTCGAGCCGTCCTTCGAGGCGATCGCCGGCCGCCAGTACCCAGTGTCGCGCGAGCTCTTCATCTACGTCAAACGCGCCCACGTCGACGTCGTGCCCGGCCTGCGCGAGTACGTCGCCGAGTTCACCGGCGACGCCGCCGTCGGCGAGGACGGCTACCTCACCGAGATCGGGCTCATCCCGCTGCCGGCCGACCAGCTCGCGGCGGCCCGCCAAGCCGCCTCGTCGATGCAGGCAAACGTCGCCGCGGAGAGCGCGCGGTGAACGTCGAGCCCCAGGTCATGGACCCGCAGGTCGTCAGCGCGCCGGTGCCGCCGCCCGCCGCAGCGGATCCGTTCGCCGACCCGATCTTCGACATCCGCGACCTGTCGCTCTGGTACGGCGAGAAGAAGGCGCTCAACGACATCTCGCTCAAGATCCCGCAGCGCCGCATCACCGCCTTCATCGGCCCCTCCGGCTGCGGCAAGTCGACGCTCATCCGCTGCCTGAATCGCTTGAACGACCTCATCGACGGCGTGCGCATCGACGGCGACGTGCTGTTCGAGGGGGAGAGCATCTTCGACCCCGCCCTCGACGTGAACCTGCTGCGCAAGCGCATCGGCATGGTGTTCCAGAAGTCCAACCCCTTCCCCAAGACGATCTGGGAGAACGTCGCCTACGGGTGCAAGCTGCAGGGGATCACCAAGCGCAGCGACCTCGACGACATCGTCGAGAAGAGCCTGCGCAACGCGGCGCTGTGGGAGGAGGTGCACGACCGCCTCCACGACAGCGCCCTCGGCCTCTCCGGCGGCCAGCAGCAGCGCCTCTGCATCGCCCGCGCGATAGCAGTCGACCCCGAGGTCATCCTGCTCGACGAGCCCTGCTCGGCGCTCGACCCCATCGCCACCGCCAAGGTCGAGGAGCTGATGCAGAACTTGAAGGACGAGTACACGCAGGTGATCGTCACCCACAACATGCAGCAGGCCTCGCGGGTGTCCGACTACACCGCTTTCCTCTACTTGGGCGAGCTCGTCGAGTTCGGCGAGACCGAGAAGCTCTTCATCAAGCCCGACAAGCAGCAGACCGAGGACTACATCACCGGGCGCTTCGGCTAGCCGCGGCGCCGCCGGGGCATCGAGATCGCTTCGTCGCTGCGCTCCTCGCGATGACGTTCAACGTCATCGCGAGCGAAGCGAAGCGATCTCGATCGAGCGCGCGCGGCGAACCGCGCCGCACCGGCGATCACGCCAGCTGGAGGCGGTAGCTCTCGAGCCTTTCGGCCAATTCGCGCGGTCGACTCAAGGCGAGAAGGTGCCCGCCCTCGATCTCGTCGGCTTCCAAGCCGAGACGCTCGTGAGCGATGCGCCGTTGGAACGCCGCCGGAAAGAGACGATCGTCGCGGCCGGCGAGGACGCGCGTCGGGACGTCGGGCCAGGCATCGAGAGGCCACGGCTGTTCCATCGGCGTCATCGTTTGCTCTGGCTCGCCACGCCGGAAGGCTTCGGCGGTGACGTCGGGAGGCACGTCATGGAAGTAGAGCACCGATTCGTCACCGGCCTCCTCGCTCGACAGCCCGATGGAGGTCAGGTAGTCGCTTTGCGCCGCCCCCTGTCCGGTGTCGCTCCACCATGCGCTGCCGGTCTCGCCTGGTAACGGGATCATGGCGTTGAGCATGACGAGCAGGTCGACGGCCAGGCGGTCGCAGACCAATGGCGCGCTGAACCCGGCCAGCGACTGCGCAACGACGACGAGGCCGGTGCGATCGCCGGTCGCGCTCACGATCGCCTCTGCGTACTCGCTCCAGCCGGCGGCAGGATCGCCGGCCGGGAGCGTCACCGCGACCACGTCGTGACCGCGAGCCGCGAGCTCGGGCACCAGCCGATGCCAAAACCAACCATCGCCGCCCGCCCCGGGCACCAGCACGTAAGTCGCCATGGACGGCCTCCGCCTTCCCTTCGCTGATCACGCAAACAGCGCTGCAATCTCCGGGTACGGGACTGCTTTGCCGAAATCCAGCGTCCCGCTCTCGAGGAACGTCGCCGTCGACGATGCGACGGTGCCCAGCACGATGGCGGCGATCGCCGCTCCCGCGCTGAGCCGCCGTACGCCGAGCCTCTCGAGCTCGGAGATCGACGGCAGTCCCGGCATCCACATGACGTTGAGCGGCATCGGCACCGCGTTGGCGACCGCTTCGATCTCGGCGGCCTCGGTGATGCAGGGGACGAAGAGGCCGTCGGCTCCGGCGTCGCGATAACGCGCCGCCCGGGCGATCGTTTCCTCGACGCGCGTCTCGTTCGGTGCGAGACCGGCCAGGTAGACATCGGTGCGCGCATTGACGAAAAGGTCGACGCCGCTGCGTTGCGCGGCCCGCTTCGCGGCCTCGATCTTCGCCGCCAGCAAGTCGGGCGAGCCCTTGCCGTCTTCGATGTTGATCCCCACCGCCCCGGCGGCGAGCACGAGCGCGACCGTTTCCGCGACGGAGCTCGGCTCATCCGAGTATCCCGCTTCGACGTCGATGGTGATCGGGACGCGAACGACGCGCGCGATCTCCTCGACCGTCGCGATCAGCTTCGGCACCGGCAGCCGATTGCCGTCGTTGTAGCCGCGCGCCCACGCCACGCCGGCGCTCGTCGTCGCGATCGCCTTCGCGCCCAGGCTCTCGATCAGACGCGCGCTTGCGGCGTCCCACGCATTGGGCAGGAGCAGCCGCCCACGTTCGTGAAGCTGGCGAAACGTGCTCATCGTTCTCATTCCTCCGCCGCCCAGAGATGCTGCGCAGCGTAAGACACGATGGAGCTCGACGCACACTCAGATCGCGCCAGACGTCCTACCATCTCGCGAGGCGGCATCGATCGACGGCGTGCCGCGAACGCTTCAGTGCCCGCGTCGGGCCCGCGTCCGCGCGGCTTTCTTCGCTGCCGCCGAGCGTTTCGCCGGCCCCTTCGTCCGCGCCGCCTTCTTCGCCGCGGCCGAGCGCTCGCGAGCGGTGCGCTGCTTGGCGCTGCTCTTCGCTTGGCGCGACAGCGCCTTGTGCGAGGCGGCCGAGTGGCCCTCGTGCTTGAGCGCCTCGCGCGTAGCGCGCGAGCGCTTGCTCGACGGCTTGCGATGCTTGCGGCCCGCCGCGAGGTCCTGCTTCTCCTTGCGCCGCCGCGCGGCCGGCGCATCCGTCTCCGCCGGCAGCTTGACGCCGGCCCGCCGCGCCTTCGCCAAGCCGATGGCGATCGCCTGCTTCGTCGACCGCGCGCCGTGCTTGCCCTCGCGCACGTGGTGGATCTCTTCGCGCACGAACTCGCCGGCCTGCGTGCTCGGCGACTTGCCTTGCCGTTTGTCCTTCGCCGCGCGTCGGAGCGTTTCCTTCTCGGGCATGGGTGCACCTCCTGGTTGCCCTGGCACCGTCGAGCTGATGACAGCAATCGACGTGCCCTGATTCGCGGCGGGGCGCCGATCTAGTCAGCGGCGGCGAGCGTCTCGCTCAGCCGGGCCGCGTGCAGGAGCAGGTAGCGCTGCTCGGGCGTGCTGGTGGTGCGCTGCGCCGCCAGGCGGTAGTGAGTGATCGCCTCCGCCTGGCGGCCGGCGCGCTCGAGCAGGTGGGCGCGCGCCGCCTCGAGCCGGTGATGATTCGCGATGCGCGGATCGCGGGCGACCTCCTCGACCGCGGCCAGACCGGCCGTCGCGCCGTCGACCATCGCCCGCGCGATCGCCCGGCTCAGACGAGCCATGGGACTGTCGTGGAAGCGAAGCAGCAAGTCGTAGAGCTCGCCGATCTGCGCCCAATCGGTCGACTCGGTGCTCGTGGCTTCGTCGTGCAGCGCGGCGATCGCCGCCTGGATCTGGTAGGGACCGGTCGCGCCCTGGGCGAGCGCGCGCTGCAGGATGGCCTTGCCTTCCGCGATGCGCGCCTGGTCCCAGCGCGAACGCTCCTGCTCGTCGAGCGGGATCAGCTCGCCGTCGGCGCCCGTCCGCGCGGCTCGCCGCGCGTCGGTCAGCAGCATCAGCGCGAGCAAGCCGCCGAGCTCCGCTTCGTCGGGCACGAGCTGCGCGAGGAGACGCGTGACGCGGATGGCTTCCGTCGACAAGTCGACGCGATAGAGGTCGTTGCCGCCGCTCGCCGTGTATCCCTCGTTGAAGACCAGGTAGAGCACCTTGAGCACTGCCGGCAGGCGGGCCGTCCGCTCGTCAGCGCCGATCTCGGGAAACGACCCACCCGCCGACTTGATGGTCTGCTTCGCGCGCGTCAGGCGCTGCGCCATCGTCGCCTCGGGCACCAGGAAGGCGCGCGCGATCTCGCCGGTGGTGAGACCGCCCACCGCGCGCAGGGTGAGGGCGATCTGCGACGCGGTGGACAGAGCGGCATGGCAGCACAGGAGGTAGAGGTCGAGCGTGTCGTCCCGTTCGCTGACGCCGTCCGCCTCGGCAGCGATGGCGATCTGCTCGTCGGCAGGAATCAGGCTCACCACCAGCTGCTCGCGCAGGCGGCGGGCGGTGTCCGCACGCACCTGGTCGGTGAGCCGTCGCGTGGCCACGGTGATGAGCCAGCCGCGCGGGTTGTCGGGCACGCCCTGCGTGGGCCACTGCGCGGCGCCCGCGATGAGGGCCTCCTGCACCGCGTCCTCGCAGCCGGCGAAGTCGCGGTAGCGGCGGAGCAGCGCGCCCAGGACCTGCGGCGCCAGCTCGCGCAACAGGTCCTGGACGCTGCCGTCCGCGAGGCGGCTCAAGCGTCGGGCGTCCAGTCGTCCGGCGGGCCGCTCATCACCTGCCGGACCTCGACCGCGAGGCCGAGCGGCTTGCCAGCCGGTCCGGGAGCCGCCGAGACCTCGGCGGCGATCGCGTACGCCCGCTCGGGCGACTCGACGTCGACGATCCAGAAGCCGGCGAGGAACTCCTTCGTCTCGGGAAAGACGCCGTCGGTGATCGGCTCGCCGTCGCCGCCGGCACGCACCACCTTCGCCTGGTCCGGCCCACTCAACCCCTCGGCGGCGACCAGCTCGCCGGCGGCGGAGAGCTTCTGGTTGAGCGTCTTCATGAACCCGATGTGGGCCTGGATGTCCTGCGCCCCCCAGTCGGCAATCTGGTAGGGACCACCGGGCACGTTCATCATCAGCATGTACTTCATGGCTTCGGCTCCTTGGGTTGTGCCCCGAATGGGGCGTTCTGCGGTGTAGTCGGAGCCGACCGTCCGATCTCTACATGCCGGTCCGAAATGCCTCGCATCAGGCGCGCCGCGTGAAGCTCATCGTCCAGTTCGTCTCCCAGCTCTCGCCGCCGTCGGGCGAGAACGCCTGCTCCCAGCGGCAAGAGTCTGCCGTCAGCGGCGTCCAGAGGAAGCGCACGCGGATCGGCTTGCCCGCGAAGGTGTCCTCGCCGAAGAAGAGCCCGCGGCCGCCGCGGAAGCTGCCCACCATCGGCGGGTCGAGCTTGGGATCGCGGCTGTCGATCCAGTAGATCGTCCACAGGCGCGTCGTCGGGTTATACAAGCGCAGCGTGACGCCGGTGTAGCCGCCTTCCGGCAGCTCGATGCGGATCTCGTCGACGTTGCCGAGGCCGGCGAGGGTCTTGCGCACCGAAGCGGGGCCGGTGAGCTCGATCCACTCGTCGTCGCCCACCAGTCGGCGCTCGAGGCGACGATGCTGGACGGTCCACTCGCCGATGAGGAAGTCGAAGTCGCCGGCGCCGCTCGTCTCGGTGGGCAGCGGCACGAGAGGGTCGGCGCACATACGAGGAGGGATCGTATGCTCGGCGCCTGCCGCGCCACACCGCCGATCCCGACGCCGCCCACCCGGACGCCCAGCTCGTGCGGGAGCGCCTCGCCAATCAGCAGCTCGCCGGGTCGAGCGTGCGCTCGCCGGAAGAGCTCGTGCGCTGGTTCGGCGCCGTGCAGGCGCAGGACTATCCCGGGTCGCTGTGGGCCATCGGTCTTCGTGTGCCGGGCTCCGTGGCGGCCGACGTCGAGGCAGCCCTCGAGGCGCGTCGCATCGTCCGCACCTGGCCGATGCGCCGCACGCTCCACTTCTTACCCGCCGAAGACGTGCGCTGGATGCTGCGGCTGCTCGCTGCGCGCGTTATCTCGGCGAGCGCCGGGCGTTACCGGCAGCTCGGCCTGGGCGAAGCGGACTTCAAGCGCGCGGCGCGCATCCTCACGCGCGCGCTGCGCGGCGGGCGGCGCCTGACGCGCCCCGAGGCATACGCGACGCTCGCGCGTGGCGGCGTCGACCCGAGCGGCCAGCGCGGCATCCACCTGATCGCGCACCTCGCGCAGCAGGGCCTGCTCTGCTTCGGCCCGCACCAGGGGAAGCAGCCGACCTTCGTGCTGCTCGACGAGTGGGTGCCTGCCGCGAGCGAGCCCTCGCGTGACGAGGCGCTGGCGACGCTCGCCACGCGCTACTTCACCAGCCACGGCTCGGCGACGGAGCGCGACTTCGCGTGGTGGGCGGGGCTGCCCCTGCGCGACGCACGCCGCGCCGTCGAGGCGGCCGGCTCGGCGCTACAAGCTAGAGAAGACGGCCAGGTGTCGGGGAGCGCGGCCACTCCTCCGTCGAAGCGCCGTGCGCCGACCGTCGCGCTGCTGCCGCCATGGGACGAGTACCTGGTGGCGTATCGAGACCGCTCCTTCGCCACCCGCGACGTCGAGCGCATCGCCGACGTCGGGGTGATCGGCAAGCCGCTGATCGTCGTCGACGGCTGCGTGCGCGGCTCGTGGGGACGCAACCTCGACGACGAGCGCGCGCGCGTGCACTTCGAGCTCTGGACGCCGCTCACGGACTCGGAACGCCGCGCGTTGCAGCGGACGGTGAAGCGCTACGGCCAGTTCGTCGGCAAGCAGGTCACGACGACCTGATCAGCTGGCCGCGCCGGCGGCGATGAAGGAAGCCCAGAAGTAGGGCGATGCGAACGGCCGATGCTCGGGCGGCGCTCCGCGCAGAAATTCGATGATCACTCCGAGACGAGCCCGTTCGTCATCGGCGCCGCGGGCGCGGGCCTTGTCACGGGCGGCCCGCACGCGAGCGAGGACCTCGTCGCGCCGCAGCTCTCTCAGCCAGGCTTGGGCGCCGGCGAGGGCGCGGGCGATCGGCTCGCCTTCCTGCAGGTGTCGCCGGTAGAAGTCCTCGACGACGAGCGCGCACGCCAGGTCGTCGACCGGCCAGAGCGTGGCCAGCACCGCCGGCGCTCCCGCGCGCAGGAACCCGGCGACCAGCGAGACGTACTCGTCGGGCGCGCGTTGGATGTCGGCGAGGCCGGACTCGCAGGCCGAGAGCGTGACCAGGCGCGCTGCGCCCAGCGCCAGGTCGGAGACCAGCTCGGCGAGCGTGAGCGGATCGCCCTCGGCCAGGAGGAGGCCCGAGCTCATGACGTCCGACCAGTCGTAGAAGCCGTGGCAGGCGAAGTGGAGGTAGGAGCATCCGCCGGCCCGTTCGACGACCGCCGCCTGCGTGGCGGCGGCGCCGGCGAGCACGACCCGCGCGTCGGCAGCGAAGCATGCCGCCACCGCCTCCGCTTCCGCTTCGGCGAACGGTAGGTCGTGCTGGGGATCGGCGACGGCAAACAACGAGGGAGCGTTCGCTTCGCGCCGCCGCGCCCGGCGCTGGGCAGCGGCGAGCGTCATCAGGCTCGGCGCATACGCGATCGCGTAGTCGTCGCCGAGGGTGCGTGGCGCGCCGTCGACCTCGCGCCCCGCCGCGTGCAGCGGCAGCATTCCGAGGAGACCATGCGGGAGGACGACCAGCGGCGCGCCCGCCGGCACCTCGAGCTCGGCGAGCTTGTCGGCGACGGGCGCGACGACCTGGGTCCACAGCACCGCCAACGTCTTCTCGACGGCGGCCGCGAAGGGTGCGCTGTCGCCCGTTTCCTCGGCGCCGACGTACGCCCCCAGCCACGTGGAGTCCGAGAGCGTGTCGTCGGACAGCAGCTGGAGAATCGACCGGCTGTTCACCTCGTCGAGCTCCACCACGTTGCGCGCCGCGAGCACCGTGCTGCCATGAACGAACACCATGGCCGCCGATCCCATCGAAGTCACCAGATAGGCGACGATCGCGCCGCCGGCGGGGGCGATCGTCAGGAAGTCGGCCACGTCCATCGTCGGGTAGAGCTCCGGCCGCGCGACGACGGCGCTGCCGATCTCGCCGATCAACTGCCGGCGCGCCTTCCGCAACCGATCGGCGAGCTCGGCGTCGGTGAGCTTGCCGCGCCGCTCGGTGGGACGCCGCAGCTCGCCTTCGAGGAGCCGCACGTCCTCGCGTGCGCGTTGCAGGCGCTGGTGTTGCTCTTCGGGCAGCAGCGACAAGTCGAGGTCGTCGATCGTCAGGCCCTGCGACAGCACGCGCGCGCGGCCGGACTCGAGGTGCATCAGCGCTTCGCCTGGTGAGCCCGTCTTCAGCAGACAGTACGCAGCTCGCGCGTAGACCTCCGCCACGCGCCCGGCCTGGCGGGTGCGCGCGCCCTCGCTGTAGATGTCCGCCAACCGCTCCTCGCCGGCCTGGAGCGCCGGTCGGTAGGCGGCGAGCGCGTCGCTCCACTCGCGGCGCCGAAAGTAGAGGTCGCCCAGCTCGTGCTGCGTCTCGCCGTGGCCGCGCGGGTCGCCGTCGACCGTGCGCACTTCGAGGGCGCGCCGGAAATGGGCGATCGCCGCGACGTCGTTCGCCTCGCGCTCGCCGCGAGGGCGCGCCGCATAGGCATCGCCGAGCCGGTGCTGCGTGCTGGCCCAGTGGCCGGGAGCGCTCTCGCGAGTGAACACTTCGAGGGCCGCTTGCAAGTGCGCGATGGCCGCATCCACGGTCTCGCCCCAGTCGGCTGCGTGCGTGCGGTTGCGACAGGCGATCGCCAGCTCGACGTGGCAGCTCGCCCACGTGGACGGGTTGCGCGTGCGATCGCAGGCGGTGAGGGCCTGCTCGAGGTGCGCGATGGCGCGGTCGACACGGGCGGCATGGTCCGGCCCCATGCGATGCGCCAGGTAGCACCGGCCCAGCCGCAGCTGAGCGTTCAGCCACATGGCCGGATTCGACGTCGGCATGAAGACCGCGAGGGCGCCCTCACTGCAGGCGACGGCCTTGGCGAAGCTCTCCTCGGAGTTGCCGGCGATGCGACAGGAGAACGCTTCCAGGAGCTCGACCTGGATCGCGGCCCACTCCGCGGGTGCGGCTTCGCGGGTCAGGACTTCGACGGCGTCCTCGAGCCGCGCGATGGCGCGCTCCAGGTTGTGCTCGCGCTCGCCCTCGATCGAGCGGTTGAGGTACGCCATGCCGAGGACAGCTTGGCGAGTCGCCCAGTGATCGGCGAGCGTGAACCGCTGAACCAGGCTCGGCGGGTTGGCGCGCTCGCGACCCTCGAGGAGCTCGATCATCTCCTCGAAGTCGACGGGCTCACCCCGTTCCATGAGCAGCGATGCCAGGGCGTCGTGAAAGCCCTCCCAGCGTAGCGTGCCGCCGAGACCTTCGCCGGTGCCGTACGCGAGCGCCAGCCGGAGCAGCTCGATCGACCTCGCCGGATCGCTGTCGGCCAACTGCTGAAGCTCTTCGAGGATGGCGTCGAGGCTCTCGGGCAGGACGCGATCGACCCCCTCGGCTGCGCAGCGCCGCAGCTGCTCGAGGTCCGCGGCGAGGTCCCTCGCGAGGCTGGGGTGGTTTCCGGGCTGCCGTGCGGCCGCCACCCAGCGCTCGGCCAAGGCGAGCGACTCGTCGTCGAGCACTTCGGGAAGCTCGACGACCACGCGGCGACGCTGAGGGCCGGTGTCGTCGGTGACGAACGCGAGCAGAGTGGCGAGCCGGTGGTTGGCGAATGGGCCCGAGCGCTGCGGCGACCAGTCCGCGAGCGCGAGGCGGAGCACGTCGCGGCGGACGATGCGGAACCGCTCCATCCAATCGGGCACGAGGTCGTCGTTGAACTCTTGGTAGACGGCCATGACGAGCTGCTCGGCCAGCTGCTGGTTCTCCTCGGGCGAGGTCGTGCTCCCCGGCGAGAAGAGCACCGGCAGCGCGCCGTCGAGGCCGATCAGCGCGAAGTAACCGTCGAGCTCGCCGAGGTCGGCGGCGCACGCCGGGCAGGAGATCGCGTACAGCGTGCCCTCGCGGATGCGGGCGACGAGGTCGGGCCGCTCCCGGCAGTCGATGAACAACCACACCTCGAAGGTGAACGCATGACCGCAGGCCGTGCACGTCACCTCACGCTGCATTGCTCGCGAGTGGGCCATTGGGCGTGTGCCCAGCGTATGCCAGCGGCGTAACGCCACCCACACCGCGACCGCGAGCTAACGCAATCGCCTACCCGTCGTCTAATGGAGCGGATGGAGGAGGGCAACCTCGAGCTGGAGCTGGTGGGGAGGGCTGCCGCGGGGGACGAGGGCGCCTTCCGAACCTTGGTGGACCGTCATGCACGCATGGTCTTCAACCTCGCTTATCGCATCACCACCGACCGGCCGAGCGCCGAAGACGTCGTGCAGGAGACCTTCCTGCGCGCCTACCGCGCCCTCCACCGCTTCGACGGCCGTGCCGCCTTCTCGACCTGGATCCACCGCATCGCCATGAACGCATCGCTCGACCACGTCCGCCAGCGCAAGACACGCGCCGAGGTCGCCTACGAGACCGAGGGGGCGGCGCTCGCGCCGGTCGCCGCGCACGATCCCAGTCCCGAGCGGCTGGCGGCGAGCAGCGACCTGCGCCGCGCGTTGCAGCGCGCCATGCAAGGACTGACCGACCTCGAGCGCGCCGCCTTCGTGCTGCGCCACTACGAGGGCCGCAGCACCGCCGAGATCGGCGAGCAGCTCGGGCTCGAGTCGAGCGCCACTCGCCAAGCCGTCTTTCGCGCCGTCCGCAAGCTGCGCCACGCCCTCCAGCCGCTGGTCGCCGGCGCGCCGTCGAGAGCACCAACACCATGAACGACCACCGCGACAACCGCCTCGACGATCTCGGCGACGAGGAGCTGATCCTCTACCACTACGGCGAGTCGCCCGACGCGGACGCCGTCGCGGCGCGGCTCGCCGCTTCGCCCGCCGCGCAGCAGCGCTACGACGAGCTGCGCCGTCTCCTCGCCGCGGCCGATGAGTGGACGCCGCCCGAGCTCGACGCGAGCTTCGAAGCCGAAGTGTGGCAGCGCCTTCAGCCGCAACTCGCGAAAGAAACCTCGTCATCGCGAGGAGCGCAGCGACGAAGCGATCTCGATGCGGAACGCGCCGCGAGCGGCCGCAGCCGGCTGCTCGCCGCCGCCCACCGCTTCGGCTCGCGCACTCGCCGCTGGCTGCCGGCCGCGGCCGCCGCCGTGCTCCTGCTCGCCGTCGGCTACCTTGCCGGCCGCTTCGCGCCCACTCCCCCGCCGTCCCAGCCGCAGACGCTCTCCGTCGAGGCGCGCCAGCGCATGCTCGTCGAGACGCTCGCGGAGCACCTCGAGCGCTCGCAGCGCGTCTTCACCGAGCTGGTCAACCAGGATATCGACGGCACCGAGCTCGCCTCGAGCCAGCAGGCCGCGCGCGAGCTGGTGGCGGCCAACCGCCTCTACCGCACCGCCGCCGAGCGCGGCGGCCGCGATGGCGTGGCGGCCCTGCTCGACGAGATGGAGCCGGTGCTCGTCGAGCTCGCCCACCTCCCCGCCGAGCCGCAGCCCGAGGACCTCGAGTTCCTGCGCCAGCGCGTCGAGGAGCACGGCCTGCTGTTCAAGACCCGCGTCGCCTCCGAGCTGCTCACCCGCTCGCTCGCGGCACCTCCAACCACCTCACCGCAACGATCGACCGTTTGACCGCGGAGACACCCATGAAGCAGCACCGCCGATTCCTCGCTTGCCTCGCCATCGCCGCGCTCCTCGTCGCGCCGGCGGCCGCCGCCCTCGACGCCGACGCGATGGGCCCCGGCATCTCGCTCACCGGCCCCGCCGGCCTCGTCTTCGGCGTCCTTCCCGGCCTCGCCGCCGACGGCGGCGGCGGCGGGCGCAGCACCGCTTATCGCAACGGCCAGGAAGCGCTCGACGACGAGGATTGGAAGGAAGCGGCCGCGATCTTCCGCAAGCTCGCCAACGAGAAGGGGTCCGAAGCCGACGCGGCGCTCTACTGGCTCGCCTACGCGTTCGACAAGGACGACCGCCGGGCCGACGCGCTGGCCGCCGTCCGCGAGCTGCGCGCGGCGTATCCCAAGAGCAGCTGGCTCGACGACGCGCAGGCTCTCGAAGTCGAGATGCGTGGCCCGCGCGCGCCGCTGCCCACCGGCAGCGACGAGGAGACCGAGGAGCTCAAGCTGATCGCCGTCAGCAACCTCATGCACGTCGAGGCCGCGCGCGCGCTGCCGGTCCTGCGCAAGATCCTGCAGGGCAACTCCTCGCGGGAGCTGAAGAAGAAGGCGCTCTTCGTGCTCGGCCAGAGCGGCTCGCCCGAGGCGCGGCAGCTGCTCGTCGAGGTGGCGCACGGCCGCGCCTATCCGGGGCTGCAGGAAGAGGCCATCCGCATGCTCGGCATCGCCGGCGGTCAAGGCTCGGTGGCGGCGCTGGGAGACATCTATCGCCAGTCCACGAACCCCGACGTGAAGTCCGCCGTGCTCAGCGCCTACCTCGTCGCCGGTGCTCAGGACGCGGTGCTCGCCGTCGCCACCGGCGAGAAGAACGCCGACCTGCGCGAGGAGGCGATCGGCAAGCTCGGCGCCATGGGAGCGCGGCGGCAGCTGCGCGACCTCTACGCCCGCGAGGCCTCGCGCGAGCTCAAGGAGAAGGCGCTTCACGGCCTCGGCGTCGCTGGCGATTCCGAAGGGCTGGCGGAGATCGCGCGCACCGAGCGCGATGTCGAGCTGCGCGAAGCCGCCATCCACAGCATGGGGATCGCCGGCGGCGGCGGCCCGGCGCTCAAGCAGATCTACCTCGCCCACGGCGATCGGTCGACGCGCGAGGCCGTCATCCACGCCCTCTTCATCCAGAACAACGCCAAGATGATGATCGAGCTCTTCCGCGCCGAGCAGGACAAGGAGCTGCGCCGCGAGATCGTGCGCAAGCTGTCGCTGATGTCGTCGCCCGAAGCCACCGACCTGCTGATGAAGATGCTCGACCAGTAAGGAGAACGGCGATGAACCGCGACACGCGCATGCTGCTGCTTTGCATCGCCTTGATCGGTTGCACCGGACCGGCGACCTCGAGCGAGGCTGTTGCCCAGTCGGCGGCGAGGAACGCGCCTCGATCGACGGCCGCTTCGGCCACGGTTCAGCAGGTTGGCACCGGCAATCTCGCCTCCGCCATCGCGCGCGCCGGCGCCGCCGCCGGCGGCCCGGTGTGGCTGGCGTGGGAAGTGCCGGCCTCCTCGATGGGCAACGCCTGCTGTTTGGATCGCCAGTTCAAGCCGACCACCTGCCGGCTCGAGAACAACCGGCAGAGCTGGGGCACCAACAACGACTCGCCGCCGGGAAGCGGGCGGCTGCTGGTGCTGGCGCGCTGGGAAGACGGGAAAGTCGAGCGCATCCGTCACGTCGACACGCAGTGCCCGGTGGATCCCGCGCCGCTGTCGATCGTCGATCTGCAAGGGGTCGCTGCCGCCGAATCGGTGCGCTGGCTCGCCGGTTTGGCCGCCGAGGCCGAGAGCAAGCGCGACAGCGGCGAGCCCCTCGCCGCGCTCGCCCACCACGGCGAGCCGGCCGCCGACGAAGCACTCGAGCGCCTGGCCTCCAAGCCGAATCGCGACGAGCTGCGCGAACAGGCGCTCTTCTGGATGGGCCAGGCGCGCGGCGAGAGAGGCGCCCGCTTCCTCGCCGACGTCGCGCGTCACGACCCCGACGGCGAGATCCGCGAGAAGGCGATCTTCTCGCTCTCGCAAAGCGAAGTTCCCACTGCGGTCGACACCATCGTCGAGGTGGCGCGCAACGACCGCGACGAAGAGGTGCGCGGCCACGCCCTCTTCTGGCTGGCGCAGACGAACGCCGAACGGGCGCCGAAAGTGCTGCTCGACGCGCTCGATCGGGATCCATCCGAAGACGTGCGCAAGAAGGCGATCTTCGCCATCTCGCAGCTCGACGACGGCGCGCCGATCCTCATCCGCATCGTCCGCGAGCGCCGCGACACCCAGCTGCGCCGCGAAGCCCTCTTCTGGCTCGGCCAGTCCAAAGACCCGAGGGCGTTCGATTTCCTCGCCGACGTGCTCGAGCAGT
>CAWJWP010000014.1:0-69257 GCA_963846495.1 Thermoanaerobaculia bacterium | reverse complement strand
GCCGTTCGGCGAGGGCGCGCATCCGGGAACCGACCAAGCGCGGCCGCGGCTGTTCTGCGTGCAGCTGCACGACGCGCGGCGGCGGCACTACGACCTGCGGCTCGAGATGGACGGCGTGCTGCGCTCGTGGGCGGTGCCGAACGGTTTCTCGGCGGATCCGGCGACGAAGCGGCTGGCGGTGCAGACGGAGGACCATCCGGTCGAGTACGCCGACTTCGAGGGCGTGATCCCGAAAGGCGAGTATGGCGGCGGCGCGATGGTGCTGTGGGACCACGGTCTCTGGGTCCCGCTTTTACCGCCAGCGGAGAGCATGCCGAAGGGAAAGCTCCTCTTCGAGCTGCGCGGCTTCAAGCTGCGCGGCAAGTGGACCTTGGTGAAGACGAAGGGCGAGAACGAGTGGCTGCTGATCAAGGAACGCGGCGACGGCTGGGTGCGGCGCGGCGAGGATGCCGAAGCGTTTGCGCCGCAGTCGGTGCTCTCCGGCCTCACCGTCGAGGAGCTGCGCGACGGCGTCGACCGCGCGCAAGCGGTGCTCGCCGAGCTGCAGACGCTGAAGGCGCCGCGGCGCGCTGTCGCGCCGCACCAGGTCGAGCTGATGCTGGCGCGCACGCGCGAGCGCGCCTTCCGCCGCGACGGCTGGCTGTTCGAGCTCAAGTACGACGGCTACCGGACACTGGCGGCGCGCACGTCGAACGGGCCGGTGCTGCTGTCGCGCGCCGGCCACGACCTCGCCCCGCGCTTCCCCGAAGTGGCGCGCGCGGTGGCGGCGCTGCCGGGCGAGGGCCTCGTCGTCGACGGCGAGCTGGTGGTGCTCGACGAAGCGGGGCGGCCGAGCTTCCAGGGGCTGCAGAAGCGCGGGCAGCTCCAGCGCCGCGTCGACGTCGAGCGCGGCGCGGTCGAGCGGCCGGCGACGCTGTACCTCTTCGACCTGCTGGCGCTCGGCGGCTACGACCTGCGGCCGCTGCCGCTCGTCGAGCGCAAGCGGCTGCTCGCCAAGCTGCTGCCGCCGCTCGGCACCGTGCGCTTCGCCGATCACGTGCAGAGCGAAGGCGAGGCGCTCTTCGAGGAGGTGCGAAAGCAGGGGCTCGAAGGGGTGATGGCGAAGCGTGCCGCGGCGCCCTACAAGGGCGGCCGCTCGGACGACTGGCTGAAGGTGAAGGCCGAGCGGCGCGGCGAGTTCGTGGTCGTCGGCTACACCGAGCAGGAGACGCCGGGGCGGATCTCGTCGCTCGACCTGGTGGCGTGGCGCGAAGGCGAGCCGGTCTACGCCGGACGCGTCGGCTCCGGGCTCGCCGAGGACCAGCACCAGTGGCTGGCGAAGCAGATCGCGGGGCTGCGGCGCAAGACACCGGCGCTGGCGGCCGCTGCCAAGGCGCCCAAGGGCACGCTCTGGCTCGAGCCGCGGCTGCTCGCCGAGGTCCGCTACAAGGAGTGGACGGAAGGCGGCCAGCTCCGGCATCCGGTGCTGCTCGGGCTACGCCAGGAGGAGCTGACGGAGCTAGCGAACGCGGCAGACGGGGATGCTCCGTCCGCCTCTGCGCAACCGTCGCGCGCATCGGGCGCGAAGCGGCCGGGCGCAAAGGTAGGCCGTCCCGCAGCGGCAGCATCTGGCGCCGCGGCAAGTGGAAAGTCCGCGGCAACGCCAGTCACCGGCAGCGCGGCCGAGCTGCGGCTTAGCAACCTCGACAAGGTGTACTGGCCCGACGACGGCTACACCAAAGGCGACCTCATCGACTACTACCGCAAGGTCGCGCCCTGGATGCTGCCCTATCTGCGCGACCGGCCGGTGGTGCTCACCCGCTACCCCGACGGCATCGCCGGCAAGTCCTTCTACCAGAAGAACTCGCCCGAGTTCCTGCCGTCGTGGATCCCCACCGTCGGCGTGTGGAGCGAGGAGGTCGGCCGTGAGATCCGCTACGCGGTGATTGCCGACGAGGAGGCGCTCCTCTACCTCGTCAACCTCGGCACCATCCCCTTCCACCTCTGGGCGAGCCGCGCGCCGAGCCTGGACCATCCCGACTGGTGCATCCTCGACCTCGACCCCAAGGGCGCGCCCTTCGAGCACGTCGTCGAGCTGGCGCGCAGCCTGCGCGAGGTATGCGAGGAGCTGGGTCTCCCGGCCTACGTGAAGACGAGCGGCAGCAGCGGCCTGCACGTGCTGGTGCCGCTGGGCGCCGAGCTCGACTACGAGCAGAGCCGCATGCTCGCCAACCTGCTCGGGCAGCTCGTCGTCGACCGCCACCCGAAGATCGCCACCCTCACCCGCCAGATCTCGGCCCGCGGCGGCAAGGTCTACGTCGACTGGCTGCAGAACCGCCGCGGCCAGCTGCTCGTCTCGCCCTGGTGCGTGCGCCCGCTCGCCAGCGCCCCGGTGTCGACGCCGCTCCAGTGGAAGGAGGTCGTCCCCGGCCTCGACATGAAGCGCTTCAACGTCGAGAGCGTGCCCGAGCGCCTCCGCCGCAACGCGGCAGACCCCATGCTTCCGGTCCTCGAAGAAAGTGCCGACGTGGCCGGCGCCCTGAACCGTCTGGCACGTCGTTCCCGCTAGCCCACCCCCGCCGGCAAAGCCGGCTGCCGCCCCCCTCCCGACCCCCCTCCCCTAGGTCTCTTTCCACCCCTATCCCCCCGTCCCTCTGCCCCTCAAGGGGCAGGGGGCGCCACCACCCAACCTCGGCTACCGAACGGACTCGTTCCGGGTCCGCTCCTGAACCAAATCTCTCCTCCGTCCCCTCTGCTCTGCTCTTGCCGTAACGCGGAAGAACCGGCGTCCGTAAGACGTTTCTAGAGACATGAACTGGGGACGAACAGCGACGTGGCACACGGGTTGCTAGCTGGCGTCACTCAGAACGAGAGAACACCTACGAGGGAGGTTCTGCTTACCGAATCGATCACCTACCTTAAACCCTGAGATCCCTGATCTCCACCCCTCACCACTTCCGCCTGAATCCCCTAACCACAGGGGTAAAGCCAAGGAAGCCAACCAAAGATCAGGATCTCCCTCGTATCCCAAGTCTTACAGCGGAGCGGCCCCCGAGGAATCGGGGGCCGCGGTGTTTTTGGGCGCCGACGTCCTCCTATGCCGCGATGGCATCGCGATGTCGCGGCCAAACTGGCACCGAGGCCATCTCGACGCATGTGCCGCGGTGGCACAAGCGTAGGGGCTGGCGCTTCGGGCGAGACGCAGCCCCTCACGGCTAGCGACCCAATGGGGTGATCCCCCCTACGGCTCGATCGCTTCGAGCCGCACTAGCTGACCTTCGGGCGTCCGTCCTGAGGCGAGGTCGATCGTCCCCCGCAGGTGCCAGCTTCCCTCCCCCTGCGGGTCGAGCAGGTTGTGGGTGACCTCCCACAGGCGCGGCGCCGTCTGCTCGATCCGCGTCAGGCGCGCCTGCCGCGCGCGCGGGGTGAAGTCGAGCGCCCCGTATTCGGCGAGGAGAGGGGCCAGCGCCGCCTCGAACCGGTCCGGCGGCCATGGATCTTCGGGGACCTGCCACACCGCGGCGGCGGCATCCTCCCACTCGCCGCGCGCCAGCGCCGCCACCAGCTGGTGGAGCTCGGCGCGCACGCGCGCGGCGAACGCCTTGGGGTCGTGCAGCAGCTCCCAGGCGCGCAGCGCCGCCCGCGCCCGCTGCCGCTCCTCCACCTTCTGCGCCCGCAGCTCGGGATGGAGCAGGCTCTCCCACTCCTCGAGCAGGCTGGTGTCGGTGTGCTCGAGGAGGGTGCGGAAGACGGCCGTCGCCTCGATGACCGGCTCGGTCATCGCCCGCTCCGGCACGCCCTGCAGCAGCGTCTTGTAGAGCTGCGACAGGTAGCGCAAGAACACCCCTTCGCTGCGCTGCAGACCGTAGAGCCGCACGTAGTCGGCGAACGAGGCGTAGCGTTCCAGCAGATCGCGCCCGATCGACTTCGGGCGGATCACCTCGTCGCCGAGCCACGCGTGGCGGCGCCGGAAATCGCGGAAGGTCCCGTAGATGAACTCGGCGAGCGGCTTTGGGTGCGTCACTTGGTCGAGCCGCTCCATGCGCTCTTCGTAGTCGATGCCCTCGGCCTTCATCTTCGCCACCAACTCGTCCTTCACCTTGTCGACCTGGCGGCGCAGGATCACCTCGGGATCCTCGAGCACCGACTCGACGAGCGAAACGAGGTCGAGCGCGTAGTCGGGCGACTGCGGGTCGAGGCCGTCGATCGCCTCGACGAGGTAGAGCGACAGCGCCTGGTGCAGCGAGAACTCGCGCTGCAATTCCTCGTCGACGATCACCCACAGATAGCCGGAGCGCGCATCGCGTCGCATTTTCAAGACGCCTGTGCGGTGGAGCGAACGCACCACCAGCGCCGCGTGGCGCACCAGCCGCCGCTTACCGGCGTCGTCCTCGTGGCTTCTGCGGATGAGCTCGCGCAGCGACCAGAAGTTGTCCAAATCGGGATCGTCGAGCTGGCCATCGCGCTGCACGAGGTCGAGCACCATGCCGTGGGTGAGCTTGAAGCTCGACTTCAACGCCTCCGGCGGCTGGCGGATGAGGCGCTGGAAGGTCTCCTCACTCCACTGCACCTCGCCTTTCGGCGGTCCCTTCGCCGGCCGCCCGCGGCCCTTCCGGTGCTTCTCCGCCCGCCGCACCTCGATGACGTGCTCGGGCGCCTGGGCGACGACGTAGCCGCGGTCGTCGAACCCCTTCCGCCCGGCGCGGCCGGCGATCTGCTTGAAGTCGCGCACCGAGAGCAGGCTCACCTTCTTGCCGTCGTACTTCGCCAGCTTGTTGAACAGCACCGTGCGGATGGGGATATTGACGCCGACGCCCAGCGTGTCGGTGCCGGCGATCACCTTGAGCAGCCCCTGCTGCGCCAGCTGCTCGACCAGCAGCCGGTACTTGGGCAGGAGCCCGGCGTGATGGATGCCGATGCCGAAGCCGAGCAGCCGCCGCACGTCCTTGCCGTAGGGAGTATCGAAGCGGAAGTCGCCGATCGCCTCGCGCAGACGTTCCCGTTCGTCTCGGGACGTGAGCTGCATGCTGGTCAGGCTCTGCCCGAGCTCGGCACACTCGCGCTGGGTGAAGTTGACGACGTAGGCAGGCACGCGGTCGGTCTCCACCAGCGCCTCGATCGTCTCGTGCAGCGGCGTCTCGCGGTACTCGAACTCGAGCGGCACCGGCCGCTGCTCGCTCGCCACCCGCGCCACCTCGCGGCCGCTGCGCCGCTGGAGGTCCTCTTCGATGGGCGCCGTGTTGCCGAGCGTCGCCGACATCAGCAGGAACTGGCTGCTCGACAGCAACAGCAGCGGCACCTGCCAGGCGACGCCGCGGTCCGGGTCGGCGTAGTAGTGGAACTCGTCCATCACCACGTAGGGCGCGTCGACGCTCGCCATGCGTAGCGCCATGTTCGACAGCACCTCGGCGGTGGCGCAGACGACGGGCGCGTGCGGGTTGATGCTGGCGTCGCCGGTGAGCATGCCGACGCGCTCGGCGCCGAAGAGGTTGCAGAGGGCGAAGAACTTCTCCGAGGCGAGGGCCTTGATCGGGCTGGTGTAGAACGAGCGCCGCCCCTCGGCGGCCGCCTTGAACTGGAGGCCGAGCGCGACCAGCGATTTACCCGATCCCGTCGGCGTGGCGAGCACGACGTGGCGTCCGGCCCACAGCTCGAGCAGCGCTTCCTCCTGCGCCGGGTAGAGCTCGAGCTGCTGCGACTTCACGTAGGCGAGGAAGCGGTCGAGCAGCTCGTCGGACGAGACCGTGCCCTCGGCGCCACGCTCGGGCAGGAACTCGGAGAGCGGCGGGCGTTCGGCGGTCGCGGCTGGAGACGAGGGCGCAGCGGTCGGAGTTGTCATGGCTGGCGGCGCGGTTCACACCGGGCGCGGCGGATCGCAGGGTACCATTGGGCCGTACCGACAGCAGTCGCGGAGTCGCGCCCGGCCTGGCCGGGTCCGAGGGTTCACACCATGTGCGACACCTTGCGCCGCCTCGCTCCGATCGCGCTCTGCCTCGCCCTCGCGCTGCCCGCGGACGTGGCACCAGCGCCGTCGCTCGTCACGTCGTTCGACGGCGACCCGGTGCTCACGCTGCTCGCCTCGCTCAACGACGTCCGTCGCGAGGCTGGGCTTGCGCCGCTCGTCGCAGAGCCCGCGTTGGCGAAGGTGGCGTCGCGCCGCGTCACCGACGTGGCCACGACCGGCGAGTTCGACGCCGACGGCGAGATGGTGATGGAGCTGAGCCGCGACCTCCGCCGCGCCGGCTATCCGCCCTATGCGTGGCGACAGCGGCTGGTCCAGGGGCCGCGCGACGCCGGCGCGCTGGTGCGACAGTGGAAGGATTCCGACCCCGCTGGGTTCACCGACGTCGTCCTCGGCGACTTCGAGAGCTTCGGCGCCGCATTGGCGCCGGGCGTCGAGCCGCCGCTCTGGTCGCTCTTCGTGGCGCTGCCGCGGATCACCTGGGAACGCCGCGAAGCCGCCCCGCTCGACGACCTCGCGGCGATGCGTGCCGGCGTGCTCGCCGCGGTGAACCGCGAGCGCGCCGCGGCCGGGCTGAAGCCGCTCGCCATCGACCCGCGGCTCGACCGCATCGCCCAGGCGCACGCCGCCGACATGCTGCAGCGGCGCTTCTACGACCACGTGACGCCCGAGGGGCGCACGCTCGCCTGGCGCGTCGGCGAATCCGGCTATCGCCATCGCTGGGCGGCGGAGAACATCGCCAAGGGCGTCTTCGACCCCGACGAGGTGGTGCGCCGCTGGATGCTGTCGAGCGGCCACCGCCGCAACATCCTCGATCCTCACCTGGTGCACGCCGGCATCGGCGTCATCCGCGGCGAGGAGTATGGCCACGTGACGGCGCTTTGGGTGTTGGATTTCGGCGCGCCATCTTGATGGCGCGCCGCGGGGTGTTGGATTTCGGCGCGCCGTCGTAGCGGCGCGGCGCGCAGTGATCGACTTCGGCGCACGCGTCTAGGGCCGGAAGCCGGCGACGAAGACGTCGCTCTTGCCAAGCCCGGGCGCGCTGCCGGTGGACCGGCGAGCGCGAAAGACGGTGCTCGGCTGGCTGACGCCGACGGCTGCGGCTCTTCCATCGCGAGCGGTAGCAACAGCGAGCACCTGGCTGTAGCCCGACGCCGCCGGCGAGCTGGCCCCCGAGAACACGCCGTTGGCGTCGAGCACGAGGAGGAAGCCGGCGGTCGTCTCCGCCTGCAGCGGCGCATGAGCGGCGCCCGGATCGAAGTCGACATCGCCTTGGAACCAGCCGGCGAGGAGTGGGCCGCCGGCCGTCGCGGTCAGCGCCTGCGCGGTGAGCGACGTCTCGCTGTCGGCACCGACGTCGCGGATCCACAGCAGCTCGCCGCTCGCATCGAGGCGCGCCAGAAAGAGGTCCCATCCAGTCGGGTTGGCGACGGCGACGCCGCCGATGGAGCGCAGCGTGCCTTGGAAGCTGCCACCCACGTAAATCGCGCCATCGTCGCTGGCGACCAGGCCGGCGAGCGAGACCGCACGGTCGCTGACGAAGCGGCGCCGCCAGCGTCGCGTCCCGTCGGGCGCCAGCGCCACTAGGAACGCGCTAGGTACCACGTCGGCGGACGCCGAGCCGTCCTCCTCGGCCGAGCCCTCGCCAGCCCAGGGCCCTTCCGAGCTGCCGCCGACGTACACGGTACCGTCCGCCGCCACCGCGAGGGCGGTCACGTCGTCCACGTGCTCGCCGCCGAGCTGGTGCGCCCAGGCGAGCCGCCGCTCCGCATCGAGCTTGAGCACGAAGACGTCGGTGCGGCCGGCGCTCGTCATCACCGTCCGTTCCGGTCCCGCATCGAAATCGGCGGTGAGCTGGAAGGTGCCAGCGACGTAGACGTTGCCCGCGGCGTCGACGGCGAGGGCGCGCGCGGCGTCGGCGTGCTTGCCGCCCCAGTGCAGCGCCCAGTGCGGCGACCCGCCGGCGTCGATGCCGAGGAGGAACGCGTCGGCGCCGCCGACGGGCTTCAGCGCCGCGACGCCGCTCGCCGTGCCGAATCCGAGCTCGCCCGTGAACAAGCCGGCGACGAGCACGGTGCCGTCGGGCGCCACGGCCACCGCCCGCGGCTCGTCCACCGGCGAGCTGCCGAAGCGGAGGACCCACTCACGCGCGCCATCGGACGCGTGGCGCGCGAGGAACATCAGCTCGCGCGCCGCGTCTCCCGCCGCATCTTCCGACCAGGAGCGCTCGCCGGCCTCGCGAGCGTGCGCGAGCTGCCCCACCGAGTAGACCTCGCCGCCGGCCGCGATCGCCACCGCGCGCGGCACGTCGCGGCCGCGGCCGCCGAAGCGATCGACCCACGCCCACTCCGGCACACCCGCAACACGCGTCTCCGCCGGCGCCGACGGCACTCCGGTGTGCACGGCCGGCCCGCGGGCACAGCCCGCGAGCACCACCACGACCCAAACCGCGATCGAGCCCCTCACCGTACGTCCGCTCCACGCTGGCCGTCAGCGGCCCTTGCGCGCCTTCGCTGCCGCCATGCGCAGCACCTCGACGTACTCCGCCGGCTCGACCGGCTGGACGCTGAGCCGCTGGCCCTTCTGCACGAGCTTCATCTTGGCGAGCTTCGCGTTGGCCTTGAGCTCGGCGAGCGTCACCGGCTCCGGCAGCGCCTCGACGCCTTGCACGTCGACCATGAACCAGCGCGGGTCTTCCGGCGTCGAGGCGGGGTCGTGGTACTCCGACTTCGGGTCCCACGCCGAGTCGTCCGGGTACGCCTCGCGCGCCACCCGCGCGAGGCCGGCGACGTGCGGCTCGGCGCCGCCGGAGTGGTAGAAGAGCACCGCGTCGCCGCGCTTCATCTCGCGCATCAGGTTGCGCGCCTGGTAGTTCCGTACCCCGTGCCAGCAGGTCGTGCGCTTCTTGTCCTTCATCAGGTCGTCGAAGGAGTAGACCTCGGGCTCGCTCTTCACCAGCCAGTGACGCATCGCCTCGGCTCCTTCTTCTATTTGCCAGCCTGCTCGCGCAGGAAGCGCTGCAGGCGCACCATGCCGTCGCGCTCAAGCGAGATGAAGCGAATGCCGATGCCGCGCACCGACTCGCGGCCGGCGGTCGTCTGCCGCACCACCTCGCCCTCGCCGCGGATCGGCTGGCTCTGGCCGCCGAGGTGGAACTCGAAGCTCATCCGGCTGCCGATCGGGTAGACCTCGCCGGTGCGCACCAGCATGCCGGTCTCGGAGAGGTTCTCGCTCTGCGCCATCTCCAGCGCCGCGCCCTCGCCGATGTTGACGACGATGCGCACCATCGTGCGCAACGAGCTGCGCGGCGCCACCGCGAGGAGGCGCGAGATGGCGGCCTGCAGCCGCTCGGCCGACTCCTCCACCGCCACCACCTCGTTGACGCCGCGGCCGATGAAGCGGCGCGCGTCCTCGAGGTCGTCGCGGCGCGCGAGGAGCAGCAGCGGCGACTGCCGGCAGGGCGACGCTTCGCCACGTACGGCGTCCAGGAACTCCTGCGTCGGCACGTCGGGCAACGGGTAGCCGACGACCAGCACGTCGACCGGCACCCGTGACACCAGCTCAAGGGCGCTCCTGGCGCGCGGGAAGCGGTCGACCTCGAGCTCCTCTCGGTTGAGCAGCGGCGCGATCTTGTCGAACAGCTCCTGGTCGGCGTTGACCACCAGCAGGCTGCGCCGGATGCGCCGGGCGGGCTCCATCTGGCCGGCACTTGTAACGCAGATGGCGCGGCCAAGGCAAGCGCTGCCGCCGCGCAATTTCTCGTGCCGCCCCGTGCGCGGGCCGGCGCTGGGTCATTGGTGGATGACTCAGTGCCCGCGGGCTAAGGACGGTGTCCAAAAGCGCGCGTCGCATGCGAAGATCTTCTCCATAGCGTCATGAGCGCTGCTGGCGAGTCGGTGGTGGCGGCGGCGTTGCGCTACCCCGCCGAGGACGCGCCGAGCGCATCCGCCGGCGCCTTGGCGTCGGGGAACCTCTCGGGGGTGAGAACTCGTGGAGCGGGACGGCATCATCGATCGGTTGCGGCAGGCCTTGGGGGCGCGCTTGCTGATGGGCGAGAGTCCCGCGTTCCTCGACGAGGCCCGCAAGCTGCCGGCCGTCGCCGCCTGCGACGCCGGGGTCCTGATTCTGGGCGAGACCGGCACCGGCAAAGAACTGTTCGCCCGTGCCATCCACTACCTCTCGCCCCGTCGCGCGCAGCCGTTCGTCCCGGTCAACTCCGGCGCCCTGCCATTGGACTTGGTCGAGAACGAGCTGTTCGGACACGAGCGCGCGGCTTACACCGGTGCCGCCACGGCCGAGCCCGGACTGATCGCCGAAGCCGAGGGTGGCACCCTTTTCCTCGACGAGGTGGACTCGCTGCCGCCGGGCGCTCAGGTCAAACTGCTGCGCTTTCTCGAGAGCAAGGAGTACCGCCGCCTCGGCTCTTCCCAGCTGCGCCATGCCGACCTGCGGGTGGTGGCCTCTACCAACGCCGAGCTGGAACCGGCGGTGGCCACGGGCCGCTTTCGCCGCGATCTCTATTACCGTCTCAATGTCGTCCAGCTTCAGCTCCCGCCGCTTCGCGAGCGGTCCAGTGACCTGCCGCTCCTCGCTCGCCACTTTCTGCGGTTCCACGCCCGCGAGCTTGGCCGCCATCTGACCGACTTCACTCCCGAAGCGCTGCGCCGCCTAGCCCTTCACTCCTGGCCAGGCAACGTGCGCGAGCTGGAGAACACCATCCAACGCGCGGTGATCCTCGCGGCCGGCGGTGGCGGGCTGGTAGCGGCAGCCGATCTCGCGCTGCACGACGAGGCCAGCGGCCCGCAGCCGTCCGCGCCTGAGTCTTTCCGCGCCGCCAAGGAGCGCGCCGTCGCCGAGTTCGAGCGCCGCTACCTCGAAGGTCTGCTCGCCTCTTGCGACGGCAACGTCAGCCGCGCAGCCCGTACCGCTGGCAAGGACCGCAGCTCGTTCTGGGCGCTGGTCAAGAAGCATGGCATCGACATCGGCCGCTTCCGTCCTCGTGAGCCTGTGGCCTCGGCACGCCACCGCTAGGGCATTTTTCCCACACTACCGCGCGCCCCGTGCGGCCGGCATTCGCGGGCCTCCTCCTCGCCCTGGGTATGGCAATGGGGCCACACCTCAGTGCTCCAAGCCATTCAAACTAAAGATCTTTGGTCATGGCACCGCACTTGCCAATGGCCCCCCCGAGACATGCAGCGCAGAGCCAAGGACACTGGAGTGGAACGGCTCACCTCGGACACGTCGTTTGAGATCCTCGCCTACCTCACCGAACGACCCCGCGCCCAGGACACGCTCGAGGGCATCCTGGAGTGGTGGGTCTTGGAGCGCTACATCGAACGCCAGCGCGCGGCGGCGGAAGCAGCGGTGAACGAGCTGGTGGACTTCGGCTTCCTCCTCGCCGTCCGCGGGCACGACCAGCGGCAGCGCTATCGCCTCAACCCTGAGCGCCGTGCTGAAGCGGAGGCGCTGGTCCGCGGGCGCCACGGCTGCCCTTCGGTGGAGAGCTAGGTGGCCGACTACCGGGCCGTGGCGACGGTCACTGAGGCGGTGCTGCAGCTGCTGCGCAGCAACCACCGACCCGAGGATTTCGGCCAGGAGCTGGAGTTCAAGGTCTTCACCGCCAAGGACTTCAGCAAGCCGTTGAATGCTGGCGTGTCGCTTTTCCTCTACCGTATCTTCCCCAACGGCGCACAGCGCACCCCACCCAGCCGGCCGGGGCCCGACGGCCGGAGCTTCCCCGCCTTGCTCCCTCTCGACTTGCACCTGCTGCTGACCGTGTGGGGCAAGGAAGCGTCCCTGCAGCACACCGTCGCCGGATGGATGATGCGGGCGCTCGAAGACCACCCGATCTTCCCGGCGGCGCTGCTCAACGCCGTCACGCCCGGCGTCTTCCGCGCCCACGAGACGGTAGAGCTGTCGCTCACCGAGCTGACCAACGAGGATCTGCTACGCATCTGGGACACGCTCGTCCAGAACGTCTACCAGCTCTCGGTCCCCTACGTGGCGCGGGTGCTGCGCATCGAGTCGCCGCGGCCGCTGGCCGAAGGCGGCGGGGAAGTCCAGGAACGGGTGCTGCGCGCCGCCGAGCTGGCCGCCGCCGAGGCGGTCGCATGACCGTTCCCGCTACCGGCATTTTGGAGGACGGCCGCAGCTACCGGATCCTCGAGGAGCTCGAGACCTTCTGTCCACTCGGGCTGCGCTTCTGGGACGCCGTGAACGACAGTCAGATCCGCGCCGGCCTGCGGGTGCGGGCATGGCCGGAGGCGGCGCGGCGGCCGGTCGTGGAGGCATTCCGCACGCGCTCGGACGTCTACGCCTTCCAGCGGCTGCCTGGGTTGCGGGCGATCGAGCAGCCGCCGGTCAACCCGACCGGACTCGCCGAGGCGGCGCTCGCCGCCGCTTCGCCGTCGAGCCCGCCGCCAACCCACCCATTCGTCGTCGAGGTCATCGACGTCGCGCGGCACTTCCTGCCGGCGGCGTTCCGGCTGCAGCTGCCGCTGCCCGGCCGCGGCGTCTTCCTCGCCCAGCCGCCGGGCAGCCCGTCGCAGCAATCGCCACCGGGTTTCTACCTCTTCTCCTCGCCGGTCCGGCCGCGCACGTCCGGTGTGACGGCGGTGCGCGGCACGCTGGCCGACGCCGCGACCGGCGCCGCCGCCGGCCACGCCCTGGTGCGGGTCGCGATCCCTGGGCAGCCCCACCGCTTCGGCCTGGCCGACGCCGCCGGCCGCTTTGCGGTGCAGTTTCCGTTGCCGCCGCTTCCCGGAGGCCTCGGACGGCTCTGGGCGTCGCCCGATGGCGCCGCCTCGCCGCCCGGTCCGCCGGTGTCCGACCGCACCTGGGACATCGCCGTTGCCGTGGCCTGGGAGCCCGCGGTCCTGGCTCCGCTGCCTGGCACCGACCTGCCCGACCTCGCCCGCGTCCTCGACCAGCTTGCGGCCCACGTGCTGCTCGACGCCGGCTCGCCGTCAGGTTCGATGACCACCGAATGGCTCGGCACCCTGAGCTACGACGGCGAGGCGGTGCTGAGGACCATCGGCGACTCGAGACTACTGATCGTCCCTGCGGGGTCACCCCCGTAACCCCGCCTATCGCAGGAGGAGACCGTCATGCCCGAGTACCTGGCGCCGGGAGTCTTCGTAGAGGAGGTGAGCTTCCGGCAGAAGAGCATCGAGGGCGTCGGCACCTCGACCGCCGGCTTCATCGGCCCGACGCGCTTCGGGCCGATCTTCGGCGAGCCCGAGCTGCTCACCAGCTTCAACGACTTCGAGCGCATCTACGGCACCATCGAGCGCCTCGAATTCAGCGACGCGGGCCCGGTCGACAATTTTCTGGCCCACGGCGTGCGCGCGTTCTTCGAGGAGGGCGGGCGGCGGCTCTACGTCGCTCGGGCCTACAACGGCGACGGCGGCTTCGCCGCCTGGGCGCCGGAGGGCTCGCCGCCCGCCTTCGAGCTGAGGGCGCGCTTCCCCGGCGCCGCCGGCAACTTCACGGTGACTTTCACCTTCCGTCTGGGTGAAAACATCCACGCCTTCGAGCCCGCCGACCCTGGCGCCGTGCTCGGCAGCCCGACCGTGCTGGGCCGCGACGTGCTGCGCGGCGCGCAGGCCTTCGACACGGTGTGGGCAGCCGGCCCCGGCTCGCCACCCGGCTCGCCGCCCGGCGAGGGCCAGCTCTACTGGCTCGATCGCTTCTTCGACGACCCCTCCGGCCGCTTCAGCTTCCGGCTGCGCCAGAACGATCCCGGTGCCTCGCCCACCAACGCCCTGGCACTCGACGAGGTCGGCGCGGTGCGGGTGCTGACGGTAGGCGTCGTGGTCACGCCTCAGGGGGAAGTCGGCCAGGAGGAGTCGTGGGACGGGCTCACCTTCCACCCCGAGCACCGGCGCTCGCTGTCGCGGGTGTTCGACCCGTCCCCCGACACTCCGAGTCGTTATCTGCGCGTGCCGCTGGTCTTCAACGGTCGCGACCTCGGCAACGGCGCCGAGATCGCCCAGGCGCTGCTCGGGCAGGCGAGCTTGCGCGACCCCGACACCACCGTGCTCGAGCACCTCGACGACCCCAACGCCGGAGACGCCGCACGCAGCTTCCGCGTGCGTCTGGGCGGCGGCGGCGACGGCGCGCGCCCGGGCGCCGGCGATTACGAGGGGGACGAGGGTGCCGCCGGCGCCAAGCGCGGCCTGCTCAGCTTCGAGGACCTCGAGGACATCTCGATCGTCGCCGCTCCGGGCTCGACCTTCGATCTCGACGGCGACTACGGTCCCGACGGGCAGGCGATCATCCGCCTGCTCATCTCGCACTGCGAGCGGATGCGCTACCGCATCGCCGTGCTCGATTCGGCCAACGGCCAAACCCTCACCGATGTGCGCGCCCTCCGCGCCGGGATCGACACCACGCGCGCTGCGCTCTACTACCCCTGGGTACGAGTGCTCGATCCGCTGGCGCGCAGCGGCGTCGACCCGGTGGCGCGCGAGATCCACTTGCCGCCCTCGGGCTTCGTCGCCGGCATCTACGCGCGCACCGACATCGATCGCGGCGTGCACAAGGCGCCGGCCAACGAGGTGGTGCGGTTGGCGCTCGGCTTGGAGCTGCTGCTCAATCGCGCGCAGCAAGAGGCGCTCAACCCGGAAGGCATCAACTGCCTGCGCTTCTTCGAAGGACGGGGCTTCCGCGTCTGGGGCGCGCGCACCGCGAGCTCTGATCCGGAGTGGAAGTACCTCAACGTGCGCCGCTACTTCGCCTACCTCGAACGCTCGATCGATCGCGGCACGCAGTGGGCGGTGTTCGAGCCCAACGGCGAGGCGCTGTGGGCCAACGTGCGCAGCACGGTCGAGGATTTCCTGTTCAACGAGTTCCAGAGCAACCACCTGCTCGGCAGCAAGCCCGCCGAGGCGTACTTCGTGCGCTGCGACCGCAGCACGATGACCCAGAACGACCTCGACAACGGCCGCCTGGTCTGCCTGGTGGGCGTGGCACCCCTGCGGCCAGCCGAGTTCGTGATCTTCCGCATCGGCCAGAAGACGGCCGACAGCCGGGCTTGAACCCGAGAGGAGAGCGCAGATGGCCATCGAGCGCGACTACCCGTACAGCCAGTTCAACTTCCGGGTGAGCTGGGACGACCTCAACTCGGAGACGGTGCACGCCGGCTTCCAGGAACTCTCGGGGATCGGTCTCGAGATGACGGTGGCCGAGTACCGTGCCGGCAACTGGAGCGAGAACTCCGCGCGCAAGGTGAACACCACCTACAAGGTCCCCGACGTCACCCTCAAGCGCGGCGTGCTCGGCGCCCTCGACCTCTACAACTGGCTCGACGCGGTGCGCAACGGCACTCAGGGCCAGCTGAAGACGGTCACCATCGAGCTGCGGACGGAAGACCGCACCGGCACGGCGATGACGTGGAAGCTCTTCCGAGCGCGGCCGATGAAGTACACCGGACCGTCGCTCAACGGCAAGGGCACCGATCTCGCCATCGAGGAGCTGGTGCTCGCCTCCGAGCGCATCGAGATGCTGTAAGGGAGCCGTCGTGCCGACGCCCGCCCGTCTCCCCGGCGTCTTCTTCGAAGCGTCGCCGTCGCCGCCGGCGGACGAGCTGCCGCGCATGGACGTGGCCGCCTTCGTCGGCTTTGCCGCCGCTGGACCGCTGCACGTCCCGGTGCTGGTGGAGGATCCGGCGCGCTTCCGCGCCGTCTTCAGCGACCTCGACGGCGCGGCGCCGAAACTCGCCTGGGACGCCGATCGCGGCGAGCCGCGACGCGCCCACCTCGCCACGGCGGTCGAAGCATTCTTCGCCAACGGCGGTGCGCGTTGCTGGGCGGTGCGGGTGGCCGACGAGGCGTCGGCGGTGCGCCACCGCTTTCGACTTCCCGGGCTGGTGGCGGCGGCCGACAGCGCCGCGAGCCCGCCACGCCCGGTTGAGGCGCGGGCACGGGCGGCCGGGAGTTGGTGCGAAGAGCTGGCGGCGGCGACGGCGCTGCTGCGCGATCCGCTGCGCTGGCGGGTGGAGGAGCGATCACGCGATGCGTTGCCGCTGGTGTTGGCCGCCGGTGCCTACCGTCTCGACCTGGCCGCCGGAGCAGTCGATCTCCAGCCCGGGGACCTCGTCGAGCTGCTGTTCACCCCCGGATCGCCGTCGTTGCTGCTCTTCGTCGACCGCGTCGAGCCGCTTCCCGGCGGCGTGCGGCTGTGGTCGGCGGCGCTCCCCTCGACCCCGGGTGCCGAGACCCCGGGAGCCTTCTGGGTCCAGCCGGCGACCTTCACCGGCTCTCCTTCGGCGGTGTCGCTCGAGACCGACGAGAGCGGGCCTCCAGCACCGCTCGCCGAGAACGTCGGGTTGTCGCTCGCCAACGACTGGCTTGGCAGCCCCGCCCACCCGGACCGGCTACCGGCAGTGCGACGCCTGTCCTTCGAGCTGGCCCTCTTCCGCGGCCAGGAGCTCGCCGCGCGCCTCGGCGGCCTCACCTTCGCGCGCCGTCATCCTCGCTATTGGGCGGCGCTCCCCATCGATGAAGCCCTGTTCGGGCGGGTCGGGCGAGAGCAGGTGGCGGACCGTGCAGGGCGCCAAGCCGCGACGGCGGCGGAGGGACCGGCCACGCTCTCGGCGTTGCTCGGCGAAGCATTCGACCCGCTGCGCGAGCGCTTCGCCGGGCTGTTCGCCGAGGCCGCCGACCCGCGCTTTCCGCTCGCTGGCCCGGCGCCGACGGACACCTCCGACTTCTATCTCCCCTGGGGGATGGTGCGCGACCGTACGGCGGCGGCCGCAGTGCCCCTCGACCGCCCGTTCTTGCCCGGCACTCGACTCGAACGCGACGGCCTTGCCACTTTCAGCGCCGGGCTCTTCCTCGACCCCGCGCTCGGTCGCTTGTACCAGGGCTCGCTTCTCAGCGAGGCCGAGCACTGGCACGACCTCAGGGGGCTACCGCTGCGCGGGCTGCACAGCCTGGTGTCCCTCTCCGAGGTGTCCCTGCTGGCGGTGCCCGACGCCGTCCACCGGGGCTGGACGCGAGAGCTGCCGCGGAGTGCCAAGCCGCTGGGGGCGCCGGAGCTCTTGCCGTTCGGCGCCATCGACGCGGCCGGTCGATACCCTGTCGACTGGACGGCGGTGGCGGGCGCCAACCACTACCGCCTGGAGCGCGACACCGATCCAGCCTTCCCGCGTGCCGTCGTGGTCCACGCCGGTGAGGAGATCACAGCCCATCTCGTGCTGCCGCCGGGCTGCCCGGCCGAGGTCTGGCTCCGGGTGCGGGCCGAGCACGATGGCGAGGCCGGTCCCTGGTCCAATACCCGCGGTGCCCGCTTGCCCCTGGAGCCATTCGCCGCCTGTGCCGGCGGCCGGCCCGCAGGCCTGGTGTTGCGGCTCGGAGCCGCCGGCTCGCCACCTGCTCTCGCGGTGGTCTGGGAGGCGGAGGACGCGGCGGCGCCGATCGCCGCGAGCTATCAGCTCGAGGAGGCTGCCGACGCCGGCTTCGCCACCGCCCGGGTCGCGGGCCCGGAGCGACCCGCGGACAGCGGCTTCGTCCTGCCCGAGGGGCGGCCGACGGCGCGCTACTACCGTGTGCGCGGCCTCGCCGAGGATCGCCCCGGCCCCTGGTCCAACAGCGTGCGGGTGCCGGGGACCGAGCGCGACGACTACACGGAGCTCGCCGTCCCCGCGTACGACCCTGCCGCGCTGCTCGCCGTCCAGCGGGCGTCGCTGCGTCTGGCGGCGGCGCGCGCCGACCTGCTGGCGCTGCTCAGCCTGCCCGATCACTACCGCGCCGACGACGCGCTCGACCATTTGGCGCGCCTCACTCCGGGGGGGCCACCGGAGCCGCCGGCCCCCCCGTTGCCGCCGGGCGCTGTCGATCCGGCGGTGGGGGTGCCACCGCTGACGCTCGGTGAGCTGCCCGCGCTTGGCTTCGGCGCCCTCTACCACCCGTGGCTGGTGGGGCGCGGCGGCGGCGCCCCGGCGAGCTCGTCGCTGCGCCGCCAGCCGCCCGAGGGGGCGGTGGGCGGCACGATGGCGGCCTTGGCGCTCGGGCCGGGTGCCTGGCGGGCACCGGCAAACCGCCCGTTGGCCGGCGTCCTGGCCCTCGATCCGCCGCTCGGCCTCGAGGCGTGGCGGAGGTTGTCGGGGGTCAACGCGGTCCTGCATCACCCGCGCGGCTTCCTGCTCCTCTCCGCCGATACCCTCAGCGACCACGGCTCCCTGCGCCCGATCTCGGTGCGCCGCCTCCTCATCCTGCTCCGCCGCCTCGCCCTGCGCGAGGGACAGGGCTTCGTCTTCGAGCCCAACGACGCCTTCCTCGGCGACCTCGTGCGCCACCGTTTCGAGTTGCTGTTGGGCGACCTCTATCGCCGCGGCGCCTTCGCCGGCGCCACCGCCGAGGCCGGCTTCCGCGTCGTCGCCAGCTCCTCGATCAACCCGCCCGATGCAGTCGACCGCGGCCGCTTCGTGGTCGAGCTGCAGGTGGCACCGGCTCGCGCTCTCGCCTTCCTCACCGTGCGCCTGGTCGACGGCGGCGCCGGCCGGCTGGCCGTGCAGGAGGTGGCTTGAGCATGGCCAACGAGCCCGAGTACCCGTTCACCACCTTCAACTTCCGCATCGCGATCCAGGTCGCCGGGCCGCGCAAGCTGCCGCTCTGCGCGGCCGAGTTCGCCGAGTGCGACGGCATGGAGGTGAGCCTCGAGCCGAAGACCATCCGCGAAGGCGGCAACAACGCGCGGCCGATCCACCTGGTCGGCCCGGTGAGCTATGGCCAGCTCACCTTGAAGCGGGGCATGACCAGCGACTTCGGCCTCTGGGAGTGGTTCGAGGCGGTGCAGGGCCCGGGCGGCAGCGGCGTCCGCGCCTCGGGCGTGATCGGCATCATGCCGGCCGAGGCCAAGGCGACGACCCCGCTGGTGGCCTTCGAGCTCACCGGCTGTCTGCCGATCAAGCTCAAGGTGCCGGGCCTCAACGCCAAGGACGGTGGCCTCGCGGTCGAGGAGCTGCAGGTCGCCTACGAGAGTCTGAGCCGGGTGAAGACGGGCGGAGAGGGGACGTCGTGACCCCGGCGAAGCTGGTCAAGGCGATCCTCCAGGAGATTTCCTGGGACGATTCGGGTCAGACCACCGACGGCGCCAAGGTGGTGCCGGTGCAATTCAATCCCGACACGCTCAAGGTCTCGTTCTCCAACCAGGTCGTGAGCGGTGATCAACGCGGTGCTGCGGCGATGCAGTTCGTCGGCACCGGTACCACCAAGCTCGCCTTCGATCTCTGGTTCGACGTCACCAACCCGGAGCACGTGTTAGTGGACCGGGCGGAGCACACGCTGATCGTCGATCCGAAGGCTGGGACGCCCAAAGGCACTGCGCTGCCTGACGACGTGCGGGCGCTCACCAAGGACGTCGTCCACTTCATCACCCCCGGCAAGGACAACCGCGGCACCGCGCGGGAGCCCAAGTACATCCCGCCGGGGGTGCGGTTTCTCTGGGGGACTTTCAAGTTCGAGGGCATCGTCGAGTCGATCACCGAGAGCCTGGAGTACTTCTCCGCCGACGGCAGGCCGCTACGCGCCAAGATCTCGCTTTCCCTCACCAGGCAGGAGATCCAGTTCGTCGCCCCCAAGCAGGGAGCTGCCGCCAAACCGCCGCAGCAGGCGCAGGACGGAGACTCGGCGGCCAGTCTCAAAGGCAAGGCCAGCGGCGATCCCGCGGGCTGGCAGTCGATGGCTGCCGCCAACGGCATCGAGAACCCGCGCCGGCTGGCGGTGGGGACGATGGTCGACGTCAGCGCCGGCGCGAGCGGCGGGATCGGCGGCTCAGTGGGGGGCGGGATCGGTTTCGGTGTCCAGGCCGGAGTGGCTGGTGGCGCGGGGATCGCCGGCAGCGTTGGCGGCGGTATCGGCGGCAGCGTCGGCGGTGGCATCGGCGGCGGGCTGAGAGGAGGAATCTCGGGTGGGAGCGGGGGGGGAGCGAGCGGAGGAGTGGGCACAGGGCGGTCGGGAAGCATCGGCGGCGCGCTGAGTGGGGGCGCGTCGGGGACCACCGCAGGCGGCATCTCCGCCGGCCTGACCGGCGGCGCTGCGGCGAGCGCCAGCGCTCGCGCCAGTGCGTCCTTCGATAGCAGCCTGCGGCGCTGACCGCCATGCACAGCACGGGTCGCAGCGATCGGGAGGTGAGCCAATGGGTGTGGTGATCGACGAGGTCGAGGTGATGGTCGAGGACCCGTCGCCGGTCCCGGCCGAGGGCGCAACCGCGCCGCCTGCCCGTCCGGGGCAGTCTCCCGAACGCGCCGTCGATCCCGAGGACGTGCGCTTCGTCGTCGCGCGTCGCGACGCCCGCGCCGCGCGGCTGTTCGCCCACTAGCAGCGATGCGGAACTAACGATGACCGAGCGCGCCTCGACCCCCGGCTTCTACCCCTCCCGCCCCACCCTGACGGTGGACGGCGGAACGGTGCCTGGGTTGGCCGAAGGGCTACTCAAGCTGACGGTGGAGGAGACCACCGCCGGACTCTTCTGTTGCGCCGGCACCTTCGGCAACTGGGGCACCGGTCCCGATGGTGTCGGCTTCCTCTACTTTGATCGCCAGGTCTTCGATTTCGGCCGTGCGTTGGCGGTCGAGATGGGCGACGCCAACCACCAGACGACGATCTTCGACGGACGGATCACCGCCCTCGAGGGGCGCTACCCGCGCCAGCATCCGCCGCAGCTCGAGGTGCTCGCCGAAGACCGCTGCCAGGACCTGCGGATGGTGCGCCGCACCCGCACGTTCGAGGACCAGAGCGACCGCGACGTCTTCACCGCGATCGCCCGCGAGCACGGCCTCAGACCGGAGATCGACGTCGACGGTCCGACCCACCGCTCCCTCGCCCAGCTCAACCAGAGTGATCTCGCGTTCCTGCGTGAGCGCGCCCGCGCCATCGACGCCGAGGTGTGGGTCGAGGGTGCATCGCTCTTCGCCCAGGCGCGGGCCCGCCGCCGCGCGGCGTCGCCGGTGACTCTGACCTACGGCCAGGAGCTGCGCGAGCTGACCGCTTGCGCCGACCTCGCCCATCAACGCACCCGGCTGGCGGTGGGGGGTTGGGACGTGGCGGCCAAGGAGGCGATCGTCGAGGAGACCGGCGAGGAGGCGATCGCGGGCGAGCTCGCGGGCGGCCTGTCGGGTAGCGCCGTCCTCGCGCGCGCATTCGGCGAGCGCGCCGAGCGCATCGTCCACACCGTGCCGCTCACCGGCGAAGAGGCGCGCACGGAGGCGGCGGCCTGTTACCGGGCGGGGGCCCGCCGCTTCCTGTCGGCCGAGGGGATTGCCGAGGGCGACGCCCGCATCAAGGTGGCCACCCAGGTGACCCTGCAGGGTCTCGGGACGCTGTTCAACGGCCCCTGGTACGTCACCGCGGTCTGCCACGCCTTCGACACCCAGGACGGCTTCAGGACCCGCTTCTGCTGCGAGCGGCCTGGGCTGGGAGCGAGCTGAGATGCTGCCCGGCACGCTGCTCGACGATCTCGCAGCGGCGCGCGCTCCGCGCGGCTACGGCGGCCTCTTTTACGGCGTCTACCCGGCCCTGGTCACCGAGGTCGTCGACCCCGACGGCCAGGGACGGGTGAAGGTGCGCCTGCCCTGGTCGCCGGACTCGGGCGGCCAGGCCTACGAGGCCTGGGCGCGCCTCGCCACGTTGATGGCGGGCGCCGACCGCGGGAGCTGGTTCGTGCCCGACACCGGCGACGAAGTGCTCGTCGCCTTCGAGGGCGGCGAGCCGCGACGGCCGTACGTGGTCGGCGCTCTGTGGAACGGCAAGGATGCGCCGCCGCAGGCGATGGATGGCGCCGGCAGGAACGAGAAGAAAGTCCTGCGCTCGCGCAACGGCGTCGTGGTCACTCTCGACGACGCCACCGGGCGCGAGAAGCTGACGCTCGAGACGCCGGGTGGCCAGACGATGACGCTCGAGGACGGCCCCGGCCGCATCGAGATCAGCGACGCCAACGGCAACTCGATCGAGCTCGCGGCGTCCGGCATCACCGTCACCGCCGCCAGCAAGCTCACCGTCCAGGCGGGCCAAGTCGAGGTCAACGCCGGCATGGTCACGGTCAACGCCGGCATGTCCAAGTTCTCCGGCGTCGTTCAGGCGGACACGGTGATCACCAACGCGGTGATCTCGACCTCTTATACCCCCGGCGCGGGAAACATCTGGTGAACGGCGTGGATCACGCGGTCGAATGGCTCGCCCCCGCTCCGCTCTGGGACCTCGCCCTGGCGGACGTCGGCAACCGCCGCTTCCGCGAGCCGGCGCTGCTGCGCTACGCCTCCGACGCCTTCTTCGACGAGCTGACGGCGGACCTGGCCGCCGCGGCCGCGGCAGCCCCCGGTTCGACCGCCGGTGCCGCGGCGCCCGCAACCGGCGCCGCAACTGCCGCGCGCTTGGCGGCGAACGTTCCTTCGGGTCTGCCGGCGCGCGTCGCTCGTCCCGAGACCTGGGAGCGGCCGGATGTCGGGTGGGCCACTGCGGGTGAGGTGTCGCTGGCCCGGCCGCTCAAGCTCTTTCAGCCCGCGCACCAGCGCTACTACTTGTTGGCGGCGAGCCTGGTCTGCCGCCGCGCCGGACTGCCTGGGCGCAAGGTCGACGCCGCCGCCGGCGAGCGCGCCTCGCTGGTAGTGCGCCGCCTGGTGCCCAAGGCGGGGACGTCGCTCGACCCCGAGGACCCGTCCACCCACGCCGAGCACGCCTGGGTGGGCGACCGCAACGGCGGCCGTTGGGAGGCGGCGCCAGCCGGCGGCGAGCCGCTCCCCGGCGAGGAGCGCCTCGCACTCTTCTCCCTTCCCTTCCGCGACGGCGCCGGGCAGCCGCGGCGCTTCCACGCCGCCCTGCTGCCGGTGGCCGGACGCGAGCTCTACGAGGGTGCCGCCGCCGGCTCCCCGCCGGCGCCGCCGCCGGGGGTACCGGGCGACTTGCTGGCGCCGCTCGCCGACGCGCGTAAGGCGGTTTGGGCGTCGGGCACACGAGTCGCGCTCGAGGGGCTCGCCAGCCCGAGGCCGCAGCTTTCCGTCGAGGTCGCGCGCGAGATCCTGCTCTTCGCCCTTCTCGACCTCGCCGACCTGCTCAAGTCCGAGCTCGGCGAGCTGTGGCAGGCGATCGAGCACGGCTCGTCGGCCGGCCTCCCCGGCGCCCAAGTCGCGGTCTTCAACCACCTCGATCGACAGCTCGCTCCCTCCCACCGCTGGCGCGACGCTCTGGTGCGCGCCGACGCCCAGCGACGAGCTCTCCTGCGCGAGGCGGACCCCGCTCCCGGCGCGGCGCCGGTGATCCCCAACGGACTGTCGCTGGCGGCGATCGCCGCCGCCGCGGGTCTTCTCACCGGCGGCCAGTTCCAGAAGGACCTCTTTGCCGCCCTCGACGGCGTGGCCCCGGCAGCCGGCAGCGCCGCGTCAGCACCCGGTGGGGCGCCGGCCATCGCCGCGCGCGCCGCCGCGGCGTCGGCCGCGCCGCTCGACGGCGCCTTCTACGTCGCCCGCTGCATCTACGAACGCCCGCGCTGCTCCGCCTTCATGCCGCCGGTGGTCTCCGCGCCGTCGCGCCCCTTTCGCATGGCGCCCTTCTTCGACCCCGACGCGCCGGCCCGGCCGATCACCATCCGGCTGCCGCTCGACACCAGCATCAAGGGCCTCAGCCGCTTCCCCAAGGGCGTTTCGATGCTGCTCTCCAACAAGCTGCGCCGGCAGGTCGAGCGGGTGCAGAACGCGAAGCTCAAGGACATCGACGACGGCAACGTGGGTAGCGAGCCGGGCTGGAGCCTGGGGATGATCTGTTCGTTCTCGATCCCGATCATCACTCTCTGTGCCTTCATCGTGCTGATGATCTTCCTGCAGCTGCTCAACATCGTCTTCTGGTGGCTGCCGTTCCTGAAGATCTGCCTGCCCATTCCGGTGAGGTCCGAGTGATGGCCGCCAACGGCACGGCGCTGACGGAGGCGACTCTGCTCGGCCGCGGCATCTCTTTCCCGCCCCGCATCGGGCCCGACGGCCGCATCGCGCTATCGGCCGGCAGCGACAACGTGCGCGAGTCGATCCGCGTCATCCTCTCCACCGAGCGCCGCGAGCGGGTGATGCTGCCGCAGTTCGGCGGCGGCCTGGCGCCGTACCTCTTTCAGCCCAACATCGCCTCCACCCACACCCTCATCGCGGACCGCATCCGCGAGACTCTGGGCCGCTGGGAGCCACGCATCGAGGTCGAGTCGGTGCGCGTCGTGGCCTCCAGCGCGGAGCCCCGCGAGGCGGTGGCCACCATTTACTACCGGCTGGTGGCGACCGCCGACGCCGGCCGCCTCGACCTGACCCTGCGCTTGGCCGGCTGAGGAGGCGCGATGCCGCTGACCATCCCCCGCCTCGCCCTGCCGCTCCACCGCGAGTTGGTGCGCGAGGCGCTGGCGCGGGTCCGCTTCCACAACCCGGAGTGGACCAACCTCAACGACAGCGATCCCGGTGTGACGCTGATCCAGCTGTTCGCTTTCATCGCCGAGGCGATCGGCTATCGGGCCGACCTCATTCCCGATCGCAACCGGCTGAAGTTCCTCCAGCTCCTCGGCATTCCGCTGCGGCCCGCGGCGGCGGCGCGCGGCCTGGTCGCCTTTCGCAACGAGCGCGGTCCGCTCGACGCCACCAACCTCGACTCGGAGCTCGAGGTGCTCGCCGGCCGTATCCCGTTCCGCACCCGCTTCGCCCTGACGGTGCTGCCGGTGGAAGGACGCCTCTACACCAAGGCGCCGCTCGACCCCACGCGCCGAGACGCCGCGTCGGACCTCTACCGGCGGCTCTACCGCGATCTCGAGGCGGCCGGCCAGCGCCTCGACTTCTACGAGACGCGCCCCTTCGACCCGCCGGCCTCCGGCGTCACCTTACCGCCGCTCGACCTCGGCACCGACACCGTCGACGGCGCCCTCTGGCTGGCACTGCTCGCCCGCCCGAACGAGCGGCCTGCCGACGTGCGCGCCGTCCTGGCCAACCGCATCCTGACGCTGGCCGTCCTGCCGGCACTCGACAGCTCGACGCGGGTGCTGCCGCCGGCGGGAAGCACCGCTCGCAGCGGCGGCGCCGGCCTGCTGTTCGACCTTCCGCGGCCGTTTGCTGGTGGAGCGGGCTATGAGCGACTCGAGGCGCGGGCGAGCGCTGACCTGACCACCATGCCGGGGACGGTCGAGCTGCGCCTGCCGTCGGCCACGCGGCTAGCCTGGGAGGAGGACCTCGACCCGCTCGAACCTGGGGTCGGAGACCTGCCGCCGTCGCTCGCCGACACCGAAGACGGCGAGCGGCTGGTGACCTGGCTGCGCATCCGCTCCGCCACCGGAGCGGCGCGCCTGTCCGGGATCTGGGTCAACGGCGCCGAGGTGGTGCAACGGGCACTGGTGCCTGCCGAGAGCCTGGCGCCCGGCACCGGCGAGCCGGACCAGCGCGCGGTCCTGGTCAACAGGCCGGTGTTGCCCGAGTCGCTGCGACTGGCCGTCAACGGCGAGCTCTGGCAGCAGATCGACGACCTCGCGGCGGCCGGTCCGGAGGTGCCCCCGCCGGCGGTTTCCGGCCTTACCGCGCCGGCGGCGGCTCCGTCGCTCAGCGCCGCGGTTCCGCCGCCGAGCAAGGTGTACACCCTCGATCCCGAATCGGGGGAGATCCGCTTCGGCCCGCCGGGCACGCGCCCGCCGCGCGGCGCCGCCATCGTCGCCAGCTACGCCTACGGCGGAGGCCGACAGGGGGTGGTGGGGATCGGTGCCATCGACAAGGCGCCGTCGCTGCCGGCTGGTCTCAAGGTGAGCAACCCTGCCCCGACCTGGGGGGGAGACGAGCCCGAATCGGTTGCCGACGCCGAGCACCGCATCCCGCGCTTCGTGCGCCACCGCGACCGTCTAGTCGCCGCCGACGACTTCCACGACATCGCCTGGCAAACGCCGGGGGTCGACCTCGGGCGGGTGGAGGTCTTGCCGCTCGTCCACCCCGGACTTCCCGGCGTGCCGGCCGACGGCGTCGTCACCCTGCTGCTCATCCCCCTGCTCGACGCCGAGCACCCGCACAACCCCGAGCCCGACCGGCTCTTCCTAGATGCGGTCTGCCGTCACCTCGAGCCGCGGCGTCTGGTGACGACCGAGCTGCACCTCGTCGGGCCGGAGTACCGGGACCTCTGGGTCTCGGTCGGAGTGGAGGTGGTGCTGGGCGTCGAGCAGGGGCCAGTCCTCGCCCGCGTCGAGGTCGAGGTCCGTCGCTTCCTTTCGCCGCTCGCCGGCGGCTTCTCGGGTCGCGGCTGGCCGCTCGAGAAGGCGGTCGAGCCGGGCGAGGTGATCGCCGTCGCCACCCGCGCGCCAGGCGTGGCGCGGGTGACCGGCCTGCTGCTGGCCAACGCCGAAGGCGACCCCGTGACGAGCCGCGCGATGATCGGGTTCCAACTCCCGCGTCTCGCCGGCATCGCCGTGACCGCCGGCGACCCGTTGTCGATCGACGACCTCGTGGGCAGGGTGCAACAGCCCGAGCCCGGAACGCCGCGCCGGCTGCCGATGCCGGTAGTGCCCGCGGAGTGCTGATGGACGTCAACGGCACCCGTTACCACCTCCTCGAAGGCGCGCGCGACTGGCTGCCGGCCCTGGCCGGCTCCACCGTGCCAGCCACCGAGCGGCTGGTGTGGGATCCCCGTCGGCGTGCCGTCAACTTGCGCCACGAGCTTTTCCTCTTCCCACCGCGGCGTACCGAGGCGCCGCTCACCGGGGCCCACCGCCGCGGCGCCGCCTGCGACCGCTTCGGCCACCTGTACTGGATCGGCCCGGGAAGCGACGAGATCCGCTATCGCCCGCTGGGTGCCGGCGCCGCGGCCAGGTTCTGGCGGGTGGCGGAGCTCACCGGCGAGGCCGCGAGCCGCTGCCACGCCGAGCCCGGCTGCCGGCCCCCCGTCGCGCCGGACGCCGCGCGCCGTCCCTGCGGCGAGTTCGGCCCCCTGCCGGCGCCGCCGTCGGCAGAGGCGCCGCCCACTCTCTCCGGCCTCGCCGTAACCGACCGCCACTTCCTCATTGCCGGCACGGTGGCGCCGGGCGGCCTGCTGGCCTTCGATCTCCATGGCGGAGGGGCGCCAGTCTGGCTGCGCTGGCCCGCCGGGATTCCGTTCGCGCCGTTCGACCTGGCGCCAGTGCCCGGCGGAGGTCTCTGGGTGCTCGACCGGGCGATCGCCGGCGACGCGCGCCTGTGGCGCCTCGATCGCGACCTCCGGGTGGTGCGCGCGGGCGGTGGGGCGTCGCTGCCGGCGCCTCCGGCGGCCATCTTCCGGCCGGACCCACCGGTGGGAGAGGACGTGGCGTGCATCCCGCCGGCGAGTTTCCCCAATGGTCTGTCGCTCGCCATGGCCTCGCCGCCGCTCGGCAGCGGCGGCGGCGAGGTCATCGCCGTCGCGGGCCTGCCCGACGGCACTGCGCTGCTGCTCGAGACCGCTGCCGCGGCTGGCGACACACGCCTGGTGCGCTGGACACCCTTCGATGGACCCCTGGGAGGACCGGTGTCGTTGAAGGCGGCGCTCGACGAGCTGGTGGGCGAGCCGGTCGCGCTGGTGGGCCACGATCTCGTCTTCCGCTCCGCCCCGGCGCCGGCGCCCGGGGAGATCGAGGGCACCGTCTACGTCGCCGCTGACCAGGGCAATCAGAGCTTCGCCTTCGCCTTCGCCATCGGTGCCCCGGGGACCGCGCGGGAGGCGATCCTCGACCTCTCTGCCCTCGATGCCTACCTGCCGATGCGTCGCTTCAGCGGCAAGGCCCTCATCGAGGGCCCGGAAGCCGCCTACTACGACTTCGACGAGATCTGGATGCCGCTGACGGAGGTGCCGCGTCCGCGCTATGCCGGCGACGGTTGCCTCGACGGGCTGGTCTTCGACGGCAAGGACCCGGGGTGCGTCTGGCACCGCCTCTTCCTCGACGCCTGCATTCCCCCCGGCGACTCGATCGTGGTCCACAGCCGCGCCGCGGAGACCGTAGCCGAGCTGAAGAACGTGCCGTGGTCGCGCGAGCCCGCGCCCCATCTCCGCTCCACCGGCCCGGAGCGCCCACTGGTCGCCGCCGGCCGCGCTGGACTCGGAGCGCAGCCCGGCACCGGCACCTGGGAGCTTCTCTTCCAGCGAGCCGGGGGGCGCTACCTCGAGTTGCGGCTCACCCTCCACGGCAGCCGCCGCAGCAGCCCGAAGGTCCATGCCCTGCGCGTCCACTACCCGCGCTTCTCCTACCTCGAACGTTACCTGCCCGCGGTCTATCGCGAGGACCGGGACTCGGCATCCTTCCTCGACCGCTTCCTCGCCAATTTCGAGGGCTTCTTCACCGAGCTCGAGGGACGCATCGCCGCCGCCGAGGCGCTGTTCGACACCCGCACCGCACCGGCCGAGGCGCTCGAGTGGCTGGCCGCTTGGCTGGGTTCCGCGTTCGAAGAGGACTGGGACGAGGCGCGCCGGCGCCTCTTCCTCGCCCACGCGGTGGCTCTCTTCCGCCGGCGCGGCACGCCGGTCGGGTTGGTGCAGGCGATTCGCCTCGCGGTCGACCCTTGCCCCGACGACAGTCTCTTTGCCGAGGACGACGTGAATGGCACGCCCTTCGGCGTGCGCCTGGTCGAGGCCCACCGCGCCCGGCTGCTGCCGGCGGTGGCCGCCGGCGATCTGACGGCGCCCATCGGTCCGTCGCAGATCCTGGCCGGTGCGCCCTGGCGGCCGGCTCACGGCGCCGCCCGCCTGCAGCGCCGCTACCGCTCGTTCCTCCGCCGCCGCTACGGAGCCGCCGAGGCCCCGGCCGAGGCGGCGCGCGAAGCAGCCGCCCTCGAGCGCCTCAACGTCGCCTGGTCGCGCACCGGCAGAACCAGGCTTACCCGCTTCGAGGACGCCGAGCTCACCCCCCTACCGCCGTCCGCCGCCAGCGAGGCCGCCGATTGGCGCGCCTTCGTCGCCGGCGGGCTGGGCTTCCCCTACGCCGAGGTGGCGACAGACGGCGCCGCGGGCTGGCGCAACTACCTCCGCCTGCGCTACCGCCGCGTCGAAGCCTTGAACCGCGCCTGGGAGATCCCCGCCGAGGCCGCCTTCGCCGACTTCGAGTCGGTCCCCCTGCCCGAGCGCCTGCCGCCGGACGGGCAGGCGCTCGCCGACTGGTTCGCCTGGACGACGATCGCCCTGCCGGTGGCGCGGAGCGCCCACCGCTTCACCGTGCTGGTGCCGGTCGGACCGGAGCTGTCGGCCGACGTGCGGCGGCGGCGCCTGGAGAAAGTGCGGGCGGTCGTCGAGCGCGAGCGGCCGGCGCACACTGCCTTCGACGTCCAGCTCTACTGGGCCCTCTTCCGCGTCGGCGCGGCCCGCGTGGGGCTCGATACCGCCGTCGGCGAAGGGGCTCGCTTCACCGCGCTCGTCCTTGGCGCCTCCTACCTCGGCGAGGGTTTGCTCACCGAGGCACACCCCTGGAACGTCCGCGACCGCCGCGTCCTCGGCCGCGACACCGTCGGCCCGCCGCCGCTCGCCTAGGAGAGACCAATGGCCTGCCAGTGCGATTTCAAGACCGCCGCCGCGGACACCGCCGCCCTCGATCCGCACAAGCGGGTGCGCTACTCGACCGGGCTGGTGCTCGGCGTGGACGAGTTCAACCAAGAGCAGCTCTACCTGATGGAGCGCGACCGGCTGCTGCAGCGCGCGCTGCATGGCTACGGCACCGTGCTCGGCCTCGCGGTCACCGTGCGCGGCGAGGACGCCGAGCAGGAAGTGGTGGTGGCCCCCGGCCTCGCGGTGACGCCGCGCGGCGAGCCCGTTTGCGTGCCGCGCTCGCAGTGCGCCCGCCTCGCCGACTGGCTCGCCTCCCACCACGCCGACCTGGCTGGAATCGGCTCGCCGTCGCTCTCCTCGCCAGCCGAACCGCTGTCGATCTGGGTGGTGCTCTGCCGGCGTGACTGCGACACCGACCCGGTACCGGTGCTCGGGGACCCCTGCCGGACGGCCGAGGACCTCACCGTGCCGTCGCGCATCACCGACGACTTCCATCTCGCCTTCCGCCTGGAGCCGCCAGGGCAGCAGGAGGAGGATGCGGTGCGGCTGCTCGGGGGCCTTCTGCGCGCCGTGGTGGTGAGCGAGATTCCGGGCCCCGCCGGTTTCCTCACCCCCCAGGACTTGGCCGCGCGGGTGCGGCGCATCGCTCCCGCCGGCTCGCCGCCGGCGCTGCCGACGCTGGGCGACGTCGTGCGACCGAGTCCCGGCTCGCCGCCGGTGTCGTCGCCACCCGGGGCCGAGCTCGCGGACCTCCATCTCGATCCCGCCGATGCCGCGGCGGTCCTGGCCGCCGCGTGGGAGGCCTGGATCACCGAGGTACGGCCGTTCCTCGCCGGCGGCGCGGCGGGCTGCCCCGACGGCGGGGAGGCCTGTGTGCTGCTGGCGCGGCTCGAGCTCACGATCGACGACGCCGCCAGCCCGCCGCGGCTGAGCGGGCCGGTGACGGTCGACGAGGCTGCCCGCCCGTGGCTGCTCCACACCCGCGTCCTGCAGGAGTGGCTGCCGGCGCTCGGCGCGGCGGCCGTGCCGGCGCTGCCCTTCGGCTCTCCGCCGACCTTCTCGCCGGTCCATGGCGACCTCCTCGGCTTGCTTGCCGACGACCATCCGCAGTACCTGCTCGTCAACCCGACCACGCGCGCCCTGGTCGCCAACCTCGCCGCCGCCGGCTTCCGCATCACCGGGCTTCCTCCGGCGACCGCAGCCGGACAGGCGGTGCCCTTCCAGCAGGCGATCAAGGTGGGCGACGCCGCCAGCGGTGATCTCGCCGGTACCTTCCCCACCCCGCGCGTCGACGCCCTTCAGGGGCATCCGGTGGCTCTGGTCGCTCCCAGCGCTGCCGGCCAAGTGCTCACCTGGGATGGCGCGCAGTGGATCCCGGCCGCGCTGCCGGCGCTGCCGCCGGGACAGGCGCCCGATCTCCTCGACGCTGAACTGGTGCGGATCATCAACCTGTCCTGGCGACACGGCAGCCTCGCGAACCGCCTGAACCTGACCCATGACGGTGCTCGCGTGCGCGGCTTCGCTCTCGCCTTCGGCACCGCGCCGGGCGTCCGCGCGCTGGTGCGCCGTGCCAGCCTGCACGCGCAGAGCCTGCGCGTGTGGGTGCGCCAGCCCGAGCCGGGAACCTCCTTCTTCCGCCACCTCGAGGTTCCCGCCAAGGTGATCCCGGCGCAGGTCGTCACCATCGCCTCCAATGGCCGCATCACCGTCACGCAGGCGGCCGCCGATGCCGAGGTCTCCGCGGTAGTGCTGCTGATCGACCCGGCGCTCGCCGATCAGTTCGTCGAGAGCGGGTCGCAGCTCACCGTCGAGGCCCGCGGCGAGTTCATCCTCGACCGCGAAGGCCGCGCCGTCGACGCCGAGTTCACGCGCGCCGAGTTGCCCACCGGCGACCGCCGCGCCGGCGCGGCTCTCGGCATCCAAGGGGGGCGTTTCGAGAGTTGGACGACCGCCAGCAACCTCGTCGTCAACGGCGTCGACCTCAATCGCGCCGCGGTCGCCGAGCTCACCGCGATCGCCGGTCTGGGCCCGGCGCGGGCCGCGAGCCTGGTCGAGGTTCGCACCCGCATGGGCGGCTTTGACGACCCCGAGGACCTCCGGGAAGTGCCCGGCCTGCCGGACAACCTGATCGCCCGCGTGCGCGCCGCGCTCGAACGCTGAGGAGACGGCGATGGCCAGGGACCTGCTCGAACCCATCCTCGACGGCGGCATCCGCAACCCGCACTACTTCGAGGGCCGCCTGCTCACCGCCGAGGCGCTGCGCGCCGATCAGCAGGCGCAGCGCTCCCGCCAGCGCCGCCTCGGCCGCGCGGTGGGCCGCGGGGTGGTGGAGGGGCTGTGGGTGACGGTCGAATCGCCGGGCAGCGAGGGGTCGCCGCCGGTCCTCGGCGTCACCGGCGGCTTGGCGATCGACGGCAAGGGCGACACCCTGGAGATCGCCGCCGCCCGCGAGGCGATCGCCCTGACGCGGGCCCCCAAGCTGCCGGTCGCGGTCGTCGACCTCTTCCGCGACTGCCACCCACCGTCGGTGGGCATCGAGACCACCGGCGAGGGCTTTTACGTCCTCGTCCTCTCGCCGGTCGCCGGCTTTCGCGAGCGAGCGCCGATGAGCGGGCTCGGCGAGCCCAAGGCGGGCCCCGGCTGCGGCAGACGCTGGGTGATCGAGGGGGTGCAGCTGCGCCTGGAGCCGCTCGACCCGCTAGCGGCCAGCGGCGTCGGCGCCGCGACGCGCGACCTGCTCGCGGGTGGGCTCCTCCGGGCCCGGGGCGAAGCTGGCCTCTCGAGGCTGCGCAACGTCGTTGCCCACCTTTGCCTGGGCACCGAGCAACTCCCCGGCTTCGCCGCCGATCCCTTCGCGCGCGCGCTGACCCGCGACGGCGCCCGCACGCGGCCCGCGCTCACCGCCTACGGCGCCCTCGACGACCTCGCCGCGGCAGGGCGCCTCACCGACTGCGATGTGCCGCTTGCCCTGCTCGACTGGCGGCTCGACGGCCTCTCCTGGCTCGACAACTGGGCGGTCCGCCGCCGCCCGGCGTCGCCGCCGACGGCCGAGGCCTGGCCGACGCTCTCGGCCGGCCGCCGCCGCGCCGAGGCCGAGGCGGTCCTCTTCCAGTTCCAGGACCAGCTCGCGGAGCTGATCTCGAAGCACAACAATCCGGCGACGATCGTGGCGAAGGAACACTTTCGCTACCTGCCGCCGGCGGGGCTGCTACCGATCGCCCTGGGTGGCGGTCGCGACGTCGACTTCGAGACGTTTCTCGGCGCCCTGCCTTACCGGCGGACCGAATATCACGGCCACCCCGAGTACTCCGGTCATCCGGAGCTCGTCGACGGCGACCTGCTGCAGGTGATCCTCGAGGAATCCTGGCGCCACAAGCCGGTCGATCTCGAGGCTACGGAGATGGTCTGGCTCTACCAACCGGCGGTGCGCGGCAAGGACGCGGCGCAGCCGCGGGCCAGGGCGCCCTACCTGGTCTTCGCCAGCTGCCACACGCGCCCCTTCGGAGTCGCCCGTTTCGACGCGGCACGATGGGACTACAGCAACTACTCATCGGTCCTGCTGGGGCCGAGCGGGCCTTGAATCAAGGAAAGGAGACCGAACCATGGCCACACTTCCATCGACGGTCCGGCCAGGGGACGTGATCACCGCCGATCTCATGAACGGCTTGCTGCTCAAGTGCTCGGACCTCGAGAAGCGGGTGGCGTCTCTGGAGAGCACCGGGACCGGTCCCGCCAAGCCGGAGATCACGTCTCCCGCGCCGACGGACATTCTTCACCTCGGCGATGAGCTGCGCATCGTCGGCCGCAACTTCGGCTCACCCGCGGACAACACCGTGTTCATCGACACCACGGTGCAGGTCAAGCAGTTCAAGGGGGGGAGCGGCGACAAGCTGCTCATCCTCGATATCCCCTTCGTTCAGGGCATACCCGAGCAGGGGCGATCCGTGGCGCTCACTCTCAACAATCCTTTCGGGGTCGCGGCCACCAGTTTCATCCTCGCGCAACCGCCGGTGACGACACCCACCGGGACGCTGACCGCCAATCTCACCGGCTCCCCGGCCAGCACCAGGCTCGAGGCCGGCAAGGCCTACGTCTTCACCTACACGATCACCGCGGGGACCACCCTGGATGAGGTCTACAACCTCACCCCGGCCGTCGACAGGGGTTGGCAGGCTCGCGTGGTCGACGCCAGCGACAACCCGATCGTCCCCCAGGCGGTCTTCATCGCGAAGCCCTTCACACCCACGGTGCCGACGGTAGCCAGCGTCCGGGTGCAAGTCACGATTCCGGCCGGCACGGCGAACGGCACGACCGGCAGCCTGACTTTCAAGGTCGCCTCGCAGCGAAATCCGTCGGCACTCCAGAAGTCAGCCGATCCCAGGTCCCTGACGGTGGGCTCGGACGCCCCGGCGGCCGAGGACATCACGATCACCCTCGGCAGCACCATTCCGCCCACCGCGAAGGACGCGAACGACGTCATCTCCGTCGTACCGGGGACGCCTGTCTTCGCCACCTTCAGGGTCGCCGTGCCGCAGGCGGGGAACTACTCGATCCAGCCCTACACCTTCAAGAACGACCCGTCGGGGTTGTGGAGCGCGACGCCGATTGGCCAGGTGTCCGGGGTCCCCATGCAGCCCCCTCAGGCAACCATGACGGTCCAGATCGCCGCGAAGGCCGGAGCTCCGAACGCGAAACTGGTGGTCAAGGTAGTAGCAGATGCCGACTCCGAGGTCTTCGGCGATATCGATCAAGAGGTGAAACCGAAGGCTGGAGCCTAGGTCGAGGCGATACAGCCAACCCAAGGAGGATGACCATGAGATTCATCAGGAGCCGGAGGCACGAAAAAGGAGCGCGGCACAAGCTGTCGACCGCGCTTGGCCTGATCGTTTGCGCAATCCTGTCGATGGTCTGGCCGGTCGGCGACGCCATGGCCGCGGATGACCTCTGCTTCAACTCGACATCTCCTCTGCCGACGATCGACGGCGTCGTGACCGGCGACGGCGGTTGGAGACTATCCAACCAGTATGTGTTCCAAAACGCCGTGTCGACCCCTCATGCCATCGTGCAGATGGCACGGTCGTTCGGCGGTCTCTATTTATCTTTCGAGGTCAACAACGATCCAACCTTCGACGACTTGGATAGCATCCTGATCACCCTCAGCCCTGATGGCGTCGCCGCCCACGATCATCGCATCCTGATCCATCCGGTGGCGGAAAGTGCAGGCAACGCGATGGCCGCTCCCGGCGGGCCACCCGCTGAGATCAAGTACTGGAAAGACAGCTCGACATCGGCATGGACAGCCCAAACGGTGCCCACCTGGCTCAAGGACCCGTCGAAGCCGGACCCGAGCGAAAACCTCAAGGTGACCTCATCGTCGGTCGCACTCCCACTGAAATCCTGGGTGGTCGAGATGTTCATCCCGACCACCGGCATAAGTTTTTCTGCGACGAGTTTCAAGCTCTATTTCAATATCATCAGGGTAGCTCCCCTCGGAGCGGTGGAGTTTGCCTGGCCGCCATCGGCTCCGCCCATCGGCGGTACTCTGCCGGCGCAGATCGCGGTCGAGACCAACACTCCGCCGCCGGCGACCTGGGGTACCGGCAGGCGTGAGGACGCTTGCCCCGGGGTCAAGGTCCTCAGCGTCCGCACCAACCATCCGACGGATGCGAATGGCATCGATCCGAATAGCACAAACAATCGTTTCAAGGTCAAGCTCACCAACACCGGTACGGTGGATGCCCATGGCGTGACCGCGACCATCAAGAGCTATAGATTCGGCGTCAGCGGTTCGTTCGCGCCACTGCCGCTGGCCCCGCCCCACATAAATTTCGGAGACGTGCCGGCCTTGGCAACGAGCCCGGAGCTGCAGACCCTCGCCTGGGACGTGCTCAACGATCCGATGCGCACGACCTATCTGACCTGGGGCAACGTCTGCTCCTTCGTGGAGCTGAACGCCACGGGGGGTCTCATAGCAAACCGGTTCTACCCCTGGAATCTTCACTTCGCTACTGCCTCGCGGTTCCAGCACGTGGCTGTCATCGACACCAACGGTTTTGGCCCGCCGGCATCCGAGGGTGCCCCCCAGCGGTTTGACCTCGCCGTCGCAACGCAACACGAGGAGTTGCGAAGGGATAGCTGGGATCGGCTCTGCCTGAGCTTGAACCGGAGCTGCGCCTTCGGTGAGACCGGTCTCGAAGCCGACGACGGCGATCGTCGCCGCGCCGCGCTGGTCGAGTTGATCTCGGTGTACTACCCCGACTGCTTGCGGCAGTTTCTGGAGACCGGCCACGCGTCGTTGGCGACCCACGTCGTTCACGCTTATCGCGCTACCGGCCGCTTCATCGAGATCGAAGGGAAGCGTCTACCCGTCTGGGAGAGCGCCAATTCCTTCGGCTACGTGCTGTGTCATCAAGGCCCGGTCAAGGAATGGGTTCACGACTTCAGCGGCCCCGCGGTGGTAAAGGTGCCGGGGGCTTCGGACCGCTACACGGTCGAAGTACCGGTGGGCCAGTTCACCGAGGTGACGACGACGGTCGAGGCCCGTGAGCAGGATGCGGTGCGCGGTCGCTGGTCCTTCAGCCTCCACGGCGGGATCAACGACCCGCGCGGCGACTTCGCGCAGGCGTGCGATGGCGACCGCGGCTACGGCGTCGATCTCGAGTACCTCCTCAACCCGCGCTTCGCCGCCGAGCTGTTTTTCGGCCGCGACCGGCTCGACTGCGGCCGCACCAACCCCGAGATCGACCACTTGGCATTCAACGGAAAGGTTTACTTCGACGCCGGGGACACCGGGTCGTTGCGGCTGTTCGCTCTGGCCGGCGTCGGCCGCTACGACCTCGACGGCGGAGCTACCGAGAACGGCTACGCGGTGGGCGGCGGAGCGCAGATCAACCCGCGGCCGCGGCTGGGGCTCGAGCTGACCGGCAAGTACCACCGTGTCGACACCAGCGTTGCCGACGTCGAGCTGATGACGCTCCAGGTCGGGGCGCGCTTCCGTTTCTGAGCAGAGGAGAGGAGTCGTTCCGATGCCGGCCGTACGCGCCGTCGCGATCGGCACCCTGCGGCTGACCGGTGCCGACGCCGACACGCCGGCGCTACGCCTGCGCGCGACCCGGGCGCTGGCCGGCGCGGACCTCGGTCCGCCCGGCCTGCCGCCTGCCGCCGTGCTGGTGGTGCGCCGGTTGGCCGACGCACCGCCTCGCCGGCTGGCGGGACCGGACCGGGCCTGGGAGCGGGCGGTGCGCGAGCGCCTCGCCGCGGCGGCCCGCGACGCCGCTCGCCCCGACCGGCGCGGTGCCTTGCCAACCGACGCCGCGGCCGTGCTGTTCGCCGACGAAGCGGAGCTCTTGGCCTGCGCGGTGCGAGAGCAGGTGCATGGCCGGCTCGCGGAGCGGTGGTGGTGGCGGGCGGTGCGGCGGCGGCTGCCGAGGGCAGCCACCGCCGGACTCGGAGGCGGCAGCGATCCGGCCGCGCTGCTCGCCGACTTCCCGCGTGAGATCCCGGCGGCGCTCGACCGGCTGGCGCGCTGGGGCGTCGTCGCAGCCGTGGCCGAAGCGATCTCGCCTGCCGGTGCCGCTCGCGCCGTGGTGGCGCTTGTCGCCGCGTACGGATTGACGCCAGACCTCGCCGCCTGGGCAGATGACTCGCCGAACGCTGACCTCTTTCCAAGCACGAGGGAGATCGGTCACCTCTCGTCAAGCGGTGCGGCTCTGTCCCCGGCGGGCATCTGGCGAGAGTGGCTCCCGGCAGGGCTCCGCAGCCTTGGCCTGACGGTGGAGGTCCAGCGCCTTGTCGGGCTGGCGCTCGGACTCGCGGTCGCACCTCACCGGCTGCGCGGATCCACGGCTCGGCGCTGGTGGCAAGCGGCCGCGGCCGCGCGGGCAGTGGCTTCAGCCACCGCGGCGCGGCCGACCACGGCGCCGGCGGCGCTCGACCTGACACCCGCAGCACCTCCGCCTAGCGCCGAGATCGGTACCTCCGCCAAGCCGGCATCGGCGGCTGCTCTCACCATTCGCCAGGACGAGAGCTCGACCACGCGACAGCGGGCGCGAGACGCGGAGCCCACGGTCTCAGCCTCCCCGCTGTCGTTGCTGAGCTCCGCTGTCGATGACGCCTCCACCGTGCAGCCGCGCCGGGCGCAGGAACCCATACCGAGGACGAAGGTCCTGCGAACCGCAACTGCGGCCCCCAGTGGGCGTCGAGAGCGGCGCTCGGAAGCCGAACCCTCGGCAACGCCGGGCGAGTCTGCTCAGGCGCGAATCGACGCACGGCTGCCCGTCGCCGTACCGCCACCCGTGCCGCGGCAGCCCGAGGCGGCTGCCGTCGAGCGGCCCTCCGCCCTGACCCTCGCCACAGAAGGGATCACCACCCGGATCGGCGGTGTCCTCTACGTCATTCATGCCCTCCTCGACCTCGGCCTGCCCGAAGCCTTCGAGCGCGGCTGGCGGCTGGCGAGCGAAGCGGGCCACTGGGGGACGCTGGATCTCCTCGGCCGCGGACTGCTCGGCGCGCGCTTCTCCGAAGTGGCGAACGACCCGCTGTGGGCGGCACTCGAGGAGCTTGCCGGTTGGGGCTCTGCGGCGTCGCCACGCCATCGAGCGCGAGCCACCCCTGCCTGGCGCGTCCCCACCAGCTGGCCGGCGAAGTTTGCCGATGCCGGCGACCATTTCTCATGGTGCACCGCCGGCCGTCGTCTCCGACTCTGGTCGCCCGCTGGATGGCTGCTAGCCGACGTGCGGTACGCCGGAGGGCCACCGTCCCGCCAGGCGCGGCGCGAGCTGGCCCGGGTCCTCGGGGACTGCGCCGCCGCGACGGGTCGTCTCTCCCGCCGCGCGGCCGCCGCGGCTCCGCTGGTCTGGCCGCCGCCCCCCCTCCCACCCGGCTGCCCGGCGCGCTTCGGCCACTGGCTCGCGGCGGCCGTGCCTGCCGTGCACCGCCGCCTCCTTCTCGCCCTGACCGGCGGCGATAAGCCGGTCGCGAACGCGGCCGCGGCACTGCGGCCGGGCGCGCCAAGCGACCCGGTGGCGCGGGCCATCGCGGTGTCCGGCCGGCTCTTCGTTACCTCCAGCCACCTCGACCTCGTCCTGCCCCTCGCCGCCTCCGACCTGGCGGTCCGCCGCGCCGGCCTCGATCGCGACCCGGGATGGCAGCCGGCGTTCGGCCGGGTCGTCTCCTTCCACTTCGACTGAGCGAGCCGCGTAGCAAATCGTGGAAGTCGCCATGACCGAACCCCTCGCTGCCGAACCCGCAAACGCCTTCGCCGACGTGCCGCCCACCGTCGGCGGCCACTTCGTCCTCTGCCTCTACGCGGCGATCTTCCGCCTGGTGCACCACGTTCAGCGGTTGAGCGACGCCGGCGGCGCTCCGCTCCAGGCGCTGTTCGAGCGCTACCCCTTCCTCGGCGGCTACTTCGCCGAGATCCGCGCTCACCTGCCCGAGAATCTCGCGTGGGGGGACGCCGCGGCGTGGTGGCGCGAGGAGCTGGCGAGCTGGGAGACCGGTTGCGACGAGCGTCTCCCCTTGGCCGGTCTCGCGGCTCGACCCGGAGTCGGGGAGGCGGGGCGGCTCGCCTTCCTGGCCGCGGGGCTGGTCGAGGAGGATTCCCGCTTCGGCACCTTGTTCGCCGACCTGCAGCAGCCGCTGGCGCATCGCCGGCCCACGCTCGAGCTGCTGGGGCAGATGGCCGGCGACGGCGGCGACCCGGGTGCCGGCGACGCCTGGGCGATCTGCCGGCCGCTGCTGGAGGCTGGCTTCCTCGCCGTCGTCGACCGCGAGGCGCCGCGCGCGGAGTGGGTGCTGAAGGTGCCGCAGCTGCTCTGGGACGCCGCTCGCGGCACCGCCTCGGCGGCCGAGCGTGCCGCCTCGTGGTGCCGGTTGACGCCGCTCGAGCGGCTGCCGGCCATCGCCGATCTCGTGCAGCCGCCCGAGCTGATGGCGCGCTTGGCACGGCTGCCGCACCTGCTGGCTCTCGGACGGACGCGAACGGTGGTCCTTCGCGCCGCGACGGGGGCGGAGCCGGAGGAGGTGCTGGGAGCGGTGGCGCGCGAGCTCGGACTCGGCGTCGTCGCCGTCGATCACGTCGCCGCGGCCGAGGACGAGCCGGCGCGCTTGCTCGGGCCGCTCGCCACCCTCACTCACTCGCTGCCGATCCTCGCCTACGACCTCGGTCCCGGCGAGGTTGCCGAGCCGCCACCCCTCCTCGGCTACGCCGGGCCGCTGGCGGTGATCCTCGGCCTCGAGGGCGGGCTCGGGCCGCGCGCGGCGGAAGGTGCGGTCACCCTCAACCTGCCGGCGCCGCGGGCCGAGCTGCGCGAGCGCTCCTGGCGCCTCGCCCTCGCCGACCGTCCGGCCGAGGACCTGGCGGCGATCGCCGAGCGCTTCCAGCTCGCCGGCGGCTTCATTCGCCGCGCGGCGGAGATGGCCGCCGCACACGCCACGCTCGACGGGCGCGTGGCGGTAACGGTGAGGGACGTCCAGGAGGCCGCGCGGGCGCTCAACCGGCAGCTCCTCGACAGCTTGGCCGATCGGCTGCAGGCGGACGGCGCCTGGAGCGACCTGGTGTGCGGCGAGTCGACCCGCGCCAAGCTCACCGAACTCGAGAGCCGGTGCCGCCACCGCGAGCGCCTCCTCGACCGCCTCGGCCGTGGCTTCCGCGCCAGCGGCAACCGCGGCGTACGGGCGCTCTTCACCGGCACCAGCGGCACCGGCAAGACGCTGGCGGCCCGCATCCTCGCTGCCGAGCTGGGGCTCGACGTCTACCGCGTCGACCTCGCGGCAGTGATCAACAAGTACATCGGCGAGACGGAGAAGAACCTCCATCGCGTGCTCTCGCGTGCCGAAGCGCTCGACGTAGTGCTCCTCCTCGACGAGGGCGACGCCCTGCTCAGCAACCGCACCGAGGTGCGCTCGGCCAACGACCGCTACGCCAACCTCGAGACCAACTACCTGCTGCAGCGCCTGGAGACCTACCAGGGGATCGTGGTGGTGACCACCAACCTCGGCGAGAACATCGACGCCGGATTCCAGCGCCGCATGGACGTGGTGGTGCCGTTCTGCCCGCCGCAACCCGAGGAGCGCTGGCGCATCCTCGAGCTCCACCTGCCACCCGACCACGCCGTCCGCCCCGACGTCCTCGAGCGGCTGGCGGTGGCCTGTGCCCTGACCGGCGGCCAGCTGAGGAACGCCGCCCTCCACGCCACCCTGCGCGCCCTCGAGGACGGCGGCGGGCCGCTGACCACCGCCCACCTCGAAGAGGCGGTGCGGAGCGAGTACCGCAAGGCCGGCGCCGCCTACCCGCTCGCGCACGAGGGATTCGGCGACGGCGGCAGTGGTGTCGCGGCCTTCGTGGCGGCGCTGCGGGAGCGCTAGCGAGGCGCGGTGGCCGAGCAACCTCGCCGCCGTCGTGATCGCCAGTTCGCGCCGCGCCTGGCGCGACCGGAGCCGCGAGCAGCTCGCCCGCCCGCGGCTCCGGTGCGGGCGCCGGCGCGCCGGCGCGAGAGCCCAGCGCGGCGCGACCTTTCCTCTGCCGCCGGCTCGGTCACGGGGCTCGAGGTGGCGGCGCGCGAGCCTGCGGTTCGCCCCGCGGTGGAGACGGGAGGTCAGATCCCCGCCGCGGTTCCCATGGCCGAGCTGGAGCGCCGCCTGGCGTCGGCCGCGGCCTCGGCCGGTACCGCCGGTGCGGGGGCGCGGCCGCCCGATTCCGGGCCCGGCACCGGCACCTCGTCGCGTCTCTCCTCGGTGCGGCGGGAGGACGGCCGCGAAGCGAAGCGAACGGCGGACGTTGCGAAGGGCACCGCGGCGGGGGAACGGAGCCAGGACCCGGAGGCGGCCCGCGCCGCCGCCGGTGCACGCCGGCCGCCGGGCAGCCGCCGCCTGCCGCCGTCGCCCGCTCCGCCACCGGCCCGGCGCGCGCCGTCGGGTCCGGCCTCCGCGTTCGAGGCGCTGGCCGACGAGCAGGTCGCCCAGTACCTGGTGACCGCCGATAGGGGCGGCGCGGCGGAGCGCGCCGACCCCACGACACGAGCGCTGCTCGAGGCAGCCGAGGCGCTCAGTCAGCAGCAGATCACCGAACCCGTTTCGACCCACGGCCTGATCGCCGAGCTGAGCGGCGTCGGCGCCCTCGCCGATTCCCTGATCGGCGTCCCCCGCGGCTACGAGCACGAGGAGCCCTGGCTCCGCGTGCTCGCCCAAGTGCGCGACGTCATCTCGTCGCTCGGCGGGGTGGTCGGCGTGATCGGCCTCGCCTGCACCGTCACGGGCCTGATCCTGAGCCTGCTGGTGCCGCCGGTGGGCGCCTTTCTGCTGACGGTCGGGCGGGTATGCGACGTCCTGGCGCCCATCCTCGACGCCATTTCGCTCGCGCTCGGGATCGTCCTCACCGGTTACAACCTCTACCGCCTGAAGAATGCCACCGACCCGAAGGCGAGGGAGCGCCTGCTCGCCCTCGTCCGCCAGGATGCCATGAAGACCGTGATGAGCGGCATCTCGGTGGCCACCGCGGTGGCTCCGGGCGTGGGGCGGAGCCTCGCCGCCACCGGACCAGGACAGGCGGCGCGCACGTTTCTCTCGAGCGCGATGGCGCGCGGGCGTTCGTTGTGGTCCGGATCGCGCCTCGGGGGCCTGGTGGCCGCCGGCCGGACGGCTGCGACGGGATCGTTCCTCGGCCGCACCGTCTCGCAGGCCACCGGCGCCGTCGGCGGCTTCGGCCGGCGCGGGCTGGTCGCGGCGCGCGACTGGCGGCCGGTGCGCTGGGCCAACCGCGTCACCTCGCAGATGGAGGAGCGTGCGCGTGACTACTTCCGGCAGCTGGCCACGCGCGACACCACGGTCGGCCGTTTTTATCGCCGCCGTGTCCGCGGTTTCCACGAGCGCAACGTGCAGGTCGCCCGCAGTGTCAACGACCCGATCGAGCGCCAGTACAACCTTGGCGTGGGCAACGAGATGCGCGCCCACTTCGACCAGCTGCGGGGCGCCGGCATCTCCGATGTCGACGAGCTGACCAACCGGCTGCGCCAGCGCTTCGGCGACCGCACCGGCGACTTCCGCATCGGCACCACGGACGGTGGGGCGATCGGGTTCGTGCGCAACGACGCGATGCTGCCCCAACTGCGGGCGCAGGAGTTCACTGAGATCCAGATCGTCCGCGACCTCAATCCGGGGGCGGCCGCCTCCGAGCTGAGCGAGCAGCTCAACCGCAATCCCTTCATCAAGGGAAGGTGGACCGCGGAAGAGGTACAAGCCTTCATCGCTCAGAACCCCTCCTTCCGCGACGGCGGCGGGGCGTTGATCGTGGGCTCGGCGAGCAACGCCGGCCAGATGGTGCGCAAGACGCCGCACCACACGATCCCGGCGCACATGGCGCCGCAGATCCAGGCCGACCCCCGCTTCATGCAGCTCGCCAACGACCCGCGCTCGCCCGCATATCGTTCTTTCGTCGACCTTGCTTATCCACCAGGGCAGTTCCAGCGCCCTCCGAGGCCCAGAACCGTCCAGGTTCCCGACCCGGTGACCGGGACCTTGAGACGGGCCAGGAACGAGCGCGAGCTGATGCAAGGTCTGATCGCGCGCGACGGCATCGTCGTCCCCAACCCCCCGAACCCCCATTTCTTCGAGAGCGATCAATTCGTGCGTGAGCTGCAGGAGCAGGGAAGCACCGGCGCCTGGACCAATCCCCGCAACCCGGCGCAGCGCTACCTGTTCAACCCGCACTTCGTGATCGGACACGGCTGGGATTTCCGCCGGGAGCTGGCGCGGAACATCTTCGACCTGCCGGCGCGGCTCGGCTTGCAGGGCGAAGCGGTGCGGCAGCTGCTCGGTCCGGGCCTGCGTCAGTGGATCCGGCCGGGCGGCGAGCCGGGAAGCTCGAAGCAGCCTACCCGCGTCGCTGCGCTGCCGCCGTCGGGCATGGCCGCCGTCGATCGCGCCCTTCTCGCCGGCTCGTCGCTGCCCGGCGGCGACGGTGCGGCGAGCCCCGGTGCCCTACCCAACTTCCTGCTCGGCGCGCGGGAGCAGGAGCGCGACCGGGAGTCCGTCCGCGGGCCCACGACCGCCGGCGGCGGGGCGTCGCCGGCGTTCCTGGCTCTGTTGACACACCGTCTCGCCACGCCGGCGTTCCGGCCGGCTGGATTGGCGGTCGCGGATGGCGCGGTCGGCGCGACGAGAGGACTCGCGGAAGCGCCGCGCGAGGAGCCGATCGCCGCTCTCCGCATGACCGCGCCGCCACCCGAGGAGGTGCCCTACAGCCCCGGGAGCCTGCTGCATCTGCGCGAGTCGCGGGCCGCGATCGCCGACGCCATCCAGGCTGTCGAGGCTTACATCGCCGCCACCCAGCAGTCCCAGCGCGACAACGAGCTGGCGGGCCAGGCCGCCGCGCTGCTGCGGGGCCGCAGCGACGAGCAGCGCGCCGCCGCCGCGGCCGAGCGACGGACGGTGAGCGCCGACCGCGGCAAGGTCGACCAGGCGGGTGGAGCGGAGCGGCAGATGACGGCGGAGACCGACCGCGCCGCCGCCCAGTCCGAACGGGGGACGTCCCAGGGCGAGCGAGTGCAAGGCGAAGGCGCCGGCGTCACCGTCGAGGCCAAACCCGAGGAGCCGGACAACCGGAGCTGGCTCGAGCGCGCCTGGGACGCGACCGCCGGCGCCTTGTGGGATGCGCTGGTCCAGCCGGTCATCGACGCCGCTCGGCGCAAGATCAGCACAGTGATGGAGAGCATCAACAAATTCATCACCGACATGATCAACCAGGCCCTCGGCCTCGACGAGATCGAGGCCGAGCTGGCGGCAGGCGGCGTGGACATCGAGGCCCGGAAGGGCTCGCTGGAGACGACCGCTCAAGGTCTGGAGGAACAGCAACAGCAGGCCGACGACGAGCGGCAGCGCAATCAGGCGACGCAGGAGCTGGCCGACGCCAACATCGCCGAGGCTCGCGGCCGGCGTAGCGAAGCCGAGCAGATCCTCACCGCCCTGGTCGCGCACTACCAGGCGCTGGGTGAGGAGGAGGAGGCTGCCGCAGCCTTTGTGGGAGGCTTCGGCAATGAGCATCGCGAGTACTTCCGGCAGCAGGAGACGCTCGTCGCCGAGAGGCAGGGCGGAGGAACGACTGCCGCCGCGGGGACCGCGCCTGAGCCCGCCGGCGATGTCGTCGATGGGACGCAGGTGGCACCGGTGGTGGCGCTGATCGACGCCCTCGCGCAGGCGGAGGCGGGCAGCGAGCGGGAGATGGTCGAGGCTGCCGCCGCGAGCGCCGTCGCCATCGCTCCCGCGGTTCGCGACGACGAAGCCGAAGTCCGCGGCGGAGCCCTGTCGGGCTTCCGCTCGGCGCGCGCTGGGCGCGCCGCGCGCATCGCGGCGCTGCGCCGTGAGGCCACCGGCTGCATCGGCCAGCCACTGGAGGGCGGACTGCTAAGACTCCAGCGCATCGGCGATGCGGCGTTCGCACTGGCCGAGGAGCTGGAAGGCGGCCGCACCGAGACCCTGCAGGCGCTCGCCGCTCCGCACCAGCAGGCTGTGGCTGGCGCTCCTGGTGGCGCTGGTGCGATGGAGGGCGGCTGACCGTGGCCGACGAGCGCGCGCGGACGTTCCTCAACCGGCTTCTTCTCGACGTGCCGCTGAGCCGCGGAACGGGCGAGCCGCGGGGGCGCCTGGCGGCGCTGACCGAGGCAGCCCTCTACACGCCGGCCTTCATGGATTGGCCGTCGCCGGTGCCGGGCTGGCTCGACGAGGCGGAGCCGCTGGCGCGTGAGCTGGGCGAGAGCGAAACGGCGATGCTCCTGCAGGTCCGGCGAGCAGGGGTGCGGATGCGTCAGGGCGACCTCAACGGGGCGCTCGCCGCACTCGACCAGGCGACCGCCGCCGGAGAGCTGACGCCACGGCTGCGCTGCTACGCCGCTGCAACGCGCAGCCGCATCCACACCCGGCGCGCGGACTTTGCGGCTGCGGAGGCGGACCTCGCCGAGGCCTCAGCCGTGCCTTTGCCTGGCGCCGACTGGATCGCCGCTCTGCCCGCCGTGGCGCACGGCGAGCTCCTGCTCCAGCGCAACAAGCTCGAGCCGGCGCGCGCCGCCTTCAGCGCCGCGCGCCGGCAGCTCTCGGAGGAGCTCGTCGAGGAGCGCGTCCAGGTCCTTCAATCGCTGGGCTTCATCCGCATAGCGCAGCGCGATGTCGGTGCGGCCGAGCGCCTGCTCGACGAGGCCCGCGGCCTGCTCGACGCCGCCGGTGCGTGGCCCGAAGTCTTACAAATGGCGGCGGTGGTGGCGAGCCTGCGGATCGCTCGCGGCCGGCACGCCGCCGCCGAGCCGCTGATCGAAGAGGCGCTGGCCATCGCCCGCGAGCAGGGACTCGCGCTCTGGCAGCCCCTGCTCGAGCTGGCGTCGGCGCGGGCCCGCCTCGGCCGGCAGGCGTTTGCGGAGGCCCGCGACGCCGCCCTGCGGGCCGCCACCGGTTTTGCCCAGCGCGGGGACGCGGTGGGGTTCTTCGCCATGGTCTCCTACCTGTCGGCGATCCATCAGCAGGCCGACCACCCGGCCGAGGCTTATCGGGTGCTCGCCCTCGGGGTGAGCATCGCCAAGCGGCTCGGCATCGCCGCGGCAGAGGGCGCGCTGCGGGCCCAGATCGAGACGCTCCGCGAGCAGTTGGGCGCCGAGCGCTTCGACGCCATGGTGCAGGAGCTGCTCGAACGTCACACGCCGGCGGCGGGGACCGAGCCCGAGGACAGGAATCGCCACTGAACGGAGACGACGATGCGCGAACCCGCCCGGCGCGACCGCCCGCAGCCCCGACCGCAGGCACCGGCTCGTCCCATCGGTTCTGCGCCGGCCGCGAGTGGAGAACGGCTCGACCGGCTGTCGGCCTTTTATGCCTCCGGTCCGGCGGTGCCCCTGGCGGCCCCGGGAGCCAAGAACCGACCGGCCGTCATGGAGCAGAAGCCGATAGCGATGGGCCGCCCCGGCGACCGCTGGGAGCGCGAGGCCGACGCCGTCGCTGAAAAGGTAACGGTTGGCCAACCGGCGCCGCAGGTGTCGCGGTTGTCCATCGGCGCCCCCGACACCCGACGCCTGGCCGCAGAGCCCGCGGCGCCGTCGCGCGCCGGCAGGGACGAGGAGGTGCCCGAAGTGGGCCCTGAGGCCGGCGACCTCGCCGCCGTCCAGCCCCGGCTGCAGGGTGACCTCCGGTCGCTCCGAGGCACCGGTGAGCCCTTGCCTGCCGGGGCTCGTGCCTCCGTCGAAGGAAGCTTCCACCGCGACTTCGGCGAGGTTCGAATCCATCGCGACGCGCGGGCCGCCGGGCTGGCGGTCGCCATCGGTGCGCGCGCCTTCACGATGGGCCGCGACATCGCCTTCGCAGCCGGGGAGTACGCGCCCGAGACCCGCCCCGGCCGGCACCTGCTGGCGCACGAGTTGGCGCACGTCGCGCAGGGGTCAGACTCCGGGGGTCCACCCTCTCACCTCCATCGGTTCGGCTCCGAGGAGCACCGGCAGCTCGGCCACGAGGCCACCGGTGGCGCCACCACCGACCTCGATATCGGCACTCCGGCGTCTCCTCAGAAGCTGACCTATGGCGAGATGGTGGCGCTGGCGGGGGATTACTTCCAGAGTCTCGTGGAGATGCGGGTGCTCGCCGAAACAAACGAGGGGCGCGCGCAACTCCTCTGGGCGCGGTGGTGGGCGCTTGGCGCCGGAGCCGAGCCGGCGGTGAGCGAGGCGATCAAGCAGGCGGTCCGTGACCGGTACTTCACCTTGGCGGCCAGAAACATTTCGCATTTCAGCGCCGGTGGCACCGCGCGCAACGAGTACCAGCGCTACCACCGAGAGGCGCTCGAGCTCGCTTTCCGTTCTGGCATCCACCCGTATCCCTCAGTGCCTACCGCGCAGGCGCAGTCCGATTGGGAAGCAGCGCGCACCACCGAGGCATTCGGCCACCATTTCTTGACCGACATGTTTTCTGCCGGTCACGTGCGGACGCCTCGCAGCGCGATTCGCACCTGGTACCAAGCCCGCTTTCCAAACTCCGTCGACCAGTTCGTCGCCTACATGGCGCGCCACATGCGCGCTTACCTGCAGCAAGCGCACCCGTGGGGTGACTTCTTCGGGCAGATCCCGGACCAAGCCGACCTCGAGTCTCGAATCCGCATCCTAGGCGGCGCCGCGATCGGGTCGTTCTCCCTCGGAGACGTCGTCTCCTTGGCATTCCACAACCGGGACAACGCCGGGCTCCGGGTGCGCTCGGACGTCGACGAGTCCGGCACGTCCCTGTCGGGCGGCTTCCGCTTCACCGCCATGGGCGACCGTGTGCTCAGTTTCTCGACGACGACCCGGAACATGGTGCTGGCCGCCATGCGCGCCTCACTGGGAGACTTGGACGCCATGCGCAGGGCGGCAGCCGCCGCGGTGCCGCCGCGGCCGGTCTACTCGCCGGGGCCCTGGCCGAACTTTGCGATCGCCTTCGGCCAGGCGCTCGCCACGTTGACCCCATACGCCGCCGAACGATACATCCCGCGCGAAGACACCAGTGCCGGCAATGTCGCTCTGATCTGGCAGTGGGGCTCGTTCAATGCGGAGATGCGGAGCGCCGTCCAGATGGCCATCCGCCACGAGATCGTCGCCACGCTGCGGGAGCGGGCGCGCCTGCAGACGGACGCCAACGTGCGCGATGCGCTGAACGACTTTGCCACGCACCTGGACCTTCAGGGCATCCAAGCAATCGAGAGCGCCGTCGGAGTCCCGGCGGGCCCATGAGCAGGCCAGCTTCGCTGGACCGCTGAGGAGTGGCCATCCGTGCCCTGGGACCCCGACGCCAAGCATGTCGTCCATCTCGAGGCCCCGGTCATGGGCGAGATGGCGCTTGCCGGTTCCGTGGTGGTGGTGACCCTCGACCGGGGCGTGCCCGGCGTGTCGCCCGTAGACGGGCTGGGGCTGGCCGCCTTCTCCCGGGACACCCTGGCGCCGCGGTGGGCAGTCTGGCGGATGCCGCCCCTGGCAGCGGCCTCTGAATCCACCCTCTATGCCTATGGTCGTGCGGGCGCCGTCGTGGCTATGGACCTGGACGGGAACGAGCGCTGGCGCGCCGTCGTCCCGGACGACCGCGCGGCGCCGGCCCAGGCCCGGAGCGACTTGGCGGCTCCGTTCGCAGGGGATGTGCTCTGGGCGGGCGATTCCCTGTTCGTCCCGGCTGGCCGCGAGATTCTGGAGCTCTCGACCGCGGACGGCCGCGTGCTGCGTAAGTCCACTGCCTGTCCTGGCGAGCGTGGCGTGGTAGCGCGGCTCGGCTGGGCCAGCGCGGGAACGCTGGTGGCCACGTGTACTGGGCGGACGGATCGGGACGACGAGCGGTCCTTGCCGCCCTTCAAGCCGTGGCAGCCGCCTCCCCCCCCGGGTTCGCACCGACGGGCGCCAGGAGAGATCCGATCCTTCGATCGCTCGCTGCGGGAGCGGTGGCGCTCGGGCCCTCCCCTCGATCGCGTGGCGCTCGGGCACCGGCGGCCGGTGGTGCTCGACGACGGCAGCATCGCCCTGCTTTCGGCGCGGCTCGCCGAAGACGGTGGGAGCCGGTACCTCGAGCTGTTCCGCAGCACCTTGCTGGTCCTCGAGAACGATGGACAGGGTCTGCGCTGGTGGCGGGAGGTCGATGGGGGGTACGACCAGTCGGATCCCGTCGCCGTGCCCGGCGGGGTCGTCGCGGGGGTCGATCCTGCCTTCTTCTCGGCGCGCAGCGGGGAGCTCCGCTGGCAGATACGCGGCGACAGGATCGGCCTGGACGCGACCATCCCCGCCACTGTCGTCCCGGGTTTTCTGCTCGCGCCCAGCCTCGATGGGCGCCTCCTCGCCGTTTCGCTCGAGAGCGGAGCCGTGCGCGAGGTGGCGCGCTTTTCCCCCGGCTCGGGGTGCCGCGTGCTGGCGCCCCTGCGGATCGACGACGGGCGGCTGGTCGTGGCCTTCGCAGAAGGGGGCATCGCTCACCTCGCCCTGCTCCCCTCCCCGGGCTGGATCACCGACCCGGGCGTTGGCGCCACTGAGGGCAACCCGTGAGCAGCGTCCCGCCCGGTCCGACCCTTGCCTCCTGGTGCGGCCGCCACGCCGGCGAGACGATCGTCGTCTGCGGTTGCGGCCGTTCGCTCGCCGACCTGCCGACGCCTGAACGCTGGACGACGATCGGGGTCAACGACGTCGGACGCCTCTTCGATCCCACCTACCTCGTGGTGGTCAACCCGAAGAGCCAGTTCCGCGCCGACCGCTTCCGTCACGTCGAGTCGAGCCGCGCCCGCGCGCTGTTCACCCAGCTCGACCCCGGGCGCGACCTGGGTGGGCTCGCCCACCCGGCGATCGTGAGGTTCCGGCTCGGTCGGCGGCGTGGAACGGAGGTCGGCGACTCAGAGTCGCTTCCCTTCACGCGGAACTCACCTTACGTCGCGGTCTGCCTCGCGGTTCTGATGGGGGCCCGCCGCATTGGGCTGATCGGCGTCGACTTCACCGATCACCACTTCTTCGCCGCCACCGGCCGCCACCCGTTGACTCGCGAGCTGGCCGAGATCGACGGCGAGTATGGCGCGCTGAGGGCCGCGCTGGCGCGCCGCGGCGTCGAGCTGGTCAACCTGTCGCGGGAAAGCCGGCTCGCCACCCTGCCGAAGGTGGCGCTCGAGACCTTCGGCAATGGAAGCAACGGCATGCTCCATGCGGCCGCGCCCGCTCCGGAAACCGCGCCGGCGCCTGCGTCAACGCCGGCGCCAGAACCGGCGCCCGCGCCCGCGGAGCCGCCGCGGCTGTTCTTCGTCCACTACCAGTTCCTCTCCTGCGGCGACGTCTTCACTCGCGGCCTGGAGAACGCCGCGCGTGACCTGGGCCTGCCCTGGGCCGCCGCGTCGTGGGACGAGGCGCGGCTCCCTGAGGCGGTCGCGGGCTTCCAGCCGGACCTGCTCTTCGTGGTCCACGGCCGCCGCTTCCGGCAGCGCTGGGGCGACCGCTTCCGTGACGTGCGGAGCGTTGTCTGGCTCCTCGACGAGCCCTACGAGGTGGACGACACCGAGCGCACCTCGCGGGGGTTCGACGTCGTCTTCGTCAACGACCCTTCGACCCGCGGTCGCCATCGCAACGCCCACTACCTGCCGGTCGCCTGGGACCCTCACCGCCAAACCTGTGGGCCCGACGAGGACCGGCGCTATGACGTGGGCTTCATCGGCGGCGGCAACCCGACGCGCGAGGCGATGTTGCTGCGCCTTGCACGCGAGGGGCTGCTGTCGTACGTCGTCGGCGGGCCCTGGCGGTCGCGGCAGCTGCAGGCGCTCTCGCTCGGCGCCAACGTGCCGCCGGAACGGACGGCCGAGCTCTACCGGCAGACGCGGGTGGTGGTCAACGTCTTCCGCGACCGCCACCACTTCAACCGCCGGCGGCTGCCGGCGACCTCGCTCAATCCGCGCGTCTACGAGGCGCTGGCCTGCGGCGCCCTGGTGGTCTCGGAGCAGCGCCCTGAGCTCGCCGAGGCCTTTCCCGACCTGCCGCATTTCGCCGACGTCGAGGGTCTGGTGGTGGTGGTGCGCGGGCTCCTGGCCGACCCGGATCGCCGCCGGTGCCTGCTCGCCGCCTGCCGCGAACGCCTCGCCACGCACAGCTACGCCGAGCGCCTGCGCGCCGCCCTCGCCGTCGCCCTGCCCGAGCGGAGGGTCGCCAGGGCGGCGGCCCTCACCGATGGGAGCGCCGTCATGCCCTACCCTCCTCCAACCTACGGCGTGCTGATGGCGGTCCACAACGGTCTCGAGATGACCCGCGTGGCCGTGCTCAGGACCTTGCGCCACAGCGCCGGCGCCGACGCCCGGCTGGTGGTGGTCGACAACGCCTCTACCGACGGCAGCCGAGAGTGGCTGCGGCTGCTCGCCCGCCGCGGCGACCTCGACCTCATCGAGAGCGAAGTCAACCGCGGCCACGGGCCCGCCCTCGAGCTGGCCCGTTCTTACCTCCGCTCGCCCTACCTGGTGGCCCTCGACAGCGACGCCTTTCCTCTCGCCGACGACTGGCTCGCCCGCCTCCGCGCGCTGCTCGACGGCGGGGCGGCCGTCGCCGGGATCCTCCACCACCGCGGCTACGTCCACCCCTCCTGCCTGATGATCGCGCGCGCCACGCTCGACGAGCTGGGGGTGGGCTTCCTCGACGAGAAAGACCGCCCCAGCCGCCTCGACGTCGGCGAGCGAATCAGCGTCGAAGCACGCCGCGGCGGCCGCCGCCTTGCCGGCCTCGAGCGCACTGCCGCCCGGCGGCCCGGCAGCGCCTCCGAGCCGGTCTCGCTCGGCGCCGAGTACGAGGGGATCGTCTACCACCAGTGGTACACGACCCGGGCGGCGATGGCGCCCGGAAGGCCGGTGGACGACGTGCCGCGAGAGGCGCTCGACTTTTCCCTTGCCGAGCTCCTCGAGGAGAGCCACCGCGAGCACCGGGAGGTGACCGTGGTCGTCGGTATCCGTGCTGGTCGGCACGAGTCGGCGAGGCGGCGCAACGCGAGGGCAATGCTCACCGCCCTCGCCTTCCAGGACCTCGAGCGCTTCCGCTACCGCGTCGTCGTCGTCGAGCAGGACACCGAGGCGCTGCTCGCCGCGGAGCTCGCCCCGCTGGTCGATCGCCACGTATTCGTCTACAACCCCGGCCCATACAACCGCGGATGGGCCTTCAACGTCGGCGCCGCCTCGACCGCCGCCGACGCCGGAGCGCTGTGCTTCCTCGACGCCGACCTCCTGCTGCCTGCGGACTTCCTCTCGCGCGGGCTCGCCGCGCTGCGCGGCGGTGCGCGGGCGTTGCTGCCCTACCGCGAGGTCCTCTACCTCGACGCCGTCGCCACCGCGGAGGCGATTGCCGAGCACGTCGCCACTCCCCGCAACGCGCTCGATCCCGCCCGCTTCGCCGGTCGTCGCTTCACCGATTCCCAGGGCGGCGCGCTCTGGATCGACGCCGCTCTCTACCATGCGGTGGGCGGGCACGACGAGCGCTTCCGGGGCTGGGGGTGGGAGGACCGCGAGATCTGCAGCCGCCTGGAGCGCACGACCGGGACCCTGCCGCGACTCGACGGCTGCCTGCTGCACCTCGACCACCCGCGCCCCGACGAGTCCGGTGCGGCCGCCAAGGCCAACGCGGAGCTCTGGCGCCGCCGCCGTCGGCGCCAGCCTGACGGCGGACGAATCGGCGATCCGCGCCGTTATGCCGCTGAGGCGCCACCGGCAGCCGGCGACGTTGTAGCGGTGCCGGGCCGCCGCGAATGGGAGCACTGGAACTTCTGGGCGGAGGAGCGTATCGCCCGCATCGTGACGGAAGAACGCACCGTGAGCGCGGCGACAAGCTGCCGTCGGGCGCTCGCCGAGCTGTCAGTGCGGTTGGGCTCGCGCCTGCTCGACCTCGGCTGCGGCCCGGGAGCGCTGTGGACTCACTTGGCCCCGTATCGGCCGCGGGTGTCGTGGGTGGGCACCGACGTGACCACCGCCATGCTGCGCACCGCCCATCGCCTCTTCCCCGACGTTCCGGTGATCCAGGCCGACGCCGGCTGCCTGCCGTGGCAGAGCGGCGGCTTCGACGTCGTCGTGCTGCGCCACGTCCTCGAGCACCTGCCACCGTGGCTCTTCGAACGGACCCTGGCCGAGGCCATGCGAGTTGCCCGCCGGGCCGTCGTGGTGGCGTTCTATGTGCCTCCCGCCGCCCGCGGTGCGCGCCGCACGACACGCGTCGGGGAAGGTTTCCTCGAAACCCGCTGGACCGCGGGGGAGATCGAGGCGGCGGTCGCCGCGGGTGGCTGGGCGGTGCGCGAGCGGCGGTCGCTCGCAGCCGGCGACGAGGCTGAAGAGGTGTGGATCCTGGCCCCGGTCGGCCTCGAAGGCGACCTCTTCGTCATCGCCGAGTCGACCGCCCCAGCCACAGCCGAGCCGTTCAAGTTCAGCATCATCATGCCCACCTTCCGCCGGCCACACAGGCTCGCCTCTACCATCGCCGGCGTCGTCGCGCAGACCTACCGCAACTGGGAGCTGATCCTCGTCGACAACGGAGGCGACGCCGACCCCGGCTGCGCCGATCCCAGGATCCGCCTCGTCCGCCATTGCGAGCGCACCAGCGCCTCGTGGGCGCGCAACCAGGGGCTCCGCCATGCCACCGGCGATTTCGTGTGTTTCTTCGACGACGACGACGACATGTACCCGGAATACCTGGCCAGCTTCGCCGCCGCCTTCCAGAGCAGCCCGCGGGCGAAGATGGCTCGCTGCGGCATGCTGGTGTCGCCGCAGCAAGTCGACTACAGCTTCGCGACTCCCGAGGTCTGTCTGCGGCGCGAGTACGCCACTCCAACCTGGCGCCGCGGCTGCGTCCAGGACCAGGTGTACTTCCGGGAGATCGTGGCGCGACACCGCTGGAGCGAGCGTCACGACATAGCCGTGATCCGCCTCCCCCTCTGCCGCGCCAATAGCGACCCTCGAGGTGGCCGCCGCGCCGGCAGCACCTGACTCAGGAAGCATCCGGCCTGGCGAGACCGCTTCGCGCGTCCGCCTAGGAGGTCGGGTCGACGAGCAGCTCGCCGCGCGCCACGACCGCCGTCTGGCCGCCGAGGAAGACGCGGTCGCCGGCGACGCGCACGCGCACGACGCCGCCGCGCGCGGAGGCCTGGTAGCCGACGAGCTCGTCGCGCCCGAGCCGCTGCGCCCAGTAGGGCGCCAGGCAGCAGTGCGCCGAGCCGGTCACCGGATCCTCGTCGATGCCGACGCTGGGAGCGAAGAAGCGCGACACGAAGTCGTGCTCGCTGCCGGCAGCGGCCCGAGCGGTGACCATGATGCCGCGGGCGTCGATGCCGCGCAGCGCGCCGAGGTCGGGCCGCGCCGTGCGCACCTCCGCCTCGTCGTCGACCACTGCGACGAGGTCGAAGCGGCTGCGGCCGACCCAGGTCGGAGTGGCGCCGAGCGCTTCGGCGAGGCCTAACGGTGCCGGCGTCTCCTCCGGCGGCGTCGCCGGGAAATCGAGCTCGATCCAGTCGCCGCTGGGGATCGCGCGTAGCGCGCCGCTCTGGGTGGTGTGGAGAGTGATCGGCGCGCTCGCCGGCGCCAGCGCTTCGTCCAACAGCACCCGTGCGCTGGCGAGCGTGGCGTGGCCGCACAGCGCGAGCTCCACCGTTCGCGTGAACCAGCGCAAGCCGAAACCGTCGTCCCGGCGCACCAGGAAGGCCGTCGCCGAGAGATTCAGCTCGGCGGCGACGCCTTGCATCCAGTCGGCGCTCGGCCAGGCGGCGAGCACGACGACCCCCGCGGGGTTGCCGCGGAAGGGCTCGCTGGTGAAGGAATCGACGTGGGTGAAGCGGACGCTCATGGGATGGCCTCGCTGTCGATCGAAGTGAGGGTGAAGCGGTCGATCGGCTTGCGCTTGAGCGGCGTGCAGCTCACCAGCGCATCCTCGGTGCCGCGGAGGAGGCGCACGACGAGCCGTCGATCGACGGCGGCGAAGACGACGCGCCAGGCGCCGGGCGACTCCTCCGCAGCATCTGCCAGCCGCCATGCGGCGAGACGGTCCTCGCCGAGGCGCTCGCGCAGCAGCGCATCGGCCGCCTGCACGGGAGCGTCATGGAAAGTGCAGCCGCGGAAGCAGCGCAGGTGGATGGCGCCACGGCGGCGCGCGTCGATCAGCGGTTCCGCTTCGTCCGCGGAGAGGAAGCCGTACGCCACGCCTTCAGGGAGGCAGAGCCCTGTCGACGCGTAGCGGTGGCCGCCTTGGTGGGTAGAGAGCCACGCTTCCTCGCCGATCGTCTCGGCGAGCGCACGCCACGTGGGCAGGCCGAAGCGGGCGCAGCAGCGGTCGCGGCGGGCGTTGCCGCAGATCAGCACGAGGCCCTGCTCGCGCCGCGCGCGCGCGAGCGCGCCGTTGTCGCCTTCGCCGAGCATCGAGGCGAGATCGAGCGCCGTCAGCTCCTCGTGACGATGGACCTCGAAGCGGTAGAGCTCCTGGCGCTCCTCGCGCGCGATGGCGAGGAAGCACGCCACCGAGCCGCGACCGCTCTCGCCCTCGCGACGGACGAGCAGCGGCCGCGTCTTGCCGACGAGCGGCTTCAGGGCCGAGAGCTGCGACTGCATCCACTCCTGCACCGCAGGCGGAAGGTCGTTCTCCTCCACCGCCCGCTCGCCCCACGGCCCGTGGTGCTCGACGAGCAGCCAGGCGTCGGCACGCGTGGCGGTGCCGCCGAGCGGCGCGCTCTCCCGCCGCGCCTCTTCGCTGCAGAAGACCTCGCTCACCGCGAAGTCCGCGACGCCGGCACGTCGTCGCCCGCGGCGGGAAGGTCCAGTTCGTCGTCCGCGTCGCGCGCCTCTCCATCCACGGCGTAGCGCCGGCACCACTCGTACATCGCCACCGCCGACGCCGCGCCGGCGTTGATCGAGCGCGTCGAGCCCCACTGCGGAATCGACAGCAGCGACGACACCACCTCGCGCGCCGCCGCCGACAGTCCTTCGCCCTCCTGGCCGAAGAGCAGCACGCACTCGCGCGGCAGCGGCGCGCGGTCGATCGGCTGCGCGCCGGGCAGGTTGTCGACGCCCACCAGCGGCAGCCGCGCCGCCGCCGCCCACGCGGCGAGCTCCTCCACCGTGGCGTGCAGGTGCACGTGCTGGTAGGCCTCGGTCATCATCGCGCCGCGGCGGTTCCAGCGCCGCTCCCCCACCACGTGCACGGCGCGGGCGAGGAAGGCATTGGCGTTCCTCACCACGGCGCCGATGTTGAAGTCGTGCCGCCAGTTCTCGATGGCGACGTGGAACGGGTGGCGGCGCCGGTCGAGGTCGGCGACGATCGCCTCCAGCCGCCAATAGCGATAGCGGTCGGCGACGTTGCGCCGATCGCCGCCGGCGAGCAGCTCCGGGTCGAACCGCGGGTCGTCGGGCCAGGGCCGCGGGTGCGGACCGACGCCGACTTCGCGCGCTGCCTCTTCGCCACTCGACGGCTGCTCTCCGACGGAGGCCAGCATGGCGCGCGATGTTAGTCGAGCCGAGCCTCGTACAATCCTCGGCGATCGTGAACGCGTTTCCTTGGGAGGCCTTCGGCCTGGAGGCGGCGACGCTGCTCGGCGCCTCACTGCTGTGGGCGGCGCTGGGCGGCATCGCGGGGGCCGTGCTCGCCATCGCGCTCGCCGTGGGTCTCGCCAAGCTCGGTGCGCTGCGGGTGTCGTTCACGGGCGCCCGCTTCGCCCGCGCCGTAACGTACGGGCTCTTCGCGATCGTCGGCTTCGCCGCCGGCGCGACGCTGGGCGCGATCCACGGCGGGGCGGAACGGCTCGAAGGCGTCGTTCGCTCGCCCGCTTTCGCCGCGTCCGCGTTCCGTCCTGCCGCCGGTCCTATTGCCACGGGTCTGGCCCACACGGTGGCGATTCAGACCGAGGTCGATCCCACGCCGCTCGTCGCCGGCACGGCAGCGATCCCCATCGCCCCACTGCGCGCCGCGCTCGTCGAGCCGACGGGCACGACGGTGGTCGCCGGCCTGCGGCGAGTGCCCCAGCTGCAAGGCATCGCGACTTCGCGCGCCGGCGGCGCCGTCCTGGCCTTCCTCGGCGAGACGTTGGCCGGCGATCGCACCGAGTCGATGCTCGACGCCGCCGGGTTGTTCGATGCGATGGAAGAGATGGCCGAGGGCCTGACCGGCGACGGCATCGCCCTCGGCGCTCTCGCGACCGAGGTCGAGCGCACGATGCTCCCCGCCTTCACGGCGACGTGGATCGACCGGCTCGAAACTCAGGCCCTCCTCGGCACCGCCGTGCCGGCGGCGCTTCTCCTGCTTGGCGCCGTGAGCCTGCTCTGGATGATCGAGGCGGCCGTGCGCTGGTGGCAGCGCCGGACGAAGGCGTCCGCCCTCACGCCACTCGCCGAAGAGCCCGCACCGATCGCGAGCCCGCCCACCGGCCAGCTCTAGACGCTGCGTCAACAAACCTGCCGCGGCGGCACAGGATGAAGCCCTTGCGGGTAGACTACGCGGCGCACAAATCGAGCCTCGACAATCAGCAGGAGGTGGCGATGGTCGCGGTGGACGAGACCCGTGGTGGCGCCGAGGAGGCGCTGCGGTTCCTCAACGTCGTCTGCACCGGCATGGTGGCGAGCGTCGTCGCGCTGGCGGCCGTCGCCTGGTTCGTCGCCGCCGGCCCCGGAGCGTTCGGACAGGTGGGCCCGCCGCTGCCGCAGGTGCTCGTCTACCTCGGTGCCGCGGTGGGGATCGCGCTGCTCTTCGCGGCGCCGATCGTCCACCGCAAGATGGTCGAGCGCGGCACGGTGGCCGTGCGCTCCGCCGAGCGCAGCGCCACCGTGCTCGAGAACTTCCGCCTCGCCACCCTCCTCGCCTTCATGCTGCGCGAGGGCGCGGCGATCGTCGGCCTGATGCTGACCTTGCTCACCAACGAGCCGAACTGGTGCTACGCGCTGGCGGCGCTGGCGGTGGTGGCAATGATCTGGGGCTGGCCGCGCCCGGAGCAGCTCGGCGAGCTACGCGGCTCGCCTTAGGCGTCTTCTTCGTCCGCCGGCTCGGCGGTGCCTTCCCACAGCACGCCGGCGGCCTCGAGCACCTGCAGCTCGGCCTGCGACAGCAGTTCCTCGAAGCGGCGCATGGCGCCGCGGAGCGCGGTGATGTCCTGCAGCGTGCGGCTCACCCGGTCGCGGCTCGGCCGCCGCATCGCCAGGTCGATGGAGACCCGGGTGTTGAGACCGAGGTCGACGAGCGCCTTCTGGGCGAGCTGGAGCTTGTGCATCATCTGGTCCGTTTCGGTGGGTTTGCGGGCGTGAGCCGACGGCGCGGCTGCCGGAGCCGGCGACGGAGCGGACGGCACGGCCGGCCTGGCCTCTGCCTTGGTCTCGGCCTTGGGCTCGAGCGCCGGCCCGTGGAGGACGATGGCGTCCTTGATCTCGTTGAAGGCGCCGAGCGCCGACAGGGCGAGGTCGCGGTCGCCGGTCAGGGTGAAGATCGAGCGCGGCAGCAGGTAGCTCATGTCGCCGCCCACCACCTCCTCGAAGTCGTAGAGCATCTCGATGAGGATGAAGGCGGAGGCCGAGCGCTCGTAGTTCTTGCCCGCCAGCCGCTCGCCGATCGTCTCGTAGAGGCGGACGAGGCGCGGCGACTCGTCGACGGTGAGCAGGCGGTCGACGATCTCCTCCTTGGACGGGAAGTCGACGAAGTCGCTGATCGGCAGCGACGACTCGGCGTGAGGAGAGACGTGGGCGGCCATCGCGCGGCGGCTCGGTAACCGCAAACTCTACCCGAACAGCCAGTTGCATGGCTGAGGCCGAGAGTCCGGCCTCAGCTAGCGACATGAGCCCTCGCCTCTGGCTCGGCCTCGTAGTTGTTCCGGCTGGCGACGAGCCGGCTGCTACCATCGCTCCACTGCTCGCGATGATCCGGCTGGTCTATTCCAACCGCACCGAGGAGCTGCTCGGGGGACTGGCCGAGGCGATGCGCGCGCGGCGCCGCGCCGGTGCCCATCCGCTCGAGCCGGTCGAGCTGGTGGTGCCCAACCGCAACCTCGAGCAGGTGGTGCGGCTCGGGCTCGCCGAGCGGCTGGGCGTCGCCGCCAACCTGCGCTTCCGGCGGCTGGAGCGCTTCGTCGGCGAGCTGGTGCGCGAGGCGGCGCCCGGCAGCCGGCTCGTCGACGCCGAGGCGCTGCGCGGCGGCCTCCTGGCGCTGCTCCACGACGAGCGCGTGCCCGCGGCGCCGGCGCTGCAACCGGTCCGCGACTACCTCGAGGCGCCCGACGCCGACGGCGTGGCGCTGCGGCGGGTGCAGCTCGCCGGCCGGCTGGCGCGGCTCTTCGAGGAGTACACCTACTCGCGGCCGGAGATGCTGGCGGCGTGGGCCGCGGGTCCGACGCTGCGCGAGGGACACCTCAAAGCGCTCGAGACCTGGCAGCGGGCGCTCTGGCTCGCCGTCGCCGGCCGCGGCGGCTGGCTGGAGCGGCATCCGCCGGCGGACGGCGAGCAGCGCGGGCGGTGGGTGTCGCTGGCGGAGCTCGTCGACGGCTCGCTGCAGCTGCCGAGCGAGCACGACGGCAGGCCACTGCCCCCGCTGCACGTCTTCGGCGTCTCCTACGTCGCCCGCGCCTTCCAGCAGCTCTTCCACCGGCTCGCCGAGACACGCGAGCTCTGGCTCTTCACCCTGAATCCCTGCCGCGAGCTGTGGGATGACGTCGAGACGACGCGCGAGCTGCGGCGGCGCCAGCAGCAGTATCCCGGGCCGCTGCCGCCGCCCGAAGAAGATCCCTACGGCCTCTTCCAGGACACCGAGAACCTGCCGCTGCGCTACTGGGGACGGCCCGGCCGCGAGCACGTGCGGCTGCTCGACGACTTGACCGAGTGCGACTTCGACGGCCGCTTCGCCGAGCCCGACGAGACGGCCGGCGCGACGCTGCTCGCCGCCGTCCAGGGCGATGTGCTGCGGCGCGCCGCCACCGGCGAGCGCGCGCCGCGCGCCGACGGGGTGGGCGACGGCAGCATCCGCCTCCTCGCCTGCCCCGACGCGCGGCGCGAGGTCGAGGCCGTCGCCGACGCCATCTGGGAGCTGGTGGCCGCGAGCGCAGGCGCCGCCGAGCCCCTGCGCTGGAGCGACATCGCCGTCATCGTCAACGCCGGCGCGCGCGACCTCTACCTGCCGCAGGTGCAGGCGACCTTCGCCGAGTACCACGGCATCCCCTGCAACGTCGCCGACCTGCCGTTCGCGGGCGAGCGCCGCGTCGCCGAGGCGGCGCGGCTGCTGCTCGCGCTGCCCTTCGGCCGCTTCTCGCGCGCCGAGATGCTGCGCGTGATGCTTCACCCGGCCGTGCGCGGCCGTTACTCCGACGTCGATCCCGCGGCGTGGGCGCGGCTCGCCGCCGAGCTCGGCATCTTCCACGGCGCCTCGCGCGAGGATCTCGCCGGCACTTACGTCGGCGAGGATTTACTGTCGTGGGACCAGGGGCTGCGGCGTCTCGCGCTCGGCGCGTTCATGGCGGGCCCGCGCACCGGCGAGGAGCGGCTGTGGCATGCGGCCGACGGCGGCGAGGTGCTGGTTGCCGACGTGGCCGCGGGGCAGCTCGAGTCGGCGGCGCGCTTCGCGCTGCTCGGGCGGTCGCTGATCGCCGACTGCCGCCGGCTGCGCGACGAGCAGCGCCCGCTCGCCGAGTGGGCCGCAGTGCTGCGCGAGCTGTTCAAGGCGTACCTCAGCCCTGGCGAGGACGAGGAGGCCGACCTCCTGCGCTGCCTCGCGGCGCTCGAGGTGCTCGAGCGCGCCGACGTCGGCGGCGTGCCGATGGCCGGCCGCGTCGCCTGCGAGCTCGCCTCGGCGGCGCTTGCGGAGCTCACCGTCGGGCGCGGCCGCGGGCTCGGCGAGGGAGTCGCGGTGTCGACGCTGCTGCCGATGCGCGCCATCCCGTTTCGCGTCGTCTTCGTCGTCGGCCTCGGCGAGGGCGAGTTCCCGGCCGCCAACCGGCGCGACGCACTCGACCTGCGGGCGGCGGCGCGGCGCGCCGGCGACGTGACACCGGCGGAGCGTGACCGCTATCTGTTCTTGGAGACTCTGCTCTCGGCGCGCGAGCGGCTGGTGCTGTCCTACGTCAGCCGCGACGAGCGCACGGGAGAGCGGCTGCGGCCGTCGAGCGTCGTCCAGGAGCTGCTCGACGTGCTCGAGCGCGGCTACGTCGGGCGCGACGGCGTCGAGCGGCTGATCGAGGAGGTGCCGGCGCGGCGGTGGGACGAAGCGGCGTTCACGGTGGCGCCCGGCGCGCGCGAAGAGGCCGCGGCGCGGCAGCTCGGCGAGCAGCTGCGCGCGGCGCTGCCGGAGACGACGAGCGACGTGCTGGCAACGCTGCGGCGCGAGCTGCCGGCGGTGAGCTGGGAGCCGCTGGCGCGGTTTCTCGGAGTGCCGAGCCTCGCGACGGCGGGCGCGAGCACCGAGGCGCTCGTCACGGACGCGCTCGCTACGAACGCGCCGTCCCCAACGGGTAGGGTGCGCTCTGCGCACCGTCCGGATGGTGCGCAGAGCGCACCCTACGGCGGCGTCAAGGTGGCGCCACGCCACCTCACTCTCAGCACCCTGCGCAGCTTCCTCGAATGCCCCATGCAGGGCTCGGCGAAGGCGCTCCTCGGCCTCGAGCGCGACGACGACGAGGACCCGGCCGAGGTCGAGGACGAGAGCCTGCGCAGCTCGCGGCTCGTCGAGACGATTCTCCTGCGCGATGCCTTCGCCCGCTCGCTCCGCCGCGGCGAGGAGCCGCGCGCCGCCTACGCCGCGCTGGCGCGCCCGCGCGAGCTCGGCGGCAAGGTGCCCACCGGCGCGCTGGGCGAGGTCGAGCGCGCTCTCCACGGCGAGTTGCTCGCCGGCTGGCACGCCTCGATCGCCGACCTCGCCGCGCGCGGCCGCGGCGAGCGGCTGCGTCTCGGCCGCGCCCACGAGCTCGAGGACGTCGACGAGCTGCTGCCGGCGCTGCGCCTAGCCGCCGCCGACGGCGCCGTCCTGTGCGAGCTCGACGGCCGCAGCGAGCTGCTCCTCGACGGCCGCCGCGCCAGCGTCGTCTGCGACCCCGGCGGACCCAAGGACGACCCGCAGGAATCGCCGGTGCGCGAGCTGCGCCTGGCGTTGCGCGGCTTCTGTGATCACCTGCTGCTCGCCGCCAGCGGCACCCTCGCCGGCATGAAGCGGCAGGTGGTATTGCTGCGCCGCGACGCCGGCGGCACGAGCCAGGTGCGCTACGACCTCCACCCGCTGCGGCGCGAGGACGCGCTCGCCTACCTCGCGACGCTCGTGAGCGATCTCCTCGCCGGCGTCCATGACTACCTGCTGCCATGCGAGGCGATCTTCCACGTCTTCCGCGACGGTGGCTGGCGGCCGCCGCTCGACGCGCGCAAGGTGCGCGCCGAAGCCGTGCGGCGCATCACCACCGACCGCGTCGCCTGCTCCTCGCGCTGGGGGCCGGTACCCGATCCGTCGCGCTACGCGCCACCGCCGGCCGCTCGCGTCAACGAGATCCTGGCCCGCCGGTTCGGGCTCTTCTTCGCCGTCCTGGGCACGCGGTGGGAGCTCGCGGGGAACCGCTCCGCCACGCCCGCGTTCGCAGGTCCCGGGGCCGCGGCGTGACCGCGCCGCTGCTCGCGCCGCCGCTGCTCGCCGCGCGGCCGGCGGTGCTCGGCGAGATCCCGCGCCACGGTCACGTGGTGCTCGAGGCGAGCGCCGGCACCGGCAAGACCTTCGTGCTCGAGCACCTCGTCGTCGACCTGCTGCTCGAACGCGGCATCCCGGTCGAGCGCATGCTCGTCGTCACCTTCACCGAGAAGGCCACCGAGGAGCTGCGCGAGCGCGTGCGCGGCAAGCTGCGCCAGCTCGCCGCCGGCGAGGTGACTGCGGCGGTCGATGGCGAGCCCGGCTGGCGCCTCGACGAGGAGGCGCGCCGCACTCTGGCCTCGGCGGTGGCGCGCTTCGACGCCGCCACGCTGTCGACCATCCACGGCTTCTGCCAGCGAGTGCTCACCGAGCACTCCTTCGCCCACAAGCGGCTCTTCGAGCAGCGGCTCGTCGACGGCCGGGAGACCTTCGCGCGCGGCTTCCGGGTCGTGCTGGCGCACGAGCTGGGCAGCGGCGGCGCGCTGCGCGAGCCGCTGCTCGCCTGGCTGCGCGAAGGCAACAGCCTCGACAAGCTGCAGGAGTTGGTGGCGGAGTCGCTGCGCCAGCGCGGCGAGCTGACGCCGCGCTGGAACCCCGAGGCGCTGCGCGACGCGGCGATTGCGTTCGCCGTGGCTTGCGGCGATGCGCTGCTGTCGCGAGCGCTGCACGCTGCCGACGTCGCGTTGAGCGCCCGCGCCGAGCACGACCCACGGCCGATGATTGCCGCCTTCCTAGCCGGCGGCGACCCCGTCGCGTTCGGCGATGCGTTGCGCGCGTGGGGGCGCGACAAGCCGAAGGGGAGAGGCGAGCGGCCGACGCGATGGGAGGCTCTGCGCAAGGGACTGGCGGCGCTCGCCAGTGGCGGCGATACGAAGCGCGGCAGTGCGGGTTCGCGTCCGCTCGTCGAAGGTGCCGGCGCCACGCTCGTCGCCGGCGATCCGCAAGCGGCCGCCGCGCTGCAAGCGCTCGACGACCTCGCCGACCGCGCCGCCCCGCCTCTCGCCGCTCTCGTCGGCGGGCTGCGCGAGGCGGTGGGCGCGTGGCTCCACGACCAGAAGCGCAGCCTCGGCCTCTACGACTTCGACGACATGTTGCTGCACGTGCGCGAGGCGGTGTGCGGCCCGCACGCCGACCCGGGCCTGGTGGCCGCGCTGCGCGAGCGCTGGCAGGTGGCGCTCATCGACGAGTTCCAGGACACCGACGAGGTGCAGTGGGACGTCTTCCGCACGCTGTTCTTCGAGAGCGGCGGCGAGCACCGCTTGTTCCTCATCGGCGATCCGAAGCAGGCGATCTACGGTTTCCGGAATGCCGACGTGCACACCTACCTGCAGGCACGGCGGCGCGTACAGGAAGCCGGCGGGGCGCGGGTCGAGCTGCGCGCCAACTACCGCTCGACGGCGCCGCTGGTCGAAGCTTGCAACCGCATCTTCGCCGGCGACTTCTTCAGCGGCGAGCTGGCGCACCCGACGCCGGCGGTGGCGGGGAACCCGCGGCTGGCCTTTCGCGACGACGAGGGGCAACCGCTCGCGCCGGTCGTCGTCGTGCAGCTGCGCCGGCGCGGTGCGCCGCCGCGGGCGGCGGAATCGCGCGCCGGCTTCGCCGCCTTCATTGCCGAGGAAGCGCAGCTCCTCATCGCCAGCGGCGCGCGCGTCGACGACGGCCACGGTGAGCGGCCGCTGTGCTACGCGGACCTGATGGTGCTGGCGCGCGCCCGTTCCGGCGCCAAGGAGATCGCCGACGCGCTGCGCGCCGCCGGCGTGCCGCACGTGCTCTTCGGCCAGGAGGGGCTGCTCGCCACGCCCGAGGCCGAGCACGTGCGGCGGCTGCTCTCGGCGCTGGCGGCGCCTGAGGACGCCGCGGCGCGGCTCGCCGCCTTCCTCACCCCGTTCTTCGGCGTGCCGCTCGCCGACCTCGCCGCCTGCCGCGAGCTGCCGGAGACGCATCCGCTGGTGGCGCGGCTCCTCGGCTGGGCGGAGCTGGCGGAGCGGCGCCGCTACCCGGCCCTCTTCCGTGCCGTGCTGCGCGAGAGCGGCCTCGTGCGCCGGCTCCTCGCCACCCACCAGGGCGAGCGCGAGCTCACCGACTACCAACACGTCTTCGACCTGCTGCTCGCCGAGGCCCACCGCTCGCCGTCGGACGCCGGCGAGCTGGCGATGCGGTTGCGCTCGTGGATCGGCGAGCGCAGCGCACCGCCGGGGATGGAGGCCGACGTGCAGCGCCTCGAAGCGGCGCGCGACGCCGTGCAGCTGCTCACCATGCACAAGGCGAAGGGGCTGCAGGCGCCGGTCGTCTTCGTCGCCGGGCTCGGCGGCTCGCCGCCCGTCGTCGGCGAGTCGCTGCGCGTCTACCACCGCGACGACGAGCGCCGCCTCCACCTCGGCAAGGAGCCGATGGGCGAGATCGCCGCCGCCATCGCCGAGGAAGAACGGCAGGAGTCGGAGCGGCTCTACTACGTGGCGCTGACGCGGGCGCGGTGCCGGTTGTACCTGCCGGATGCGGGCGCCGCGAAGGGCGGCAGGAGCCCGTGGCGGCTGGTGCAGGATCGCCTGGCACTGGCTACGGCGGAGCGGCCCGACCTGTTCGAGCGGCGCGAGGTGGAGTGCGCGGCCGAGGAGCTCGAGGACGAGGAGCCGCCGCTGCGGTGGCGGCCCGATGCGGCGCTGCTGGCGGCGCGGAATGACGTCGGGCCGCGACTGGCGGCGCTGCGGCGCGCGCACGCGGGGCGGATCTTGACCTCATACACGCGGATCAAGCGTGGGCAGGAGGCGGCGGCGGCCGCGGATGTCGAGGTGGAGGTGGGGGCGGCGGGAGCGCTCGAAGACGTGGCGGCAGAAGTCGCCGAAGTCGAGGTGGCCGTCGCGGCCGCTGCGGAAGAAGTGGCAGCGGAGCCCGCGCTGGTTGTGCCGAGTCCGGCGAGTGGCGATGAGCTGCCGGGCGGTCGCGGCACCGGCATCTTCCTCCATCGCTTACTCGAAGAGCTCGATCCGACGACGGTGCGCGCGAGCGGCGACATGGAGGAGTGGCTGTCGCGCCGCGACGTCGTCGAGACGATGCGCCACATCGCCGACCAACTGGCGTTCGACGAGGATGCCGTGCCTCTTGCCGCGCGGCTGGTGTGGAACGCGCTGCGCACGCCGCTTCACGCGGACGGCCTAGCGCTGCCGCATGGCCTTTGCGACGTCGAGCGGCGCGCGGTCGAGATGGAGCTGGTCTTTCCGATCCCCGAGAGTGCGCACCCCCGGCTCGGCGCGGTCGTGGATGACGACGCGGCGCTCGCCTTCAGAGCCGGCCGCGGCTTCGTGCAGGGCGTCGTCGACCTGGTGTTCGAGCACGAGGGGCGCACCTACTTCGTCGACTGGAAGAGCGATCGCCTGGCGGCATGGGACGCCGACTCGATCCGCCGCCACGTCGCGGCGCACTACGAGCTGCAGGCGCAGCTCTACTCGCTCGGCGTGCTGCGGCTGCTGACGCTCGGCGGCGCCGGCGACCACGCGGAGCGCTTCGGCGGGCTCCTCTACTGCTTCCTGCGCGGCATGGAGGGACCCATGGCGGCGGGCGCGCGGGAGCGCGACGGTCGAGCGCAGCGAGAACATGGGCCGGGCGGCGCCGGCGTCTACTTCGCGCGCCCGAGCTGGGACGAGCTGCGCCGCTGGGAGCGCGAGCTCCACGAGCGCACCGATTGGGGTGCGGCGTGAGCGGAGGGTGGAGCCCTTACGGCGCGCTGGGCGTCGCGCTCGCGGTCGATCGCCGCGGAGAGAGCGGCGTGGCGGCGCCGTTTCCACCTGACGTCGTCGACGCCGCTGCGGCGCAAGACCTCGGCCCCGAGCTCGTGCACTTGGCGTGGGAGATCGCGCAGTTGTTGCCGGACGCCACGGCAAAGGAAAGGCGAGCGCTGCTGCTGGTGGCGCTCGCGGTGCTGGCGGCGCAGCGCGACGGCAGCACACGCGTGCCGCTCGCGCCGCTCACGGCGGAAGGCCCGCTGCCGCGGTTGCTCGCCGCCTTGGGCGCCAAGGCGGAGGACCAGCGGACGGCAAGCTCACTGCTCGCGGCGGCGATCGCAGATGAGCCACGGCTGGGCTCGCTCATCGGCGGGATCGAAGGCAGCGCGAAGCGCGAGTCGAATGGAGCGCTGCGCACAGACGGCGTCGCCGGCCTCGACACCATGCCGAGTGCAGGAAGCCCGGTCCAGCTCGACGGGGAACCAGCGCGAGGCGATTACCGGCCGCTGCTCTGCGTCGACGGCCATCTCTACGCGCACCGTCTCTGGCAGCTCGAACGCCGGGTCGTAACTCGCCTGCGCGAGCTGCTCGCCGCGCCCGCCGTCGTCGACTCGTGTGCCCTCGACGCGGCGCTCGCGGATCTGCGTGAACGCCCGGCGCATGATCGCGCGGGCCGTCCGGTGCAGCTAACGGAGGAGCAGGAAGGCGCTGTGCGCGCCGCGCTCAGTGGCCGTATCACCGCGGTCACCGGCGGCCCGGGCACCGGCAAGACCTGGATCGTCGCCGCGCTGCTGCGCGTCGTCGCGCGGATCGGCGAGCCGGCCCTGGGCGAGATCGCGCTGGCGGCGCCGACAGGCAAAGCGGCCGATCGCCTGCAAGGCTCACTACGCGCCGCGATCGTCGGCGTCGCCGATCCTGCGGACGCCGACCGGCGCCTCCTCGCCGAGCCGCTCGCCGCCTCGACGTTGCACCGCCTGCTCTCCTACTCCCCCACCGGCGAGCGCTTCCTGCGTCACGAGCGTAATCCGCTCGCCGAGCGGCTGGTGCTCGTGGACGAAAGCTCGATGCTCGACCTCGTCCTCGCCGAGCGCCTCCTCCGCTCGCTGCCCGCCGGCGGCCGGCTGGTGCTCCTCGGCGACGCGCAGCAGCTGCCGTCGGTCGAAGCGGGCGCCGTGTTTCGCGACCTCGTGCAGGCGGCCGAGGGAACCGACCGCGTGGCGCGGCTCACGCGCAGCTGGCGCATGGATCCCAGCGATCCCGCGGGCAGCGCGATCCTCGCGTTCGCGAAGACGATTGCCACCGGCGACGACGGGGCCGCGCGAGATGCTCAAGCCCGGCTCGGATGCCAGCGGCTGGCGTGTCCATGGCGGCGCCGTCGCTCGTCGTGCGCAGCTCGACCGACGAGCTCGCCTTCACCGGCGCCGAGCTCCTGCTCTCGCCACCGGCAACGCTGTCGACGTTCCTCCACCGTTGGTGGCAGCGCCGACTGGAGCAGCTGCCGCGCTGGGCCGAGCTCGTCGCGCGCACGTGGGAAGCGCGCGACGGCTTCATCGACGCAGCGCAGGGAACTGACCTCGAAGCTCTCTTCGCGCACCAGGAGTCCTCGCGTCTCCTCACCCCGACCCGCGGCTGGTCCGGCGGCACGGGAGTGGCAGCGCTCAACGAATGGTTCCGCGCCATGCTGATGCAGGCGCTCGGCCGCGCGTCGATGCGAGGTAGCGCTCGCGACGCCGATCAGCCACTCGTCGGCGAGCCGGTCCTGGTGATGCGCAACGACTACCGCCGCAACCTCTACAACGGCGACCAGGGGATCGTCCTCGCCGTCGCCGCGGAAGGCGGCGCGCCGGCGCTGATGGCGGTGCTACGCGCATCCGGCGCGTCCGGCGGAGCTGGCGCGTTTCGCGCCGTTCCGCTCGGCGCCCTGCGCGCTCACCTCGAGCCCGCGTGGGCGAGCACCGTCCACAAAGCCCAAGGGTCAGAGCACGACTCGGTGGCGCTGATCATGCCGACCGCGGAGACGCGGCTCCTCACCCGCGAGCTGCTTTACACGGCGGTGACGCGAGCGCGCCGTTCGGTCGTCGTCATCGGCACCAGCGAGCGGCTCGACCAGGCAATCGCCCGCGCCGTGGAGCGCTGGTCGGGAATCGCCGAGGCGCTCGCGCCGGACAAGCCCCGGCCCGCAGCGGCAGCCGCGACCGCGAAAGCCGCGCCCCGTCAGCAGTTGGCTCTGCCCTTCCCCGACTAGAACGGCTGGTCTCCGCGCAGGAGCAACTTTGCAGACAGAGCGGTGCGGTCGATTGTCTTGTATTTACGCCTTCTTTACGCTACCTTGCCAGCATGGCCGCCAAAGCCCCTCACGCGCACGCTCCTCGCGGTCGCGGCGCCGCCAGCAACCCCGTCAACCGCTTCGAGCCGCTGCTCGTCGAGCGCGAGGAGCCCGGCCCCGACAAGGTGCCGACGCAGCTGCTCGCCGACAACTCGAAATCGATCATCGCCCGCAACGACAGCCCTGACATCGGCTTCGAGACGTCGATCAACCCCTATCGCGGCTGCGAGCACGGATGCGTATATTGCCTGTCCGGCGACACGCCGATCCTGATGGGCGACGGCACGACTCGCCCGCTGCGCGCGGTGCGCGTGGGCGACGAGATCTACGGCACGCGCAGAGACGGCCGCTATCGCCGCTACGTACGGACGCGCGTGCTGGCGCACTGGGAGACGCGCAAGCCCGCGTATGCCATCGAGCTCGCCGACGGCACCCGGTTGATCGCCGGCGGCGACCATCGCTTCCTCACCGATCGCGGCTGGAAGTTCGTCGAGCCCGCCGCGCAAGGAAGACCGCCGCGCGCCCACCTCACCGTCCACAACTCGTTGATGGGCACCGGCCGCTTCGCGTCACCGCCCGACCTCGACGACCGCGACTATCGCCGCGGCTATCTCACCGGCATGATCCGCGGCGACGCTTATCTTGCGCCGCCGTTGGATCAGCGGCCGGAGCGACCGGCCTCGACGGCCACCGCCTTCGGCTGGCGCT